>CANMQH010000004.1 GCA_947499935.1 uncultured Algibacter sp. | reverse complement strand
AAAACCAAACAGTTAACCAATCAAAATTTCTTAATACTTGCTATTAGTGGTGGCACTATATTATTTTTAGGACTATTATATTTTATTAAACGCCAGCGTTCTAGAAACAAACAACTTGTATACGATAGAGAGCAGCAAAAATCTAACGAAGAGATTTATATGCTTATGCTAAAGCAAAAAGATAAATTAGAAGCGGTTAGGTTGCAAGAACGCCATAGAATAGCCGAAGATTTGCATGATGGTATATTAAGCCATTTGTTTGGCACCCGAATAGGTATGGGTTTTTTAGAGTTAAAAGGCGATAAAGATACAATGCAAAACTATAGAACGTTTTTAAAAGAAATGCAAGAGATAGAAAAAGATATACGCGATGTCTCTCATGAGTTAAAAGGCGATGTTCTAGAATTAAAAACAGATTTCGAGTCATTAATAGACCATTATATAAGCGATAAAAGTAGCATAGGTAAGTTTAGCTATAAGATATTTACTAATAATGTTAAATTTAAAGCTATTGAAGATACCATTAAGGTTAATATTTTTAGAATTATTCAAGAATCTGTACAAAATATCATCAAACATGCAAGCGCAAAGCATGTAGTTATTAATTTTTCTTTAAAAGCAAACATATTATATTTGAAGGTAGAAGACAATGGTGTTGGTTTTAACTCTAAATTAAAAAAAGAAGGTATAGGGTTAAAAAACATCAAGTCTAGAGTTTTAAAAATAAATGGGGTCTTTAAAATAAACTCTATACCTAATAAAGGGACTGTATTAATTATAACTATCCCGGTTTAATTCTAATAAAACTATGAGTACATACAATGTTTTAATTATTGAGGATCACCCTTTAATTATCGATGTTTATATTAGTTCTTTAGAGCGTATAAAAGCTGAAAATAATGAATTTGATTTTAATATTGATATCGCTAATGATTGTGATACTGCATATTTAAAAATACAAGAAGATGTAAAAAAACAATCTATTAATATTGTTTTTCTTGATATTAAATTACCGCCATCTGCAGATGGTGAAATAACCTCAGGAGAAGATTTAGGTAAAAAGATAAGAGTACTATTATCAGATGTTAAGATCGTTATAGCAACAACATATAATGATAATTATAGGATTAATAATATTTTTAAAAATGTTAACCCCGATGGGTTTTTAATTAAAAATGATTTAGATCCTAAAGAACTAATATTAGCTATGAATAATATCGTTAATAATATTCCTTATTACAGTAAAACTGTTATAGAATTTATGCGAAGGCAAACCTCAAACGAATTATTATTAGACACTATTGATAGAAAAATATTGCATGAGTTATCACAAGGCTCAAAATTAAGCGAATTAGCAGAAATCTTGCCACTTTCTATTTCAGCTTTAGAAAGAAGAAAGCGTATTTTAAAAGAAATGTTTTTAGTAGATAATGATAAAGATTTGTTTAGAATTGCAGAAGAGAAAGGGTTTATTTGAAACTGATTTATTTTTCTATAAATAAGAAATAGCCACGTTTTATCTAAATTAACAATAGTTGTTTTTTCTTGTTGAGTTATAAAAATAAATAGTCCATAACGTAAAAAACAACAATTTCATAATTGCTTGTTTCTTTATTTCGATATTCTAAAGCCTTAATCATTCAACTTAAGCACCGCCATAAATGCTTGTTGAGGTATTTCTACATTACCAACTTGGCGCATACGTTTTTTTCCTTTTTTCTGTTTTTCAAGAAGTTTACGTTTACGCGAAATATCGCCACCGTAACATTTAGCAGTAACATCTTTACGAAGGGCTTTAATAGTTTCTCTAGAAACAATTTTAGCACCAATAGCAGCTTGAATAGGAATATCGAATTGCTGACGCGGAATTAATTCTCTCAACTTTTCACACATTTTTTTACCAATATTTTGAGCGTTATCAGCATGAATTAAAGCAGAAAGCGCATCAACAGGTTGTGCATTTAATAAAATATCTAAACGAACTAATTTTGATTGCTTCATACCAATTGGCGAGTAATCAAAAGACGCATAGCCTTTTGAAACTGTTTTTAAACGATCATAAAAATCGAAAACAATTTCAGCTAAAGGCATTTCAAAAGTTAATTCTACACGCTCTGGTGTTAAATACGTTTGATTAATAATAATACCACGTTTTTCAATACAAAGGGACATTACATTACCAACAAAATCAGATTTGGTAATAATAGTTGCTTTAATATAAGGCTCTTCTACCCGATTTATGGTTGACGGGTCTGGTAAATCTGATGGGTTGTTTACAATAAAAGCTTCCTCAGGGTTTTTATTTGTAAAGGCATGATAAGATACATTGGGAACCGTTGTAATCACCGTCATGTCAAACTCACGTTCTAAACGTTCTTGGATAATTTCCATATGGAGCATTCCTAAAAAACCACAACGAAAACCAAAACCTAGTGCTGCAGAACTTTCTGGAGCAAAAACCAATGAGGCGTCATTAAGCTGTAGTTTTTCCATAGAGTTACGAAGCTCTTCATAATCTTCGGTATCAACAGGGTAAATACCAGCAAATACCATAGGTTTTACGTCTTCAAAACCTTCAACAATATTGGTTGTTGGTTTAGCAAAATCTGTAATAGTATCACCTACTTTAACTTCTTTGGCGGTTTTTATTCCGGTAATAAGATAACCAACATCGCCAGTTTTTACACTTTGTTTTGCAACTTGTGTTAATTTTAAGGTACCAACTTCGTCGGCAAAATATTCTTTATCTGTAGCAACGAATTTAATTTTTTGTCCTTTTTTAATTTCCCCATTAAAAACTCTAAAATAAGTTTCAATGCCTCTAAACGTGTTGTAAACAGAATCGAAAATTAAGGCTTGCAATGGTGCATTTGGGTCTCCTTTTGGAGCAGGAACTCGGTCAATAATAGCAGATAAAATATTATCTACACCAAAACCTGTTTTTCCACTGGCATGAATAACTTCATCAGGGTCGCAACCTAATAAATCTACAATATCGTCGGTTACTTCTTCGGGGTTTGCACTTGGTAAGTCAACTTTATTTAAAACTGGGATAATTTCTAAATCGTTTTCTAGAGCTAAGTATAAATTAGAAATGGTTTGCGCTTGTATGCTTTGTGCAGCATCTACAATTAATAAGGCCCCTTCGCAGGCTGCGATAGACCGTGAGACTTCATATGAAAAATCTACATGCCCTGGCGTATCAATAAGATTTAAAACATATTTTTCACCTTCAAACTCATAATCCATTTGAATGGCATGAGATTTAATGGTAATACCACGCTCGCGCTCTAAATCCATACTATCGAGTAACTGGTCTTGTTTTTCTCTAGCGGTTACTGAGCCTGTAAAATCTAATAAGCGATCAGCAAGTGTACTTTTTCCGTGATCTATGTGTGCTATAATGCAAAAATTTCTAATGTTTTTCATAAAGGAATCTCTCTAAAAAAGATGTCACAAAGATATAGGTTTTTAGTTGAGTTTTATAAGTTAGATTTGTTAGGTTTTTAAAACCTGACTGGTCTTTAGTATTTTTATACCATTTCTGTATTGAAATTACTGTAAAATAAAATGATGATTTTTTTCTTTATACGAAATAGAAAAATAAAGCATAGCCTTAGTTACGATTTCTTTTTATGTTGAAGTAGAAAGGGAAAAAGGGCGTTTTATTACGGTCATTTCAATGCGGAAATGGTATTAACATATAATTATTTAAAATTATGATAAAAACCAGACAAGATTTTATTAATAAAATACATTTAATCATTTCAATTTTAATCGTTGTACCTGTATCTTTTGTTTATGGTTTTAATCCCAATTTGCAGTTTGATATTCATTTAAATACCGTTGATGAGCATAACTTCTTTAAAGCTATAATGGGATTGTATTTAGGGTTTTCAATATTATGGATTTTAGGATTATTTAAAGCACAGTATTTAAAATTAGCTTTAATAACAAATCTTGTATTTATGTTAGGTTTGGGTTTTGGTAGGCTTATAAGTTTTACCATTGACGGCACACCCTCTTTTTGGTATGTTTTTGGAACTTTTGCTGAGATTTTTTTGGGTTTATATGGTCTTTGGGTTTTAATAAGCCGAAATCAATATACCACAAATACTTAAACGGATAGTAACATAATAATAGCTATACATTGCAAAAAAGTGAGGTGTTTTAAAACGGAGTTAATGTTAATGGTATAAGTGAATAAGTAGGGTTTAAAAGGGGTTTGTAAAAGCTAATTTTTTTATAAATATAGATGTTTTTATGGTACATTTAACCCACAATACAAATTATAGATTTATGAAGATTATAGTTTCCATCTCATTTTTTGTTTTAGGACTTTTTAGTGCTTTTTCTCAAATAAATAATGTTACAGAACAGTTTCTATTGCCTTCAAGCTTAAAGGAGTCTTCAGGAGTTATCGTTTTTAATAATAAACTTATTACGCATAACGATTCAGGAGGTGAAAACAAGCTTTATGAAATAGATATGATGACTGAACAAATTACTAGAATTATTACTATAAGCAATGCTGTAAACGTAGATTGGGAAGATATTACACAAGACGATACATCAATTTATGTAGGCGATATTGGTAATAATAACGGAAACAGAACAGATTTAAAAATCTATAAGATTAATAAAACCGATTATATTAATAGAACAAATGTAACGGCAGAAACAATTGCTTTTGAATATGCTGATCAAACAAATACAATTTCAAACCCCAATAATACCATTTGGGACGCAGAAGCTTTGGTTTCTATTGATGCTAATAACCTAATATTGTTCACAAAAAATTGGGTAGATGGAGTAACTAAAGCATATACTATTCCAAAAACATCAAACCTTTTAGATCCGTATTCGGTAAACCCTCAATTAACAACTCTAAATAGTGGCGGATTAATTACTGGAGGGACTTATAATAATGCTACAGGAAAATTATATTTGGTTGGCTATAATAATGTTCTACAACCTTTTGTTTGGGCGAGTGAAGATTTTAATACGGACACTATTTTTTCTGGAACAAATACGCAAACTGTTCTATCTTCATTAGCTCAAGAACAAGTAGAGGCCATTGCTTTTGTAGATGAAAACAGCTATTTAGTAACTTCAGAATCTTTTTCAATTTCTGTAGGACCAATTACAGTTTCTGATGATGCAAAACTCATATCATTTTCAACAAATGATGATTTGCTATCAATTACTTCTTTCGCAAATGAGAATGCTATCGTTTTATATCCCAATCCTGTCAACCATATTTTAAAAGTTGAAGGTTCTGAAATAGTTTTTATTGAAATATTTGATACTAAGTTAACTAAAATTTATTCTGGAAATGCCAAAAGCATTGATGTATCTGCTTTTACAGAAGGTATTTATATTGTTAAAATTCATCTGAAGTCTAATAGAGTACGTGTCAAAAAATTTATCAAGAAATAATTCTTAATTTTGCACCAAATTAATATCACTTGGTAAAAATAGATAACATAGAACTCCCCGATTTTCCATTGCTTTTAGCACCTATGGAAGATGTAAGTGACCCACCCTTTCGTGCTTTATGCAAGGAGCAAGGTGCCGATGTTGTATATACCGAGTTTGTATCTAGCGAAGGGTTAATACGTAACGCTGCAAAAAGCGTTATGAAGTTGGATATTTATGAAAAAGAACGTCCAGTGGGGATTCAAATATTTGGAGCCAATTTAGATAGCATGCTACAAACCATTGATATTGTTACGGCTTCTAAACCAGATATTATTGATATTAATTTTGGTTGCCCTGTAAAAAAAGTAGTAAGTAAAGGCGCAGGCGCAGGTATTTTAAAAGATATCTGTTTAATGGAAAAGCTAACTGCCGAAATGGTAAAACGCACCCATATACCAATTACTGTAAAAACCCGTTTGGGCTGGGACCACGATTCTATAAAAATTGTTGAGGTTGCAGAGCGTTTACAAGATGTAGGTTGTAAAGCTATTGCTATACACGGTCGTACGCGGGCACAAATGTACAAAGGTGATGCCGATTGGAAACCCATTGCCCAAGTAAAAAATAATTCGCGTATGCACATTCCTGTTTTTGGAAATGGCGATGTAGATACGCCCGAAAAAGCCGCTTTAATGCGTGACGAATTTGGGTTAGATGGCGCCATGATAGGTCGTGCTAGTATAGGAAACCCTTGGTTTTTTAAGCAAGTAAAGCACTTTTTTGAAACGGGTAAACATTTGGCACCCATTTCTCTTGAAGAACGTGTGGAAGCTGCTCGTAGGCATTTACAAATGGCTATTGACTGGAAAGGCGAAATTTTAGGTGTTTTTGAAACCCGACGCCATTATACCAATTATTTTAAAGGCATTCCGCATTTTAAAGAATACCGCATGAAAATGGTAACTTCGGACCATTCTCAAGATGTCTTTGCTGCCTTTAATGAGGTTTTAGAGAAGTTTGCTGGGTATGAGTTTACAGAATAGATTATTTTAGTTAATCGATTTTGTAAATAAAGCTTGATTAACAAAAAGGTGTTTATTAATGAACAATTTTGCATCTTGATATTAAAGGGGGTCTTCTTATGATAAAAAAACATGTCATTTATACATTGACGTTACTAATATTACTAGCAATAACTTGTAAAGTTAGCGCGCAACAGATTAAAAATGAAGAAAATATTTTTAAAGCTGAACTAGAAAGAGAGACTTGGATAACGGATAAAATTTTAGGGTTAAACCCAAATATTAAAAGGTATAAATTAAATAAATTCACTCAAAGAAAATTTGCTGGAAACTTAACTCGTTTTAATAAAATTAATTTTAGTAGTGAATACGTTGCGCCATGCGGAAATGACTATTTTACAACTGTAGTTGGTAAATATACTTTTATTAATAAAAATAAAATAAGCATTTCTGTTGATTCTGTTACTTACCAAGGAGAATGGAAAAGACCAACTGAGCATAGAAAAACTGAAATCCTATTTTTTTTAATTTCTAAAGTTGAGGACACCATTTTTTTAACTAAAGAAAATGGTTTATAAATACATAATTTTTAAAGTAGGGGTGCACTGCAAGAAGGATTGAGGCTTTGTTGGAGCTCCTCGAAGAGAGCGACTGCCGAAAGCCTGTTTGCCATTTTTATGGCAACTTGCCCAAATACCATTTCGCATTTTAAATAATCGCAAAATCTTTCACAATAATTACAAAAAAGAATTGGTATAAATATTAATAATCTTGAACCAACGTTTTTGAAATTCTTACCGATGCTATTTTAGATGCTAGAATCCCTAGAATTGAAATGGTAAAAAATACTATAAAAAAGTTTTCTATTTTTATAGTTACAGGATAAGCTAGCGATGGTGTTATCATGACTAAGCCAAATGCCTTTTGTAACGCTGTAATAATTAATGCTGTAAACAAACCAATAAAACCGCCTATAATACTCATTAAACAACCTTGATAGAAAAATATTTTACGAATGTCTTTTATGGTTGCACCAATGTTAAAAAGCGTTCCTAGGCTTTTCTTTTTGTCTAACATCATCATGATTAATGAGCCAATAAAGTTAAAAAATGCAATAATAAGTACTAGGGTAAATATTAAGTATACAGCTAGATTTTCGGTATTTAGCATTTTGTAGAGCGCATCGTTTAATTGTGCTCTGTTTTTAATGATGACTTTATCTCCTAAAATAGCTTCAATTTTTGGCCTTGCCACAGCAGCATCAATACCATCTTTAAGTTTAAATTCTATAGCAGATACTTGATTGTGTTTATAATTTAAAAGATTTTTTGCTAATTGTATGGGAGCAAAAACATAGGTGTCATTTAAATTTTCGTTAATAGAAAACGTGCCAACATTAACGGCTTTTGTGGTGTTAAATGCATTTTTTGTTGAGGTTATTTGTCCTTTACCTGGTTTTGGCACATAAATATTTATGGGTTTTCTGTAATCTACAACACCAAGTGATAGACTATTTGAAATGCCCCAGCCTACAACAATTTGATTGGATTTTTGATTTAGCCAGTTGCCATAATTAATCATGGCATCAATGTTAACTACAGCTTGAAAATTTTTATCCACGCCCTTAAGAGTGGCTATGGTATTTTTATCGTCGCATCGAATACCAACACGCTCTTCTATAATTTTAGAATATATGGCTATATCGTCTAGAGCATTTAACTTAAAAATATCGCTATCTGTTAATATAAACGATTTACCAATGGCTGTTTCGGCTTTTAAATCTGGGTCAACATCACTAGAAAATTGTAATGTAAAATCTTTTAATCCTGCAAAACCAGAAAGTACAATAAATAACGATGCTGCCCCTACAATAACACCAGCTAGTGAGATATATGTTATAATATTAATAGCATTATTACTGCTTTTAGAGCGGAGATAACGTTTGGCTATGTATAGAGGGAAACTCAATGCTGTGGTTAAGATTTTTTTCTTTTGTCTAAAATATTTGGGTCTTTAATGGGGTTTTCTTTGCCTTTTAAAGATTTTTCTATCTGATCTATATATTCAAGTGAGTCGTCTATAAAAAACTCTAAATGCGGCATACGTCTTAATTGGTGTTTAGTACGTTGTGCCAATTCGTGTCTAATAAGTGGGGTATTGGATTTTATACCTTCTAGAAGTGTTTTGGCTTTCTCGTTAGGAAAAATGCTTAAATAGACCTTTGCTACAGATAAATCTACAGTAACTTTTACCTTAGATACCGATATTAAAACACCTCGCATACCGCCTTGCGTAGCAGCGCTTTGGAGTACGTCTACTAAATCGTGTTGTAGAACTGAACCTATTTTTTTCTGTCTTTGACTTTCTTCCATGCTGCAAAAATAACGGATATTTAAAGATTATGTTACTTTTATACTAGTTTTAAACAAAATACGCACTTAAATTTAGAATTTATAGTGTTTAAATACAGTTTTCTTTACAAGAGAAAAATTAAATGATAAACAATGAATAAAATTGAACATATTGGTATTGCTGTAAAAAACCTTAAAGACTCTAATGTATTGTTTTCTAAATTACTTGGTGTAACACATTATAAAACAGAACGTGTAGAACGTGAAGGTGTTGATACTTCATTTTTTAAAGTAGGGGATAATAAAATTGAATTATTAGAGGCTACAAAACCAGATAGCCCGATTGCAAAGTTTATAGAAAAAAAAGGCGAAGGGATACACCATATTGCTTTTGATGTAGATGATATTGAAACAGAAATAAAACGCTTAAAAACAGAAGGTTTTAAGGTTTTAAATGAAACTCCAAAAAAAGGAGCGGACAATAAATTGGTGGCTTTTTTACACCCAAAATCTTCAAATGGAGTTTTAATTGAGTTGTGCCAAGAGATAAAGCATTAATTTTTCTTGCTAACAAATAAAATAAGTAGTAATATTGCACTCCAATTTCGGTCCCATAGCTCAGTTGGTTAGAGCACCTGACTCATAATCAGGTGGTCCTTGGTTCGAGCCCAAGTGGGACCACTTTTAGAAATTGTAAAGCCTTGCAGAGATGCGAGGCTTTTTTTTGTTAAATATTTTTTGGAACGAAAGAGCTAAACTTTAGAAGGTATTTTTAAATTATTTAGTTCTTGTAAAAACTCTTTGAGGTATTTTTTTATTTTCATTATTTGATAATTCGATATGGGAATTATAGAATTTTTTTGCCCTTTCTTGATCTCCTATCTCCCAATAGGCATCGCCTATTTTTACATATGCTTCTTCACTTTTTGGAAAAGCTTTTATAATATTCTCTAAAATAAAAATGGCTTCTTTATTAAAGCCCTCTTTTTGGATAATATGGCTGATTGCATTAAATTGAGAAAGGTTTTTTTTATCTATTGGAATATTTTTTATCAAAGAGGTTAAAACAATTTTATCACAAAATAGAGCTAAATTTTCACTAGATTTTATGGTATCATAAAAAGTGCTAATTTGGGGTTCTTTACCATCTTGATAACCATTAAATAAATATATTGAAAATAAGTCTGCTTCATTATTTTCGTTGCCATCGTATGAAGAAATATTTATATGTTTCAACAGTTTTCCATAAATTTCAAAACCTTGTCTCGTATTTTCAATCCTATATATTTTGGACCATATTTGTTTTTTTGTTTTTTCGTCTAAGTTAAAAACGTGATAAGTGTTGGAATAATTATTTCCTAATTGTTCTATATATTTTAAAACAAATGAATTTTCATTACACTCAATTTTAGTATTAGAAATCTCATTGTTTATAAAGTCTAATTCATTAAGGTTTATTTTTAATTGCGATTTAGATAAATTATCGACATTATTAAGAGACACTAGAAGTTCGTTTTGAATACTCGTTTTTACAAATAATTCTGTTCCATCTTTAAATACACAATTTGGGATTAATTGAGGTAATTCTATTTTTGAAGTATTTTTAATTGTAGACTCTAGAATTCTTGATGAATCTTTATTGTCTATATTCTTACAACTAAAAAAAAGCAGTATCAGTAATAATAATACTAGATTTTTATATGTTTTCATAATTAAAAATTGATACGTTATAATTTTGCTTTCATTTTACTATACCTGTTAGGCATGTCTGTACCTCTTCTATTCTTACCATAATCATCTAAGATACTCTTTTCATAAGCACCATGATCTATTCCCCATTTACTTGGATCTCTTTCTATTTTCTTCTTTTTATCTTTTTCAACTTTAACAGTTTTATTGAAATCAGTTACTTCTTTGTCTTTTGCTATGAAGAAATTATCTAAAGCTTTGCCAAAATCTGTTTTTACATAGCCGGGTCTATTAATATGATGATCTAATGCAGTAGCTTTTCCTAATTTGGACTTTAAATAGTCTTTCAAAGTATAAGTATAACCTTTTGGTTTTATAGGCAAAACTTTATTTCTCAATCTATCAATAAAATCTTCAACTTGTTTAGCTTGAAAATCTTTATCATTAGCGGCAAAGACTATGGATACTAATGGTTTGCATTTTAATTTCTTTTTAAATTGAGCTTTTGTAAAACCTTTTCTAATTAGAGTTTTTAAGTCTGCTCCAGTGACTTTTTTAGCAGTATCATCATTTGGATCTTTATAATACATTTTTCCACTATCAATAGTCCAACCACATTCCTCAAAAAGGGTCTTATACTTATCTGGATTACTAGTTTTAAATTCTTTGACTTGAATTGTAAACTCTCCCTCACCCTTTGGGTTTACTGTTTTTTGCATAGCACCAACAGTTAGAATTTCACTATCATAAGATTGTACACTATCTAGTTTACCTTCATTTTCAGACATTCCAATTAAAATGTCTTTTTCATCTTGGGTAACTTTATTCTGTTTAATCAAATCTGCCCATGATTTATAACTGGCTAATTTTGTTTTCCCCCAATAAACTGGCCCATAAACAGAACCATATCTTGTACATTGAAATTTCTTATCATATTTCTCTCCACAATTACACCATTTTTTTAATTCAAACCATTCCCTTTCTTTATTGAACCATTGATTTGGAGATTTTCCTGTTTTGGCTTTTCCGCTGGTGTCTGTGTAAATTGTAGAAGTACCTCCATCTACAGATAAAAAAAGATGTGTTTTAATATCTGTAGCTTTAGATAAAGTATTATTATAAGTATTGAATGTAGCTTCAGTTTTTGGTCCAATTTTTATTTTAAAAATAGCCCAATCTTTATAATCCTCTTTATTATTTATATTTTTATTAAACTTATAACCTCCAACAATTGTTTCTGGTTGTACCAGTTCTTTATCATTGAATTGAATTTTAATAGCTTTATCCTTATCTGTAAGCTTCTTTTCTTTTCCTTGATTTACATTAATTTTTATAGTTTCCCCTTTTAATTCTTCAGTTTTAACTATGACATGAATGTCTTGTCCTAAAATCCCTTTTTTCAATTTTTCAAAAGTTACTTTTTCTTCAATTAGGGTTATGTTAACTATATCTCCTTTTTTATAGCTGTCTTTCGTTAATGCAGATGCTATTGAACCTTTAGTCGTAGCTTGATTCTTTTTTAATAACTCAGGATTAAGTTTATTGAATATTATTTTTGCTATTTTCTGCTTATTCTTATCCCCCTTTGTATTATTAGTTCCTCCAAAAGTGTAAGCATGAGTTTTGCTAGATTTAACTTCTTCAGTTTTAATTATAGCAAAATACGCATCAGTAACTTTCTTCTTAACTATATTTAAAGTATTACGTGGTTTAATAGTATCTTTTCTCATAGAATTAGGCATTTTCAAGTTTAGATGGTTCTTCTTGAGGTGCTACAATCTTAAGTTTTATTTTCAATAGATTACTATTAATACTTATATCTTCTAATAAATCATTTTCCAAAATAGCTCCATTGTGTTCAAAATCTTTAGAATGATTAGATAGATCTAAATCAATAATTTCTCCAATCTTATTTTCAGTTTTTAAAACCAGATACACTTCTTCTCCAATAGTTAATTCAGTATCTTCATTACCTTCTAAATCTGTGTAATAACAATCTATAATTTCTGGTTCTTTTTTACTGATTCTAGTAGGTTCAATATTAATCATACTTAAATCGGTCACTTTCCAATTTTTCTCAAAGATAGTTTGACCATTTTGAATCATATAGCCAGGGGAAACAGTAAAAGACTCTTTTAAAGGCTGATTATTATTAGAAAAGTATCGATTTGTTAATCTAAGGCAAACAGAATCACCTAATATTATGGTTCTAGTTTTGCCATTATTATGATTAGGAATAATAACCAATTTTACTTTTTTCATTTCTGTTGGATGGATACTCCAAGACATAATGTCTGTTTTAGTATTAGATTCAACAGTAAAATTGAATAAACCTCCAATGTATTTTGTTGTAGGTCTACCATTTGCATCTTTTTCCTTGCGGAAATTAAAATCAAAATTCAAAACATTGTATTCTAATTCATCAATGTAAAGCTTTGCTTGCATGCTCATAAGTATTGTCTTATTAATAATACAAATATATAAATAACTCCAAAGTATTGGTATCCAGATAAATTGTTTTTGAACTAAACAATGTGTTTATGATTATAATCGTTAAAAGATATAATTTTTTGTTTTAAAGAGTCTTGCAAAATATGTAACTACCTATGCATCTTATCTAAAATCTCGATAATCTCTGTTTTTTTACGAACAGAAACAGGTACATTCTCACCGTTTTTAAGCATTAAATAACCGCCATCGGTCTTAATATAAGCGCTAATGCATTGTAGGTTAACTAAGTGACTTTGGTGTATGCGAATAAAATCATAACTCTTTAGCATATCCGAGAAATACTTTAGGGTTTTAGTTACAAATATTTTTCGCTTGTCTTGTAGATGAAAAATGGTATTGTTACTATCAGATTCGCAACGAATAATATCGTCTAAATTAACAATAGTAATTTGGTCTAATGTATGTAATGATATTTTATTGGGTTTTTGCTCTGGTGCAGCAAGAGTGTCTTTTAAAATGGATAAACGCTCTTTATTAGGCTTTATTTGCTCTTTAGCACGGTTAACGGCTAAGTCCAATTCTTCATAAGAATAGGGTTTTAAAACGTAGTCTATAGCAGCGAATTTAAAGGCTCTAATAGCAAATTCATCACTAGCAGTAACAAAAATAATTTTCGATTTTAAATCTGGAAAAATTTCTAAAACATCAAAACCAGTGCCATCACCTAGCATAATATCCAAAAACAGAATATCGGGTTGATTTTTTCGCAATACCTTGGCCGCTTCTACCACACTTTGGGCTGTTGCTATAATTTCAATTTCTGGATGCCGCGTTTCTAAATCACTTTTTAAAAGTTGTAAAGCATCAATCATGTCTTCTATAATAATGGCTGTAAGCATAGTATTTTAATAGTCTGTTAATAAAGGAATTTTAAAGGTAATATTTGTTCCACCAATGGTGCCGTCGTCATTTTTAATTTCTGTAATCTCTAAAGCATTTTTACCAGATAAAGATTCTAAACGCTCTTTGGTAACCTTTAATGCCATAGATTGGTGGTCTGTTTTTGTTTTAGATTGTTGAGATTTAAAAATACCAATCCCATTATCTATAACGGTACAATGCAAGTCTTTTTCAGAAGTTTTAAATTGTATGTTAAGAACACCTTCTTTATCGCCTTTTAAAATACCATGACGGATGGCATTTTCTATAAAAGGCTGAATGAGCATGGGCGGAACCAGAATTTCTTCGGGGTCTAGTTCGCTATGGTTTTTAATTTTAAAAGTAAATGTTTTGGTAGACATTAACTGCTCTACAGCAATATAATGTTGTAACGTTTTTATTTCTTGGGCTAATGTAATGTGGTCTTTTCTAGAGTTAATAAGGGTCTCTCTAAGTAGGGTTGCAAAATTATTTATGGTGGCATTCATTTTATCGGGTTTATTTATTGCCATGGCTTTTATGCCATTTAATACATTAAAGATAAAATGTGGATTCATTTGTAATCGTAATGCCTTTTGCTCTAAAGTTAACAAGTGGTTTTTTAATTGTAATTGTTCTCTGGTAGCTTTGTTTCTTAATTTTATTTTTCTAATATAAAATAAACTTAAGCCAATTAAAAGTAATATGGCTAATGCAATTACAGCCCACTGAAACCATGTTTTTTTATGTAGTGGGCTATCAATAAAAAAACGAAATTGTATGGGGTCACTTTTTTCCCAACGGTGATTTCTAGATTGTACAGAAAAGGTATGTAGTCCATAGGCAAGCCCTGCAAAATTTTGTTTATTTTCTTTAGCCCAAGGACTCCAATCAGCAAGGTTTAATTTATAGCGGTATTCAATTTGATTTGGGTGATCGAGATCAATACTTCTGTAATTAAAACTCAGTTGCGTTTGATTGGGTTTAAGCTGAAGTGTTTTGCTGGTATTTATCCATGTTTTTAAGTTAATGGAATCTATACTTTTGTAAGCGACTTGTACATCTTTAAAATAAATTTTAGGCTTTAGCGCTTTTTTATAATCTAAACTCGGTGTATACTGTGTTAATCCGTAAAGAGCCCCAAACCATAGGTTCCCTTTATGGTCTTTGTCTACAGCATTTAAGCATGTTTCTATGCCCAAAAAACCATCGTTTCTTCCAAAATGATAGATGTCTTCAATTTGGTTTTCTTGGTTTAATTGTATTTTATCTACACCACGTTCTGTACCTGCCCATAAGTAGCCTTGGTTATCAAATATAAGTTGATAAATGTTTTTTGAAAACAATCTTTTTTTGCCGTGTAAAGGTTTAAAGTTGGGCGTATTGTTATTAAGTTCCGAAACCCATATCCCTTTGCCTGCGGTACCTATAAATAACTTGTTTTGATAAAACAATAAATTCCTTATGGCTGTTTCTTGTTCTAAAACAGTGCCAAGGAGCGTATTTTTTTCGTTTTTAATATAGCCTAAATGCCCAGTTTGTGTGGCATACCAAATTCTGTTGTTTTGATCTATGGCTATATCGTTTAAAAGCAAATCCGTAATACCATGTTTTTTTCCAAATACATTTTTGATAACTAAACGGTCTTTATCCGCATGGTAATTAAACTGAACAATACCACTAGAATACGTTGCCGCCCAAATACTATTATTGTTAACAATAATTTTACGAATCCAGTCTGATGGAAACCCTGTATCTGTGTTTAATACATGGTTTTTAGTAATTATTTTAGTAATTGTATTGGTTTTTATGTTTAAAGAGTCACTATCGTCTGTATAAAGGCTATCTTTTGTTATCGTAGTTCTATAAAATATACCATTACCGTCTGAGCCTGCCCATATGTTTCCTTTATTATCGCTTGTAATAGTTTTAATTTTAGCGCCTGTAAAATCCTTTGTTTCGGGAATATGATGTATGCCTAAAGTGTCTATTCGCGTTAAACCAGTTTCCGAACTAGAAATCCAAATATTATTATTTGCATTATGAACGGCATAAATTCGGTTGCCTTTTAAGCCAGATGCTGCATCATAATGTTTAAAATTATTCTGAAAATATTTATAAAACCCACCGCCAGATGTTGCTATCCAGATATTAGATTGCCGGTCTGTAAATGTTTTTCTAATGTGAGATACACGAAGCCCTTTAGATTTGTTAATGCTTCTTTTTTGGAATAACTTTTCGGTATCTATAATAGTAATTCCATGGTTATCGGTAGCCACCCAAAGTTCGTTTTTATGATGTATGGCCATGGCATTAATACGAAGCGGGTCTCGTAATAAAATAGGGTTTTCTGTTCTTTTAGGGTTTATAATTAGAATACCATCATTAAAAGTTGCGGCAAAAATTTTATTGTTACTGTAAACAATAGCTTTAAAATTATTTGTTTCTATTTTTTTTATAACAGAAGCGTTTTTTTGTAAGCTATTCGTTTTCCATAAGCCTTTACTTGTAGCTATCCAGTAAAAATTATTATGAGAAATAATAGCATTAACAGTACTGTTATCAATCTCTGTATTTAGGCTTAGCTTTTTTAGTTTTTTTGATTTAGAATAGGTGTAAATCCCTTTTTTTGTTCCTAAATATAATTGATTTTTTGAAGTGTAAAAATGATTGACTTGGGGGCCTCTAAAATTTAAAAAACTATTTTTCACTTTGATTGATAATCCTCTTTTATTACCAATATAAAGGCTATCATTACTTGTATGTAGGGTGTGAATATAATTAGACAGCAGTCCATCGCTTTCGTTCCAAATGGTAAAGTTAGAACCATCAAAATTACAAAGCCCGCCACCTTGTGTACCTAACCATAAATACCCGATGTCGTCTTGTATAATATCGTATACTTGAGATTGTGGTAAGCCGTCTTCTATAGAATATGATCGTAACTGACTGTTTTGCGCATAGAGTAGCGTACTAGAAAAAAGTATATATGTAAGTAAGGATATTAAATGTTTTATCAATGATGTTTAATTTTTTTATAAAAGCTGAATTTGAAAATTTGATGGACTCTGTAAATAAGTATAAACCTTTCAGTTTAGTACTTATTAGTTATGTTTTATACATTGTGTTGTGGAACGTTTTTTTATTTACCACGAATGAAAATAATACATAAAATTTCCATCGCTTTTTAAATATAGCGTAAATCTTTCTCCTTTTGAAAACATATGGGCAACTGTCGCGACTGAATTGTATTCCATTGGGTTTTCCGTAAAATTTAGCTCGGTTAGATTTCTGTCCGATAATCCTGTAATGGACTTTTGCCAAATTAGTTCTCCATTTTTGTTTTTGCTTGTAAGTATAGTTTTGTCTTTGATTTTCGAAACACTTAAAGTTCCAAATTCGGTTTCTTGTTTTTTGATTGGTATTAATTCTAATTTATTACCAAAATCTTCTCCATAAAAAGGACCATCATCAAATGTGGCTGTCATTTTTGGGAGGTAGTCCACATTTTCTACTTGAGAATAAAAGTCAGCTCGTATAAAATTAATCTTTTCTGCGATTGATTTATTTAACAGTTTATTTGACTCTATTTCTCTGATTTTTAAATAAATTTTTGAAATTTTACTCAAATAGATAGTATCAATTTCAGTATTGCAATTTGGATGATATTCCTTTAATTGATAAGCAATCATTGGAATTATAAAACTTGTCTTTATTTTGGATTGCCCTCTATTTTTTACAAAATCCATTTTTATTAGCCTATCAAGTTCCGTTTGAGGCCATTTTATAATTTTCATTTGGTCTAATCCAAAAAAGTCAAGGTATTTTATTTCGTAACAGTCTTTCTTACCAGATTCTTGTCCGAATAAAGTTAGATTTAATGTTAGAAACATTATTGTTAAAATACGTGTTTTCATCTTTTGATCAAATGTTGCATAACAACAAATATAAACAACCTAAGTATAAGATTTAATATTTTACATGGTATGATATAAACTAGTATCATCTATGGTAGCCGTTCTATATTCTGAATCATCATTGGCGTGTAAAATAGGCTCTAACACACAAAGCACAGTCGTTTTTCCTTTAATGTATAGTTTATTACCTTTAATTTGACTTTTCCACCGGTATTTTTCTATTGGAATATTTAAATTATAAAGTGTTTCTGCCATTTCTTGAGACTCCGAAACCCAATCCATAATAGCTTCTTTATTAGAAAGTTTAGGAATTTCTGTTTCGTTATCAAATGTAAATTCCCATTCTACAGGAATATTAAACTTATAACTATAAACCTCGCCTAAGGTAGTTTCTTGTCTTGTTTTTAATGCGGTAAACCAGTTAATAGGACTATCAGGATAATTGGTTTTAAATGTTTTTGATAAAGCTGCAGGCCCTGGAGATTCTGCAGTTGGATAATATCCATAATAAGGTTTTGCTAAATAGTGGCCGGCAAATTTTCCGCCAAAGATATTAAAATAAGAAGATGCTACTATTTTTGGAGTATGTTTTGTAATAAAAAGCGGTTTTATGTTTTGTAATAAAGCTTTGTTGTCTCCTAATCCGCAAGAATGAAAAATAACATTTGTATTAGTAGTAATACCATACTTTAACACAGGTATTTTATTATTGTTTTTAGCTAGAGATAAGGTTTTTACAGTAATACGTTCTCCGTTTTTTATAGTTTTTAAGGCCATACCTAGCCATGCATTGCTATGGCTTACTATATGTATGTTTTTATATGTTTTATTTGGGTTTTGATTAAGCCAAGTTATAATTTCTGCAACAGAGAATAAATGATCTATCACTAGTGTTTTTTGTGCTTCAAAATAGTGTTTTGCATTGCTATAATAGGTGTTGTCGCCTTCATCATAACCAGCTATAAATACAATTGATTCTGTGGTTTTTAGCATTACTTTTGGCAAAGCAAGTGCCGTTTTCGATGTTTCCGAAAACGGCTTCTTGCAGCCTAATGTGATTATTAAAAGTAATAGGATACTATACTTGTTTAATATCATCGCTTTAGAAATTATTTGTACTAGCCATAGTGTTATTAGAAATTGTTGGCAATACTTCTTTAGGTACTAATTTATTACCATCCCATTTGTAAAGACTAACAATTAATTCTTTTTCGCTTGTAGCTTTGTCATTTTCGGCTACGGCTTTATGTGTTGTAATAAATGTTTTTAAAGTAATGGTGCTTTTCTTCCCTTCCATATCTGATGGGAAAACAAATGATTCGGTTTTGGAGTAAGATGTATTGGCGTGATCCATTAAAGTAGCAACATTTGTAAACCTACCATTGTTCCAGAAAATATACATTTTACCTTTGCTTTGTGCGTCGTTTGTTCCAGGAACATCTAATGCAATAATGTCTTCTACATTATATAAGCCTTTGTTTCCAATGTTTTCCATGTTTAAAGCGGTAGATTGGTGCCCGTCAAAAACAATTTTGCCTACTTGTACACCGTTTTTATAAGCTCTAAGTTGATGTTTTTGTTCTAAAGAACCATCTTCATTAACATTGGCTCTTTCAAATCCATAAGCAAATTTCACATTGTGGTATGCTTGACTGCCAAATGTTTTTTGAGCTATTAAACCGCCCCATACCCAGCCGGTATATTCTCCAACTTTAACTTCGTACCAGTGGCTGCTAATACCGTTTATTATTTCTTCTTCTTCACTTTTGTCGCACAACATTAATTTGGTACCAATAGATAATATAGCAAGTCTTTTTGCGTCTCTAGATGGGGTTTCTCTTAAAAAGACTTTGTCTCCAAGTAAGTACTGGTAAGAGATGTCATTAATGGCTGTTTCTGGTGTTACGGTTTTAAAGTTTACTTTTGGATTTGTTTGTGCAAACATGCTAACAAAGGCGAATAAACAAATGGCTACGATACTGTTTTTTAAATTTTTCATGATAATATAAATTTAGAGTTAATAATTAATTTTTGTTATTGTTTTAAATAAGATACTGCGTCTTCATTATTAAAGTTATTGTCATTCCAAACAAAGCTTTGTTGTATTACAGTGTCTTTAATAATGTATGCTTCTGTAAAGTGTACTTCTGTTTTTAAAATGGTATCTTCTTTACCTAAAGGTTGTGATGGGAATATGTATTGTACTTCAGATGCTGTATTATCACAACACATATTTTCTATATGCGGTAACGAGATAAAATTGTTGTCGTTAGTTGCTAAAAAATAGTAGGTTTCTGTCCGTGCACAACATGTAACATAGTTTACATCTACTTTAATAATCTCATTAATATTTTCTAGATTAGGATTAGAAAGTGTGCTAATGGTTATGTCTTCAAAAAAATCAAGATCCGAAATATCTAAGGTTGTTACCTTTTTATTAGTGTCTTGCTCTGCAACAATATTAAAAAGCGCAGAAGCGTACTCTTGTTGTTTTGTGATAAGCTCGTTAACAACGATATATTTTTTAGTTTCTTTAAAATCTTGCGCTTTTGTAAACTGAAAACTAAATACTGCGATTAAAATGATAATTAAATTTTTCATGATATGTTTTATAGTTTGTTATATTTCTATACCCCAAAATTAGTGAAGGTATGAGGTGTAATTTGGGCTGTTTTAGTATTCGTTGAGACTAAACTAGAATTCGTTAAGTTAAGCGCTAATCAAGCTGTTTTTTAGAAGCGAATAGCTGTAAATTATTAATACAAAGCGTTAGTTTGCAGTAAAAAGAAAAACCTATAAAGCGCTCAAACTTTATAGGTTTTCTCCTCCCAACGCATTGGAATAAACATAACACTAACTAAAAATAAACATGATTTTATTAGTAAAACTCAATTTTGAGTAGTCTGTAAGACGAACTCAATATTGTAAGTTGAACTAATCCCGCTTTTTCAGCGGGATTTAGGTTTAATATCTCCGACCCTTGGTTTGATTCCTTTTATCAGCCCCATGGCTTGTCCTAGGGTTCAATCTTTTATTTGTTGATAGGTACTCTTGTAATTTTAAGCGTATCTCTATCTATGCTGTCGTTGTTCAATTCTATAATATTATTTAGATTATTAATGGATTGCTGTACTTTGTATTCATAATCAAAATCAATCTTTTTATTTGATTTAAAAACCATGTAGAGATTCAATACTATGCATGATACCACTGCTATTTTTAATATTACCCTCATCATTTCTTAATGGTTAATGTCATACTTTTGTTTATGCTCAATTTTTTTGTGCTAAACCCAATGAATGCTTTAGTTATGTTTACATCATGAAGCCATTGTCCATTCTTTAGGACTTCAATATTAATTATGCTGCCTTGAGCATCGAACTTAATACGTAGGCTTTCATGTTTTTTTAAATGCTTGATTATTAATTTTGAATAGATTGCTTTAAATTCCATATTAATTTTTCTTCTTGATGATTTTGTAATAGAATCATTAATAGTGATGCTAAAAGATGTTCGGTATTTAGATTTGACTTTGACTTCTCCAGCAGCGCCAACAGCCGAATTATTAACGTTTTTAGGCATAGGCAATGGCTGTTTTATAGTTTTTAATGTGCCGTCTTTATTTACCGTAGTGTCATCTACCGCTACAAACGAGGTGTAGTTGGTGGCTAAATTGTATTTTAACCCTAAAGCGATAACACTATCTTTTACATGATCTGAAAACAGCTTACTATAATCGTCTAGTGCTTCTATTTTTTTTCTTGCCCATAAATAACGTAGCGCTTTGTTGTTGGGGCTTACATGACTGCGAGATACTTTAAATTCTTGTTTAAATTTTTTCTTGCCTTGGTAGCCTGTTATAATAATACTACCCTCTGGTTTACCTCGATATTTTCCATAAACTAACACAGGTCTAGCTGCAAAAACATCGGGAATGCTATGGGGAGCCATCTCGTAAATATCAAACCCTTTGGCTTTAAGTTTAACTTGTGTTAATAATGGTGTTTCTATGTACTTTTTAAATGACTTAGCAACGTCTAGAGCTTCAGATTTTGAGGTAGCAATAAATGCTTCGCTGTTAGAAACCTTTGCCATACCTTCTATTAAATATCTATTTACACTAGATCCAATACCAAATGTGAATACATTGGCTTGATCTAAATTATTTTTAATAAGATTAAAAGCTTCTTTTTCTACACTTACATAACCATCCGTTATTATAACCATAGAGCGTGCACTGCTTGGGTCTGTTCTTGGTAATTTGTATGCTTCTTTTAAAGCGCCAAGTAATTGTGTGCCGCCTCCGCCTTGTCCTTCGGATAAGAAACGTATGGCGTTTTCAATATTTTTTTCATCTACCTCTACAGGATAGTTGCTATACATGGTAGAGCTTGAGGCAAATAATTGTACATTAAATGTGTCTGTTGGTCTAAGGTTACAAAGTAAGTTTCGCATCAATGTTTTTGAAACGTCTAAGGGATAACCATTCATAGATCCAGAAACATCTACTATAAAAAGGTATTCTCTAGAAGGAATATCTTCATATTTAACGCTATTTGTAGGCTCCATTTGCAATGCAAAAAAGTTTTCATCGCCATGTTCATATAACAATAAACCAGATTGTATGTTATTACCACGTAGATTGTAGTTTAAAATAAAATCTCTATTACCAGGGTTTTCATTGCTTTTAGATAAATAAATATCTGCTGTTTTAGTATTTGGGTATGTGATATTTACTTTATGGCTGTTACTATTTACATTTTGTATTATCATACCTGCATTAATTGTAACCTGTATATCATAATTAAAAGTATCGGCCATTCCTTTTGTTGTATATGGTGAACTAAAGTGGTTTTCATTATTTGTGTTTTCTCCTGTAAATCTTGGTCCAACAACTGCTGGTGCTACAAATTGGTATTCTCCATTAACAGGAACTAACATTTCAGTATAGTATATATCTATAGCAATTTGGTCATCTGGCATGATATTACCAACACTCATTTGAAAAACATTTGGTCTTTCCTGATCTAGTTTTGCTGCTCGTTTACCTGCTTTAATAGCATTGTTATAAACGATTTTGGCTT
The DNA here is from genome assembly GCA_947499935.1 of uncultured Algibacter sp. Classification (GTDB taxonomy): domain Bacteria; phylum Bacteroidota; class Bacteroidia; order Flavobacteriales; family Flavobacteriaceae; genus CANMQH01. The sequence continues at coordinate 187,806 of CANMQH010000004.1, read as the reverse complement.
TTTGTTTTTCGAATATTTTGGCATTAATAACACGATTTCCAACAGTCATTTTCATTTTATGAACTGCAGCTTGTGTAGAAAGCGGAAAAATATACTTAGCTTCTATTGGGTTTTGCCCTGTATTTTGATAGACTTGGGTAACGCGTACATGTGCAATTGTTCCAGAAATTTGTACGTCTGTTTTAGAAGATTTTAAAGGAATTACAGCATCTTTTGTAGATACTAATAAATAAGGACTATCTGTTTTTTGAGAAAAACCTAAGGTTATAGAGCAAAAAAGAAGTAATGTAAATAAAAATTTCATGATTTTGACTTTTAGAATTGTGTTGTTTTTTTGTCAAATCTAGAAGAGAACGTGTGTTTAATTTGGGGTGTTTTAGAATTCGTATAGGCTAAACTAGAATTCGTAATGTATGGTTTGAGAAAGTAGTCTTGCTAGGTGAAAATAAGTGTTAAAAGAAAGACCTTTTGTGTTTAATAGACTTAGCTCTGTATGTTTTTATTGTAGATAATCAATGAATTTTTTTAGCAACACCACAACTTAATAAATACGTTAACCTTAATTGAAGATTTATAGGTTTTTCGGTTAAGTTTTCGGTGTAATATACTAGTCCTTGCTTTTTATGGTGTAGTTCTGGTATTATGTTTTTTCCGAAGGATTCACTTATTCTTAAAGCATGGTCGTATGCTTCTAGTGTTATTCTAGATAATCCAATTTTGTTTAAATGGTTAATTAATTTCGCTCTATGAACACTTATTATTTTTAAGGATTTAATATCTTCAATATTTGATAATATGGTTTTATTATCTTTTAAAAAGATTCCTGTGACTAAAAAATAATACGCTGTAATTTTATTATCATCAAATAACCAACCTGTTTTTAATTGATTATTTTTGTTTAAATATGACAACTCAAAAGTAAAGGTTGGTAAGTCTCTGTTTATATAATGAAGTTGTGCTTTTTCATCAATAAAATAATCAATAGTATTATAATGTGCTGTAATATCTATACCAAGATGCTGCTTTTCTATATTAGAATTTCTAGTAAAAATTAGTTTTTTAGAGTTGTAAACCTGATCTAAATATTTAGATAATATAATTTCTTTATTTAAATCAGACTTAAAACTAGACAATGTTATGATTCTATTTGGTTATACAGAGCTTCTCCAATTTTTTCAACCACACCAACAACTAAGGCATTACCCATAAAAAAAGCACGTTTTGTATTTGAGATACCTTCTAACTTTGTGTGGTCGTCTGGAAACATATTGAGCCTTTCTAATTCTATTGGAGTTAGTCTTCTCAAGCCTTTGCTAGATTTTACAACGTGTTTAAATCTAGAGGGCGATTTACCGCCTTCGCCAGTTATTATGGTTCTTGATGCATTATCTAGAGGGTCAGGATAAATCATGCTGCCCTCGCTATAATGGTACTCAAACCCTGCTTTTGTTTTTCGTTTTTCTTTCTTGGCACCTTTAAGATATGCCCATTTTGGTTTATCATTATCATCAATTAAAAACTCAGGGGCAATATCTCCATGTTGTAAAATACTGGATAGCGTCACTTTTTTACCATCGTAATTTGGCTCCGTTTTGGTTGTAAAAACCTTGCCATCTATAAGCAGACCTGTGTTTTGAAATGGTGATAATTTTTCGGTTTTATTAAATGTATTGGTTATTTCAACCAAATCGCCTTGTAATTGGATTTCTTGTATTGTATTGGTTTTAGAAACAGGAAATGCTTTTGCTATGGTTCCTGTGTGCGTAAGCCAATCTGGTTTATTTGACTTTTTAAGCTTTTTATAAGTAGGTGTAGATTTGTGATAGCCTATAAAGAAAACCCGCCGTCTTCTTTGAGGCATGCCGTATTCTGCGGCATTAATTACACGCCACTCTACAGCATAACCTAAATGGTTTAAACTTTGAAGCATAACAGCAAAGTCTCGTCCTCGTTGTGTTGCTGGAGATTTTAATAGCCGATCTACATTCTCTAAAAAGAGGTATTTGGGTTTATTCTTCTTTTCTTCTAAAATTCTGTGAATTGACCACCAAAGCACACCCTTTTTTCCTTTTAAGCCTTTAGAGTTTTGTAGCGTTGTAGCAACAGAATAATCTTGACAAGGAAACCCACCAACTAAAACATCATGATCAGGGATGTCTTCTGTTGGTACTTCAGATATGTCTTGATTTAAATGGTTTTCTTGTCCAAAACGAGCTTCGTAAACCATAGATGCATGCTGGGTTTTTGTAGAAGGTTCCCATTGATTGCTCCAAACTATATTATAATTATGTTTTTCAAGGCCAAGTCTAAAGCCACCAACACCAGCAAACAGTTCTACAACATTTAATTTTTTCTTTACCATGCCCAGGCATTCTTTTTAATCGATTTTAACAAAAATATAAATAGGCAGGTAAATTTAGCTTAAAAGACAAGGTTTATTAATTTAATTTTTGTTTTGAAAGAAATTATATATATTTGTTTAAAAATGAGTAGACATTTATAATTAATTGAATAAAAACAAGTTATAGTATAGCCTATTGCAAAATAAAAAAATCAGATAATCGATATTTTTAGTATTTTGTAGGTATTTGTTTAATCAATTACAGTATAATAATTTTTAAAACTTACTTTTTTCATATATTTGTTGCCCCATGACAATACTAAATAAAAGAATAGTTACCTCAATCTTGTTTGTGTTAATAGGTTTTGTTTGCATAGCACAAGCTCCAGATACTATGCCGCCACCAGGTCCGCCACCGCCGCCAGGTACACCAATTGATGGTGGATTGTTATATGGTATGGCTTTCGCTTTGTTTTATGGTATTAAAAAACTAGTATTCCCCAAAAAAAAATAATACGCTATTAATGGTTTGTTGTTAACAGTCTTGCAACATATTTTCCTAAAACATCAAATTCTAAGTTTACAATAGTACCAACTTTAAACGTATTAAAGTTAGTATGTTCGTAGGTATAAGGTATTATAGCGACGCTAAAACTATCTTTTTTAGAATTTACTACGGTTAAACTGGTTCCGTTAATAGTAACCGAGCCTTTCTCTATAGTAATATTACTAAGTTTAGAATCATAATTAAAGGTAAACACCCAACTTCCGTTTTCCTGTTCAATATGATTACAAATTGCTGTTTGGTCTACATGGCCTTGCACGATATGGCCATCTAACCGATCGCCCAACTTCATGGCGCGCTCTAAGTTTACCTTGTCATTAACTATTAGGTGGTTAATATTAGTTTTATCCAAAGTTTCCTTTATCGCTGTTACAGTATATTCGTTATCGTTTATGGCTACAACGGTTAAACATACGCCGTTATGAGCAACGCTTTGGTCTATTTTTAATTCAGATGCTAGGCTACTCTTCACAGAAATATGAAGATTATCCTGCTCTCTTTTTAAATTTGAAATAGTACCAATATCTTCAATAATTCCAGTAAACATATTATTATCTGTTTATTTAGTTAAATTTGCATTACCAAAAGAACTGCAAGTCAATTATGTTTGCGTTTTTGGTAGAAAATCAAAATTACAAACAAAAGTTGTCTTTTTAATGAAGCAAGCAGAAAATATAATAGTTGGTATATCCATAGGTGATTTAAATGGTATAGGCGGAGAAATTGTTTTAAAAACATTTGAAGACCCCAGAATGCTAGATTTTTGTACACCAGTAATTTTTGCTTCTACGAGCACCATGGCGTTTTACAAGTCTCATTTTAAATCTCAAATTAATTTTCATGGGATTAAAAATATGAACCAATTGGCTATTGGAAAAATTAATGTATTTAATTGTTGGAACGAAACCGTAAAGATTGAATTTGGAAAGGAAGATGTAAATATTGGAACTTATGCTATTAAATCATTAGAAGCCGCTACCAAAGCTTTAAAAAATGATGACATTCATGTTTTGGTCACAGCTCCTATAAATAAGCATAACATACAGTCTGAAGCTTTTAAATTTCCAGGTCACACCGATTATTTGGCACAAGAGTTAGATGGAGAAAGTCTTATGTTTATGATAACAGATACGTTAAGAGTAGGACTCTTAACAGATCATGTTCCTGTAAAAGATGTAGCTTCACACATTACTCCAAAATTAATAGAACAAAAAATTAATACGGTTTACGAATCTCTTAAGAAAGATTTTAAAATTCAAAAACCAAAAATTGCAGTGTTAGGCATTAATCCGCATACGGGAGACAATGGTGTTATTGGTAATGAAGACGATGAAATTTTAAGACCAACACTTCAAAAAATAAAAGAATCTGGTAAATTAGTTTTTGGTCCCTATGCAGCCGATAGCTTTTTTGGATCAAATAATTATAAAAATTTTGATGCCATAATAGCATCATATCACGATCAAGGGCTCATACCTTTTAAAACGTTGTCCTTTGGGCAAGGTGTTAATTACACAGCGGGTTTGAGCAAAGTAAGAACATCTCCGGATCATGGTACAGCATACGAAATTGCAGGAAAAGGTACTGCTGACGAAAATTCATTTAAAGAAGCCCTGTTTAGTGGTATTCAAATTTTTAAAAATAGAACAGCTTATCTAGAACTAAAATCTAACCCATTAAAAAAGGCTCCAAGAAATGACCGCCGTAAAGGCTTGAAATCGAGTTAGAATACTTTAAATTAGGCTTCATAGTATATAAACAAAAAAATGTTAATAACTAATGAAACGTAAATAAAAAAGTTATATATTTGCAGGCTCAAAATAGATGCGACAATGAAGCCATTGAAAGAGTTTACAATTCCATTTGTAGGGTTAAAGATAGCTAAGCATCAATTTGAGTATAATATAGAGCAAGCGTTCTTTGAATATTTTGAGTATGAGGATTTTAATAATGTAAATATTAAAGTTGATGTTGAACTAGAAAAGAAAGCAACATTACTAGAATTGCATTTTAAAATCTCTGGATGGGTAAACGTTAATTGTGATTTAACAAATGAGCCATATAATCAAAACGTTAAAAACGAATTTGATTTGGTTGTAAAGTTTGGTGACGAATATAATGACGAACATATAGACATATTAATTGTTCCTCATGGAACTTACGAAATTAGTATACAGCAGTATATTTATGAACTAATAATATTAGCTGTTCCTATAAAACGGATACATCCAGGTATAGAAGACGGAACATTAGATTCAGACATACTTAAAAGATTAGACGATTTAAGTCCAAGAGTTAAAGAAAGTAAAGATAAAGAAGAGGATATTGATCCTCGTTGGAATACATTAAAGAAATTATTAACGGATAAATAAAAATATAAAATGGCACATCCTAAAAGAAAAATCTCGAAAACAAGAAGAGATAAAAGAAGAACACATTACAAAGCAACTGCGCCACAGATTGCAACATGCCCTACAACTGGCGAAGCTCACTTATACCATAGAGCACATTGGCATGAAGGTAAATTGTATTATAGAGGTCAAGTATTAATTGACAACTCTGAAGCAGTAGAAAACGTAGCATAAATATCTTATGCAAGCATATAAAAAAACGCTCATTTATGAGCGTTTTTTTTATGACTTATTTATAAAATAAATTTCTTTTAACAACTCAATTGTTGTTATGGGATGTTGAGTGTAGTAAAAAACATAAAATAACCGTAAGAAATTATTTTTATAAATCACAAAAAGATGTAATTTGTATATTATTAAGTCAAAATTTAGTAGTTTTCGTGAAATTTTAAACGTTTTTGACCAATTTATATAATTTTTGGTCGAATTAACTATAAAAGATATGAGTAAAATATCGGCAGCCATAACAGCTGTAGGCGCTTATGTGCCAGAATACGTATTAACCAATCAAATTCTTGAAACTATGGTTGATACAAATGACGAATGGATTACCAGTAGAACAGGGATTAAAGAGCGTCGTATCCTGAAAGAAGATGGAAAAGGAACGTCATTTTTGGCTATTAAAGCAGCCCAAGACCTCATAAGTAAAAAGGGGCTTGATCCTAAAGAAATAGAGCTTGTTATTGTTGCAACTGCAACTCCAGATATGAAAGCGGCTTCAACAGCATCTTTTACAGCTTCCGAAATTGGAGCAACAAACGCTTTTACATTTGATATGGATGCTGCCTGCTCTAGTTTTTTATATGGTATGTCTGTAGCTTCGAGTTATATAGAATCTGGGCGTTATAAAAAAATATTGTTAATTGGAGCAGATAAAATGTCATCCATTGTCAATTATAAAGATAGAGCCACGTGTATTATTTTTGGCGATGGTGCTGGTGCTGTATTGTTTGAACCAAATGAAGAAGGTTTAGGCTTTCAAGATGAGTATTTAAGAAGTGATGGAACTGGACGTGAGTTTTTACAAGCCACATATGGAGGTTCTTCATTCGCCTTAACTAATGAGACTTTAGAAAAAGGAGGTCAATATGCTTTTCAAGAAGGGAAAACTGTATTTAAAAATGCTGTATTTAATATGGCAGACGCCACAGTTAAAGTACTAGAAAGAAATAATCTTACAAAAGATACTGTAGATTGGCTAGCGGCGCATCAAGCCAATAAGCGTATTATAGATGCTACTGCTAAAAGAATCGATTTAGAAGACCATAAGGTAATGATGAATATCCATAAATATGGAAATACAACATCTGCAACCATACCTTTACTTATAAACGATTACGAATCCCAGCTTAAAAAAGGCGACAATATTATTTTTGCAGCTTTTGGAGGCGGGTTTAATTGGGGTGCTATTTATTTAAAATGGGCCTATAATTCAAAAAACTAACTACTAATTAATTTTTCAAAATTATGGATATAAAAGAGATTCAAAATTTAATTAAGTTTGTCGCAAAATCAGGCGCAAGTGAAGTTAAATTAGAAATGGACGATATAAAAATCACCATAAAGACTGGAACAGAATCTGATACACCTACGGTACATTATGCTCCTGTTACACCTCAAATACCACAGGTAGCACAGCCTTTAGCAGAAGCTCAAGCACCTGCTGTAGCAGTACCTACAGAAGCAACCGCTGCAACCGAAGACTCAAAATACATCACTATAAAATCACCTATAATTGGAACGTTTTATAGAAAACCTGCACCAGATAAACCTTTATTTGTTGAGGTAGGGCAGACTATAGCCGAAGGCGATGTGCTTTGTGTTATTGAAGCCATGAAGCTTTTTAATGAAATAGAATCTGAAGTTTCAGGAAAAATAGTTAAAATTTTAGTTGATGATTCTTCGCCAATAGAGTTTGATCAACCATTATTTTTGGTAGATCCATCATAACATATTAAAATTTCATTACAACCTTGATAATTATTGGATTTAATATCCAGTGTTATGAGATTTGTGATTGAAATATGTAATTTTTTAATTCGAAAAAGATATGTTTAAAAAAATATTGATTGCCAATAGAGGGGAAATAGCTTTAAGAGTTATTAGAACCTGTAAAGAAATGGGTATTAAAACGGTAGCTGTTTATTCTACTGCAGATGCAGAAAGTTTACATGTTAAATTTGCAGATGAAGCAGTATGTATTGGACCTCCAGCAAGTAGCGAATCGTACTTAAAAATGTCTAATATTATATCGGCGGCAGAAATAACCAATGCAGATGCTATACATCCTGGATACGGTTTTTTATCTGAAAACGCTAAGTTTTCTAAAATATGTGAAGAACACGGAATAAAATTTATTGGAGCAACTTCCGAAATGATTGACCGTATGGGAGATAAGGCTAACGCCAAAGAAACCATGAAAGCTGCTGGTGTACCTTGTGTGCCAGGAAGTGAGGGTATTATAGAAACTTTTGAAGACTGCGAAAAGTTGGCTGTTGAGACAGGTTATCCTGTTATGTTAAAGGCTTCTGCAGGTGGTGGAGGAAAAGGTATGCGAGGTGTTTTTAAGCCTGAAGACTTAAAAGATGCTTGGGATTCTGCAAGACAAGAATCTAAAGCGGCATTTGGTAATGATGATATGTACATGGAAAAACTCATAGAAGAGCCAAGACACATCGAAATTCAGGTTGTTGGAGATTCTAAAGGGAAAGCATGCCATTTATCAGAGCGAGATTGCTCTATTCAAAGACGTCATCAAAAACTTACAGAAGAAGTGCCTTCGCCATTTATGACGGATGCCCTTCGTAAAAAAATGGGAGATGCGGCAGTTAAAGCTTCAGAGTTTATTAAATATGAAGGCGCAGGGACTATAGAGTTTTTGGTAGACAAGCATAGAAACTTCTACTTTATGGAAATGAACACCCGTATTCAAGTAGAGCACCCTATCACAGAGCAAGTTATAGATTTCGATTTAATTCGAGAACAAATATTAGTAGCCTCTGGTGTGCCAATTTCTGGTAAAAATTATACGCCAAAGTTACATTCTATTGAGTGTAGAATAAATGCGGAAGACCCTTTTAATGACTTTAGACCATCGCCAGGTAAAATAACCACATTACATGCACCAGGAGGTCATGGTGTGCGATTAGATACTCACGTATATGCTGGCTATTCTATTCCGCCAAATTACGATTCAATGATTGCTAAGCTAATTACAACAGCTCAAACAAGGGAAGAAGCCATTAGTAAAATGAAGCGTGCATTAGATGAGTTTGTTATAGAAGGAATTAAGACAACCATTCCATTTCATAGACAGCTTATGGATCATCCAGATTATGTGGCTGGAAATTACACGACTAAGTTTATGGAAGACTTTGTTATAGAAAAGCCTAATGAAGATTAAATTAAAAACTCCGAAATTCGTTTCGGAGTTTTTTGTATTAAATAATAATCTAGACTACAGTTACGGTAATGGATAGTAGTATAAAAATTAAAGAACTCATGTATTTGCATTGCGAAAACTTTGTTGATAGTAGGTTTAAAACCATTCAAAATAGTATTAAGCAAATTCAAGAATCTTTAAGTTCTGAAACCAAGAGTAGTGCTGGTGATAAACACGAAACAGGTAGAGCTATGCTGCAATTAGAACGTGAGAAATTAGGTCATCAATTAGCTGAAATACAGAGAATAAAAGAAAATTTTTATAAGATAGATATCACTAAAACTTCTAAGGTAGTTGGTTTGGGTAGTTTGGTTTTTACATCAAATACTAATTATTTTATAGGGGTTAGTGCAGGAAAGTTAATAGTTAATAATAGTACATTTTATGCCATATCAGCTAATACGCCCATAGCTCAACTGTTATTAACAAAGGGCATTGGAGACATAGTCCAATTTAGAGATACACAATTTACAATTCAAGCTATTCATTAAAAAACGGTAAAACGTATAGTTATTTCTGCTTTCTGTCTTAACTTGGTATAAATCTTGTTTTAAAATAGTTATGAAATCATCTAGTATTAAATATATCGTTTTTATTAGTTTTTTATTGGGGTCATTAATTAATTCTGGTGCTCAAAATAAATCTAAAATTGATTTTGCAATCCATAATTTGGGTATTCAAGTCGATGGACATTTTAATGCGTTTAATATAAAGGCGGCGTTTAATTCTAAAGATGAACTTACAAGCGTTTATGGAAGCATTACTGTTAATTCTATAAAAACAGGAATAGATAGTAGAGACAAACACCTACTAAAAGAAGACTATTTTGATGCTACGCAACATAAAAATATCCTTTTAAATAGCCAGTCCATTATAAAAAACACAGATAATACTTATACGGTTAAAGTAAGTCTTAAAATTAAGGGTAAATCACAAGTATTAACCATACCTATAAACGTTGTAAAAAAAGACGATGTTTGTAAATTAATATCAAACTTTCAAATTAATAGGCGAGACTTTAAAATTGGAGGAGGGAGTTTAATACTTAGTAAAACCGTAAAAATAAATGTGGTGCATTTTCAGAAATTGTAAATGGCAGATTATACACAATTAGATATTATAGTTATTGGAGGAGGTTTAGCAGGATTAACAAGTGCAATTAAATTATCTAAAGCGGGTTTTAAAGTTGTGTTAATTGAGAAAAACACATACCCAAAACATAAGGTTTGTGGCGAATATATCTCTAACGAAGTACTACCATATTTAAAATCATTAGGGTTTAATCCTTTTGATTTTGGAGCAAAACACATTTGCGATTTTGAACTTACGACTATAGGAAACAAATCCATAAAAACAAAGTTGCCATTGGGTGGTTTTGGTATGAGTCGTTATGAAATGGATTATCAGCTTTATAAAATTGCAATAAAAAATCAAGTAGATATACTGCATGATGTGGTTAATAATGTTCAATTTAAAGATGATGTATTTACTGTAAAAACAAAGTTCAGCAAGGTGTTTAAGTCTAGAATTGCCATTGGAGCCTTTGGTAAACGTTCAAATTTAGATGTTGAATTTAAAAGAAAGTTTATCACAAAAAAATCACCTTATTTGGGTGTTAAAATTCATGTATCAGGTCATTTTCCAGAAGATAAAGTAGCGCTTCATAATTTTAAAGGTGGTTATTGTGGTGTCTCAAAAGTGGAAAACAATCATATAAACTTATGCTACATAGCTAATTTTAAATCTTTTAAAAAGTATAAAGATATCAACACGTTTCAAGAAGAAGTATTGTTTAAAAACTCAGCATTAAAAAGCATATTTAAAGAAAGTGTACCTCAATTTGAGCAGCCATTAACCATAAGTCAAATTTCTTTTAAAACCAAAAACCCTGTCGAAAACCATATCTTAATGTGTGGTGATACCGCAGGCATGATTCATCCACTTTGTGGTCATGGTATGAGTATGGCAATTCGTAGCGGGCAATTGGCATCTACGCTTATAATTGATTATCTTCATAAAAAAATTAAAACGCGTACAGAAATGGAAAAGCAATACAGTATTGCTTGGCGCAAAACGTTTAACTTTAGGCTAAAAATTGGGCACACAATCGCCTATTTATTTAGGCAAGATTGGTTGGCATATTGGCTTTTAAACATTTTAAGAGTGTTTCCATTTTTGCTGCTAAAAATTATTAAAATGACTCACGGAAAACCCATGAAGCCTTAATGCGTATTTTTCCTAACACCAAATTTCGTAGTAAAGAAACCGAAATTATGGACGATTTTTCCATGAAAGGCGAACTCTTACGAGATACTTTAGATAAATTAGGTAGTATAAATAAATGGCTTGGCGGGAATGCTATTACAATTAGTGGTGTTGCTAATTTTTTAAAAAATAAGACAAAAGACAAAATATATACTATTGTTGATTTGGGTTGTGGACATGGCGATATTTTAAGAGTTTTGGCAGATTATGGCAGAAAAAAGGGTTACAAGTTTAAGTTAATTGGTATTGATGCTAATCAAGATACTATTGATTATGCAGATGAATTATCCATGGGTTATCCAGAAATTTCCTTTAAAACGTTAGATATATTTTCTGAAGAATTTAAAACAACAACGTACGATTTGGCATTAATGACGTTGTTTCTGCATCATTTTGACGACAAACAGATATTGAAGATAATAAAAACACTTTCCCATTCGGCAAGATTGGGTGTTGTGGTTAACGATTTACAACGCAGTAAAATAGCTTATAGCTTGTTTAAACTTTTAGGTTTTTTTATTACTAACCATATGATAAAACAAGATGGATTAACATCTATTCTTAGAGCATTTAAACGCCAAGAATTAGAACATGTATCGCAAAAATTAAATTTAAAATATAAAATCTATTGGAGGTGGGCGTTTCGTTACCAATGGTTAATAAAAACATAAATGGCAGTAAGAATAACATCGGTTGCAAAGCAACTTCCAAAATATAAACGAGAGACTAAAGATATTTTACCTTTAGTTGAGCTATGGTTAGAAGGTCAAGAAGAGCGTTTTAAACGAAAAGTTTTAAAAATATTTGAAAATGCAGCAGTAGATAAACGGTATTCTATTATGGATCCTGAGGAGGTGTTTTTAAAAACATCGTTTGAAGGAAAAAATGATATTTATACTCGAGAGTCTATAAAATTAGCCGAAAAAAGCTTGATAAAAGCATTAACAAAGGCTAATTTAAAGGCCACAGATATAGATTATATTATCACGGTAAGCTGTACAGGTATCATGATACCGTCTTTAGATGCTTATCTAATCAATAGTTTGGAAATGAAACAAGACATCGTGCGATTGCCCGTTACCGAAATGGGCTGTGCCGCAGGTGTTTCAGGAATGATATATGCCAAGAATTTCTTAAAAGCAAACCCAAATAAACGCGCCGTAGTTATTGCGGTTGAAGCACCAACGGCAACCTTTCAATTGCAAGATTATTCCATGGTTAATATCATTAGTGCGGCTATTTTTGGAGATGGTTGTGCGAGTGTTATTCTATCCTCTTACGAGGATGAAAAAGGCCCAGAAATTAAAGATGAAGCCATGTATCATTTCTATAACGCTAACCATATGATGGGTTTTAAACTTAGAAATACAGGTTTGCAGATGATATTAGATGAGTCTGTGCCACAAACCATTGCAGACCATTTTCCAAATATAATTCATCCATTTTTAGAACGTAATAACTTAAAAATAGACGATATAAACCATTTAGTATTTCATCCTGGTGGTAAAAAAATTGTGCAAACGGTTGAAGATTTATTTGGAGCATTAGGTAAAAATATAGATGACACTAAAGAAGTTTTAAGGCTTTACGGCAATATGAGTAGCGCTACGGTACTCTATGTTTTAGAACGTTTTTTAGAGAAGGACATTGCTAAAGGCGAAAAAGGTATCATGCTTAGTTTTGGCCCTGGATTTTCGGCACAGCGTATTTTGTTGGAATGGTAATACCATTTCAATGCAGAAATGGTATAAAATAAAAACGATGGAAAAAGAATTTGAGACACATAACTATTGGGCACTTATTTTAGGAGGAAGCAGTGGTCTAGGTTTGGCTACGGCAAAAAAACTCGCCAAACACGGTATGAATATTTGTATTGTACATCGTGATTCCAGAATGCAAGAAGAAGCCATTAAAACTGAATTTGAAATCATAAAAAATGAAGGCGTCACCTTCAAATCCTTTAATATAGATGCTTTTAAATCCGAAAAAAGAGCTACTGTAATTGAAGCGTTAAAATCCGAATTAGGAAGTCAACATAAAATTAGAACATTTGTACACAGTGTTGCCAAAGGAAATTTAAAACCGATGGTTTCGGACGATAAACCCGTTTTAAAACACGATGATTTTGCATTAACCATCAGTGCTATGGGCATTAGCTTATACGATTGGGCACAAGCACTTTTTAAAGAAAGTATATTCTCTAAAGATGCTAGAATTATAAGCTTTACAAGCGAAGGGAACTCAAAAGCATGGCAAAATTATGGAGCCGTTTCAGCGGCCAAAGCCACCTTGGAAGCTATTACTAGAAACATGGCCTTGGAGTTTGCACCTTTTGGCATTAAAGCCAATTGTATTCAAGCGGGCGTAACCGATACAGCATCTCTAAGAATGATTCCTGGAAGTGATAAGATTATTAAACATACTTTAAAGCGTAATCCAAATCATCGTTTAACCCTTCCAGAAGATGTTGCCAATGTCGTTTATCTATTATGTAAAGATGAAGCCTCTTGGATTAATGGAACGGTTATTAAAGTTGATGGCGGAGAGAGTTTGAGTTAATACAAAATAAGACATAATGGGTTTTTATAATCTTAAAGCGTTTACGGTTTAGAGCCTTTAAATTAACTCGTATAAAGACCTCACAGGTTTCAAAAACCTGTGAGGTCTCAAAAAAAACTTAAAAAAATAATGATATGAAATATGAACCTTTAATTGAAGATCAATATTATCACATCTATAACCGTGGTAACAATAAGGAGAATATATTCATTGAAGACAAGAATTATAATTACTTTCTTAAATTAATATCTAAATACCTTATTTCGGTCTGCTCTGTTTTATCATATTGTCTGCTAAAAAACCATTTTCATTTTTTAGTAAAAACTAATGAAAACACTTCAAGTAAAGATATATCTCAGGCGTTCTCTAATCTTTTCAATGCCTATTCTAAAAGTATAAATAAATCATATAATAGAACTGGAAGTTTGTTTCAAGACCGATTTTCAAGAGTTAAGATTACAGAAGAATTGTATTTAAAAAATCTAATATTATATATTCATTTAAACCCAGTTCATCATGGTTTTGTAAAAAATTTTGAAAAATATAAACAATCCTCTTATCAGTCTCTTATTTCAGCTAAGCCAACTCATTTAGATAGAGATTTTGTGATTGGATTATTTGATGATACGTTTAATTTTATAGCAACTCATAAACAACATAAAATTAATATGGGAAAAGAATATTATTTAGAATAGTAGCGTAAAAGACCTCACAGGTTTTTAAAACCTGTGAAGTCTCCAAAAATAATCAAAAATGACCAGCAATCAAATCATAAAAAAATTACCATATCAACAGCCTTTTTTGTTTATTGATGAGTTAACAGCGCTATCATCAAAAGGGATAACAGGACATTACACCTTTAATGATTCTGCGTTTTTTTACAAAGGTCATTTTAAAGATAATCCGATTACACCAGGTGTTATTTTAACCGAATGTATGGCGCAAATAGGGGTGGTTTGTCTAGGTATTTACATTTTAAAAGATGAAATATCCTTGGATAAAGCACCACAAATTGCATTAACATCGAGTCAAGTAGATTTTTATTTACCCGTACTTCCTAACGAAAAAGTTACGGTAGTTTCAGAAAAAGAGGTGTTTCGATTTAATAAACTTAAATGCCATGTAAAAATGTTAAATGTAAAAGGCGAATTGGTTTGTAGAGGCAAAATATCAGGTATGATTAAAATTTAAAAACGTGAACCAGACCTAACAGGTTTCAAAAACCTGTCAGGTCTCTAAAAACAAGGAAGATGAGAGTAGTTATAACAGGTTTAGGAGTCGTAGCACCAAATGGTGTGGGTGTTCCCGCTTTTACCAAAGCATTAAAAAACGGTGAGTCTGGCATTGCGTTTCATCAAGAGTTAAAAGATTTAAATTTTTCATGCCAGATTGGTGGGATTCCAGATATTTCGGAAGCATTAAAATCTCAATACTTCACAGATTTACAGCTTCGGGGTTTTAAAAGTTCAGGGATTTTGTATGGTTGCATTGCGGGCATAGACGCATGGAAAAATGCAGGCTTTGATACGCAAACAGATGGTGAGCCCGATTATGATAGCGGACTCATTTTTGGCACCGGAACTTCGGGTATCGAAAAATTTAGAGAAGCCATTTACAAAATAGATGATAAGCAAGTAAAACGTTTAGGAAGCACGGCTGTAGTACAAACTATGGCTAGTGGTGTAAGCGCATATTTAGGTGGTATGTTGGGTTTGGGTAATCAGGTAACTACAAATTCCTCAGCCTGTACTACGGGTACAGAAGCTGTTTTAATGGGTTATGACCGTATTATTTCTGGCAAAGCAAAACGTATGCTCGTGGGCAGTTGTAGCGACCATGGCCCTTATATTTGGGGCGGTTTCGATGCCATTAGAGTGATGACATACAAGCATAATGATAATCCAGAACAAGGCTCTAGACCTTTAAGTGCATCAGCTTCGGGTTTTGTACCAGGTAGTGGTGCCGGTGCGTTGGTTTTAGAATCTTTAGAAAGCGCTTTAGAACGAAATGCCACGATTTATGCCGAGGTTTTAGGTGGCGAAGTTAACTCTGGAGGCCAACGACTTGGCGGTACCTTAACGGCTCCAAATGCACAAGCTGTAAAACGTTGTATTAAAAATGCTATTAAAAATTCAAATATAAACGCTGAGGATATTGATGTGATAAATGGGCATCTCACAGCAACATCAAAAGATGCTCTAGAAATTGAAAATTGGGTTGAAGTCCTGCAAAGAAAGGGCAAAAAATTTCCATACATCAATGCCACAAAATCTATGATTGGCCATTGTTTATCGGCTTCGGGGGCTATAGAGTGCGTAGCGAGCATTATCCAGTTACATGCTGGTTTTGTTGGTCCTAATTTGAATTGTGAAGATCTTAATAGCGAGGTGAAAGCGCTTATAGATTCAGAAAAAGTACCGAAAGAAAAAATAGACTTAAATTTTAACATTATTGCAAAAGCTAGTTTTGGCTTTGGAGATGTTAATGCCTGTGTTTTATTTAAGTATTTTATAGCTTAACTTTACATTAAAAAGAACCCCTCATGAATAATGAAGAACTTATTAAAAAACTAAAAACGATTATTAAACCTTATATACAAGATGAAGCTGCCTTTAAGGCATTATCTCAAGATACTGATTTTGTAAAAGATTTAAAAATCAATTCTGCAAACTTGGTAGATATTATTTTGGATATTGAAGACGAATTTGATATTCGGTTAGAGAATGAAGATATGGAGCAAATGCTTACTGTAAAATCGGCTATGGATATTGTAACCACAAAGTTAAATGCCTAATGGTTGGCACCGATATTATTGATATTGAAGAAACAAAACGGACAACACATTGGCAACGTCCTCGGTTTTTAGAAAAATTATTTACACCACAAGAAAGACGGTATATTGAAGATTCAAATGATGCATTTTCTATGGTGTGGCAGTTATGGAGCATGAAGGAATCTGCATATAAACTCTACACCCAGCTTTACCCCTCACGTTTTTATAATCCAAAACAGTTTGAGTGTATGCTTAATGCTTCACATGGAAACGTAGTTTATAAAACATTTGGATGTATCGTGAAAACTAAAAAAACGAAGCAGTATATTCTATCGGAAGCCCGTTTAAATCATCATAAGATATCTTCAAAAATTATAATTTTTGAAAACACAAATCGTAAAACACAAAGTGAAGCGACCAGAGTTATGTTGGTAAAACAAGTCTCTAAACAATTCGGCTATACTTCAAATGTATCTGTAAAAACTTCAAAATTGGGAGTGCCTTTAATATATCATAATTCAGAGCCGTTACAACTATCGGTGGCCATAAGTCATCACGGCCATTATGGAACGTTTGCAATTTCAGAATTAAAACCATGTTAGAAAAAAGTATAGAAATACTTATAAAATTCAGAATAGCGGTAATCGTAATTTTAGCTATTTTAATGGGACTTTCTGGGTATCAAACGCTTCAAAAATTGCGAGTGGACAATTCACTTTCTATTTGGTTTTTAGAAGACGACCCAAGTTATAAGGCATATATCGATTTTCAAGAAAACTTTGGTTCTGATGAAATTTTTATCGTCATGCTTCCTGTTGAAAATGCCATTGGTGCGACCGAAATGTCTCAATTAAATCAACTTCATAACGCTATTGAAAGTCTGCCATATGTTAATACCACATTCAGTTTAGCAAAAGCAAAATATCCGATTTATGCTAATAATAAAATTAATTTTGATGCTTTATACACTTCTAAACGAAGTGAAAAAGGCCTAAAAAGTTTGTTTTCAAAATTACCAAATGTAACGTCGCAATTGGTGACAAAAGATTATAAAAATCAGTTTTTTTATATACAATTAAATCCAACGCCTACGATAGAAGAAAAGCGCCAGGATATCGCTGGCGAGATACGCACTATTATAGAAAAACAATATGCCAATTATTATTTAACTGGGCCACCTGTTTTAAACGAAGCTTATAGTAAGGGCATCTATAAAGAGAGCCTCACGTTCGGTATTTTAACGATTTTGGTTATTACTTTAATGCTCTTGTTTTTATTGCCGAGTAAGCGTTATCTTATTATTTCGCTGTTATCTGTGGCTGTGCCAGTAAGTTTATTGTTTGGGTTGATAACATCATTGGGTTTTGCATTGAATATGATTTCTATGCTTATCCCTACCATACTCATGGTTTATAGTGTTAGTGATGCTGTACATATTATTAATATCTATCATAAAGAAGGCCTTATAAACCAATCGTTATCTAAGATTGAACTTCTAGCCGTAGCCATACGTAAAAGTTTTACACCTTGCTTTTACACCACGCTTACTACATTTGTTGGTTATTTTGCTTTGTATTTATCGCCATTACCAGCGTTTAAAAACATGGGCGTATTTACCTGTGTAGGCTTGGTGCTTAGTTTTATTTTGGTGTATATTATTACCATTATAGGCTTTAGTTTTATGCATTTAAATTTTGAGCAAACTAAAGCCGTTTTAAGTTTTAAAAAGGTGAATCAAACGCGTTTTATAAATTGGCTAAACACGTTTACATCGCAGTATAAAAACACCATTATCACGGGTTTTACTTTGGTGCTTCTGTTTGGTGCTTATTCTGTATTTCAGGTGAAGATAGATACCAATTCCAGAAATCTTTTAGCCGAAGGTAAAGCGAAAGACGATTTGAGAAAGGTTGAGGTAGAATTGGGAGGAAGCAACCGATTACAACTTAATATTTCGACAAGTAATGGAACGAAAATATTGAATAAGGAAGCCATGAGACAATTGGAGGTTTTTCAAAATAAACTGGAAGCTAATCCTCTAATTTCGTTTCCGGTTTCGGTAATTACTATTAAATCATTTATGGAGAAGCGAACACCTGTATTGTTTCAGTCCAATGTTTCCGAAAACCAACTAAAAACCATGTTGGCAGATTTAAATACTAGCGATAACCGCTTTTTTAAACTATTTTCTGAAGATTTAACCACCGCGGGTTTTACGTTAACGCTACGTGAGATGAAAACATCCGAACTAGAGCAAGTCATGGAGGATATAAAGCGAAGTTTTGAATCCTCATTCGGCACTAAAAATTACACATTAAAAATAAATGGTTTTGCTGTGGTTTTTGCGCAACTCAATAATTTTATTTTAGAAACACAGTTTAAATCGTTTTTCGTGGCTTTTTTTGTAGCTTTCTTGTGCCTTTGGATTTTTATAAAAAGTCTAAAAACCACATTATTAGTGCTGATTCCAAATTTATTACCATTGACCGTTTTAGCGATTTTTATGAGCCTTTTAGATATTCCGCTAGATGTAACCACAGCTATGATTACGCCCATTATGCTGGGTATTGCCATGGACGACACCATCCATTTGGTCTATAAATACAGATTGAGCAAAAGTGTTATAGGTTCGTCCGAATTGAGAATGAACAATGCCATGCGCTATACAGGGGGTGCGCTAATTTCTACGACTATAGCATTGGTTGGCGGGTTTTTAATTATAGCCTCTAGTGCAACGCCTTCGGTTAGTGACTTTGGGTTGTTGTGTTCGGTTACCGTTGCTATTGCTTTAATTACTGATATGTTTTATTTACCAGCGTTATTGAAGCGGTTTGATTAATGAATTAACTTAGGGAGACCTCACAGGTTTTTAAGACCTGTGAGGTCTGGTTTAATTTTTTAAATCCTCTTTTAGTTTGTAAAAATCATTTCTAATTGTAAAAAGTAATTTATTAACAGTTTCAAGATTTGGTTTTTCTATTAAATTCGAATTATTATAAATCACATCGAGTTCTTTTTTCTTGTTTTCTGCTTTATTTACCAAATCATCATATTCAAAGTCAGCATTTTTTATAGATAAGAGAAAATCTCTATCAGCCCTACGAACGTTTATTTCATTATTTAAGCCAATTTCTTTTGCCATATGAAGTAACCTAAAGGTGTGCATCATATTTTTGGCGTCGTAATTCTTGCTATGAGATATATTGTTTTTGTAACGATCTTCATTTCTTTTACTGACCCAATCCCAATATTCTTTATATTTTTTGCAATAGGATGAATAGCCATCAACATTAAAATATAAAATAGCTATTGGTATTTCAGGCTTAGGAACAGAACTCAAGCACACTTCGTTAGAATTTCTTCTAGATATCCCATTATAATTCAAATCTTCATTATAAAATAGGCTATAACAATCTTTCATGTGAGTCAGTTTAACTAACCCACAATACTTTGGATTTAAACCTTTTTTATAAATGAAATCTTTAAATAAAACAGACTGCTTTTCTTCTGTTACATAGCAAAAGTCTTCTACTGCTTTTCTTTCTTTTTCAACAGGATTTACAATTTTCTTATTTAAACCTCTTGCTTTTTTTATTTGTGTAAAGGCGTAATTAGCAAATGTATTTTTACAGAGTTTTGATAGGAAATCCTCCTTTTTAATGCTATCAAATATTGGATGCTTATAAAGCACACATTCATCAGGCACATTTAATAACTCCATTATATTTGGGTTATTTTTAGAGAGTAATTCTATGAATTTACTTAATTCATAGTAAGCTATATCATTAGTCTCGTTATTAATTTGACTAATATAGTTTAATGAATAAAACTGTTCTTTGGGTAAAATAAACACACCTCTTATATCAGTATCAGAAGTGGCAGTATCTAAACCATAAGACCTACTGCCACTAATACTTTCAAAAATTATTGAACCTGATTTTTTTAATTCTTCAATTGTCATTCTACTGTTTTTAAGAAGAATGTATTGAATTCTTCAGGATTAGGTTTTTTGTTTATTAAATTATTTTTTATGCTTTCGTTTTCTGCAACAATATCTTTAACTAATTTAATTAGAGTATCACTTACTGGTTCTGTGCTTTTCTCTATATGTTTACTTTTTAAATAAATTAAATCATTTAAAGTAACATGATATTTTTCATCAATTATTGAATACAATTCTGTAAATAATACTGGAGGAATTGTTTCATTTTTATAAATCCAATTGGCACATAAAGCAGTTCTAATAGCATAGAAATAACTTTTAAGAGTCATCTTCTCTGTGTTTAAGGTTTCTTCAAAACCTTTGCTCATGCTGTGATAATGATAAAAACCAGCGACTGGGTTAAAGTTGTTTTCTGCTAATGACTTCATGCCGTTTAAAAACGCTTCATTGGCTTTATAAATTATAGGCGAAAATAGCCAACTTAAAAATGAGGCATTTGATTTGGCCAACAATTTTAAGGCTTTTTTAAATTCCCAACCAGAGCCATCTAAATCGTCTTCTGTTATAAACTCAATAGTATCTTTTTGTTCCCAAAGGTTTAAATACCATTCTTTTTGATGTTTATATACAAAACGAATATCGTAATCTGAATCTGGTGATTCAAATCCCCAAGCTCTACTTCCAGATTCTACTGCAAATAGTATTTCTATATTTTTCTCTTTCTCGATTTGAGAGAGTTTTCTAGTATTTTAGTTTTCATTTTAATATCTGTTTTCTAGTATGTTATGTGCTATAGAAATTTGAGTAGCAAGTTCTTCATCTTTAGTTTTAAAAAACTCATCTTCTATCATTGATATCACTTTGTTTGAGTGAAACCAGTCTGTTAATTCACTTTTAATTTCTTTTCTAAAGTAATAGTTAAAACCGTTGATGGTTGTTTCAACTATAAAGAGTTTACTTTTAGTAGTCATATTCTTCTCCCAAATAGCTAAGGCTTCTTTTAACCCAGAGTATTTAGAAACAATATTTAAAACATTACCTATTTGGTAAAAGGTTGCTTTTTCATTTGTAATTACTTCCTGCCATAACGCAAAAAAATAATTCTTAATTGCTTTATTCTCATTTTCTTTCCAAGTTTTCCATTCACTATAATTTAATTTTTCAAAAGTTAAAAAATCATCTAGTACAACGCTGTTTGACTTTTGCATTAACTCTAGAATTCTAGGTAAGAAATGTTTGTAATCATTTACATCTCCAAAAGTTGTTATTGCAGATCGAGAAAAATGTCCAATATCATTGTCATTTAAATCATTTAGTTGCTTTGGTAATAATAATTTTATTTCCTCATTAGTTACACAACATTCACAGCTTCTACTTCTTAAATCACCAACAATAGTATACTTCTTAAAATTACTATATAATTTCTCTGTTACATTAATTAAATTAGTATTCATCTCTTGTTTTTTACTCTTTTCTTATCTCTTTTAATTTTCCAAGGCGCATTTTTCTGAAAATCTCCAGCCATAATACAACCATAAGGCATCACTTCGTCAATCACTTTACCTAAACCGTATTCATCCATTTGTGCTCTTACGGCTTTTGCGTTTTTGTATGCACTTGGTAGCTCGGTAATATCAATTTCTTTTGAGAAAAACCGAACATCTAAACCTCGTGTTTCTTCTTTAAAGATTTGCATGATGGTTCCTGTTTTGTTTTTTCTATGTTGTGTTCTACTCACGTTTCTACCAGCACCATGTGGTGCAAAACCTAAATTGGTTTTTGTAGTTGAACCTTCAACAATTAAAACTGGTTCGCTCATGTTTAACGGAATCAATCTTGGTCCAGTAATATCTGGCATAAACTTAGCGTCTAAAGGTGTTGCGCCTTTGGCATGGTAAAACAAATCACCATCTTTAAAGACGAAGTTATGCTCGTTCCAGTATCTGTTTTCAATGTTAATTTCTAAAGATTCCGCTACCGAATTATGTAATACTTCGTGATTTAATTTTGTCCAATCTCTAATGGTTTGCAAAGCATTCCAATAGGCTTGACCTTCTTCAGTTTTAAAAGGAATCCATGCGTTTTCCTTTTTGGTATCTGGAGATAAGTCGCGTCTAAAACGTTCAGCAATTTTCATCCCTTTTGTGTATAATCTTGCTCCAGGTCCTCTAGAGCCGTGATGTGTAATCATCATGGTATTTCCTGTTTTTTTAGATTTACCAACAAATAAGAAATGATTACCATCGCCTTGTGTACCCAAATGGGATCTCGCGATTTGCAACATGTTTCCATCATTTAAAAGATAGTTAGCTTCAAAAGCTTCTAATAATGCCTTAGGAAATCTAAATTGCGAATCTCTATCTCTCCCACCAGGACCAAAATGTGTGTTTGCATGTGCTGCATCTAAAATGTCTTTTGGATCTGCTTTACCAAAATCGGTTAGCATTACAGAGCAGCAAATATCTGCACTATGCATACCTGGATGAATAGCGTTTTTTGCAACCGCAATACCGCCAACAGGAATGGTGCCGTCTGGTCCTGCTGGACATGCATCTGGCATAATGGCACCATCTACTAACGTTGGTGTTTTCATTAAGGTTTGCATAGAGTTTACTACTTTTGTGACATTGTCTTTTTCTTCGTCGTTTTCTGCTTTAATATTAATAGAAAAATCAAGAGGTGTTTTATGCAATGCGATAGGATCTGGCGATTTAAATTGCTCTAAATATGCAAGCATTTTATCTTCTTCTAAGTTGTTTTCATTAATATATGTAATGGCGTCTTTCATCCATTTTCCTTGTCTGAAACCTAATTTTAATAAGTGGTTTCCTGTTACTTTTGTTTTCATGATTTATTCTTATTTCAATGATTTGTATTCATCCATTGGAAATTTGTGATTTATCCATTTTTCTTCGTACTCTTCAGGAGTTAAATCTTTTAAAATTTCTATTAGTATATTTCTAACTTGGTTAGTAAATTTTGTTACCGTAGTTTCTCCTTTTAGTTTTAGTTTAAAATTGTCTTCACTTATTAAATTCCAACTATTCCAATCAGGATACCATCGTAATTCGTATTTAATTATATTATCATTTCTACGTTTAAGTAGTAATATGTATTCCCCAGGTTCATCCATAAATACAATTGTTTTTAGTTCTGCATTTTTTATGTCTATAGCAGATTGTGCTAATTCTTTTAAAGAATCGTGTAAATAAGAGACTCCCATTGTTATGGTTTTTTCGTTGTTTCCTATTTTCCCTGAAGCCCAACCAGCTCCTGATATTTTGTATTCAATGAAAAACATTATTTTAATTACATTACAAATATTATAGCGTATTACGCAATAGTTTTACGCAGTTTTAGTTTTCTTTCAAATTATAATAACCGAAGCCTTCAAGTCAAGTTGCATATAAAACCCTCATGCCCATTGAGCAAGGATTTATACAATAGTGCTATACCGAAACACGTAACAAGACTTGCTTGATGTGGAAGTAGTAGGACTCGAACCTACACGTTCAATTAAGAAATCAGATTTACAGTCTGAGGAGCCAACCAATTGCTCAATACTTCCAGTTTTATTGTCTGAGAAGCAGGACTCGAACCTGCAACCTCTCGCATCCAAAGCGAGTAAACATCCAATCGTTATCTTCCCAGTTTTATTTTAAAGAACGTTTATTAAGCTCCACCAGCTTCCCTGTCTGGTGGAGCGCTACTTATGAAACCTGATTCCAAAAGGTTTCTTTCTAATTACTCTGCAAATATTTTACGCTATTGCGCAAGGTTTTTGCGTAGTTAAATTTATTTTTTGTTTTTCTTGCTTTTAGTCTTTTTCTTTTTTGATGATTGCTTCTTTTTAGATTTATTTTTGTTTTTAATTCTAGATATTTCAGAATCAACTAAACAGGTAAAATCATCATTACAGCTAAATACTTTAGCTTTCTTTAGTGCTTTAATTGCTTTTTTATATACTTGAAGACTCTCAAATAATTGCCCTTGTTTTAACCATACCTCAGCTTTATTTAATCCTTTTACGGTAAAAGCAAAATCGATTAATTTTTGAGCTTCTTTGTAATCTTCATTCCATATTAATACCAAAATGTATTGTGGATACACTTTTTGAAAATCCATTTTATTAGCCAGAGCTTCGGCATAATATTGTTTTGCCTTTTGGTAATCGCCAAATTGTTCGGCCTGCAAACGCCCCATTAAATACAAAGCATAAGCGTTGTTAGATTCGTAAGACAAGGCGTAGTTTAAATTTTCTACGGTTTCTTCAAGTTCGTATGGATAAGCATCTATGGCTTTAAGCACATAATTGTTTAATAAATTTGTGTCCATTGGTTTAATGATTTAATTGATTTCGCAATTCGTTTTTTAATGTATTGCGTTGTTTTTTAAACGTTTTTACAATTGTATTTTTCTTAAAATCCGAACCTCTAAAAACTTGTATGGGGTTGCCACGTTCTATATTTAAGTGGTTTTCCCATTGGGTTTTTATATTTGATTTTAAAACTTCCAATTGTATGTCGCTTACTTTTTCTTGTAAACGGATTTTTGCTATTTTTTTATTTTGATGTTGTGAGCGACTATCCATAACCAACACTTGTGTTTTGGTTGGCACATGAGTTGCTCTAATAGCAGAACTTACTTTGTTTACATGCTGTCCGCCAGGGCCACAACTTCGCGTAGCTTGATATGTAATGTCTTTTTCATGAATTTGAAGGTCTTGTTTTCTTTCAATTTCATTTAAAGCTATAAACCAATTTTTTCGTTTGTGTTGGGGCCTAAACTTAGAGACTCCTATCCATTTTATGGTTCCAATCCAGTCACTTAAAAATACATCTAGAGTTTTTGCTTGCAATTGAATCGTGACAGATTGTAATGTCATGTTTTCAATACCTTTTTCTCTTTGCAATATTTTATAGGCAATACCATGATGCTTTACAGCTTCTAAAAAATGTTTTAGAACTTGAGCCACAACCCAACAACATTCTGCTGGCCCACGACCAGACGTTATTTGTATTATTTTAGTTTTCATTTTAATATTATTTTTTTGAAGTTCATTTAGACACACATAGAACATGTGCCCAAGGAAATTTAGCTTGAAATTTTACTATTTTGGAAATGTTTTAACCGAAATGGTTAACGATAGAAAATAAAAAACCCGAAACAGTTTTTAAAGTGCTTCGGGTTTCTCATTTATAATTTGAAAAGTTTATCTAACGATAATCGCGAAGCATCACAAAAGACAGTATGCCTTTCGGGAAATTTTGATATGTTATAAATAAACTCATAATTCTAATTTTTAAATTCAACTTAGTTTTGGTTGAAATGCGTTGCAAAGATTTATATTTTTTTTTCAATTTTCAAAATTTATTTTTTCTTTTTCTGAAAATTTAGTCTCATAATACAAAGTATTATATTTTTTTTAAAAAAGCAAATAATTTTTTGAATTTACCATCTTTTATGATGCTATTTGTTTTGCGCATAATTATTGCGTAGTTATTTTTTTCTTGTAAATTTAGTGTTTCAGACCTGTCAGGTTTTTAAAACCTGACAGGTCTCTGTAACTTTTGAAAAAGCTATATGGCAGTAAACAAAAACGCATTAATCCGCTACAAAACCATAGACAAATGTCTTCAAAATAATTATAGACAATGGACACTTAATGATTTGATTGAAGCTGTTTCCAATGCGCTTTACGAATACGAAGGTAAAGATGTAGATGTGAGTAAACGCACAGTGCAATTAGACATACAAATGATGCGCAGTGATAAGTTAGGTTATAACGCACCCATAGTGGTTTACCAAAGAAAATTTTATAAGTATGAAGACGAGAATTATAGTATTACGAATAGCCCAATTTCCAATCAGGATTTAACTAAATTAACCGAAGCGGTTTCGTTTTTAAAACAGTTTCAAGGTTTTTCGCATTTTGATGAATTAGGAAGCATGGTGCAGAAATTGGAAGACCATGTTTATACCCAAAAAACACATGAAAAATCACTTATAGATTTTGAGAAAAACGATAATTTAAAAGGTTTAAAATTTTTAGATTCGTTATACCAATTTATTCTCAAAAAAGAAGCGATTAATATTACTTACCAATCGTTTAAAGCGCGACAAGAAAGTACATTTACGTTTCATCCCTATTTATTAAAAGAGTTTAGAAATAGATGGTTTGTTATAGGTAAGCGACTAAAAAATGAAGGCTTTATGA
This sequence comes from uncultured Algibacter sp., assembly GCA_947499935.1. Classification (GTDB taxonomy): domain Bacteria; phylum Bacteroidota; class Bacteroidia; order Flavobacteriales; family Flavobacteriaceae; genus CANMQH01. The sequence continues at coordinate 161,290 of CANMQH010000004.1, read as the reverse complement.
ATTTGGCTTTAGATAGAATTATAGGCATTAAAAAAAGTAATAAACCTTTTGTTTTTGACGATACATTTAACTCAGAAACCTATTATAAAAATGCTATAGGTGTATCTGTAAGTCCAAATTTGGAACCTGAAAATGTGTTATTATATGTTAACCATAAGCAAGCACCTTATATATTAACCAAGCCATTTCATCATTCGCAAAAAGAGGTTAGTAGAGATCATTATGGGGTTACTGTTTCTTTAGACGTTCAGCTTAATTTTGAATTAGAAAAAGAGATTTTAAGCCTTGGTGAAGGTATAAAAGTCATTGCTCCAGAGCGTTTAAAACGAAATATAAAAGAGCGTTTGTATGATGCTGTAGATGTTTACGAAACTGAAATTAACGATAAAAACCTGCGAACTATTGCTAAACGATTGGAGTATAAAGGCTTTGGATTATTAAATCATGTATATTCTAAGCGTGATATTAGAAAACTAAAAGCAAGATTTGATAATTACATAAAGCAGAATAAGGAGCAAGCTTTTGGTATGCGAGAAGTGCTTAAGAAAATGCCTGAATTAAAAGAAATTATCATTAATAAGAATTTTAAAAAATTAATAAAATCCATTGATAAAAACGCCTTTTTAACGAAAGCCATTTATTTTGATAAATCGCCAAAAGACAATTGGTATGTCACATGGCATCAAGATATACCCATAAACGTTTTAGAAAAAAAAGATATAGATGGTTTCAGTTCTTGGACTAATAAAAAAGGTGTTATTAGTGTTTGTCCTCCAGAAGAAATTTCAAAAAACACGTTTTCTATGCGTATTCATTTAGATGATACTACTATTAAAAACGGCGCGCTTAAAGTGATTCCGGGGTCGCATAATAAACGCTTAAGTGATGATGAAATTAAATTAATAACCGCAAATTCTATACCTTTTGTAAGCGAAGTTGCTTCAGGTGGCGTCCAGCTCATAAAACCGTTGTTGTTACATGCTTCGTCAGTATCAAAAGTTCAAAAACGTAGGCGTGTTTTACATTTAGAGTTTTCATCTATAGAATTGCCAAACGGTTTAGAGTATTCGGAGAAAGAACGATTGGTCTAATTTTTTGTTATTTCTAGATAAATTATAGTACCTTCTTTTAGTGCTATATCATGCTCGAAAAAGATGTTTTTATCATTTAAAAATACTTCTATTAAAAAATGATTTCCTTTGTAATAAGATTGTTTTACAGTAGCTTTTAATTTAGATGTTTCAACAACCTTCAATCGATTAGCATAAACTATTTTCCCGCTAATTTCATTAAATTCTCCAAAAAAAGAGGCTATCAATTTGTTTTTTGGATTATTATAAAGATGTTGTGGTGTATTTTGAGCTATAATTTCATTGCCATGAATCACTATCATCTTATCAGAAAATGCCAACACATCATCCTTATCATGTGTGGCAACAATACAAGTAATATTTTTTTCTTTAAGATATTTAAAAAGGCTTCGGCGTAAAGACTGTTTTTTAAAATTATCTATATGACTAAAGGGTTCGTCTAACAATAAAATTTCGGGTTGTTTAGCAATAGCTCTAGCTAATGCAACACGTTGTTTTTGCCCGCCACTCAAAAACTGCACTTTGGTATCGGCGTATGCTTCCAATTCTACTACTTTTATGAGCTCTCTAATGCGTTCTTTTTTTTCTTCGGGATAAAAATTAGAAAGAAAAGCACCAATGTTTTCGGCAACCGAAATAAACGGCATCAAATCAAACTCTTGTGATACATATTTCATAAAATCTGGACCAATAACAAGGTTGTGTTTTGGACCTAAAATTTCGTCATTTTTCCAAAAGATATGACCTCTATTTAGGTCGTAAGTCCCATAAAGTAGTTTTAAGAGTGTGCTTTTGCCTGAGCCACTCTCTCCAATTATAGAAAAGTGTTGGCCTACTTTAATAGAAAAATTGATGTCTTTTAAAACGGTTTCTTCTTTATAGCTAAAGGATAGATTTTTTACGTGTAACATATTTTTATAAAGCTATAAAAATACTGATTAAACAGTTAGAAAATAAAGTTTGAAAGGTGTTTTATATGATAAAAATAGATATAAAAAAACCGTTTTCCTCAGAAAACGGTTTTTATGTTTTAGTTTAGATTTACAGGCTATTTTCCTCCATCTAAGGCATCTTGCCATTTTAATAAATCTTCCCATCTACCTTCATAAGCCATTTTAGCTTGTTCTGGCCAAGTCCCTGGTTTGTGAACTTTAAAACGTTCTCCACCAGAGTCTAATACACTTTGGCATTTTTCAACAGAACATTCTGATAAGGCTTTCCACGTATTTACATCATGGTTATGGAATAATTCTTTTATTTTTGGACCAATGCCTTCTACAACTGTTAAGTCATCTTGTTTTATTTTTTTGCCAAAAACAGCTTTGGCAGCATCAGCATTAAAAGCAATTAAAGGTACGCTAGCTGCCGCTATGGACGATGCTAACGATGCTTTACTAGCATCTAAAGATGATTGTAATGATACCTTACTGGACTTACAAGCTTCTAATTCGGCTTCTAGTCGTTCTAATTTAACATAGCAATCGTCGTGGTTTCCGCCACCTCCTAAAAGTTTACCTAATAAGTATCCTAAAAGTGCACAAATGGCACCGACTAATAATGGAATTAATATACACCAATTCATAATTTTATATTTTAGTTGTTAGTTAATGGTTACGACAGTTCGTCTATTTTTTGTTTTTCCTTCTTCTGTATTATTGGCAGCTATAGGCTCAGTTTGACCTTTAGAGGTTGCTTGGATATTTTGTTCTAGTATACCGTTTTTAATTAGGTATCTTTTAGCAAAATCTGCACGTTGCTGGCCTAAAATAACATTGTTTGACGCAACACCTGTATTATCGGTATGCCCTACAACTTGCACTTTGACATCTAACTTGTCCACGCAATGCGAAATATCTGCTATTTTTTGGCGCTGTTGTGGTGATAGGTTAATACTAGCTTCTCCTGTTTTAAAATAAAGAACAATAGGATTGGCTCTTAAACTGTCGCAAGCCGATTTTAAAGCATCTATAGCCGAAGTGTCAGACTTATCGGCGGTTAATATACCAAAAGATACTGGGCCGTATAATATACTGCTGTCGTCTGGATAAATATCATCATTTAACTGCCCTTTTGTATCTATTTGTTTTGAAGAAATATCTTGAGATACAAAATAGTTTTTAACAGCATTAGCTCTTGCTAAACCTAAATTAGGATATGCCGAGTTATTAAGTTCGTCACTCTTGTAATACCCTGTAATATCAATTGTTTTTAAAGGGTTTGTTAAGAGAAACTCTTTAAGAAGTTTCGTTTCGCTAGGGACTTTTTCTGAAATTGGATTTAAAATTGAAAAATCAGATATTTTAAAATTAAAATTATCATTGGTTCTAATTTTAAAGTTGCTTTCGTTATCTGTAATGGCGAATGCATTCTTAGTCACTTCGTTTACTTCTGGAACAACGACTTCTTGCTTAATTTCGGTTTCCTTGTATTCGTTGTCTACATTGCCAAAGCAATTGCAGCACAAATAATAATACAAAATAGTACCAAGGATAATAGTAAGTAGAATGCCTAGAATATAGGATGCTTTTTTACTCATTTGGTTAATGTTTTAGTTAATAGATTTATTAAATATTTATAAATTTAACATTTAAACTCTTAAATAAGAAACAGATAACTAAAAAAAGTCACATTTAAATACAATTTTAATGTAAAATTGCATTACGTCGACATAAAATATATCTTACAAATCAAACTTTATGCCTTGAGCCAATGGTAAATTTGCTGTGTAATTAATAGTATTTGTTTGTCGGCGCATGTAAACTTTCCAAGCGTCTGATCCAGATTCGCGTCCACCACCAGTATCTTTTTCGCCTCCAAAAGCACCGCCTATTTCTGCGCCAGATGTACCTATGTTAACATTAGCAATACCACAATCTGAACCAGTTACCGATAAAAATTGTTCGGCTTCTCTAAGATTGTTGGTCATAATCGCTGATGATAACCCTTGGGCTACTTGATTTTGTATATCGATAGCATGTTCAACACCTCCAGAATATTTTAATAGATATAAAACAGGCGCAAAAGTTTCATGTTGCACAATTTTATAATGTGGTTTAGCTTCTGCAATGGCTGGTTTTACATAGCATCCGCTTTCGTAATCTTTACCTGTAAGTACGGCGCCTTCTACAACAATTTGCCCGCCTTCTTCTACAACATTTTTTAAAGCCGTTTGATAATGTTTTACAGCATCAGTATCAATTAAAGGACCAACATGGTTATTTTCATCTAGCGGGTTACCAATACGTAATTGTTTGTAGGCTTCAATAAGGGCTTGTTTAACTTTATCGTAAATACTGTCGTGTATAATTAATCGTCGTGTCGATGTACAGCGTTGTCCTGCTGTACCTACAGCACCAAAAACAGCACCAATAATGGTCATTTTTATATCTGCATCGGGAGTAACGATTATAGCATTGTTTCCTCCTAATTCTAAAAGGCTTTTACCTAAACGCCCTGCGACTTCTTTAGCTACAATTTTGCCCATTCGGGTAGATCCAGTTGCCGAAATTAAAGGAATTCGGGTGTCTTTAGTCATATATTCTCCAACAGTGTAATCGCCGTTAATTAAACACGAAATACCTTCTGGTAAATTGTTCTCTGCAAAAACTTCAGCAGCTATATTTTGGCAAGCTACACCGCATAAAGGTGTTTTTTCAGAAGGTTTCCAAACACATACATCACCACAAATCCAAGCTAAAGCCGTATTCCATGCCCAAACGGCCACAGGAAAGTTAAATGCCGAAATAATACCAACCACGCCAAGAGCATGATATTGTTCATACATTCTGTGTCCAGGTCTTTCAGAGTGCATGGTTAATCCGTGGAGTTGTCGCGATAATCCAACGGCAAAATCGCAGATGTCTATCATTTCTTGTACTTCTCCTAAACCTTCTTGATAGCTTTTACCCATTTCGTAAGAAACAAGTTTGCCTAGAGCTTCTTTTTTTTCTCGTAGCTTTTCTCCAAACTGGCGTACAATTTCTCCACGTTGTGGTGCGGGCTTTGTTCTCCATATTTTAAAAGCCGAAGTTGCTGCACTCATAACGGTTTCATAATCTTCTTTGGTTGTTGTTTTAACCTTACCAATTAATTGTCCGTCTACGGGCGAATATGACTGGATAATATCTCCATTAGAAAAATATTTTGAACCTGTAGAAGTACCATCATTTATATCTTTTAATCTAAGAGTTTTAAGCGCTTTGTCTATGCCAAAATCGGTTATTGCTATACTCATAAATTGTTAATTTGTTATTATTAATTAAATTATTTTGCGAATATAATAATAAAAAGTTGTTTTTGTTGCAATTTGAAAAGAATAAGATAGTAAAATTTAGTATATAAATTTATTAGATCTGCAAGCAAGAAAGTCTAGTTTGTTGTGATAACTATTTTGAAATTTGCATAATTTATTAAATATCACCAAAAATTATAATAACGGGGCTTATTAATTGTGTTTATGCATTTAAATGCGACATCGCACAAACTAATAGGTTAAGTAATTATACATTCTACATAAAAAACGAATACTCATTCAATTTTAACGAATACACTTTTTTGTCTACTGAATAATAAACGATACCTTGTTATCTAATTATATTTATATAGTTTTACTTTAAACTCAATCAAAATAAGTCATGACACTAAAACGCCTTTTTACTTTGATATTCTGTTTCTCAATGATATTTTCTTGTAAAAAAACAGAATCTGAAACGGATAATCTTTTTAAATTTAGAGATTACGTAGGCTATACCACATCTGGGATGACATCTGTAGCAGACCCTATCCAAATTAATTTAGCAAATGATGTTGAGGGCTGGGAATCTGGACAAGATATTACGGATAATATTTTAACACTAACACCTTCGGTTGACGGAAAATTAAAGGCATTAAATAAACATACATTACTTTTTACACCAGACGAGTATTTAGATCCAAATACAGAATATACAGTATCTCTTAAACTTGGGGATATTTATAAAAATATACCTAAAGATTATAAGACATTTACGTTTCAGTTTAAAACCATAACACCTAGTTTTAATCTCGTTACCAATAATTTACAATCATACAGCAAAAAATGGCAATATCTTGAAGGTGTTATAAAATCTGCTGATGTGATGTCTTTAAAAGACGCAAAACAATTGGTAAAAGCATCTCAAAACGGAAAAGAACTAGCTTTTGTTTTTAATGAGGTTAGTGAAACATCTAGATTGTTTGAGTTTAAAATTGACAGTATTAACAGGTTAATTGAAGATAGTGAAATTATTGTAAAATGGGACGGAAAAGCTATAAAAGCTTCAAATAAAGGTGAGAATAGGGTAGCTATTCCGGGTATAAATAACTTTACTATTGTAGATGTTACTGTAATACAATCTCCAGAGCAGTATTTAACGATTAATTTTTCTGATCCATTAAAAAAACAACAAAATTTTGATGGTTTAGTAACCATTCAAAAAGTAAAAAATCCAAAATATGTAGTAGATGGCAATGTGCTAAAAATATATCCAGACATTAAATTGATTGGGAATATTCAAGTAGACGTTTTTCAAGGCATTAAAAATGTAGACCATTATAAATTAAAAAAACCATTCTCTGAAATTATAGCTTTCGAGTCTGTAAAACCTCAAGTTCGGCTAATTAGTAATGGTAATATTTTGCCAAACTCAAATGAGTTAAAATTTAATTTTGAAGCCGTTAATTTAAGTGCTGTTGATATACGTGTTATTAAGATTTTTGAAGACAACATTCTTCAATTTTTACAAGACAATAATTTAAATAGCAATAACGCACATGAAATAAAAAAGGTAGGTAGACGTATTGCTAAGGAAACCATTACTCTTGAGACAGCAGCTGAAAACACAGGTAAATGGAAAGCCTATAGTGTAGATTTATCTAAGTTTTTTAAGGCAGACCCTGGTGCTATTTACAGGGTTGAGCTAAGTTATAATAGGGCATACTCATTGTATGATTGTGAGGCTAACTTTAGTGAAAGTAATGCAGAAGATGAGGATTACGATGCGTATTATGAAGATGATTATTACCAAGACGATTCTCAAGAAGCAGATGCAAATGACGAAGAACGTCGTGAAGAGCAATATTGGGACAATTTAATTTATCGATATAAGCATTACAGATATAATTGGCGTGAAGAAAATAATCCATGTCATGATGCATATTATAATGATAACAAAACAGTATCTCAAAATTTATTGGCGTCAAACTTGGGCGTTATAGCAAAACAAGGGGCTAATAACTCGTATTATTTTGCAGTTTCTAATATTTTAAATACCAATCCTGAGGCTAATGCCAAGGTCACATTATATAACTTTCAGCAACAAGAGTTATCAAGTAAAAATACAGATGAACAGGGCTTAACTATTTTAGATTCTGATAAACATGCTGCTTTTGCTATCGTTTCCAAAGGTAAAAATAGAACCTACATAAAATTAGATGACGGCTATTCGTTGTCGTTAAGCAAATTTGATGTCTCTGGAAATAAATTACAACGTGGTCTTAAAGGGTATATTTATGGAGAACGAGGTGTTTGGAGGCCAGGCGATACATTGCATTTGTCTTTTATGTTAAATGACAAGGCTAATAAGTTACCCAAACAGCACCCTGTAAAACTGGAAATTACAGATCCTAACGGAAAGTTGATTTATAAAAATGTAACATCAAGTAATTTAAATAACGTTTATAAGTTTACGGTCTCAACATCTCAAGAAGATAAAACTGGTCAATATAATGCCAAAGTTTCTGTTGGTGGCGCTACGTTTTATAAAGGTTTAAAAATTGAAACTGTAAAACCAAATCGATTAAAAATTAAAGTTGATTTTGAAAACGAAATATTAACAAATTCAGAACCTTTAAAAGGTATATTAGATGTTAAATGGTTGCATGGTGCGCCAGGCAAGAACCTAAAAGCTGAGATTAAGGCAAAATTTAGTAATTCGTATTCTGGCTTTAAAAGCTATAAAGATTATACGTTTTACGATCCTACACGTAAATTTAAATCTGAAGATATTAATGTGTTTGAAGGTAAGGTTAATGAAGAAGGTATAGCTCAAATAAACAATAAATTAGTTATAGGTAAGAACGCTCCAGGGATGCTGAATGTACAGTTTTTGGTTAGAGCGTTTGAGAATGGTGGCGATTTTTCTTTAGATGCGTTTACTAAGCAATATGCACCTTATGAGTCTTTTGTTGGTATGCGCTCTCCAAAGGGTAATGCTTACGGTTCATTTTTTACAGACGAAAACCAAACCTTTGATGTTGTTGTGGTAGACGCATTTGGTAAACCTATTAAACGAAATAATTTAGAAGTAAAGATCTATAAAATAGAATGGCGCTGGTGGTGGAATTCGTCTTACGATAATTTATCAAGTTACGTGTCTAGTAGTTATCACAGACCCTATTCTACTTCAAAAATCAATACTGATAGTAACGGAAAATCAACATTTACTGTTAAAGTACCAGATAACGATCGTGGTCGATACCTTATTAGAGTGGTAGATCCAGTAAGTGGTCATGCAACAGGTAGAACGGCTTATTTTTATAAAAACTGGTACACACCTCAAGGTGATAAAGAAGCTGCAAAAATGTTGATATTTTCGGCAGATAAAGAACATTATAATGTGGGCGAAACCGCTAAAATTAAGTTTCAATCGGGTAGTGAAGGTAGAGCTTTGGTAAGTATTGAGAATGGCACCGAAGTATTGGATTTTAAATGGATAAAAACGGCGCAAGGCGAAACAACGGTTAATATCCCAATAACTTCCGAAATGGCACCAAACGTGTTTATAAACATTTCGTTATTACAACCACATGCGATATCTGCAAACGATTTGCCCATTAGACTTTATGGTATTATACCCATTATGGTAGAAAACCCAAGTACTAAATTAGAGCCAGAGCTTAAAATGCCAAATGTACTTCGTCCAGAACAGGAATTTGAAGTTAAAATTTCAGAAAAAAATAAACAAGCAATGACTTACACTATTGCTATGGTTGAGGAAGGTTTATTAGATTTAACCCGTTTTAAAACACCAAACGCATGGCATTCGTTTTACGCTCGCGAAGCTTTAGGTGTTAAAACTTGGGATGTATTTGATGATGTTATTGGAGCATATTCAGGTCGTATAGATCAAGTGTTTGCCATTGGAGGAGATGGTAGTGCTGCAGGTGGTAAAAATAAAAAAGCAAACCGTTTTAAGCCTGTTGTAACATATTTGGGTCCTTTTAGCTTAAAAGCAGGACAAACTAAAACACATAAAATTAAATTACCCAATTATATAGGCGCTGTACGTACTATGGTTGTTGCAGGAAATCATGAAAATGAGGCCTATGGTAGTACCGATAAATCTGTAGAAGTTAAAAAACCTTTAATGGTATTAGCTACGCTTCCGCGGAAGTTAAGCCCAGGAGAAAAAGTAACACTTCCTGTAACTGTTTTTGCTATGGAACCTAAGGTTAAAAACGTAAATATTAGCTTAAAATTAAGTCCTGGTATTTCTGTAGTAGGAGATGCTACCAAATCACTTTCGTTTGCAAGACCAGATGAGCAAATGGCCTATTTTGAGTTAGATGTTAGCAAAGCAAAAGGTATTAATACTGTTGAAGTTGTGGCTTCTGGTCATGGCGAAAAATCTACATATAAAGTAGAGATAGATGTATTTAATCCAAATCTAATAACATCTAAATCCATAGATAAAACTTTGGAAGCTAACCAGACAGAAACATTGAGTTTTAAAACCTTTGGAGAAGCAGGTACAAATTCGGCTAGTATAGAGTTTTCTACATTGCCGCCTATGGATTTTTCAAGACGATTACAGTATTTAATTCAGTATCCGCATGGCTGTGTAGAGCAAACAACATCAAGTATATTTCCGCAATTGTTTTTAAGTGATATTTTTGATATAACTTTTGATAAAAAGAAGAATATCCAATCTAATATAGAAAACGGAATTAAACGATTAGGTCACTTTCAAAGACCAAATGGAGGCCTTAGTTATTGGATAGGTGAAAATAAAGCAAACGATTGGGGTACCAGTTATGCAGGTCATTTTATGATAGAAGCAGAGAAAAAAGGCTATGTCTTACCATTAACTTTTAAAAGTAACTGGATAACATATCAAAAACAAGCTGCTAGAGACTGGAGACCTAGTTACAGAACTTATAATTCTGATCTAGCTCAAGCTTACAGGTTGTACACGCTTGCTTTAGCTGGTAGTGCAGATTTAGCGTCTATGAATAGATTAAGAGAATTCTCTGAAATATCTAATGAAGCCAAATGGCGATTGGCTGCGGCTTACGCCTTAGCAGGACAAAAAGAAGCAAGTACTAAGATTTCGCAAACAGCAAATATTAATTTTAAACCCGTTAGGTATAATTATTATACGTACGGCTCTGTAGATAGAAACCGAGCTATGGCATTAGAAACCATGGTGCTTACCAAAAACACTAAAATGCGCAATTTGGCCGAATATATTGCTAAAGACTTATCGAGCGATAAATGGATGAGCACACAAACTACAGCTTATAGTTTATTGGCTATGGCCAAAATGGTAAATGCTAATGGAGGTAAAGCTATGACGCTAAGTTATAAGGTTAATGGTGAAAATAAAACTATAGATACTAAAAGTGCCATTGCACAGCGTGATTTAAAGATTGAGGATGGTAGCAACAGCATCACATTTACTAATAATAAAAGTAATGTGGTGTATGTTAGAGTTTTAAATTCTGGTAAATTGCCTTTAGGAAACGAACTTACCGAGCAAAGGGGTTTAAGTGTTTCTGTGGTTTATAAAGATTTAAAAGGCAATTCTATAAACGTTTCTAGCTTGCAACAAGGACAAGATTTTGTGGCCACAGTTAAGGTTAGTAATTTAAAAGATGAGCGTATTAACGATGTTGCTTTAACACAAATATTTCCATCGGGTTGGGACATTGTAAATACACGTTTTACAGATTTTGGTAGTACAACAACGAGTCAAGCTAGATATACAGATATAAGGGATGACAGGGTTAATTTTTATTTTGATTTGCCTGAAAAAGGTAAACAAAATACAAAAACCTTTAATGTGATGTTAAATGCTTCTTATTTAGGCACATATTATTTGCCTGGTATTCAAGCAGAGGCTATGTATGACAATAATTTTCTAGTAAGAAATAAAGGACAATGGATAACCATTAGTAAATAATAAAATCAATAGAGCTTCGGTTTTTTTAAGAGAAACCGAAGTTGATTTTCTTTAAAAGAAGAAAGACCTTTCCAAATTATTATTTTTTTCAATAGTGTAGATGCGTTGTTGATTCAAATCTGAAACAAAACGCTACACCCTACCGTTATGATACTTAATAAAGTAAAAATATATGTAAAACGCCATAAAATAAAGTCAGTAATTATTACTGGGCTTCTTATGGTTTACATATTTTGTTTACCAAAACAGCTTTTTAAGGATCCAACCGCTACGGTTATTACAAGTTCCAATAATGAATTATTGGGTGCGCAAATTGCAAAAGATGGTCAATGGCGATTTCCTCATAATGATAGTATTCCAGAAAAATTTAAAACATGCATTGTTCTTTTTGAAGATGAATATTTTTATAAACACCCTGGGTTTAATCCTGTTTCTATATTTAAAGCCTTACAACAAAATTTAAAATCTAGCAGAGTAAAACGTGGTGGTAGTACAATAACGCAACAAGTTATAAGATTATCAAGAAAGGGAACCTCTAGAACCTATTTCGAAAAAATAAAGGAAATAATCTTAGCGACTCGATTGGAAATACGAGATTCTAAAGCAGAGATTCTAGCATATTATAGTAGTAATGCCCCATTTGGAGGAAATGTAGTAGGGTTAGACGCTGCATCATGGCGTTATTTTAATAGAGATGCTAAACAACTTTCTTGGTCAGAAAGTGCTACGTTAGCTGTTTTACCTAATGCCCCAAGTTTAATTTACCCAGGTAAAAACCAAGAACGCTTGTTAAAAAAACGAAATCGCTTACTTGACAAGCTTTTAGAAAAAGCCATTATAGATTCGCTAACTCATAAATTGTCTCTTGCCGAAGCATTACCAAAAAAACCATATGCTTTGCCTAGAACGGCGCCTCACTTATTACAAAAGGTGTCAAAAAAATATTATGGAGAACGGGTAAAAACAACCGTAGATGTAAGGTTGCAAGAACGCGTAAACAACATTGTTAAAAACCATTATAATCAATTAAGCCAAAATGGAATTTATAACGCTGCGGTTCTAGTTTTAGATGTAAAAACAAGACGTGTTATGGCATACGTTGGTAATACGCCAACCGATAAAGAGCATCAAAAAGATATAGATATTATAGATAAACCTAGAAGTACTGGTAGTATTTTAAAGCCTTTTTTATATGCTTCTATGCTAGATTCTGGAGATTTACTACCCAATACCTTAGTTGCAGATGTGCCTACACAATTTGGAAATTATAACCCTGAAAATTATTATAAAACATATGATGGCGCTGTGGCTGCTAGTAAAGCATTATCGAGGTCGTTAAATGTTCCTGCTGTTAGAATGTTGCAAGAATTTGGATTAGATCGGTTTTACCATTATTTAAAACAGTTACAACTAAAAGATTTAAAATATAATGCCAACCATTATGGTTTATCATTAGTTTTAGGTGGTGCAGAAAGCAATTTATGGGATTTATGTAAAAGTTATGCAGCGTTGTCGTCTACTTTAAATCATTTTTCTGAAAATTCTAGTGAATATTTTTCAAATGAATTTTGTAATCCTACATTCTTAGCTTCAGAAGCTATTAATTTTGGTAAGAAAACAAATGATAAAACCCTTTTTGATGCCGCTTCTATTTATTTAACCTATGAAAGCTTAAAAGAAGTAAACAGACCCGAAAGTGACGAGAGTTGGGAGTTTTTTGATAGTTCTAAACAAGTAGCATGGAAAACAGGCACAAGTTTTGGGTTTCGAGATGCTTGGGCTATTGGCTCGACTAAAGATTATGTTGTGGGTGTTTGGGTTGGCAATGCCGATGGCGAAGGACGTCCAGGTTTAGTTGGTGTACAAACAGCTGCACCTATTTTGTTTGATGTATTTGATTTATTACCAAATAGCAATTGGTTTCCAATACCTTTTGATGAGATGCAGAGCGTTTCTATTTGTAAAGAAAGCGGGCATAGAGCGTCTCCAAATTGTGATGATACTGAAGATAAATTTATTCAAATTAGTGGATTAAAAACAAAACCTTGTCCGTATCATGTTTTAGTTCATGTGGATAAAAACGAAATGTATCAAGTTAATTCGTCTTGCGAAGATTTAGATCAAATTAAACATAAATCGTGGTTTGTATTACCACCGCTTATGGCGTATTACTACAAAACTAAAAACCCCTTTTATAAGTCTTTACCAAAATATAGAAGCGATTGTTTGGGTGAAAATGCTGTTTCTATGGACTTTATTTACCCGAAAGCAAATAATAGTATTTTTTTACCTAAAGATTTTGATGGACAAACCAATGATCTTATTTTAAAGATAGCGCATTCTAAACCAGAAAGCACCGTGTTTTGGTATGTTGATGATACATTTATTGGCAGTACAAAAGATATTCATGAATTAGCCATTAAACCAAGTAGCGGTAAACATCTTATTACTGTAGTTGATGAGTTTGGAAATGAAGCAAAAAGAAAGATTACGATTTCTATATGATAAAAAACTGGGTTAATCTTTATTGGATTTATGATTATAAGCGATACTAATTAATATATAAAAAGTGCTTTACTCTTTTAATATTATCGTAAAGGAAGTCCTTTTCCAGCCCACCAAGGATGAATTTCAATTTCTAATCGTCCAGCTATAACCATAGGGTCAGAATTAGCTAAACTGTCTGCTATTTTTAGTGTAGGCACATTGTAAATAGTAATACCTCTTATAGCACCATCATCTCCAAAAGGTCCCGAAATATCTGCATATCCTAAATCGTACATCTTTTTTAAATGCGCCATATGCAATTTTTGAAGTTCAGCAGCTTCTTCTTCATTTTGTCCACGAATAGCGCCTCTTTTTAAAAAAGCCATAAAGTATTGTTGCATTAAAACAGTGTCTTTTGTTTTCTCATCAACATAATCTAAAGTTTTAAACCCTTGCTCTGCTAACTCTTGTTTAATTTGTTTTACAGACTTTTTAATAGGCTCAATAATTATATCTTTTGGTAGGGTATCTTTTTCTTTATGATTTGTTATGGTTTCAGTATCTACAGATACTACGGTTTTAGGTTCATCTTTACATGCCACAATAGCTATTGTAACTAGACATGTTATCAAAAATTTTCTCATAATGGCCAGGTTTTAAAAGGATGTTTTATCAGTTGGGAGTTATAATATTTTGGGTTTCCAGTAACTTCTGTACCTAACCAATCAGGTTTTTCAAAAGATTCGTTTTCAGAGCTTAACTCTATTTCTGCAACAATAAGCCCTTCATTATCAGCAAAAAATTCATCTATTTCAAAAATATGACTTTTACTTTTTACTTCATACCTTATTTTATCGATCATGCCTGGCTCACAAAGTTTTAGTAGCGATTTTGCTTCGCTAATACTAATTTCTTTTTCCCATTCAAATCTAGATAATCCATTTTTAGAAGATGCGCCTTTTACGGTAATATAACCTGTTTCTCCACGTAACCGTATTCTAACCGAGCGCGCTTTATCAGAATTTAAATAACCTTGACTAATTTGTGTTTTTTTAAAGGCTAAAGCTTTAAAAGCTTGAGATTTTACCAAAAATTTACGTTCTATTTCAATCAATTTCAAATCCTTTTAATTGTTCATTATGGCGTTTACTTAATAAAATAAGAGCAGATATGGCGCCTATGGTTGCATAAAGCATATCGGATTGTGTATCCCAAATATAACCTTGTGTTCCTAAAAAAGAATCGCCACCCTCACCAGTACTTAACGATACGCCCCATTCTATAAACTCGTACGTAGCACTTATTGCCAATGCAATACAAACGATAATAAAATTAAGCCAACTGTGTTTTAAAATAACCTGTTTACGTATTAGTAATTCTCTGGCAATCATGGCTGGCACAAAACCTTGTGCAAAGTGACCAACTTTATCGTAATTATTTCTGCTTTGGTTAAAAGTGTCTTGCAGCCAATCAAATAAGGGGACTTCGGCATACGTATAGTGTCCACCAATAATTAATATAGCAGCATGAATAAAAATAAGGGTATAAACAAGATTTGTAAACCTAAATCTTTTAAAACTGAGTATTAAAACAACAATGCCTATTATGGCGGGTAATACTTCTAAAAACCAAGTAAAATATTCAAAAGGGTTTATGGCAGACCAAATAAACAGAACAATGATTAAGACGAGAAGTGTGTAAATTAATTTCATTTTAAAATAATATGCTTATCAAAGATATCTTATTTTTGATATATACAAGATTATAAATATTAATGGAATTACCAATTCGAAAAATTATTCATGTCGATATGGATGCGTTTTATGCATCGGTAGAACAAATGGATAATCCAAAATTAAAAGGTAAACCCATTGCTGTTGGTGGTGGTGGAAATCGTGGTGTAGTAAGTGCAGCAAGTTACGAAGCCCGAAAATTTGGTGTTAAAAGTGCTATGGCAGGCGCTTTGGCCGCTAAGCTTTGTCCCGATTTAATTTTTGTAAAACCCCATTTTGATAGGTATACTGAAATTTCTAAAAAAATTAGAGTAATTTTTTATGATTATACCGATTTGGTAGAGCCATTATCGCTAGATGAAGCCTATTTAGATGTTACAGAAAACAAAAAAGGAAACCCAAGTGCGTCTTTAATTGCAGAAGAAATAAGAACTCGCATTTTTAATGATGTTGGTTTAACAGCTTCTGCAGGTATTTCTATTAATAAGTTTATAGCCAAAGTAGCTAGTGATTATAATAAACCAAACGGACAAAAAACGGTTAACCCAGAAGAGGTTATAGCATTTTTAGAAGCATTAGATATTAGAAAATTTTATGGTGTTGGTAAGGTTACTGCCGAAAAAATGTATCAAAAAGGCATTTTTACAGGTATGGATTTAAAACAGAAATCTATAGAATATCTCGATGATAATTTTGGAAAATCGGGAAGCTATTATTATCATGTAGTGCGAGGGATTCACCATAGTGAGGTTAAGCCAAACCGCATACGAAAATCGTTGGCTGCCGAGCGTACTTTTAGCGAAAACTTATCTTCTGAGGTTTTTATGCTCGAAAAATTACAACATATAGCCGAAGAAGTTTCTCGTAGATTAGATAAAAGTAAAGTTGCTGGTAAAACCGTAACCTTAAAAATAAAATACAGTGATTTTACTTTGCAAACCCGCAGTAAAACCTTGCCTTACTATATAAGTGATACGAGTGTTATTTTGGACACGGCTAAAAATTTATTGTATCAAGAAAAGTTAAATAATTCTGTACGTTTATTAGGCATTTCTATGTCTAATCTAAACACAGAAACTAAAAAAAAACCTGAACAAAAAAGTGTAAGTGTACAGTTAAAGTTCGGGTTTTAAATGTTTTTATTTTTCTAGTAAATTAAGAATTACTTTGAATTTACGAAATTGCTAAAATACGTTTTAGCGGTATAATTGTAGATTGTTTTAGTATTACCGATTTATCGGTTACACCCCAAATGGTAGTTTCTACTTTTTTAAATCCTACTTTGTCCATAAATAAAATACCAAACTTTTGCTGTTCTAAATTACCTAATGCCATAGCTCTTCTTATGGCTATACAACGTTCGTGTTGCTTTTTTTTAGAATTTAATACATCTTCTTTCGGGAATTTTAAAAATTTAATTTGTTCTTTATCTATGGTCTCTATGTTTGTATTTCTCATATTATATATATTTTAAAAATGTAGTAGTTATTTTGCTTATATAATTACAATAAGGCCTATTTTTTAACTAAAATATATACATATTTAACATTTATGTTACAAAATAGTATTATCCATTTAAGCTTTTTAAAATATTTTGAAGACATTGAAAAACAGGTAATTTTAGATGAGAGATGATGTAAAAACTAGTAACGTGAGTTCGATATATTGTTATCCGACAATCCGTTATTTAAAAATACAAATAGGAGAAATGTGTCATTCCGAACGAGGAACGAGGAGGAATCTCATCTTTCTGAGATGTTTCGTCGCTCATGTCTTCGCTCTGTCGACATGACAAAATCACTGTTTGTCAGAAATATAAATGCTATTGTTTTGAAATTTTTGGCGCGTTTATTAAATAAAAAACCAGTTATATCGCTACAACTGGTTTTATGGATTTCCAATAAAGAGGAAATTATTTTAATTTAAACTAACAGGTTTTAATTTCAGTAACACGTAATGTATTAACCATACCTTTTTCTTTAATAGGCATAGCTGCTAAACTAATAAGCATGTCACCTTCTTCTAAATAGCCCATTTTACAAGCAATGCTATTTACATCTTCTATAGTTTCGTCTGTTGTTACAAACTTATCGTAGTAAAAAGCACGTACACCCCATAATAAGCTTAAACGTGTTAAAATACGTTTGTTGGATGTAAATACTAAAATATGACAGGAAGGTCTCCAAGCCGAAATTTGAAATGCCGTGTACCCACTATTTGTTAATGTAGAAATGGCTTTAGCATCAATTTCGTTAGCCATATTAGCGGCGTGATAACATATAGATTTTGTAATATAGCGGTTGGTACGGATATGAGGAGGTAATTGAGGTACTTTTATAAGCTCTGAACTTTCAACACTTTTTAAAATATCTGCCATTTGCTTAATAACCTGTACAGGATAATTACCTACGGAGGTTTCGCCAGAGAGCATTACAGCATCTGCACCATCCATAACGGAGTTTGCCACATCGTTTACCTCTGCTCTTGTTGGAGTTAAGCTTGTAATCATGGTCTCCATCATTTGGGTGGCAATAATTACTGGAATTCTAGCTTTTTTAGCACGTAACACCAATTCTTTTTGAATTAATGGTACTTCTTCAGCTGGTACTTCTACACCTAAATCTCCACGAGCTACCATTAAGCCATCACAATGCGCTACAATTTTATCAATGTTTTCTACAGCTTCAGGCTTTTCTATTTTAGCTATAATTGGAATTTTATGATCACAATGTTTAGCTATTAAATCACGAAGTTGCATTAAATCTTCAGCATGACGCACAAAGGATAATGCCATCCAATCTACATCTTGGCTAATCGCAAAAATAGCATCTTCAATATCTTTTTCTGTTAAAGCAGGCTGAGAAATATTAGTATTTGGTAGGTTAACACCTTTTTTAGATTTCAAAGGTCCGCCTTGAATAACTTTGGCTTTTACTTCTTTTTTCTTATCGGTAGAAACAACCTCAAAAATTAACTTTCCATCGTCTAAAAGAATACGCTCTCCTGGTTTTGCATCTTGTGGAAACCTATCATAAGTCATGTAAACACGATCTTTTGTGCCTTCAAAACGTTCGCCTGTTGCAAATATAATCTCATCACCAGGATTTACAACAACTTCTTCTTTCATAACCCCAACGCGTAGTTTTGGGCCTTGTAAATCGGCTAAAATGGCTGCTGTGAAATTATGTTCTTCATTAAGTTCGCGTATCATTTGGATGCGTTCTGTAACATCTTTATAATCGGCATGAGAAAAGTTAATTCTAAATACATTAACACCTTCATCAAGCATGCCTTTTAGAACTTCTTTTGTACTTGTTGCAGGCCCTAAGGTGGCTACTATTTTAGTTTTTTTTCTTGTTGACATTAGCTAAAAATTAAATGATCTCTTGATTTTAATTGGCTGGAATCTATACTGTAAGCTGTTGCAATTTGAGGGATGTTTAATATACTGTCTAAAATATATTTTTCTTTTCTAAAATTGAACGCGCTATCTATTTTTAAAAAATAATTTACAGTTTTGTATTCTGGCACTAAATAATTTGTTTTTATTGTATGTTGTTGCGTGTTAAATAACGACTTGTAATCTATTTGTTGAAGGCTTTTTGTTTTACTTACATTAGAAACTAAACTCCATGTAACTAAATGTTTGTTGTCTTCCCATTCGTAAATTGGGTATGAAGATTTACTGTTTTTGTAATCTAAATCAGATGGTCTTCGAGCCAGTGTTATGCCTAAACACTTATTTAATAGATACGCTAAACGGTAATCTTCTAGCGAACAATGTACTGCAATTAGAGTATATAATACCTCGTCCAATACATCTTCTAAAATAAGTTTGTGAACAGCCATAACTTATATTTATATGCTGTAAAGATAGCATTTATAAAGATGTCTTGTATTAAGTTTGTGCTATTCTTACCCATAAACATAACGCAAACGTTATAGTTAATTGGTGGTTTATTTAAATCATCTTAGATATTTTACTTTGAAAAACGAAGAATGCACGCTTTGGAAACTGTTAGTTAATTAAACCTTCTAATCTATTAATAATTTTTTCTTTGTCTTGTAGGCGAGCTTCATAAAGTTGTATGATTTTTTGATTTTGTTCCTTATTTTCTTGATAGAAATTTGCAGTTTGTTGTAAATAAGCTGTAGCACTTTCTTTGTTTGTTTGGTTAAATTGATTGGTATGTCTTATATCTAATAATTCGCCAATTTCAACATCTAAAATTTCTGCTATTTTAAATAAGCGCTCTACGGTTAATTTGGTGTTATTTTTTTCTAATTTACTGTAGGCTACTTGGCTAATGTTTAGCTCGTGTGCCATAAATTCATGACTGTAACCTCTCTCTTTTCGTGTAAGTTTTATTTTTTCTAAGACATGCTCCATAACTACAGGTTATTATAATTTTTGTAAAAGTAATTATTATTTTTAAATAGTTTTAGATTATGTGTGTTTTTTCACACAATTTAGCAGCATCAGAATTTTCGCGAAATTATTTTGTAGTATAATGTTTAACTTTAAAATTTAAAATTATGAATTTAGAACAATTAGGAGTACAAGAAATTAATACAAAAGAAAAAACAAGTATAAATGGAGGTGATATTCCTTATGCACCTTTTAGTAATGCGGACCCTAAAGATTCGGTTGAATATTTTAATCATGTTGGTCAAAACTTGATTGCAGGTGTTTGGAATACGGGTGCGCTTATTACTAATTTAGTCTGGTTTTCATAAAATGATGAGGCTGCTATTTTGTAGCAGCCTCATTTTATAATTATATATGAATAAAAAACATTTTCCGTCTACATTTTTAGAAGTTATTTTATTGTCTTTAATTCCGCTTATACTAACAGCTTCAACTTATGTTATCGCGATAGTTTTTCCTGAATTTCCTAAAGAACTAATTGGTAATGCCATATATATAGTTTATTTTATATTGTTTGTTTCAACTTACTATTTGATAAATCGTTTAAACAAAACTAAAGTTGGTTTTAATTTAAAAATAACTCGAAACATCTTTTTTTTTGGTTTTCTAATATTAGTATATCAAATTAGTATAAAAATTCCTGTTATATTCTTGGATAGGTCTCCAGAATATTTAAGTAAACCTTTATCTATAAATTATATTTTGGGAGCTATTTTATTAGCTCCAATTGTAGAGGAGATAATCTTTAGAGGTGTAATCTTAAAAGGCTTTTTAATGAGCTATTCACCTAAAACAGCAATATTTTTATCTTCATTACTTTTTGGATTAATGCATTTATATATTGTCCAAGGTATTGGAGCATTTATCTTTGGTCTTTATGTTGGTTATATATATTATAAGATAAGAAGCGTAGGAATGATAATTATTTTACATTCAGTAAATAATGCAGTTGGTATTTTTGGCTCTCACATAAATAATAAATTTGGAAATATAAAAATAGAAACAATTACAGATATATATGGTTCTTATTCAATGTATATAATTGGTTTAGGTATATTAGTTTTTATTTTTTTAATGCATCAGTTTATAAAAAACAATACTTCTATCTTTAAACTAAATGAGCAAAATAGAATATAGTTATTAATTTAAACTTACACCTTTTTATTCCTATAAGTTTTTGATGCTAATATTATTTTATTTATGATTTTAATTAACACAATAATTTCATTTTTAAAAAACCCTATAAATACTACTCAAGATAAAAGTTTTACAACGTTTAGAAATCTTGTAATACAATACATAATATATTCTTTTTTAATTCTTTCGATATTTAGAATTTTAAATATGATAATTTTAGATGTATGTGATACTTATACAATAGTTTTTAATAACCGAAATCCCATTACTAACCCATATTTTAATAGTTGTGTCATTTTGATTATTATTGCTCCATTAGTTGAAGAGTTGACCTTTAGGTTAGGATTAAAAATAAACAGACTAAATTTAGCTGTAAGCTTAAGCTGTAATATTATATTAACACTATATTTTTTAAAAGTATTACAATTACCATTTATTTATAGATTCGGTTCCATTTTAATACTTAGCATTATATTTTATGCAATAATAAATAATAGAATTGTATCATTTTTTAAATCGAAACAAAATATTTATATCTATTATAATATATTAGTTTTTGCTCTTATACATATCCCTAATTATAATTACGAACAATATTCTCATTATTTTTTTATTCCCCTTCTCATATTCCCACAATTTATGTCTGGTATCTTTTTAAGTTATGCTAGGTTAAGATATGGTTTTGTTTTAGCTCTATTTCTTCATATGTTACATAATTTACCTATTGTCATTAAATAATTGACAAGCTTAAATATTATTTTAAAATATAAAACAGTATTAACTTTATGAAAAAAAACTTTCCAGAAAATATACTTGAGTCGTTTATTATCACCATTGTTTTTTTCGGAGTTACAGGTTTTTGTATTGTAACTTTTGAGGTGATTTTTAAATCACTTGTTTATAAAAAAATTTTAATGCATTTTGGTTATGTTTTTGGGCTTTTTATTACTCTAGGTTTTATTAAAATGATAAATAAACAAACTATTAAACTAAGCCCAAATGCTAATTTTATTAGGTTTGGTCATTTTGCTATTGTGCTAGTTTTGTCTGTTTTTTTACTTAATATACCAATCATCAAGTTATATGAGTCCTATATGAGTAGTGAGCCTATAATAGCTCAAAACCCTTTAAAATCAATAATTTATTTATTAGCTGCTTTAACGATTGCTCCCATTGTTGAAGAAATTATATTTAGGGGTATTATACTTGATGGTTTGCTAAATAATACTAAGATTTATAAATGGAAAGCTATAATTTTTTCAGCTTCATTATTTGCTATAATACACATTAGCCCGGTACAGGTCTTTTCGGCTTTTGTTATAGGGTTTGTTTGTGGTGCTTATTATAGTAAAACTAGAAATTTATTTGCAACAATAATTTTACATAGCATTGCTAATTTATTCATTACCATCGCCTCTTACCTCCATTATAATTTTGGAGATTCTAATATTAAAACTGTTAATGATTTATATGGAGAGTATTCATTAATAATCTTAATTGCTTGTATAGTTTTAATTATGGTGTTTTTCATGAGGCGTCATAAAACTTAAATAACGTTAGTTAATATATTCTTAACCTTCATCCATTTACATAAATGAATAAAATATACTATGAATTTTAGTTCTAATCCCATACACACATTAGAAAATCTTGCAGCCAAAAACAAAACTAAAAGTATATCTATATACTTAATAGTTATTATAGTCATACTTGTCTTTTTAGTATGTTTGCCTATTATACATATAGATATTAGTAGCCAAAGCAAAGGTTTAGTTCGTGCTAAACAAGACAACGTGCCTTTTATTACTATTGTTAATGGTAAAATTACAAGTTGTAACATAAAAAATAATGCATTTATAAAAAAAGGAGACACATTACTAACCATAACTAAACAAAGTTTAGAAATGCAAAAAACATTAAATGACACTTTGTTATTAGCCACTCAAAATTTGGTACATGATTATAATGTATTGTTAAAAAATAATAATAAAACGCTAAAAACAAAGGCGTTAAAAGAACTCAAAAATACTTTTAAAGCAAAAAACAGGGCACTGCAATACAGGACAAAACAAGCTGAGCGTGAATTTGTAAGATATAAAGTACTATATGAGAAAGAAGTAATTGCAAAAGCAGAGTTTGAAACCTATAGTTATAACTATAATGCGGCAAAACAGGCGCAGTATAGCTTTATAAAAGAGCAAAGAGCAGATTGGGAATCGCAAAAAATAAAACTTGAAGAACGGCTTAGCTCAATTGAAAACGTAATAGAAAATATTGCATTAGAGTCGCAAAATTATGCCTTAATTGCTCCTATTTCTGGAACTTTAGAAAATGTAATTGGCTTGCAGGTTGGCTCGTTAGTAAATGCTTCTCAAATTTTAGGCAGTATTTCTCCAAATAATAATTTAATTGTAGAAAACAGAGTGTTACCTAATGATATTGGTTTGCTTAAAGTTGGACAAGATGTAAAGTTTCAGTTTGATGCTTTTAATTATAATCAATGGGGGATGTTACACGGTAAAATAATTGAAATTGATAATAATATAACTATTGAAAATGCTACGGCCTTTTTTAAGGTACGGTGTCGTTTAAATACCCAACAATTACAACTTAAAAATGGTTATAAGACGTCAATATCTAAAGGTATGACCTTAACCACGCGTTATTTTATAGCAAGACGTAGCCTATATGATTTGTTATTTGACAAAGTAGATGACTGGTTTAACCCAAAAATAATCTCACCAAATTAATGCACTCCATAAAAATAAAACAACACGATATTAAAGATTGTGGGGCGGCTTGCTTAGCTTCTATTGGCAATCATTATGGTATTAATTTACCTATAGCTAGAATTAGGCAATTTGCTAATACAGATAAGAGAGGCACTAATGTTTTGGGTATTATTGAGGCTGCAGAAAAAATGGGTTTTACAGCTAAAGGTGTAAAAGGCGATTTAGAGGCGCTTTCTAAAATACCATTGCCAGCCGTTGCACATGTTGTAATAGCTAAACAATTACAACATTATGTAGTTATTTATAAAGCAACAAAAACATCTGTTAAAGTTATGGATCCCGGAAACGGTAAATTTATAACTTATAGTTATCAAGATTTTAAAGAAATATGGTCTGGAGTACTTATTTTATTTGCAAAACAAGATGATTTTAAAACATACAACGATAAAACATCTACATTTAAACGCTTTTGGAATTTAGTACAACCACATAAAACTATTTTGGTCCAAGCTTTATTTGGTGCAGCCATATTTACCCTTCTTGGTTTAGCAATGTCTATATATGTTCAAAAAATAACAGATTATGTTTTAGTTGGCGGTAATAGAAATTTACTTAATTTATTAAGTATTGGTATGATTTTAATTGTCTTTTTGCAAGCTTATATAGGAAGTAAAAAAAGCATATTCGTCTTAAAAACAGGACAATTAATAGATGCTAAATTAATACTTGGGTATTATAAGCACCTGTTGCGTTTGCCTCAACGTTTTTTCGACACTATGCAAATTGGCGAAATTACGTCAAGAATTAGTGATGCGGTCAAAATAAGAGCCTTTATTAATAATGTGGCTATAGATATGTTGGTTAACATTTTTATAGTGATTTTCTCTTTTAGCTTAATGTTTACCTATTATTGGAAACTAGCTTTAGTCATATTATTAGTTATCCCATTTTACCTTGGGATTTATACTTTAATGAATCGTTTTAACAAAAAGGTTGAGCGTAAACTAATGGAAGATTCTGCAGAGCTTCAAACGCAATTAGTAGAAAGTATAACGCATGTAAGAACTGTTAAAGAATTTGGAATAGAGGATTTTTCAAATATTAAAACCGAAAACCATTTTGTTAAATTATTATTTACTACATATAAATCGGGTTTAAATAGCATTTTCTCAGGGACATCTACAAGCTTTTTAGCTTCAATTTTTACTATCATATTACTATGGATGGGATCAGGCTTTGTTTTAGACGGCGAAATTACGACTGGAGAGCTATTCTCTTTTTATGCACTAATTGGTTATTTTACTTCGCCTGTTGCTTCCTTAATAGGAATGAATAAAACCATACAAAATGCATTAATAGCATCAGATAGATTATTTGAAATTATGGATTTAGAACGTGAAGAAATCGAGAATAAAATAGAACTTGACAAAGATTCATTGGGTGATATTGTATTTGAAAACATTTCTTTTCGTTATGGTTCTCGAACAGAGGTTTTTAAAAATTTTAGTACAATTATAGAGCAGAATAAAACAACAGCAATTATAGGAGAAAGTGGGAGTGGAAAAACAACATTAATAGCATTACTTCAAAATTTATACCCTATTAAAGAAGGAAAAATATGTATAGGAAAACATGATTTAAAACATATAAATAATAAAAGCTTAAGGCAGTTAGTTGGTGTTATACCACAACAAGTCAACTTATTCTCAGGTACTGTTATTGATAATATTGCATTAGGAGATAATTTCCCCAATATGCAACGTGTTATAGAAATATCAACTCAATTGGGAGTTACAGAATTTGTAGAAAAACTGCCTTATGGTTTTAAGACTCAAGTTGGCGAAAATGGTGCTTTATTATCTGGTGGACAAAAACAGCGTATTGCTATTGCTCGTGCGCTATATAAAAATCCAGAAATATTACTTCTAGATGAAGCTACATCTGCTCTAGATACAAATTCTGAAGCTGTAATAAAACAAGTTATTAGTGATTTTAAGAATCAAGGAAAAACAGTCATTATCATAGCACATAGACTTAGTACAATAGCTAATGCTGATAATATTTTAGTTTTAGAAAATGGACAGATAATAGAGCAAGGGAATCATAAAGAATTAATATCTAAAAATGGGAAATATTCAAACCTTTGGAAAAAACAAAGTATTTTATAATCACTAAATCATCTTAGATATTTTACTTTGAAAAACGAAGAATGCACGCTTTGAAGCTTTTTCTTCAGCTTTCTTTTTTGAAGTCGCTCTGGCTTTGGATACAATCTTGTTATCTACAGAGAGTTTTACCGAAAAATGCCTAACATTATCATTACCCGTATCTTCATAAACATGATAACTAAAAACCTTTTTCTCTTTTTGGCACCACTCTATAAGTAAACTTTTATAGCTTATAACTTTGCCTTCTAGCGTTTCTATATCTACATAAGGGATGATAACACGCTTAAAAATAAATTTTTCGACGTATTTATAACCTTTGTCTAAGAATATAGCGCCAATTAAAGCTTCAAATAAATTACCATGTATATTATCTCCAAACTGTCCAGCAGGTATTTTACTTTCAACAAAATCTATGAGTTTTAAGCCTTTTCCTAACTCATTTAGATGTTCTCTACTTACTATTTTAGAGCGCATTTTGGTAAGATATCCTTCGTCTCCACTGGGGACTTCAAGATATAAATGCGATGCTATAACAGAGCTTAGCATGGCATCACCTAAAAACTCTAAACGTTCGTAATTAAAAGGATTTCCTTTAGGGCCTTTAATGTTCATAGAACGATGTGTAAAGGCTTTTTTATAGTATTTAATCTCTTTAGGCTTAAACCCAAGGATTTTATTTAATGCCATAAAAAAATTCCCGTTGCGTTTAAAACGGGAATTGAATATGTTACGAATGTTTTTCATCTGATGATTAATATATTATTTTAATTTCAGATGTAATAAACCATGTTTCATTTTACTGTATAAATTAATATATTGTTATGGCTTATCTCATTCGGGATTTAATCTATTTTCTTGAATAATACACAGGCGTTGTGTCCGCCAAATCCAAATGTATTACTCATCGCTACTTTTACATCGCGCTTTTGAGCCTTGTTTAAGGTTAAATTTAATTCAGGATCAATGTTTTCGTCTACCGTTGTGTGGTTAATGGTTGGTGGCACTATGCCGTTCTCCATAGCCAATATAGTTGAAATAGCTTCAATAGCTCCAGCAGCACCTAAAAGGTGGCCAGTCATTGATTTTGTTGAATTAATATTTATATGCTTAGCATGAGTTCCAAAAACTTTTGAAATGGCTTTAAGTTCTGCAACATCGCCTAAAGGGGTAGATGTACCATGAGTATTTATATGATCTACATCTTCTGGTTTTAAGCCTGCATTCTCTAAACAATTTTTCATTACTGCAATAACACCTATGCCTTCTGGGTGGGGTGCTGTCATATGGTGAGCATCAGAAGACAAACCGCCTCCAACAAACTCGGCATATATTTTAGCGCCTCTAGCTTTTGCATGTTCATATTCTTCTAAAACTAGTGCTCCTGCACCTTCTCCAAGAACAAAACCATCTCTAGTGCCATCAAATGGGCGAGAGGCTGTTTCTGGGCTTTCGTTTCTAGTAGATAAAGCATGCATGGCATTAAATCCGCCCATACCAGCAATGGTTACCGCTGCTTCACTTCCTCCTGTAACAACAACATCTGTATGTCCTAAACGTATAGAGTTTAAGGCATCAAACATAGCATTAGCAGAAGAAGCACACGCAGAAACCGTGGTGTAATTTGGCCCCATAAAACCATGTTTTATAGAGATGTTTCCTGGCGCAATGTCCGCAATCATTTTAGGAATAAAAAAGGGATTAAATCTTGGTGTTCCGTCTCCTTTGGCAAAGTTTAAAACTTCTTCCTGGAAGGTTTCTAAACCACCAATACCAGCTCCCCAAATAACACCAACACGTAATTTATTAACTTTATCTAAATCTAATTTAGAGTCGGCAATGGCTTCATCGGCAGCTACCATAGCATACTGCGCAAATTTGTCCATACGTCTGGCCTCTTTTCTATCTATAAAATCGGTTACGTTAAAGTCTTTTAATTCGCACGCGAATTTTGTTTTAAACTTCTCGGTGTCATAATATGTTATAGGCGCAGCACCGCTTTTACCACTAATTAGTCCATCCCAATATTTATCTTTGGTATTACCAATTGGTGTTAAAGCCCCTAAACCTGTGACTACAACTCGCTTTAATTCCATAAAGTATTTTGCTTATTTTGCAGCTTCTATATATGATATAGCTTGACCAACTGTTGCGATATTCTCGGCTTGATCGTCTGGTATTTGTATATCGAATTCTTTTTCAAATTCCATAATTAATTCTACAGTGTCTAAAGAGTCTGCTCCTAAATCGTTTGTGAAGCTAGCTTCTGTAACAACTTCGTTTTCATCAACTCCTAGTTTATCAACGATAATGGCTTTTACTCTTGATGCAATGTCTGACATAATCTTTTAATTTTAAGTTTTAATTAGTTGGCAAAAATAAAAAACTTTATTTCTAAAACACATCTTTACATTAAAAATGTGGTTGTAATTTACTAAAATTACTTTTAAGTATTTAGATTTTACCTTCTAATTGTTAATATTTATTCTTTTTTTTGTTTGAATAATATTTGCTCTAATAACTGTAAAATGAAATGGGCTTGGTAATTTTGCTGAACATTGTGGTAAATTCGATCTACGAATGGCATCTAATATAAATTTAAAAATAAAAACTAATAGATGAAGCGTATTGTGATTTTTGCGTCCGGAAGTGGTACTAATGCTGAAAATTTAATTAAGTTTTTTCAAGACAGCGATAATGCGTCTGTTATTCAAGTACTCACTAACAATCCTCATGCCAAAGTTTTAGAACGTGCTAAAAAACTAAAAGTTAGTGCGTTGTCGTTTAATAAAATAGCGTTGTCTCATACGGATGATGTTTTAAATATTTTAAAAACCTCTAAACCCGATTTAATTGTATTAGCTGGGTTTTTATGGAAATTTCCAGAACATATTTTGAATGTATTTCCTAATAAAGTTATAAACGTACACCCAGCATTATTACCTAAATACGGTGGTAAAGGTATGTACGGCATGCATGTGCATGAGGCTATTGTTGCAAATAAAGAAACCGAAACAGGCATAACCATACATTATGTGAACCAGCATTATGACGAGGGTGCGATAATTTTTCAGGCAAAATGTGATGTAAAACCTAATGATACGGCTCAAGATGTTGCCACTAAAATCCACGGGTTAGAAATGGAACATTTTCCTAAGGTGGTTGAAAAATTATTACGCAAAGAAATTTAAAAGATTTCCGCCTTTACGGAAATAAAAAAATGGCAAAAGCTAAAAAGAAATATTATACCGTTTGGAAAGGACATCGTACCGGGGTTTTTGAATCTTGGAAGGATTGTAAGGCCCAAATTAAAGATTTTCAAGGTGCTCAATACAAATCTTTTGAAACTTTTGATGCAGCAAAGGCAGCTTTAAAGGGTAATTATTTTGATTACATAGGAAAAAATAAAGGCTTTAAAAGCGCATTATCTGCAGAGCAACTTAAAAAAATAGGACAGCCTAACTATAATTCTATTTCTGTTGATGCCGCATCTAGCGGAAATCCTGGTATTATGGAATATCGTGGAGTGGATACTAAAACAAAAAAACAACTTTTTATTCAAGGCCCTTTTAAAGAGGGTACTAATAATATTGGCGAATTTTTAGCCTTAGTGCATGGGTTAGCGATACTTAAAAAAAACAATAGCAGCAGAATTCTTTATACAGATTCTAGAACAGCTATGAGTTGGGTAAAAAAGAAAAACTGTAATACCAAACTTAACCGTAACGAAAAAAACAAACCTGTTTTCGATTTGGTAGACAGAGCTGTAGAGTGGCTAAAAACCAATACCTACAAAACCATAATTGTAAAATGGGAAACCAAAGCTTGGGGAGAAATACCTGCAGATTTTGGACGTAAATAGTAGAATTTTTAGGATGAAAATTTAATAGGTTTATGCATTTAAATATTTACATTTGCAAGCAAAGGGGATGTAGCTCAGTTGGCTAGAGCGCTTGACTGGCAGTCAAGAGGTC
Source organism: uncultured Algibacter sp. (assembly GCA_947499935.1). Classification (GTDB taxonomy): domain Bacteria; phylum Bacteroidota; class Bacteroidia; order Flavobacteriales; family Flavobacteriaceae; genus CANMQH01. The sequence goes on along the minus strand of CANMQH010000004.1, from coordinate 131,343 downwards.
GTCGGTTCGAATCCGATCTTCTCCACAAAAAAGGACTGTTGATTTTTAAATAGTCCTTTTTGTTTTTTACCTTGATTAACATACCATAAAAATAATAATATGTCTTTCCAATTCAATAGGGTTTAAATGGCTTTTTTCATCATTAGCGTATTTATCATAAAACCATCTAATAGACGATAAAATAACGGCAGAAGCTATTTCAATATCCATGGTCTTAAAAATATTTTATAACCACAGTCTTTAGCCGTTTAATATTCGTGTTAAATAAATAATACTATTTTTGTTAGCGTAAAAAAAGTGTTTTATGAGTATTGAAAAAGTAGAAGGAAAGTCAACGTATAATGTTCCTAATTTAGAAAGAGGTTTGCTAATTATTGAGTTATTAGCTACTAAATCTGGAGGGTTGACATTGGCAGAAATCATTCAAGCTTTATCAATTTCAAAATCAAGTGCATTTCGTATAGTAAGTACTTTAATTTTTAAAAATTACTTGCAGAAAAATGAAACCACAAAAAAAATAACCTTATCAAGAAAAATGCTAACGCTTGGTATCTCTTCTATGAATGAGCAAAGCATTGTAGAAATGTCTATTGATGTTATGCGGGCATTAAGAGATGAATTAAAAGAGTCGGTAATGCTTGGGGTTATACTTGGAGATAAAGGTACTATTTTAGAGCAAGTAGCATCATCATACCCCGTAAAATTATTTGTAGAACAAGGCACTCAATTTAATTTGCATAGCTCTGTTGGCGGTAAGTCTATTTTAGCAAATCTTCCAAAAGAAGAGGCTACTGCAATTATGAAAAATATGTCCTTTACAAAACTCACAAACAATACTATTGTGTCTAAGGTTGCGTTTAAAGAGCAGTTAAAAGAAGTCAATAAATGTGGATACGCCATAGATAATGGTGAGGATATACAAGGAATTCATTGTTTAGGAGCACCTATTTTTAACGAGTATGGTTATCCTGTTGCTGCCATTTGGATTACTGCACCTCATGGTAGATTACCACATGACGAATTTCATTCTAAAGGAAAAATTATAGCTAAATATGCTATAGAAATTTCTGCCAAGTTAGGTTATTTAGGCTAAAACCTTTTTTTATTTCAATCCTTTAAAAATTGGACTGTTTATAGTTTCAATGATTTCTCACAAACTATTTCTTATTTGAAAATATTTTCATATTTGGAACAATTTTTCGTTCCTTTTCATATTGATTTTTGCTTTTAATTACTACATTTGTTTCAAATAAGAAACAAGTTTTTTATTTGAAACAAATAAAATATAATGAAAGCAACAGTTTATCAAGGTAATAAAACCTTTAAAGTCATTGAAAAAGACATAGAACAACCAGCACCTGGAGAAGTACGAATTAAAGTAGCGTATTCTGGAGTTTGCGGAACAGATGTTCATATTTATCATGGTATGATGGATAAAAGAGTGAGTATGCCACAAACTATTGGACATGAAATGTCTGGAGTTATTGATGCTGTTGGAGCAGAAGTTTCTGGATATGCAGTTGGAGATAAGGTTGTGGTAAGACCGTTAGACGATACTAAAGTAAAACCTTCAGATAAAGGTTTTAATCATATTTGTGAAGAATTGAATTTTATAGGGATAGACAGTCCTGGTTCAATGCAACAATATTGGAATGTTCCTGCCTTTACACTTCATAAATTAAAAGCGAATACAGATTTAAAATTAGCGGCACTTATTGAGCCATTATCTGTTGCAACACACGATGTGCGTTTAAGTGGTTTAATAGCTGGAGAAACAGCCGTTGTTTTAGGCGGAGGACCAATAGGTTTATTGGTTGCTATGGTTGCTAAAGAAGTTGGTGCTCAGGTTATTATTTCCGAAGTAAACCCAGTACGTATTACTATGGCTAAAGCATTAGGGTTTGATGTTGTTAGTCCTATAGAAGTTGATTTGGTTGAATACGTTTATAATAAAACAGAAGGTAGAAAAGCCGATGTTGTTTTTGAAGTTGCAGGAGTACAACCAGCTTTAGATGTTATGACTGAAGTGGCAGGAATTAGAGGCCGAATTGTTATGGTTGCTATACACGGACAAAAGAAAGAAATTGATTTATTTAAATTCTTTTGGAAAGAATTAAAGTTGATTGGAGCACGCGTTTATGAGAAAGAAGATTATGAAAAATCCATTGCTTTAATTACCGCAAATGAATTACCATTTGAACAGATGATTACCGATGTTCAGCCATTATCAAACATTCAACAAGTTTTTGAAAACATAGATAAAAATCCAGACGGTCTTAAAGTTTTAATGGATTGTCAATTGTAAAATAATAAAGTTGCTAGTTCTTGTTCGTTCACCAATAACAATTAACCAGTAGCTAATAACCAAAAAAAGATGAGTATTTTAAATAGTTTTAGTTTAAAAGGTAAAGTTGCCATTGTTACAGGTTGTAAACGTGGTATAGGAAAAGGCATGGCCATAGCTTTAGCAGAGGCAGGAGCAGATATTATTGGCGTTTCAGCATCATTAGAATTAAATGGTAGTGCTATAGAAAAAGAAGTAACTGCTTTAGGAAGAACGTTTACAGCGTATCAATGTGATTTCTCAGACAGAAAAGCGTTGTATGTTTTTATTAATGCTGTAAAAGCAAACCATCCCCAAATAGATATTTTAGTTAATAATGCAGGTACAATATTAAGAACTCCTGCTGCAGAACATCCAGATGACATGTGGGATAAGGTTATAGAAGTTAACCAAAATGCACAATTTATTTTAACTCGAGAAATCGGGAAAGATATGATTGAACGTGGCTCAGGTAAAATTGTATTTACAGCGTCATTATTAACATATCAAGGTGGTATTACGGTGCCTGGTTATGCAGCAAGTAAGGGTGCTATTGGACAAATGATTATGGCATTTGCTAACGAGTGGGCAAATAAAGGGGTAAACGTAAATGGTATTGCACCAGGGTATATTGCAACAGATAATACCGAAGCCTTGCGTAATAATCCTGAACGTGCAGATGCTATTTTAGCTCGTATTCCTGCTGGGCGTTGGGGAGAGCCTCAAGATTTTGCTGGCCCTATTGTGTTCTTGTCTTCTAAAGCATCAGATTATATGCATGGTTCTATCACATTAGTTGATGGTGGCTGGATGGGTAGATAATTCATTTTTAATTAAAAATATATTTGGCAAATCAATATGGATAGCCAAAAATTAAATAAAATATTATGTCAGAAATTAAAGATTACCAATTGTTTATTAATGGTAAATGGAAAACATCAACTTCTGGTAAGACTATAGATATTGTTAGTCCTTCAACCGAAGAGATTGTTGCACGCGTACAAAATGGAACACCAGAAGAAGCTATTGAGGCATTAGAAGCTGCTGAAAAAGCTCAAAAATCATGGAAAAAATTACCGCCTCGCGAACGTGCAGATTTATTATATAAACTAGCAGCCGAAATTAAAAACAATGCTGATTATTTAGCAGAATTGTTAGTAAAAGAACAAGGTAAACTTTTAAAAGTGGCAAAAATGGAAGTGGCTGTTACCGCTTCTTTTATAGAATATGCATGTGAAGGTGCAAGAAGAATTGAAGGCGATATTATTCCGTCGGATAATCCTAATGAACAAATTTGGATTCAAAAAATACCAAGAGGTGTTGTTGTGGCAATTACAGCTTGGAACTTCCCTTTGGCACTAGCAGGAAGAAAATTAGGACCCGCTTTAGTGGCAGGAAATACTATAGTTCTTAAACCAACATCCGAAACACCATTAGCAACTTTAGAGCTGGGGAACTTAGCTAATAAAGTAGGCATTCCAGCAGGTGTAATTAATATTCTAACTGGTCCGGGTAGTGCTATGGGTAATGCTTTAGTAGAAAGTCCAATTACCAAAATGGTTACCATGACGGGTTCTACGCCTGTAGGACAACAAATTGCTAGAAATGCAGCTCAAAATTTAACACATGTTCAATTAGAGTTAGGAGGAAAAGCGCCTTTTATTGTATTTGAAGATGCTGATATTGATGCTGCGGTAGCCTCTGCATTACATTCCCGTTTTGATAATTGTGGACAGGTTTGTACCTGTAATGAGCGCATGTATGTGCATCAAGATATTTATGATGTATTTATGGAGAAATTTATAGCAGCAACCAAAGCACTTAAAGTTGGTAACCCTATGTTAGATGAAACCGATATGGGACCAAAAGTTAATGGTGCTGAGTTAAAACATATGGAGCATTTAGTAGCTGTAAGTCTTAAAGAAGGCGCAACTTTGGCAACGGGTGGTAAAAGACCAGAAGGTGCTCAATTTGAAAAAGGATTTTGGTTTGAGCCAACGGTTTTAACTAACGTAACTCAAGATATGACTATTGTTCATGAAGAATCTTTCGGACCTATTTTACCCGTATTAAAGTTTAGTTCTTTTGATGAGGTTATCGGGTATGCTAACGACTGTGAGTATGGGTTGGCTGCCATGGTATTTACCAACGATATGAATACGATTATGAAATGTAATGACGAACTTGAATATGGAGAGATCTATGTAAATAGAGGTCATGGAGAGCAACATCAAGGATTTCATAATGGTTATAAACTCTCTGGTTCTGGAGGAGAAGATGGTAAGTATGGTTTCGAGCAATACTTAGAAAAGAAAACGTTTTATATAAAACATAAAGCTTAAAAGTAAAGCACTTATGAGTACAAAAATTTCAAATATAAAAACACGTTTGTTTACGGTGCCTTTACCAGAGGTAATGTCTGATGCTAAACATGGTGATCACTATCATTTTGAATTAGTTACAGTAACTATAACGCTAGAAGATGGTAGCGAAGGAACAGGTTATACCTATACAGGAGGTAAAGGCGGTTTTGCTATTAAAGCCATGGTAGAACATGATTTTACTGAGGTTTTAAAAGGTAAAGACGGCACAGATATAGAAGGTATTTATGACTTTTTAGAGTGGCATGTACATTATGTTGGTCGAGGTGGTATTGCATCTTTTGCAATTTCTGCAGTAGATATTGCTTTGTGGGATATTCGCTGTAAAAAAGCTGGTCAGCCATTATGGAAAATGGCAGGAGGTGCTGGAAATACCTGTAAAGCATATTGCGGAGGTATTGATTTAATGTTTCCGTTAGAGAAGTTATTGGGTAATATGGAATCGTATTTATCACGTGGTTTTAATGCCGTTAAAATTAAAATTGGTAGAGATAATTTACAGGAAGATTTAGACCGTATAAAAGCAGTTAGAGAATATGTTGGTCCAGATGTCACGTTTATGGTTGATGCTAATTATTCCATGACCGTTGAAAAAGCAATCAAGGCTATTGAAGGCTTTAAAGCCTATAATATTACTTGGTTTGAAGAGCCTATTATACCAGATAATTACAAAGGTTATGGAGACATTGTAGATGCTACAGGTTTTCCGTTAGCTATGGGAGAAAATTTACATACTATCCATGAATTTGAATATGCTATGGAACAATCAAAATTATCATTTATTCAACCTGACGCTTCTAATTGCGGTGGTGTTACAGGTTGGTTGGCTGCTGCACGATTAGCCGATAAACATAATATTCCAGCATGTTCTCATGGTATGCAAGAGTTACATGTAAGTTTAGTGTCTGCGCAACCTAATTCAGGATGGTTAGAAGTGCATAGTTTTCCAATAGATGCGTATACAACAAGGCCTTTAGTTGTTGAGAATTTTAGAGCTGTAGCTCCAGATTATCCGGGAGTTGGTGTTATATTCGATTGGGAAAAACTGGCGCCTTTTGAAGAAAAATAAAATTAAAACAATAAGCTAATTTAATTGTTATGAGTGTAGAAGTTTCAATTTTTGGAAATCATCAAGACGAAGATATTAAAGTATTTTCTTTAAAGAACGAACATGGTGTTGAAGTAAAAATAACGAATTATGGCGCTACTATAACCTCTATTTTAGTTCCAAATAAAGCGGGTCATATAGAAAATATTGCTTGTGGTTTTGATACCTTAGATGGTTATTTTGGTAAAGATTATATTGAAAATTCGCCATATTTTGGAGGCACTATTGGGCGGTATTGTTCTCAAATAAAGGATTCAAAATTCATACTTAATGGAAAAGAATATCATTTAGCAAAAAATTGTGGAGATAACAATCTTCATGGTGGTAACGTTGGTTTTGATAAAAGAATATGGGATGCTAAAGCAGAAGGTAATAGTATTACCATGTCACTTTACAGTAAAGATTTAGAAGAAGGATTCCCTGGTAATGTAGAAGTATCTGTAACATTTACATTAACTCATGATAACGAATTAAAGATTGATTACAGTGGACTACCAGATAAAGACACGCCACTATCATTAACCAATCACACGTATTTTAACTTGAATGCATTTTCGTCTACAGTAGAAAATCACAATGCTAAAGTAAATACAGCCAAGCGTCATGCTATGGACAACACAGGAGCGGCTACAGGAGAGATTATAAACATTACTGGAGAAGTAGATGATTTAACAAAGGGCAAAGTCATCGGGGATGTACATGAGGCTTTAGGTGATGGATTTGAACATTTTTATGTGTTTGATAACGCCGATTTTAAACTTCAAGAAGTTGCAGAAATAAAGTCTGACGAATCTGGGCGAACGCTTACAGTGTTTTCAACCGAGCCATGTATGTTGCTGTATACAGGAAAATATACTTCCAATGCTATTAAAAGAGAAAACGGAGAGCAATATGGGAAGTATCGCGGATTTTGTTGTGAAACCCATAGATATCAAAATGGACCAAATATTGAAAATTCACCAAAGTCTATAACAAAGGCTGGCGATACATTTAAAAGTACAACCATCTTTAAATTTGGATGGTAATAATAACTAACTTAAAACCAAATAATTATGATTGAAGGAATTGTATTGGCTATAGGAGCAGGACTTATGCTTGGTCTCTATGCTTTGCCTGAGAAATTTACCAAAGATTTTAAATTTGAAAATACTTGGGGTCTCTTTTTCATGCTTACCATGTTTTTAGTGCCCATTGTAGCATCGGTGACATTAATAAATGATTTTGGTGCTGTATTTGCAGCAGTTCCTTCAGATGTTCTTTTAAAGATGGCAGGGGCTAGTTTCCTATGGGGAATTGGTGTTATGATGTGGGGTAAAGCTATAAATCATATTGGTTTGTCTCTTGGGTTTTCATTATTTATAGGTACCGTAATTTTGGTAGGCTCAGTATTACCATTTTTAGTAGACGGAGTCCCAGAAGGCAATACGTTTTATACTATTCTAGGCGGTATTTTTGTTGTTTTAATAGGTGTTTTATTTAATGGTAAAGCAGGTTTAACAAGAGAAGCTGATGAGAGAAAAGCAGATACCAAAGATGGCAAAGGCTCTATGGTTACAGGAATATTAATTGCTGTTGTTGGTGGTTTATTAGCTACTGGTTTTAGTTATGCAAATGCTATAGGAAGACCTGTAATACATGAAGCTTGCCAAGCAGCAGGAAATCCAGAATGGGTAACTGCAGTAGGGGTTATGTTTCCTATTTTTATAAGTGGCGGTATTGTTATGGCAGCTTATTTTGCACAACAGTTAACAGCTAAAAAAGCATGGGCAGATTTTAAGTCGCCAAGTTTTGGAAAGAACTTTACGCTTATTTTAGTTATGGCCATTTTTCATTATGCAGCATCTGCTTTGTTTGCCTTTGCAGCTTTTAAATTAGGAGATATAGGAAATACTGTTGGTTATGCTATTTTTAATACATCTTGTGTGGCTACGGCAATTGTAAGTGGTATTGTAACTAAAGAATGGATAAATGCATCATCTAAAGCTAAAAATTATTTATATATAAGCTTAGCCTGTATGATTTTTGGGATTGTCATTATTGCCGTTGGAAACGGAATTGCTTAATTAAATAGATTAAAAATGATTTCGTATTACTTGTTTTATTTGCTCTAGTTTTTTAATATTACAAAAGGAATGTAATATTGAAAAGAATTATTTTAAGACGATAAATACCAATTAATATTTTAAACTAATAACTAACCAATCCTAAGTCAGTATATTTTATAATATGCTGGCTTTTTACTGTTGTAAAGAGCGCAGTGTTTTAATTATTTGAATACTATCGTTATTCTTAGCAACAAGTATATAAGTTTCATTATTAACGTTTACGGTTTTCATGTTTTTAACATCGCCTCTTGTGAAAAAACCACTTTCAGAAGTTTTCATGGCTTTAAAGGTGCCATTATTGTTTCCTTTTAAAAACAATCCAAAACCTGCATCATTTCTTGGGGTTTCAACCTCCGAAGAATATAAATTACCAGCAATTACAGCATCTAATGCACCATCGTTATCATAATCATCAACAAGTACTTTATTAATACTCGAAATTTGAGCTTCCACAGGCAGTTTATGTATTATAAATTTACCGTCTTTGTTCTCTAAATAAATACTTGCAAAAGATTTTACTTGATAGTGTATAGCAGATTCTAAGGCGTCTTCTTCATAAACATCAACTAGCGTTGCATTTGAAAATTCCTCATAATTTTTGAATTTTTCTTTTATCTGCGGAATTTGTTGTGATGAGCATTCGCGTCCACGAACAGGATATTGCTTGCCTTCGTTGTAATAACTTAATACGATGTCCTTTTTGTTATCATTGTCAAAATCATTCACATAAATATCAAAGGTTTCATCTTCAGTTGCTTTGTACTTATAGTTTTCTCCGTTATTGCCAACCATATAATCCATATCGCCATCCCCATCAAAATCACCTTGGTTAATACACCACCACCACCCTGTGGTATCTTTATTTAAACCAAGGTCTTCCGAGACTTCTTTAAAAACACCGTTTGTATTCTTAAAAACCCGAATAGGCATCCATTCGCCTACAATAATAATATCTTTTGAGTCGTCATTATTAAAATCGGTTATAACGGCATCTGTAGCCATGCCTAAGTTTTTAAACGCTTTTGCGGAAGTATTAGTGACATCTTCAAATTTTATAATACCATTTTCAGATTTATTTTCTAGTAGATAACTGTTTGCAGGAGCAGGATAATTGCCAGGAATTTGTCTGCCTAAGACCAACACATCTTGTTTTCCGTCTTTATTAAAATCCAGATTATAAACTTTTGAACCGCTTGTAATCATTTCAGGTAGTGCCGCAGACTTTGTAAATCTTCCTGAGCCATCATTAATATAAAGTCGGTCTTGAAGCATTTTAGATTTTGATGAAAATTCGTAACCACCGCTAACTACATATAAATCATTATCACCATCGTTATCGGCATCAAAAATTAAGGCGCCAACGTCTTCACTTAATTTATCTGTTTCTAGAATAGAGTTTTCCTGCTTTTCAAATCCATTTTTAGTTTGAAAATAGAGACTTCCCATTCTATTAAAAGCACCTCCAATAAAATAATCATCTAAACCATCATTATTTAAATCGCCAACAGCTAATGCAGGTCCAAAGGTTGACATTTTATGCGGCAATAATACTTGATATTTAAAGTCGTCAAAGGTGTTTTCATTATGTTTATATTCTGGAAAAACATCTTTAATATTGGAGTTGAAAATAGGGTTTTCAATATTGATTTGTTTATTTTCTAGACTGGCGTCGGAATGATTAAACGTTATAGTTTGATTAACTAAAACATCTTTTTTAATTTCAACATTGCCATTCGCCCATATTACTTTGAGTTCATCAATGGTATCGGATTGACCCAAACCAAAATGTAATTCTGGAGCTACTGAAGATTGAAAACCTCGCGTTAATGTCAACTCTTGCATTTGTGTTTCTTCATTTGTAGTTACAAAAACACGATTTCCTAAACCGAATTTATTGTTAGAAGTGCCTTCAAAATTGATTGTAATATAATTGTTCGTTTCAGCACTATGATTTTCAAAAACGGAAGCTTTATCATCAATATTATTGGTGATAATTTCCAAATCGCCATCATTATCTAAATCGGCGTAAGCGACACCATTGGAGAAGCCTTTAAATTCGATTCCCCAAGTTTTATTGGACTGTTTAAACTTTAAATTTCCTTTGTTTTTATAAATAAAATTATCAATACGCTCTGAAGGTATTTTCATGCTCATCTCTAATGTTTTATCACTGTCAATGGTGAAGGCATCATCAATTTGATTGAAGAAATCGCGGTTATTTACTTCACGACGTGTTCCGTTAGAAACGAATAAATCTTTTAAGCCATCATTATCAAAATCTGCAAAAAGCGGTCCCCAACTCCAATCGGTAGACGATATGCCTGTTACTCTAGAAACATTTGAGAAAAATGGATTACCGTCTTCAAAAACGCCGCTATTCATTTGCATACAATTCTGCATGTATTGGTAATGAAAACCAGCATTTACAACGCCCCAAAACAAATCGGGGTTCATGCCTGCCATATTTGCTTTTTTACGCTTGTTGGTTTTGGCATCCATGTCTACTTGAAACACATCCAAATTTCCATCATTATTAAAATCTGAAATATCAACGCCCATGCCATAAAAAGCGGTATGTGATGTGGCTTTTTTTACAACTTCTCTAAACGTACCATCTTGATTATTCATGTATAAATAATCGGGAGATGCAAAATCGTTAGAAACGTATATATCTGGCCACGAATCGTTATTTAAATCACCAACGGTTGCGCTTAAAGTAAGTCCGAAACTCTTAACACCAGCTTCATTGGTAACATCAGTAAATGTTGCACCATCATTTCTATACAAATGATCCGTTTCAAGGTCATTTACAGTTTTCATTTTTTGCTCGTAAACATAAACCGAAGCATTGAATTTTGTAATAGGATAATTAGCAATATATACGTCTAAATCGCCATCTTTGTCATAATCAAAAAACGTTGCTTGAACACTTTGTCCAGCATCTGCTAAACCATATTCCTGAGCTTTTTCGGTAAATGTACCATCTTGATTATTGATGAATAATTGGTTTGCTTTAGGCTGAAATTTTCCTGCCACAGAGCAGTAAATATCTAAAAACCCATCAGCATTAACATCGGCCATAGTAACGCCTGTGTACCATCTTTTATCACCAGAAACACCTGCTTTTTCAGAAATATCTTCAAATTTAAGATGGCCTTTGTTTAAGTATAATGCATTAGAAACTTGATTGCCTGTAAAAAACACATCTTTTAAACCATCGTTATTAATATCGCCCACTGCAACGCCACCGCCCATGTATAAATAGGAATAGGTGAAATAATTTAAACTGTCATTTTCAGTAAGTGTATTGGTAAAATTAATGCCTGAATTTGAAGCGTTAAGTGTTTCAAAAATGGTTTGAGAAGTCATGTTATTTTCTTCTTCTTTTTTACAATTGAAAAAGAGCATCAATAAAAATAAACACGTTATTAATTTTAATACGCTATTTTTCATATTACTAATCAATATTTTAATCAAATTCTTTATCGTAATATGTTGTGGCATCTTGTATTAAAGTTTCTAGGGCTTCTTTTTCAGAAGCGATACGTTCTGTATTCCAATCTAAGTAATTTGCACAATCTTCAGTAATGATTTTTGTATACTTTTTTACGCTTGGTATATCAAAATATAGCCTACCTGTTCTGCGTACAAAAAAGTCTGTTACGTTATTTGTCATTTCATGATGAATGCCATACCAAAGTTCGGCACGTATTAAACGCTCTAAAGCATCGTTATTTTCAAAATCTTTAGATTTATTAATAATGGTATCAGATTGTTTTCCGTAGGTAGTGCAAAAATACCAAGCATGGTAATTATCAGAAACACCTAATTCTAAAAGTTTTTTTTCTAATTCTTTTTGGTAAAGGTTGACTTCATGTGAGTTTTTAAGCGATGGTGTTACTAAAGAGATTTTTTCAGTTGAAGATTTCTTTAGATTTTTCTTATGCTTATTTTTCATGGTTTTTAAAACCGCTTCGATAACGCGGTCTGCCATTCTGCGATACCCTGTAAGTTTCCCACCTGCTATAGAAATTAATCCACTTTCTGAGAAAAACAATTCGTCTTTTCTAGATAGTTCTGAAGGATCTTTATCTTCTTCATGAATTAAAGGTCTTAATCCAGCCCAATTAGATTCTATATCATCTAGTTCTAAATGAACATCTGGAAAGGTACTGTTTATGGCGTTTAATATGTATTTAGCATCATCTTTTATAGCAACAACGCGTTCTAAATTCCCTGAATAATTGGTGTCTGTTGTACCTACATAAGTAGCACGTCCTCTTGGTATGGCAAAAATCATTCTGCCATCGGGAACATCAAAATATAAGGGTTGCTTTACTGGTAATTTTTCATAAGGAAATACAATATGAACCCCTTTTGTTAAGTGCAAATACTTATTGTTCATGGAGTGGTCTTTGGTACGAAGTTTATCTACCCAAGGACCAGCGGCCGACACATAATTTCGTGCTTTTATTTTAAACGTATTCCCTGTATTTCCATCTTTACAATTAAGGCTTTTAATTTTAGAATCGTCATTATAATTGAAGGATTCCATTTCGCAATAATTGATAATAGTTGCGCCGTAAGACACTGCTTTTTTCAAGATTTCTACAGTTAATCGTGCATCATCGGTACGGTATTCTGCATATAAACCACCACCTAAAACAACGTCTTTGTTTAATAAAGATTCTTTCTCTAAAGTTTCAGTTTTGTCCAACATACGCCGTCTGTCATCGCCTTTTACATCAGCTAAAAAATCGTATACTTTTAGCCCGATGGAGGTCATCATTTTTCCATACGTACCACCTTCTACTAAGGGTAACAACATCTTTTCGGGAATAACTAAATGCGGTGCTAGTTTATGCACTATGGCGCGCTCAGAACCAGATTCGCGTACTAAACCAATTTCAAATTGTTTAAGATAGCGCAAACCACCGTGGATTAATTTTGTAGATTTATTACTAGTCCCAGAAGCAAAATCGTTTTTCTCTACCAAACAAACGCTTAAGCCTCTTGATGCTGCATCTAAAGCTATTCCTGCACCAGTTACACCACCTCCAATAATAGCTAAATCAAACTTTTTTGTTTGTAATTTTTCTATTTGCTCAGTTCTATTTAAAACTGAAAATTTAGCCGTTTTTTCCATCTCCACCATCTTAATTGCTTTTTGTTCTTTTTACAGCTTTTTTCCAGCCTTTATAATTCTTTTTTCGTGTTTTTTTATCCATTTTCGGACTAAACACGGTATCTATTTCTCTAATTCGCGCAATATCTTTTTTAGTCCAAACCCCAGCTTTTATCCCTGCTAAAAGCGCAGCTCCAAAAGCGGTAACTTCAATCATTTTTGGTCTATCTACATCAACATTCAATAAATCTGATTGAAATTGCATTAAGTAGTTGTTCGCACTTGCACCGCCATCTACTTTTAAAGATACTATTTTATTTTTGCTATCTTTTTCCATAGCTGCAATAACATCTTTGGTTTGGTATGCTAAGGCGTTTACGGTGGCTTTAATAAGTTCTTCGCGGCCTGTATCTAGCGTCATCCCGTAAATACTTCCTTTTGCTTTGCTATCCCAATGTGGTGCGCCTAAACCAGCAAATGCGGGTACGACGTATACGTTTTTTAATGGCGGAATATTGTTGCAAATACCTTCGGTTTCACTAGCTTTTTTTATAACTTTCATACGGTCTCTTAACCATTGAATAGAAGCACCTCCAGCAAAAATACTACCTTCTAAAGCATAGTTTATAGGTTCTGAATCTAAACTACAAGTAAGCGTGGTTAATAATCCTTTTTTAGATTTTACTTGCTTTGTTCCTGTATTTAAAAGCATAAAACAACCAGTGCCATAAGTACTTTTAGCAATACCTGCTTCAAACCCACCTTGCCCAAATAATGATGCTTGTTGGTCACCTGCAACACCATAAATAGGAATTGAAGTTCCTTTATAATCAATAGTTCCAAAATCTGATGATGAGGTTTGAACCTTTGGTAATAAAGATTGCGGAATATTTAATGCTTTAAGAAGTTTTTTATCCCAATCTAATGTTTTAATATTATAAATCATGGTACGCGATGCATTGGTATGGTCGGTAACATGCTTTTTTCCGTTTGTAAACTTGTAAATGAGCCAAGAGTCTATAGTGCCAAACATTAATTGACCAGCTTCTGCCTTGTCTTGCGCACCTTTAACATTATCTAAAATCCATCTTAATTTGGTGCCAGAAAAATAAGAATCTATAACTAAACCTGTATTTTTTTTGATGTAATTTGAAAGGCCTTTACCTTTTATGTCCTTACAAATATCTGTAGTTCTTTTATCTAACCAAACAATAGCTTTGTGGATGGGTTTGCCTGTTTTTTTATCCCAAACCACGGTTGTTTCCCGCTGGTTTGTAATACCAATAGCAGCAATGTCTTTTGGATTAATGCCAGAATTTGAAATGGCTTGATTAAAGGTTTCTAATTGGTCGTTGTATATTTCTAAAGCATCATGTTCTACCCAACCAGATTGCGGATAGTATTGTTTTAATTCCTTTTGGGCTATTGAAACAATGGTTCCTTTTTTATCAAAAACAATGGTTCTGGTACTTGTGGTACCTTGGTCGAAGGCTACAACATATTTTTTGTTCATGCTTAATAGAAATCAATTTAAAAAATTAAATAGGTGCTTAGTACTAAAACCGTAATAATAATTCCAACAACTTTAGCGTGTTTCCAAGGCGTAATATCAATGTCTTTGGTGATTTTAGGGGTGTATATGTTTTTATTAGGATAAAGTCTGCCCATTAATAACATGAATCCTACGTTGATTACAAATAGTATACCCATAATATGTAAGAAATGTGGGTAAGCTTTAGCTTTAATAATACCAAGTTGTTTTGCATCAGTAATACCATTTACAGCGGCTTCTGCTATAGCGGCATCTATAAAAAGAGGACTTAATACAAACTGACTTATTAAATACATTAAAACACCAACGGTTAACACAATTTTTGCCCCAAGAGCAGGAACGTTTTTTGTAGCCATACCCACAGCAACAACTGCTAAAATAGGGACGCTTAAACTTCCTAAAGATTCTTGAATGTATGAAAATAGACCATCTGGAGCATTTGCTATAAATGGCGCAATAGTCATGGAAACAATAGCTAGAATAAGTCCGAATATTTTTCCAGCCTTTACCATTTTTATCTCGGAAGCCTCTTTATTGAAGTATTGACGGTATAAATCGATACCAAATAATGTCGAACTACTGTTTAATAAACTGTTAAAAGAACTTAAGACGGCACCAAATAAAACGGCAGCAAAGAAGCCTAAAAATGCTCCAGGCAATACTTTTTTAACCAAAGCAGGGTATGCTTGGTCTGCATTATCTAAATCGTTTCCAAAAACATGCCATGCAATAACGCCTGGTAAGACAACAATTATTGGAATTAAGAATTTTACAAAACCTGCGAGTATCATCCCTTTTTGTCCGTCGGCTAAACTTTTAGCGCCAAAAACACGTTGTAAAATAGATTGATTTGTACCCCAATAATACATTTGAGCAATCATCATTCCTGTAAATATTGTGCTAAAAGGTATGAACGAATCTATCTCGCCTTTAACTTTAAATTTATCTGGATTTTCTGTCCATAATTCATTTAATCCATCAGAAATATTTCCATCTCCAATAAGCATTAAACCAAATATAGGGATTAATAACCCTCCAATTAACAAACCAATGGCATTCACTAAATCTGAAACAGCTACGGCTTTTAAGCCTCCAAAGATGGCATAAATAGAACCAATAATTCCTATGGACCACACACAAACCCATATAACAGCAGATTGAGATATGCCCAGTGTTTCAGGTAAATCGAACATGGTGCTAAATGCTAAAGACCCTGAGTATAAGATGGTTGGTAATAATACCACGCCAAATGCCACTAAAAACAGTATAGATAATATAGATTTTGTTTGCGCATCAAATCGTTCTTGAACAAATTCTGGAATGGTTGTAATACCCGAACGCATATATTTTGGTAATAAATAAATGGCTGTGATTATCATGGAGATAGCAGCCAATGTTTCCCAAGCCATAACGAGAATACCTTGTGCGAATGATTGCCCATTAAGACCAACAATTTGTTCGGCAGAAAGGTTGGTTAAAAGTAAAGAACCCGCAATGGTTACGTAACCTAAACTTCTGCCACCAAGGTAATAGCCATCAGCAGATTTTTCGTCTGTTTTTCGGGTGGCATACCACGCAATAAAGGCTACCAATAAGGTGAAACCTAGAAATGAAACGATTGATAGCGTATCCATAGATTATTTTATTTTTTGGTTAGTTGAGCTAAACCACAAGCAGGAATATTGATTTCAATAATACCTTTATTTAGATAAATTTCGGGTTGATTTATTATGTCGCCTTTGCAATTAAAGATACTGCATTTATAGCTTCCTAAATCACTATTGATTTTTATAATAACACTTTCTGTTAATTTTGCATTTAAAATATCAAGGTCTTTAAAAGATTTATCAAGTTGAATCACATGGTCATCATATAAGCCAACAAGTAGTTTATTACTATGGCTTACCTTTTGAATAGGATAATTAGCCAAAGGTTTATAAGGTGTAAAATGACCTTTTGTAATGAGTTCTTTATTTGTATTCCAATATGCTGTATAAAACTTGACCATTTGAAGATGGTCTTTAGGAATATTTTTTAGTATCACTGAAATTTGAGGAACTCCAAAAAGGGTATTCACCATTTGTAAAGCAGCGATTTCTAGTTGTTCATCATTATGCCATGTAATCATATCGGAATGTACGGCTGTATTGCCTGCTAACATTCTAATATCTGCAATTCTAATACGATTCATAATGGCATCACCAGGGCAATCAAATGCTCTAAACATGTTGCCGTATTTTCGCATTGCAGGACCTACGTATTTTTGTCTGAATTCTATAAAAATTTCAGAATTAATATTTTTTAAAGTTGTAATAACATCGGTTAATAATCTATCAACGGCTGCATTTATAGAAATAAAATCCATAGCATCATTAACTTCTGGCGTATCAACATACAGTCTAAAATCATCAATAAAATCAAGTTTAAAGCCATCTAAATTCCAATCTACTAATGCATTTTTATAAATGTTGATGAGATAGTCACGAACTTCAGGATAACGTGGATCAAAAACTGGTGCCCAACGATGATTTTCAGTTAAAAATTTACCTTTAAAACGTTTGTATGCTTTCGATTTTTTTCCACAGAAAGGAACTGAGTACCAAAAACCTATTTTCATACCTGTAGCATGTATATCTTCAACAAACGCTTTTGTTTTATTTAAACGTTCTGGTTGCCAATCGCCTGTATAGTCATAACCCCTATTACCATCATTGGTTTGCCAACCATCATCAATAATGATAGCTTTGTAACCTAAACTGTAGGCTGTTTTACATTCATCAATTAGAATATCTTCATCTAAAGTTTGATGAAAATTATACCATGTAGAATAGAGTGGCACCAATGCAATATCTGGAACGTGAGTTGGTTTTAAATCTTCAAAAGTTTCCCACCATTTTGAGACCTCTTTTAAAGCTTCAGAAAAGTGTTTTTCACCTTCATCAATTCTTAACTGAATGTTGTAATTATCTATTTTAGATTGTTGTTCTAAAAACAAGGTAACATGGCAGTAAAAACAATCATCTTCTTCTCTAATTTCGGCATTAAGCTCTAACTTATTTATGGCGTTAGAACAGGCAAACGTATGCCGATTAGTATCATCATGACCAAATAAACTAACCACTGGAGCATCAATAGAAATGCGAGATTCCATATGCTCTAATTCCCAATCTGCTTGTATGCGTTTCGCAAAATCTGTTGTGGGTTTCCAAACGCCTTTTATATTATGTGCTGGAATTTTCCATTTAAGTGTTAATGGCTCAGGTTTTTTTGGCGTATTAGAAGTAATTTGAATGTTGAATAATGACACATTCAAATGTTTTGAAATCGTAGTTATTTCAGTCTTAAAATTAGAGGAACCACTTTTTATAGTGATGTCTTTTTTAGATATAGTATCGACAATTTGCGTCATGTTACTAATTGTAATTAATAATTAATTTGATATTTTAATCCTATAAGGTTTTTTTTAGAATAAAAACCGAGTCAAACTAAAAACTCGGCTTTTATTCAATCAAACAAACTAAACTAAATATATTAATTATAACCAGGGTTTTGGTTAAGATTTGGGTTGGCATCTCTTTCTGAATTTGGAATCCAGATTAATTCATGTTTACCAGCTTGGAACGTACCGCCACTTAAAGATTTTGGGTGATTGGTTTGAGATCCATTAGTTACATGAAGTGAGCTTGTGCCTAAATAATCATCTGCTAAATCCCAACGAACTAAATCAAAGAAACGGTGGCCTTCACCAGCTAATTCCATAGCACGTTCATCAATTATGGCTTGGCGCATGGTAGCTTGGTCAATTCCTGGGTTGGTATCTGCTATTGGAGTTAAACCTGCTCTTTCTCTAACAGCGTCTATATGCGGAACAGCTTGAGCAGTCATGCCATCTTCATTTAAAGCTTCAGCTAACATTAGCAATACATCGGAATACCTAATGATTCTCCAGTTATTACCTACATTAGTACCTAAGAAATCTACATCGCCTCTTGTGCCTAAATCCATACCTGAGTATTTTTTGCCATATATAGGTTCTAATCCTGCTTTTGTGGCTACTGTAATGTCACCATCAACAGTCATTCCATCGTCATCTAAAGTGTCTGCTAAATCGTCTTCAAAACTAGCGCCACCATATCCAATAGCTCCTGTATAGTCATAAAGTAAGGTTTCATTTCTACGAACAGTATCGCCGTTACTTTCAAATAAATTTCTTAACCATGGGTTAATTAGATGTCCATTATCTGGAGATTTTGTTGGTGTAGCGTAGTCTATATGATAATTACCCATACTTCCAGTACCTGGAATATCTGATCCCCAAACAAAAGTGTCTTGACCTAAATATTGCAACTCAAAAATGGATTCGTTATTGTTTTCGTTTGTTGTAGAGAAATTATCCCCATACATTTCAGCTGGTAGTAAGCTGTATTTGCCAATTAAATCATCCAAGGTGGTGTGTGCTTTATTCCATTCTTTCATATACAAATAACTTTTTCCTTTAAGCGCTGTTGCAGCACCTGATGTAGGTCTTCCTAAGTCTTCTCCTGTCCAACTTTCTGGCAGCATATTTTCTGCCATTTCTAAATCTGCAATGATTTGTGCCCAAACAGCTTCTGAGGGTGCTTGAGAAACTAATAAATTATCCAAGTCAGGTAAACTAGTAATTAAAGGGACACCTCCATTTTGTCCAGCGGGGACATTACCATAAAGGTTAAGAAGGTACCAATAATCAAAAGCTCTTAAAAAATAAGCTTGACCTACTAGGCTTTCTCTAGTTTCTTGATCTTCAATTCCTTCTTCTGTTGTGTTGATAATAATATTATTACAACGTGCAATGGATTTGAATAACTCTTGCCAAGGTTCAGTAGCCCAGCGATCTCCTGGATTTCCTAAAAATGTAGACATGGCAGTATTAGAACCAAACGGGAAGATATTAAATTCATCTGATCGTAACATTGCACCTGTATGTATTATTCTTCCCCAGAAAAAAGTTCCTGTTATAGGATGGAATGCACCATTTATTGCCGATTTTACTTGTTCTTCTGAAGTTCCAAAATTTGCGGTTGAAGTCGCATTATCATTTTGTTGATCTAAAATATTATCAGAGCAACCAAATACAAAAATCATTAATAACGTAAGTGTTATTAAGCCTATTAAGGACTTTGTTTTTATTATTTTTTTCATAACTTATTTTTTAGAATTTTGCACTTAAGCCTATTATAAATGTCCTAGCATTAGGGTAAGCTCTTTGGTCTAATCCTCTTCCTAATAGTGGATTAACATTAGCTCGTACACCAGGAACACCAGAATTTAAGTTTGCTCTACCGCCGTTGGTTGATGCAACATCTGGGTCGTAACCTGTGTAGTCTGTAATTACAAATACATTTTGAACATTAAACGATAACCTCATACTTTTTATCCAATCTATACCTAGAATGTTGTCATTAAAATTATAGCCAACTTCTAAATTCCTTAATCTAAAATATGATCCATTTTCTACAAAGAAAGATGAAGGTGCTTTATTTCCAGCTTCGTCATCTACTGTTGCTCTTGGAATGTTGGTGTCTGTATTTGTAGGTGTCCAAGAGTTTAAAACATCTCTAGACTTACCACCATCTTGCCATAAAATATTATAGTACCTACTTAAATTGTATATGTCGTTTCCAGAAACACCATTAAAATTTAATGCCAAATCGAAGTTTTTATAATTCGCATTAAAATTAAAACCGTATGTGAAATCTGGAGTAGGGTCTCCTATTATAGTTTGATCTTCTGCTGTTATTCCTGCTACACCGTCTGTATCTACTCTTACAAAATCTCCTGTATTAGGGTCTACCTTATCTTCTACAATAAAGCCATAGAATGCGCCTACAGGTCCATTGGCTTCTGTTCTGTTCACAACACGTAAATCTTCATCTACTCCAGGGCCTAATATGGTTGCAGGGATGTCTTTGGCTTCATTTTTTAAATTAAAAGAAAAATTGGTACCTATACTATATGTAAAGTCTCCTTCGGATTTTTTATAGGTTAAATCAAATTCAAATCCATTATTTATAAGCGTACCTGCATTTCTTGTAACAGGTAAACTAACACCTGCAGTTGATGGTACGTTTATTGGCACAAGTGCATCTTCAACATTTTTTGCGTAGTAATCTGCAGAAAACGTAATTGAGCTATTAAATAGAGACATGTCTACACCAATGTCAAATGTTTTAGTAGTTTCCCATACTAAATTTTCATCTGCTAAGGTTGTTTGTGCTAATCCGTTAGCAGAAGAACCTCCAAAACTTGTATTGGATTGGTTAGCAAGAAAAACGGCCTGAGTAGGATAAAAAACATCTGGATAAGATCCTAATTCACCATAAGACATTCGTAATTTGAAAAAATTTATGGCGTCTGATGACCAAAAATCTTCGTTGCTAATATTCCATGCTCCAGATACGGAAGGAAAATAACCTACTTGATTAGCTTTTGCAAACCTAGATGAAGCATCTCTTCTTAATGTTCCAGATAAAATATATTTATCTTTATAGTTATAATTTAGACGTCCAAAATAAGATATTAAACCTGCTTTATTATCTTCTCCTAATAAAATGTTCTGATCACTTGACGGTAATGCCCCAACTACTCTAATCGTATTTGCTGGTGTACCTTGACCAAAAATCCCACTACTTTTTTGAGTTTCAATAAAACGCGTATAACCTACAATAGCTCCAATTTTATGATCATCTCCAAAGCTTTTATTATAAGATAGTGTTGACTCAAATAGTAAGTTAATATCTTCTTGATTAAAGTTAGTTAAATCATTTAAATCATTAACATTTCTAACGGCATCAACATTACTCATAAAATATGTTGGTGTAAATTGAAACCTATTTTGATTTGTATAATCTACACCCACATTTACACCAGCTTTCAACTCTGGGGTAATATCATAGTCTAGTTTTAAACTTGTAAACAAAGTTCGTGTGGTTTCTAAATTATCTTCTAATGTTGCAAGTGCAAATTGGTTTACACCGCCTGGACCTTGAACCGCAGAGGATGGGGCTTCAAAACCACCATCATTATTTGCGTTTCTTAATGCTACTGTAGGTGCTGTGGTACCATCAAAGCCATACCAGTTATTTTCTTGTAATTTACCTTCAGTAAGACCTAAAGATTGTGATAGTTTAAATCTACCAAATTCATGCTCACTATTAAATCTAGCATTAAGCCTTTTAAAGCCTGAGCCGACCAAGATACCATCTTGATTAAAATAATTAACAGAAGCAAAATAAGTAGATTTTTCGCTACCACCAGCTAAAGTAATACCATAATCTTCTATAATACCGCTTTTTAAATTTTCGTTTTGCCAATCGGTATTTACACCGTTCCAAGTAAGTGGTGTCACCGTAGAAGGGTCTGCAGCATCATTTACAAAGCGTTGATTAAGATAATTTGTATATTCTTGGCCATTAATAAAATCTAGTTTTTTACTTGGCGTATCAAATCCAATTCTAGAATTAAATGTGACTTCTAAGGCTTTGTTTTTTCTACCATGATTTGTTTTTACCAAAACAACACCATTGGCAGCTCTTGAACCATAAATTGCAGCAGCAGCTGCATCTTTTAATACTGAAATATTTTCAACATCAGAAGGGTTAACATAATTCATGTTGTCCACAAATAAGCCATCTACAATGTATAATGGGTTAGCATTACTCAATGAGTTTACACCTCTAATAAATACGTTTCCTGTTCCACCTGGTTGCCCACCTGGGTTTTCAATTTGTATACCAGTAAGCTTACCTTGTAGTGACGCTGTTGGATTACCCGCAACTGTGGTTACTAAATCAGCGCCTTTAATAGTACTTACAGATCCCGTAAGCTCTCTTTTATTAGACGTTCCATAACCAACAATAACGACTTCATCTAATGATGCGGCATCTTCTACCATAACAACTTTTATAGATGACTGACCACCAATAGAAACTTCTTGTGTTTTATAGCCTACATAGCTAAAAATTAATATATCATTTGTGTTAACATTAGATATTGTAAATTTTCCATCAAAATCTGTGGTGGCTCCCTTTAATGATCCTTTTACAACAATATTAACTCCTGGTAGCGGAAAATCTGCGTCTACAACTGTTCCTGTAACAGTTTGCGTTTGTGCGTTAGCACTAATTCCTAAGAGGGAAAAGACTAAGGCAAATAATGGTCTTAGTAAGAATTTTTTCATAAGTTATAGTTTTAGTTAAATTTAGTATGGTCAGTTTTTTTGGAAAAATTAAAAACTGTGCTACTGTATGCTACTATTGCAAATATATAAAAAAATCCAATATATTTTGATAATATCTAAAAAAATAGATTAAAAGTGTAAGGAATTAAGAATGGAATGTATAGAAAAGTTATTATACAGAGTTTCTCTGTATGAGTTGAGAAGGTATAATTCTACGGATTGATTCTCCTGTTTTTAGGTAATTAGCAGATTCTGAAGCCATTTTTTTAAAGTCAATTGAAATTGTAGTGATGCCTCCAAAAATAATTTCTTTAATAGCATTATCATTATGGGCTAATAAGCCAATGTCTTTACCAACCTCGTAGTTTTTTAACTTGATATCTCTTAATATTTCCCAAAGATAACCATCACTTATAAAAAAGTATAATGTGTTTTTTACTATACTATCTTTCTTATAGCGTTTTTCTACTTTAGCATCAATATTAAAATCTTTAATAAATTTGTTAAAAGCATTTAATATCCCAATGGGATAATCAGAATCTTTTTTAAAGAATAGAATAAATTTTTTATATTTTTTAATCTCTGGTAAAAGCTTTTTTAATTGATTATAAGTGGAGTTTTCAAACTCTTGTGTGATATAAGAATACATGTTTGGCATGGCAATATACCTATCTATAATCAATAATTTATTATGAGGTATGTTTTGCAGCAACATACCAACTTCTGGTATTTGAATAGGAGCAACAACATACATGCCATATCTACCAGCAATCCGGGTCATGATATCTTTAAAAACATCAATATTATTATGATGAAAAAACACATTGATAATATAGCGTTTACCTAGTTCTTCTCTAAAGGTATTATAAAAATCTTCTTGAAAAGAGTGAAATGCAAAAAGCACTAATGCCACCCTAAGTTTGGTTTTGGTATTAACATTGGCAATATAGTAGCCTTTAAAATTCTTGGATTCTACAATGCCTTTACCCTTTAAATCTTCGTAAGCTTTAACAATAGTTTTTCTGGCAAATCCTACTTGCGATACCATGTTGTTTATAGAAGGTAATCTATCTCCTTTTTTTAATTCTTTAGATTCAATTTTACTAATTATCGCATTTACAATTTGCTCGTGTTTTGTAAGTGGCTTAATTTGTTTTAAAGCATCAATTTTATCGAAAAGAACTTTCATGAAGTGATTTTATGTTGGCGTGGTAAAATATTAAAATTCTAAAAAAGAACAGGACTCTTGTACTATTTTTTTTAAATGCAAAGGCATATCTGTTGATTCCCATGGATGTTGTGCTCCAAAAACATGGTTTGCTTGATCTATAATTTTTAACGAACTGTTTGGATTCCATTGATGAAGGTTTTTTGCTTCATCTATAAAAACGCTAGTATCATCATTACCATGAATAATAAGATATGGAATTTTTAAATTGGTAACGGCCCTTTTTATGGTTAATCGCTCTTGGTTGGCTATAAAATCTTCATGAAATTGATAATAATGGGGCATTTTTTGTTTGGTACGCCCATTTAAAACATACTTTACACCATCTTTTTTCCATTGTTCTATATTGCCTGTTGTAGATGTTCTTTTTCCAAAATCACATACCCCAGCTAAGCTTATAACACTTTTAATTCTATGGTCTTCTTCTGCTTTTATAGTGACTATACCGCCAGCTCTACTATGCCCTATTAGGTTAATGTTATTGGTGTTTATTTCACTTTTTAGGTCATTATTTATACTTACCCAATCTATAACAGTTTCTAAATCATCTAATTCTTTAGTGTAATTATTATTCCCAAAAGCTTCTAAATCTGGAAAATCTATGGGTTGCTCAATGGTTCCACCATTATGCGAAAAGTTAAATTTTATAAAACAGAATCCTGCTTTAACAAATGCCTTAGCCATTAAATCCCAGGCGCCCCAATCTTTAAACCCTTTGTACCCATGACA
Source organism: uncultured Algibacter sp. (assembly GCA_947499935.1). Lineage (GTDB taxonomy): Bacteria > Bacteroidota > Bacteroidia > Flavobacteriales > Flavobacteriaceae > CANMQH01. Next base: position 106,574 of record CANMQH010000004.1, on the reverse strand, counting down.
AAAAATAATAACGGGTTTAGGTGTCTTGTTTTCTTCAAAAAAAACATCAGTAAGTATGGGTTTACTGTGTTTGCCTTGTAATATTATATTTTTTGAAATATTCATTTTTAAAGTTCTTTTTCTATAAAATCTACATTAGGATTACAAATTTCTATAATAAGATTTTTTAACTGGGTTTCAAAATCCAACAATGTTTCATGGGTGATTAATGATTGTTTTGTTCTACTGAAAGGACTATCTTTTTTTGAAAATTTTAAAAAGCCTGAGCTTAAATTTTTGAATGAAATTATACCTGCTTCAATGGGTAGATTTATAGTTTTTGAGGCTTGCATTATGTAAGCATAAGTGAGTATTTGAAAACTCTTGCTATATTTTTTATAATCTGTTGTTATATTTTCCCAATCTACTATTTCTACTTGATTTTGCTGAACAGCTCCTGTTTTGTAATCAATAATTCGGGTTATGCCATTGCATTCGTCGACTCGATCTACTTTTCCTTTAATTTTTACAGTAAAATTTAGTTCAGAGATGTCTATAGTGATATCGTTATCAGCTTCTATAGCAATAATCTTAATTTTGTCTCCAGCTTTTAAAGTTTTAATTTCTAAATCTAAAAAATTAGATACATAACGTTTTGCTATTTCAAAAATAATAAGGTTTTTACCTTTTGTAATATCTCCTTCCTTATATTCTTTTTTAAAGTGATGTGTAACTTGATACTCTATTTTAGTTTTTAAATTTTTAATAATTTCAAGACTTAAAAAATGCCCAACTAAGGGTTTGTAAAAATCTTCAAGAGTATTATGTACAACGGTTCCTAGAGTATTTGCTGCTACGGTTTCTTCAACATCATCAAGGGCTTTAATTTTTAATATTTTTTGATAATAAAAATCAATAGGATTTCTAATATAGTTTGTTAATGATGAAGGCGAAAAACCTTCTTGGGCAACTTTGGTTATTTGTTTTTGTAAAGTTTCTGTCTTTTTAATGACATTTAAACAAGGTTGTATAACAGGAACTTGTGGTGTAATAATTTGTTGGTTTATATGATGAATATCTTCTAGTTGTAGCTGCGTAATAAATCTACTTTTTTCTCCGCCTGTTAACACATCGGCCTCTGTATTGTATAAAATATAAACGTTTTTGGCACGTTGTAAAAGCCTATAAAAATGATAGGTATAAACCGCATCTTTTTCTTTATAAGTTGGTAAGTTGTTTTCAATTTTCACATCAAAAGGAATAAAAGAGTTATTGCTTTTACCAGAAGGTAATATCCCTTCGTTTACAGATGATATAATTACAGTTTCAAAATCTAATACCCGAGATTCTAGCATGCCCATAACTTGTAAACCTTTTAGGGGTTCACCTTGAAAATCTAATGTTTCGCTACTAAGTAGTTCTTTGTAGATGCTGTGAAGTGTTGATATGTTTTTTATATAATCGTATTCAGAATTTAATCTAATAAGTTCATTAAAGAGTTCGTTAAAACGATATATATATTCTAAAGCAAGTAAATTAGAATCCTTTTTTTTATCTAAATGTGTTTTAATAGCTAAAATAAGTTTAGCACAATGACTTAAAACGTTTTCTATAGATAATGTTTGCCAATTAGAAAACAGTAAATCAATAACCTCTTCTGCTTCACTTGTTATCCTTTTTAATCGTTCATTAGTTAAATAGACTAAATTATTGCTATCTATACGTTCTATAATTTTGGTAGCATAATCCTCTTCATCAATGTAAAATAAAGGTCTTACAAATTGATGAGAAATAATATTGATGAGGTCTTTATAATAAAATGAATTTGATGATGTTTTGTGTAAATTAAAAAGCGCCTCAAATAATGATGCTACAGGAATGGATTTTAAAGGAAAACCCATGGTTATATTTAAAGCATTTATTCCTGTAGGTATGGAGTTAAGTACAGGAATTAATAAATTTTCATCACCTAAAACAACTGCTGTATTTTGTAGTGATTGATTGTTTTTTTGTAAATCTTTTAAAAGGGACCCAATGTATTTTGCTTGCCCTATATTCTTAGGAATACCATATACTGATATGTTTTTTTGTAGCGCATAGTTTGTTGTAATCCAGTTAAAAGGATTTTCTTTAAAGAATTTCCAATGGTTTTTGTGTTGCCTAGTAAATAATGCGGCATCATGCTTTGGGTTATCTAAAAAAACTTTATCAATATCCCAATAAATTTCGGCTAAACTATTTTGAAGTAACTCTTGTATTATGGTTTCCTCAGCTGTGTTTAAGGCATTAAAGCCTAAGAATATATGTTTGTTATTATTATTTTGGGTGTAAGACTCTAGATTTTTAACCGCTTCTCTATATATTAAACCTTGGTAGCCTTTCTTGTTTTTTAAAAGCGCTTTAGTAAGATGTTGGTAGTAACTGTATAGCTTATTCCAAAAAGTTAAATAATTTTTAACAAATTCTGTTTTATGTTCTTCTAAAGACCAATGTTTTAAATCTTGTATGGCACTTAAGTAATTGAATATTTTATCTTGCTTAATAAGATATCTGTCAATTTCATTAAAATCTTGTAAAATGATTTGTGCCCATTTAGAGAAAGTATCAAAACTTTCTTGATTCTCTTTTTTAGTTAATAGATTATAAGTGTTATAAAACTCGAATAAAAGCTCGGTATTAGTAATACTATTTAGTTGCGATAATTCTCCAACAAACTCTTCTATACTTAATATTTGTGGAGAAAATATAGTTTGCTCTATAACTTTAATTAACTCATGTTTTAAAAATAAGCCAGCCCTTTTACTTGGTACTACAAAGATTAGTTCTGAAAAATCAATATGCTTGGTTTTTAAATCATTTAAAACATCAAAAATAAAAGTTGTCATACGGATTAAATGTATGTATTAATTAGTAAATGAAGTTTTAAAAATGTTTCTTTTTATTGATAAAAGATAAGTAAAAGAATTTATTTAAAAGACTTGAGTGCCATTTACGTAATCAGTCTTTTAAAAATAAAAAAACGCTTCGAGTAAACCCGAAGCGTTTTTTAAAATTATTTGTATTAAAATTACTTTAGCTTATTCCTTTACTAAGTTAATTTCAACACGTCTGTTGTTTGCTCTACCAGCTCTAGTTTTGTTAGAATCGATTGGTTTAGATTCTCCATAACCAAGAGAAGATAATCTAAAGGCATCAACACCATGACTAGCTAAATATTCTTTTACAGAATTAGCTCTAGAGTCAGATAATCTTTGGTTTAATTTATCACTACCAACACTATCAGTATGACCTTCTACAGTAAATTTAGATGAAGGATATTCTTTAAGTATGTTAACGATATCGCTTAATACTTGCTCTGACTGAGATTTGATAGTAGCTTTACCAGTATCAAATAAAATCGTTTTAGCGTAAGCATTTAATTTTTTCTGAACAGCCTCAGTTACTTCAGGACAACCATTGTTTGCAACAGTACCTTTAACATCTGGACATTTATCATCTTTGTCTAATACACCGTCACCGTCTTTATCAGCCCAAGGACAACCTTGGTTTGCAGCAGGTCCAGCTTCGTTAGGACATTTATCACTAGCATCTGTAACACCATCGCCATCAGCATCAGGACAACCAGATAAAGCTTTTAAACCAGCAACTGTAGGACAATTATCTTCGTTATCAGCAATACCATCACCATCAGTATCAGGACATCCGTTAAGCTCAGCTAAACCAGCTTCGTTAGGACAAGTATCTTTACTGTCTTCAATACCATCACCATCAGAATCTGGACAACCATTAAACTCTTCTAAACCAGCAACATCTGGACAAGCATCGTCTTTGTCATATATACCATCACCATCAGTATCAGCACCACCAAATCTAATAGAAAGACCAGCTGTGTGTTGGAAATGAGTTGTTGCTGCAGGTCTAGCTATAGTGTTATAATCTTCAAACACATGTTTGTAAGCTGTTTGTAATGTTAAACCAACATTTTCGTTAAACCATATGTTTAAACCTAATGTACCGTTTACAGTACCAGCACCAATTTCGTCAACCCAAGTATAACCACCACCTACGCCTACGTAAGGATCTAAAGTTTTACCTTGTATGAAGTTGTATTTAATTATTCCGTCTACACCGTAGTATGATAAATCATCAACTCGATTTCCTTCTTCAGGAACAACTTTGTTTCCTAATGCATCTGTAGCATCACCCCATTTGTCGATTTTATTTAAAGACCCAGTAATTCCAACAGAAAACCCATTGTTTATGTATTTAGATACAGAAATTGTAGATAATGAAGGCAAAATGTTGTAGTGTTCACTAGCATTAAAGAATTCATCAAAAATAGTTTCGCTAAAATTACCACCATCACCAGAAGGGAAGGCATCAACTGCGTTTACTCCAATGGTAATTTGCCATGGGTTGTTTTGGTCTTGCGCATTTACGTTGCTATAACCAAGTACAAGCAACATAGCGAACAATAATCTGCTAAGATTTTTCATATTCAAAAGTTTAATTTTAAGTGTTAATTGTAAACAAAAGTAAGTTGTTAAATTTTATTAACAAAGACAAATATATAAAAAAAAAGCAGATTTGGTCAACTCATAATGATGATTAGATTGCCTTAATCGCTTTTAAGAACGATTTTAAATAACACTTAGCTCATTTCCAACCTTTATAAACGCAGCTATAGCCTTGTCTAAGTGAGGTTTTGTATGTGCCGCAGAAAGCTGAACTCGTATTCTGGCTTTTTCTTTTGGAACTACAGGAAAAAAGAATCCAATAACATAAATACCTTCGTTTAAAAGTTTATTTGCCATATTTTGAGCCAATTTAGCATCATATAACATGACAGGAACGATGGCAGAATCACCATCTATAATATCAAATCCTGCTTTTTTCATGCCTTTTTTAAAGTAATTGGTGTTTTCTTCAAGTGTATCTCTTAATTCTGTATTATTTTCCAGCATTTCAAAAACCTTAATGGATGCACCAACTATTGCAGGTGCCAAAGAATTGGAAAACAAGTATGGTCTAGACCGTTGGCGTAGCATGTCTATAATCTCTTTTTTACCAGTGGTATAGCCTCCCATAGCACCTCCCAATGCTTTTCCAAGTGTTCCCGTAATAATATCAACTCGGTTTAAAACGTCTTTTTCTTCTAAAGTGCCAATGCCTGTTTTTCCAATAAACCCTGTAGCATGGCATTCATCAATCATCACTAAAGCATCATATTTATCTGCTAAATCACAAATTTTATCTAATGGAGCCACAACACCGTCCATAGAAAAAACACCATCTGTAACTATTATTTTAAAACGAGCCCCTTTTTGGTTGGCTGCCTTAAGTTGGTCTTCTAAATCTGCCATGTTGTTATTTTTATAGCGGTAACGCGATGCTTTACACAAGCGAACCCCGTCTATAATTGAGGCATGATTTAATGAATCTGATATAATAGCATCTTCAGGCCCAAGTAAAGGCTCGAAAACACCCCCATTAGCATCAAATGCAGCTGCGTATAATATAGTGTCTTCTGTTTGGTAAAAATCTGCTATCTTTTGTTCTAGTTGTTTATGAATGTCTTGGGTTCCACAAATAAATCTTACTGAACTCATGCCAAAACCATGCGTGTCCATAGCGTCTTTTGCTGCTTGAATAACTTCAGGATGTGCTGATAATCCTAAATAATTATTAGCACAAAAATTTAAAACTTTTTCTCCTGTATTTAACGTTATTTCTGCGCCTTGCGCAGACGTTATTATACGTTCTTCTTTATATAGACCATTATTTTTTATGTCTTGAAGCTCTTCTTTTAGATGATTTTTTAGTTTTCCGTACATTTAATTGTATTTTTCGCAAATTTAAACATCTTTTACAATAATATCATCATTTATATAGATAAGAAGTTTCTTTTTAACTTTAATATTCATCTCTTCAAGCACATCTTGATATAATTGTAATTGTTGTTCGTGCTTTTTATCTGCTAAGCCCGTTTTGTAATCTATAATAATAGCTTCATCATTATTGATAACAACTCTATCAGGTCTTAAAATAATACCGCTTTTAGTAATAATATCACGCTCATTGTGCACTGTGTAATCAGAACTAAAATAATTTATAAGATTAGGGTGATTAACAATTTGCATAATAATTTGCTCTAATGCTATAGCCTGTTTTGCGTTTATGGTTCCAGAATTAATAAAATCGGTAATGGCAAAAGGAAGATCGTCTTTTGTTTTAATTTGTGACATAATATCATGGATAAGGTTACCTTTTTCTATAGCTTTTTGCTGATTGGTGTCCCACAAATAGCCAGACTTTGTTACCATATTGATATTGTGTTTTTCTTTTGCAGTGGAGATGAATTCTTGTTGAATTTCTGCTTTTTTTATCTGTATTGAAGACTCTGAAGATTTTTTTTGATGACCAAAACTATAGATTGATTTAGAATCTTCCCAGATTCCTAAATGTTTTAGGTAATTTATAAATAGTCCTGAATATTTTTTGGAGTTAACTACACCTTTTGTAGAAATATCTTTAGTTGAAACAATATAAAGTTGCTCTACAGCTCTAGTTAACGTTACATATAATAAGTTAATATTATCGAGTTCTTGTTCAGATTTATGCCTGTTGTATATGGTTTTACCTTCCTCTCCAAAATATTCAAAATCTTTGTTGTAGTTTAAAAGGGCATACTTAAACCCTGCGTATTTCTCTTTTTCAATGGTAAACCATTCTTTGGGTTCAAGTTCTCTATAAATATCTAAATCAGCATAAGGAAAAATAACGACAGGAAATTCTAACCCTTTAGATTTATGAATCGTCATAACCTGAACAGCATTTAATCCGCTAGGCGATATAATGCTCAAACTTTCTTTTTTCTTATCAAAATAACGGATAAAACCAGAGATATCAGAACCCTTTTTTTGTGAAAAATCTAAAACTACATCTAAATAAAACTGAATATAAGCGTTAGATGTTTCTATAAGATTAAAGCTTCTAACAATGGTTTCGGCTAAATCGTAGAGCGGGAGTTGTAAGATGTTTTTACTAGATATGTATATGTTATAGGTTTCTAAACTTTTAAATATATCGGAAATAGATAAGTTTATATGCGTAGTAAAGAATTCGTGTTTATCTTCAATATTTAAAAGTAATACAAGATGATTTAGAATCTTTATTTTTATCTCGTTGTTTTTTGGCTGAATGAGCAGCGCCAATATATTATTTACAAAAACAACATCTGGAGAATTATTAATTAGCAAGGTGTCCGACGAAATAATAGGAATATTTTGCATACTCAAATAATTTGCTATAGCAATACCTTCTTTTTTCTTTCTAACCAATACACAAATATCTTGTAATTCGTAACCATATTCTAGACAAGTATTTATGTGTTGATAAACTTGTTTAGAAAATAAGAGGTCTCTATCATCATCTTTATCAATTTCTAAAAAAGATAATTCTACATAACCATCGTTTTCTTTTGTTATGTTTTGATGCGCTTGCTCGTAAAGCGCTTTATAAGTTTCATTATTAAAAAATGATGTTGCTAAAAAATTAAAGAAGTTGTTATTAAAGCTTACAATTTCTTTAAAACTTCTGTAATTATCTTCAAGATTTCTAATATCTTGCTCTACTTGAAAAGGCATACTTTGTTTGTTAAACAAATCTATAAACTGTTCTGCTTTGCCACCGCGCCATCTGTATATAGCTTGTTTAGCATCGCCAACTAGCATCGTGTTTCCGCCTTCGGTAGATAATGCATTGTCTAACAAAGGAGCTAAATTACCCCATTGGTTAACCGAAGTATCTTGAAATTCATCTATAAAATAATGTTTAAATTTCTCGCCAATTCGTTCGTAAATAAATGGTGTTGGTTGGTTTTTTATTTCTTTGCTAATTATGGTGTTAAATTCTGAAATTAGCATTTTATTTTGTTCTTGTTTCAGCTCAGTCAATTCTTTATTAATGGCATTTAAAACAGAAAGCGGCGTAATATTTTTGTAAAATGCTTTTAAAAATTTGAGATTAAAAACGGTATGCTTGATTAATTGATAAGAGATTTCAATTTCAGGAAGCATAGCATCTATAATGCTAGCTTTGGAGGATTCTAATTTTGTGGTGTAAATGCCTTTATTGTTGGCGATATTGGTTTCTAAGTTATTATTGTATAACCCATCAATATTTAACTCCGATGCTTTTTTAAAATGGTTTGGAAGTGTGGCTCTCGAAAAATCGGTGAATTCTAAATAATGGTCTTCTATTTGTTTTAAAACACTTAGTGCAGTTTCAATAATTGTATTTTCAGATGTTTTAATACCTTGTTTTAACTGTGCTTTAATGGTTTTAAAATCTTCAAAGGTTTTGTCTTTTAAACTTTCAATAAACGGAAGGTCATTTTCACTCACAAGTAATTTTGCAATCTTATTAAAGTCAAAAGACACATCCCAGCTTTTATCATCATCGGCCTTTTCAATGGCAAAATCTACCAAAGTTTTTGTAAGCGCTGTGTCTGTCCCAGCTTTTGCTATAAGACTATCAACAGCTTCATATAACAGTGAATCTTGGTCTAGTTCTACTTCAAAATTTAAAGGCAACTTTAAGTCGTAGGCAAACGTTCTAATCAGTTTATGCGTAAAACCATCAATAGTAGAAATATCGAAAGCTGCATAATTATGAATAATAGTATGTAATAGCGTTTTAGATTTTTTATGAAGAATTTTAGGCTCAATATCAAGTTCATCGCAAATGGATTTAAACATAGAATCCTCAATCGTTAAAATAGATACATTCGAAAATGCTTTTAACGTATCTATAATACGTGCTTTCATTTCTGCCACAGCTTTATTGGTAAATGTAATGGCCAAAATACGTTTAAACTGCTCTGTATTTTTAGAGCTAAACAAGATTTTTAAATATTCTTTTACCAATGTATAGGTTTTTCCACTACCAGCAGAAGCATTATATATAGTAAAGATTTGTTTAGTGTTCATGAACCAAAATTTATGATACAAGATAAAAACTATCAATGATTTGATAGCTATATATTATTTTTTATTAATGGCTTTTATGTGTAAATTTGATGAAACTATACATTAATATAAAAACAAAAAATTATGGCTTTCGAATTACCGAAATTAGGATACGCTTACGATGCTCTAGAACCTCATATAGATGCACGTACCATGGAAATACATCATTCAAAACATCACCAAGGATATACTAATAAATTAAATAGTGCTATTGCTGGAACAGATTTAGAAGGAAAATCTATTGATGCTATTCTTGAAAATCTTGACATGAACAATGCTGGAGTTAGAAATAACGGTGGTGGTTTTTATAATCATTCTTTATTTTGGAGTGTTATGAATCCAGAAGGAAAAGGACGTTTATCTGGAGATTTAAAAGATGCTATTGATGCTGCATTTGGTTCAAAAGAAGCTTTTGAAGAAGCTTTTACTAAGGCAGCAGGTACTCGTTTTGGATCAGGCTGGGCTTGGTTATGTGTACATAAAGGAGGTAAAGTAGAAATTTGTTCTACACCAAATCAAGATAACCCATTAATGCCAGGCGTAGGTTGTGGCGGAAAACCTATTTTAGGTTTAGATGTTTGGGAACATGCTTATTATTTAAATTACCAAAACCGTCGTCCAGATTACATTTCTGCATTTTTTAATGTAATTAATTGGAATGAAGTTGAAAAACGTTACGCTGAGGCTAAATAAAATTCGTTAGGTGTAAATAATATATTGGCAAGCTCATGTTGTATTGGGCTTGCTTTTTTGTTTATAGGAATTATGTTTGGTGAATAATTTAAAATGTACTGTTAAAAACGATTGTGCACGTATTTCTGAATAACACAAAACCTTAAAATGAAAAAGGCGAACACGAGTGTTCACCTTTTTGCCCCAAATCTACCATGAACTTAACCTACTTATGTTATGGTAGGGTAAATATATAATACTGGGTTAAAATGCATTAATATTTTAGTTAAACTACTTAAATATTGGCTTAACAGAATTAGTATACTGTATTAAATGTAAAAAGACAGAAAAATATGTCAGTAAAGAAGAGTCTTTACATGGTTAAATAAAAAAAGGCGAACATATGTTCGCCTTTTTTTGCCCCAAATCTACCATGAACTTAACCTACTTATGTTATGGTAACTCTAATTTATGTGTATTTTATAAATTTTGATTATTTATTAGGTGAACCGCATGTTTTTCGGATTAAAAGTACTATTGCTTTGCTTTCTTATTCAAACCGAATTTTTGAATATTAATAAGCACGCTCTTTATTACCTTCATAAAAATTAATAAATGCCCTATTTACAACTCTATTCCCTCCTGCTGTAGGGTAATTTCCTGTAAAATACCAATCACCTAAATGATTAGGGCAGGCTTTATGTAAATTTTCAACAGGTTGAAATATTATTTTAATTTCTGCTTTAATAGAATCATCACTTAACAACTCGGCAATTTTATCGGATATTTCTTGATCGGTAAAGGGACTATAAATATCCTTAACAAAATTTTGAACATCCTTATCGTCTAAATCTTTTTGTTGTACACATCGATCGTACACATTTTTTACAATATCGTATTTATTAGTGTCTTTTAGTAATGCCAAAGCAGCTCTAAATGCAACTAGACTTTCTAGATTTGCCATATCGATACCATAACAATCCGGATAACGAATTTGCGGGGCAGAAGACACCACAATAATTTTTTTAGGCTTTAATCGGTCTAGCATTTTGAGGATACTCATTTTAAGAGTAGTTCCCCTTACTATACTATCATCTATAATTACAAGATTGTCGGTAGGTTTAATAACCCCATAGGTTACATCGTAAACGTGTGCTACCAAGTCATCTCTACTACTATCTTCTGTAATAAAGGTTCTTAATTTAACATCTTTAATAGCAATTTTTTCAATTCGTGCGCGCTCTGATAAGATTTCGGTAACCTTAGCGGCAGATAAAGAGCGTTGCCCATTTAGTATCGCTGCGGTTTTGGTTTTATTTATAAAAGCCTCAGCAGTCTCCACCATACCATAAAAAGACGTTTCAGCAGTATTTGGAATATAAGAGAATACCGTGTTTTTTGTGTCATTGTTTATAGCCTCAAGTACTTTGGGCATTAACAACTTACCAAGCATTTTTCGCTCTTGATAAATTTCTGCATCACTACCTCGAGAAAAATAAATACGTTCAAACGAACATGATTTTCTTTCAAGAGGCTCTAATATTTTTTTTATGGCAACTTTACCAGATTTTTTAGTAATGATGGCATGTCCAGGATCTAATTCCTTTATGTCCTCAAACTTTACATCAAAAACGGTTTGTATTACAGGCCTTTCTGAAGCTACAACAACAATTTCATCATCTTGATAATAATATGCAGGGCGAATACCAGCGGGGTCTCTCAATACAAATGAGTCACCATGACCAATTAATCCCGCCATAGCGTAACCACCATCCCAGTTTTTTGCGGCACGTTTTAAAATTTTACTAACCTTAAGACGCTCGGCTATTAGCGGTGAAGCTTGTCGTTTATTATAGCCTTCTTTTTTTAAATCTTTATATATTTTACTTACAGCATCATCTAAAAAATGACCAATTTTTTCCATAATGGTTATGGTATCGGTATATTCTTTTGGATGTTGACCTAGTTCTATGAGGTTGCCAAAAAGCTCTTTAACATTAGTCATGTTAAAGTTACCAGCCATAATTAAGTTTCTGTGCATCCAGTTATTTTGTCTTAAAAACGGGTGTACACTTTCTACGCTGTTTTTTCCGAATGTGCCATAACGTACATGTCCTAATAAAACTTCGCCAATGTATGGTAAATGCTTTTTTTGTAAAGCAACATCATCTTTATACTCTGGGTGTTCAGAAAACTCTTTATTAATTCTATCATTAATTTGCCCAAAAATATCCTGTATTGGTTGTTGCGCTACAGAGCGTACTCTGCTAATGTAACGTTCCCCTGGTTTGGTGTCTAATTTTATGCTTGCAAGCCCAGCACCGTCCTGTCCACGATTGTGCTGCTTTTCCATCATTAGATACATTTTGTTTACACCATAAAAGGCCGTTCCGTATTTTTTTTTATAAAACTCTAATGGCTTTAAAAGTCTAATTACGGCTATTCCACATTCATGTTTTAAGGCATCACTCATATTGTAAATTTGTAAATGTTTGTAAACTCAATATTCTAAATAGCTAGGCTAAAGTTAAATTAATTATTCTTAGTCCTCTAATTTTAAGAGTGCTAATATAATGTTAATGATTTTTTGTTAAAACCAAAAACGCACTCTATTTTAGAGCGCGCTTGATTATGTTAATTCTATATCAAATTGTGTCAAATGTTTAAACTGTAATAAGCGTTTGTGCACTTCTTCTCTTGATAAATTTTGGATACGTTCGGTTCCAAATTTTTCTACACAAAATGAAGCAAGTGCAGATCCATGTATTACCGCATTTTTCATATTCTCGAAAGAGGTATCTCCAGTTTTTGCAATATAACCTGCAAACCCACCAGCAAAGGTGTCTCCTGCTCCAGTTGGGTCAAAAACTTCTTTAAGAGGTAAAGCAGGTGCATAGAAAACATGCTCGTTATGAAATAATAAAGCGCCATGTTCTCCTTTTTTAATGACAACGTATTTTGGCCCCATGTCATGTATTTTTTTTGCAGCAACGACTAGAGAATATTCACCAGTTAATTGTCTTGCTTCCTCATCATTTATGGTAATCACATCAACACGTTTAATAACATTGAGTAAATCTTCTAGAGCACAATCCATCCAAAAATTCATTGTATCTAAAATCACTAATTTAGATTCAGAAGTCATTTGGTCTAAAACGCTAGATTGAACAAGGGGATGTAAATTACCTAACATTACCACTTCAGCATCTTTATAAGCGTTAGGTACTACAGGGTTAAAATCGGCAAGGGTATTTAACTCGGTAACCAGAGTGTCACGAGAATTCATATCGTTGTGATAGCGACCACTCCAATAGAATGTTTTTCCATCTTTTACGATTTCTACACCAGAAATATCAATGTTTTTGTTAGATAATAAATCTAAATAATCTTGTGGAAAATCACCTCCTACAATAGATACAGCCGCTGCATCAATATTAAAATAAGATGCCGACAACCCAATGTAAGTTGCTGCACCACCAAGAATTTTATCTGTTTTTCCAAAAGGCGTTTCAATAGCATCAAATGCTACAGAGCCAACTATTACTAATTTACTCATTAAAAGTGTTTGCTATTTTTCTGCAAATATAATACGATTAATAACAAAGTAAGTCTTTTTATCTTTTGAAAATGTGTTAAGAAGTGTTTTTTATGGTATTGATAGTAGATATGATATAATTCAATTTAATTATGCATTAAAACATAGTACGTTTTAGAGTAAATGAAGAAAGAAAGTTATAAGTGAAAATTTTAAGATTTTTTTGTAAAAAGAAAAGCCAAAGCCTCATAATTGAGAGGCTTTGGCTTTAATCTAGCTAATTAACTTTAGCATCAGTTGTTTATATTATTTCACAACTTTGTGTATAGACTGTTTTCCGTCTGTATTTACTTTTAGTATATAAATACCTTTAGAGCTTAATACGTTTGGAGAAATAGTAATTGTGTCGTTGTTAGATTTACCTGAATTTAATAATCTACCATTAATATCACTAATACTATACGTTGTTCCACCTTTATTACCCTTAACTTTAATAGTTAATCCATTATCGCCAAATGGATTAGGGTAAACAGATATGCTAGTCTCAACATTTTCGGAATCAATATCTGTGAATGATAGTACAGAACGATTAGTTGATGTACTAGGCCATGCTGTCCATCTACTTAAGTTCATTCCGCTTTCTATAATTTCAATTCTTACAACATGGGCGCCTGCATTTAGATTAACATTCCTTACAACAACATTTTCAAATGTTTGCCATGCTCCAGTATTTGGGACATTTAAAGTACCTGAAATATCTGTACCATCTATTAAAATTTTAAATTTCCCATTGCCATTAAGAGAAGCAACTCTAGGGAAAAAATTATAATTTTGAGTTGTTGTTACATTAACAGTATATTCTAACCATTCCCCAGCGCGCATTCGACCAATATTATGAGTACCTCCTTGAGGATCAGTTGTTACTTGAATATCGACTCCATCAGTTCTATATTCACCAAAGTGATTGGTAGCAGAATCTGTATCTTTATATGCAATATCTTGCCCACCTTCATCATAATCTTCGGCTTGAACGACACCTGGGATAGATCTCGCAGTTCCTCCAAATGGTGTTTGGCTACTGTTACTACCAGTAGTCTCTACAGTAAAGTTAACCCTGTTTCTTGAAATAGCTTGACTACCATTACCTCCAGTTGGTCTAATGCTAGCTCTCCAAGAATAGTCTGTGCCTTCTGCAGGAGCATCGCTAAGATTTATAGTGAGTGTTTGAGAGCCAGTTCCAGCATTAACTGAAGCTTTAACAGAATTTTGCCATACATTGGCTTTAAATAAAGCGACAACAATATCTCGATTAGTACTAGCCGTATAATTAACAGGTATGGTATAAGTTGTTGCAGATACTACAGAAGTAGAAACACCAGAAATATCTATAGTGTCATTAGCAGCCGGTGGTGTTACACCTCCATTACAAACAAAAGCTAATTGCGTCCATCTACCTCTAGAGAAAGCTGTACTAGTACCTTCAGGAATATTACCATTGGTGTTAGAGTTAAATTCAACTTGAATATCATCTCCGTTTTTAATACTAATATTGTTCCATGTTTTTGTGGTAGGCGTATAGTCTACAGTTGTCGTTGGATTTTGGTATGTTCCAACCAATGTTCCGCCTACTTTTACTCTGTAGGTTGACTCTCCATCTAATTCTGCTAAAGTAGTAATGGTAATATTATAAGTACCATCAGCTCCAGTAAAACTTTGTTTAACAGCTGCAAATTTATCTTTATGTTGTGCAGCATTTATAGCCATAGCATTTCTTGCATTATCAATATATGCAGGCGAAAACCCAGTGACTCTTGCAGTAGGAAAATCAACTGCATTTAGTGTAATATCAGAACAGCCAGGATTTGGGTTTGGGTTTGGATTGCCACCACCACAGTTACCGCTTGACTGCGCAGATTCTGGAGTGCTAATATTTTTAGCATCAGCTTGTTTGTCTGCTTTAAATAATACAATTCTATCTACACTATGTCCTTTAGATCGACCTCCATATTCAATAGTATATTCTCCTGCAGTTGCAAAGTCTGCCCATAAAGCCATACTGTTAACGGTTTGTCCATTAACACGAGTTTCTCCATTGGCTATAAAATCGAATTCAGATTTTTGTATCCATGCTTTTGTAGGTTTTGTTAAAGTATACTCATTAGCACCTTTTTTACCATAGAATCTAGCTCCATTTCCTTTTATGTATACCCATGCATCATTGGCAGCATCTCCAGTAGCAGCTTGAGGGTCTCTTACGTTTCTCCATAAGAATCTATACGTGCCAGGGCTATTAATTTTAATTTTATAAGCAACAGTATGTTCTGCTACTTGAGCACCAAAATGGTTGGGGCCATTATATCTTAAATATCCAGTTCCTGTAGGGCTAGTAGTTCCTACATTTCCTGTTTCAAGTGTAAATAATGCAGTATCAAAATTTTTAACATTTTCTGCTTCAATAACTAACAATCCATTGTCTTCTTCGAAAGGACACCCCGTTTCTATAACTGGAGCAGCAGTTACAGTAATTACAGAGTTATCTGTAAAATTTCCATTTTGTGTTGTACCAGTAATAGTTACTTGACCTTGTGCTACGGCAGTAATAAGTCCATTAGAATTTACGGTAGCTATACTTGCATTACTTGTAGACCATGATACTGTTTTGTCTGAAGCGTTATTAGGGCTTATTGATTGTGTTAGTGTTAGTGTTTTACCAACTTCTAAAGTAGTGGTAGCTGGAGTAATATTAATTCCTGAAACAGCAACATTTGGTCCGCCAGCTTTTGTAATTAGAGCTACCCAGTCTGAATTTGCATTACTAGGAGGGTTTCCAATACTTTTATTTCCGCCTCCAGAAATAGATGCTACAGAACCATTTTGTAAACCACCACCATTTCTTGGGTTAAACCATTTTACATTGTAATTTCCAGATTGACCAGATAGGTTTAAGTTGGATGTGCCACCATTTTCAAGATAAACAATGTAGCTTTGGCCAACTTGTGCTAAACATCTATTATTACCTCCACTAGCTAATGCATCGTTATTTTGCATTTTCCAGTATTCTATTCCATTACCTTCAAAAAATTGTAAGATGGCAATTTTAGACCATTCGAACATGGTTGAAAATCTATTGAAATTTTCAGTTTTAAAATCACCTTGAGAACCGCCATACCACATAACACCGGCACCGCCTCCCATGAGACCTTTCCAAAGAATTTTTGTTCTTGCTGCTGGAATCACATTATCATCGCTAATAGCTTCAGATGTAAACATACCTGTAGAACCAGGATTTTGCTCATCACTAACAACAACCCATGGCGTACCAGAACTTCTAGATTTATCTATCCAAGTTTTTATGCCAGACTCACCATCATAAGCATCGTTATAATCTTGTTTTCTACTACTTTGTATAGAAGCACCTGTTATTTTAGCATTATTGTTTATTAAATAGTCATAGAATTTTTCATGTTGATTAGGGTATGTATGGAAAACTCTATGCGTTTGCCAAGGGTCTATACCTGCTAAAAAGTCAATTCTAGGAATGGCATTGGCAGGGTTTGTACTATCCTTTCCACCAAATTCTTCAGAAATGTTCCATTCTAAACCTAAGTGATGTCCAAATCTAGCTACCATTTCACGATAAAATACTTTGATTTGATCTAGTGTAAGTGCATCCCAGTTTTCAGCTTCTGCTAATTTAAAGTGAAGCATAAGACCATTTTTTTCAGCATGATCAAAAACAATTTCCCATTGTTCTAGTTTAGAAACATCAAACTGAAATTTATTAGTTAAACTGGTCCAAGGAAACACATTTTTATCGTCACCTCCAAAAAGAGACATCGACATAGAATTCATCTGCTGGTTTTTTAGGTAATTAACAGCACCAATTAGGTTTTTACCTTTTCCACCATCCCAAGTGGGGTCACCAGAGTTCCAGTCGCTAGCATGTGGATTAAAAGAATGTTCTGAACAAAGACCACAGTTGTTTTTATTAACATCATGATCAAAATCATCATAATCAAGCATGTTTTCTGGAGAATCTGGTCCAAACTTTAAGAAATATTCACCAGTTTCTGCCCATTTTAAATATCGACGTTGGTTATTAGTTCCTGTTTTTTGGTATTCTAATCTACCTTTTGCTCGTAAATCTGGAGCTGATTTATTAGTTCTAGAAACACCATTTATGGTACCCGTAATATTGTGTACAGGCGCAGGTAATTGGTTTACGTTTCTTAAAGCCACATTGTTGCCAGTGTAATAAAGTACACGATAGGTCCAGTTACCTGTTTGGTAAGGTCTTAAATAAGCTTTAAAAATGCGACCTTGTTTTGCATTAGAATTAGCAGCATTATCATCTGCAGCAAAAAAACCAGGTACTCTAATATTATTCCCACTAGGGTCTGTGAAAATAACATCCATACGATTGTTTTTAAAGCTAGTATTGGATTCGCTTACATTGGATGGGAGAGTAAGAGAAACGGCAATTTTATGCCATTTCCTAAAAGGGGTTTCGCCACTTACGTTGACGGTTTGACTATACCCCAAAAAGGATATAGACGTTACGATAATTGCAAATAACAATTTACGTAAAATAGAATTGGTTTTACTCATAATGGATTAATTAATGGATTAAAAATATAATAATTCGCTATTATTTTTATTGGTTATTAAAATGGTAAAGGTTTACTTGTAAATCTATATAGTTATTAAAGCATGTAGTATACATAGCTATTTATTGAAATAATAAATTATATGATCATGTTTAATGTTGAGATGTTATTAGTTTAAAGTTCTAGAGAAGTACAGAATATCTTCTGTTTTGTTGTAAAAGGTTTAAAAAATAATTTTAATTACACAATGTGCCTATTAGCATTGCATTTATTTAAAATTAAACTGCTCCAAATTCAAATCATTTATTTGATATTGTTTTTTTGGAGCAGTTTTAAATTTTTAATTAATTATTTTATTAATGAAGGATTTTCCATTAGCCGTTATTTTTAAAATATATATACCTCTTGCTTTTAAAGTGCCTGATGGTATAATTATGGTATCACTATTTGATATACCCGATACAATAGAACGGCCATTAATATCAAAAATATCATAAGAAGCAGATGCTGTTATGTCTATTAATTGAATCGTTAAATTTTGATTATTTAATGGATTAGGATATACTGCTACACTAGAAGGTAGTGTATTTGTTGCAGATTTTGGTTCGCCAACTTTTCGACTTGTTGCATTTATAATGTTAGCAAACGCTACTTGCTTTTCAATATTTGAAGAAAATTTACCGCCCACTGGACGTAATGCTAATACAAACCGGTACCTATTACCATTAGCCAATGGATTATTTACAGTGACATTAACCGTTGCCGTTTGATTAGTACCAGCGCTTACGGTAATGGTTCTTGCTTTAATAAATTGATTGGTAGGACTTTTTATAGTCACATTAATATCTCTTTGTTGATTTGCAGAATAGGTTACTTGAATAGGAAATGTGGTAACTTGATTACCAAATGAAGCAGGAAGGTTTGTAAACGCTATGGCTTCGGTAGTATTACCTCCACCTGTAGATCCTGTTACTGTTATAATAGAGGTATCTGTAAAGTTGCCGTTTTGTGTTGTACTTGTAATAGTAGCTTGGCCTGCGGCTATAGCAGTTACTAACCCGTTAGCGTTAACAGTTGCTATGTTTGCATTACTTGTACTCCATGAAACTGCTTTATTACTAGCATTTGTTGGTGTAACAGTTCTTGATAAAGTGAATGTATTACCTGCTTGAATTGTTCTAGAGGCAGGAGTAATATTAATTCCAGTTACTGCAACATTATTTGTGCCACCGCCACCTTTTCTTATAAATGCAACCCAATCAGAATTTGCATTATTAGGAGGGTTTCCAATACCTTTATTTCCGCCTCCTGAAATAGACGTTACAGAACCATTTTGTAAACCTCCGCCATTTCTAGGGTTAAACCACTTTACGCTAAAATTTCCTGATTGTCCATTAAGATTTATATTTGATGTACCACCATTTTCTAAATATATAATATATGCTGTGCCAACCTGAGCTAAACATCTGTTTTTGTTGCCACTAGCTAATGCATCATTATTTTGCATTTTCCAATATTCTATATTGTTGCCTTCAAAAAATTCTAAGATGGCTATTTTAGACCAATTAAATAGCGTGTTAAATCTATTAAAATTTTCAGTTTTAAAATCGCCTTGAGAGCCACCGTACCACATAACACCAGCACCACCACCCATTAGACCTTTCCAAAGAATTTTTGTTCTTGCTTGTGTTATTACATTGTTGTTATTAATAGATTCTGATGTAAAGACGCCTGTTTTTCCAGAATTTTGCTCATCACTAGCAACTACCCATGGAATATTGTTGTTTTTTGATTTGTTAACCCACGTTTTAATTCCCGATTTGCCATCGTAAGCATCATCATAACTTCGAGCTTGAGAACTTTGAATAGAGGCACCCGTTATTTTGGCTTTATTATTAATTAAATAATTATAGAACTTTTCATGCTGTCCTGGATAGGTATGAAAAACTCTGTGACTTTGCCAAGGGTCTATGCTTGCTAAAAAATCAATTCTAGGTATGGCATTAGCAGGTGCTGTACTATTTTTTCCTCCAAATTCTTCAGATATATTCCATTCTACAGCTAAATGATGACCAAATCTTGCCACCATTTCACGATAATAGACTTTAATCTGGTCTAAAGTTAATGCGTCCCAGTTTTCAGCTTCTGCTAATTTAAAATGAAGCATAAGGCCATTTTTTTCTGCATGGTCAAAAACAATTTCCCATTGTTCTAATTTTGAAACATCAAATTGGAATTTATTACCTATTGTAGTCCATGGAAATACGTTTTTATCATCACCGCCAAATAAAGACATAGACATGGAATTCATTTGTTGGTTTTTAAGATAATTAACCGCTCCAATTAAGTTTTTACCTTTACCGCCATCCCATGTAGGATCGCCAGATTTCCAATCTCTGGCATGCGGATTAAAAGCATGTTCAGTACAAAGACCACAGTTTTTTTTGTTTTCATCATGGTCAAAATCGTTATAATCAAGAAGGTTCTCTGGAGAATCTGGACCAAATTTTAAGAAGTACTCGCCAGTTTCTGCCCATTTTAGGTAACGTCGTTGGTTATTATTTCCTGTTTTTTGGTATTCTAATCGACCTTTTGCTCGTAAATCTGGAGCAGATTTATTAGTATTAGAAATGTTACCTATAGCCCCCGTAATATTGTGTATTGGAGCAGGTAATTGGTTTACGTTTCTTAAAGCCACATTGTTACCTGTGTAATAAAGTACACGATATGTCCAGCTACCTGTTTGATAAGGCCTTAAGTAAGCTTTAAAAATACGTCCTTGTTTAGCATTTGAATTAGCAGCATTACCGTCTGCAGCAAAAAAGCCAGGAACTCTAATGGTACTTCCGTTAGGCGCTGTGAAAATCACATCCATACGATTGTTTCTAAAACTTGTGTTAGATTCGCTTATATTGGATGGTAGCGTAAGTGAAACAGCAATTTTATCCCACTTTCTAAAAGGGGTTTGTCCGTTTACGTTAACAGTTTGGCTATATCCTAAAAAGGATATAGCGGTCATGAGAATTGTTAATAGCATCATGCGTGCTGAGGGAATTGGATTAATTTTAGTCATGTTAGTGCAGTTAAATAGTTGTTAGAAAATCCTTAAAAAATCTCTTTTGTTTTAGTTTGAAAAAAAATATTTTCATAAGGCGCAGTTTATTCCTATAAATTTATACGTATGAGTATATAAAAAGGATTACATATGGTTTTATTAGGGTAATAAATGGAGCTAACTACTTGTTTTACAAGGACTTGTTTTTGTTGTTTTATGCTAATCTATTTTGCGTAACATGAAGGCATAAAAAAACCTCTACATTTCTGTAGAGGTTCAATGTAGAGGTTGCAATCCTACATAAGTTTTATCATGTATTATTTCACGATTTTTTGTGTAAATTCTTGATCATTACTTTTAATCTTTAAGATATAAACACCTTTAGATTGTATTGTATTTGCAGGAATAGTAAACACTTGATTATCTGATGATCCAGATTTTATTATTCTACCATTAATATCTAAAATGGAATAAGATACAGTACTTACAATATTTTTTAATTTAACTGTTAGACCTTCGTCTCCCATAGGATTAGGATAAACAATAATTCCTTTTTTATTTAGAATTTCATCGTTTGTAGATAAGGAGCTGTTAACAGCAAAATTAACTCTAGTTCTTGCGGTAGCATCATTTCCACTAGCACCAACAGGTCTTATGTGAGCTCTCCAAGAATAGTCATCCCCAATAACTGTTTCTGCAGTAAGCGTTATCGTTAACGTTACTGTTCCACTTCCAGTAGCAACAGTTACCTTATCAGATTTTTGCCAAACTCTACCTTTATATAATGCAATAACAACTTGGCGTTCTGCACTGGCAGTATAATCGACATCGACACTGTAAGATGTTGAGGGCGTTACAGCAGTTGGTGCTTTTGATAAGCCAACATCATCGGTTAATATAATATCTACAATATTTACAAGTTTTTCTTTTTCATCAATATTTGTAGATGCATTTCCTCCAACAGTTCTTAAAGTTAGAACAAATTTATAATTTTCATCAATAGCTAAAGCAGTAGGGACGGTTACATTTACAGTAGCTCTCTGGTTAGGTCCAGGGGTTACGGTAATGGTTTGCTCTGCAATAAAAACATCTGTTGGGCTATTTATGGTTACGTTTAAATCTCTTTCCTCATTAGCAGTATAAACAACATCAATTGGAAACGTAGTGGTATCATTTTTAAAAGCGATTGGAAGATTTGAAAATGCTACAACTTCTGTAAGTGGTGGGGCTCCGTCACAAATAAATGCTAATTTTGTCCATCGTCCTCTAGAGAAAGCCGTACCAGAACCTTCTGGTATTTTTCCATTGGTATGTGAATTAAATTCAACTTGAATGTCATCTCCGTTTTTTATACTTACATCTGTCCATGTTTTTGTAGTAGGCGTATAATCTACGGTTGTTTCTGGGTTTTGATAAGTACCTATTAAAACACCGTCTACTTTTAATCTATAGGTTGACTCTCCATCTAGTTCCGCTAAAGTTGTAAGCGTGATATTATATGTGCCATCAGCTCCAGTAAAACTTTGCTTAACAGCAGCAAATTTGTCTTTATGCTGTGCAGCGTTTATGGCCATAGCATTTCTAGCATTGTCAACATAAGCTTGTTCGAAACCAGTGACTTGGGTTATTGGAAAATCTACCGCATTTAAATCAAGGTTACTACACGTTTGGGTTTCGCAATCTGTTCCTTCTCTTGCAGATTCAGGTGTATTAACATTTTTTGCTGCAGCTGTTTGATCTGTTTTAAAGAGCATTAGCCTATCTACACTATGTCCTTTAGATCGACCTCCATATTCAATGGTATATTCTCCTGCTGCGGGAAAGTCTACCCACATACTCATACCATTAATATGATTACCGCCTGAATTTGTTTCACCAAAACATTGAAATACAAAATTAGATTGTTGTACCCATACTTTTGTATGACCCGTAAGTGTGTATTCTGTGCCGTCTTTAATACCGTAAAATCTAGCGTTATTATCTTTTATGTATAACCAACTATCGTTTGCGGCATCTGCGGTAGCTGCTTGAGGATCTCTTACATTTCTCCATAGGAATTGATAAACTCCAGGGTTATTAATTTTAACTTTATAACCTATAGTGTTATCAGGTACTTGTACACTAAGGTTGTTTGCCCCGTTATATCTTAAATAGCCAACACCAGTAGGACTTGTTGTTCCAACAGGACCTGTTTCTAGGGTAAACATAGCGTCATTAAAGTTTTTAGCATTTTCAACTTCAATAACGAGTAATCCATCTTCTTCAACAAAAGGACAACCTAAATCAATTATAGGAGCGGCAGTTACTGTAATTACAGAACTACCTGTAAAACCTCCATCTTGAGTTGTACCTATAATAGTTGCTTGACCCTCTGCAATTGCTGTTATTATACCATTGGTGTCTACTGTGGCTACGCTAGCATCGCTAGTCGTCCAAGATATTATTCTGTTTGTTGTTGTATCTGGTGTAAATGTAGTTATGAGACTAAATTTTTCACCTTCTTCAATAGTTGCAGCCGATGGGTTCATACTTACACTCGTTGCTGCAACATTTGGTTTTCCAGATTTGGTAACTAATACAACCCAATCTGAATTGTTATTACTAGGTGGGTTTCCAATATTTATATTTGCTCCACCAACAATAGAGGTTGTAGATCCATCTTGTAGTGCACCTCCATCTCTTGGGTTAAACCATTTAACATCAAAGTTACCAGATTGGCCAGAGAGATTTAAATTAGTAGTTCCTCCGTTTTCAAGATAAATAACATAAGTTTCTCCTTCTTCAGCAAGACATACATTATTTCCTCCAGTGGCTAATGTGTCATTATTTTCCATTTTCCAATATTCTAACCCATGACCTTCAAAAAATTGAAGAATAGCAATTTTAGTCCATTGGAATAAGATTGAAAATCTATTAAAATTCTCTGTTTGAAAATCTCCTTCAGATCCACCATACCACATAACTCCAGCACCACCAGCGAGTAAGCCTTTCCAGAGGATTCTTTTTCTGGCTTGTGGACGAACATCATGAACACTAATTGCGGGAGAAATAAAAACCCCTGTAGAACCTGGGTTTTGCTCATCACTTGCAACCACCCATGGTATACCTCCATCTCTAGAGTTATCAATCCATGTTTTTATACCAGATTTCCCATTATAAGCATCATTATATCCTTGTTTTTGAGAGCTTTGAATAGATGCTCCTGTTATTTTTGCATTATTACTAATTAAATAGTTGTAATATGTTTCATGAGAATTTGGATAAGTATGTAGAACTCTATGATTTTGCCACGGATCAATACTAGCCAACCAATCAATTCTAGGAATGGCATTTGCTGGATCTGTACCATCTTTTCCACCAAATTCTTCAGATATGTTCCATTCAAGAGCTAAATGATGCCCAAATCTAGCAACCATTTCGCGATAGTAAACTTTAATTTCGTCTAAAGAAAGTGCATTCCAATTTTCAGCTTCAGCTAATTTAAGATGAAGCATAAGCCCATTTTTTTCTGCATGATCAAAAACAATTTCCCATTGTTCTAGTTTAGAAACATCAAATTGAAATTTATTATTTATTGTAGTCCATGGAAATACGTTTTTATCATCACCACCAAATAACGACATGGACATGGAGTTCATTTGCTGGTTCTTTAAATAATTAACAGCGCCAATTAGGTTTTTTCCTTTTCCACCATCCCATGTAGGATCGCCAGTTTTCCAATCGTCAGCATGAGGATTAAAAGAATGCTCGGTACAAAGGCCACAGTTCTTTTTATTTTCATCATGATCAAAATCATCATAATCAAGTATGTTCTCTGGAGAATCTGGACCAAATTTTAAGAAGTGCTCACCAGTTTCAGCCCATTTTAAATAGCGACGTTGATTATTAGTTCCTGTAGTTTGATATTGTAAACGCCCTTTTGCTTTAAAATCGGGAAGCGTGGCATTGGAGGGGCTTACACTACCTATATTTCCAGATAAATTATGAATAGGTGCTGGGAGTTGATCTATGTTTTGTAAAGCAACATCGCTACCTGTATAAAAAAGCACTTGATAAGTCCAAGCTCCTATTTGATTAGGTCTTAAATAGGCTTTAAAAATAGTTCCGCTAGTTGCATTGGAGTTAGCGGCATCTCCATCTGCAGCAAAAAAACCGGGAACTCTAATTGTACTGCCACTTGGAGCTGTAAAAATAACATCCATACGGTTATTTTTAAAACTAGTATTAGATTCACTAATAGTGTTAGCAAGCGTTAAAGAAATACTTATTTTATCCCATTTTTTAAGAGGTGTTTCTCCACTCACATTGACGGTTTGGCTATATCCAGAAATGGACAAAGCTATACAGATAAGTGTTAATAACACATAACGTGTTAGAGGGGTAAGTTTAGTCATAGTTTAGTTTTTAAATGGTTGTTAATTAATAAGGAAAATTTCTGTGGCGTTTTATATCATAATATTTTTAAATAAAAGGGGGTATTGATTTTTATCTACTTACAGTGCTTATTAATTGTAAAATTATAGGTGTAAACGAATAAAAAGGACTACATATGGTTTTGTTCTAGTAATAAATGAAGATAACTGTTTGTTTAATAGGTGTTTATTTTGGTGTGAATTTGTTTAGGATAAATTATAAATAAAAGCCCTATATATGTAAAGGGTTAATCACAGTTTAAAATAATTTTATATAATGCAGCCTCACAATTTTTTATAAATTTCTATTTATATACTTTTTTTATGAAGATAATCTGAAGCATAAGGAGAAACCTATGTATGAGTTTTTTGTTAGTATAATTAACAAAAATGTATTGTAGAGATTTAATTTAGTTAATAAAAACAGTTGTTTTTATAGCATACATGCTTTTAATCTTTAAAATAAGAATACGTATTTATTAAGATATAAGATTTATAATTAATACTTATCTTATTTAAGCCCGCTTAATACTAAAACAGGAATTGAACTAGAAAAATCTTTTTTTAGAATAACGTTCTTTTCCCATTTCTTTATAAAAAACCCACGCTTACGTCTTACTACACAAAGCATATCTGGGTTATTAGCTTGATAATGCTCTAAAACGCCTTGAAATGTAGTAGCATTTTCTGTTTTTGTAGTCTTGGTAATTAATTTAGATAAATCGTCAATCATGTCAAAATCACCATGATTATAATCTCGTGTTTTTACTAAAAGCAAGTTTATAACCGATTTAAAATGTTTTTGTATAGTTTCTAGAGGGTTTAAAACATCATTCTTTTTAATAATAGCCGATTTTATAGCCATTAAAATAGTTTTAGCGGGTTTAAATACATAGCCTTCAGGAACAATAAGTGCTGGGACTTGCATTTGTTTAATAATTTTACCTGATGTTTTTCCTAAATAGACCTTGTCTTTTACAGAATTTGTTCTTGGTTCAATTAAAATTAAATCTATATCTGCAGCTTTGCTAGCCAATTCTAGAGTATCTATAAGTTTTCCTTTTAAGACTTTTACAGTAATATTTACAGATTTAGTGTTTACTTTAGAGACTAAATCATTTAAATAGTTTAAACTTTCGCGTTCAATAATTTTATCTACTTTAATCATGGTTCCTGCTTTTGTGTATACATTGTATACCTGTACCACAAAAAGTTTTGCGCCTATGGTTTCAGCAAAATCGATAGCATATTGTAAATGACTCAATGCATTTTTTGATGTACCTACTGGAACTAAAATATTTTTCATAACCGAAAGATTTAAACCTAAATTTACAATAAATTTGATGCAAAAGTAAATTATTTAAATGATTCGTCTTGCAACAATAAAAGATATTGATAATATTTTAGAAGTAACAAAAGCATGTGCCGCTTTCATGGTAAAACAAGGTATTTATCAATGGAATGAATTTTATCCAAATAAAAAAGCTTTTGTAAACGATTTTGAACGTAAAGAATTATATGTTTTAGAATTAGAAAACAGGATTATAGGTTGTATTACCATATCTACATATATGGATAAAGAGTACATCCCCATATCTTGGTTAACGTCTAATGATAAAAATATATACATTCACCGTTTGGCAGTTCATCCAGATTTTCAAGGCCAAGGTTTTGCTCAACAGCTTATGCAATTTGCAGAGACATTTGCAAAAAATAATAATTTTACATCGGTAAGATTAGATACGTTTTCAGAAAATAAAAGAAATACTAAATTTTATGAAAAGCGCGGGTATAAACGTTTGGGAGATATTTTCTTTCCTAAGCAAAGTAAATCTCCTTTTTATTGTTATGAATGCGTCTTGTGAAAATAAATATAAGTTTCAAACATATTAATAAACTAGCTATACCGGCCTTAATCTCTGGTGTGTCAGAACCTGTTTTGTCGCTAACAGATGCCGCAATTGTTGGTAAAATGTCTGTTAATAGCGTAGAATCCTTAGCAGCTGTAGGTCTTGTAACCACATTTTTATCTATGTTAATATGGGTATTAGGCCAAACACGCAGTGCTATTTCATCAATTATATCACAATATGTAGGGGCAAATCTATTACACACTATTAAAAATTTACCAGCACAAGCCATTTTTATAATCACAGGACTAGGTGTTTTAATAGTAATGCTTACATATCCTTTTACAAAGCCTATTTTTAAACTATATAATGCCACAGGTTTAGTGTTAGACTACAGCGTCTTATATTATAAAATACGTGTTTTAGGGTTTCCATTTACACTATTTACTATAGCCATATTTGGTGTGTTTCGTGGCTTACAAAATACGTTTTATCCCATGATAGTAGCGATAATTGGTACTGCAGTAAACATTATTTTAGATGTAATATTAGTTTATGGTATAAACGGGTTTATTGAGCCCATGAATATTGAAGGCGCTGCCTATGCCAGTGTTATTGCTCAAATAATTATGGCAATTTTTTCAGCATATCTCTTGTTGAAAAAAACAGAAATAACATTAAAATTTACTTGGCCGCTGCATAAAGAGTTTAAGCGTTTTATTTTAATGATAGTAAACCTATTTGTAAGAACCATAGCTCTAAACGTAACATTGTATTTTGCCAGTCGGTTTGCCACAGGTTATGGCGCAGCATATATTGCTGCGTATACTATAGCCATAAGTTTATGGTTTCTTGGAGCCTTTATTATAGACGGTTATGCCGGTGCTGGCAATATATTATCTGGCAAACTTTTAGGGGCAAAAGCATATAAAACATTAATACAACTTAGCAATAAACTTATTAAATACGGTATTTTAATAGGTTTATTTTTAGGTGTTATGGGCGCCTTATTTTATTATCCGTTAGGGCTTATTTTTACCAAAGAACCAGAAGTTTTAGAAAAATTTTATAACATATTCTGGCTCGTTTTAGCCATGCAGCCCATATGTGCCGTAGCATTTATTTTTGATGGTATATTTAAAGGCTTAGGTAAAATGCAATATTTAAGAAACGTACTTTTATTTTCAACCTTTGCCATATTTTTACCCATACTATTTATTTTAGACCATTACGAGTATAAACTAAAGGCCATATTTATTGCTATGGCATTTTGGATGATAGCCAGAGGTATACCATTAATAATAAAATTTCGAAAAATATTTATACCGCTTTCACAAAAAACTTAACTTTGATCCATCATTGCCATTAAAAACATTTATTATGGATATCATGTCATTTTTAAGCGGAAATGGATTATTTCTGGTTTTAGCCTTAGTTTTAATCATTGTATATATTGTAAATAAAAAAAGAAGATAATGGGCAATAACATTCGTATTACAAAACAATTTTCTTTTGAGACTGGCCATGCCCTGTATGGTTACGACGGAAAATGCAAAAACGTACATGGCCACAGTTATAAACTCTCGGTAACCGTTATAGGTAAACCCATAGCCGATAGCACTAACGTAAAATTTGGAATGGTTATAGATTTTAGCGACCTTAAAAAGATTGTTAAAGAAGAAATCGTTAATGTCTTTGATCATGCCACAGTATTTAATAAAAACACGCCACATGTAGAGCTAGCTAAAGAGTTACAAGACCGAGGTCACAATGTGTTATTGGTAGATTATCAGCCCACTAGCGAAATGATGGTTATCGATTTTTCCAAAAAAATAAAAGTACGTTTACCAAAACACATACAATTACACTCATTAAAATTACAAGAAACCGACAGTTCCTTTGCCGAATGGTTTGATTACGATAATATTTAGGGCGTTACGCCGCCTAAGGCCGGCGTCGGGCTATCCGCTACAAGTCCTCGCTCGTGCCTCACTGTGGGCTTTTCACTACTATCCCTAACGCGGGTGTCCGCCAAATAAGGTTCTGGCGCAAATATTTATACATTTGTGGCTATTTTATTTATATTTACTTTATGAATATTCCAAAAGGAAAAAAAATATACTTTGCTTCAGACAACCATTTGGGAGCACCAACAAAAGAAGCATCGTTACCTAGAGAAAAAAAATTTGTAGCGTGGTTAGATGAGGTAAAGCATGATGCAGCAGTTATTTTTTTGTTAGGCGATTTATTCGATTTTTGGATGGAATTTAAAACCGTAGTTCCAAAAGGTTTTACTAGAACTTTAGGTAAACTTGCCGAAATTAGCGATTCCGGAATTCCTATTTATTACTTTGTAGGCAACCATGATTTATGGATGAATGGCTATTTTGAAGAAGAACTTAACATACCCGTATACCACAAACCCAAAGCATTTACCTTTAACAATAAAACCTTTTTTATAGGCCATGGCGATGGTTTAGGACCTCATGATAAAGGTTACAAACGCATGAAAAAAGTATTTACAAACCCCTTCTGTAAATGGTTATTTAGATGGTTACACCCAGATTTGGGCGTGCGTATGGCACAATATCTATCCGTAAAAAATAAACTTATTTCTGGAGATGAAGATGCTAAATTTTTAGGCGAAGATAACGAGTGGCTTGTACAATATTGCAAACGAAAATTAGAAGACAAACACCGCGATTATTTTGTATTTGGCCACAGACACTTACCATTAGATATAACCCTTAACCAAAATTCAAAATATATAAATTTAGGAGATTGGATACAATATTACACCTATGGTGTTTTTGATGGAGAACATTTTACATTACAAAAATACCAGTAATTTTACGTTAACAAAACCGACTATGAAAAGATATTACTTTTATTTACTTTTAATCTGCAGTTTTATATCATGTAAACCATACAAAGCAGCAGTTACAGAACCAAACCAAATGACCTATTCTCAATTTAGAGCACAACAAAATACATTTGCTTCAAAAGACGGAAATATACATTACGTAGATAAAGGTAAAGGTCCCGTAATTGTTTTATTACATGGCGTACCAACCTCAAGTTGGTTATACAGACATATGATAGATGATCTTGCCAAAACTCATCGTGTCATCGCTCCAGATATGTTAGGTTTTGGCTCTAGCGATTCTCCAAAAGGCTACGACATCTATTCCGAAACCCAGCATGCAGAGCGTTTATTAGCACTGTTAGATAGTTTAAATATTAAAACCTGGACACACATTATGCATGATGCTGGTGGTTTATGGACTTGGGAGTTATTTAAAAAAGCTCCCAACCGCATCAATAACTTAGTCATCTTAAATACCATTATTTACGAAGCAGGCTTTAACCCACCAATCCGCTTTAAAAAAGGATTTATGGCACGGACCGCTATGTGGAGTTACAGAAATGGAGTTACAACAAATATGATGCTAAAAGGATTGTTTAAAGAAGGCTTAACACAAAATACATTAAACAAAATAGATGTAGAAGGTTATAAAACACCGCTTAAAGAAGGCAAAACAAAAGCTATGTATTACTTCTTTTCGCAAACCTGTAATGATCTAACCAATTACCAACCCGTTATTTCTAAAATAGATATTCCTGTTGCAGTCATATGGGGAGAAAACGATTCTTTTTTAAATTGGAAAAATCAAAAGGAAACCGTTGCTAAAGATTTAAATATTTCTAACGAAAATATTCATTTACTTAACGCAAGGCATTTTATTCAAGAAGAGCAGCCTAAAGAAATCACTAAAATAATTCTCGATTTTTTAGACTAATTACCTTTTTTTAATCAGTATTAATTTCAAAATAATTAAACTCGAAAAAAGCAAAAACGAGTAGTAACACATAGGTGTACCACTTGGTGTTTTGGGGCATTCGCCTAAACCAGTAAATTCCATAATACTGGCTACTAAAGCAATAATAAACGCAAGCCCTGTAAAAAGAAAATAGATTACCTTGCTCTTATTAAAAATATGAGCAATAAAAGGAATTACAAAGCATGCCATAATAATATAGCATGCAGGAATTCTTAATAATTTTGGACAAATATGGTGCTGGGTAAACTCGGAATAAACCAAATTACCAGCACCAATTATACCTATTGCAAAAGTTATTAGTAATAAGGGGTTTAAAATTCTAGTTTGCATCTGTAAGTGTATCTGCAAACTTTATAGCCATTTCTTTTTCTATATTAATTACGGCATTAGCTTTTAAGTTTCTAAGCTCAAAAACATCACCATCTGCATATTTTATTTTAAGGGATTCTATTTCTGTGTCTTTGCCTAATCCAAAATGCACTAGTGCCGTTTGGTCACTAGCTAAACCTTCGCCAGAAACTAAATATTCCGTTAAGGTTTTTGTATTTGTTTTTATTTGAACCGTTGCACCTTGCGATTTTGCATTATCTTTTAAATCTACTTGTAAAAAATTATTATCGCCACCATTATTAATATAGGCTAAAGATGGTGTGTCTATGTTTGTCCAAATCATATCTAAATACCCATCTTTATTAAAATCACTTACTAAAGAGGTAATGGCAAAATGCGGATTTACCAACCCACTTTCTGTTTCGGTAGGCACAAATGTATGGTCTTCTTTTTGTATTAACACACGGCTTGGCAATCTAAATAGTTTGTTAGGCGCTAAGTCTACATAGTTTTCGGCTACCATTAAATCTTGTAAACCATCATTATTTAAATCGGCAAAAGTACATCCCCAAGAAAATTCGTAATCGGCAATTTTTGCCTCTTCTGCAGCATCTGTAAACTTAAAGTTGCCTTCGTTTTTAAATAAAATCCATTTTTCATTAAATTTCGATGCATCTTTAATATCACCTTTCGCCAAAGCTCTTGGCAAAGTGCTTCCTGTATTAGAAAACATAAAATCTACCAATCCATCGTTATTATAGTCTCCAACAGCTAATCCCATTGGGTATGCAAATTTTTTGGTTAATGGGTTTTCTTTCATTGTAAATGTTAAATCGCCATTATTTTTATAAGTTCTTGCTTCACCTGTATCGTGCACAACCACTAAATCTAACCAAGAATCGTTATCAATATCAACTAAAACACCTTGAAATGTATTATGTACATAATCTAATCCAGCTGCTTTTGTAATACTTTTAAATGTGTTGTCTCCGTTGTTTAAAAGGAGTTCTGATGTTGATCCATAATTATAATCTTCAAAAATGGTTTGTCCTTCCATCAATTCTTTTTTAAGATACGTGGCCATAAAAATATCTAAATCTCCATCTTTATCAATATCTCCAACGGTTAATCCCGCTGGGTTGGATTTCTCATTCATTGGTGTTTCTAAAACAACTTCTTTAAATTTGCCATCAGTATTATAATAAATACGTAAGCCATCTTCACGTCCAATAAGTAAATCTACGGTTCCATTATTATCAAAATCGGCAGATATAACGCCTACGGTTGTTGTTTTATCTCCTTTTTTAGGTAAATTAACTTCTGCCGAAATATCGACAAATTTGCCATCTCTATAAGCTAATAAAGCATCTTCTTGAAACATACCACCTCCAAAAAACACTTCATCTACAAGGTCATTATTAATATCAATTAATGCAGATGGTGCAATAGGCAAAGACTTTTCGCCATTATAAGTATGTGTAAAAGGTAAATCTACTTCTGTGAATTTTGGGATTTTATTAGCATCAATAGACACGTCATATTTATCTGAAACGGAATCTCTCCAGAAAAAACCAAGGACTAGAATTAGAAGTAATACAACAATAATTCCGACAATTTTTAATATTTTTTTAAGCATTATGAGATGATTTATTAAGTTTATTTAATTGATAAAGTGATAGTATAAAAAGAATAAAATGTGTTACATTCATTAAAATAGGCAATACATGTTTCCCTATAGAAGGTAATGCTTTACCTAAGAAAACTAACACTATTAGAATAACTATGGGATTGAAAATAGCCATCCACTTTTTGTAATATGTGCCTCCTTTTATAATGGCAATTGCAAACATAACAGACAATAAAGCGATGGTTACACGAAGCGCTTGTACTAAGGCTTCGACATTATTGGTATAATGATCTATTAAATTTAAATAGATTGCATGATCCATATGTTCTTTTAAATGAACAATATTACCAATAGAAGCTCGAGACCCAATCCATACGCCTCCAACGGCAAAAGCAATAAAACCAACAGCTAAAACAATGCGGGCTAGAGTTTCATTACCAGACCTTAACATTCTATATATGTGTATGTATCCTGCAAAATAAAGCGGTAAACCAACCATGGCAAAAAGATGCCCTAATGATAAATTATTAAGAGGTACATATTTAAAGAAAGCATAGTTTTCAGAGGCTTCTAAAATATGAGGCGAATAATGCAAAAGATATTCACCAATACCTACTAATATTGATGCTAATAGACCTAAATAGCCTAAGGTTTTAGTTAGTTTCATGATGTTAAAGGGGTTTGTTTTTTAATTTATAGAGATATGTTAAAATTAGTTTCAGAATAAAATAAGCTACTACGGCTAGGGGTACAGCTGCAATTAACCAACCAACAAAACCACACAACAATTCAAAAGACAATGCTTTTAATGTATTTAAAAAACTAATATCAAAACTTGTTTTAATGGCTTCTAGAGTAAGAAGCGTATGCTCGGTATTAAAAATTGTAGCGCCTAATTTTATAAAAGGAATTAAAAATAGAAGTTTTACGGGTTCTGCAATATAACTTACTGCAATCATGATTGGTAAGTTAAGTTTAAAGGGTACGGTAATGCATACCAAAACAATGGTACTTATTCCAAACAAAGGAAAAATAGAAACTAATATTGAAATGACTAAGCTTAGCGCCAGTGATTTTGGACTTAACCCTTGTTTAAATAAATCGGTAAATTTTTTCCAGAGGTTTTTAAGGTTAGGCATGTTTGGTTATGGTTAGCTCATAAGTTTGACGCAAACCATAAAAAAAACTTACTATGAAATTAAAAATATATTATTCTTCATTTTCATGAGCTTCCATATCCTTCGTTAAATCTAATTTTCGAAGTGTAGGGTTTTTAATCCCTATGGTTACTACCGTAATTAAAGTCATGGTTCCTCCAAAAACCACAGTAGCTACTGGCCCCATTAACTTGGCTGCTAAACCGCTTTCAAAAGCACCTAACTCGTTAGAGGATCCTACAAACATAGAATTAACAGAAGATACACGACCACGCATTTCATCTGGTGTTTTCAATTGTAAAATAGTTTGGCGAATAATCATAGAAATACCATCGGCAGCACCACTAATAAATAACATTAAAACGCTTACCCAAAAGACTGAAGATAGTCCAAAACCAATCATACTTAGCCCAAATATAAAAATTGTAATTAGGAGTTTTTTACCAGTATTTCTGCTCACAGGAATGTAAGTCGTCACAAACATAGTAATAATGCTTCCCAAAGATATTGATGCATTTAAAATACCTAAACCTTGGCTTCCTACCTCTAAAATATCTTGTGCAAAAATGACTAAAATAGCAACAGTTCCCCCAAACAAAACCGCAATCATATCTAAGGTTAGTGCGCCTAAAACAGCCTTATTTTGAAATACAAACCGGACACCAACTTTTAAACTCTCTTTTACAGATTCTCCAATTTTTTTATTTAAAATAGGTTTCTTTTTAATTAGAAAAACTAAAACAAATGATATCACTACTAAAATAAAAACCATACATAACGTATAATCAACACCTATCCAACCAATAAAAAAACCTCCAAATAAGGCTCCTAAAACCGCAGCTGTTTTCCATGTACTAGTACTCCATGTCGCTGCATTAGGGTATATTTTTTTAGGAACAATTAAAGCGATTAAAGAAAAAATAATAGGCCCGAAGAAGGACCGTAAAAAACCACCAAAAAAAACAAGCGCATAAATGGAATATAAAATAGACTGGGTTGACCAGTGACCAACAACTTTATTAGTAGTTAATAAAAACAATCCTAAACTAATTAAAGAAAAGGCGGCGATACAAAGTGCTAGTAGGTTTCGTTTTTCTTTTTGATCTACAATATGACCTGCAAATGGTGCCATAAAAAATGCTGGAATAAATTCGCAAGCGCCTATTAAAGCTAAACTCCATGGGTCTTTGGTTAAACTATAGACTTGCCATTCAATAACAATAAATTGCATAGACCATCCAAAAACCAAAAATAATCGCAACAATAAAAAAATATTGAATTCTTTAATTCGTAAGGCTGCGTAAGGGTCTGTTCTTTTCATGAGTTACTATTTTTACAGACCTTACAGGTTTTTAAAACCTGTAAGGTCTATTTTAGAATTTAACAAAAAACTAAAATAGTGTTGTATCTTAATTTTACTAGGTAAAATATTATATTACCTAATATCCCTCAATTTAAGTTGAAGGGATGTATTACCCTGCCATTCATTTTCATCAATAGAATACACAGCATTAAATTGCTTTCCATTAGAAATAGCATCTATTTTATCGCCCATACCAAAACCAATACCAACAAAGTTAATTGATGATTTGCGTTGTTTTGCGGTTAATCTTAAATGCGTTTTATCTGCTCCTACACATTTACCATAACCTGTATCTATTAAATTTTCGGTCATAAAAACGGGTGTCATATTGCTAGGGCCAAAAGGGGCAAATTGTTTTAAAATTCTATAAAATTTAGGGGTTATATCGCTTAAGTCTATATTATCATCTATTTTAATTTCGGGGATTAATAAATCCCTATCAATCGTTTTAGAAACAACATTTTCAAAAGCTTGTTTAAAAGCTTCGTAATTTTCTTCAGCAAGTGTTAATCCTGCGGCATATTTGTGACCTCCAAATTGTTCAATATGTTCTTTACACGCTTCTAAAGCATTATAAACATCAAACCCTTTTACGGATCGTGCAGAAGCTGCTAACTTATCGCCACTCTTAGTAAAAACTAGCGTTGGTCTATAATAGGTTTCTGTTAATCTAGAAGCCACAATACCAATAACGCCTTTATGCCAAGTTTCATGGTAAACAACAGTAGTAAGGCGGTTCTGTTCTTTTTGTTCTTCAATTTGCTTAAGAGCTTCTTCAGTAATACGTTTATCGGTCTCACGTCTATCCAGATTATATTCATTAATTTCTGCGGCATATTTTGCGGCTAATTCCTTATTTTCTTCAGTTAATAACGTTACGGCATAATTACCGTGTTTCATACGTCCTGCTGCATTAATACGCGGCGCTACAATAAAAACAACATCCGTAATGGTAAGTTCTGTTTTTTTAACTTCGTTAAGAATGGCTTTAATGCCTGGTCTGGGGTTTGTATTAATAACCTGTAATCCTAAATAGGCTAACGCTCTATTCTCACCGTTAATAGGTACAATATCTGCTCCAATAGCTGTGGCCACCAAATCTAAATATTCGATTAAATCTTTTGTCATTTTTCCTTCTTTTGAGGCCAATGCTTGTATAAGTTTAAAACCAACACCACAACCACATAATTCTTTATAAGGATATTCACAATCTTCACGTTTTGGGTCTAAAACGGCAGCTGCTTGTGGTATTTCATTTCCGGGTCTATGATGATCACAAATAATAAAATCGATGCCTAAGTTTTTAGCATAGTCTACTTTTTCAATAGCTTTTATACCACAATCTAAAGCAATGATTAATGAAAAGTCGTTATCGTTTGCAAAATCAATCCCTTTGTAAGATATACCGTAACCCTCATCATAACGGTCTGGAATATACGTAGCTACATTTGGATAAACGGTTTTTAAATACGAAGACATAAGCGCTACCGAAGTTGTCCCATCTACATCATAATCGCCATACACTAAAATATTTTCGTTATTAGTTATAGCTTTCTCAATACGAGCGGTTGCTTTATCCATATCTTTCATCAAGAATGGATTGTGTAAATCGTTTAAACTAGGCCTAAAAAATTGTTTCGCCGCTTCATAAGTTTCAATACCTCGCTGTAATAATAATGTGGCAGTAATGACATCGACTTGAAGTGCTTTTTGTAAGGCTTCAACTTTTTCTGTTTGAGGTTTGGGTTTTAAGCTCCAGCGCATATTGCTTTAAATCTTAAGAAGAAAAAATGATTTAAATATCTAATTTTTATGAAAATGGATTTCTATAGTTAAGGTTGCGAATTGGCGAAACATTTCCATAACACCACAATATTTTTCTATAGATAAATCGACTGCTTTTTGTAATTTCTTTTCGTTTAAATTATCGCCATAAAAATGAAAATGCATGGCTACTTTATCATAAAATTTAGGATGTTCTTCGGTAAGATTGGCATCAATGTCTATCTTAAAATTATCCACATCAAGTTTCATTTTTTTAATTAGAGACGCTACATCTAAGCCAGAACAACCTGCTAGACCAGAGAGCATCAAAGCTTTTGGGCGATACCCATCACTTTTTCCTCCATTTTCTTCGCCCGCATCAATAAATAAATTATGTCCTGATGGGTTTGTGCTTTCAAACTTCATCTCTCCTAACCAAGTTGTTGTAATGTGATTTGTCATTTTTTTATGAATTTTTTTTCGTTTCTTGTGGTACAATTATTTTATAAATCCAGATACAAGAAATTTATAATGTAGAGCTTTAATTTTATTTAGCGAAGATTTCTTGTAAAATCAAAAATACCACTAAAAAACAAAACTATGCCTTTAGTAACACCTTTATCTGCCGACCATGATTTAGAAACCAAAGAACTTGCAGCATTTTTTAATGAAACCTTGGGGTTTTGTCCAAATTCTGTACTAACCATGCAACGTCGCCCCGCTATTAGTAAAGCATTTATTAATTTAAATAAAGCCGTTATGGCTAATGAAGGTCGTGTAACATCTGCTTTAAAACGTATGATTGCTTGGGTAAGTAGTAATGCTACGGGATGTCGTTATTGCCAAGCACATGCCATTAGAGCTGCAGAGCGTTACGGTGCAGAGCAAGAACAGTTAGATAATATTTGGGAGTATAGAACACACCCTGCATTTAGTGAAGCAGAACGTGCAGCTTTAGATTTTTCTTTACAAGCATCACAAGTGCCAAATGGTGTTGATGAAACTATAAAAAAACGTTTATATGAACATTGGAATGAAGGTGAAATTGTTGAAATGTTAGGCGTTATTTCTTTATTTGGTTATTTAAATAGATGGAATGATAGTATGGGAACTTCTATTGAAGGTGGTGCTGTAGAAAGTGGTGACCAATATTTAGGTAAACATGGATGGGAGAAAGGAAAGCATATTTAAAATTTAACTAATTTTAGTATGATTTTAACTTAATTTAAAGACCAGTTTAATATCGTGTAATTATTTTTATAATCCAAAATTTGTTTAAGCTCTTTTAAAGTCTCTCACACATAATTTATGATAGCTCCAGAATTACCTATAAACGAAAAGCAAAGGCAAGAAGCTGTAGAAAAGTATCAACTTTTAGATACATTGCCTGAAGATAGCTACGATAATATAACGGCGTTAATGTCATACATATGCGATGCACCAATTTCATTAATTACACTTTTGGATAAAGATCGTAATTTTTTGAAATCTCATCATGGTGTGCCCTTTAATGAGTCTCCCAGAAATATATCATTTTGCGGACATGCCATTAATTCTTCAGATGCTGTTATGGTTATAGAAGATGCAAGAAAGGATAAAAGGTTTGAAGATAATCCGTTAGTAAGTGAGTATAAAGCTATATTTTATGCAGGTGCACCTCTGGTAGATTCTGATGGCTTTAAGCTTGGGACATTGTGTGTTTATGATCATAAGCCAAGGCAACTATCAGAAAAACAAATAGAAGCCCTAACTGCATTATCAAAACAAGTTGTTAGCTTGTTTGAACAGCGTTATCAAAATCTTAAACTTCTTAAATTTCAAGAGACCTTAAGTAGAAGAAACGAAAACTTAAAGAAGTTTGCACATATTGTTTCTCATGATTTAAAGTCTCCGTTGGCTAATATTATATCGTTAACAGAACTTTTAGAAGACGAAAACAAGGATGCTTTAAATGAAGAATCTTTACAGTATATTGAGTATTTAAAAGTGTCATCAAATGCCTTAAAAGACTATATTGATGGGCTTTTAAAGTTTTATAAAAGTGATGATTTATTGCTTGAAAAACGAGAACATATAAATACGGAATCTTTAATTGAAGAGATAAGAACAATTTCTAGTATTGATAAAGAAACATCACTTAGTCTACTCACTGAGGTTGATACAATTTATATTAATAAATCGGCCTTGATGCAAGTATTGATTAATTTGATTACGAATGCTATAAAGTATAATTCTAAAGTAAAACCTATTGTAGAGATAAGTTTACATGAAACTAAAGCACTTTATGAATTTCAAGTTAAGGATAATGGTGATGGTATCCCCGCCTCACATATAGATAATATTTTCGAACTATTCTCGGTTGTTGGTACACCAGACAAAAATGGAAATATTGGTACTGGCATAGGTTTGGCTACTGTAAAAAAGATAGTTAGAGACTTAGGAGGTGAAATATCAGTTTCGTCTATACTTGGAGAAGGTAGTGTTTTTAAGTTTTCTTTGCTTAAAAAAGATTAAGAACGTTTAATTAAATTTTTGCTAGAACAGACTTTGGTTAGTCTTTTTATGTTTACTCATTAAAAAGAGCTGTTTACTCATTGTTGGTTTTTTTTAAATAGGTATAGGTTTATGTTTGAGGTATCAAATATGAAACCTTATGACTATACCATCAACCCAAAAAATATTCACTTACTTTTTATTATGCTTTTCAACGTATATTTTTTCTCAAGAAGGTGTTCTATCTGGTGTATTAAATGATAACGATGGATTTCCAATGCCAGGAGTTTCAATTATTATAAAAGGCACAACAACTGGTGTTGTAACAAATTTTGATGGCGAATATAGTATTAAATGTCATGTAGGAGACGTACTTGTTTTTTCATATATAGGTATGAAAACTAGAGAAGTTAAAATAACAAATTCTATGTTAGGCCTAGAATCTTTTAGTGCTACAGTAGAGCATATAGCGATTAAGAATATTAAAAGTAAGGCTTATAAAAATGCTGTTAATTCGATTGAAAAAGTAAACGATTCCATTCCTAATATTAAAAATTCAGAACATAGATATAATAAGAAGCCCTATTTTGAATTTAACCAAATTAAAGATATTGACATTAAGGATAAGCATGTAGATTTATCATATTATAATTCCGATGTTTTTTTTGAAATAGGTTATAAAACGATTAATAGTTATCGGTTTGTAAAAAACAGTAATATACCGGATTTGCAAACAACCTATAGCCAAGGTCTGCCAATAAACGGCAATCTTGCTTTTCAAGGCCCAGAAACGAGTAATGTGTTTTCTTATGGACCAGCATTATCAACGCTAGAATTTGATGGCTCTAATTATCAATATGATACTAATGGTAGATTAGTCGTTCTTGGAGCGGGAAATGGCAATCAAACTAAAGCATATCGTAATTCGCTTTTTAAAAGTAGTGTACAATCTTTGCACAATGTTTTTTTTAATATAACAACAAATGATGCTTTATTAGGATTTGATTTTACAAACAAAACACAAAAAGACCTTTATAATTTTGAAAAAAGTTACTCTAACGATTTAATAATAAATTTTGAAAAACCATTAAAAGACTCTTATAAAATAGGGTGGGATGCCTTTATAAAATATAGTAATCAAAATAACAATCAGCCTAACATAAATGGGTTTCAAAATAATTTGTTATTAAATGCTTGGGCTACACCAGTAAATTTTAGCAACAAACAAGGTGCTGCCTTATTAAATGGTTTGCAACGTAGTTTTAACTCCAATGCTTATAATAACCCAGAATGGTTATTACGTAATAATCGCAATTCAGAAAACAATACACTTTTTATTTCTAGTCTTCAAAATAAGTTTAAAATCACTGACGAGATAAAAATAAGTAGCAACCTTAATTACAGTCATTATAAAAACACGCAAAACTTTGGATTACCAAAACAAACTATAGGGTTTGAAGATGGATATTTGAGTCGCCGAAATATTGATAAAAATAATTTTAATGCGATTTTAAATTTTAATTATAGTACATATAATAACGATTCTAAGATAGATGTTGTTTCCTTGGCTAACTATACTTACGAAGATTTAAAATACAATTTAAATCAGGCTACAAATTTTGATAATTTCTCTTTTATAAACCCTCAAAACAGTATCCAAAGAAAACGTAACATATCTAGAAACACATTAAGGTTATCAAACAAGATTAACTACAATTGGTACGATAATGCTTTTAAGGTATCTGTGGTTAATAATACTTACCTATCATCTATTCAAGATAATAAATGGTTTTTACCAACATTTCAATTTAAAATAAACTTGGATGAGTTTATTGGAAATTATGATTTTAACAAATTTTCAATATCTGGAAGTACAGCATTTGATGTTAATGATACGCCGTTATTATATAACAATCAAAGTCATAATAGTTTAAACATACAACCGTCGGAAAGTTTAGGGTATTTAGCGGTTAATGATTTATTTGTAAACCAATCGCTTAAACTAGAAGATAAACAGAGTTACAATTTAAATTTAAACCTAGGTTTTAGGTTATTAGATACAAATTTCGATTTTGGTATTACCCACTTCAATTCAACCATTAAAAATGCGTTATTTCCGGTGTTAAATGACAACAATACATTTGAGTTAAAAAATATTGCCAATACTAAAAACAAAGGGATTGAGATGTCGTTAAGCACACACATAGGTAGGTATAATAAATTACGCTATCGTCCAACAATTACATTGTCTACATATAGAACTAAAGTTTTAAAGGTATTGGGAGATAAAGAGAGTATTCCCATCGCTGGTTTTTCAACAGTATCTAAAAACCTTATAGCTGGACAACCTGCGGGTGTTATTTTCGGTTCAGCGTATGCTAGAGATTCTAATAACAATATTGTAATTGGCGACAATGGATTTCCAATAGTATCTAGTGAATCTCAAATTATTGGAGACCCTACGCCGCAATATAATGTAGGATTTAATAATGCATTTACATGGAAAAAATTTAACTTCAATATTCTTTTAGATATACAAAAAGGTGGAGATATCTGGAATGGTACACAAAACGTGTTAAATTATTTTGGGACTTCGCAACAATCTGCTTCAGAGCGAACAATAACTAATTTTGTATTTAGTGGCGTTAACCAACAAGGTACTGTAAATACCATTCCTGTAGATTTTTATAATTCTTCAAATTCAATTTCCGAAAACAAATTTGTGCGCCATGGTTTTAGTGGTGTTGCCGAAGATGCTATAGAAGATGGAAGTTATATTAACTTAAAGTCTATTAATATAACGTACACTATAAAAAGGAATACAGGAAATCAGTTTATAAGATATTTAGATGTTGGACTATATGGAAATAACCTTGTGACATGGTCTAAATTTAAAGGTGCATCGCCTTATAGCAGTCTGTACAATAATGCCACAAGTAGTGGGTTAAACTTTTTTAATGCCCCATTGGTAAGTGAAGTAGGATTAAAAATTAATGTAAAAATATAAACCCATGAAAACACAAAAACAATTTATCATCACTTTTTTAATAGCTTTTATGGGGTTAACTGCATTTATGTCGTTTACATCCTATAATACTAAAAAAGCACCTCTAGAAAAGATTTACACACAAACCGATAGGCCGTTTTATTTTCCTGGAGAAACCATTTGGTTTAAATCATACATTGTAAAGGCGAATAATACTATATCGACACTAAGCGATATGATGAACGCCGAATTAATTTCACCAAAAGGCGCTACGGTAAAAAAAATAAAGCTTTCTGTAGAAAATGGTTATGCTTATGGCGATTTTGATATTGACCACAATTGGGTTGGCGGTATTTACACCATAAAAATGTACACCAATTGGATGCGCAATTTTGGAGATGATGCTTTTTTTACAAAGAAAATAACGATACAAAAAATAGTAAAACCTAATGTATTATTAAATCTAAAATTTGAAAAAGAAGGTTATGGTAAAGCATCAAAAGTAGTCGCTAATTTTGAAGTTAAGGATTTAAAAAATAATCCGCTTAAAAACAAAAACATATCGTTTGAAGTTACTGTAAAAGGCAAAAAAATAATCTCTAAAACAATTAAAACGAATTCTGAAGGAAAAGCAAACCCTACTTTTATTTTGCCTAAAGATTTGCTGTCTACTGACGTGATTCTTAATGTGCTTATCCCATTCAATGGTACAACAGAATCCATTTCACGAAGTGTTCCTGTGGTTTTAGATAATATTGATTTACAATTTTTCCCCGAAAGCGGAAAAATAATTTCGGGAACAACAAACAAAATAGCATTTAAGGCACTTAACGAGTTTGGTAAACCTGTAGATGTTTCTGGAGATATTGTAGATGATAAAGGAAAAACGGTTAACTCATTTAATAGTTTTCACGATGGTATGGGAGCGTTTAACATTTTAACCAAAACAAATAGAACGTACTATGCTAAAATTAAAACTCCTTTTGTTTCAACCAGAACAATAGAATTGCCTAAAGTTTATAAAAACGGCACTCGATTTTCTATAATCACAGATGGCTTAGAAACAAAACTGAATATTTTTACTACCGAAAATAAAACACTTTATCTTGAAGTTTCAAATGCGTCAAAAATAGTATTGAACAAAACTATAAAGGTTACTAAAAACCCAATTAAAATAAATACTAAAGATTTGCCTATTGGTATTACTAAGTTTACGCTTCTTAATCAAGATAAAAATATTGTTGCAGAACGCCTTGTGTTTATAAATGCGCATAAAAAACTTAAAATAGATATTGTTTTAGATAAAGATATTTATAAAACCCGAGAAAAGGTAAAGGTATCAATTACTACAACAGATTATAATAATAATCCAGTGTCATCAAACCTGTCAGTAGCCATTGCAGATAATAAATTGTTGTCATTTGCAGATGATAAGCAAGACCATATTTTGTCTTATTTACTGATGTCATCAGAACTTAAAGGCAACATCTATAAGCCGTCATTTTATTTTAATCCAAAAGAAGTTAAATCTCATTTAGCTATAGATTATGTTATGTTAACTCATGGCTGGCGAGATTATATAAATAAACCAGAAATTACTTTAGAAGATGCGCAATATAAGCCAGAGCAAATTGGCTTGCAATCTGGTACTGTGGTCGATAAAAAAGGAAACCCTGTAAAAGCTAAGCTATTATTATTTGATAGAAATGGCGTTAATGTATTGGTTTTTGAAAGTAATAAAGCAGGTAAATTCCATTTTAAATCACCCCCAGGAAGTAACTTAATGCTTGTAGCTTATGCCGAAGACGGTACATCTTTAAATATTATTGATAATACATTTAAAGCAGGCTATTATGCAGATAATAAAAGTGTTGTAAATAAAGCAAATAATGATAAAGTAAAAGCATTCTCAAAAAATAAAAAGCCGTTACAGGACGCTATTAAAGAAGAGGTGGTGGCTAATATAGCTTTAGAAGATGATTCTGCCGAACTAGATGAGATTGTTGTTATAGGTTATGCGGAGTCTAAAAAACGTATGGTAGCTGGTTCGATCTCTCATATAAGAGTAGAAAATATTCTTTCTGGAGAAATTTCAATAGCTCAGGCTTTACAAGGTCGAGTTGCTGGTGTACAGATTACACAAGGGTTTGTTCCTGGAGACGCTTCAAAAATAATGATTAGAGGCAGTAATACAATTTCAGGTAATAACAGTCCGCTTTTTGTAGTAGACGGTGTA
Source organism: uncultured Algibacter sp. (assembly GCA_947499935.1). GTDB lineage: Bacteria > Bacteroidota > Bacteroidia > Flavobacteriales > Flavobacteriaceae > CANMQH01. Next base: position 61,637 of record CANMQH010000004.1, on the reverse strand, counting down.
CCATATGATGCTGACCCTGCTTTGTCTGTTGACGAAATTAATTCTATAGATATTTTAAAAGATGTTGCCGCCACAGCACTTTATGGATGTAGAGCTTCAAACGGTGTTGTTTTAATAACAACAAAAAACAATAATAGTTTTAATAATTGGAATAAGAAAAAGCTTTTTAATGCTAAGTATAATAATTATTCTATTAAGCATTTTTATAATAGAAATGTACAGAGAACATATACTTCAAAGACATTTTATATACCAAAATATGATAGCAACCAACTGGTAGAAGAGCGTACAGATTTTAGAGAAACCATTTATTGGAATCCTGTAGTGCAAACTAACGAAGCGGGTAAGGCAGAATTCGAATTTTATAACTCTGATGCTATTACATCGTTTAAAATCACTGCTGAAGGTATTGGTTTTAATGGTCTTATTGGTATACAGCATCACATGTATGCTACTAACAAAACTTTAAATGTAGATTTTAAATCACCTAATTATATGGCATTAAATGATACTGTAATTTTACCTATTACGATGACTAACGAATCTAAAAATAGCATTACAGCAAATCTAGAACTAGTATTACCAGAACACATTAAACTTGTTGATGATTTTGATGGTAGAGTTGTTATACAGGCCAACACGTCAATTATTAAAAATATTAAGGTCATGCCTGTAAAAAAAGCCGATAATATAACCATTCAAGTGGCTTTAAAATCTAAAGATTTTTCAGATACTATAAAAAGGCAAGTGACCGTTTTAAGTCCATATTTTCCAACACAGGTTTCTATTTCGGGTTCTAAATCTCAAGGTTTTAATTTTGATGTAAATCATGTTGTAGATAATAGTCTAGAGGCAGAATTTAATATCTATACAGATATAGTAGGTGATGTTATGAACGGTATTGAAGGGTTAATACGTAAACCTTATGGTTGTTTTGAGCAGACTTCATCATCAACCTATCCCAATATTATGGTTTTAAAGTATTTAAAAGAATCTGGAAAAAGTAATCCCGATATTGAGGCTAAAGCCATGAATTTCATAAAAGAAGGCTACGAAAGATTAATAAGTTTTGAAACTAAAGAAGGCGGTTTTGAATGGTTTGGACATACCCCACCACACGAAACATTAACGGCTTATGGTATTTTAGAATTTACCGAAATGAAAGACATTTATGAAGCCGTAGACCAAAAGATGATAGACCGAACGGTAACTTGGTTGTTAGGGAGAAAAGATGGAAAAGGTGGGTTTGATAAAAGTGAAAAAGGGTATGATAGTTTTGCGAGTTCACCATCCGATGTTGCTAATGCTTATATTATTTATGCCTTAAGTGAAGCAAAAATTGAAGCCGATATAAATTTTGAATATACTACGGCTTATAATGATGCCATAAAAAGTAATGATACTTATAAAATGGCATTAATGGCATTATCTAGTTATAATTTAAATCAACAGGATAAAGCAGAAATACTTGTAACTAAAATCAATAAAAATATTGAAAAGCACGGTTTTAAAAACCTACCTGTTACCAACACCATAACAAGATCTTATGGCAATGCTAAAAATATTGAAACTACTGCATTTGTTTTATTAGCGTTAATGAAAAATAACACGAATAATGACGCAACAATTGCAAATGGTATGGAGTATTTAGTTAGTAAAAGAGATGGAGGTACCTTTGGCTCTACACAATCTACAGCCATGGCTTTAAAAGCTTTAATTGAATACACAAAAATTCAGAAACAAAACATTATAGGTAAAAATGATACTGTAGAATTGATAATAAATGGTCATGTAATTAAGCGTCAATTAACTATGGATAATGATGGCAAAATAACTATTGATGGCATTACCAAATACATAGAAGAAGGGACTCAAAATATTGCAGTTAAGTTTACTAATCCAGAGGTTACATTTTCATATGGATTAAACATAACATGGGATAGTCGTTTACCAAATTCATCAAAAAAATGTCAATTAGGTTTAAAAACGGTTATAGCTAATAAGGCTTATAATGTAGGAGACAATGTAAGTATGTCTGTTAATGTGTCTAATAGAAAAAACGAAAAATTAGGTATGGCGACTGCTATTATTGGTATTCCATCTGGTACAACACCTCAGCCTTGGCAATTAAAAGCATTATTAGAAGAAGAAAAAATGGCGTACTACGAAGTATTTGATAATTATTTAGTCTTTTACTGGAGAGAATTTAATGCACAAGAAACTAAAACCATTCGTTTAGATCTTAAAGCAGATATTGCTGGAAATTATAAAGCGCCTGCGAGCACAGCATATTTATATTATGGTGATGAACATAAAACTTGGATTGAGGGAAATACTTTGAAAATAGAAAATTAGGGATTTCTATTTTTATTTAAAAACCTTGCCTGTAATGGTGAGGTTTTTTGTTTTTATAACGTAAGTTCGTTATATTTTTATCTGACAATCAGTTATTTAAAAATAAAAACAGGAGCAATGTGTCATTCCGAATGAGGAACGAGGAGGAATCTCATCTTTCTGAGATGTCTCGTCGCTCATGTCTTCGCTTTGTCGACATGATAAATCACTGTCTGTCAGAAATATAAATGCTATTGTTTATTGAGTTTTATATCGAACTCACGTTTATAGTAATTTACTAACCCGTTCCCTCAACTCAGGCAAGACTTCAACCTCAAACCAAGGATTTTTGGTTAACCAAAATCGATTTCTAGGCGAAGGATGTGGCATGGGTAAATATTTAGGCAAGTATGTTTGATAATTAGCAACTGTTTCTGTTAAGGTTTTCTTTGCTGTTTTACCCAAATAATATTTTTGAGCATACATACCAATTAAAAGTATCAATTCTACTTTTGGTAGTTTTTCTAATAATAAATTATGCCATTGGGGAGCACATTCTTTTCTTGGTGGCAAATCTCCTGTTTTACCTTTTCCGGGATAACAAAACCCCATAGGCATGATTGCAAATTTGGTTTCGTTATAAAAATCTTCTGCAGATACATTTAACCACTTCCTTAATTGTTTGCCGCTAGCATCATCCCATGGAATTCCAGAGGCATGTACTTTAGTTCCTGGTGCTTGCCCTATAATAATAATTTTAGAGTCTGGGTGAGCAGATACAACAGGTCGTGGACCTAGAGGTAAATGTTTTTCACAAATAGTACATTGTTGTATTGTTGATAAGAGATTTTTCATCTACGTGCTATAAAAAATATTCTTTAAAGATAAGTAATACCATTTCCGTATTGAAATGACCGTAATAAAACGCCCTTTTTTCCTTTCTACTTCAATATAAAAAGAAATCGTAACTAAGGCTATGCTTTATTTTTCTATTTCGTATAAAGAAAAAAATTATCATTTTATTTTACAGTAATTTCAATACAGAAATGGTATAAGACAAAGCATTGGTTCAATCAATAGCTTATTTTATACAAACAAAAAACGCCTCGATATCGAGACGTTTTTAAAATATTTTTATGTGTTTTTATTAATTCAACACTTTTGCATCCAATTCTATAAAGGCATCTGCATCAAATCCGTTACCTCTAGCTCCAAGGTCTATTGTTGTTATTTTAATTAAACCTTTGTTACCGTATTTATCTTGAAATTCAATAATATTTCCTTCGGCAAGTCCATTTAACTTTTCACTATCAGAAGTGCTTACAGTAAGTGCGTTTAATTGGGCACTAGTAATACTGTTAAAATCAGCTTCAGTTAGAGAAGAGGTTTTAAAGAATGTTTGATTAAAATCTGCTCTATCAATTCCAGAAATTGCAGAAATATCTACTCCAGGAAGATTATATTCTTGAACTGATGCTAATGTAGCAAGTTCATTACCTACAGGCGTATAATAGTATCCTAAATCCCATATTTCAACTAATTCTGCATTTTGAGCTGCATCATTAAAAGGGTTTATTTTGTATACTTCTCCTGTGTAAAAAGAAAAGAATGTCATACTTGTACCATCAGCAGCTGGAGCTTCTAATTTAATATTTGAAAAACTTTTAACACCATTTCCAACCGTATTTCCACTACCAGTAATAGTAATGGTACCTAATGCAGTATCACTAATAGCATTTCTTTTTGAAATATCTCTAAAATCTCCACGTCCAGTTGTAGCCCAAAGTGTGTAAACAATTTTACTATCTGCACTTGTAGGAATAGGAAAAGGGATTTCAAAATCAAATGCATTTCTACTAGCCGACGATAAATCTAAAGAACCATCTTTTTTATCGTCTACGGTTATGCCTGTAACAGCAAATTCAAAAGGCTCTGCTCCAAAATCAGATACATCTTGGGTTACATAAAGGCGTCTCATACTGTTAGAAGACTGGAACGATACTTTTACAAGAGCATCTGCACCAGTTACATTAGCACCATTTATATTAACGGTTCTATTATCTGTACCAGTTTCAAAAACTGAAAGTTCTCCATCAAACATAGAAGATTCTCCTCCTTCACCTGGATTAATATCACTATTATCATCACTACAACTTGTTATAAAAACAGCTGTTAATAAAAATAAGGCAATCGATTTGAGTTTTAATTGTTTTTTCATTTTGTGTATAATTGTAGGTTATATATTTAGGGTGAAGGTATACTTTTTAACACGTAAAAAATGACTCATAATCCTTTTTAGATAATAAAAACCTGTATAATACATTTTTTACAGATGTAATACATTTTTTGAGACTAAAAACTTACTATTTTGAATTTAAATTAAAGAATCTTATTTTTTAATTAAAGGGTTATTTTCAAAATCTAACCCATCAAAACCTGTATTCATAAAATGTCTAATATTTTGATGCCCTGTACCATTGGGATCTTTTAAAACATCTTCATAATAATATTTTCCAAAACAGGCTAAGGTGTCTTCTTTAGTAAAACCTTGTGCTTTTGCAAAGGCAAATAACTTGCAAGACCCAGAGTTTTCTCCAATAGCATTGTGTAGTGTTCCATTTTTAAAAGCCGTTGGTGTAAACTCATAATATGTTTCTATAGCACTCATGGTTTCAGTAAATTCAATCGCTTTTGGATTGGTTTTCAGCTTGTTTTTAAATACGTCTATATCCATTTTATGTTTTAATTTGGTAAGTGTAATATTTAAATAATTCTTTTAGTAAGACATGTTATTGTTTTCCTTTAACAATAATAACAATCTCACCCTTAGGAGGTTTGTTAGTATAATGATTTAAAACTTCTTTTGCTGTACCTCGAATGGTTTCTTCAAACAATTTTGTAAGTTCTCTAGATACCGAAACTGGTCTATCTTCCCCAAAATACTCGCAAAAATGTCCTAAGGTTTTTACTAATTTATGCGGACTCTCATAAAAAATAATAGTTCTAGTTTCTTCTGCTAAGAGTAATAAACGAGTTTGTCTACCTTTTTTAACGGGTAAAAAACCTTCAAATACAAATTTATCATTTGGTAAACCAGAATTAACTAAAGCAGGCACAAATGCTGTGGCTCCTGGCAAACAATCCACTTCTATGTGATGTTCTACACAGGCCCGAGTTAATAAAAATCCAGGATCAGAAATGGCTGGTGTGCCAGCATCACTAATAAGCGCAACGCTTGTCCCGCTTTTTATTTTTTGAATAATAGCTTCAACCGTTTTATGCTCATTATGCATATGATGAGATTGCATGTGGGTAGATATTTCAAAATGCTTTAATAGCTTTCCAGAAGTTCTAGTATCTTCTGCGAGAATTAAATCTACATCCTTTAAAACTTCAATAGCTCTATAGGTAATGTCTTTTAAGTTGCCAATTGGTGTTGGCACTATATAAAGTTTGCTCATTAATTAAATCTACTTTCAATGATATCCATAAAACGTGTCTCAAACTCTTCTTTATCTACCCAATTATTATAATCTGGTTTTACCATATCTTGGATAAATGATTTAGCATTTTTAAAAGAATCTATGGTATTTAATTGAGATAATACACGATCATAATCTTCGCTTTTGCCATTAAATAAGTGCTTTATAAAAGCAATTTTATCGTTTAAACCAATAATAATGGCTCCTAATTTAAGTTTATCATTTAACGATTTTTTTTCGTTTGAAACACCATTAACCTTAGCAACAGGCTCAAAAATAGGGGTGTCTTTAAATCCAGCAGTTATATCTTCTAAGCTAGCATTTTTAGAGTCTTGATCTTTTAAAATAGCAGCTGTATCTTGGGGTTCTTCTGGCATTTGCGCCACCATATCCTTAATTTTGTTTATAACAGGTTCTGTAATGGTGTCATTTTCACGTTCGTCAAGATTAATATAGATTTTATCTTCAACTTCTATGGTATCACTAATTTTATTATTAAAAGCGCTGTCTAACATACCAAAAAAAGAAGAGTCGCTTCCAATAGTTGGTGAGTCAGCATCAAAGTTTTGGTTTGCAAATTTTAATACCGATAGTTTTTCATATAACTCAGAAACTTCAGCATGCATTTTAATCACATCTTCTTTGCCTTTTAGTTTAAGAATTCTATGTGCTATGCTAATGAGTTCAGATTCTAACTTCTTCTTCATTATTTATATTTTTTTAATTATTGCTATTTTAGACTTAAGTTTTTAATAAATTTACGTCACCTTAAAAAATGAATAATAGCTTTATTTTAGTGTTAAAATTACGAAATGTTTCTTGAAAATACCGTAAATCATAAAGAACAATTTGGTTGGATTGAAGTTATCTGTGGCTCAATGTTTTCTGGTAAAACCGAAGAATTGATTCGTAGGTTAAAACGCGCCCAATTTGCGAAACAAAAAGTGGAGATTTTTAAACCTGCGCTAGATGTTAGATATAATGAAGATATGGTGGTGTCTCACGATGCTAACGAAATTAGATCTACGCCTGTTCCTGCTGCGGCTAATATTCCTATTTTAGCAGATGGTTGTGACGTTGTTGGTATAGATGAAGCTCAGTTTTTTGATGATGAAATTGTAACAATTTGTAATGATTTAGCTAACAAAGGGGTTCGTGTTATTGTTGCAGGACTAGATATGGATTTTAAAGGCAATCCCTTTGGTCCCATGCCTTTTTTAATGGCTACAGCAGATTATGTAACCAAAGTACACGCTGTTTGTACAAGAACAGGAAATTTAGCACAATATAGCTACAGGAAATCTAAAAACGATAACCTAGTGCTTTTGGGAGAGGTTGATGAGTACGAGCCATTAAGTAGAGCGGCATATTATAAAGCTATGATGCGAGATAAAGTTAGAGGCATGGATGTTAATGATGCCGAAGAAGTAAATCCAAAACCACCCAAAGATTCCAATGGCTAAAGCACAAGAAACTGTGCTTGAAATAGATTTAAAAGCACTAGAACATAATTTTAAGTATTTAAAAGCCAAATTAAACAGTAAAACTATTTTTTTAGCTGTTGTAAAGGCTTTTGCCTATGGAAGTGATGCTGCTAAAATTGCAAATTATCTACAAGAATTGAATGTTGATTATTTTGCCGTAGCCTATATAGATGAAGGTGTTGCATTGAGAAAAGCAGGCATAACACGCCCCATTTTAGTCTTGCACCCTCAAGCTATAAATTTTAAAAAGCTTTTAGAATACAATTTAGAGCCTAGTTTATATAATACTAAAATTTTAAATGAATTTATTACCGTCGCTTTCGCGGAAAAGCAAACAGATTACCCCGTTCATATTAAGTTCAATACAGGATTAAATAGGCTTGGTTTCTCTAAAAATGATGTTGATTTTATTGTCTCTAAATTAAAGGAAACAAATACCATTAAGGCTAAATCTATTTTCTCACATTTAGCTGCTAGTGAAGATTTAGATGAAAAGGCGTTTACCAAGAATCAAATTAATGTTTTCAATAAAATTTCAGAAAAATTTGAAAAACTTATCGGTTATAAACCCATACGGCATATATGTAATACATCAGGCATTCTAAATTATCAAGACGCTCATTTAGATATGGTTAGAAGTGGTATTGGCTTGTATGGTTTTGGAAATTCGGAAAAAGAAAGCCAAGCATTAAAACCCGTGGCAACCCTAAAAACCATAATCTCTCAAATACATCACATTCAAAAAGGGCAATCTATTGGTTATAACAGATCTTTTAAATGCAATATGCCTTTAAAATCTGCAACCTTACCTATTGGTCATGCCGATGGTATTGGTCGTATTTATGGTAATGGCAATGGTTATGTTACCATAAATGGAAAAAAAGCACCCATTTTAGGAAACGTTTGCATGGATATGATTATGGTTAATATCACCGATATTGATTGCAAAGAAGGCGATGAGGTTATTATTTTTGGTAACTCTGTATCTGCCGAAAATGTTGCTGCATTAGCTAACACTATTTCTTATGAACTCATTACATCGATTTCTCAAAGAGTAAAACGAACATATATTGGCAACTAAATTAGTTATAAAGTGTGACTTTTTTAATTATCTTGGTCACACTAATATATTAACCATTTAAAACTAATTAAAATGTTAAAAGAATTTAAAGAATTTATTACAGGCGGAAACGTTATCGAATTTGCTGTAGCTGTAATTATGGCAGGTGCTATTGGTGCCGTTGTTAAAGGTTTTGTTGACAATATCATCATGCCTGTTGTTGGTCATTTTACTGGCGGACAAGATTTTTCATCGTTAAAAATTGTGTTAGATGATGCTGTTGTTGATGCTGCAGGAGCAGTTACAACTCCTGAAAATGCAATTATGTGGGGTTCTTGGGTAAATACAATAATAAACCTTGTTATTGTTGGTCTTGTTATGTTTTTAATTGTTAAAGCTTATAACAAAACTAAAAAACCAGCAGAAGAGCCAGCTCCAGCAGGACCATCTCAAGAAGATTTACTTGCTGAAATAAGAGATTTGCTAAAAAAATAACAAACTGTTAAATAAATAACAAACTGTTATTTCTTGTTAAAAAGCCCTCGTTTTATAAAAATGAGGGCTTTTTTTACATTCTAGGATGTATTAAATACTTAGTTTTGCTTAAGAAATATTTTAAATAAAAAAAGATTATGAAAGTAGCAGTAGTTGGTGCCACAGGTATGGTTGGCGAAGTTATGCTAAAAGTTCTTGCAGAACGTAATTTTCCAGTAACAGAATTAATTCCAGTTGCATCAGAGCGCTCAATTGGTAAGACTATAAGTTATAAAGGTACAGATTTTAAAGTCGTAGGTTTAGAAACAGCTGTTTCAATGCGACCAGATATTGCTTTATTTTCAGCAGGAGGTGATACCTCTCTAGAATGGGCACCAAAATTTGCAGAAGTAGGTACAACGGTTGTCGATAACTCATCAGCATGGCGAATGGATCCTACTAAAAAGTTAGTTGTTCCAGAAATTAACGCAAACGAATTAACAAAAGAAGATAAAATTATAGCCAATCCAAATTGTTCTACAATCCAATTGGTTATGGCATTAGCACCACTTCATAAAGCTTATAAAATGAAACGTGTTGTTATATCAACATACCAATCGGTTTCTGGTACAGGTGTTAAAGCCGTTAAACAATTAGAAAATGAAATTGCTGGTATAGAGGGCGAAATGGCTTATCCTTATCCTATTGGTAGAAATGCATTACCACATTGTGATGTGTTTTTAGAAAATGGATATACTAAAGAAGAGATGAAATTGGCTAGAGAGCCTCAAAAGATAATGAATGACCGTACATTTTCAATATCAGCTACAGCCGTTAGAATACCAACTTCAGGTGGACATAGTGAGTCTGTAAACGTTGAATTTGAAAATGATTTTGATTTGTCTGCTGTTCGCAAATTGTTACACGAAACATCTGGAGTTGTAGTACAAGATAATACAGATACTAATACATACCCAATGCCTATCTATGCACATGATAAAGATGAGGTTTTTGTTGGTAGAATTAGAAGAGATGAAACGCAACCTAATACTTTAAATATGTGGATTGTTTCTGATAACCTTAGAAAAGGTGCAGCAACAAATACGGTTCAAATAGCCGAATATTTAATTGAAAATAAATTAGTATAATAATACTTGTTTTAACATATTAAAAGAGTCTCTGTTTACGCAGAGGCTCTTTTTTTTCTTATTTTTGAATGAATCAAAAATCCTCATAATGCAAAAATTAGCAATTAGTCTTTTAGCAGTTGTCATTCTTATAGGTTGCAAAGAAGATAAAAAAACCGAAAATACAATCGTGGCGAATTATCCAAAAACAAAAACAGTAGATACCGTAGATAATTATTTTGGTCAAGATGTAAAAGACCCATACCGATGGTTAGAAAATGATAGAAGTGAAGAAACAGGTGCATGGGTAAAAGCTCAAAACGTATCCACCTATAATTATTTGGATAATATTCCTTTTAGAGAAGAACTAAAAGAACGTTTATCTAAATTATGGAATTACGAAAAAGTGGGTGCTCCTTTTACAGAAGGCGATTATACTTATTTCTATAAAAACGATGGGTTACAGAATCAATATGTTGTTTACAGACAAAAAGATGATAATAAGCCCGAAGTATTTTTAGACCCTAATACGTTTTCAGAAGATGGTACAGTGTCGTTAGGAGCATTAAGTTTTTCTAAAAACGGAAAGATTTTAGCCTATTCAATTTCCGAAGGCGGTAGTGATTGGCGAAAAATCCTAATCATGGATACTGAAAATAAAGAGGTTATAGAGGATACGCTTATAGATGTTAAATTCACCCAGATTTCTTGGTATAAAAATGAAGGTTTTTATTATTCTAGTTACGACAAACCAAAAGGTAGCGAACTTTCAGCAAAAACAGATCAGCATAAAGTGTACTATCATAAATTAGGAACAGCTCAAAAAGAGGATGCTTTAATTTTTGGAGGCTCTAATGATGAAAAACATAGGTATATAAATGGAAGCGTAACTGAAGATGGTAGGTATCTTGTTATTTACCCTAAAGTATCTACATCGGGTAATAAGCTTTTAATTAAAGATCTTTCTGTAACTAATAGTAAGTTTATTACCATTTTAGATCATACCGATAGTGATACATACATTATCGAAAACGAAGGAAGTAAATTGTTTCTTGTAACCAATCTAGATGCGCCAAATAAAAAAATTGTAACAGTAGATGCTTCAAAGCCAGGTGTCGAGCATTGGGTAGATGTTATTCCAGAAACAGAACACGTTTTAAGTCCATCAACAATTGGTGGTTATTTCTTTGCAGAATATATGGTTGATGCTATTTCTAAGGTATTACAATACGATTACAATGGTAAATTTATTAGAGAAATTGATTTGCCAGGTGTAGGAAACGCTAATGGTTTTGGAGGTAAAAAAGAAGAGAAGATAGATTATTACGGGTTTACAAACTACAATACACCTTCTAGTATTTACAAATTAAATGTAGATACTGGAGCGTCCGAACTATATTGGAAACCTTCTATAGCTTTTATTAGCGAAGATTACGAAAGTAAACAAGTATTTTATAAATCTAAAGATGGTACCAAAGTACCTATGATTATTACTTATAAAAAAGGTTTAGAGTTAAATGGAAAAAACCCAACTATATTATATGGGTATGGCGGGTTTAATGTTAGTTTAAATCCTAGTTTTAGTATTACCAATGCCGTTTGGATGGAGCAAGGTGGCGTTTACGCAGTTCCTAATCTTAGAGGCGGTGGCGAGTATGGTAAAGCTTGGCATGATGCAGGAACTCAACTCAAAAAACAAAATGTATTTGATGATTTTATTGTTGCAGGCGAATACCTTATAGAAAACAAATATACATCATCAAAGTACCTTGCCATCCGTGGAGGCTCTAATGGTGGATTGTTAGTTGGAGCTACCATGACTCAGCGTCCAGATTTAGCTAAAGTAGCGTTGCCTGCTGTTGGTGTTTTAGATATGTTACGTTACCACACATTTACTGCAGGAGCAGGATGGGCCTATGATTATGGTACAGCAGAACAAAGTAAAGAAATGTTTGAATATTTAAAAGGTTATTCACCAGTACATAATGTAAAACCTGGAATTGAATATCCAGCGACATTAATTACTACAGGTGATCACGATGACCGTGTTGTACCGGCTCACAGTTTTAAGTTTGCAGCCGAGTTACAAAGTAAACAAACAGGAAATAACCCAACACTTATTAGAATTGAAACCGATGCAGGTCACGGCGCAGGGACTCCAGTAAGTAAAACGATTGAGCAATATGCAGATATTTTTGGTTTTACACTTTATAACATGGGATTTAAAGTTTTACCAAGTAAGACTAATGATAAAGTAAAAAACTAGCTTCGTAGTATTTCCTATTTATAATGGCTGTAAAGTAGAATGACTATGTTTTCTACTTTACAGTCATTTTAGGTTAAAGATGGTATTACATTAGTAGAGTCAGCTAAACAATATTTCTTGTATTAGGCTGAAAATGAATTTCATAAACTAGCTTAGATTAAACCTTTTTTAGATACTAGCGTCTAATGAGGTACTAAGTAATTTTTTATTTATTCTATTTCAATGAATACTTTAATCGTTGTATCGTGAAAAAAAAACATATTCAACATTTATATTGGCGTATTGGTTTTGGTATTTTGCCAAATGAGCTTAACACGCTATCTAAACAAAATAAGAAAACAGTAATTGATAGTCTTTTTAAAGCTTCAAAAACAGTTACACTCTTAAAATTAGATACACCTCAATTGGACGATTTACTGAGTGGATCTTATGAGAGAACGAGAGAAAATATTAAAAAAGTTCAGAAACTAAGTAGAGAAAAGACTAAGCAACTAAATGTAGCTTGGATAGATAGATTAGCAAATTCTAAAGCATTATTACGAGAAAAAATGACCTTGTTTTGGGCTAATCATTTTGTATGTGAAGATAATGTTTATAATTATTCTCAACAATTTCATAATACATTGCGAAAGCATGCTTTAGGGAACTTTAATGATTTTGTAGTAGCCATATCTAAAGAAGCTGCCATGACCAAATATTTAAATACAAAACAAAATAAAAAGCAAAAACCAAATGAAAATTTCGCAAGAGAACTCATGGAATTGTTCACTTTGGGTGTAGGTAATTATACCGAAAACGATATAAAAGAGAGTGCTAAAGCATTTACAGGATACAGTCATGATTTACAAGGTGAATTTGTTTTTAAAACCAGAAAACATGATGATGGACTTAAAACTTTTTTTGGTAAAACAGGCTATTTTAAAGGAGAAGATATTATTGATTTAATTTTAGAGAAAAAGGAATGTGCCATTTATATCTGTAGGAAGTTATATCGCTATTTTGTTAACGATACAATTGATGAAAAGAATGTAAATGCCATGGCAGATGTGTTTTATAAAGATTATAATATTGAAAACGTAATGCGTTTTATGTTACTATCGGATTGGTTTTATGATGAAAAAAATATGGGGACTAAAATAAAATCTCCAGTTGAGTTTTTGGTAGGAATTAAAACTATGGTACCTGTAGATTTTAAAAAGCCAAAGCAGTTATTGTATATCCAAAAACTTTTGGGTCAGGTATTATTAAATCCACCAAATGTAGCAGGCTGGAAAGGTGGTCGAAATTGGATAGATAGTAATACTATTGTAATGCGATTAAAATTGCCTTCATTAATTTTAAATAATGCTTACATCTCTAAAGTTGCAATAGGGACCTCAAATATTACAGAGGAGACAGAGAAGCTAGCTTTTAAAAAACAATATGGTAAACACTTTAAAACAGATAGTGATTGGAATTATTTCAATAATGCGTTTAAAAATATTGAGCTTAAAGATTTAGGAAATTATTTACTGGCTTGCCCTATAAATGAGACAGCTAATACATATCTCAATACTTTAAAAGCAGTATCTAAGCAGGAGTATTGTGTGCAACTTATGTCATTACCAGAATATCAAATGTGTTAATTATGGACAGAAGAAAATTTTTAAAACAATCGTCTTTAGCAAGTAGCTTATTTTTTGTACCAAGTTTTGTAAGAGCTTTTGAGCAAGTAGCGAGTAGTAGTTTAGGTTATAAACGTTTAGTCATAATACAATTATCTGGTGGAAATGATGGTCTTAATACCATTATTCCTTTTGGTAATGATTTGTATTATAAAGCGCGCCCAACTCTAGGAATTAAAGCAAACGATACTATAAAGTTAAATGATGAAATAGGCCTGAATGGGAGTTTAACCCCGTTAAAACGCCTGTATGATAATGGTCATTTAACCATTATTAACAATGTTGGTTATCCAAATCCTGTTAGGTCTCATTTTAGGTCTATGGATATTTGGCAAACTGCTACAGATTCAGATAAGTTTTCTCAAAGTGGTTGGTTAGGAAGATATTTGGATGCTTATGGTAAACAACCTTATAGTGCTATAGAAATTAATGACAGCTTATCTTTAGCTATGAAAGGAGAAACCACTAATGCTATTGCAACTCAAGACCCTAAGGTGTTTTATAATTTATCTAAAGATCCGTATTTTCAGAATATTCATAATCATAAAAATGATGCACATTTAAGCGAACATAATTTAGGTTATTTATATAAGAGCATGATAGCTGCAGAATCTTCAGCGAAATATATTTACGAAACCAGTAAAACAGTGTCAACAACTAAAGCGTATCCAAATAATACTTTTGGCAAACAATTAAAGACAACAGCTCAATTTATTAATTCTAAAATAGATTCTAAGGTGTTTTATTGTTCTTTAAATGGATTTGATACCCATGTAAATCAACTTAATAATCAAAAACGACTTTTAAAAACATATGCTGAGGGTGTTGAGGCTTTTGTTCAGGATTTAAAGGATAAAGATTCATTTAAAGATACTTTAATTTTAACCTTTTCTGAATTTGGACGCCGCGTAAATCAAAATGCAAATGTAGGCACTGATCATGGTACAGCTAATAACGTATTTATTATTGGAGATCAACTAAAAAAACAAGGGTTGTATAATAATATGGCTAGTTTAAGTGATTTAGATATTAATGGCGATTTGAAATTTGAAATAGATTTTAGAACCATTTATGCAACGGTTTTAAATAAATGGCTAGAAGTAGATGATAAAAAAATATTGAATAAATCTTTCAAACAATTAGATTTTATCTAAAAAAATGTATCCAATTACTTTCGGGTAAAAACAGAAAAACCTTGACTCTGATTGTGAAATCATATTGAGTACAAGGTTTTATAAAATGATTAATAGCAGTGTAAATATTATAAAATCAAACGACTAAAACGTTAATATAATGTTAACATTTTTTAAATAATTTACCACTGTTTTTGTGTAGTACTTAGGCCTTGGTATAAAAACGTAGCATTATCATTAAAAGTTTCTGTTAAGTTCGTAGCATCACCTCTTTCAAAGGCATACTGGTTAGGCATAGAGGTTATATTTTTAACACCTATATTAGATGCAAAGTGAAATGCAAGAAAACCTTCAGCTGTTGTTGCTGATGTATTTTTTTTAATAACAAAATATTGGTCTCCAATAACTGATTTTGGTAAAGTACCACCTAATTGTACATAGGTGCCTGCAATAGCTGTATCTGAAACTAAAACTTTACTGCCTTCAATATCTGCGTCTTGGGCGTTATATTTAAATGCAAATACATAACTAGAGCTAGGAATGTTTTGTCCATTATCATTTGATACAGTAAAATCTCCTGTACCCCTTATAATATTAGCATTAAAATCATATCGAGCATCTGATGTCGCAATTTTATCCACGTCATTTATTCTTCTAGCAAGATTATTATATTCTGCTTCGGTAATCGTAATCCAATCTCCATCTGCTGCTGTATTATACATGTCTTTGGACGTTGATAAAAACGAAGCAATATCATCTACATCATTTAGGTTAAAAGTAGCTGTTGCTGTGTTAGTGTTAGAAGCGTCTTCTACAGAAATTGTAGCAGAAATAATTGGATTGGTTTCAAAATCAAATAAAGATGCATCATCAACTATAAGTTCTCCAGAGCTAGAATCTATTCGTATTGCTCCAGGTATATTCTGGGATGTAATACTAAATGTTAAGTCACCATCTCCAATAGCTCTTAGATTTCCTATAGATTGTCCTGCAGTTGGGTTTTCGTCAACAGAGGCGACTAAATCATTAGTCATTACGCTATTATTCATTTCGTTGTCATCATTGTTGTTGTCGTTGTCATCGTCATTGCCACAACTTAAAGTTGTGCATAATACTGTTAAAGCGAAAAATTTTGCAAATTTTACTACGGAATTCATGGTTTTGAGGGTTTTGTTTAAATTATAATAGTATTTACGATCATTTGAAATACTACGGATATAATAACGGTAAAACTATAAAATTTAAAGTGTTATTACAAGAATAAATCTGTGAGTATGTTTGCCTTTTAAGTTAAGCAAATATTAATTAGATTATGGTTACATTTATTCGTTTAACGGTAACATTTATCTGTTTAAATGTATTTTCGTGTAGCTTTTTACAAATTTTAAAGCTGTTAGATTCTGTTTTTTAGCAAAAATTATATATTTGCCAACTTAACAAATAAACACACATATTATGAAAAAATTTACTTTAAAAAAATTAATGAGTTTAGTCGTATTATTTGCTTCGTTAGCATTAGTATCTTGCGGAAGTGATGATGATGGTGCAAACTCTGAATCTAATATTACTATTACAGATACTGATGGTCTAAAAATAGAATTGATATGGACTGTTGAAAATTCTAGTAACCCTGAATCTGATGTTGATTTGGATTTTGAGGTTCTTGATTCGGATGGAGAAGATGTGGTTGACGCGAGTAGAGTAGATGCATTTGAAAGTGAAAACTTTTTGTCAAGCCTAAATGATGGTGTATACAGAATAGTTATAGAATATTTTGAAGGTTCTTCTGTTGCGAGTTACAGTCTTACTATTAGAGGGTTAAATGGTACAGATACCCAAACAGTAAACGGTGAAATTGGAAATAGCGGTACGGATGATAATACTACAATTTCTGTTATTACTTTTGAAAAATCTGGAGATGTTTATACTTTTATGTAAACAATAAATAGATAATTTTAAAGTCCTTTAAACTATTGTTTAAAGGACTTTTTTATGTTTCTAACTATACTTAACCTTTCTTAATATACGCATCGCTTCTTTGTATAACTTATATAAGTCTGCACTGTAAGTCTTTAATAATGGTTTAGCCTCACTAAGCTTGTCAATAGCCTCATGAAACAAATTGAAATAGCAAATAAGATACGTTGTAGGTAGATTTTTTAAATCAATATCTTCATTTTTAGTTAGTGTAATGCCCTTTTTTAATTTCTCCAAAATAGCATTGTTAGTATTGTAAATATGGTGTAACACCTTTTTGTCAAATTGAGGAGGAGAAAATAATAGTTTAGTTTCAATATTATAACCAGCATTATCTTCAAATTTTATAATAGTCTCTTCTAGTTTATAGTATTTATTGTTGCCTTGTAGACCAAGATTAACATATTCAATAATTTTAAAACTATCGTCATCAAAATTAATAGATACTTCGTCTAATGCAGAAAAAAACAAACGTACTTGTTCGTTTATTAACTCTATATCTACTCTAGAGAAAAAAACTTCATTTTTTACTATTTTTTTCTGCCCAGCCCAGCATACCACAAAGTATTCTTTAAATACTTTATATTGGGCGTTATAATCTTTTCTGTTATTTAAAAAATGAAAAACACCATCTAAGGTATGCTCAATATTGTTTTGAGCATGTTTTTCAATAGCTTCTACAATTTTAGAGTTTACATCTTTAATGTCAACATCAAATACTTTAGGCATACTCATACTGCCATCTCTTAAAAAAATGGAGCCGCCATAATATTTCCATATATTTTTTTTTAATGATGTTATTTGCCCAGTTGCTCTAATGGTAACTAATCCAACCACTTTATCGTCTGGTAAATGTGGAAACGGAATGTTTTCGTACTGTACAATTGGAGGATGTGTTAAATAGGCATTTATAAGATTTTGTATTTTACTATCATCAAAAAAATCGACACCTATAATATGGTTGTCCTCATCTTCAACGCCAATAACGATAAAAGAATTATTTTTAGGATTGCTATTAGAAAGCGCACAAACATGCTTTAAAAACTTAGCTTTACCTTCTTTATGTCCAATATCAATTTTACGCTTTTTGTCATAAAAACTATTCTCATCGTTGTGAGCTAAAAGGTGTTTTATGAGCAAACGTTTATTAATCATTAAGACATGTGTATTTTTATTTAATCAAAAGATAAAATAGTTTTAGGTAATTAATTAATAGTTTTAGTTTCTGCAATAATAACCCCAAAAGTTCCATCTAATTGTATCCAGTTTTTAGAAGGCAAATAGGTTTTGGAGACAAATCCATCTAAATATAAGGCGTTTTTACATCCTTGTTCTTTGAAAAAGTAAGCAAAATCATAAAAATTTATTTTTTCTTTAGACATTGCAAAAAGCAGATTACCATTGGGTAATACGCCTACACCGTTTCTAATGTTAAGATTTTTAGACCCGTTTGTAAATTTTGAATGAATTTTATCACCAATAACCAACATAGGACCAGATTGGGTAGCGTATTTAATGGATTTATCCATAATAAAATTTTCAGTTTTACAAATTACAGCATTACCATGATGTGTTAGATAAAAAACACCGTTGGGTAACAAATAAAAATTACCCGTTTGGATTGTATTAAAATCTGTTTCCGAAATTAGTTTTCCATCTTCAATATAAAGCCCTTGTGGATTATAATACTTATTAAACATGCCGCCATTTGTAGCAAAAAGTAATTTTTTGTTCTGCTTATTAAGTGTATTTTTTAGTTTTTTGAAGTTAAAAAAATTGGTGTTATTTTCATCTTTTAAGTAAAATTGTAGTGTTTGTTTTTCTGGATTTATAACATGAACAATAAATCTTGGGTCTTTAATGGTTTGAGCATTATTATCGCAAGACATTAAACACATGCAAACACACACAAGATGGATATAGCCAATAAATTTTATTTTAATCATTAAACGTGTTGTTATGATTTATTAACTAGAGTAGAACTCGCTTGAGCAGTTGGAAATACTAGTAAGTCAGCAATATTTACATGTGCAGGGCGTGATACAGCAAAATAAATAATATCAGCAATGTCTTTAGCTTGTAAGGCTTTAAACCCTTTATAAACATTGTCGGCAACAGCGTTACCTTTAAAACGTACTTTAGAAAATTCGGTTTCTACTAAACCAGGGTTAATAGCGCCAACTTTAATGCCAAAAGGATTTAAATCTATACGCATACCTTCGGTAATAGCTATAACCGCATGCTTACTTGCACAATACACATTACCTTTTGGATACACCTCTTTTCCTGCTGATGAGCCAATGTTTATAATTTGTCCAGATTTTCGATTAATCATTTCTGGAATAATGGCTTTGCTAACATACAACAAGCCTTTTACATTAATATCCATCATGGCATCCCAATCATCTATACTACCATCTTGTATGGTGTCAAAGCCATGGGCATTTCCAGCATTATTAATTAAAATATCTATATTTTTAAAGGCTATAGGCAAAGATTTAATAGCTTCTAAGGTTTCAGTTTTATTACTAACATCAAAATTTAATGTATGCACATCGGTTAATTTTTCTAAGGCTACCTTAATCGTATTTAAACAATCTAAACGTCTTCCACAGAGTATTAAGTTTATGCCTTGTTTTGCAAATTCGTATGCTGTAGCTTCTCCAATCCCACTGGTTGCCCCAGTAATTAATGCAATTTTGTTCATTTATTAATGTGTTTTATGTGTCTGGATGATGGTTTTAATCGTGTTCATCAATTAATCATCTATAAAAATACTCAAAGCTAAATTAAAATCAATAGGTTTTATAATTATTAAGTTGCTGTAAATAGTAATTCTGTAAAACTAGTGTAACTAAATCAAAAGCATTAAATTAGCCTGTTTTTGTTATTTTTTTAACCAATTTTTAACATGATTTGAGTAAAAATTTTAACAATTTGCAAAGCTTAAATAAAGCAAGATAATCAGCTTTTAAATTAAATTATAAATGATGGAAGAAACAGCTACAGTTGATATTAAAGCAATTAACGAAAAGATAGAAAAGGAAAGTGCTTTTGTTGATTTACTGATGTTAGAAATGAACAAAGTTATTGTAGGCCAAAAATACATGGTTGAACGACTACTTATTGGTTTATTAGGTCAAGGACATATTCTGTTAGAAGGTGTTCCTGGATTAGCAAAAACCTTAGCCATAAATACATTGTCGCAAGCCGTAGATGGTAGTTTTAGCAGAATACAGTTTACACCAGATTTATTACCAGCAGATGTAACGGGTACATTAATTTATAATATGAAAGTTAACGATTTCTCTATAAAAAAAGGCCCCATATTTGCAAATTTTGTACTTGCCGATGAGATTAATAGAGCACCCGCAAAAGTACAGTCGGCTTTATTAGAGGCCATGCAAGAAAAGCAAGTTACCATTGGTGATGAAACTTTTAAATTAGATAAGCCGTTTTTAGTTATGGCAACTCAAAACCCAGTAGAACAAGAAGGAACATACACATTGCCAGAGGCACAGGTGGATCGTTTTATGTTAAAAACAGTTATAGACTACCCAAAAATTAACGAAGAGCAACTTATCATGAGAGCTAACCTAAAAGGGTCTTGGGAAAAAGTTAACCCTGTGGTGTCTATTTCACAAATATTAAAAGCTCAAGAGGCAGTTAGGTCTGTATACATGGACGAAAAAATAGAAAAATATATATTAGATATTATTTTTGCTACACGTTATCCAGAAAAATATAGACTTGCCGATTTAAAACCACTTATTTCCTTTGGAGCCTCTCCACGTGGAAGTATCAATTTAGCAACGGCTGCCAAATGTTATGCATTTATAAAGCGAAGAGGTTACGTAATACCAGAAGATGTTCGTGCTGTAGTTTACGATGTGTTAAGACATAGAATTGGTATTACATACGAGGCTGAGGCAGAAAATGTAACATCTGTAGACATTATTGACAAGATTGTTAACGAAATAGAGGTGCCTTAAAAGTCTTTCCTATTAGGGGGTACTCATTTAAATTATTATTAATGAGAGCTTTAATGTAGGACACGATGTTTAAATTATCACACTAAAATTAATATTTAACCGCAATCAATTCTCCTTTATGAGATAGAGGGCTAATTATGGATACTAAAGAATTACTAAAAAAAGTACGTAAAATCGAGATTAAGACACGCCGGTTGTCTGATCATATCTTTGGAGGCGAATATCATTCTACCTTTAAAGGTCGTGGTATGACGTTTAGTGAAGTACGACAGTATCAATTTGGAGATGATGTTAGAAATATAGATTGGAATGTAACGGCACGTTATAGCGAACCTTATGTAAAGGTTTTTGAAGAAGAGCGAGAACTTACCATGATGCTTATGGTCGATGTTTCTGGATCAGAATTATTTGGTACCGAGCAACAATTTAAAAATGAAGTAGTTACAGAAATTGCAGCAACATTAGCATTTTCTGCAACACAGAATAACGATAAAATAGGACTTATTTTATTTTCAGATAAAGTAGAATTATACATTCCACCAAAGAAAGGACGCTCTCATGTTTTGCGCGTTATAAGAGAACTTATAGAGTTTAAACCAGAAAGTAAACAAACCAACATAGCAGAAGCATTAAAGTTTATGCAAAATGTTATGAAAAAGAAAGCTATTGTTTTTGTGCTTTCAGATTTTATTGCAGACGATTATCATCAAACCATGAAAATTGTATCGGGTAAGCACGATGTTACAGGTATAAGAGTTTATGATAAGCGTGAAGAAAACATTCCTAATTTAGGCATGGTTCAAATGGAAGATGAAGAAACAGGAGAATTTATGTTAGTAAATACATTATCTAAAAGTGTACGTCGCAATTACGCTAAATTCTATAATCAAAAGGTAGATTACTACAAAGAAAGTTTTACAAAATCTGGTGCAGGTGCTATAGATTGTCGTGTAGGTGAAAGCTATGTAAAAAAACTATTAGGGTATTTTAAAAGACGAGGATAAAAAAGATTAATAATTTATGGTTAACGATTTACGATTTATGAATACAAGAACTAAAAGCTTAAAGCTAATGCTTTCGGTTGGCCGTATTCAATCATCTATCTTCTTTTTTGTATTATGTTTTCTGTGTTCTTTTTTCTCTTTTGCACAAGTTACATCATCAGTAGAAACGAATTCTATAAAAATAGGTGAGCAAATAACATATCAAATTAACGTTGAGGTAGATACTACAAAACTTGTTGTTTTTCCAGAAGGGCAAACATTCTTGCCTCTAGAAATGATAGATTCTTATCAAATAGATACCACTAAAAATAACGATAAGTACAACCTTATTAAACGGTATGGTTTAACACAGTTTGATTCTGGTTCGTATACCGTTCCTAGGCAAAAAGTTATTATTGGCGACAAAACCTTTTTTACAGATTCGTTACAAGTTGAAGTTAACGAAGTGGTGGTAGATACCACAAAAGCTATTTATGATATAAAACCCATTATTGGTGTAGAAAAAACGGCGAGTACTTGGTGGAAAACGCTCCTGTATATTTTGTTAGCAATTGCTATAGTTGGATTTTTATTGTATTGGTTTATTTGGAGAAAAAAACCATTAACAGAAGAGCAAAAAATAGCATTGTTGCCACCTTATGATAGAGCAAAATTAGCTTTAGCAAAATTAGATGAAAGCTCTTATTTAGAAAACGAAAACTTAAAAGATTACTATTCCGAATTAACATTTATCATCAGAAAATATTTAGATGAAAAAGTCTACGACCGTGCTTTAGAGAGTACTACAGACGAGTTAATTACCCGACTTAGAATTCTTAAAGAAGGCAATCAAGTAGATTTAAGTAAAGACGATATAACTAATATTGAAAGTATTTTAAAACGTGCCGATTTAGTGAAATTTGCTAAATCTGCTCCAGATGTAGAATTAGCAAAGATTGATAGAAGCACTATAGATATTGAGATAGATCATGTAAAAGAAGCTTTGCCCGAACCTACTGAAGAAGAAAAACTTCTTGACGAAAAATACAAAGCAGAGCAAGAGCGTAAAAAGAAGCGTAATAAAATTATTTTAACGGTTGCACTAAGTTTATGTCTTATAGCAGCAACAATTATTGGGTTTTCTATAAAATATGGTTTTGGGTATGTAAAAGATACTATAATTGGGCATGAAACTAAAGAACTTTTAGATGGAGATTGGGTAACTAGTGAGTATGGTATACCACCGATAAAAATTTCTACCCCAAGAGTATTAAAGCGCGAAGTTGTTAAACTCCCAGACTCTAGCAAAACAAAAGAAGCGCCTAAAGTAAGTAAGTTTGATGCTTTTTATTACGGCAGTATGCTTAGTAAGTTTTACATACTTGTTCGTTCTGTCCCTGCAAAACAAGAGGAGTTGATAGCGGGCTTATTAAAAAACAACCCATTACAAGCAGAAGCCGTTTCTAAAATGGATGAAAGCGAAGCTAAGAAAGTTATTCTTAGTTTACTTGCAGAAGAATTAATTAAAACTTTTAAGAGTCAAGGTGCTGAAAATATTTTAGTTAAGAAAGAAGATTATGATGCGCCTTTATTTTCTGGAGTAAAAACAAGTGGAAGTTTTACGGGTAAAAATGCCATTACTGATGCCAAAATGAATTTTGAGTATCAAATATATTTAATGGCAGAAAATGATGCTATTCAAGGTGTTGTGTTTACATATCAAAAAGATGATGCATACGCCATTCCTATAATCAATAGAGTTGTAAACTCCATTGATCTTAATAATGAAGAAAATGAAGAAGAATAATGTTTGAAGGTATCGAATTTTTAAATAAAGGGTTTTTCTGGTTGCTATTAGCACTTCCATTGGCATTAGTTTGGTATATTTTTAAGCATAAAAAACAAACAGCAGAACTTAAAATCTCAAGTTTAAAAGGCTTTAAAATTACCAACTCTTGGTTGCCAAAACTTAGACATGTTTTGTTTGCCTTACGTTTGTTTGCACTAGGGTTACTCATTACAGCATTGGCAAGACCTCGTTCGGTAGATGTGTCTACAAAAACAAAAACAACACGAGGTATAGATATAGTAATGGCCATAGATGTTTCGGCAAGTATGTTGGCAAAAGATTTGTCGCCAAACAGATTAGAAGCGTTAAAAAATGTAGCTTCAGAATTTATAAAAGGTAGGCCTAACGACAGGATTGGTTTGGTAGAATATGCAGGAGAAAGTTATACAAAAACGCCAATTACTAGCGATAAATCCATTGTATTAAGGTCGCTTAAAAGTATAAAATATAACACAATTATAGAAGGCGGTACCGCTATTGGTATGGGTTTAGCTACTTCGGTAAACCGTTTAAAAGACAGCAAAGCCAATAGTAAAGTCATTATTTTATTAACAGATGGTGTCAATAATTCTGGTTTTATAGATCCAAAAATAGCAAGTGAGTTGGCCGTAGAGTATGGTATAAAAACATACACCATAGGTTTGGGGACTAACGGCATGGCTTTATCTCCAGTAGCTATTTTACCAAATGGTAATTTTCAATATGGTAGAATACAAGTAGAAATTGATGAGGTCTTACTTAAAGAAATTGCCGAAGTCACCGGTGGTAAATATTTTAGAGCTACCAATAATAAAAAGCTAGAAGAAATATATAGCGAAATAAATAAACTTGAAAAAACCGAAATAGAAGAATTTAAGTTTTATAATTATGAAGAAAAATATCGTCCATTAGTTCTTTTAGCAGGCTTACTATTGCTATTAGAATTATTATTGCGATATACTATTTTTAGAAGTTTTGTATAATAATTTTGTTAGGGCAAACTCTAAAATAATAAATATATAAAAGCACATACAGAAAACTGATACATGTTTCAATTAGAAGAAAAAATATGGTTTTGGACCTTGGTAATTATTCCAGTAATAATTGTCCTTTTTTTGTTGCTTCAATTTTGGAAATATAAAATCCAGAATACCTTTGCAAATAAGCGATTATTAAAACGATTAAGCCCAAACAGGTCTGTATTTAAAGCTGTTTTAAAGGTGCTAATCTTGTGTTTAGCATTCTTTTGCTTAAGTATTGCTTTGGTTAATCCAAAAATAGGCACAAAGTTAGAAACTGTAAAGCGAGAAGGTGTAGATATTGTTTTTGCTGTAGATGTTTCTAAAAGTATGTTAGCCGAAGATATAGCGCCAAACAGGTTAGAAAAGTCCAAACAGTTAGTAACGCAAATAATTAACAATTTGGCTAGTGATCGTGTTGGTATTATAGCCTATGCCGCTAGCGCATTCCCTCAACTGCCTATTACAACAGATTATGCCTCGGCAAAAATGTTTTTACAAGGCATGAATACTAACATGTTATCATCACAAGGTACCGCAATAGACGAAGCTATTAAACTTGCTAAAACGTATTTTGATGATGAAGAGCAAACTAATAGAGTGCTAATTATAATATCTGATGGCGAAGACCATAGTGAAGAAGCTGCTATTATAGCTGAGGAAGCTCACGAAGAAGGTATTAGAATTTTCACCATAGGTGTTGGCGATGTTAAGGGTGGTCCCATTCCTGAAAAGCGAAATGGCGTTGTATTAAATTATAAAAAAGACCGTCAAGGCGAGACTGTAATTACAAGGCTAAATGAAGAAACGCTAAAAAATATTGCGAGTAAAGCTAATGGCGCTTATATAAATGGAAAAAACACAAATAATGTGGTAGAGAATATCAGAGAAATTTTAAATGCCATGGATAAAACAGAATTTGAGGCCAAGCAATTTGCCGAATTTAAAAATCAATTCCAATGGTTTTTGGGCTTTGCTGTTTTCTTTTTATTCATTGATATTTTCCTATTAGAACGAAAAACAGCCTGGTTAAAGAAGTTAAATTTATTTAATGAGAATTTTTAAAATACATTTTGATAGTATGAGTGCATACAAAAACGTCTAGTTTTTTATAAAATTTTTAACGAACAAAAAATATGGTTTTTATATCTTAGAAATAAAAAAATGAAGCAAATACTAACATTATTTATAATCTCCATGTCCTTTTTTTCTTTAGCTCAAGAAAAGGATAAAGAGCAATTATTAGCTTTAAAAAAAGCTAATAATAACGTGTATGAGGGCAATACTCTTGTGGATGATGATTTTGTTTCGGCAGAAATGGCATACAGAAAAGCGCTTTCTCATCAACCATCTAGTGTTGCGGGAACTTATAATTTGGGAAATTCATATTATAGAAAAGGAAATTACGATGAGGCCTTATATAGACATCAACAAGCTGTAGAGGGCGCAATTTCAAAAGAAGAAAAGCATAAAGCATTTCATAATATTGGAAATACGTTTATGCAAAGCGAAAAGTATAAAGAGGCGGTAGAAGCGTACAAAAATGCATTAAGAAATAATCCAGCAGATGAAGAAACCCGTTATAATTTAGCCGTTGCTAAAAAGAAACAAAAAGAGGAGGAAAATAAGCAAAAAGACCAAAATAAAGACGATAAAAACCAAGACAAGGATAATAAAGATAAAGATAACAAAGACAATAAAGATAACAAGGATAAGGATAATAAAGACGGTGACAATAAAGAGGATAAAGACAAAAAGGATAAAGGAGACGAAGACGATAAAAATAAAGACAAGAAAAAAGATGAAGATAAAAAGCCTAAAGATGATAAAAAAGATAAAGGCGATGGTGATAAGAAAAAAGATAAACAGCAACCAAAACCTCAACCAGGACAATTATCTCCTCAGCAAATAAAAAATTTGCTTGAAGCCATGAATAATCAAGAGCAAAAAGTTCAAGAAAAAATGAATGCCGAAAAACGAAAAGGTGTTAAAATAAAGACTGAAAAAGATTGGTAATAAGCACATATTTCCAATCATTAATTCTTGTTTGTTAATTCATATGAACGTAATAAAATACATATCTATATTATTATTTATACTTACCACAAGTATAGCATCATCACAAATAAAATTTGAGGCGAAAGTCAGCAAGACCAAATTGGGTGTTAATGAACGCCTTCGTGTCGATTTTCAAATGAATCAAGATGGCGATAATTTTAACCCGCCAGATTTTTCAAACTTTACAGTTGTTGGCGGACCAAATCAATCTGTAAGTAATTCATGGATTAATGGTGTTCGGTCTTATAAAAAAACATACAGTTATTTTTTATCGCCAAAAAGACGCGGCACTTTTACTATTTCTCAAGCTAGTATTGTTGTTGGAGGCGAAACGTATAAAACAACACCTGTAAAAATTCAGGTTACTGCCGCAGTCGATATTCCAAAAGACCCAAACGATCCTAATTATTTGGCTTCAGAAAATATTCATTTAGTTGCAGAAGTTTCTAAAACAAATCCTTACCTTAATGAAGCTATTTCGGTCGTTTATAAACTTTATGTCTCCGAAAAAATAGCTGTAGATAATTGGAATGAAATAGATAGCCCTCGTTATAATGATTTTTGGAGTCAAGTTATAGACACACAAGGTCAAAAAGTACAAAAAGGTAAATATAATGGCGAAGATTACAGATATTTAATATTGCGAAAAGCGGTCTTATATCCTCAAAAAACAGGTAAGTTAAATATTGAGCCGTTGAGTTTAAATATTGCTTTGCGTGTACCAACTAATAGACGAGATATTTTTGGTAGTTTAATGATGACGCGTGTTAACAAAACGGTATCGGCAGGTAATAAATCTATACAAGTTAAGCCATTGCCAGAAAATGGTAAGCCATTAGATTTTACAGGCGCTGTTGGCGATTTTAAATTTGATGTTAAAACATCAAAAAAGGAGTTAGATGCATCAGAATCTTTACAATTAAAAGTAGCTGTTACGGGTAATGGTAACTTAAAACTATTTAAGTTGCCAAAAGTAGCTTTGCCTAGCTCATTAGAAGTCTATGAACCCGAACACAAAGAAGCCGTTAGTACCAAATTATCGGGTATGCGAGGTAGTATATCAGATCGTTACACGGTAGTGCCTCAATTTAAAGGTAAATACCCAATACCAAGCATTTCTTTTTCATATTTTGACTTAAAAACCGAAACGTACAAACGGTTATCTTCCGACGAAATTATTATTAATGTTTTAAATGGACCATTAAGCAATACCACAAGTAATTCTGATAATGTTGCATCAAACAGTAATAAACAAGCGGTAGTTTTAAATAGTAATCAATTTGCATTTATTAAAACAAAAACAACATTTTCACCTGTAGAACCAAATCATTTCTTTAAGTCTAATTTGTTTTGGACTTTATTGTTATTACCATTTTTGCTAATTCCTATTGCTATAATAGTGAGAAATAAAAAAGCAAGTAGAGATGCTGATGTTTCTGGAAACAGAATTAGAAAAGCAGATAAATTGGCGAAAAAATATTTAAGTACTGCAAAAAAATCTTTAGGTAAAAAGGAAGCCTTTTATATTGCTTTAGAAAAAGCTTTACACAATTATTTGAAAGCTAAATTAAATATAGAGACTAAAGATTTAAGTAAAGATAAAATCAATAATTTATTAAAAGCAAGGCAGGTTGATGATCGTGTAATACAAGATTTTGGCGCAATATTACAAAGTAGTGAATTAGCTAGATATACACCTTTTGATATTGTAACTATGCAAGAAGATTACAATAAAGCAGCAAAGACCATTGCTTTAATAGATAAACAAGCACGTTAAGTTATGATTAAAAACATGTTCTATATGGTGTTGTTTTTATTGAGTACAAGTGCGTTCACTCAAAACCAAGACCTGTTCGAAAAAGCAAATGCGCTCTATAATAATGGTAAATATGCCGAGGCTATAGATGTATATACTCAGATTTTAGATAGCGGAAATCACTCAGCAGATTTATATTTTAATTTGGCTAACGCAAATTATAAATTAAGCAATGTTGCTCCAAGTATATATTATTATGAAAAAGCACTTCAATTAAAACCTAATGATACAGATTTAAAAAATAATGTAGTATTTGCTAGAAACATGACTGTAGATGCTATAGATATTATTCCTGAGGTTGGTTTTTCTAAATTTTTAAAATCGACGACAAACAAAATGTCTTTTGATGGTTGGGCAAAATTTTCCGTAGGTCTTGTGTTTTGCTTTGTAATACTGTTTTTAGTTTATTATTTTGTGTATTCTACATTTTATAAGCGTTTAGCTTTTATTGGTAGTATCACGGCCTTAATTTTAGTTTTTATAAGTTTAGCCTTTGCTTTTCATAAATATAATTTAGATAAAAATAATACGCCAGCAATTGTATTTGCCCAAGAAAGTAAAGTAAAAAGTGACCCTAATGTTAAAAGTAAAGAGTCTTTTAGGCTTCATGCAGGCACAAAAGTGCAGGTTCTAGAAGCGTATAATGATTGGAAAAAAATAAAGCTATCTGATGGTAAAACGGGTTGGATCGCAGACAAAGACATTAAAATGTTGAACTAAGCATGATTAATATCTAACAAAAATATTATCTTTAAGCATCATGAATACTAAATTGTAATGTTGAAAAACGTATTTGTTTTCTTATTATCTTCAATATTTATCCTAATTATGGTTATGCCTACGGTTATAACTTTTTTGGATGATTCAATTGATATGTCTATATTTTATAGTATATCAGATGAAGAAAAAGATAATAAACAAGAAAAGAATAAGGACATCGATTTTGTTTTGTTAGAGATTAAAAACACTTTACAAAGTAACGATATAGAGTACGAAAAAGAACCTTTAGAACAAGGCTTAAGTTATTATACAAAACCTCATATTAAACGAGCTTTCCCTCCTCCTAAATTGATTTTTTAAATCAATTGTTAATACATATTACATTTCTTATAAATTAAATCTTTGCTTCACGTAAAGATTATAAAACTGTTTACTTTATGTTTAAATATTTAAAAAGTGACCTTCCTGCTAGTATTGTCGTATTTTTTGTTGCTTTACCGCTATGTTTAGGTATTGCTTTAGCCAGTGGAGCGCCTTTATTCTCCGGGCTCATTGCTGGTATTATTGGAGGTATTATTGTTGGAGCTCTTAGTGGCTCTAATATTGGTGTAAGTGGCCCAGCTGCTGGTTTAGCAGCAATTGTGCTAACAGCAATAACGGCTTTAGGTGGATACCAAAACTTTTTGGTTGCTGTGGTTTTAGGCGGTGTTATTCAATTAGTATTTGGTTTATTAAGAGCTGGTGTTATCGCTTATTACTTTCCATCATCAGTCATCAAAGGCATGCTCACAGGTATTGGAATTATAATAATTTTAAAACAAATACCACATTTTTTTGGTATGGATAAAGATCCTCAGGGAGATTTAGCATTTCTTCAAATAGATGGCGAAAATACTCTCTCCGAGCTTTTGAAAGCAATAAATGCCTTAATAAGTGGTAATGTTAGTATTGGTGCCACAACGGTAGCTATAATTGCCATGGCCATATTAATTTTATGGTCTAATGTGTTATCAAAAAAGGGTAGAATTTTCGAACTCGTTCAAGGGCCCTTGGTAGCCGTAGTTATAGGGATTGTATTTTATATTTTAGCCCAAGGCGGTATGTTTAGTATAACAAAAGAGCATTTGGTTTCTGTACCTGTACCAGAGAATTTTGATGGTTTTTTGGGTCAGTTCAGTTTTCCAAATTTCAAAGCTATTGGTAATCCGCAAATTTGGATTACGGCTTTTACTATTGCTCTTGTAGCGTCATTAGAAACGCTTCTTTGTGTAGAAGCAACAGATAAACTCGATCCTCACAAAAATGTAACTCCAACCAATAGAGAATTATTAGCACAAGGCACAGGAAATATTATTTCTGGCCTCATAGGAGGCTTGCCAATCACCCAAGTAATTGTTAGAAGTTCTGCAAATATTCAATCCGGAGGAAGAACAAAATTAGCAGCTATCATCCATGGCTTTTTGTTATTAATATCTGTAATTATTATTCCGAAATTATTGAATATGATTCCTTTATCGGTTTTAGCCGCTATCTTATTTATTGTTGGATATAAATTAGCTAAACCGTCAACATTTAAAACCATGTTTAATTTAGGCTGGAAACAATGGATTCCTTTTGTAGTGACGGTGGTTGGTATAGTTTTTATCGATTTATTGTGGGGCATAGGTTTAGGACTAGCTGTAGGTATTGTTGTTATATTAATTAAAAGTTTTCAAAACTCTCATTTTCTTCATAAAGAAGGTGAAGATGTTAATGATGGTAAATTAAAAATGACTTTAGCAGAAGAGGTTACCTTTTTTAATAAAGGTGCTATACTTAAAGAGTTAGATAGCTTGCCACATAATTCGTTTTTAGAACTAGACGTAAGAAAAACAAGATATTTAGATAATGATATTATTGAAATTCTTGACGATTTTGCATTTAAGGCCAAAGAAAGAAATATAGATATTAAATTAGTCTCAGAGCGAGGCGTAGTTGAAAACCCAGATAGTTATATAGAGTTTTTCAAACTAAATAAAGTTAAGTAACATCATTTAATCATTTCTTTTGAAAAAATTATTTTCTAATATAAAAGGTGATGCCTTTGGCGGAATTACTGCTGGAATAATTGCATTGCCCCTAGCTTTAGCATTTGGAGTATCCTCTGGTCTTGGGCCAGCAGCGGGATTATACGGTGCTATTTTTATAAGTTTTTTTGCAGCACTTTTTGGAGGTACCAATACGCAAATTTCTGGGCCAACAGCTCCAATGACGGCTGTAAGTATGGTTGTTATAGCAAGTATTATAGCCACAAATAATGGCGATATTAATAAGGCTTTGCCAATAATTTTAACGGTATTTCTTTTTGCAGGTTTGCTTCAAGTAGGTTTAGGTCTTCTAGGTTTAGGTAAATACATAAAGTACATACCATACCCTGTAGTTTCTGGGTTTATGACAGCCATAGGCGTTATTATTTTAGTGACACAAATTTTACCTTCTATTGGTTATTACTCTAAAGCTGATGTAGACTATGTAGATAAGTTTAAGCCTCAAGTAGAGCAAGTTGTTTTTAATAGGCATATAAATGAAATAAAAAATAAAAAATCTGGCGAGGCGTTAAACCTTCAGGATTATAATAAAGCGGTATTAAAAGTCAATACAATAAATGATTTAGAAATTTTAGATGAAGCAAAAACATTAGCGGCAAGAGAAACTTCTGGTGTATGGGGGACTTTAAAAATTCTTCCCAGAGCGCTTCAAAATATAAATTGGTTAGAACTCATGCTGGCTATGGGTACGATTATAATTATTTATGGTTTTAAAAGAATAACTAAAGCGATTCCTAGTACTCTAGTGGCTTTAATAGTCATGTCGGCAATTGCAATACTATGCAAATTGGATTATAAGCATATTGCCGAAATCCCTAGTGGTTTACCTATACCAAATCTAGAGATTTTTACAGGCTTCCAGCTAAACAATATAACGCCATACATATTTACAGCATTAACTTTAGCATTACTTGGCGCTATAGATTCTTTACTAACTAGTGTGGTTGCAGATAACATGACAAAAACCAAGCACAAACCAAATAAAGAACTTGTTGGGCAAGGTATAGGAAATAGCATTGCGTCTATTTTTGGTGGCATTCCAGGGGCAGGAGCTACAATAAGAACAGTAATTAATATATCGTCTGGAGGTAAAACCAAACTTTCTGGTATGATAGCTAGTTTATTATTGTTAACTATTTTACTTGGTTTAGGGCCAATTGCTTCAAAAATACCAGCAGCTGTGCTTTCAGGAATTCTAATTACCGTAGGTATTGGTGTTATGGATTATAAAGGCCTAAAAGCCATACCAAGCTTACCAAAAGATATTTCTATAGGGCCTTTAAAATTAAGTTCAGAAGTTCTTATTATGATTGTTGTATTACTACTTTCTACCTTTTGGAATTTAGTATATGCCGTAGGTATAGGCCTAGTTCTGGCGTCTTTAATTTTTATGAAGAAAGCTGGAGATTACTTAGGAAAAAAATCTACTGTAACGCAATTAGAAGAAGAGCCTTGGGATGATGAAACCAATTTACCAAGTAACTTAAATGACAAAATATTCATTAAACACATAAATGGACCTTTGTTTTTCGGTTCTACAGGAGACTTTTTACAACTTAAATCTCAATTACCAAAAACAGCAGAAACAGTCATTTTGAGATTAGATAGAATGGAATACATGGATCAATCTGGGCTTTATGCTATGGAAGATATGCTGTATGACCTTACTGAAAATGAAGAACTAATATTATTTGTGGGTTTACAACAACAACCAAAATATATGATGGAGCGCATAGATATTATTCCAGATTTAGTTCCCGAAAAACAAATTTTTGATACCTTTAATGGGTGTCTGGAATGGATTAAATTAAATAGAAAAAGTAATTAAATATAAGATAAAGATGAAAAATATAGCAATTACAAAACGTATACAAGAAGATTTAAGTCCCTCTAGTGTTTTAGAGGATTTATTAAAAGGAAATAAGAGGTTTATAGATAATAATATGCAAGCTGTTGATAATTCGGCGTTAGTATCGCAAACCGTAAGCGGACAGTATCCAAAGGCTGTTGTATTATCCTGTATAGACTCTAGAGTACCTGTTGAGACCGTTTTAGACCAGGCTATTGGCGATATTTTTGTTGCTCGAGTTGCAGGTAATTTTGAGAATACAGACATCTTGGGAAGTTTAGAATACTCTTGCAAAGTAGCTGGTAGCAAATTAATTTTAGTACTAGGTCATGAAAGTTGTGGCGCAGTTAAAGCTGCTTGCGATGGTGTAGAACTTGGTAATATCACAGACATGCTATCCAATATTCTACCAGCAGTAAAAAAGAGTGCAGATGAAGTAGATGGAGAATTAAATTCTACAAATAAAGCCTTTGTAGCAAAAACCGTAGAAAATAACGTAAAACTTACTATAGAACGCATTAAAGAGCGTAGCCCTATTTTAAAAGAGATGGAAGCTAACGGAGATATACAAATTGCAGGAGGCGTTTATTTATTGTCTTCTGGTAAAGTAGAAATGCTTTAATTATATAGTTAGGAAGAGTGGCTTATGTTTAAAATTTAAGTCACTTTTCTTAATAATTACATCTCATTGTCTTTTGAAGTTGATTGTCCTTCTTTAGGATTTAGCAGGTTAGGAAAAATCATGGGTACTAATGATTTTACGGGTTTATAAAGCGCAGAATTTTGCTTAGTATCATCGTCCATAAACGTGATGGTGTTATTCAACCTATCAAAAATATTTAAAAGCACACTTAATATTAAGGCAATTTTTAGTGCTCCAAAAACACCACCAGTTAGCTTATTTATAATCCCTAAAGCTGCAAAATCAGCTAGTTTAGTTAATGCTTTTCCAGCAAGCCCAATGGCTAAAACAATAACAACAAAAGTTATAGCAAAGGCTGTTATGTTAATGGTTTTTTCGTTCCATTCGGTTTTAGTTTGCAAAAATTCGGCAGCAAAATTACTAAAATGGATGGCTCCATAAACTCCGGCGACTAAAGCAACTAAAGAGGCTACTTCAACAAAAAGCCCTTTCATAAAACCTCTAACAAGTCCAAATAATATTAATGCTCCTAAAACAATATCGATAACACCCATGCGACTAGTTTTTTGTAAATATATAATAAATTCTTAATTAGATGGCGATTAACCATAAACTGAGAATGATGTTTGTTAACTTTGAACTTTTCAATGTAAACCTTGAATAATATTATATGTCTAGAGACGAACAATTAAAAGAGCGTTGGGCACTGGTTGTTAAGCAATTATCAGATCAATTTGCAGATGGCGATACTTTAGATTTAGATGCGATTATATACTTAATTGGCGTACAGGAACTTGGTCAATTAGAAAAGACATTTAAAAAAGACCAAAAGCTAGATTTGATGCATATTGCCATTTGTAAACTACTAACACCATATGGGTATTATGAGTTAGATTTTGTAGATGAAGATGGTTGGCCTCATTATAAAGTCTTAGAAGAATTACCACATTTAAAAGCTGGAGAACAAAGTGTTTTAATGAAAGAGGCTATTGTAAATTACTTTTTAAAAACAGAATATATAAGTTATTAGATTTTTAAAATGTACTGATATAGAAAATACTATAATTTTTAATTCATGAAAATTCTTCACCTAGATACAAATCACGATTTACTTATTAATCAACTTAATACTTTAGGATATATAAATGATGAAGACTATACATCGTCTAAATCAGATATTGAAGCAAAAATTCATAATTATGATGGTATTGTTTTAAGAAGCCGTTTTACTATAGATAAACAATTTCTTGATGCTGCAAAAAAGCTAAAATTTATTGGGCGTGTTGGTGCGGGTTTAGAAAACATAGATTGTGATTATGCAGAACGTAAAGGGATACATTTAATTTCAGCTCCAGAAGGTAACCGAAATGCTGTTGGTGAGCACACACTTGGTATGCTATTGTCCTTATTGAATAAATTGAATAAAGCCGATAACGAAGTAAGACAGGGCATGTGGTTAAGAGAGGACAACCGTGGTATAGAGTTAGATGGAAAAACCATTGGACTTATTGGTTATGGAAATATGGGTAAAGCTTTTGCTAAAAAACTTAGCGGGTTTGATGTTACAGTCTTGTGTTATGATATTAAAGGTAATATTGGCGATTTAAATGCCCAACAAGTATCGCTTAAAACATTTCAAGATGAAGTAGATGTTGTGAGTCTTCATACTCCAGAAACACCATTAACTCTAAATATGATTAATGCAACATTTATTAATCAATTTGCTAAACCATTTTGGTTTTTTAATACAGCACGAGGCAAAAGTGTTGTTACCAAAGATTTAGTTTTGGCTTTAAAATCTGGTAAGATTTTAGGAGCAGGACTAGATGTTCTAGAATACGAAAAAGCATCATTCGAAAATTTATTTTCTAATACACTGCCAGAAGCATTTCAATATTTAATTGATGCTAACAATGTGTTATTATCTCCGCATGTAGCTGGCTGGACCATAGAAAGTAAAGAAAAATTAGCGCAGACTATTGTCGATAAAATTAAGGCTGAATTTTGTTAAAAACAGCCTTAATCAAAGTGTTTTTACTATTTTAATAACATGTCCGAAGTAGCTACCGTTCTAAAACCTATGTGTTCTGCAGAAGAGTCCATGCTGGTTCCCATTCTAGACGATATTCTATAACTTGCACAATACGAATCGCTACACAAAAAAGACCCTCCTTTAATAACCTTTTCTTGCGAATAAGGTAGGCTAGGATTGTATGCCTTATCAGGTCCTTGCGGATTTATAATGGTTGCATTATTAGCGGCAAGTTCTTCATAATATTTAATATTATACCAATCTGATGTAAATTCCCAAACATTACCAGCCATATCATAAAGTCCAAAATCATTTGGTAAATAGGTTTTTACAGGTGCTGTTCTTTCAAAACCGTCTTCTAAAGTATTTTTAACAGGAAATTCGCCTTCCCAGCTATTTACCATTTTAGAAAGTTGAGAAGCATCATCGCCCCAGAAAAAGGTGGTGCTTGTTTTGTTACCTCTAGCTGCATATTCCCATTCAGCTTCGGTTGGTAAGCGTCTGTTTGCCCATTTGCAATACGCCAAGGCATCTTCAAAACAAACATGTACAACAGGATGGTTATCCTTACCTTCAATAGTACTTTCAGGACCACTAGGATGTTTCCAGTTTACACCTATAGACCAACGCCACCATTGAGAAAAATCATATAAATTAGGTAATGTAGATTTAGCCTTTTTAAACATAAGTGAACCAGGTTGCATAATGCTGTCATGAGGTCTTGGTGTACCTTCGGGAAGTTGTTTTTTCATTTCTTCCCAATCAATTTCTCGTTCTGCAACGGTTATATAATGCGTCTCATTAATAAATTTTGAAAAATCAGCATTAGTTACTTCTGTAATATCCATAAAAAAACCATCAACAGATACAGGGTGTTGCGGTTTTTCGTGACTCATGGCCGTTTTGTCTTGTGCTACTGCACCTTGTAGAAAGGTTCCGCTAGGAATCCATAACATGCCTGATGGTGGATTGGCGACTAAGCTATCTATTTTTTTTTGAGGTATTTTATCGTTGTCTAAATTTGTAACATTGCTTGTTGCCTTACTAGCTTCTGATGCGTTATCCTTACAAGCCAATATCGTTAAAGCACTTAGTAATACAATAGCTATATATTTTATATTTTTCATTGTTGAGTTTTAATAGGTATAAACAAAAGTATTTATTAATTATTTTAAAAACCACTTAAAGCGACTTAAAGTGCTTTTTTAACATAGGTTTATAAGTTTTATCTGCTCTATTGGATAATAAAGTGTTTTTAATTTTTAATTAAAAACATAATAACCAAAGGCCTTGCAGAGTTGTTATTGCCATAAATAGTTTCAAGAATTTTTTTA
Source organism: uncultured Algibacter sp. (assembly GCA_947499935.1). Lineage (GTDB taxonomy): Bacteria > Bacteroidota > Bacteroidia > Flavobacteriales > Flavobacteriaceae > CANMQH01. The sequence goes on along the minus strand of CANMQH010000004.1, from coordinate 24,275 downwards.
TTTACCTTTGTGTAACTTAATCCAGTACTATATGATATATTCTATGACAGGTTACGGAAAATCTGTTTTGCAATTGCCCACAAAAAAAATAACTATCGAGCTTAAATCTCTAAACAGTAAAAACTTAGATTTAAATGCTAGAATGCCCTCAATTTATAGAGAAAAGGAATTATCTGTAAGAAAGATTTTGGCAGATAAATTAGTGCGAGGCAAAGTCGATTTTTCTATTTATGTAGAGGCCACTGCCGAAGATACATCTACACAAATTAATACACCCGTGGTAAAACAGTATATGTCGCAATTAAAAGATGTTGTAAGTGGTAACGATATCGAGCTTTTAAAAATGGCTGTTCGTTTTCCAGATGCGCTAAATACCGTAAGAGAAGAGATTGATGAAACCGAATGGGAAGCCATTGAAAATGAAATTAATAACGCTACAAACGACTTAATAAATTACCGATTAAACGAAGGCAAGGTCTTAGAGCAGGATTTTAATAACCGTATTGTTACTATAAACGAAGTGTTAGAGCAAGTTGTAGCCATGGACCCAGAGCGTGTTGAAAGTGTTCGAGAACGTTTAAGAAAGGGTGTAGAGGAATTAAAAGAAAAGTACGACGAAAATAGATTTGAACAAGAACTTGTATACTATATAGAAAAATTTGATATTACTGAAGAAAAAGTACGTCTTAATAACCATTTAAATTATTTTACCGAATCTATAAACTCTAAAGATTCTAATGGTAAAAAACTTGGTTTTATTAGTCAAGAAATGGGTAGAGAAATTAATACTATTGGTTCTAAAAGTAATTATGCACCCATGCAACAATTGGTAGTACAGATGAAGGATGAGTTAGAAAAAATAAAAGAACAATTACTGAATGTACTTTAAAAATTATTTTTCTTTCAACCAATACCAAATCCAAGTTTTTTAGTAAAATTAAGCCATGGATAAACAAGTAAATCAAGGTAAACTCATTGTGTTTTCGGCACCATCTGGTTCTGGAAAAACAACCATAGTAAGACATCTTTTAGACATTGAAGCTTTAGATTTAGAGTTTTCTATTTCTGCAACATCTAGAGCCCCTCGTGGTGATGAGGTAGATGGAAAAGATTATTATTTTTTGTCTGCTAAAGCATTTAAAGATAATATTAAAAATGATGCATTTTTAGAATGGGAAGAAGTCTACAGAGATAATTTTTATGGAACATTAAAAACCGAAGTTGAGCGGATTTGGGCAAAAGGTAAAAATGTTATTTTTGATATAGATGTTTCTGGAGGCTTACGTATAAAACGTAAATTCCCAGACCAAACTTTAGCAGTTTTTGTAAAGCCCCCAAGTATTGATGAACTAAAGATTCGTTTAAAAAAGCGTAAAACAGAAACTGAAGATAAGATTAACATGCGTGTAGCTAAAGCATCGGCAGAATTAGCTACAGCGCCTTTATTTGATACTATTGTGGTTAACGATAATTTGGAAGATGCACTTGCAGAAGCGCAAAAACAAGTTAGTGATTTTATAAACGCTTAGTCATGAAAGTAGGATTGTATTTTGGTTCTTTTAACCCCATACATATTGGGCATTTAGTGATTGCCAATCATATGGCCGAGTATAGCGATTTAGACCAAATTTGGTTTGTAGTAACGCCTCATAATCCATTTAAAAAGAAAACAAGTTTATTGGATAATCATCAACGCCTAGAAATGGTTTATTTGGCAACAAAAGATTATGATAAATTAGCGCCTAGTAATATTGAGTTTAATTTGCCACAGCCTAATTATACTATTAATACGCTTGCGCATTTGCAGGAAAAACATCCTGATTATGAGTTTTCATTAATTATGGGCGAAGACAATTTAAAAAGTTTCCATAAGTGGAAAAACTACGAACTCATTTTAGAAAATCATCATATCTATGTTTATCCAAGAATATCTAAAAATAAAGTAGATACTCAATTTAATGGGCATAAAAAAATACACCTTATTGATGCACCAATAATGGGTATATCTTCGACATTAATTAGAAATGCTATAAAAAACAGTAAAAATATTCAACCCTTACTGCCACAGCATGTTTGGAAATATCTGGACGAAATGAATTTTTACAAGTAATTTGTTTTTAAAAAATAAAAAAGCTAACCATAAGGCTAGCTTTTCTCAAAACATAATACGCTATTAAAATGTTCTTATGTTTAGTCTATGTTAGGTGTTCTATCTGTATTTTATTTGAGAATTTCTTCATAGTATTCCCATAAAATTTCATAGTAACATCTTTTGTGAATCAAAATAACTCTTGGAGTTATTATTATTTATGATATAAAAATCAAACCCTTTGTGTCTTAGACACAGTTAGTTACCTATTGGTCACATTTTAATCTAAAAAAATACTAATCAAAAAAGAAACCGTTTAAAGCAAGACGCTTTAAACGGTTTCTAAACTAACTAACCAACCAAAATTTTTAGTGATTTCTCACTGTTTTTTGTATTAAACCCTAGTATTTTCTCTTGGGTTTGCAACTCTATCTTTTCTAAATTTACGTTTCTTGTCTTTTTTTGTAACTTTTTTATCTTTTTCATCCGTTGTTTTTAAGAACTGGATGTAACCTCTACCTCGAAATTCATATACTGTTTCAGACCTTGGGTGAAACAATTCTATTGTACTATCATTAATAACGGTTAATTCAAAAAATTCATTATCTAAGAAGTCATAATCTAATGTTAAAGTTTTTAAAAGCGAATCACCAGCTACATCTCCTACACCATAAATCCCTGTGTAATCCCATATTAAATTATTAGCTGTTGTACCATTGGTATCTTGAGAACTTCTAAAAGTAGAGTCATTTCCGCCAGCTAAGAATTGTAAAAAGTTTTCGTTATCAAACTCGTTAATAGCTCCAAATTGACTTGTAAAGGTCTTTTCCCAAGCTTCATATTCTTGTAAAAAATAATGGATATTGTCATAGAATACAAAGTCGTAATCAAAATTATTACGTTGGAAACCGTCTAAAAAGTATGATGTATCATTGTTAGGGTTATACAATTCTATCGTATTGCTATCAACTTCAAATACATCAAAAGTTTCAAAACCATCAATATCATGTTCTACATCTAAAACAATATCAAGGGTATCATATCGACCTACGTCTATACCAAAACCATTACCATTATCTCCTAGCCCAGCAATATTATTATTAGCATATAAAACACCATCTAAAAACGAAATAGTAAAGGCTTTTTGTAAAAATGGTGTTTCTCCAAAACCTTGTGTAGCATTAATATCTACGTACCATAAATCGTAAGACGATAATACTTCATTTAACGAAACTGGAGCATCATCAAAATCATTTATTTCAACTTCTGTATAACACGACGTAAAAAGAGTTGCTGTTATCGCAAAGCTTAAAAGTAATTTTAGAGTTTTCATATCATCTGCATTTAAAGGGTTCTGGAAACTGTATTTCAAAACGCGTGCCAAAAATGGAATTACTAAATATTTACTTGTTTTAACATGAATATTTTTTTGTGTATTTTTGATGTATAATCGATTAATAATTTATGGGTAAACCTTTAAAATACGCGGTTTTTGGCGCAGGAAGTTGGGCAACAGCTATTGTAAAAATGCTAAGTGAAAATTTAGATAACATTGGTTGGTACATGCGCAGTGTATATACTAAAGAGCATTTACTAAAAGAACAGCATAATCCAAATTATTTAAGTTCGGTAGAGTTTCATTTAGAGCAGTTAAAATTAAGTAACGATATTAATGAGATTGCAGATTATGCCGATGTTTTAATATTTGTTATTCCATCAGCCTTTATGTATGGCGAATTAGAAAAACTAAATATCGATATTTCAAATAAAATTGTTGTTTCTGCGGTAAAAGGCATCATGCCCGAAACAGGGTTATTGGTTGGCGAACATTTTCATGAAGCTTATAAAATACCATACCATAATATTGCTGTAATTGCAGGGCCATGCCATGCCGAAGAAGTTGCTTTAGAGCGCCTCTCGTACCTAACCATTTCATGCTCCGACGAAGAAAAAGCAACATACATAGCCAAAAACCTATCTAGCGACTACATAAAAACCAAAACTAGCGACGATGTTATTGGTGTAGAATATGCTGTAATGCTTAAAAACATATATGCTATTGCCGCTGGTATTGCGCATGGTTTGGGTTACGGCGATAACTTTCAAAGTGTACTAATGAGTAATGCCATTAGAGAGATGAAACGTTTTATAAAGAAAATGCATAAAATGAAACGTAACATAAACAACTCAGCCTATTTGGGCGATTTGTTAGTTACAGGATATTCTGTTTTTTCTAGAAACCGCATGTTTGGTAACATGATAGGTAAGGGGTACACAGTAAAATCTGCACAAATGGAAATGAATATGGTTGCCGAAGGCTACTACGCTACAAAAAGTGCTCATTTGCTAAATCAAAAAAACAATAAAAAAACGCAGTTACCAATAATAGATGCCGTTTACGAGATTTTATACGATAATAAAAATCCTAAAAAAGTATTTAAAAAATTAACCGATAAGCTAGATTAGTAATAGTTATATTTTGGGCGTTACCCAAGGGTCGGGCTTTCGCGAGTCGCTCTCTTCGAGGAGCTCCAACAATCGCTCAATCCCTAACGCAAAGAACTACTAATTATAAAAGCAGAATATTTATTTAACCAAAACACCCTTAACATCCATTAATGGAATAGTTTGCAAAGCCTTAAGATTAACCGTGTTTTTTCTAAATAAATAGGTTTTATCAAACATGGTGTTCCCCTCAAAAAAAGAAACCTTAAAGGTGTTATTTAAAGCAAACAGAGGTTCTTGCATTAATTCTATTTTAGCATAACTCTTTTTAGGAAGCTTGTCTAGTTTTTTTCTAAACACCGAGGTTGTTTTCTTTTTAGAATAGCCACTAGTAACAATAAGTACCATTTCTATATCTACATCCTTATCGTTAATAATGTAGGCGTTCCAATCTTGGGTTTTATAAATAGTATTATATTCGTTTACTATAGTAATGTAAACGTCTTCAACTTTTGGGATTTGGATGTCTTTTTTCATTAAATGATGATTCAAATTGCAAAAATAAGAAGAACTTTAAGTAAAAATGAATTAATAGTAATGTAACTTCAAATACCTCTGCAAATTAATAAATTATGACCTTAAAATTTTCTCCTTTTCTTTTTTTTCTTCTTTTATCAACTCAATTATACCCCCAAATAGGTGTAAATAGAAATCTTGAACTAAACATAAATAGTAATGTTAAACTTATACTGGAAAATTCAATAAACGAAAAGTCTATTTATTCTGTTGACTTAAAGAGTAAAGATTCTATTATGTTTAAAAAAATATTTTATAACAGAAGTGGTAAAATAATAAAGGAGTTAAGTTTTAAAGTAGATAATACCAAATATAGGTTTACTCAATCGATTCAAGAAAAAATTAACAGTTTAGACAATGGTGAATTATATGAACATATAATTTATGAGTATAACTCAAAGGGATATTTGAAAAAATCAAATTTATTTAGATTTGGAAAGTTATTTTATTTAAACCATTATGTATATAATAAAAACGGAAATAAAGCTTTTATTAACTCAAGTACATCTTCTGATAAGACATTTAAATTCATAAGAGAATTTAAATACAATAAATACCAACAGCTTACGCGAGTTATTCATAAAATCGGAAACTTACCTTCTGAAAATGATGACTACATTCTAAGAATGAAATTCAGTTATAACAGCAATAAAAAGCCTAGTAAAATAAAAATATATGACATTGCTGGAAAATTATCTTATCTGGATGAATTTATATATCATGAAGATGAAATAGTTAAATATACCCAACACCATAAAAATTATAAAAACAAGAAATGGGAAATAATATTGATTACAAATAATAAATATGATTACAAAAAACGGTTAATTGAAAGGGAGATTATAACTCCCGAAATAGAACATAAGAAAACTATTTTCTATATCTATGACAATAAAAATAATGTCATAGAAGAAAATACATTTATAAATGATTCTTTGGTAAAAAAGTTAGTTCACAAGTATAAATATTACTAGAGTACACTCTTAAACTGCTCCAAAAACCTAACATCATTTTCGCTCAATAATCGAATATCACCTATTTGATGTAATAGCATAGCAATACGGTCTACACCAACACCAAAAGCAAATCCAGAGTATTCTTTAGAATCTATTTTACAATTTTCAAGCACATTAGGGTCTACCATACCACAGCCACCAATTTCTAACCAACCTGTACCTTTTGTAATCTTATAATCGGTTTCGGTTTCTAGTCCCCAGTACACATCAATTTCTGCGCTGGGTTCTGTAAAAGGAAAATATGATGGGCGCAAACGAATCTTGCTTTTTCCAAACATTTCGGTCGTAAAGTGCTGTAATGTTTGTTTTAAGTCAGCAAAACTTACATCGGTATCAATATATAAACCTTCTACTTGATGGAAGAAACAATGCGAACGTGCTGATATAGCTTCATTTCTATACACACGCCCGGGAGAAATAGTTCTAATAGGCGGTTTGTTATTTTCCATGTAACGTACTTGCACAGAACTGGTGTGTGTGCGCAATAAAATATCGGGATTGGTTTGAATAAAAAAGGTGTCCTGCATATCGCGGGCAGGGTGATATTCTGGCAAGTTTAGCGCTGTAAAATTATGCCAATCATCTTCTACCTCTGGGCCTTCACTAACATTAAACCCAATACGAGAAAAAATATCTATAATTTGATTTTTTACAATAGAAATAGGATGGCGGGCACCAATTTGTACCGGTTCTCCAGGACGAGATAAATCGCCATAAACACCTTTTATTTCCTCGTTACTTTCTAGTTCGGCTTTTAAAATAGTAACCTTATCTTCAGCCGTTTTTTTGAGTTTATTTATGGTTTGACCAAATTCTTTTTTTTGATCTTTGGCTACATTTTTAAATTCTGCAAAATAGTCATTTAACAACCCTTTTTTGCCTAAATATTTTATACGGAAAGTTTCTACCTCTTCTTTGGTTTGAGCTTTAAAAGCTTCGGCTTCTGCTATAAGTTCTTTTATCTTATCTATCATGACGTCATTTCAAAATGATAGCAAATTTAACAAATTATCGGTATAGCTAAGCTTAAAAGGTAAGCTAAAATGCTAAAAGATTTGTAATTATTAGTGAAACCCAATTTTGCGAAGTCTGTAAGACGCACTCAACATTGTAAGTTAATCTAATCCCGCTTTTTTAGCGAGATTTTGGTTTAATACCTTTTTATGGTTTTTAGTCTTGTCTTTTAACGTTTTTTGTTTTGCCGTTTAGGTGTTTTTTTGGCAGCTAGTATTTCACCATTTTTAATATGCCATTTAAAAAAAACAGAGTTTTTAATAGTAAAAATAAAACCTTATTTTTATCATGTATTTTTTGACTATTTAATGGCAAAAAAAGGTGCTATAAAAGCCTAATATGGTAATTATCAGTCCTAAAAAAAAGCCGCTAAGTTCTTATATATATTGGTATTTCGGGAGTTTTGATTACTATCCCTTTGGAAGCTTGCTCCCAAACCGCTCGGGGTCAAGTAGTTACTATAGATATGGGTTTAATGGTATGGAGAAAGATGATGAAGTTAAGGGGGAAGGGAATAGCTATACTACATACTTTAGAGCATATGACCCAAGGATAGGAAGGTGGCTAACAAGAGACCCTGTTAAAACTGCTTGGGAGAGCCCGTATGCTTTTTCTAGAAATAACCCAATAATATTTAATGACCCATTAGGTGACTGTCCTGATGGAAATTGTGGAGATGATGACATTGTCAAAGCTGAAAAATTAGCTTCTGAATTACTTGAAAAGCATGGAAATAGAGGTGTTGACCAAGAAGCAGTGCTTTTTACAATTAAAGCGAATGAGAAGTCGCTAGATGTTGTTATGGAATCCTTATCTGCTGGAACCAAGCATGCTACTTCCACTATGGAAGATGGTGCAAAAACTGTAGATGAAAAATCGCAATTTGCTTTTACTAGTTTAGTCCTTCAGCTTTATGATGATAAAGCAACTATGAGTTATTATGATAAGGAACTTGCTCAAGAGTTTGATAACCTAATAGAATCCTTTGAAAACCCGCAAATGAAAGTGGCTTTAATAGCCAATAGAAGTGAGCATGTAAATGATTATAAGACAAGAATGGGTCTTATAAAACAAGGAGTTCATACTTTAGGAGAAGCAAGTCTTTTATATGCTACGGGTAGATTACCTGCAAAAGCTGCTAAAACTAGAGGTCCAGCTTTTTCAGGAGGACAGTTAGCTTCAAGTTCTGCTAGAAAACAAGCTGTTAATTTTACTGGTGGGAAATTCACTTCTTTCGTAACAAAAGAAAAAACGACTGTTTATAGGGTTTGGGGAGAAGGAGCTAATGAAGGAGGAGCTTGGTTTTTCTCAGCAGGTACTAAGCCTCTAATTACAAATTCAAATGCTGCAATTAATAATTTGAAATTATATAATAATGCAGCAACAAAATTAAGTACTTTTGAAATTCCAGCTGGTACAAGAATATATGTTGGTGGTATAAAAGGAGGTCATTCTGGAGCAGTCCAAATTTATACAGAAAGTAGGGCTATTAAAATTGGAGAAGCAGTAAAATTAATACCATAGTTATGCTAATGGAAAAGTTTATTAAGGATTTTAAAAATCAAAAAATAAGAGAAATATATGGTAGACTGAAATTCTTTGGATTGTCTTTGGGTATGACATATGACGGTAACATGTTTGAATTAAAGTCAGTAAAATTAGGTGATTCAAAAGAGGTTTTGATTTTAGAGTTTGATGGTGGAGTGCTAACTTTATGGAATCCAAAAGGAATCGATATAGGACATAGATATTTTGAAATTAAAAGAGCATCAAAGATAAAATGGGAATGGCATTTATATGGAGAAGAGAAAACAAAGCATAATAAAAGATTTTGGATTTTTAAATCATTTCTTAGTTTTATAATAAGCATAACTACAAACGATGATTATTTAAAATCGGGATTAAAATTTAAATTATATAAAAATGCTTTTGAGGTTTTATAACGATGTCCCCCGCTAGGGTAACACGTGTCGCTACTGCTAACTTGTAGTTAGTAGCGTTAAGATTAAGAACATAATAATACGGTTAAATTATTTTAGTTAGTTTATGGTCACTAACTATAAGTTAGCGATAGCAAAATTAGTGGTAATATAAAGAAACAAGATAAGAGTTTTTGCATAATGTAAAAAGCGTTAGTTAGTTTACTGCTGCCAGTAAACATTAGCCGTAGCAGGAATCAAGGATTCCACTCGCGCGGCATATAACGTAACTCTGGCGCGCTTTTGTAAAGCGAGTCTAATTTAATTTAGCATTTGCAATGCAATAGCTATCTTTAAGCCATGTCGCAGAGGTATAAAGTAATAGATAGTGCAGAACCTACATTTGTAACAATCACTATAATAGATTGGGTAGATTTATTTATACGTCCAATATATTTTAAAATACTAGACGATTCTTTAAACTATTGTATAGAAAATAAAGGCTTAAATGTACACGCTTACGTTTATATGGGTAGTCATATTCATATGATAATAAGTTCTTACGATAACGAATTACAGGACATCATTAGAGATTTTAAAAAGCATACTTCCAAGAAATTTATAAAAACGATAAAAGAATATCCAGAAAGTCGCAGAGAATGGCTATTGGCAAAATTTGCTTATGCTGTAAAACGAGTAAAAAAAGGAGCAAATTATAAAGTTTGGAAAGATGGCTTTCATCCAGTTATTTTAGATAATCATAAAAAAATAGAACAGCGTGTAAATTACATTCATTATAATCCAGTAGCATCAGAATTAGTATATCACGAGCGAGATTGGAAAAATAGTAGTTATGCTGTTTATGAGGAAAATAACAGAGAAGTTCCTAATGTAGTATTAAAACCTCTGTGGTAGTTAAAATCACGAATAAGCTACTCTAGCTTTAGCATCACGCAAGAAAGTATTAATAACATTAAAGAGAGTATTTTTAGTATTCTCCCCGTTAGGATAACACGTGTCGCTACTGCTAGCATTTTGCTAGTAGCGTTAAAGATTGGCAGTTAAGATTAAGAAACAAGATAAAAGCTTTTTGTATTTTAGAACAATGAATAGAAATTATAAATTTAATAATAAATCTGGCTTATATTTTGTGTCTTTTGCTACAGTAAATTGGTTAGATGTTTTTACAAGGCAAATCTATTTTAATGTACTAGCAGAAAGTATAAACTATTGCCGAAAAGAGAAGGGTATGGAGTTGTATTGTTATTGTTTTATGCCAAGTCATGTACATTTAATTTATAGGTCTAGATTAGAAGATCCTTCAAGTTTATTAAGAGATTTTAAAAGTTATACAGCAAAGAAAGTAATAGAATCGATAGAAAATAATCCGCAAGAAAGCAGAAAAGAATATTTGCTATGGTTTTTTGAGCGAGCAACCAAAAAGAAAAGTAATAATGCCAAATATCAATTTTGGCAACATCACAACAAACCCATCGAGTTATGGAGCTAAAAGGTAATCAAACAAAAAATAGATTATATACATAACAATCCCGTAGAAGCAGGTTTTGTAACCAATGCTATAGATTTGGAAATACTCAAGTGCTAGAAATTTTCAAGACAATCATACTGTTTTAGAGATTGATGAGATGGGATTTACTTGGATAGTGTTTTATCACTAATAAAATCACTAAAATGTAGTATATTAAAAATTTCAGTTAGATTTGTCGTTTTTGTTTATGGTAACAAAAATGATAATCTATGAAGAAAACCACCGAAATCATACCTTTATTCCAACTGTTTATTCGTGAAAGTGAAACAGGAAAACGTCTCAAAAAAAACGGAGAACGTATTACAAAAAGTTCCATTAACAATTATAGGTATGCATTAAATAATTTACAAAAATTTAGTCTAAATACAAATTTTGAATTACGTATTTGCGATGCCTCTAAATTAAATAAAAGGGAGCTCCTTTCTGAAAAGAATTATTGGAAAAAATTCTATAAAAAGTACACCGATTATTTATATAAAAATGGATGCTATGATAATTATGTGGGTGCTAACATAAAGATAATTCGTACATTTTTTAATTATTTAAAATACGATAAAGACCTTCATACAGGTGATTTTCAACGTTTATTTTATGTGAGAAAAGAAGAGGTAGATATTCTTGTATTATCTCCAGAACAGCTAAAATTTTTAATACACGATAAAGATTTTGAAGATAGCTTAACACCTGCAATAAAAAGGATTAAAGATATATTTGTGTTTGGTTGCACCACGGGCTTACGGTTTTCTGATATCTTTGGTTTAACCAATAAAAATTTTGAGGAGCAAGAAAACGATTGGTACCTAAAAATAAAATCTCAAAAAACAAAAACCTACAGTTTTATTAAACTTCCGCAATATGCAGTAGAAATATTTAAAAAACATAAATCTAAGTCTGCTAGAGCTTATGTATTTAGGTCTATAAGCTTATTTATTTTCAATAGAAGTTTAAAATTAATTGGCGAAAAAGCGGGGTTTGTAAACCCAATACAAATGACTAGAGAAAGGCAAGGCAATACTAAAATTGTTAACAAAAATACTGGAGTTAATCAATTGCGCTTTTGTGATAAAATGAGTTCTCATATGATGCGAAGAACCGCAATAACTACACTCCTTATTTTAGGTATGCCAGAGCATTTAGTACGTAAAATAAGCGGTCATAGTTATGCCAGCAGCTCTTTTAATAGGTATGTACACTATGCACAAGCCTACATTGATAAAGAAATAGATAAGGTGCATGAAAAATTAGAATTTTACTAAGTAATATTAAACAAGAGATGGACTAAGTACCTGTAGACCATAATCATTAAGAAACAAAAACCTTATTTTTAGTAATGTAAAACCTTATTCATGTTAGTCAGAATATGATTAATTTTGTTTTTCCTAAATTTGGATTTTAATTTATTTAATACAATTACTCTTGAAAAAATCAATCCTTTTTTTATTGGCTGCCTGCCTGTGTTTTTCTTTTATATCGGATATTCAAAAGAGAACTATTCGGGACAATGGTTTTGATATTGAGTGCTATGTATCTTTAAAAAAACTTAGTAGTTTTAATCAATACAAAACATATTATTGGTTTAAGTCTGGTAAAATACATAAATCTAGAGCTAATGCCAGTGGTAATGTTTTGCACGAGTCTTTTTCAAAATTTTTTCGTTCTAACCAAATAGCTGCACAAGGCTTTTTTAATTATGGGCTTAAGGATGGCGAATGGAAATACTGGAGCGAAAACGGTAATTTAGACTCACTTATCCATTGGAATAAAGGTTTAAAAAATGGTGATTATTTTATTTATGATGCCCAAGGAAAAATGAAGGTGAAAGGCACTTACAGAAATAATTTCAAATCAGGGAAATGGATTAATTATACAACAAAAGATACGGTTTACTATAAAAACAATACAACCTATAAAGAAAAACCTAAAAGCTTTTTACAACGCATTTTAAAAAGAAAAGATTCTACACAAAAAGCACAAATAAAAAGAGAAAGAATTTCTAAAAAAAGAATCGATTCTATAAACAGAGCTAAATTAAAAGCTAAAAAATTACTTGTAAAAAAGAGAGATTCGATTAATAAATCTAGAAAAAAAGGAAAATCTAAATCTAAGGCAAAACAATAATTATTATTGATGCTATTTAGACGTTTTGGGAAGTTAAATTACAGATAATCGTATTTAAATCATTCAAATAGATCTTTACTAATCAAATTGAAAAAAATAAAAACCTCTAATAAATAAAAATTTATTAGAGGTTTTGTACTCAAGGTGGGAATCGAACCCACACTCTCGAAAGAACTGGATTTTGAATCCAGCGCGTCTACCAATTCCGCCACTTGAGCAGTATAGACCGCAAAAATATAGTTTTTTTTGATATTTAGCATAAAAATACTGGTCAATATACTTTTTAGGTAAAAATAAATGCATAAATTTGCACCTCTCTAAAAACAATGTAGAGTTTTAACACTCATAAACAACTAGTTAACTATGCCAATTGTTATTACCGAAGCTAAAATTTTTGCATGTACACAAAGTAAAGTTCTTGGTGAAAAAATTGCTAAAGCTTTTGGCACAGATTTAGGAAACGTTATTACATCCACATATAGTGATGGCGAATTTCAGCCATCCTATGAAGAATCTATAAGAGGAACACGAATTTTTATCATTGGATCTACCAATCCTGGACCAGAAAATTTGATGGAAATGTTGTTAATGATTGATGCAGCTAAACGCGCATCTGCAAGACATATTACAGCAGTATTACCTTATTTTGGTTGGGCTAGGCAAGACCGAAAAGACAAGCCAAGAGTCCCTATTGCAGCAAAATTGGTTGCAAAAATGCTTGAAGCCGCTGGAGCGACTAGAATAATTACCATGGATTTACATGCTGATCAAATTCAAGGCTTTTTTGAAAAACCCGTAGATCATTTATTCGCATCCACAATATTTTTACCATATTTAAAAAGTTTAAACCTAGATAATTTAACCATAGCCTCACCAGATATGGGAGGTTCTAAAAGAGCATACGCATATTCTAAGGCATTGCAGAGCGATGTGGTAATTTGCTATAAACAGCGTGCTAAAGCTAATGTTATTTCGCACATGGAATTAATTGGAGATGTTACAGGTAAAAACGTAGTTCTGGTTGATGATATGGTAGATACTGCAGGAACTTTAACCAAAGCAGCAGATTTAATGATGGAGCGTGGTGCATTAAGCGTTAGAGCCATTTGTACACATCCCATTTTATCTGGAGATGCTTACAATAAACTCGAAAATTCTAAATTAGAAGAATTAATTGTTACCGATTCTATACCCGTAAAACCATTAAGCAATAAAATTAAAGTATTAAGTTGTGCTAATTTATTTGCTCAGGTTATGGATAAAGTACATAATAACCAATCAATAAGTTCAAAATTTGTAATGTAAAGCCATGCTTCCATTTTTAAAAGGAAACAGTGGCCTTAAAATAAATAGTAATAATCAATAATAAATAAATTTAAATGAAATCAATTACAATCAACGGATCTCAAAGAGAAAGCGTAGGCAAAAAAGCAACAAAAGCCTTACGTAATGCTGGTCAGGTTCCTTGCGTATTATACGGAGGAGATAAGCCAGTTCATTTCGCAGCACCCGAAATAGCATTCTCAAAACTTGTATACACACCTAATGCGCATACAGTTGTGATTGCTTTAGATAACGGAGAAACTTTAAATGCAGTACTTCAAGACATTCAATTTCACCCGGTAACAGACAGAATTTTACATGTAGATTTCTATCAGTTATTTGAAGATAAAGAAATTGCATTAAACATCCCTGTTAACCTAACAGGAAACTCCAAAGGGGTTAAAAATGGTGGTGTATTAAGAAGAAACTTGAGAAAACTACGTATTAAAGCACTTCCTGTTAATTTACCAGATTCTATAGAAATAGACATTACACCTCTTAAAATTGGAGATAAAGTTGCTGTTTCAGAGTTATTAAATGACAAGTACACATTTTTACATTCTGATACTACAGTAGTATGTCAAATAAGAACATCTAGAGTAGCTGTTGAAGATGAAGAAGATGAAGAAGAAGTAGCAGCAGAAGGCGCTGATGCAGCAGAAGCACCAGCAGCAGAAGCTAAAGAATAGCCATAGCGCTAATTATTAAATAAGTTATAAAGCATTCTAACCCAATTAATACTGGGATTTAGAATGCTTTTTTTTATTTTGCATAAAATTTTATGCTAAAATATATATTCAATTTTTTAAAAAACAAGACCACTGTAGAAGAACAAAATCCTATGAAAAAATTTTTGATTGTTGGTTTAGGTAATATTGGAGAAAAGTACGAAAACACGCGTCATAATATAGGTTTTAAGGTTTTAGATCATTTAGCAAAACAAGAAGATTTAATTTTTAAAACGGAAAAACTTGGTGACATATCTACATATAAGTTAAAAGGAAGAACCTTTATACTACTAAAACCTAGCACATACATGAATTTAAGTGGCAAATCTGTACTGTATTGGCTTAATAAAGAAAATATCCCACTAGATAACCTTTTAGTTATTACAGACGATTTAAACCTGCCTTTTGGAAGTATTCGCGTTAAAACTAAAGGTAGTGATGGCGGCCATAATGGTTTAAAAGATATACAAGACAAATTAAACACAACTAAATATAACCGCTTTCGTTTTGGCATTAGTGATGCTTTTAGCAAAGGTCGGCAAGTAGATTACGTTTTAGGAGCATGGTCTACAGAAGAAAAAGAAAAGTTAAAGGAACGATTAGACGTTTCTAACAACCTTATAAAATCTTTTGGACTAGCAGGTATGAGCAATACCATGAATACCTATAACGGAAAATAAAACCTTTTTAGCTAAATAATAATAGATACTATGATTACAATGCAACTATTTTTTTTAGTAAAGAAATAGATATTGTATCATAATTTATAATAACATGATTAATAGCTTCTTGAGAACCGGCTGCAATTCCCTCTTTTAAAATAGCGGCTATAAAACCATTCTTTAAAGCACCTTTGTATGATGATAGCACACAATAATCAGCACAAAACCCTGCAATAAAAACAACATCAATATCCTGATTTTTCAATAAATCACAGCAATTGGTATTTGTAAAACAATCTAAATTTTGTTTGTGGACATAATTCGTGTTTCCCGTTTGGTCTAAACCATCTATTATCTCAAAACCTTCTGTTCCTAAAATAGCACCCTCCTTTTCATTAATATCTTGTACCCAAATAATAGGTAAGTTTTGGTTTTTAAAACAGGTAATAGCATCATTAATAACTGGGGAAACCATTTCCATAGACACTTTGCAATTACCATTAAAAAATGCTTTTTGCATATCAACAACAATAAGTGCTGGTCTCATATCTGTAATCCCTCGTTATTTGTTTTATAATAGTTAAAAAAAATGATGTAAACTGCAATATCAAAAATTCACTCTAATAGTTCTAGAGTTTATCGTTTTATAATTTTTTCATTAATACGCTTTATTCCGTCGCTTACCGAAAGGATATACAGACCAGAAACTAATGATTCTACATTGACTGTTTTTCTAAAATTGGCTTCACCTTTATATTCGTTATTGTACACCAGTCTACCAGATGTATCAAAAATTTCAATAGTGATATTACGCGAAGTTGGTCCAACTAATGTAAATGTAAATGACTCATCTTCCTTTGTTGGATTTGGAAAAATCTTTAAATTTTTAAACCCAAATTCTTCAGCCCCATTATCAATCAAAACATCCGTAACATTAAGGGCATAATCTTCTACCTCACCATCAAATCCGTTATCACAAGCAAACGGAAATTCATCTCCAGTATTACCAAGAAATTTGGTGGTTATCCTCATGACTATAGTGCCCAAATTAGCATCACTAGGTATTGTAATAGGTAATGGTATATTTCCAGTAATACCATTAGAAACATTTGAAGCGGTACCCAAATCGTATTCCTCTCCTGGATCATCAAAACTACAATTTTGATTCCAATCTATCCATGCTTTCGTGCCTACAAGAAAGTCTCCATCGGTATTAACATTTACAGTTAAATTATAGGTGTTATCTCTATTAACCATTGTTGGAGGCACTTTAAAATCACTATATCCCGAAAGCTTAGCAGACGCTTGATTAATGGTATTAAATTGAACTAATGTAATACTAGTATTATAATCAGTATTGGCAATAGAGGCACATTGACCAATAAAATAAACCAACTCAGCATCTTGATTTCTAGTAATTGATGTTACCGATGATGTTCCAGAAATTATAAGTGGATATGTGCCCTCAGCAGCGCCATTTAAATCGCTTATTGTTAAAGTAACCATGCCAGAACTGCTTAAGTTTGTTGGAGAAAACGTTACCGTTGACCCTGCTGGTTGACCTGAGACATTAAAAACGGTATTTTCTGAAAAACCGTTAACAGCAGCATATTCAAAATTAAAAACTACAGAGGTTTCATTACACCCCAATGGTGTTGAAATGGCATCTGAAATAAAAAAATCTGGCTGAGAAGATATTAAAAAGTCAAAATCTGATACATCATAAAATATATTGTCTGCAGCTTCAATTAATACTCGGGCATTAGACGTATCTGGAATATCAGGTACCGTAAATGAAAACGAACCGTTATTTGGAGCATTAGTTGCTAAATTAATTGGAAAAGTGACTCCACCATCAGTAGACAGTTTTATATTAACCAACTGGCAATTTATGGTGGCATTATTAGTTTCGCCAACAGTCCACGCAATAGTTTCTGTTTCGTTTTGCACCCAAGACACTGGGTTTGTAATTTCAAACGCATCAACATCTTCAACAGTAATTTGCATGGTATCAAAACTAGTTTGAGCGCCTGTGGCAGCCGAAGGGTCTCTATCTCTTACCGTTAATGCCCAGCTTAAAGTTCTTGCTACGGTAGATACCGTTTCCCAGTCGCTTCCTAAAGTAGGATTAGTTTGTGTAACATTACCTGCCACAACACTAGCAAACTTAGGTATAAAACGGTCTTTAGAGACAGATGGCGGTAGCGATCTATTTGTAGAACCGAAGACTAAATCTGGTCCAAAATTCTCAAAATTAACAACACCATCATCAAACTGCTCCCAACAATAGGTTAAGTTATCTCCACCATCAGCATCAGTAGCATTTCCTTTTAAAATATAAGCAGTTCCTTTTGGAATATTATAATTAGGCCCAGCGTTAGCTATGGGCGGGTTATTTGTTATGGGTTCTGTAGTCTGACAGCTTTTAGTTCTTAAATTATCCAATATCTGTTTAATACTATGGTAATGAAAATAATCATCACTATTTAATTCTACATTATTTGCGCCTTCTAATCCCGCATAGGCCATTATGGTTGTTCCACTACCAGGTTCTGAGTTAACACCTGTACCTTCACTCTCAAAAGCCCAGCTGTGATTTGCTCCCATTTGATGTCCTATTTCATGTACTAAAAAATTAATATCAAACGTATCAGTCTCTGGGATTCCGTTTGCTGGCGATGTATAACCTCTTCCTTTTTGATTATCTACACAAACGCACCCTATACAACCACCATTTCCACCACCACCTGTTGCACCTAATAAATGACCAATATCATAATTACTTTCACCAATAGTGCTTGTTAAAGTGGTTTGGAGTTCGTTACTCCATGCACCATCAACACCAATAGCAGCATCAGAATACGGGTCACTAGCAGCATCATTAAAAATGACCATAGTTGAATTGGCAACAATTTCAAAAGTAATGGACATATCATTTTCAAAAACCTCATTAACTCTACTTATAGAAGCATTAATAGCTGCTAAAGCATCACTAATCGCATCTCCATTTGTGGCATTAGCTATACCATCATCATGATATGCTGTATACTCCGATGTTGTAGAAACTGCTAACCTAAACTTATGCAACGTTTGGTTATTAGCACCACCCTCGTTAATTTTTAAGGCTACACTTTTATTGGTTAATTTTTTATTTAAAGCATCAATAGTTTTACATGTTAACCCGTCATCGCCAAGCTTAGCGTCTTTACTATAAAGCACATAAGCACTAGAGCCTTTTTCTATAGGTTGCATAAAAACCGATGGTTTGCCAACATACGAAATCATGGTTTGTACACCTTGCGGCGAAACACTCATACGAAGCCTTGTTTTAGAATCGACCAAGCTAACACCTACATACGATTTTATATGTGGATATTTGGCTGACAATTCTGGAGCTAAAACAGGAGCTTCAAAAATTTTAAAAGCTTCCATCTTTCCGAGTTGACCGGGAATATTAATGATTTTAGCCTCTTTTTTAGTGGATTTAGAATTGGTGTTCTCAATGCTTGTTACAAATGAAGCCATATCCAATTCAAACATGTGAGCGTTATCATTATCTATTTGAAATTTCTGTAATTTTTTTGAAATTTTGAGACTTTTAACTTGCTTCCAAGTAGAATTTTGAGCAAAACTTGAAAATACAGACAAAAGTATTGCTATTGATAAAACATAATGTAGTTTTGTTTTAATAAACATTTTATTTGGAGCTATTATTTAATTCAAATATAATGAATCTATTTTTTAACTTAGATTTTCAATTAACTGTTTTTTGATGAGTATTATAACACATGTAGAAACCTATAAATCTGAAAACCCAACCGTAGTAACCATTGGCACTTTTGATGGCGTTCATATAGGGCATCAAAAAATAATAAAACGTTTGATTGACACAGGAAAATTAGAAGGCTTAAAATCTGTAATTCTTACCTTTTTTCCTCACCCTCGCATGGTATTGCAAAAAGATTCTAACATAAAATTAATTAACACCATTAACGAACGTCATGATATTTTAGACGCTTTAGGTCTAGATTACTTACTTGTTAAAGAATTTACCAAAGCATTTTCTAGACTGTCTGCCCAAGATTTTGTAAAAGATATTTTGGTAGATAAACTTAATGTTAAAAAAGTAATTATAGGTTATGATCACAGGTTTGGTAGAAATAGAAATGCTGATATTAATAATTTAAAAGCCTTTGGCGAAATTTTTAATTTTAGTGTTGAAGAAATATCTGCTCAAGACATTGATGATGTTTCGGTGAGTTCAACAAAAATTAGAAAAGCACTTATAGATGGTAATATACGTAAAGCTAACGCTTATTTGGGCTATCGCTTTATGTTAACAGGCCATGTAGAAAAAGGTAAAGGGTTAGGCAAACAGTTAAACTTCCCTACAGCTAATCTTAACATAGAAGAAGATTATAAAATACTTCCAAAGCAAGGCTCATATATTGTAAGTGCTATAATTAACAATATTTTAGTTTACGGCATGATGAATATAGGGGTAAACCCAACAGTTAATGGGATTAAACAGACTATTGAAGTCCATTTTATTAATTTTAATGATAATCTTTATGGTAAAAAAATACAGATAGACTTATTAGATAGAATAAGAGACGAAGAAAAATTTGAATCTGTTGAAGCCTTAAAAATACAATTAACAAAAGATAAACAAACCGTATTAGATTATATTACCAATCAGGATGTTAAATAAATTTCTTTTTAAACATATCGATAATTCTGCCCTCATTGTATTTAGGATTGTTTTTGGGCTACTATGCTTTTTAGAATCTGTTGGTGCCATTTTTACAGGATGGGTAAAACGCACTCTTGTTGAACCTAAATTCACCTTTCCGTTTATTGGTTTTGAATGGCTACAACCTCTGCCAGGTAATGGCATGTACTATTATTATGCGCTAATGGGTGTTTTTGCTTTATTTATAATGGTGGGCTACAAATACAGGTTTGCAATGATAAGCTTTACCTTAATGTGGTCTGCAACCTACTTAATGCAAAAATCGTCGTATAATAATCATTATTATTTATTGATGCTTATTAGCAGTATTATGGTGTTTCTTCCCGCTAACAAATATGCATCTGTTGATGTTAGATTAAAACCAGAATTACAACGTTATGCCATGCCGCAATGGTGCCGATACGTTATTTTTTTACAACTTTTTATTGTCTACACCTACGCGTCTATAGCAAAATTATACCCAGATTGGTTAGACACCACATTTATTGAAGCTCTTATGCGAGGTAAAAAAGACTATATTATTGTTGGGCATTTACTTCAGCAAAAATGGGTGCATTACATCTTAGCTTATGGTGGTATTTTGTTTGATGGGTTAATTGTACCTTTATTACTCTTTAAACCTACTAGAAAATACGCTTTTATCATATCTATTGGTTTTCACCTCTTTAACTCCTTTGTTTTTCAAATTGGTATCTTTCCATATCTATCTTTAGCTTTTGCATTATTCTTTTTTCCTTTAGAAACCATCCAAAAAGTATTTTTAAAAAAGAAAGTATTTTACACCGCTAATCAGGTTGTAATCCCTAAGCTCAAAGCCCCGTTACTTCTTGTGTTTTTAGTATATTTTTTAATTCAGATAGGATTGCCTTTAAGGCATCATTTTTTTAAAGACAATGTCTTATGGACAGAAGAAGGACACCGACTATCATGGCGCATGATGCTTAGAACAAAAAGCGGAAGCGCTAGATATTACATAGAAAACAAAACAACAGGCAAACGTACTTTAGTTAACTTAAATGATTACTTATCTAAAAAACAAAAACGAACAGCGAGCACTAAACCCGACATTATCTGGCAATTTTCGCAGCGTTTAAAACAAGATTTTAAAAAGCGGGGGGAAGATATTGCTGTGTTTGTAGACTGTAAAGTTAGCATAAACGGCAAGCCCTATAAAACCTTTATTAACCCAAAAGCAGATATTGCAAGTGTTGAGTGGTCTGCTACTAAACATAGTAGTTGGATTTTACCTTATAACTAAACAAGGCGAAAAATCATTGTTTTTTAACTTATCATTTTTATTACGTAAGTATACTACTAGTATCTCGAGCGAAAGCAATAAAAAAGCCTTTACATCTCTATAAAAGCTTTTTGTTATTTTTTTCTAATCTTTAACACCTAGCTAATGCTAGCAGTAGTGATATTATTGAGTAGGAGAACTATTAATTTTTTATAATTTTTTTAGTCTCAACTTGATTATTTAAACTTGAAATTCTCACCATATAAATGCCACTTTTTAAATGACTTACATCTATTTGTCGTTTACTAGATACTAAAACTCTTTTTCCTGAAATATTAAAAAATTCAATGGTATTAATATCTTTAACACTTTCTATATTTAAAATATTACTTGTAGGGTTTGGATATACATTAATTTTTGAATTTAATGTAAATTCACTATTACTTAATACTAAAGCATTGTTGTAATCATAAATTGTTCTTTGATTATCACCTGTATTTTCTTGTGTTACTTTGTTAAAATGAGGAAAATCTTCTGTTAAACTATTTAGAGTAGAATTATCAAATGGGTTGTCAAAATCACTCATTAATTGTGTAAAATCATAATCATAAGTATTTGTATTGCTTGTAGAGCTAAAAGCATCTGCAAAAATTTCTGATAAACGATTTCCATTGTTATCTACAGTGTATGTTGTCCGTTCAGATTCTATATAGCTTGTGGTATCCCATTCAGAAAGAACATCTGTCTCTATAAATCCATTTGCATCGTAAGTAAACTCTCTTCTTTCAACAGGTTCAGTTATAGTACCATCTGTATCATTTGTATCAATACGTTCAACTTTATTATTAGTATTGTAAATTACATTAAAAGTCTCAATAGGTTCCCAAGCACTTCCATCCCATTCTTCGCCTAATGCATCAGTTAAAAGTCCGCCTGTATAGTTAAAAGTTATTCGAAACTCATTAACCCATAATGCTCCATCAAACGTTTCATCTAGAATACTTACTGTTAAACCACTAGAGTTAAATGTTTTTGTAGTTCTTTCAAAATTTTCGAAGCTTGAAGTAGATGAGTTATATTCTTGAAATAACTCTACAGTTGAGTTTGTATTATAAGTGTAAATTGATTTTTTTGAAGGTACAACTGTGCCAGCAGAGAAAGCAAAAAAAGTTTCAGTAGATATTCTTCCACTAGAATCATATTCATAATTTTTGCCTCCAATATCTTCCCAAATGCTAGTAGTAGTATTTAAAAATTGGTCTTTAGATGATAATAATTGATTTTGAGCATTTACACATATGCAAACAAAAAATATTAAAAATAATAATGTAATTTTTTTCATAAATAAGAGGATTAAGTAATTTTAGTAAAAGTAAGTAATTTTTTTTCTATATTTTATATTTATAACTTAACCAGGCAGATAGAAAATATTGAAAACCAAAACTCTAGCAATCAACAAAAAAGTTTAAGCTTAATACTTTTCATTAAGGTAATAGGTTTACAAATAACAACTATTACGGTAATTATACTGAGAACGTTAACAAATTTGAGAATCCTTGATTCCTGCTACGGCTAATGTTTACTGGCAGCAGTAAACTAACTAACGCTTTTTACATTATGCAAAAGCTCTTATCTTGTTTCTTTATGTTACTACTAATCTTTGCTACTGCTAACTTATAGTTAGTGACTATAAACTAACTAAAATAATTTAACCGTATTATGTTCTTAATCTTACCGCTACTAGGTACAACCTAGCAGTAGCGACACGTGGTAATCTAGCGGGGGCTATTTATTTTACTTTTTTAAGTGGATGTTGATGTGTGTTAAATACAGAATAAACGAATATAGTATCTTTTATTTTTTCGTAAATAATGACGTAAGGAAATCGTTTTAAAGGTAGCTCTCTAAATACTGGTTTTCGTTTTATAGAAAAATTTATGTTTCCACTTTTTAAAGTTTCAAAGTAACCTTCTAAATAATTATAAAATTCTTCTCCTAAGCCTACTTGTTTGGATTCATACCAGTCAATTGCATCATAAATTTCATTTTCAGCCTCAGATTCAATAATTAATTTAGAACCCATATTTTTTGTTAATCCCACTTTTTACATCATCCCAACTTTTAACTTTGGTTTCACCTGCTAGATGCTTTTTTCTGCGTTCTTCAACAATTTTATAATGTTCTTCTGAAACTAATGATGATGATTCTATTACATTCATAGAATCGAAAATACCATCTAACGCCATTAACTTAGAATCATCTTGAATGATTTGGTTAAACCGTTCTATTATACTATTTCTTAATTCTATCGCTGCCATGGTTACAAATATACAAAATTATTAAATTCTTATTTCTTAACTCACAAATCATACCTGTATCTACATGATTAATATCTAGTTATTTCATTATAATTTTTCTGTAAACCCATTAATACTTTTAAAATCGTAATATTAAAATCCACCAATTTACCGTAGCAAAAGACACAAAATATAAGCCAGATTTATTATGAAATTTATAATTTCTACGCATTGTTGTAAAATACAAAAAGCTTTTACGTTACTCCAAAAGCTCTTATCTTGTTTATTAACCTTAACTGCCAATCTTTAACGCTACTAGCAAAATGCTAGCAGTAGCGACACGTGTTATCCTAACGGGGAGAGTACTAAAAATACTCTCTTTAATGTTATTGATACTTTCTTGCGTGATGCTAAAGCAAGAGTAGCTTATTCGTGATTTTAACTACCACAGAGGTTTTAATACTACATTAGGGACTTCTCTGTTATTTTCCTCATAAACAGCATAACTACTATTTTTCCAATCTCGCTCGTGATATACTAATTCTGATG
>CANMQH010000003.1 GCA_947499935.1 uncultured Algibacter sp. | reverse complement strand
TTCTGGAACAACACCTAATAATTGACTTACTGTAATTTTATGATCTTTAAATACTTACATAATAAATTGATTATCAGATAATACGATACAAAAATTAAATAAGAAAAATAAGATAAGTATCTGACAATAAGTCAATTAAATTGTTTTGATAAATACTTTATAAAACAAAAAAAGTCGAAAGAAAAAATCTTCCGACCATGACTAGTCAAACGGCTCTTTTTTTATTGGTTTAAAATAGATTTAATATTAGGTTTAAAGTAATTTGGACCTTTTAAAACCTTACCATCCTCTCGGTAAATAGGTTCACCATTTTCACCTAATTTACTCATGTTACTACGCTGTATTTCGTTAAAAACATCTTCTATTTTATGTTGCATACCATGCTCTATAATAGTACCACACAATATATAAAGCATATCGCCTAGTGCATCTGCAACTTCAACTAAATCATTATTATTTGCAGCCTCTAAATACTCTTCATTTTCCTCTTTCATTAAATTAAAACGTAGTGTATTCTTGTCTAGTCCTAAATCTGCTTTTGGAGCTTCTCTGTGGCCTATTTTATATGCGGTATGGAATAATTTAACGGCTTCTATTTTATTTTTCATAAATATGGTTTTGTATATCCTGCAAAGGCAAGAATCTCATCATTATTAATTAAATTTGCATAAAAATAGTTATATGTTTAGTAAAGGTCAAATCATTTTTGGAATTATATTTTTTATCGTCTTTGCTATTATCATTGGCTATACGTATCGCAGAGATTTGGCTTTGCATAAACGTTTTTATAATGGTAGCATATGGGTACTTGTAGCCTTTATTGGATTTATATTATCTATTGTTGCTATAAAGTTTTTACTTTAATTTATTTTCTTTCTTTTCTTATACCATTTCTCATTTAAAATAACCGCAATAAAACGCCCTTTTTTACTTTCTATTTTATTAAAAAAAGAAAACGTAACTATGGCTATGTCTTATTTTTGTAATTCATATAAAGAAAAAAATCATCATTTTATTTTACAGTAATTTCAAATAAAAATTGGTATTACGTTTTTTAACTTTTACCGAAAGTCTAATTTTTATTAAAATTCGTACATAGGTTTAAACTTGCAGCTTTAAATAAAATTATATGTTAACTGGGAAAAATGTAAACGAACCTGTTATATAATTAAGTAATCCTTTTAACGCAACCTTTTTAATATTGCTGCATCTAATTATTAACTACTTAATTATAACCAAATATGAAAATAATTTTAATAATGAGTCTGCTTATTATTTTTAATATCATACTCTTAGTATTTAGCGTAAATAAAAGAACAGATCCTTGAGTGAGTTTTAATACCAAATAAACTTCAAAATAATTGATAATAAAAAAGTCATCTAAAAAAGTAAATTATGATTTGAATATCATGCTTAGTTATTAATTAAACGCAGCATAATTAATTCTACTTACTTTTTTAAATAACTTTTTAATCTGTATATCTATTCTTTTAAAATTTCTAGTTCTCCTCTGGTAAAAAGCTATACGTTTTACTATATGTTAGCATTTGACCAACAAATGTTTCTGGCTGTGTTACCTTTATTTCGGTTATTTCGCCTTGGTCGTCTTTAGTCGCTACTAAAACAGGATTAGCAAAACCACTATATGGTCGTGCATTAAACTGTTTGTTACGTTCCAATACCTCAGCATGTATGGCTTGATCTACTTTCACACCATAACCTTCTACTAAAGCCTCTACAGCTGTAAAATCTCCTTCAGATTTTATACGTTGGGTTTCTTTAAGTAGTTCTCCAAATAATACGCGTAGCTTATCGTAATCATTAATATTAAAATACGTTTTACCATCTCTCACTACCTTTTCAATAACGTTATCTGCTTTTCCTTTTTCAAACACCCATGCAGATACCCATTGTCTATTTCGCATGTGCGCTTCTTCAACATCATCACCCAGATTTAAGCGAACTAATTGTGTTAAAAGTCCATTTCTTATATATTCATTATAAGCGGCTTTGCCTATAAGTTTCCAATCTTCAACAAGGCCTAATTCTTGTATTTTAGAATCATACAAATAATATAATCCAACTAAATCTGCACGCCCTTCCTCTAAGGTAGATGCATAGTTTTTTAATGTTTCTTTAGTTTCTCCTACACCAGGATTTAATTGTCCAGAGGCGTGCCCAATAACTTCGTGCAAAGCGGTGTGTAACTTATCGGCTTGTTGTCCATAGGTTTCCTCTAAATGCAACTCTTCATCATCATGAACAAATTCTTTTAAACGCCCAGAACTACCAGCATTATTATAGGCATTGGTAATATTTCCTAAGGATACCGATTTACTTCCAACAGCAGCACGTATCCAGTTGGCATTAGGTAAATTAACACCAATAGGCGTACTTGGCGATGCATCTCCTGCTTCTCCTGCTACAGTAACAACTTTATAAGATACACCAACGACATTTTTCTTTTTATGAGCCTCCATTAACGTAGAATTATCTTCAAACCATTGTGCATTATCAGAGAGTACTTTCATTTTTTGAGACATATCAAAATCATTGATTTGTACTATGGTTTCATAAGAACCTCTATAGCCTAACGGATCGTTATAGACTTCAATAAAACTATTAATGTAATCTATATTGCCTTGTGTAGCAGCCGTCCATGCTACATTATAATCATCCCAAGTTTGTAAATCGCCCGTTTTATAATACTCCATTAAAAGTCCTAAAGCATCAGCTTGAGGTTGGTTTTCTGCAACGCCTTTTGCTAAGGTTAGCCATTTAATAATTTCGTCTATTGCCTGTCCGTATAACCCGCCTGATTTATAAACACGCTCTTTTAACGTACCATTTTCTTTTACTAATTGAGAGTTTAATCCATAAGATAATGGCTTTTTAGGGTCTGGAGATTTTTTAGCAGCATAAAACTTTTCTACATCAGCATTAGTAACATTTGGTCCGTAAAAATTAACGGCAGATAATAACACATTATCCACGCCTTTAGCTTGGTTTACTTTTTTGGAATCTTTATCATTAAAAATAACATCAAAAGCTTCGCCTTCTAATGTTGTATTAGTCTCACTTAGTAGTGTTTTTAAATACGCCGAAGAAAACTCGGGTTTTAATTTATCATTAGAATAATGGTGATGTATGCCATTACTAAACCAAATACGTTTTAAATAGATTTCAAAAGCGTTCCATGAGTCTGAAGTTTTATCGCCATTAAAATTAGCATAAACATGCTCTAATGCCTTTCTAATTTTTAAATTGTGTCTATAATTTTGATCCCACATAATGTCTCTACCAGACAAACCCGCTTGAACCAAGTAGTAAACTAATTTTTGTTCTTTTAAAGTAAGTTTTTCCCAACCCGGAATCTGGTAACGTAAAATTTTAATATCTGCAAACTCATCAACATTATAATTAAACTCAGCAACCGCTGTGGTTTCTGCGACCTCAACATCTGGTTGTTTTTCTTTAGTTTTTTTATCGCCGCAGGATATAAACAAGGTCGTTATTAATGCCAAGCAAAATATTGATTTTAGTCTCATTGTTCTATGATTTAAATGATTATGAAAAAAATTAAGAATACCTCCATAATTAGAGATTCATCTTAAATATGGATGTTTTGATATATAAAATCCATAATTTAGATAACAAATGTAACAATTTATTAACCGAAATTTAAAAATGTTTATATTTGATGTAAATGAAATTATCTAAACATTTTCAATTCGCTTAAAACCTATAATTTTCGTTATAATTTTAAACGTTTAAATAACTTCAATAACGCGCCTAACTAACATAAAATGAAAGCTTTTAAATATATTTTATTTTTATTACTCATTGCTATTATAGGTACAGCAATTTATATTGCTGTGCAACCTAATGCGTTTTCAGTAACCCGAACACGTACTATAAATGCGCCAGCCCCTGTTATTTATAATAATGTTATTGATTTTAAAAATTGGGGAGCTTGGTCGTCCTGGGCAGAAGCAGATCCAGATATGAAAACAACCTTACCACAGCTTACAAAAGGTAAAGGAGCATCTGTTTCTTGGGTTGATAAAGACGGTAAAGGCACCATGAAAACTATAGAAACTACGCCTAATAAAACGATAGAGCAAAATATGCAGTTTGAAGATATGCCACCATCTACTGTAACTTGGGATTTTAAACCCAGTGATGATGGCTCAACAAATGTAACCTGGACTATTAGCGGAAAAGATTTACCCTTTGGTTTTAAAGCGTTTGCTACACTTAGCGGCGGTATGGAAAAACAAATTGGTCCACATTACGAGCGCAGTCTAGAAAAATTAGACAGCATCGTTATTGCAGACATGAAAAAATATACTATTAAAGTAGATGGTATTAGCCAACATGGCGGTGGCTATTATATATATAATACAACGGCTTGTAAAATATCTGAACTAACCAACAAAATGCAAGAGATGATGCCCAAGGTTAGTTTATATGCTAAAAATAAGCATCTGGTTATGGCTGGTACACCATTTACATATTATCACAAATGGGATGAAGCAAATAATGCTGTTATGTTTTCTTGTTGTATACCAACCACCGAAAAAGTAATAGCTACAGATAGCAATATTTTAACAGGGCAACTACCGCCATTTAAAGCCGTTAAAACAACACTTAAAGGCGATTATAAAAACTTAAAAGAAGCTTGGGATGTGGCCTATAAGCATATTAAAGACAGTGGATTTGTTACGCCTCCAGAAGGTCCCGTTATAGAAACTTATATTACAGACCCAACACAAACTCCAAATCCTGCGCATTGGATTACCGAAATTTATATGGCTATAGAATAACGATGAAACAGGTTTTATTAGTTTTTTTAGGTGGTGGTTTAGGTAGTGTATTACGGTATTTGGTTGGTAAACAATTTACATCAGATAGTTTTCATTTCCCTTGGGCTACATTTTGTGTAAATCTTATAGGCAGCTTTATCATTGGGTTTGTTTTTGGTTATATATTGGTTAAACATAAAATTTCAAATGAATTGTTTTTATTGTTAGCCGTTGGGTTTTGTGGTGGTTTTACAACATTCTCATCATTTGCACATGAAAGTATTGCTCTACTAAAATCTGGACAAACCAATTTATTTTTCTCCTATATAATATCTAGTGTTACTTTAGGATTAATTTGTGTTTGGTTAGGCTATCTAATTTCCGGAAAAATATTATAATCAGTGTTTCTCAAACTTCATAACTCCTGCCTCTACCCTAGTTTTTAAATAATTTTCTCTTGGCACTATAGGGCAAGAATATTTACTATTGTAGGCACAATAAGGGTTGTACGCTTCATTAAAATCGATAACTATAGTATCACCTTCAGGAATTCTAGTATCAATATAACGACCACCTCCATAACTTTCCAGTCCGTTTGTTTCGTCTAAAAAAGGTAAGAAAAGGTAATCTTCAAAACCTGCTTTATTGATTAAACCTTGATTTTGATATATATTTAATGTGAAGGGGGTTCCTTTTAATTGAAATGATAACTCGCCATATTTAATATATTCTGGACGTCTTTTTGTCGTCGTTTTCATTTTAAAAGATTTCTCATTAAGCGTCCTTCTAAATTTGGCTTTTACGACATAAGCAGAATCTACTTTAAAAAAATCTAATCCAGTAAAATGCTTTCGGTCTTTATCTTTTAAAGGCGATTTTGTAGCATCTTTATAATCAGCATTCAATGTTCGCTGAAATTCAGTATCCCCTTTAATAGGTTGTTTTTCTTGCGCACAACTTAATGTAGACATTAATACTAATACTGCCAATAAATACTTCATATTCAAATTTTTTACATTTCAAAAATACAACTTACAATTATTTTACATAGCTTTGGAGTCTTGAAAAGAAATAAAATGCGTAACAACGTCACAATTTATAGAAAACAATCAACCTCTTGTCTAAAGACAAAGTGTTGGACTTGTTATATATTGTGGTGATACGTTTATAGATATTACAATATTTAAAAAGTCCGACTTCGCAGTCGGACTTTTTTTTTGCAAAAAACTTAAAACACAAATAAAATATATTACACCTAGACCCCGCTGAAAAATCGAATATGTAAAACAGCATCGAACATTTAGAACTCATGAAAACACTATTACACAATTACCTAAACACATTTAAAGGCCTTTCTAAAGAGGTTTGGTGGCTTGCATTAATAACGCTTATTAACCGAGCTGGTACCATGGTCATCCCTTTTTTATCATTATACCTAACCGAGGACCTAGGTTTTACCTTAAGCAATGTGGGTACCATAATGGCTTGTTTTGGACTTGGCTCTGTTGTTGGCTCATGGTTAGGTGGTAAATTAACAGACCAAATTGGGTACTATAAAGTTATGGTTAGAAGCTTACTTGGCACAGGTATACTATTTATAGCCTTGCAATTTTTAAATTCATTTATAGCTATATGCTCGGGTGTATTTATGGTTATGTTGGTTGCAGATATGTTTCGTCCAGCCATGTTTGTAGCTTTAAGTGCCTATAGTAAACCTGAAAACAAAACACGAAGTCTTACTTTAATTAGATTAGCAATAAATTTAGGTTTTTCGGCTGGACCAGCCATTGGTGGTGTCATTATTACAGCTATAGGCTATGGTGGGCTTTTTTGGGTAGACGGTATTACATGTTTGCTGGCTACTTTTGTTTTAATTTTAGTTTTGAATCCTAAAAAATCTAAAATTCAAGATGATATTGAAGTAAGTCTCCCAGAATCCGCATACCAAGACAAAGCGTTTATCATATTTTTATTTGCCATGTTTTTATTTGGGGTTATTTTTTTACAATATTTCTCTACCATTCCTATTTATTATCGAGAAGCGCATATTTTAAGCGAGTTACAAATTGGACTCCTTTTAGGGGCTAATGGTTTTTTTATTTTTTTAATAGAAATGCCTTTAATTAAATGGTTAGAAAACAAAACCATATCAAAAATAAGCCTAATTTTAATTGGTGCTGTATTAACAGCTTTTAGCTTTTTAATCTTAAATATCACTACATGGTCAGGTATTCTTATTATTGGTATGATTTTAATGTCCTTTGGAGAAATGATTGCCTTTCCGTTTTCAAACGCATTTGCCTTAGAGCGTGCTAACAAAGGAAATAAAGGCGAATACATGGCACTATACTCTATTGCTTTTTCTATGGCGCATATTTTTGGGCACAAGGCTGGTATGCAAATGATAGACGGTTTAGGGTTTGATAATACCTGGTATATCATTACGCTTATAGGTGGTATTTGTGTATTTTTATTGTTCATTTTAAAAAAGTATTTAAGTATCAAAAACGTTTAGATAAGCATGAAGGATGTTATAATTATTGGGGGCGGTCCTATTGGTATTGCCTGCGCTTTAGAGTGCAAAAAAAATAACCTAGACTATCTTATTATAGAAAAGGGAGCTTTAACCAACTCCCTTTTTAACTATCCAAAAAACATGACATTTTTTTCTACTTCCGAAAAATTAGAAATTAACAATACACCGTTTATAAGTAACAACCCAAAACCTAGTCGTGATGAAGCTTTAGAATATTACAGACGTTTAGCAACATCCAATCATATAAATATTAATTTATTTGAAACGGTTAAAAACATGAGTAAAACTGATGGTTGTTTTGAAATTGAAACAACTAAATCGACCTACAAATCCAAGAATATTATATTAGCTACAGGATTTTACGATATTCCCAATTTGTTAAATGTTCCAGGCGAAGATTTACAAAAAGTAACACATTATTACAAAGAAGCGCATAAATATGCGATGCAAAATGTCGTTGTTGTTGGAGCCAGCAACTCCTCTGTAGATGCTGCTTTAGAAATTTATAGAAAAGGTGGTCACGTCACCATGATAGTGCGTGGTAGCCAAATTGGCGATCGTGTTAAATATTGGGTAAGACCAGACATTATAAACCGTATTGAAGAAGGTAGTATTAAAGCGTATTTTAATTCTGAAATAATCAAAATAACCAAAAACAAAGTCACCCTTAAAACAGTTGATGGTACAGAAACTATAACTAATGATTTTGTAGTAGCACTTACAGGCTATAAACCTAATTTTAATTTGTTAAACCAACTGGACATCAAACTTTCTAATGATAATAAAAAACAACCTGTTTACAACAACAATACTATGGAAAGCAATATAAAAGGCGCTTATCTTGCTGGTGTTATTTGCGGCGGCATGGAAACCCATAAATGGTTTATTGAAAACAGTAGAATACACGCAAAACTAATTATAGACCACATAAAAGCTAAATCATGAATTTAAATCAAATAACCATTCCTTCACTAGATGTTGAAAAAGCTATGGCATTTTATAAAATATTAGGATTAAAACTCATTGTTGATGCTTGCCCAAAATATGTTAGATTTGAGTGCCCTGATGGCGACAGCACTTTTTCTATTCATAAAGTAGATATATTACCTAAAGGAAACGGTATTAGTATTTATTTTGAAGATGAGCATCTAGATGATTTAGTACCAAAGCTTCAACAACAAGGCATTGTATTTTCTCAATTACCCGAAGATAAAGCTTGGTTATGGAGAGAGGCGCATTTAAACGATTTGGATGGTAATCATATTATTATATACCATGCCGGAAAAAACAGAAAAACACCACCATGGCGTATCAATTAATATATTAAATTCAATATCAAATTTATATCATGAAACATTTAGTAAAATTATTATTGCTGCTACTTCTAATAAGCTGTAATTCTAAAGAAACAAAAGTTGGTAGTATTGATGTTGAAAGTCATTATAAAAAAGGCCAAACTGTTGCCGTGGTTGTCCCTAAAGAACATCCAAAACTAAATCCCGATAATTACAATGTTGCCTTTTTAATTATGGATGGTACTTACAACACAGAGTTAACAGCGCCTTTTGATATTTTTCAGCATACCGTTTTTAGAAAAAACATTAAGGGTATGAATGTTTTTACGGTGGCCAATACAGATGGTACCATTACCACATTTGAGGGCATGCGCATTGTACCAGATTATAATTACATAACAGATACACTTCCAAAAATTGATATTTTAGTTGTACCAAGCGCCCAACATCATCTGGATACCGATTTAGAAGACAAAACCATGATAGATTTTGTTAAACGCATAGACACAGAAGCCCAGTTTGTAACTTCACATTGCGATGGTGCATTTGTATTAGCAAAAGCAGGTCTATTAGGCCATGCTGTTTGTACAACATTTCCAAGTGATATTGATAAAATGAAAACGATGTTCCCAAAACTAAAGATTAAAAAAAATGTTTTATTTGTACATGATGGTAAATATATAACCTCTGCTGGTGGTGCCAAAAGTTTTGAAGCTGCACTATATTTATGCGAATACCTGTATGGAAAAGAGGTTGCTAAATCGCTTGCTCGTGGTTTGGTGATAGATTGGAATTTAGAACATGTACCACATCTTGTTATAGAAAAGTAATAAATTATTTCTGCAAAGGGATAACCTCCTTTTGCTTTACCACCCGAGATAAAACAATTTGTGTTTTTGTTTCTCCATAGGTAATCAATTGATCTATAAAAGTTTCTAGATGCTTTTGGTCTTTTAAAACCACTTCCATAACTATATTTTCATTACCCGTAATGCGATAGCAATTAATAACCTCATCGTAAGTTTTTACTTTTTCTAAAAAAGCTTTCAACTTCCCCATAAAAGCCCTTAATGTAATAATAGCTTTAAGCTGATATCCTATATCTAAAGGAGAGACCATGGTTTTATAACCTTCTATAATACCAATATCTTCCATTTTTTTTATACGCTCAGATACCGCTGGTGCACTTACACCTACTTGCCTGCCAATTTCGGCATTAGACAACCTTGCATTTTGCTGAAGACACTTCAAAATTTTTATGTTAAGCGAATCTAAACCCATTTAAAAGAAATTAGCTATTAAATAATTACAATCTAAAGTAAATATACACATTTACTTTAGATTGTAAAGTAAAATATCATTTCTTGTCATTAATTTTGTATAGGTCGTTTATCGTAATAAATATGTCATCCAATACCCCACTAAATCTATCGGAATTACCGATTTATAAAAAAGCTTTAGAAATATTTGTGCTATCACAAAATATTTCTACTTGCCTAAATGAAGACTTATCTAGCTTAAAGTTAGATGGTTCTGAGGATAATGATATTTATTTTTCTGGAGATATTATTCAACAATCTGTATCGCTAGCTCCCGAAATTTTAAACGCAGAACGACAACGTTACTCCAACAGGAAACATAAACACATTGCGTCTTTAAGACGACTTACCAATAAACTTTATAAAAACTCCTACCGTTTAGAAAAATCAAATAGTAATGGTAAAGATTTTTTACCCATTCTACGAAGTGAATTAAAAAAGTTTAAAAAACTACAGAGTTCGTGGATGCTGACTTTGTAATACACATTTATACACTAATAAAAATTCACTTAAGTCATTGTCTATTAAGTACCTTTAAAAAATAGACTATATTATATACTTTTATTAAAATTAAAAAAATAATCACTATTAACACCTGTTTTTTTAGTCTTTCATAGATAATTTCATTTCTTATATTTCATATTCTTTATCTTACAATTAAAACATAAAAGATGCTTAAAAAATCTATTTTAATTGAAAAGAAGAGTACTGTAACAACTACTAATTTACAATTACTAATTAAAAATGAAACTAGAGAGGCTTCCATACCTGCCGAAGATATTGGATTTGTTGTAATAGACCATCCTGAGGTATTTATTAGTATCCCTGCATTAAACCTATTAATAGATAATAATACAAGCGTAATTATATGTAATACGTCTCACCTACCCAATGGTATGTTTTTAAATTTAAATAGCCAC
Organism: uncultured Algibacter sp.; assembly: GCA_947499935.1. Lineage (GTDB taxonomy): Bacteria > Bacteroidota > Bacteroidia > Flavobacteriales > Flavobacteriaceae > CANMQH01. Next base: position 243,929 of record CANMQH010000003.1, on the reverse strand, counting down.
CATATACAACAGCAAGTATTTAAACATCAAATAGATGCTAGTTTACCTCTAAAAAAACAATTATGGCAGCAAACTATCATCGAAAAGATTAAAAACCAAGGTGTTTTGCTACAAAAGGTTACTAAAAAAAATAACCAATTTGAGTTTTTGGCTAGCAAAGTATTAAGCGGAGATACTAGTAATATGGAAGCTGTTGCCGCCAATTTTTATTGGAAAACTTTTTTTGATATAGATTTTAAACGAGAACGTTTTGGCAATTACCCAAATAATTTTTTAAACTACGGTTATGCCATTTTAAGAGCCGCAACTGCTAGAGCATTATCCGGCAGTGGTTTGCTAAATACATTAGGTATACATCATAAAAACAAATACAATGCTTATGCTTTAGCTGATGATATAATGGAACCCTATAGACCAATAGTAGATGAAACAGTATACCATATTATGCAACATTATGATGAGCAAGAATTAAACACAGAAATTAAATCTATATTATTAGAAACATTAACCAGAACCGTATATTTTAAAGATGAAAAAAGCCCGCTAATGGTTGCTTTACAAAAAACAGCAAGTTCTTTACAGCAATGCTATACTGGTAAACGAAAAAAGATTAAATATCCAAAACTATGGAACTAAACGGCTATAGAATTATGTGGATATTTGTATTTTTTGATTTACCAACCGAAACAGCCAAAGACCGTAAAAATGCTTCGGGTTTTAGAAAAAACATTTTAAAAGATGGCTTTAATATGATGCAATACTCCATATATATGAGACACTGTGCTAGTAGTGAAAGTGCAGATGCACACGAAAAACGTATAAAACGACTCTTGCCTCCTTTAGGAAAAGTAAGTGTATTAAGAATAACCGATAAGCAATTTGGAAACATCATGAATTTTTGGGGACGTGCCGAAGTAGCAAAAGAACCACCTCCAACACAGCTAGAATTATTTTAAAACATAAAAAACGCTTCAATCTTGCCTTATCACTGCAAAAAAGAAGCGTTTTTCAAAACGATATTTAACTTTAAAAACCTGATATACAGAAGTTAAAAAGCCAACTAATATCGTGTTTTCTAATCTTTAATCAAACCACAACAAAAGATGCTTTTGGAATGGATTTACCAGTAATATCGTGTTTTCTAATCTTTAATCAAACCACAACATCAAGTCATTAACATCTGCAAGTAAAGAAAATATCGTGTTTTCTAATCTTTAATCAAACCACAACAGAGAAAGCAAAGCGGGTTATACAAGATAAATATCGTGTTTTCTAATCTTTAATCAAACCACAACAGCAATAATCGCATATAATTTTCTGCATCAAATATCGTGTTTTCTAATCTTTAATCAAACCACAACCAATTCCTTCTCGTATAATAAGCAAAGCAAATATCGTGTTTTCTAATCTTTAATCAAACCACAACTTAATAATGCTTTTGGTATAATCTTGACTGAATATCGTGTTTTCTAATCTTTAATTAGACTACTAATCATATGAATATTAAGAAAACAGAAATATTAATTTTTCTATATCGAATAACTTATTCTAATTTAAAATATATTATATTTTCAGAATTTTTCCAGTAACTGAAATTTTCACTTTGATGGGATTAAAAGCAAACCATCCTGTTTTTCCCATACCAAAACCTCTAATTTGTTTGTAATTTTCATCGGTTATTGTGGAAGATGTATGCTTTCTAAAAAAATAATCACCTGATGTTAATTTTTGAACCCTGTATAAATATTTCTTCAAAATATTATAATTTAAATTTCCCCAATCAACTTCATCTTCATTTAAGCCTAATAAAAACATATCATTTATTTGTAATGTAGTCACTATGCTTTGTCCATGAGCTGGTAATTGATAAACAGGAAACCCTTTGCGTTTACGCTCTACAACTGTCCAAAACGTTACAACTTCTTCTTTCAAATTTTCATTTTCATCTCTAAAAATTAATACATGATGATTATTTCTTGGATTCACCCATTGATTTAAATTATTCTTTAATTTTTCAGCACCACCAATATTTTCTCGCATTCTTACTTTTAAAACAGGAACAGAGTTTCCATTTTTATTTGGCAGAAAAATTTGAGGTAGTTTTTTACCTCTCTCATCACTTATAAAAAAGGTTTCTACTGGTATTTTTCCTTTTACAAAGCCTCCAAGAATATGAATGCGTTTAAAAATCAAATCTTTAATAGTTTTATCTACAACTTTTTCTAATTGTTTTTCTGTTGTAAGACTATCTATTGGTTTTCTTACATGAAATCCTTGATCGCTATGTGGTGTTTGTCGTTTTCCAAAAATAGTCTCTTTATGTAATTGTCCCCGAGCAGCTACACCAACGTTTTTATATTTTTCTCCGTTTTTATTAGTAGTGTGAGTTCTAACGGTTAATATTGATTTTGTTTTTTTATGGGAAACCAATATTTGATTGACTGCCTTAACAGCATCTTCCCTAAAAGTTTTCCATGGTTTAGGAAAATTATCAAGATCGTAAGTTCTGTCATATCTATTCCATTTACTAAGTTCTTGTAAATGGCTTCTAGTGGCACAAGCCATAACTAAAGCATCTATTGCATGATGCCGATGGTCTTCTCTTATTTTTACATCTTCTTCTTTATTTAAAACTGTATTAAGACCCCAGTGATGTCGCAAATTTGAGGTCATTTGTCCAGGAGCAACCATAACATTATTACATATTTTTGATAAATAGTTTTTAGCTTCTTTACTTATATAACGCGTATCGTTAAGTTGTCTACTTATAAAATCAGAATCATGTTTTTGTTTAACAAATTGTTTGAATTTATAATAAGCATTTGGATAATGCGCTTTGTTTTTAAAACAACTTAGCGCCTGTAATTTAATATCATTCCATTTTTGTTCGCCTTGTTTACCGTAAAACTCATAAGGTGTTAAATCTCCTTTTGCTCTATTTTCATCAGCAAAACAAAGTGTTTTATTCATAAAACTATCATTTAGGGAGCGACTCCAAGGGTAGATATGTTCTATTTGTACTTCTCCACTAAATAGTTGATTAACTTCTATATTTAGTCCTGTGTAGGGACAAACTCGGTTACATTCTTCCCAGAGCTTATATTTTAAAATATTAAGATGCGTTGGTCGTTGTCCAATATAATCTAACTCGTCTTTTACCCTATCATTTTCTCACTCTAATCTTTTTTGTTCTTGTCTAATATCATGCCTTTTAGATTTTGAAATTTTTAAATCGCGTGCTAATTCTACTTTTATTTCATCTGGTTTACCATAATCCTCAATAACTTCATTTACTAATTTCCTGATTTCAAAAAGTGCCGTAATTACAACAGGGTTTTTAATACGTTGTATTTCCCTATCAGCTTCAAGATTAACAGGTAATTTATCTAATAATCTACCAGCTTCAATAGCACTACTATGATGATATAATTTTAACAATTGCTTATCAGTTACTTTACACTCCGCTTTAAGCATTGCTTTTAAAGGTTCTATATAGCCGCCTTTAAAATTGGATCGTACAATTTCTGGAACATTATCTAACATAAATTGCCCATAATCATCCCATTTTTCTGTTAATGCGTTTTTTACACCACCTAAAGCTACAGCTATATCATAAGTAAAGCCTAGTTTTAAAAAAGGCAATATATTAGTAATAGCTTTTCTACTCAATTGAGCGTAACCATCCTTTAAATTAAATTTTGAAATCTTATCTGCTTTTTCATCAGTAAAGTTCCATTTATCAATAGCATATTGTTTTAGTTTATCTCTATCATCAAAATTATAAAGTACGTGCCAGATATCTTCTTGTTCTTTATCAGATAACTCAAACCATTGTTGACCAAAAAACTTTTTATTAGATAAGTTACTTATGGTATGACTGCCATAAATTTTATCATCATCTTTATAATTAAATTGATAATAACCATCAAGCCTGTTAATAGATTTTCTAATATCTTTAAAATTCACTTTCTCCTTAGAAAACAGTAATTTCAAAATCTTATTTCTATCTACTTCAGTAATGTTTACATTCTCACCTGCTAAATCACATTTAAGTGTGTTGAGCCACTCGTAAATACGCCTCAACTCATTAGGGATGGCACTTATTGGGCATTTAGTTTTTTTTGGCTCAAACGTACAATGTCCTACCAAATGTTTTTGAGATCTTAACGGACGTTGATGAAAAAGTACACCATCTTCTGTATGTCCATCCTTTTTACGTCCACCAAAAATAGTTTTAAGGTCGTCAGTTAGTTCTTGATAATGTGTTTTCTGGTACTCCCAAATAGTTTCAAACTCATCAACATACATTTGTCGTGTTGTATATCGATTTCTGATACGCTCCAAACTTCCAGAAAACGGTTCGTTATCTTTTGGATAAATTTCGTTTAAATAAGCGCCTAATGTTTTATTACTTTCAATACTTTGAGTTGTTTCTCCAATACCAATTTTCCCTGCTTTTAAATCGCCTTTGAATATGACACTTTTTTCATTGTTATCAGCGCCTACACTTCTACTATTACTTTGAAATCCTCGTCGTTGAATCATATGATAAAATATTCTTCCAAGCTCTTCTAAGGTTATTTTTTCATTAATTGCTTTTGCTCTTAATTCATAAGGGTTTAGTTTTAGCCATTTTTGAAGATTTTCATTATTAAAAATTTCTTTTTGATTCCATAATTTTACTGATGCATAATTAATAGGACACATTTTATTTTTAGCCAACTCACGTAATAAGTATCGTTTACGCAAACGACGTCTAAAAAATTGCCGTCTAGTACCTCTATCGTCTGTTCTACTAGCATTTTTTGAAGTCTCTTTGCCTTCTCCCTCACCTAAATTAACTACACCTTCAGGGAATATCCTACTTCCTATTCCTAATATTTTGTCTTTATCAATAATTGCCCAACCAATACTATTTGTTCCAAGATCTAACCCTAAAATTTTTGCCATATTTACATTTAAACCATAAATATAAAATGATTGATTAAATAATAAAATACGTACATATACTTATTTTGTAATTACATAAATTTTATTATTTTTGATTCAGATTAAAATTTCTAATCTTTAATCTTATCACAATAAGGCTATATGCCGTAGAAGAAATTCTTTAGTCCTGCTTCGGTAGGACTTTTTTTTGAAATAGAAGTTATCACTTAAATACCCTAGCATCTATATCTAAAATCTCCTTTTTAGTAATTTGGACATTCTTAAAATCTATGTGATTCGGATTTAATAATATATTATGTTCGTTTGGTAAAACTGCAGAAGGCACACTCAATGCTAATTTTTTATTAGATTTTAACCAATCGGTACCGTAATTTTGAGTTAACTCAAGCGGTGGGTTATGTCTCCAATCTTGTTTTAATATTTTTGATGGAACCTTTGGTATATCAATCACCTCAGGTATTTCAATCTCAATAAACCAAAAATTTTGATTTATAAATTGATAATCTACATGTACTAATAACTCTAAAACACTTAAAGAAAGCTGTTTAGAACAATACAACATGTTATGTCCTGGTTTATTCCAGCGTCCACCATACAATCTGGCTCCTTCGCCACTTAAATCTGAAATAAATTGTTGTTTGGCTATACGGTATATTTTCAAAACTCAATTATTTTTATGAATATACACCATGCTCAATACGGCCTAAGGTATCTTTAATAAGCGCAACGCCAAATGTGGTATCTAGATAATCTATAGGTTGCTTATAATCAAGATGTCTAATTTCGGTATGTAACCATTTTGTAAACATATCTATAGACCCTAATACCTCAACACCTTTAGAAATAACATCTGCTATTTCTAAAATTTGCTCTGTAGGGTATACATTTAATAAATCTGTATCGCTCTTTCTTTGCAATGTACGATGAGAAACATGTAATAACTGACTCATCTTTTCCATGGATATTGATAAAATAGCACTCAGTGTTTGAATAACCGATTTTGGAAGCCCCTTACGTGTAATTTCTATAAGATCCATATCACTATTAATGGACTGCCCTACGGCTATACTACCACCTAGAACACTGGTAATACGTTGGTATCTATTTTGCAAATCATAAAATGCTTGAGGCTCATTTATAATATTTTTAATATTGATTTGCTTTTTCATAACATGACATTTGTCACAAATATAGTAAATATTGTCGTATTTTATCCTCTTTTAAGTATATTTTTATTTATTGTAAAGTAAAATTAATTAACTTTTCATAAATTATTCTTTACATATTCCTTCTATATTGGCCACCAACTTCAAATAAAGCATGTGTAATTTGGCCAAGAGAACAAAATTTACAAACTTCCATTAAAGCTTCAAAAATATTATGATTATCTATGGCTTTACCTTGTAATTCCTTTAATAACGATTCGGTATCATGTGCTTCATGTAAATGCTTTAAGGTATTAATTTGAAACTGTTTTTCTTCTTCTGTAGCTCTAATAACTTCTACTGGTAAAACTGTTGGAGAGCCTTTACTGCTCAAAAAAGTATTGACTCCAATAATAGGAAATTCGCCATTATGTTTTAATGTTTCATAGTATAAACTTTCTTCTTGTATTTTACTACGTTGGTACATGGTTTCCATAGCGCCTAAAACACCACCACGTTCATTAATTCTATCGAACTCCAATAGCACAGCCTCTTCAACCAAATCGGTCAATTCTTCAATAATAAATGAGCCTTGTATAGGATTTTCGTTTTTGGCTAAGCCCAATTCTTTATTAATAATTAACTGTATAGCCATAGCACGTCTTACAGACTCTTCGGTTGGTGTGGTGATCGCCTCGTCATAAGCATTGGTGTGTAATGAATTACAATTATCGTAAATAGCATACAATGCTTGTAACGTTGTACGGATGTCGTTAAAATCAATTTCTTGAGCATGTAAACTACGCCCTGAAGTTTGTATGTGATATTTAAGCATTTGAGCTCTAGTATTAGCCCCGTATTTATGCTTCATGGCTTTTGCCCATATTTTACGCGCAACACGACCTATAACCGCATATTCTGGATCGGTACCGTTAGAAAAGAAAAACGATAAATTAGGTCCAAATTTATTAATATCCATACCACGGCTTAAATAATATTCTACATAAGTAAAACCGTTAGAAAGTGTAAGTGCTAATTGGGTAATAGGGTTTGCTCCTGCTTCTGCAATATGATATCCCGAGATGGAGACCGAATAAAAATTGCGCACATTATTTTCTATAAAATATTCCTGCACATCGCCCATTAAGCGCAATGCAAATTCTGTAGAAAAAATACAAGTATTCTGTGCTTGATCTTCTTTTAAAATATCAGCCTGTACTGTACCACGAACCTGAGCAATAGTTTTTGTCTTTATATCTAGATAAACAGATTTAGGTAAAACCTGATCACCAGTAACACCCAAAAGCATAAGCCCCAAACCATTATTACCTTCTGGCAAATCGCCATTATAATGTGGCCGTTCATGATTTTTATAAATTTTGGCTATTTTAGATTCTATGTCTTTTTCTAAGTTGTTTTCTTTAATGTAAATTTCACATTGCTGATCTATGGCTGCATTCATAAAAAAGGCTAACAACATGGGGGCTGGTCCATTTATAGTCATGCTAACAGAGGTCATAGCATCGGCTAAATTAAAACCAGAATAGAGTTTCTTAGCATCATCTAAACAACATATAGAAACACCAGCATTACCTATTTTACCATAAATATCGGGGCGATAATCTGGATCACTCCCGTATAGTGTTACACTATCAAAAGCTGTAGATAAACGTTTAGCAGGCAAACCAGCACTTACATAATGAAAACGACGGTTTGTACGTTCTGGTCCACCTTCGCCTGCGAACATACGTGCAGGATCTTCTCCTGTTCTTTTAAAAGGATACAAACCCGAAGTAAATGGAAATTCTCCAGGCACATTTTCATGTAAACACCATCGCAAAACATCGCCCCAAGCTTCATATTTTGGTAAGGCTACCTTTGGTATTTGTGTATGTGATAGAGATTCGGTATGGGTTTGTAACTTAATTTCTTTATCTCTAACTTTAAAGGTATATATTGGGTTCTTATACCTAATAATTTTATCATTCCAACCCATAATAGTTTCCCAATTATGAGGGTCTAAATTTAATTTTACGAGATCAAACTCAGCAATAAGAAACTTTAAAAACGTTTTATTTTCACTATCAGCATAATCTAAAACCTTATCTCCATCAATACCAAATTTATTTAAATAAGATATTTCTTTTTCACTAGAAATTTTAGCGACCGAACATATGGTTTTATAGATACCAAATAATTTTTGAGCTACATCGGTTTGGGCTTTAGCATTTTTATCATAAGCTCTATTATTTTCTGCAATTTCAGATAAGTAGCGAATTCTTGATGGCGGTATCACAAAAATCTTTTCACTTTTTTCATTTGAAACCTTATAGGTAGACTTTAAATCAGCTTCAGTTTTTTCAACCAACTTACCCATAACAGATTTATAGAGCGTGTTCATACCTGGATCATTAAATTGTGAAGCTATAGTACCAAAAACAGGCAAATCATCTTGATTTATATGCCACAAACCATTATTTCGCATATATTGTTTTTTAACATCGCGTAAAGCATCTAATGCGCCCCGCTTGTCAAACTTATTTATGGCGACTAAATCTGCAAAATCTAGCATATCAATTTTTTCTAACTGCGTAGCCGCACCAAATTCTGGAGTCATAACATACAGTGACACATCTGAATGTTCTATAATTTCTGTATCCGATTGGCCTATGCCTGAAGTTTCTAAAATAATTAAATCATATGCTGCTGCTTTTAATACATCTACAGCTTCGTTTACATGCTTTGATAATGCTAAATTAGATTGACGCGTAGCCAAACTTCTCATGTACACGTGGGTAGAGTTTATGGCATTCATCCTAATTCTGTCTCCAAGCAATGCTCCTCCTGTTTTTCGCTTTGATGGATCTACAGAAATGATTCCAATCATTTTTTCTGGAAAATCTACTAAAAAACGTCTTACAAGCTCATCTACAAGTGAAGATTTACCAGAACCACCCGTGCCTGTAATACCCAAAACGACACTCTTTTTTTTCTTAGAATTTAATTTTACTGATGTAAAAGCAATTTCAAATGCATTATGATTATTCTCTGCAAACGATATAAGTCTGGCGATAACACTAACATCTTTATTTTTTATTGCATTATCAATATTTATATTTTTTTGCAATGCAGGATTAGGAAAATCGGATTGTTCTACCAAATCGTTTATCATACCTTGTAAACCCATTTTTCTTCCATCATCTGGAGAATAAATCCTTGTTATACCATAATCCATCAACGCTTTAATTTCCGATGGTAAAATAACACCGCCGCCGCCGCCAAAAATTTTAATATGTTCTGCTCCTTTATCTTTTAAAAGGTCGTGCATGTATTTAAAATATTCAATATGTCCGCCTTGATACGATGTTAAACATATCGCATTAACATCTTCTTGAATGGCTGTATTTACGACCTCATCTACACTTCTATCATGACCTAAATGTATAACCTCTACCCCTGTTGATTGAATAATACGACGCATAATATTTATAGAAGCGTCATGCCCATCAAAAAGAGATGCCGCTGTTACTATACGAACTTTATGCTTAGGTTTATAGGGAAGTATTTGATTCATTCGTAAAATTTATTATAATTAACTCATGCAATTTACGAAATATTCAAAAAAAATAACTGTTTATAAAAAATTATTCAAAATTAAAAAGAACTACGCATCTTATGTCATTTTTAAACTAATTTTAGCCATTTAAGTATATGCATACATGAACAGAATAACCATATTAATACATTGCGAAGATCGTTGTAATATTATAGCTTCGGTTACTAATTTTATTGCTGAAAAAGGCGGAAACATTGTCTACATAGATCAACATGTAGATAGAGAACAAGATATCTTTTTTATGCGTTTAGAAAGTGAATTTAACTCTGAAACATTTACTACCGATAATTTCAAATTGTGTTTTGAAAATGATATGTCTAAAAAATTTAAAATGAAATGGCGTATTTATTCTTCGGAAAAAAAACCAAAAATGGCCTTATTTGTTTCTAAATACGACCATTGCTTATATGATATCTTAGGACGCTATAACTCTGGTGAGCTCAATTTAGAAATACCTTTTATTATTAGTAATCATATAGATTTAAAACCTATAGCAGATAATTTTAAAATCCCATTTTACCATATTCCAGTAACAAAAACTAACAAAGCTCAAGCTGAAGACAAACAACTAGCACTTTTAAAAGCACATCATATAGATTTTGTAGTATTGGCTAGATACATGCAAATAATTTCTAAAAAGCTGATTGACCAATACACTAATAAAATAATTAATATCCATCATTCCTTTTTACCTGCTTTTGCTGGCGCAAAACCCTACCATTCAGCATTTAAAAGAGGTGTTAAGATTATTGGAGCTACTAGCCATTATGTAACAGAAGAGTTAGACGCAGGTCCAATAATTGACCAAAATGTAGCTAGAATTTCTCACTCCTATGCTATTAAAGATTTAATAGCCAAAGGAAGAGACCTAGAAAAGATTGTTTTATCTAATGCTATTAAATTACATACCGATAGAAAAGTTATGGTTTACAATAACAAAACTGTAGTGTTTTCATAAGATTTAGGGTTCTCTTTTGTGCTTTTAAAAAAAAATTTAAGATTTTTTTAAGATTTAAAACAATTTACAAATGTTAATTGTGACTTTTTTCATTACTTTGTGTCTAATTAACCGTTGGAAATTAATAACCATTAACTAAAAATTCTAATTTTATGAAAACAAATTTATTTTTATGCCTAGCCCTGTTTCTAGGTTACGGAATGTCTCAAGCTCAAAATTTACCTGCAAACCCTGAACCAGGTAAATGTTATGTTAAATGTATTACTAAAGATGAGTTTAAAGACGTTGAAGAAACTATTGAAGTTTACCCTGCATATACTAAATTACAAGTTGTGCCTGCTACATATAAAACTGTAGAAGATCGTGTTTTAATTAAAGAAGCTTCTAAAAAGCTTGTTTATGTTCCTGCTGTTTATGAAAACGTACAGGTATCTTATATAAAAAAACAAGGTCGTTCTGACTTAAGTGTTAGCCCAGCAACTTTTGGTAAAAATTCAAGAACTTTTGAAACTTACCCAGAAACCTCTGGTTGGGAATATAAAGAAACTGCTTGTGATTCTCCAAACAAAGAAGACTGTATGGTTGCTTGTTTTGTTGGATACCCAGCACAATTTAGAGATGTTAGCTTTACGACTTTGGCTAAAGATGCTACTGTAAGCAATATACCTGTAAATGAAACACCAGCAACTTATACTAAAAAAGTTGTAAAAACTCCAGCTCGTATGGATGAAATTGAAATTCCTGCACAGTACTCTGTTATAAAGCGTCAAGTTGTTGCAACACCTGCAACTACAACAAGTGTAACTGTACCAGCAAAAACACAATCTGTAAAAAGAACTGTTTTAGCTAAAAAAGGTGGTATTACTACTTGGGAAGAAGTTGATTGTGGACTTTTAAGCTCTAATGTTTTACCAATATTTTATGAAACAGGTAGTGCTCGTATCACTGCATCTTCTAAGAAAACAATTAATGAAACTTTATTACCATTATTAAACAGCAAGCCTGTTAATATTGAGCTAATGTCTCATACAGATTCTAGAGGAAATGATGATTTTAATATGTCTTTATCTCAACAACGTGCTAATTCTGTTGTAAATTACCTAGTATCTAAAGGTATTTCTAGAAGCCGTTTATCTGGTAAAGGATTTGGTGAAACTAGATTAGTAAACCGTTGTTCTAATGGTGTAGAATGTAGTGCTGCACAACACCAAAAAAATAGAAGAACTGAGTTTAGAATAATTCAGTAAAGAAACATCCTTTAATATTTAATAATAAAGGTTTATCTAGTATTAAATAACCGGTAAAAATTATTACTTAAAGCTGAACAATCATATGATTGTTCAGCTTTTTTAATTTGTATTGTTTTGGTTTCAATTTATTTTGTGCATGCATTTGCATTGGTGTCAACTTATTATTAGATAAATGTAGCCTTAAGGCATTATATGTTTCGATAATTTTTTCTTAATACGAAAGTCCTTTATACTTCTCGCTATATCAAATTCTTGCTTTAAAATTCTATTTACTCACTCTACTATTACATTTTTCGTAAGGATCATATTTTTCAGTCATGCTAGGACTGGACTTGCAACAAAAAAATGGACATGGAAAATTATTGATTGTGATGATTAATCTTCAATACAATCAATTATAGATAATGAAAGTCATGAAGCTTGGAATAATAAAATTCATATATTTGAAAATACAGCAAATAAAGATAGATTAAGTAAATTACCGAAAATGTATCCTACATTAAATACAAAAAAGGTGCTGTAATCTGAATATTTCCAAACAATACAAAAAAAAAAAAGAATCTTAAGCTTTAAATAATTTCTTGTACAATTTACCTAAAGCACTTATGTTTGCAACTAAACTTATTTATATGGAAGTCTCAAGAATTATCGATCTTTTTTTATATGCCATACCTACAGTAATTACTGGACTTATAGCATACTATTTTTTTAGAGAACATACTAAAAATGAAGATGGTCGTAGACGCTTTTTATTAAAAAAAGATTTACAAGTTAATGCGCTTCCTTTAAGGCTTCAAGCTTATGAGCGTATGGTTATATTTCTTGAGCGTATTATACCCTCTAAATTACTTATTAGAATTGCACCAATATCTACAGATAAAGAAAGTTACGAAGCGTTACTCATACAAAGTATCGAACAAGAGTTTGAACATAATTTATCACAACAAATTTATATAAGCGATAAATGTTGGAGTATTATTGCCACCTCAAAGAATGCTACAATACAGTTGATTAGAAAGGCGAGTATGCTCGAAAAAACGGACACTGCCAATAAGCTTAGAGAAGTTGTTTTAACAGAAATGATGGAGCGTCGATCACCAAGTGATACAGCATTATCTTTTATTAAAGAAGAAGTCTCAGATTTGTGGTAAATCTTTAATGCGCAATTCATTACATTGTGCATCCTTACTCTTTTTCTTAGCATAATCATAGCCCTGTTGCCACCAAGATGTCATTAATTTTTTATTAAATATTAGTGAGTTTTCTGTTAGTTTTGATGGTGTGTAGTATAAATTAAGCTTCACATTTCTATTCTTTGCTGCTAATTTTCCAATAGTAATATCACTACGCTCCACTTGATCCAATAGATGACTAAATAAGTTAATCATTAATGAGAATGGGTTTTTTCCCAAAACTTTGTTATATGCCATGTTTTCAGATTCTAATATTACAGCATCTACCTCGGTTGCACCACGTAATATAGCTTCTCTAATAGGCACAACACAACCTAGTCCGCCATCTGCATATTCAAAACCATTTTTCTTCACCAAAGACATAAATGGAATATAATTACATGAAATCCATATCCAATCACAAAATTCGTCATACGAAAAATCTTTTATAGACTTATATTCTACACCATTTTTAGATAGATTAGAAACCGTAACCACAACATCATCTTTAGTCTCTCTAATTAAGTTATACTCATCTATGGTAAAATTCTTTTTTATATGTCGCCTCAGGGCTTTACTTTCTCCAAACGTGCGTTTCTTTTTAAGAAACTGCCATAATGTGTTTATAAAATCTACAGATACGTACTCTCTATCTCCTTTTTTTCTTATAACAAAAGGGTTAACGCTAAAAATATTGTTTTGATTAACATTGGTAAAAATCTTCTGAATTTTATCAATCTCCCCTGCAGCCAAATGAGGCACTAGCAAACTTCCTGTAGATGTACCAAAAAACATATCATAGTTTCTGCCTTCTTCTTGAATTAAATATTGCGCAACACCACCTGCATAAGCGCCTTTACTGCCTCCTCCCGAAATTACTAATGCTCTCATTTACTCATATCATTTAAAAGTTGTTTGGCAAATTTAGAAAATTGCCAGTTATGATGCTCTATTCCTGCTTCTAGATTTTTAATGCACAAATTATTACATGCCTTAATTTCGTTTAAATACCGAAACGCATTTTGCCTAATTTCAAAGCCATACATATCGCTTGTATATGCTGTTAACTCTTTAAAATATTGCTTTTTATTTTCTATCTCAAAATCTTCAGTAATTAAAGCTAATGTTAACCACAGTGTTCTAATATTTTTATCCTTAAACCCCTGTATATATTGTGTTTTGTACAAATATTTTTTTCGCTGTTGCGGAAAATTTTGCCATAAGTTAAATAAAGCTATCTCAATAGTTAAATACGATTTATCATCAAGAAGCGACTCATATTCAGTTTTCAACTCTAATGGAATCGTATTTAAATTTTGAGCAACTGCTTGACGGACTTTAATATCTTTTAAAGATAATGCTGTTTTATATAATTCTATTTTATTAACCAATGAATCGTTAAATAAATCATTAAAAAATTCAACTTTGGTTTCAGTAGAAATTGAACTTGATAATTTTTGAAGCTTAATTTTATTTTGTTCTTTTCTAAAGTCGTTTAAATCTTCGTTCGATGGTCTGTCTAATGCTGATAACCCAGCACTTTTATAAAGTTTTTTATTTTTAAGTAATAACACTTTTTTATTAAGAAATGTATTATGTTTTTCTAGTAGATAATCATTTTTAAAATTTAATAAATCTAAACCACTTGTTGCCTCTACTTCACTAATAAAATCATTGGTTTCAACATTTTTAAATTGATGTTTAAGTAAATAGCTCTTAACTGCTTTAGTAAAAGCCTTATCCCCTACTTTTTCTCGCAATATATGTAAAACCCAAGCGCCTTTTTTATAAAATGTAACACTGCTAGATTTAGGATTTAAAAGCGATGTGCTTTGCCCTGCATTATCTTGCGCTAATAACTCGTTAGCATACTCATAAAGCCGCCAATGGTAATAATCTTCTCCAAAAATAGCTTTCTCGGCTAATAAGGTATAATAGGTTGCAAAACCTTCTTGCAACCAATGGTGCGTGCCAGAGGTTTCGGTTACCAAATCTCCAAACCATTGGTGTGCCAATTCGTGTGCATTTACGTTTACATAATTTTTATCTATGTAAGCTATAGAATCAATGACAAAACTATCAGAAAATATAGTGGTAGTCGTGTTTTCCATACCAGCGTATAAAAAGTCTTTAACTGGGATTTGTTTATAATTTTGCCACGGATACGGTACCCCAATTTCGTTTTCTAAAAAATCAAATATTTTTTTGGTATAACGGTACGTTGGCTCAAAATTTAAGGAATCTTTAGGGTAATAATAAAGCTCTAAAGGGATATTACTATTAGAATATTCTACTTTTTTATGGTATTTACCAATAGCTATAGCCACTAAATAGCTAGCCATAGGAGCTTCCATATTATAATGCCATTTGGTTTGAGTATCATTAATGTCTTTTTTAATTAGTTTACCATTTGATATAACATGATATGCATTATTAAACGAAATACTTATATCAAATTCAACCTTTTCATTCATATCATCAAAACTAGGAAGCCAGTTACTCGTGTATTTTCCTTGACCTTGCGTCCAGATTTGCTTATTACCTAAGCTATGACTCCAGTCTATAAAATACATCGCTTTTTTGGGTTGGGTTTCCCAAGTAATATCTAATACATGTACATCGCCTTTTTTAAAGTTATGTTTTACAATAAGCTGACTACCATTATATTTTTCACCCTTAAAAGTATCATCTAAAACATACCTAATATTTTTAAAGGCTCTAGCATCAACAAAAACAGAATCTACATCTTTTAAGATTTCAAAGGTATATTGTATAGTTCCAAAAATCTCTTTTTTATTTAAATCTCCAAAAGAAATATCGGCTTTAGCAGTCTTAAAGTCCACAGAATCTACTTGTTGTCCTCTTGCGAAAACAACAACAAATACAACTAAAAGAAACGATACATATTTCATAAAAACATACAACCAAGATAGGGTACCAAAATACAATTTTAATAAGAAAAATAAGCTTGAAAAATGAATCCTTAGATAATTCTCACTCATTTAACGATAATTATTTAAATTCGCTGTTATGTCTGTTAATCTGCAAACTCCCATAGATTATTTAAAAGGTGTTGGACCAAATCGTGCAGATTTGCTTCGCAAAGAGTTGGGCATTCATACCTATCAAGATTTAATAAACTTATTTCCAAATAGATACATAGATAGAACGCAATATTACAAAGTAAACACATTACAACGTAATAATGCCGATGTACAAGTTATTGGTAAAATAACCGCATTTAAAGAAGTGGCTCAAAAACGAGGGAAACGTCTAGTTGCTACATTTCAAGACGATACTGGTAACATGGAACTCGTTTGGTTTAGAGGGCAAAAATGGATTAGAGATAGCCTAAAACTAAACACAACATATGTTATTTTTGGTAAAACCAATTGGTTTAATGGCAAATTTAGCATGCCACATCCAGAAACAGAACTGCTAGAAGATCACGAAAAAAATATGCGTTCTGCCATGCAACCTGTTTATCCTTCAACCGAAAAATTATCAAATAGAGGTATTTCAAATCGTGTTGTTGGTAAAATTATGCAACAATTATTTATTGAAACCAATGGTAAATTTAACGAAACGCTGCCCGATAATTTACGTACGGAATTAAAATTAATCAGTAAAAAAGAAGCCCTTTTTAATGTTCATTTTCCGAAGCATCAGGAGTTACTTTTTAAAGCACAATTTAGATTAAAATTTGAAGAATTATTTTATATCCAACTGCAATTAATTATCAAAAATTTAATTCATAAATCTAAAATAAAAGGGTTTCCATTTGATAAAGTTGGCACCTATTTTAATTCTTTTTTTAAAGAGCATTTACCCTTCCAATTAACCCATGCACAAAAACGTGTTTTAAAAGAAATTCGTGCCGATTTGGGCAGCAATGCACAAATGAATCGCTTATTACAGGGCGATGTCGGCTCTGGTAAGACCATTGTAGCTTTCATGTCAATGCTCATGGCACTTGACAACGGTTTTCAAGCATGCTTAATGGCGCCGACTGAAATTTTGTCAGTCCAACACTATAATGGATTACAAGAACTATGTAAAAAACTGAATATCAGTATTAAAATATTAACAGGATCAACTAAAACTTCAATAAGAAAAGAAATTCATAAGGCTTTAGAAAATGGCGAATTACAGATACTAATTGGCACTCATGCGTTGCTAGAAGACAAAGTTAAATTCAAGAATTTAGGCCTTGCTATTATAGATGAGCAACATCGTTTTGGAGTTGCTCAACGAAGTAAATTGTGGCACAAAAACACATCGCCTCCTCATGTTTTAGTTATGACGGCAACACCAATTCCGCGTACACTTGCTATGTCTGTTTATGGCGATTTAGACATCTCTGTAATAGACGAATTACCTCCAGGTAGAAAGTCTATAAAAACGGTACATCGGTACGATAAAAATCGGCTTAATGTTTTTAAATTTATTAGAGATGAAATAACAAAAGGAAGACAAATTTATATCGTTTACCCATTGATACAAGAAAACGAAAAAATGGATTATAAAGATTTAATGGATGGTTATGAAAGTATCTCTAGAGATTTCCCGATGCCCAAATATCAAATATCTATAGTCCATGGTAAAATGAAACCTGCTGATAAGGATTTTGAAATGCAACGTTTTATTAAAGGTGAAACTCAAATTATGGTGGCAACAACAGTTATTGAGGTTGGTGTTAACGTACCCAATGCCTCGGTAATGATTGTTGAGAGTGCCGAACGCTTTGGTTTATCACAACTCCACCAGCTAAGAGGGCGTGTAGGCCGTGGCGCCGAGCAAAGCTACTGTATTTTAATGACGGGGCACAAGTTAAGCGCCAACAGCAAAACGCGACTAGAAACCATGGTAAGAACCAATGATGGTTTTGAAATTGCTGAGGCCGATTTACGCCTGCGTGGTCCTGGAGACATTATGGGCACACAACAAAGTGGCGTTTTAAACCTAAAAATTGCCGATATCATTAGAGACAGCGATATTTTACAATTGGCTAGGCATCATGCAAAAAACACGCTAAAACTAGACCCAAGCTTAACTAATGACCAAAATAAAGTCGTTTTAGATACATACAAAGCACTTAGTAAGTACAAGAATATTTGGAATTATATTTCTTGAAAACATAAGCTAAAAGTGAATTTAATTATATTTACAGAAAATAAAATATGCTTGGTTTAAAATTAGCAACAGACCCACGTTGGGTAAACATTGTAGAGTCTAATATTGAAGAAATTTTAACAGATCATGCATGGTGCGAGCAAAAGGCGGCCACCAATGCTATTACTATAATTACCCTAAATTCTGAACACACCGATTTGGTTACAGATTTACTTGTTTTAGCTCAAGAAGAGCTTGAACACTTCCAAATGGTCCATGATATTATCAAGAAACGAGGTTATAAATTAGGTAGGGAGCGCAAGGACAGTTATGTAAATGAGCTCTACAAATTTATGAATAAAGGCGGTAATAGATTACAATCTATGGTAGACCGTTTGCTGTTTTCGGCTATGATAGAAGCCCGTAGCTGCGAACGTTTTAAATTACTCTCAAAAGAAATAAAAGACCCAGAGCTTTCTAAATTCTATCATGATTTAATGATTAGTGAGGCTGGGCATTACACAACGTTTATTGGCTTTGCCCGTCAATACGGAAAAAATATTGACGTAGACAAAAGATGGCAAGAACTCATTGATTTTGAAGCAGAAGTGATTAAAAACTATGGCAAATCCGAAACCATACATGGTTAAAAAAAAAGCTCAACCTTTGTAGGATTGAGCTTAATTACTGTTACAATTTGATTGATGATTTCAAACTCATCACAAGGTATACAGAAATTTAATCACATGTGTTAGCGTTTTGTTAAATAAGCTTACCCTACTGTTAATTAACATTTTAACACAATAAAAATACATATAAGTAAAAAAAAAAATCAATAGTTAACCATTTCCAAAACATTTTATGCACCTAAAACAGAATGTTTAAATTTGCTTTCCTTTTATTTTAGAATCCCTAATTAACTATGATTCATATTCACGAAAAGACCTTACAAGATTTAGAGTTTCAAACGGTTTTACAGCAAGTTAGCGAGCTATGTGTAACCCCACTTGGACTTGAAAAAGCTTTAGAAATTTCTCCATATAAAAACAAGGACGATCTATATCTTTCACTACAGTTAACCAATGAGTATTTATCGTCTTTTTACAACGATAATCGCATACCTAATCATGGTTTTGATAGCATCACTAAAGAATTAAAGCTCTTACGCATAGAAAACACCTTTTTAGAAGTTCATAGTTTAAAGAAAATAGTCTCAATATCTATTACCGTCAATGCTATTGTAGTATTCTTAAAAAAGTTTGAAGAATATTACCCAAATTTAAATGCTTTTGCTTCCCATATTGAAGTGACTAAAGTTATTATTGAAAAAGTTGATGCCATAGTAGACCGATTTGGAGACATAAAAGATAATGCCTCAAATTTATTGTTTGATTTACGCCAATCTATAAATAAAATAAGAGGTAAAATAAATTCTAGTTTTAGTAGCGCACTAAATACGTATCATAACTTAGAGTATTTAGACGATATTAGAGAATCTGTAGTAGATAACAAGCGCGTACTCGCCGTAAAAGCCATGTACAGGCGCAAAGTTAAAGGCGCCATAATGGGAGGCAGCAAAACGGGTAGTATTGTTTATATTGAACCTGAAACAACGTTGCAATATTCTCGCGAGTTAAATAATTTAGAATACGAAGAGAGCGAAGAAGTTATTCGTATTTTAAAGGACGTTACCAACTTTATGCGTCCGTTTTTAACCTTATTATCAGATTGTCAAAACCTTCTTATAGATGTTGATGTGATTTCTGCAAAAGCAAAATATGCAAAATCCATGAATGCCATTCTTCCTAAAATTTCCGAAGACAAAAGCATGGTGCTTCGCGATGCCTATCATCCACTACTCTACTTAAATAATTTAGAGAAAAAAGAAAAAACCTTTCCGCAAACCATAGCATTAAAACAAGATAGCAGGATTATTGTTATTTCAGGCCCTAATGCTGGCGGAAAAAGTATTACCCTAAAAACGGTAGGTCTATTACAAGTTATGCTACAAAGTGGTATGCTTATTCCTGTACACGAACGTAGTAGCGTTTGTTTGTTTGATAGGATTTTAAGTGATATTGGCGACAATCAATCTATAGAAAACCACTTAAGCACATACAGTTACCGATTAAAACAAATGAATTATTTCTTGAAAAAGTGTAACCAAAACACCCTTTTTCTTATTGATGAATTTGGTACAGGCAGTGACCCAGAACTAGGAGGCGCATTAGCCGAAACGTTTTTAGAAGAATTTTATCATCGTGAAGCTTATGGAATTATAACAACACATTATTCTAATTTAAAAATTCTAGCAAACGAGTTACCACATATGCTCAATGCCAACATGCTTTTTGATGAGCGCACCTTAGAACCTCTTTTTAAATTAGTTATTGGCCAAGCTGGTAGTAGTTTTACTTTTGAGGTTGCTCAAAAAAATGGCATCCCTTACAGTTTAATAAATCGTGCGAAAAAGAAAATTGAAAGAAGCAAAGTACGTTTTGATGCTACTATTGCAAAACTGCAAAAAGAACGCTCTAGACTAGAAAAAACAGGGCAATCTTTAAAACTTAATGAAAGAAAGAAAATTGAGGAAGCTGATAAACTAGAAGAAATCAATGTTAAAATTCAAAAAAAGCTAGAAAGTTACCAAGAATTGTACGACAGCAACCAGCGCTTAATTTACTTAGGACAAAAAGTAAATGACATTGCCGAAAAGTATTTTGAAAACAAACAAAAACGCGAATTAATGGCAGAGCTTTTTAAAGTCGTTCAAATAGAAAACTCTAAACGTAAAAAGGTTTCTGCAAAACAAAAAAAAGTTATTAAAGCTAAAGAAACTCAGGTAAAACAAGAGGCTGAAAAGAAAGTAAACGTTATTAGAAAGAAGAAAAAAGCTGAAAAACAAAAAGCTATTGAAAGCCCAAAACCCAAACCAATCTTAAAAATTGGAGACAGAGTACGCTTAGAAGATGGGCGTGCTGTTGGTAGCATTGATAAAATTGAAAAAAACAAAGCTGTTGTCAATTACGGAATGTTTACCACAAATGTGAGCTTGGAGCAATTAGAATTGGTTGAGGCTGTGAAAAGCAAGTAACACACGCCCTTGTCTAAAATTAAGAAATCATATAAAATTAACCTTATTTTTGCCCACAAAAAATCCCAAGCTTAGTTAAAGACTTGGGATTTAAATTTTAATATAATTCTATTTTTATCCTTCTGGGTGCATAAATTTTTGCTTCCCTAATAGTTCTTCTTCAGTTTCCACATTATCATCATCAGGCACACAACAATCTACTGGGCAAACTGCCGCACATTGTGGCTCGTCATGGAATCCTTTACATTCCGTACATTTATCTGGTACAATATAATAAAGTTCATCACTTATAGGTTCTTGAGCTTCGTCAGCATCAACCTCTGTACCATTTGTTAAAACTACAGTGCCTTCTAAGCTTGTACCATCTTTATAGCGCCAATCGTCGGCACCTTCATATATTGCAGTGTTTGGGCACTCAGGCTCACAAGCACCACAATTTATACATTCGTCTGTTATTATAATTGCCATAGCGTTTTTTCTTTCTAACTTTGCGATTGCAAAAATAGAGCCAAAACCATTCATAACCAAATTAAGCATGCAATTACAAGAAAGAATTAACGCTTTTGTGAAATTAGGAGAATTTTTGAGCCAATTTTCTAATGAAACACCATTAAAATCCACTAATATTGAATATAACGAGGTGTTTTTTGATGGTTTTAAACACCAATTAAAACTTGCAGAAGAGCACAACGGCTGGTTCACAAAAGAAAATATAAGGTTTGCATTAAACTCTTGGTCAAGCGCCCTAACCCTATCTAATTTAAATACGTGGTTAGACGCATATTCTATCAAGGGTATTGTGCCAAAAAGAGTTGCTATTATCATGGCTGGTAATATTCCTCTAGTAGGATTTCATGATTTCTTATCAGTACTTCTTTCTGGGCATCATGTTCTTGTAAAACAATCATCAAACGACAAGCACATCCTCCCCTACCTAGCTAAATATTTAGAATATGTAGCATCGCCTTTTAAAGGCTGTATAACATTTACAGAAGGTAGAGTTGAAAATTTTGATGCCGTAATCGCAACAGGTAGTAACAATACGTCTCGATATTTTGAATATTATTTTAAGAATAAACCCTCTATAATTAGAAAAAACAGAAACTCAATTGCTGTATTATCAGGACAAGAAACCACAAAAGATTTAAAAAATTTATCCGAAGACATTTTTAGGTATTATGGTCTAGGTTGCAGAAATGTCTCTAAACTTTTTGTTCCAAAAGGCTATAAATTTGATACTTTTTTTGAATCTATGTATCATTGGCATCCTATTATAAACAAAGCCAAATATGCCAATAATTACGACTACAATAAAGCGGTTTACTTAATGAGCGAATTTGATATGCTAGAAAATGGCTTTTTCATGATCAAAGAAGATACCAGTTTTGCTTCGCCCATTGCTACCGTTTTTTATGAATTTTATGATGATGTCGCACAATTAAAAAATATATTAGATTCAAAAAAAGACCAAATACAGTGTGTCGTTTCAAAAGGTTTTACAGAAAATGAAATCACCTTTGGCCAAACTCAAAAACCACAACTTTGGGATTATGCGGATAGTGTAGATTCTATTGAATTTTTATTAGCAATTTGACGAAAATTTTATTGAATTAATAACATTAAATTCCCAATTAATTAGGAACTTTGTATCTTAAAATTTCACCATAAAAAATGAAAAAACACAACTTTAGTGCCGGTCCATGTATTTTACCTCAAGATGTATTATTAAAAGCCTCACAAGCCGTGTTGGACTTTAATGATAGTGGTTTATCTTTAATAGAAATTTCTCATAGAAGTAAGCCCTTTGTTGATGTTATGGAAAAAGCTAGATCATTAGCTTTAGAATTATTAGGATTAGAAGGTAAAGGATACAAAGCCTTATTTTTACAAGGTGGAGCTAGTACTCAATTCTTAATGGTAGCCTTAAATCTTTTAGAGAAAAGAGCCGGTTATCTTAATACAGGTACTTGGGCTGACAAATCAATTAAGGAAGCAAAAATTTATGATGATGTTTATGAAGTAGGCTCATCAAAAGAAGCTAATTATAATTACATTCCTAAGGGTTACGAAATTCCTTCAGATTACGATTATTTTCATTGTACATCCAACAATACTATTTTTGGAACACAAATGAAATCATTTCCTAAGTGTGATATTCCCATGGTTTGCGATATGAGTAGTGATATATTTTCTCGTGTCATAGATTTTTCAAAATTCGATTTAATATATGCTGGAGCACAAAAAAATATGGGCCCTGCAGGAACAACACTTGTTGTTATTAAAGAAGATATTCTTGGTAAGGTTTCTAGAAAAATACCATCTATGATGGATTATAAAGTACACGTAAGTAAAGGCAGTATGTTTAATACGCCACCTGTATTTCCTGTATATGTTTCTATGCTAACTTTAGATTGGCTTAAAAACTTAGGCGGTATTTCTGCTATTGAGAAAGAAAACGAAAAGAAAGCGCGTTTAATGTATTCTGAGATTGATTTAAATCCTTTATTTAAAGGCTATGCTGCTAAAGATGATCGTTCTATGATGAATGCAACCTTTACGCTAGAGAATGAAAATCTTAAGGACACTTTCGAAACCATGCTTAAAGAAGCTGGTATTAATGGATTAAATGGACACAGAAGTGTTGGTGGTTATAGAGCATCTATGTACAATGCATTACCGCTAGACAGCGTTAAGGCATTGGTAGAAGTTATGAGTGAATTAGAAAGTAAAGCTTAAAAAAGGCAGCTTTTTCATTTCTACAAAATAGAAATCTCATAAAGCTAAAGAAGTTATAATTATTAAGATTTCCGTTTTGGCGGGAATAAAAAAAATCATATTAAATGAAAGTATTAGCAAATGATGGTGTTTCTCAAAGCGGTATTGACGCCTTAACAAAAGGTGGTTATGAAGTTATTACAACGACCGTAGCCCAAGAACAATTGATTAATTACATTAACGAAAATAATATTACAGTACTATTAGTAAGAAGTGCCACAACAGTGCGTAAAGACTTAATAGATGCATGTCCAGGATTAAAAATTATTGGTCGTGGTGGTGTTGGTATGGATAATATCGATGTTGAGTATGCTAGAGAAAAAGGTCTTAGTGTTATTAACACACCTGCAGCGTCTTCGCACTCTGTAGCAGAGTTGGTATTTGGTCACTTTTATGGATTATCGCGTTACTTACATAACTCAAATAGAGACATGCCCCTTGAAGGAGACTCTAATTTTAAAGGGTTAAAGAAAGCTTATGCTAAAGGCACAGAACTTAAAGGAAAAACACTAGGTGTTTTAGGTTTTGGACGTATTGGTCAAGCTACTGCAAAAGTAGCTCTTGGAGTTGGCATGAAAGTAATTGCTTTTGATCCATTCTTAGAAAATGCAAATTTAGAACTAGACTTTTTTGATGGTCAAAAAGTAAATTTTAATATCAAGACCATCTCTAAAGAAGATGTTTTAAAACAATCCGATTTTATAACACTACATGTTCCTGCTCAAAAAGATTATGTTATTGATGAAGCAGAATTTAACATGATGAAAGATGGTGTTATTATAGCTAATGCTGCTCGTGGAGGTGTACTTAACGAAGTTGCACTAGTAAAAGCTATTGAAAATGGCAAAGTGGGTAGAGCTGCTTTAGATGTTTTCGAAAAAGAACCAAAACCAGAAATGCAATTATTAATGAACCCTGCTTTATCTTTAACACCACATACTGGCGCAGCAACTAACGAAGCTCAAGATAGAATTGGTACAGAACTGGCGGCACAAATTATCTCTATACTAGGATAACAGGATTCCTCCTAACATAAGAAAATCTATACTAAATAGTTACTTAATTTTTTAATTAAGTAACTATTTTACAAATTACATTGTGACCAGAACACAATTATTGAGTCCTAACTATAACAAGTTGGGACTTTTTTTGTACATTAACATTCCAATTTTGTATAAAAATATTAATTAACACATACAACACATAACAAACATGGCAGGAATTTTAGATTTATTAAGCAGTGACCTTGGAAAAACTATAATTAGCGGAGTAGCAGGTTCAACAGGAAATGACGCAGGTAAAACAAGTAGCGTATTAACAATGGCACTACCCGTTTTAATGAAAGCTATGCAACGTAATGCCTCAACACCTCAAGGTGCTGAAGGACTTATGGGAGCTATTCAAGGCAAACACAATGGTGGTATTTTAGATAATCTTAGCGGATTATTTGGAGGTGGCGTTGATGATAATGTAAAACAAGATGGCCAAAAGATATTAGGCCACGTTTTGGGAGCAAAACAACAAGGCGTAGAAAAAATATTAGGAGAAAAATCTGGCTTAGATGCTGGTTCTGTTGGTAACATACTTAAGGTTGCCGCTCCTATTTTAATGGGTGTTTTAGGAAATCAAGCAAAACAACAAAACGTAAGTTCTTCTAATGGTATTGGAGATTTATTAGGCGGATTACTTGGTGGCAGTTCTGCACAAAAAGAACAAAGCTTTTTAGAATCTATTCTAGATGCAGATGGCGATGGTAGTATTGTTGATGATGTTGCTGGTATGGTACTTGGAGGCGGAAAAAGCAAAGGTGGACTTGGTGGTTTACTAGGTGGTCTTTTTGGAGGTAAATAAATAAACCTACATAATATATAAAATGCTAAACATTCGTTGTTTGGCATTTTTTTGTTAAAAACCTTTAAAATGAAGTGTTTATACAATCCTTTTTGTAATTTTAATAATTATCGGGGTTTACTCAATTAAAACAGTGCTTAACTCATTCTCGTTTTAAAAATATTATAATGTGCCATACATTTGAAACAACAAAATGAAACACATTAAACTATTATGAAAAACATTATTTACATAGTCTTAATATCTATACTAACTTTAAGTTGTAATACAACCAAGAATACATCTTTGCAAAAAGATGAACGATTGGGTAATATTAAGCAAAATGATACTGTAAAAATAGCCAATGAAGCCCTCGAATACGAAATTATAATCATCGACCCAGGTTTTGCAACTTGGTTAGCTTCTAGGGCAAGACCAGAAGGTTTCTACTCCCAACAGTACATGGAGAATAGAAACTATATTTATGTTTTAGAATGGAACCAACGTGTCTTGCAACCTCAAAGATTTAATCCTAACTTATATGAATTACGAATAGATTACCAAAACGGTATTGATTATGGATATGATGTAAACTATAAACTCTATAATTATTTTCTTTACTTTCAATTAACCAATAATCAAAGATTAGGACCTTTTGTACCCAGAATATAGAACGCTTTAGTTATTTTTGCAAATTAAAATTTGTTTGTGAAAAAGTTTAAAGATAATTGGGAAATACAACAGAATTGGCAACTTATCTTTCCAATTTTGGGTCTCGTCGTTTTAGGATACTCATCATTTAAATTATCCTTTTTATTTATAAAAAACATGCATATTGCTATAAACATATTGCTTTCTGCAATCATATTTATAGCCTTACTAAAACTAGTACTTGCGATTTTTAAAAAACTAGAAAAAAAATGGCCCGTTAGTTATCGATGGGAAATGATTAATATTTTCTTGGTTTTTGCCATTACAGGATCATCTTCTGTATTTGTTGGGAAGCCTATTATTAAACTTTTAGGTATTAATAAAGAAAATTTACCGATTTTTATATATTGGGTATTATACATCATTATTGGCTTTATCTTTTATCAAATTTTATTGGTATGCTTTGGTTGGCTATTTGGCCAATATAAGTTCTTTTGGACTTTTGAAAAGAAAATGCTTTCTAGGTTTGGTCTCGGACGGTTTTTTAAATAAAGTTTCTTAAATTCTTTTTTATTTTAGAATAAAAGATATTAAATCTCGGTACCAAGTTACCCGTAAGAGGAATTAATCCAAGGGAAAAGGTGTTAAACAAAAAAATCCCTAATGAATAAATTCAATCTTAGGGATTTTTTATTTTTATGTTAAAATTAACTATTTTACAAAAACGTAATTCAGACTTACAGAACTAAACTTATCGTTAGGTAAAATATCTAAAAGTGGTTTATTAACATCTAATGTTTCAGTAGATTCACCAACAGTAGGAATCTCGTATATTTCGTTATTAGCATCAATATTGCTTATTTTTTCTACAAATGCATCATTTACTATACTTCTAGGTGGTGCTTCACAAATAGTAGCACACCCGCCTTCTTCAAGACAATTATACACAGCCTTTCCACAGCTAAATTTACCACTGCAATTACTTGTAGTTGTCTTATCTCCTTTGCTACAAGATAAAGTATATTTTTTTCCATCCTTTTTATATAATGATTTTCCACCAATAGGAAATATAGGTTGCTTGGTTAAACCTGCTATAAAAACTTGTCCCGTTCGCTCATTCAACACAACTTCAAAATCATAAGAAATAACAACTTCTGAACTCTTTACTCCTTTCAAATCTAATTCACCTTTAAAAGCTTCTAATAATTTATCAATCATTATCTCTGGTTTTATTTCTGTTACAAAATCTTTATTAGCATCTTCAACAGAATCCCCATTGCTATTATCACAACTTAATAAGCCTATCAAGACAAATATTGTGAAAAATAATTTTAAACCGAATTTTATCATTTTTTCCTAAACCTAAATTAACAACTTTATAAATGTAATATTTTTACTTCAAAAAAAATAAACATTATCATATTCTTTATTCCAAAGTATTTTTCACCTTTTGGTTATTCATTTTTTATAGAGATGTATTAAGTTATAAGAAATGAGAATAGAATAACTTCAATAAGCTGTTGATTAAACAATTAAAAAGACAATATGATTATTTTTAAGCTTTTATTCTCTGAATACTTCATAAATAAGTTGAATTTGTGTCAACTTATTTCAGGACAGGACACACCTAAAACAAAAAAAAGCCGCCTTTTAAAAGACAGCTTTTATGTTTTGGGTGGAAGACCGGATTCGAACCGGCGACCCTTGGTACCACAAACCAATGCTCTAACCAACTGAGCTACAACCACCATGTAACTTGCATTTTGTAATGCGTGTGCAAATGTAATTGATTTCAATGGTTTCTACAAAGACTTTTTTTAAAAATTTTGTTAGAAAACAAAAATAAAATAGCCTAAAAACCTAACTACTTTAAATCGAATAAACTATCTACGGCAACATAACGTTCAACAGTAAACCCTTCGGCATGATCAACACCTACTAATCGACCTAAATCTCGAGATCTGTATATAACACTATCCGTAAAATTCTTACTAGATATAGGGGTTTCTGGTTCTTTACTATTAGCATCAAAAAACTGCGTTTTATAGGCTAATACCGATGCCATTTTAGTATCAATAAACCCAGAAACATCTACAACCAAATCTGGCTCTATATTTTTCCATTGAATATAATGATATACATGCTTTGGACGCCATGGAGCTTGTACATCTTTTTTGTTTTTTGTCTCAATTTTAACCAATCCACTTAAAAAGCAAGCATCACTAACCAATTTACTTCCTTTAGCATGATCAATATGCCTATCATCTATAGCATTACAAATCACGATATCTGGTTGATATTTACGAATTCTTTTAATAATTTCTAACTGATGCTGTTTATCATTAATAAAAAAGCCATCAGCAAATGCTAGATTTTCTCTTATTGAAAGTCCCAGTATTTTAGCAGCATCCATAGCTTCGGTTTTTCTAGTTTCTGTCGTACCACGGGTACCTAACTCACCTCTTGTCAAATCAATAACTCCAACTTTTTTACCATTTGCTACCTCTTTTGCAAGTGTACCACCACAGCCTAGTTCAATATCGTCTGGGTGCGCCCCAAAGGCAAGAATATCTAATTTCATTATGTGAATTTTATTATACTTGATTTCGTTTTACAAGATATACTAATATTTAATATTTATTTTCAAAATATTCTCATTGGTCAGATAAATCTATAAAAAATTACAATATCAAACTCAAAGAAAAAAACACAGACCTACCCTATGATAGCATAGAAGTCTTATACTTTTTTATGTGTTGTTTTTATAAATAATTTCTTAATATTTAATCAAACAATTTGGAAGAGCCTTTTTTAAAATACCTTTTTCTTCATCAGATATTGGATTACCTGTGAGTATAAGCTCTTTTAAAAATTTTACATTTTTAATTTGTTTAGACACCGAAGCCAGATTATTATTTGATAAATCCAAAATAAGTAATTTCTCCAAATACGCTATAGTACTTGGTAATTTTTCTATTTTATTATCATTTAAATACAACCTTCTTAGGTTATTTAATCTCCCTATTGACTCTGGTAAAGAAGTTAATGTATTGTTTTTTAAAACAAGTGCATCTAATTTCTCTAAGTATCCGATTGTATTTGGAAGTGAGGATAATTGATTGTTTTCTAAATCTAATTGTTTTAACTCATTTAGGTTTCCTATAGATTTTGGTAAGGATGTTAATTGATTATCATTAACTACTAACCGCTCTAGTTTTTTTAAATCACCTATAAAACTTGGTAAAGTAGTAAATTTATTATGATCTAACTCTAAAGCATACAAATTTTTCAACTTACCAAAACTATCTGGAAGCGAGCTTAACTCATTGTATCCTAGTTCTACCCAATACAATGTGTTATATAAATCTCCAATATTTTCTGTTATACTATCTATGTTATTAGATGATATATTTAAATACATTAAAGCCTTTAAATTAGTTATACTTTCAGGTATTGTTTTTAATTCATTTAGACTAAGCCCAAGTGTTTTTAAATGATTATTTGTACTACTAAAATCAGGAAACTCCGTAAATTTATTATCAACTAAAAAAAATGATTCTAGATATTTTAAGTTTGAAAAGTTGTCAGATAATTTACTTATCTTATTACTTGTTAAATCTAAAAATGTTATACTTTTTAATTGTCCAATAGTTTGTGGAATTTTTAATAAATTTTCTTTTCGCATTCTAAGTATAAAAACTTTTTCTGGTTTTTTTAATGCATCTTCAAGAGAATAATAAACTATTTCTTTTTCATTATCTGTAGCTTCTATTGGTGTAGACTCTATTTCAATGTCTTGAGCAATTAAAGCAATATGGATGGCTAGCATAAATATTACAGATGTTATTCTTTTCATATTAAAATAATTAAGGTTTTTATCTAGATACAGCTTCCATAATTTTGCTAAACACTATATAGAGACTGATTGT
Organism: uncultured Algibacter sp.; assembly: GCA_947499935.1. GTDB lineage: Bacteria > Bacteroidota > Bacteroidia > Flavobacteriales > Flavobacteriaceae > CANMQH01. The sequence goes on along the minus strand of CANMQH010000003.1, from coordinate 213,447 downwards.
TATTACGCATAAAAGTATTAAACCAATAAGTAATTTAGTTACCGGCGTTTTAGTTTTAAAATTCCGTAATAACCGTAAAAATAAGTAACCAATTAAGCTGATTAAAAAAAGAGGTATACCTATATAATAACCATTTCTTAAGATATTGTACAGATCAAATGTATGAGCAATAACACCTGACATGATAAATAATACCGAAATAGCTATAAAAACTTTAACTAAAAATTCTAAAAAAGCAACAATCTTTAAATAATTCATTTTTTAATACCTGTACACTATTAAACTAAATAGCATTAATAAACTCTAAAGTTCGTTTTTCATTATGGTAAATATTTTTTTTATCAATAAAACCTGCGTGCCCACCATATTTTGGCATCTCTAAATATAAATTCGAATTATTTTTTGCTTCTTTTACGGGGTAACACTCGGGAGATAAAAACGAATCATTTAACGCATTTAAAATGAGTGTTGGTATTTTAATATTAGATAAAAATTGCAAACTGCTGTTTTTATCATAATAATCTAATGCATCTTTAAATCCGTGAGCTTTGGCTGTATATACATTATCAAAACCTGTTAAAGTTTTTATGGAATTAATTTGATCTAGAGTGACTAAATCTGGATAGCGTTTTTGCTTAGATTTAAGCCTTTTTATCAAAGGTTTTAAAAATCTATCATGATATAATTTATTTTTAAATGCATGTAATTCTTTAGCAGAACTATTTAGATGACACGGCACAGACACAGATATGGCTGCTTTTATAGCACTTGGAACATCATTTTCTTCACCTAAATATTTAAGAATAATATTAGCCCCTAAACTAATACCTTTTAAATAAATTTGAGTGTATTGTTTATTTGAAATAGCATACTCTATAACCGCTTTTAAATCTTCGGTAGCACCAGAATGATAACTCGTATACTTTAAATTATCTTCGCCACTGCAACCTCTAAAATTTACACTAACCGCATCTATATCATGCTCGTTACATAACTTGGCTGCACCTGTTATATAAGGACGTTGCGCATTCCCTTCCATACCATGTAGTAAAATAATAAGTCTATTAGATGTGTCTTTTGAATAGCTCCAATCTAAATCTAAAAAATCACCATCGCTTAAAGTAATACGCTCTCGTTTTTGATCTAATGCCACTCGCCTAAATAATCCTGAATAAATAGTAGAGATAAATCCGTTTTTTAAATAAAATGGTGGTTTATAAGTAGATTCTATTATGGGCATATTGTGTTAAGGGTGGATTTTGGTTAATGGTTAATCGTTAATGGTTAATCGTTAATGGTTAATGGTTAATCGTTAATGGTTAATCGTTAATGGTTAATGGTTAATGGTTAATGGTTAATGGTTAATGGTTAATGGTTAATGGTTAATGGTTAATGGTTAATGGCAATATATTATATTTCTAAAGGTGTGAACTTAAACTCTGTTCCATTAAACAAACCTTTATCACTTAATTTAAGTGAAGGTATTACTAATAATGCCATAAACGACAACGTCATGTAAGGTGCATTTAATTTTGAGCCCATTTGTTTCGCCATCTTATCTAATTCTGCATATTGTTTACCTACAGTAATACCATCTTTATCACTCATAATACCAGCTACGGGAAGGGGTACTATTTTTTCTTCGGCATTTGATACCGCACAAATACCTCCCTTTTTATCGATAAGAAGATTAACTGCTTTATTAAGTGCTGTATCACTTACCCCAACAGCAATAATATTATGAGAATCATGCCCTACAGATGATGCTATGGCACCTTCCTTTAATCCAAAGTTCTTAATAAAAGCTATGGCTGGTTTTTGATTATTATAACGATTAACAACGGCTATTTTTAAAACATCGGTTTCTGTATTTGATACTAAATAACCATTTTCAATTAAAGTATTCTCAATACATTCGTTTGTAACCAACTGCCCCTCTAGAGCTTCAATAACTCTAATTTGTTTAGCTGAAGATGCTACTGCAAAATCTGAAACTTCTTTTTTTGTACAATTAAAGTTATTAATATTTTTAAATGGAACCGATTTTATCATAGAGGTCCCTTTATTAAAAACCAAATCTCCATCTATATAGGTTTGAAGTGTTTTAAAATCTTTTAAATCTTCTACCACTATAAAATCTGCTACATCACCTGTTTGCAATAAACCCACATCTAAATTATAGTGTTTTACAGGGTTTATACAAGCGGCTTGTAATACCTTAAAAACATCTATACCTTTAGCAACTGCTCTAGCACATAATGCATTAATATGGCTGATTATTAAATCGTCTGGATGTTTATCATCGCTACAAAACATTATGTTTTCAAAATACTCTGGAAGTAAATCTATAAGAGCTTCAAAATTCTTGGCGGCACTACCCTCTCGGATCAATATTTTCATGCCTTTTTTAAGTTTTTCTAAAGCTTCTTCATATGTAAAACACTCGTGATCTGTAGATATTCCAGCATTTATATATTTTGTAATCGCATCCCCTCTTAAACCCGGAGCGTGACCGTCAATAGGCTTTTTATAATGTTTTGCCCATGCTATTTTTTTTATAACCTCAGCATCATCAAATAACACACCCGGATAATTCATCATTTCGGCGAGATATTTAATTTCTGGGTTTTGAAGCAAGTTTTTTATGTCTTCGGAATCTATAATTGCTCCAGCCGATTCAAATGATGTCGCTGGCACACATGATGGAGCACCAAAGTTAAATTTAAAAGGGACTTGTTTTCCATTTTTAATCATAAATTCAACACCTTTAATACCCAATACATTGGCTATTTCATGCGGATCTGAAACTGATGCAACAGTACCATGAACAACAGCCATTTTAGCAAATTCGCTAGGTACCAACATAGAGCTTTCAATATGTATATGCGCATCTACAAACCCAGGGAGTATATAATGATTTACATCATGCTCCTGTTCTGTAATAGATACAATTATACCATCTTTACAGGTGATTTCTCCTTTATAAACACGTTTGTTTTGTATGTCTACGATTTGCCCTTGTAATGTCATTCTTTTTGCCCTAAGGACATCTCTCCAATTTGGAGTATTAGTCCAATTTAATTTTTAGAATATTTTTAGATTGTTCTGTAACCCGAAAACGGTTATCTGCACGCCTATTTACAACCCACAAAATATGGTCTCCAGAACATAATAGCCATGTATTTTCTTTATCCAATAATGATAATTTTTCGTCTTTAAAATATTTACTAAGCTTCTTTTTACCTTTCATACCTAATGGGTAAAAAAAGTCACCTTCTTGTTTTTTTCTTAATGTTAGTGGAAATTGTACTTTATCTTTATCTATATAAATAGTATTAGGCGATGTTTCTATTACAGTGTCTACTTCATCAAAAAACAAAACACCTAATGGCATTTTAATTTTATTTTCTCCTTCTGTAATTACAATAGTTTCTGTATTGCTATTTTTAATTTCACTTAAAATAAGATGTTCCCTATTTTTAATAAGTCTATAGTTTTCAGAAAACACTTGCTTTCCCGATTGGGCATCTAGTAAATTAACAACATCTCCCCATTCTGTAAATCCGTAAATCTTAAAAACTTCATATAAATACGCTTTAGGATTATTTACTTTTTTGAATTCAGATGTTTTGAATACAATTTGGTTATCATCCATAGTGACTATAGCACGTTTTAATACTGTGTTTGTGCTTTCTTCTACAATATCTGCTGTGGCATTTAAATGATTTAATGTAGATTGAAAACTAGCTAACAAACTAGGATTAATATCTTTTAAAATAGGAATGACTTCATGCCTAAGTTTATTTCGTAAATATTTAACCGATGCATTGCTACTATCTTCTCGCCATGTTATGGCATGCTCTAATGCAAAAGTTTTAATAACATCTGTAGAAAACGGTAAAAGCGGACGTACAAATTTTTCGTTAATTTCAGGAATACCCGTTAATCCTTCTAAGCCGGTACCTCTAGTTAAGTTTATTAAAAACGTTTCAAGATTATCATCGGCATGATGGGCTGTTAAAACATAGTCAAACTTTAATTGTTCTGCCAATTCATTAAACCAATTATAACGTAACTCGCGAGCAGCCATTTGAATGGAACATTTAAAATCTTTAGCGTATTGCGTGGTATCAAAATGCTCTATAAATACTTCTAAATCTAATTGACTGGCTAATTGATCCACAAAAGCCTCATCGCCATCACTTTCTTTATTTCGTAAATTAAAGTTACAATGCGCTAAAGCTATGTTTAACCCTGATTTATGACATAGATGTGTTAAAACAACACTATCTATACCTCCGGAAATAGCAATAAGTATTTTACTTTCTTTTAGGAAAGTAAGGTTTTGGTCTATATGGTTTTTAAATAATTCTAACACACACCAAATTTAGTACTTTTAATCATTTTGATTATGCTTCTATGTTGCTATTTCGTTTACTATCTATATTCTTAACTACATATTTAGGCTCCACCCATGTCTTGTAGATAAAAAATTCAATAAGAGAAATACTCATAAAAATAATTAGCAAAATAAATAAAGATTTTAACAGCGTGTAATATTGGGCCTTTAATAAATCTGCATACCAAAATGAGAGTTTATCTTTAATGGCTACCTCTATATCCTTATAACCTACACTTAATAAAAATTTCATGCCTGCATTAAACTCTTCAAAAGGTATAGATTCATTAATATTTATATGTGCTCTAGCTCCTGCTAGGTTTAACATACCATATACGGCTAGGCTATAAATATCATCACCATATTTATTTGTTAGATAATCTGTTAACTTATTTTTACCACGATCAATTAAATCATAACCTGTACTGTGCGTTTTTGCATAAAGTTTTAGCATAAGCACAAGCTGATCAGATCCTGATCTTGCTTCTTTAGCAGATTGCTGAAGATCTGTAATAAATTTATTTTTACTGGCTTCAGAATCAAAAACATACCCCATAGTTTCACCATAAATACGGTTTACAATATGAGACTCTTCTTTATCTAAAATTTTATAAATGCCTCTAAACATACCCAATTGCCCAAAAACATATAGAAAAGCAATAATTAATAAAGGGATATACAGTTTAACAGCCCAATTATAATATTTAGGTAGGCGCTTAAATACTTTTTTTCTAGATAGTATTACTGTATATATAATGGCTAAAAAGAAACCTAAAACAACACATAGTACAACATTAAAGATTAAAGTCCCTGTGTGCGGTATCACATAATCTTTTACAATATCCCAAACTAATTGCCATTCAAAATCATCAAAATAATCCATAATTCTTAGTTTAATTCTCCAGTACTTGGCGCATGGCTTTAGCTTTAATCAAACATTCTTCGTATTCGTTTAGCGGATTACTTTTAGCTGTTATAGCACCACCAACCGAATAGGATATGTATTTTTTTTTCTCGTTATACAAAATACTGCGTATAACCACATTAAAATCGAAATCTCCTGTTGGCGAAAAATACCCTACCGCTCCAGAATACAAGCCTCGTTTGGCATCTTCTAAAGTTTCAATAATAGTCATGGCCGAAATTTTTGGAGCCCCCGTCATGCTTCCCATAGGGAATGTGCTTTTAATAATATCTACTGGGTGCGTCTCTTTGTCAACTTGCGATGTTACTGTTGAAATCATTTGATGGACTTGGTTAAATGTATAAATCTCACATAAGGCTTCTACCCTAACACTTCCTTTTTTAGCGGTTTTAGATAAATCGTTACGTACCAAATCGACTATCATGATATTTTCGCTACGCTCTTTCTCATCGCTTAATAAATTTGATTTGAGTTTATTATCTTCTTCTAAATTATCAGAACGCTTAGCCGTCCCCTTTATAGGTTGCGTAATGACTAAGTCATCTTCTTTTTTTAAATACCGCTCTGGAGACGCACACAATGCATACTTATCGCCCAGCTTTAAAAACGTAGCAAATGGAGGCTTAGAAATACTATTTAATTTCTTGTACGTTTCTAAAGGGTTAATATTGGTGTTTTCTGCATAAAATTCTTGACAAAAATTAGCCTCGTATATATCACCACGATGGATATGGTTTAAAATATTGTTGACCTTAGAAAAATATTCATCCTTGTGTGTACGCAGCTTTATTTTAACATTATTTGAGGTACTTAAATTATCTTCTTGTTGATATTCAGGTTTTGTTTGAATATCAAGTAAATCGCCTTCAAGTTCGTCATCAATACTATTAAGATATTGTATTTCAACATCATTCCCTTTTATAAGAAATAACCTTTTTGGCTGAAAAAAATATAAATCTGGAAACTCTAACCCATCAGAGTTCTTAGATTTTAAGTCTTCAACATCATTTTTTAAATCGTAAGTTAAATAGCCAAAAACCCAATCGTTAACAAGGGTTTGGTATTCCTTTAATTTTTCAAAACCTTGATAATAATCGGTTTGAATTGCTGTAAAGGCGTCTACCGCCAAGACGGCATCGTAACTAGAATATTTTTGCTCGTAGTTATTAGAATCTAGCCAAACGACATCATCAAACTGCTGTGCCCAAACCAAAATTTGATTTTTAAATGCTTCTACGTCTTTTAATTTATGAATTTGTTTTGTTCTCAATCCAGTATTTTATAAGGCAAAGTTAGTTATAATCATCAAAAAAATTAAGAGTTTTGCATACTACAACTTAAAAAAGTAATTATGCTTGTATTACAGAACCATAAATTAAGAATTGGTATAAAAAAAACTGGTGCAGAATTATGCCAAATCACTTCTGTTAACAATAAAACCGAATTTATGTGGGATGCAAACCCAGACGTTTGGGGAAGTTATGCGCCAAATTTATTCCCCATAATAGGAGGACTAAAAAATAACACCTATAAATTTAATGATGTAAGCTATAACATGCCTAAACATGGTTTTGTTAGACATAATGAAGACATTACAATAGATTATCAAACTGAAGATTCTATTCGATTTAAATTAATGTACAATGATGCGCTTTTAAGCATATACCCTTTTAAGTTTGAATTCTATATAACATATACACTAACCGATAATACGCTTGAAGTTTTACATACTGTCAAAAATATAGATCATAAAACTATGTACTTTTCTGTAGGTGGACATCCTGCATTTAAATGTCCTGTTTTTAGTGATGAGCAATACGATGATTATATACTAGAATTTGAACACGAAGAACATTCTAAGAGCCATCTTATAAACACCGAAAATGGACTTATATCTACAAACACAAAATCCATATTTAATAACACTAACAAACTCCCTTTACAGCATAAACTATTTGATCACGATGCCCTTATTTTTAAAGATTTAAAATCTAAAAAAGTCCTTTTAAAAAGTAATATACATGGCGATATCCTCTCGGTTAATTATCATGATTTTGACTATTTAGGTATTTGGGCCAAACCTAATGGTAACTATGTTTGTATAGAACCTTGGTTAGGTATCGCAGACCATGAAACTACAAACCAAGATTTTACTACCAAAGAAGGTATCTTAAAATTAGAACCAAACCAAAACTACAAAGCCTTTTATAGCATTGAAATTCATAACAAGCACCTCACCTAAATAGAATAATAAACGTAACTTTGTCAGCTAAATAGCAAAGATTTTGACATTTCAAGACTTAAATATAAATACACCGCTCTACAATGCCCTAGATGACTTGGGTTTTACTACGCCTACACCCATTCAAGAACAAGCCTTTAATGTGGTGAGCTCTGGTAAAGATGTTGTTGGCATTGCGCAAACAGGTACAGGTAAGACCTTTGCTTATATGTTACCTACTCTCAAAAATTTAAAGTTTTCTATGCAAGAAAACCCTAGAGTTTTGGTTTTGGTTCCTACGCGGGAGTTGGTTGTACAAGTGGTAGATGAAATTGAAAAACTTTCTAAATACATAAACAATCGCATTTTAGGTGTTTATGGAGGCACTAACATTAATACTCAAAAGAAAGCGATTGCTGAAGGTATTGATATTTTAGTAGCTACGCCAGGAAGATTATACGATTTGGCTTTAAGTCGTGTATTACAGCTAAAAGACATACAAAAATTAGTTATTGATGAAGTTGATGTGATGTTAGACCTTGGCTTTAGGCACCAGCTTATTAATATTTTTGATATTCTTCCTGGTAAAAGACAAAATATCATGTTCTCGGCAACCATGACACAAGATGTAGATTTATTGATTAATGACTTTTTTAAATCTCCAGAGCGAGTTTCTATTGCTATTTCTGGTACACCACTTGATAATATTGCACAGCAACGTTATAATGTACCTAATTTTTACACCAAAGTTAACTTACTAGTACATTTATTAAACGATACCGAGCAATACAACAAAGTTTTAATTTTTGTGGCTTACAAACGGATGGCCGACCGTTTATTTGAAAAATTAGATGAGTTTTTTCATGAAGAATTATGTGTTATACATTCCAACAAAACACAAAATTACAGATTACGTAGTATTGAACAATTTAGAGAAGGTCTTAACAGAATTTTAGTTGCTACAGATGTTATGGCTCGTGGTTTAGATATTGATAATGTATCGCACGTTATTAATTTTGACACACCTGATTTTCCTGAAAATTATATGCATCGTATTGGTAGAACAGGACGTGCTGAACGCCAAGGAGAAGCTTTAGTTTTTTCAACAAAAAAAGAACAAGACGCTATTGAGCATATTGAAAACTTAATGCAAATGACGATTCCTTTAATGGAACTTCCAGATGCTGTTAAAATTTCTACAGAACTTATAGAGGAAGAACGTCCGCAAATAAAAGAACGCAATAATCCCATAAAACGAAAAGATGAAGATGCTCCCGGCCCAGCGTTCCATGAAAAGTCTGAAAAAAACTCCAAAGAAAACTTAGGTGGGTCTTATAAATTTAAAATTGCCGCCAAGTACAAAAAACCAAAAACTAAAGGCGATAAGAATTATAATAAACGGAATAAGCGGAAGTAAAGGTTTAATTTTATATGAAATTTAGTTTTTTGGCTATTTTAAATCACACAACATCAATTACTTAGCCTTTTTATTGAAGGAATTGTATCTTCTTCGGGGTATTGAAAATAATGTTCCATATGATGCTTTTTAAGTAATTTAAGCCCATAATAATCATTTGCCTTTAATTCTTTATTGTACTTACTAGCTTTCCATGGGGCTAATAATCGATTAATAAACTTCGAATCTTTATAAGGATCTTCCTGTTTAAATTTTCTTTGGCATTTATACATATACTCTAAAACATGAGCTACAATATATGTACGTTCAGAAAATGAGAGTTCCTTGGATGTTGTTGGTTTTTTAGTTGTTAGGTCACTAGAATAATAGCTTAAAAAGCTAAAATAACGATCTTCCCCTGTCTCTGTTATTTTATAAATTTCTGTAAGTATTTCCTTGTTCATCAATATCGTATTATCTGCTCTTTTAGACCACAATAACTTTTCAAGAGATTCAGTATCATCAGGAAGATTTTTTTGTGAACCACAAGAAATAAAAATCAGTAGAAAAATCCACAGATAATCTAAATTTACTATTCTTTGATGCTTAATTTTCTTAGTGAGGAATGCAAGTTTCATTGTAACGATGTGTTTATTTGTAAAAATCTTTACACTCTTTTTTTGCTGTTTCTGCTTGGTATTTTGCAAAGTACGTTCTGTAATTAATATAATCCATATAATTTTTAGTTTTGGTTTTGGGTAAAACTTCTTTTTAATAAATCTCAATTAATATCAAATAATCTAATTTATCTAATGGTTTTATATTTTATAATATGTATTGTATCTTCTTATGAACCACAAAAAATTACAGTTAACAGAAAAATGTGTTTAATTAATCACTACGCCTTTTTATTGATGGTATTGTATCTTCTTCGGGATATTGAAAATAATGTTCTATATGATGTTTTTTAAGTAATTTAAGCCCATAATAATCATTTGCCTTTAACTCTCTATTATATCTGTTAGCGTATCGAGGGACCAACAGTCGGTAGACAAAATCTGAATCTTTATAAGTGTCTTCTTTTTCTAACTTTTCTCGGCATTTATATAAATATTCTACAACATAAGCAGCAATATAAGCTCGTTCCGAAAAAGAAAGTTCTTTTGAAATTGGATTTATAGCTGTTAATTGAATAGAATAACTACGCAAAAAATCAAAATAAACGTCTTTACCTGTTTCAGTATTTTTATAGATTCTTCTTAGATTATTTTTGTTAATTATGATAACGCTATCCGTATTTTTAGACCATATGAAACTTTCAAAATATTTTAAGTCTTTAGGTTTTTCTTGTTTTAATATATTGTTTTGTGAACCACAAGAAATGATAGTCAACAGTAGAACCAACACTGAACTTAAATTTATTAATTTTCGGCATTTAATACTTATAGTGATACATAGAAACTTCATAATTATGTACGTATTTATTTATAAAAATCTTTGCATTCTTTTCTTGCTAATTCAGCTTGATGTTTTGCAAAGTAAGTTCTGTCATTAATATAATCCATGTAATTTTTCGTTTTGGTTTTGGTTACTTTAAAGTTACATACTCTTGCTATATCTATTTTTCTTAATCCGTCTTTGTACCTATCAATAGATTTCTTTGAATCTTTTATAGATTCTTCGGAGGCCTTAATATCGTTCAAATTCCTTTGTGAAAGCACTTTATTATCAGCTTTTATTTTCTTTATGACTTCCTGCTCTTTCTTAATATAGTTTTGTGAGTGTTTTATAAGCCCTTCAATTTCTTTCTTCCTATCCACAATGCTTTTAACGCCCTTACCTTTTGGTAAATCACCTAGTTTATCGTTCGTGTTGGTAGTTTCCGTAGCATCTTTAAAAAAAGTATGTTCTAACCCAAGCATATGGGATATTTCGTGAGCAAATACCGAAACATCGTTTAAACCCGAGTTAAAGATAACCGTACCTTGGCTTCTAATGGGGTCTGTTTGCGAATATCCTTGCATGTTGGGGAGGTTAAAATCTTTATCTGTTACAAAAACTATAGCTCCCTTATAGGCGTTACCATATTTGGCAAAATACGTATCTTCTAGTTTGTCTAGTAGAAATCGTGGACTTAAATCGCTGCTATGGTAGCTTTTTTCTCCATCTTCATCTATAGATATGCTAGGTTTAGCAGTCGTATTTTGATACTCCCAATCTTTAAATATGCCTTTTTTATAAAACTGGTTCCAATTATTTATGCTTAAGTCTATAACAACACATTCTGGCACTGGTTTTATTTGTGCTATACTACAGGTAATGCCTATTTGACTTAACGCTTTATTGTTTAATGTATCTATTAGTTTCCCTCCATTAATTGCACTTGCGTAAAGGGTTTGTGCTTCTGTTTTCTCGGTTACTGGAGTAGATTTAAAAACTACTGGTATTATTTTTATATCAAGTGTTTCTAAATTATTAGGAGCCATTTCTATTTTTCCAACGTCGTCCCCTTTATAATCTTGTATGATGATGTATTCGGTTTGGGCAAAGGTGTTAAGTGCCGTTATTTCTATATCTGTACCCTTCTTTTTTCTCTTCTTTATTTTATCTAATTTAATGGCTGGGTTAGTGCCTTTATCGGTCTTTTTATCGTATGCTATCTCAAAGTTAGCATTTTTTACGATGGTTAAAAAATCGGTGTCTTCATCATCTCCACTTATTATGTGTGTTTTAATATTTAGAGTTACCGTTTTACCTTGGGGCAGATTAATCCATGTAAGGGGGTAATCTTTGCCTTGGTATTTATCTATCTCATACATTTTTTTTAATAGCGCTTGCTTCTCGGCATGAGTACCACCACTTTTAAACTGGCTCGTGGCTTCTACTAATTCATGGCTAATATCTGTAGCCTTTGTATTTTGAAATTTTTCTATTTTAGAAAAACTAGTATCCATATCGCACCAATCTATACCATAATCGCCTTTAAATTTAGTTGGGTCTTGGGCATCTTTGGGTGATACGGTTGCTATATATTTTGCGGGAAATTTTGGTTTTAATGTAGCAGACCTTGTTTCTCCGTTTTCAAAGGTTATTTTAAACGTTGTTCTTTTCATGAGGTTTGCTGTTTTTGTTCAACCACCTTTAGTTCTATTTGCTCTAAATCGTTATCAATTGGAATATCTTTGAGTGTATCATTGAGTATTGAATTTCCATTATATTCAAAATCGTATTCAGCATCGTTTAAATTAATAGTTACACTATCTCCAATACGGTTTTTGGTTTCTATGTTTACTATGATGATGTCGTCTTTTTTATAATCATCAATTTTATCACCATCTGTATTGGTTAAGTAGTATTTGGTTATTTTCTTCTCATTACGATTTATAGTTGTTGCTACAACATTATTAGATGGATAGGTTACTCTCCAATGTGCCGAATATTCTGCACCAAATTGAGAATCTTTTACACCACCACAACTAATGCTCAGTTTTTCACTCATGGGTTGTTTACCTAACGCTCTAAAATTATTTTTCCAATGTAGTAAATGGCAGTCATAAAAATATAGTTTTCTGGTTTTACTGCCTAAAACTCTTGGGGTAATATGCAATTCTAGTTGCTTTGTTTGGTTAGGTGCGGTTGCCCAATCTGTAAAATCTAAATCTTTGCGTGTTTCTATAATTATGCTTAAACCATTAAACACAGGTTTTGTTAAAGGACGCCCATTAATGTCTGATTGTTGATTAAATTCTAGATGAAAGCGAAGTACGTTTACCTCTATATCATCTATAAGCAGTTTTGCTTGTATGCTCATATGTTCCGTAGGTTATTGCTATCAAATTTAAAGAAAATCATTATACAAATAATAATAAAATTTCTACAATTCAAAATAATACGCAAAAAAAGACACATTCTATTTATTTAAATATAGTACATAAAAAAGCGGTTTATATAAATACAAACCGCCATAATTTATAACCTTAAAAAAGATATATTAATGAAGTACGCTTAATTCTTCTCTCATTTTTTTTGCAGAATTTACTAAACGCTCTAGCGCTATTTTTGTTTCTGGCCAATCTCTTGTTTTTAGGCCGCAGTCTGGGTTAACCCATATATTTTTTACAGGAAGTAATTTAGATGCTTTTATTAAAAGAGATTCTATTTCTGCCTCTGTAGGTATTCTTGGAGAATGAATATCGTAAACACCTGGCCCAATTTCGTTTGGATATTTAAAATCTACAAAGGCATTTAATAATTCCATTTCGGATCTAGACGTTTCTATGGTAATAACATCGGCATCCATATCGGCAATGCTAGAAATAATATCATTAAATTCTGAATAGCACATGTGCGTATGAATTTGCGTTTCGTCTTTTACACCACTAGAAGAAATTCTAAATGCCTTAACTGCCCAATCTAAATAATGTTTCCATTCGGCTTGTCGTAATGGTAAGCCTTCTCGAATTGCTGGTTCGTCAATTTGAATAATTTTAATACCTGCATTTTCTAAATCTAAAACTTCGTCTCTAATCGCTAATGCAATCTGGTTACATGTTGTAGATCTGGGCTGATCGTTTCTAACAAACGACCATTGCAAAATAGTAACAGGCCCTGTTAGCATGCCTTTTACAAATTTTTGAGATAAGGATTGAGCAAATAAAGACCATTTTACGGTCATAGGTTTTGGTCTATATACATCCCCAAAAATTATGGGTGGCTTTACACATCGCGTTCCGTAACTCTGCACCCAACCAAAGTTAGTAAATGCGAAACCTTCTAACAATTCGCCAAAATACTCTACCATATCATTTCTTTCAAACTCACCATGTACTAATACATCTAGACCTACATCATCTTGAAATTTAATAACCGCTTTGGTTTCCTCGCCTACCAATTTATCATATTCCGTTTGGGTTAATAGTCCTTTTTTTAATTTAGAACGCCAACTTCTAACCGTTTTAGTTTGTGGAAATGAGCCAATAGTTGTCGTTGGAAATAAAGGAAGTTTTAATTTTTCCTTTTGAGTGTTCTGCCTGTCTAAAAATATGGATGAGCGTTGGCTATCACTATCTTTTAAATTAGCTATGCGCTCACTCACCAATCTGTTATGTATTAAACCTGATGACTTTTTATTTTGAATTGCCTTTTTATTTTCCTCAAAAACTATGTTCGTTTCATCATTTAATTGTTTTAAAGACAAATCTCTAAGCATTGCTATTTCTTTAAGCTTTTGCTTAGAAAAAGCCAACCATTGTTTAACGGCATTTGGCAATGTTTTTTCATTTGTTTCTAAATCTAAATCATATGGCGCATGCAATAAAGAACAAGAAGACGCTATCCAAACCCGTTCTTTACCTAATTTACTAAAAGCTTTATCTACAAATATTAGAGTGCTTAAAAAATCGTTTTTCCAAACGTTTCTTCCATCGACCAATCCTAATGATAATATGGTTTTAGGGTTTAATTTATCATGATTTAAAATATCATCCAATTGCAATGGACACCTTACCAAATCTAAATGAAGAACATCTACAGGTAAACTTAGTGCGAGGTCTAAATTATCTCCAAAACAATCAAAATAATTGGCTAATATAATTTTAAAGTTAAACTGACATTCATTAAATTTTTGATAGGTTTTAACGATTGCTATTTTTTGATTGTCTGATAAATCGGTAGCCAAAATGGGTTCATCTATCTGGATATAATCCACACCCAAAGCATCAAGTTTGGTTAATAACTCTATATAAACAGGGATTAAATCATCAATGAGTTCTAATCTATTAAAATTAGTTTCTTTTTCTTTTCCTAAAAGCAAATACGTTACTGGACCTATAATAACAGGTTTTGTTTTTATACCCAGTGCTAAGGCTTCTTTATAATCTTCAATGATTTTTTTGGCATTTAGCTTAAACGTTGTATTAGTTTTAAACTCTGGCACTAAATAATGGTAATTGGTATCAAACCATTTGGTAAGCTCTAAGGCGGTTATATCTAACCCATCTTTTTGAACTCCTCTTGCCATGGCGAAATACAACTCTAAATCTTCGAGTTGATCTTCTACAAATCGTTCTGGAATACAACCTAGCATGATACTCATATCTAAAACATGATCATACAATGAAAAATCATTGCTAGGAATTAAATCGATGCCTACTTGGTTTTGATTTAGCCAATTTTTCTTTTTAATTTCTGAACAAACGGATAATAATTCATTCTTATCAACGTCACCTTTCCAATAACTTTCTATGGCTTTTTTTAATGCTCTTTGCTCTCCAATTCTTGGATATCCTAATACTGTAGTTTTCATAAAATAATAAGTTTAATTACCCTACAAATATCACTATTAAAGGCTATTAATCTTAATAATAATTAAAAATTAGAATATTTAACTATATTTAAACATTATAAAAGTATATCACACTAAAACCTATAAGATTTTATGATAAATACAGGCGATTTTTCTTTTCAAAATTTAGATACTACCGATTGGAAACTATTAAATATTCTTCAAGCAAATTCAAATCTGAGTATTAAAGAGATTGCTAGTCGAGTAAATTTATCGACTACACCTGTATACGAAAGAATAAAAAAATTAGAAAACTCAGGATGTATTACTAAATATGTCGCCATTTTAGATGCTGAAAAACTAGGCAAATCGTTAACGGTGTTTTGTAATATTACACTTAAAGAACACACCAAATCTATTGGTAATCAATTTGTAAAAGACATTATCTCTATAAAGCAAGTTACGGAGTGTTATAATATTTCTGGAGATTATGATTTTTTACTAAAGATCATAATTAAAGACATGAAAGATTATCAAGATTTTGTAATCAATAAATTAGGGTTGATTAAAAATATTGGAAGCGCACACAGTACCTTTGTGCTAGGTGTTATTAAGCATAGTTATGGCTTACCTTTGTAATTGTTTTTTTATTCCTTTAAAAGTTTTACCTTATTAGAAACCGTTTCTTTATCATCTATAACAATAACCTTAGTAGTAATTAAAGCAAAAACAGAATCTTCAATTTTTCGACCATCCAAAACAACATCATAAACCAGCTTTATTTTCTGTACAGAATCTGAAATATGTTCTATCCCATTTTCTTGACGTATATTTTTAACTAAAAAATTAGATGCACCCCTTATATGTATCAATGAGTCTTTAGAAATACTTTGTAATTGCTCTATAATATCTGCTTTAAACTCAGGATGCTTGTCTTTCAGCTTTAATAAATCTATATAATCATTAAACTTTTGCGTAGAAAGGTTTTCGAATTTATTAGATTCAAATGTTTTATTACCAGTTATTACGTCTTTAAATTCTACAGCCGAATTTTCAGATTTCATTTTCTTATTGTTACTACATGAAACAATTATCAAAATAAAAAATATGTATATTATGTTTTTCATTTTACAATAAATTTAAGTTTCACAATTTTCCCATTAATGGTTTTCCTGTCTAGAATTTCTATACGCTTTAAAGTACTTGTTGGTATGGTTATTAATCTTATAAAATCACTTTTAGAAAATAACTCAATACCAATATTATTTTCAAATATCTGATAAATTTGAGCATCATCTGCAATAAGATTATTAAGCTGTTCTTTATGTTTTTTCCAGTCTTTAATATTACCATTAGTATAATAACGGAGCATTAACGCATAGTCATCTGGCAAAAGTTTTATAATTTTATTAGAATTAGAGTCTATAAACCTAATAATGGTATCTGTTTTATGATAAGGAGATTGAACGACAAGTTTTATATAATCGTTTTTAGATTGATAGGTAAAACACCCCAAGCTATCTGTCTTAAAATATAAAGGCGACTCATTATCTTGTAATATTTTAATATCTAAAGGTATCTTGGTGATAGGTGCATTTTTAGCATGGTCTACAAAACAAAAATGAAATTCATTTTTAGTGCTATTAATAAATATAAGCGACGTAATTATTATGCTTATTAATACTGTACCATAAAGTATTTTAGTATTAATCGTTTTTTTCTTTTTAACGTCTTTAATATGACTAGCTTTAAACGTATTCCAATCTTTAAACCCAACGTAATCGCTTAAAAGATTAAGCATATCTATTCTAGGTAATTTATTGGCTTCGTTTTTAAAATAAGTGTAAAACCATTTTTCGCTAACTCGTGCTTTTACTTTAGTTAATAAATCTTCTTGAAAAGTCGCAATATCATCTCCTTTCCATTCCTCAATTAAAATTGGAGCTCTGTTATGTTTCAAAAAAGTTGCTTTTACAGCTTTTTTTAAAAGATTAAAAAAATAAATATCGTGTTCTGCCAATCTTAAAAAATATTGAAAATCAGTTAATTATAAATTGTAAAACGTTTTACAAACGCTTTACAAGTGTTTTACAGCGCCATTTTACAATGTAGCGATATGTTTGCTCATAATCTTTAAAAATATAAAATTATGAAAGCAAAGTCATTAAAAATTCTATTTAAATTTTCTATTATTAATTTCATTCTATTTACATGTATAGCATGTAACCAACGGCAAAATTATAAAGAACAAATTTCTGTTAAAACTGCTGAAATTAACGAGAATTTTGAATCTGTATCAACTGATCAAAGCCAAAAAAACATATTGAGTAATAATGCATCTGTTAATGTAATTCCAAAAAATCTTAAAATAATTAAATCTGCCCAAGCTAAGTATAAGGTTAAAAATATTAAGATTGCAACCCATCAAATTAAACAGATTGCTTATAAATACAATGCTTATATCTCAGATTTGAGGTTTGAAAACAATTTATATAAAAAAGAAAATAGATTTACTATTAAGGTACCCGAACAATATTTTGATGCTGTAATGGATTCTATAAGTATTTTTTCTGAATTTATAGATTACGAAAATATTACAACACAAGATGTTACTGAAGAATATTTAGATATACAAACCCGATTAAACACCAAGCTTGAAGTAAAAAAACGCTACGAAACTATTTTGCGTAAAAACGCAAAAACTGTTGAAGATATTTTAGCTACCGAAGATAAGTTACGCATTATTCAAGAAGATATTGAAGCCTCACAAGGGCGTTTAAATTATTTAACCAACAAGGTCTCTTATAGTACTATCCAGATTGATTTGTACGAAACTGTAGATTATAAAGAAGAACCTAAAACGTATAACAAATCCTTTTGGTCTAAAATTACTGATGGCCTATCCGCAGGTTGGAAATCTTTAGAATATATATTTATTGGACTCATTTATGTATGGCCATTAATCATTATTGGTATTATTGTTTTTGTTCTAATAAAAAAGCGTTTAAAGAATAAAAAATAGTAGCGTAATCTATACTTAGAACGTTTATTTTACAAGAAACCCCTTTTCAATAAATTGAAAAAGGGTTTCTTAAACTTTATTTTTTTCTACATATAATAATTATTCTTCAACCTTAACCTGATTATCTACAATATCTTTAATAGGTACAATTAACTTACCGTCTTTGGTTTTTAATGTTACCGAAATGCTATTTATAGCTTCTACTTCTCCAATAACATCATTAAAACTTATCGTTTGGCCTATCTCGTATAACTTTCTAGCGTAAAATGTTTTTAACACCTCACCCACTACTTTTTGAGCTCCAAAACCAAAGGCAAGGGCAAAAGCTAACAAGAAAGCGGCTAAAATCATGGTAATATTACCCGTTATAATAGCGGTATCTATACCAGCTACATTTAAAGCCGTGATAGTAATAAAAACTAAAATGATAAAGAAAACAATCTGACTTATAATTTTACCTCCAGATAAATCCATAGAATCAAAAAAGGATTTTAAGCCTTTTTTGATAAGATTAGCTAATAACAACCCTATTGTAAAAATCACTAATGCCGTAAATAATTTAGGCAAATACCCTAATAAATCACTTATTTGGGCTGTAATCATGGTTAAATTTAAAATATCTGCTACAATAATTAATAGCATGATATACATAATCCATTTTACAAACTTAGAGATAACTTTAATAATATTAATATTGAGTTTTTTACCCTCAACAATTTCAATATCATTAATCATATCGTTTAGTTTATCTATTTTAGCAAGTTTTAGCGCTTTAGTAACTATTTTAACAACCAATTTAGTTACTAACCAGCCTATAAATAGGACTATAATTACAATTAATATTTTTAGTAATACGCCAGCTATTTCTGGCAAAATGGCAGCTATAGACTCTGTTATTTTGTCTTTTAGTTCTGTTGTAGTTTCCATATGTTTTGGTTGTTGTATTAACGTTACTATTACTTATTTTCTATTTTTTAAAACAGCCTCGATGACATTACCCATATTATACGAAAAAAGCATGGCTAAATCCATAATAAGTTTTGCCATAGCTATATCGCTCATAACTTTACTCTTAAGTTCTGGTGGAACTTCTTTAAGAGGCTGATTTATTTGCTTAAACGGATTATCCATTATGATTAAGATTATCGTTATACACGGTTAATAATTTATCTTTTGCTCGTTTTATTCTCATTTTTACTGCACTAGCACCAAGATTTAGTACACTTTCAATTTCTTTTATTGAAAGGTTATCTTGATACTTAAGGAGCAATATCATTTTTTCTTCTGGTGAAATAAGCTCTAATGCCACTTTAAGCCTATCTACTTTCATCTCAAGAAAACTAGTATCGTCGTCTTCTTCTTCAGAAAGATTCTCAATATCTTTATAATCTACAGACTGTTTCTCGAATTTTTTAGCTGTATTTCTTGTCACGTAATTTACACAATGGTTATAGGTAAATGCGTATAGCCAAGTAGAGAATTTTGAAGTGCCTTTAAAACTAGCTAATTTAACAAAAAGCTTTAAAAATACATCTTGCGTTAAATCTTTAGCCTCATCGCCATCTTTAGCAAAACCATAACACTTATTGTAAACTAGAGCAGCATATCTATCATACAAAACCTCAAATAGCAGCGTGTTATTAGTTTTTACAACAGCTTCTACAAGAGCTTCGTCTGTTAGATTGTTAGTGGTTTTTATGTTTTCCAAATGTAGCTTATGCTATTTAAATTTGTTTTATGGTAATTAGGACACAACTATTTTTAGTAAGTCACATGTTAGATGTGGAGATTAAAAATACTATTAATTTATAATACATATATATGATTTTTAAAGTATTTTTTTATAACTATTAATTTTATCGTTTTATAAAACGCTCCACAATATTTTACAACAAAGCACAAAAAAAGCCTAGACAATTGCATGTCTAGACTTTAGCTAAGTATATTAACAATAAACTTATTTGAAAAAATTCCTAATATTTTCTATTTGGGCTTCACTAATATCAGCATTTTTCATGGCTCCAACTAGAGTTACCATCTTATCCGGACTCATATCATCTCCTAATATTCTAACAATTCCAAAGCCCATGTCTTTTGAACTTCCAAAAACGACAACCTCATCAGCCACCTCTTCTGTACCTACATATTTTACATATATTTTTCTTCCTTTGTCACTAAACTCCATCAAATCATTATACTTACTATCATTTAAAATACCTTTAACTATAGCTAGTTCTGTTTTAAATGTTAGGCTATCTGTTTCTGATGCTTTATACCCTATGAAATTTAATTTACTAACCGAGTTGTAGGCTTCCTGCTGTTCTTGAGTAAACTCAGTTTTATCTATCTCTATCATAGAAAGGGGTAAATCTTGAGATATAAAGTTTTTCGCTTCATGGTGGTCTACATAATAACTTTGCAAGGTTTCACCATTACCGCAGCTTGTTAAAAGCACTGCGGTAAGTAAGGTGTAAACCAAATGTTTAATTGTTCGCTTCATGATTGATGAATTAATGATTAATTGATGATGATTGATGAATTTAATTATTTATTTTTCTCTAAATGCTTACCTCCAGGGATATTCATTTTATCGGTTAACTTAGATATTTCGTTAAGATCTATATCGCCTGTAAGTGCAACAATTACGGTTTCAATTTTACGTTCTTTACCATTAATTTCAATTTTATCTTCTAACACTTTATCAATGCCATTTACAAAAATCAAAAGCTCTTTTACATGATCTGCATCTTTGCCTTCTTTAACATAAAACTTAACTTCGGTCCCATCGTCTTTAACTTCCATAAGCTCTTCTAAAGCACTTGATCGCGATTTTACCCATTTAGAGATATCTGCAGAAATTGCTTTATTATCTGTTACAATAGTTTTAAAGCTAGTAATACTTTTAACCATATCCATATAAGATTTGGCCTCGGCATCCTCTACATTAATACCCATTTTTGCTATCATTTGAAACATTTTGGGCTTGATGGATACATAAGTAACATCAGAATTATCGTTATATTTTTCAAAAATATTTTTTTGAGCCATACCAGTTAATGGTAATAACATAATGGCCATGACGAGTACTATTATTTTATTTTTCATTGTTCTTTGTTTTAAGTTATTGGGATTTTTCATTATCTTTTTAATTAGTTTTTAAATATTATACCTGTAGTATTTTCAATTTCGTTAAGATACTTTAATGTTGATGTACCTTTATTAACTTCATTTAAATACCCAACGGTAGATGCACCTTTATTGAATTTTTTAGAAATCATTTCCATAGATCTAGAAAAATCGTTAAATGCTAATTGTGGGTCTTCGTAGGTTCCTAAATCGTTATTGTATGATTTACCAAAATAAACCCCCAACATAAGAACTGCTATTGCCGCAACAGATATCCATTTGTAATTAAAGCTACGTTTGGTTTTTAATGGAATCTCTTTAGTATATTGTTCTTGTTGGTTTACCAAAAAATAATCGAACATGGGTTTATACATTTCTAAATGTGGCGCTACAGTTTCGTTTAAAAAATAGTGTTTTAACTGCTGCTCTTCTTTTAGAGTGGTTTCTCCGTTTTCGTACTTTTCTAGTAAATTTTCTATGTTATTTAATACCATAATTATGTGTATTAGTCAATTTTTCTCTTATTGTTTTTCTTGCTCTCGATAAGTTTACACGAACTGCTGTATTATTCATTTCTAGCATTTTTGCAATCTCATCAAAATCGTATTCTTCTATATCTCGCAGTTGAATAATCATGCGTTGTTGTTCGGGTAATTCTTCAATAATTTTTGCAACCCAATTTACACTATCATTTAACTCAACCTGTTTTTGTAATGGTGTTTGTTTATCTTCATAATTACTATGTACAATCTTTAAGTTTTGTGCTTGTTTAGATTTTAATTTATCAAAACAAAAATTCTTAGTCATGGTCATAGAAAAGGCTTCTACATTTTTATAAGCTCCTATTTTCGTTTTATTTTTCCACAGTTTTAATAGCACCTCTTGTGTGGCATCTTCTGCTTCTTCAGTAGATACTAGTAATCGTTTTGCTAAACGAAATACTTTATCCTTAAAAGGCATTACTATTTTTAAAAACTCGTTTTGAGTCATTTTGGTTTGGTTTAAGCCCCATTGTCTTTTTATTCATTTTCTAAAAAAGAAACTTATGGACTAGTTTTGTTATAAACAACTTAGTTATGGCTGTTTGATATTACGACGAACAAGTATTTATTTTGTTACACGCATTTAAAAATATTTTACTAAAAACCTAAAAAACAAATAGATAACTTTTATTTTTTATAGAATGAAACCGCTTTTTAAAATGATTACTATATAATCTGAGTTTTATTTTTTTAATTACGCAATAATCTAAGTAAATTTAGGGTTTACTAGACTAGTGACTACAAATACATATTATGAAAAACTTTAAATCTCTTTTTATATTATTACTCATATCATTTTCTATTTTTAGTTGTTTTGAAGATAATGATGATACTCCAATAAAATCTAGCAGCATAAATGATTTTGTTTGGAAAGGGATGAACCTACGTTATCTCTATAAAAGTAATATACCAGACCTTGCGGATAATAGATTTGCAACAGATGCTCAATACCAAGATTATTTAACCAATGCTGGCACACCTGAAGAACTTTTTGAAAGCTTAATTTTTGAAAGAGCTACTGTAGATAGATTTAGTTGGATTGTAGATGATTACTTTGAGCTAGAGCGTCAATTTCAAGGTACAACAGGTACTAACGGTATGGAATTTGGCTTATTTGCTTCGCCCAACAGTACTACCGAAGGCTTTGGTGTTATTAGATTGGTTTTACCCAATAGCCCCGCGGATAATATGGGGTTAAAACGTGGCGATATTTTTTATGGCATTGATGGTAATAGATTAACCAATAATAACTTACCAACATTATTAGGGCAAGACACATACACTTTAAATCTAGGTATTTATAACGACAATGGCACAGCAGATAGAGCCGACGATAGTATAGACCCTATTAACAGAGACGTTACTCTAAGCAAAGTACAGTATACTGAAAACCCGATTTTTTTAAACAGCATCATTAATGTTGGTGGTGAAAATGTTGGCTATTTAATGTATAATGCTTTTACAAGAGGCTCTGAAAATGGATTAAATACCGTTTTTGCAGATTTTGCATCTAACAACATCCAACATTTGATTATAGATTTACGCTATAATCCTGGTGGTTCTGTAGGCACAACTACCTTTTTAGCAAGTATGATTACTGGACAATTTAATGGTGATCTTTTTGAAAGACTTATTTTTAACGAAAATTTTCAATCAGACAACAGGGATTTAAACTTCACCAACCAACTTCCTAATGGCTCAACAATAAACAGTGTTAACCTCAATAAAATATATGCGTTAACATCTAGCCGATCCGCTTCTGCCAGCGAAGGTCTTATAAATGGTTTAGTGCCTTATATTGACGTTATAAAAATTGGAGACAGTACCACTGGTAAAACTCAATTATCAAGAACACTTTACGATTCTCCTAACTTTCAACGCCAAGGTGCCAACCCAAATCACACCTACGCTATGCAGCCCCTAATTGGTATAGGTGTAAACAAAAATGGCGAAGATGTACCTGGAACTGGGCTTGTACCATCTTTAGGCTTTGAATATGTAGAACGCCCGCTTGATTATGGTGTTTTAGGCGATAGAAATGAACCTATGCTAGCTATTGCTTTAGCAGATATTGAAGGGTCTACCACTAAATTACTAGACATTACTAAATCATCTCAAGCTAAAACATTTAAACTCATAAAGGATAGTAATGATTTTATCCCCAATGATGGTGGTATGATTATAGATTAATCTGCCTTTTTTTGAACAAGCACAAAACCTATTTTAATTGGAGTTCTGGTAAAGACTCTGCTTTGGCACTTTACCACCTGTTACAAGATGAGCGTTATACTGTAGCCGAACTAATAACTACAGTTAACAGCCATTATAACAGGGTATCTATGCATGGCTTGAGAACAGAATTACTCTTAGCGCAAACGCATGCATTACAGATTAAATCTAGCCTTATAGAATTACCCGAAATGCCTAGTATGGCCGTTTATGAGCAAAAAATGCTAGAAACAGTCTCTCGATTAAAAAACGAAGGCTTTACACACACCGCTTTTGGTGATATTTTTTTAGAAGATTTACGCATTTATAGAGAAGAGCAACTCGCTAAACAAAACCTAAAAACATTATTTCCCCTCTGGAAACAAGATACTAAAGCCCTACTTACCGAGTTTTTAGATTTAGGTTTTAAGACCATAGTAGTTTGTGCCAATTCTAAATATTTTGATGAAGATTTTGTAGGTACCATAATTGATAAAGGGTTTATTGATAAGCTTCCCCTAGATGTAGACCCATGCGGAGAAAATGGCGAGTTTCATACTTTTTGTTTTGATGGCCCCATTTTTAAAAACCCTATTGAGTTTACCATAGGCGAAAAAGTATACCGAGAATATAAGACTCCAAAAACTGATGATGATGGTAATGAAAATATTTGCAAAAGTGAGGACGAAAAATATGGCGTCTGGTATTGTGATTTAATACCTAAATAACGTAAGTTCTACATATTGTTATCTGACAATCCGTTATTTAAAAATACAAATAGGAAAAATGTGTCATTCCGAACGAGGAACGAGGAGGAATCCCATCTTTCTGAAATGTCTCGTCGCTCATGTCTTCGCTCTGTCGACATAACAAATCACTATTTATCAGAAATATAAATGCTATTGTTTATTGAGTTTTATATCGAACTCACGTTAAATAAATAACATAAGTCAAACCTATCCTAGCCAGTTTTTTTAACTAATCAAGTTTAGTAATTGATTTTCAATAAACAATAATAATCCTAATAAAATTGAAACCTGTCAGGTTTTAAAAACCTGACAGGTCTAGAACTTCTACTATAATTAAAATATTGATAATTAACAATATCACATTTGTGTTTCAATTTTTGTCATGTACTTTACTAATCAAGTTTAATTTTCAACCAAACTCCCCCATTCGGTCCATGATCCATCATAAACCGATATATTTTTATATCCTGAAATTTCTGCTCCTAATGCCAATACACAAGCCGTTAGTCCAGAGCCACAAGAAAAAATAATATCATCATTTATATCGGCAACCATATAAAATGCTTTGGCTAACTCTTTTTTAGATTTTAATACGCCGTCTTTCAAAAGGTCTGTAAATGGTAAATTAACAGAATTTGGTATGGTTCCCATACGCAAACCTTCTCGTGGTTCTTGTACTGTACCATTAAATCGTCCAGCAGAACGCGCATCTATAATATTATGCGATTTACTTTTAGAGGCGTCTTTAACATCATTAAAAAATTTCATAAATCCTAATTGAGGCTGTGCTATAAAATCCCCAGATTCCCCCTTGTAAATCTTCATTTTTTCTGTTGAAAATCCAGCTTTATTCCAAGCAGGAAATCCACCATCTAAAACAGCAATATTATGATGCCCAAAAGCTTTAAACATCCACCATACTCTGGCACTAGAATAAATACCTTTATCATCGTAAACGACAATAGCACTAGCATTATTTATGCCCAAAGCTCTAGCTTCTTTTTGAAATTGCTCTACAGATGGAAAAGCACTTGGAAACGGATTTAAAAGATCACTAAACTTCTTTTTTATATCGAAAAATCTAGAGTCAGATATTTGATCTAACACATTATCAAAAACTTTGTTAATGGTCGCATCTAAAACAATAAGGTTTTTTGCGGTTAAATTTTCATGAAGCCATGCTACAGATACTACAGGCGATTTTAAGGTTACATCCAAACTCATTTTTACTAGTATTGGTATTACAATTTATTTTACGTCGTCATAATTATCATCCCACTCTTTGGGCTTAGGGTCGTGTAATTTACCCAAAGACTTAGCTACCAACATAGACACCGTAGCATCTCCTGTAACATTTACAACGGTTCTACACATATCTAATGGTCTATCGACAGCAAATATAAGTGCCAGACCAATAGGTAATAATTCTGCTGGAAAACCAATAGACTCTAAAACTATAACCAACATAACCATACCTGCGCTTGGTACAGCAGCACTACCAATAGAAGCCAATAAAGCTGTGGCTACAATAACCAATTGGTTAGTAAATGTTAAGCCTTCTGGCCAAATAACTTGCATAATAAATACTGCGGCTATGCCTTGGTATAAACTAGTACCATCCATATTTACAGTAGCCCCTACCGGTAATACAAAACCTGAAACCTCTTTATCTACACCTAAATGTTCTTCTACACGCTCCATAGTTACGGGTAATGTGGCCGCACTACTACTTGTAGAAAACGCCAATAATTGTGCTGGGCTTATTTGTTTTAAAAACCACATAGGCGATTTTTTTGTGTACAGGCTAATTAAAATAAGATAGAACCCAATCATTAAAATAAGACCTCCAACAACACAAAATGCGTAATACAGTAATTTGACCAGTATTTCGGTATCATCAAAAGCAATAATAACATTGGCTAGAAGTGCAAAAACAGCATAAGGAGCAAAAAGCATGATTAAGTCTACCATTTTCATGACAACTTCATTTAAAGAATCAAAGAAATCAATTAAAGGTTTTGCTTTCTTTTCTCCAATTAATAGTAAACAAACACCAACAAACAACGCGAAAAATATGACTTGTAACATTGATGCTTCAACAAAAGACTTAAAAATATTACTAGGAAATATATCCACTAAAGCTTGTAAAGGTCCAGCATCATTTTGCGCAGATGCTTTCATTAATTTATCAGTTACGCCAGCATCATTCTCATATTTTAATTTGATTTTATCTATAGTTTCTTGAGGCATCCCAATACCTGGCTTTACAATATTAACAATACTAAGACCAATTATAATGGCTACCAGCGTGGTTGCTATATAAATACCAATGGTACGCAAACCCATAGATTTTATTTTTGAAATATCTTTTAAATCGGATATCCCTTTTATTAACGAAGCCAGAATTAAAGGAACAGCAATAAGTTTTAATAAATTTATAAAAATAGTACCAAAAGGCGCCACCCAATCGGACACAAAAGTCTTTCCAGCATTGTTTTCAATAGTGTTCATAATAAATCCAAAAATGATTCCTAGAATCATCCCAATTATAATTTTCCAGTGTAATGCTAGTTTTTTCATCTACGAATCTATGTGTTAAAGGCTAGGTGAGTATTTATGATATGGTAAAATAAAGCATTTCAAATCTAAATCTCAAAAAAAACAATTATTAATACCTAATACCTATACCGATGGGCAAGAATTAAATCTTCATGCTAAAAACATCGATGAAATACCTAAACACGGCGTTGTAATATCCATATTCCATTTAAAAGCCATAATAAATCTATATTATTTTAAATAAAATACTAATTTGCTTTAATTAATGTTCTCAAATTCAACCACTTTATGAAATACAATGCTATCAGACTATGGCTTGCTTTTGCCTTTTTAGTAAATTTTTCAATCTTAAATGCACAAGTAAAGCTACAGGATTCTGTTTTAGTGTCTCAAAACGCTACGGCATACGTTAACAATCTTATTGGTAGCAATCTTACTGGTAAAAATTCTAAACCATTTTCTATTAAAATCTCTGAGGGTAAAACATTACAACTAAAAAGTAATGTAAAACAACTGTATCAAGGTGAACATACAATTATAGGTGCTATAGCAGGGCAGAAAAAATCTTCGTTCTCTTTTAACATTAATAAAGGAAAACTAGTTGGGCATATCATTAATAACCAAGAAGCGTATCAATTATTTACAACAAAAGACAATCAAATATTTTCTAAAAAGGTAAACATTAATAGTATTTTATGTATCGATTATGATAAAGTCACGAATACAAAAAAACAGCCAAAAAAATTAAATAATAAAGTTTTTGCTGCCAATGCTTTAACGCTTCAAAGTAGACCCAGTGCTACTGCTGTTGTTTATCTAGATTTTGATGGTGAAGTTGTTTCTAATACCAATTGGAATAATGGAGATACAATAAACGCAGCTCCATCTGGGTTTACAGATAACGAGATTATAACAAGCTGGGAAATTGTTGCAGAAGATTTTAGTCCTTTTGATGTTAATATAGTAACTGATCGCTCAATCTTTGATGCCACACCAAAAAACCGTAGAATGATGTGTATCATCACCCCTACAGATACGGCTGCTGAAGGTTTTGGTGGTGTTGCGTATTTAAGATCTTTTACTTGGAATACTGACGACCCTTGTTGGACATACAATATTAGAAATGCTAAAGCTGCTGGAGAAACTGTTTCTCATGAAGTTGGTCATACCATGGGACTAAGCCATGATGGACAAGGTACTACCGAATATTACAATGGTCATGAAAATTGGGCACCCATCATGGGATTTAGTGTTAGTACACGACGCCCTATATCACATTGGAGTCTTGGAGAGTATACAAATGCTAGCAATACCCAAAACGATGTTCAAATTATTGCTGGTGGTGGTAATAGTTTTGGTTTTGTACCAGACGACCATGGTAATACAACAGACAATGCAACTGCATTAATTGCCGATGCTGGCGGTAATGTTTCTAATGTAGAAAATTTTGGAATTATTAGTAAACGAGACGATTTGGATGTCTTTTCTTTTCTTACTCAAACAGGTACAGCAATATTCAACTTTCAACCCCATGATGTATTTCCTAATTTAGATATTAAAGCGCGATTATTAGATTTAGATGGCAATGAATTAGCAAGTAGCGATTTAGATGGCTTAAGTGCTAATATTACTATAAATCTTGATGCTGGACTTTATTTTATTGAAATTCAAGGCGTAGGTAGTGGTACCGTAGATACAGGATATTCAGATTATTCATCTTTAGGAAAATACTCAATATCTGGAACTTACACCGTTAAAACACCAGAAGACGATTTGCAACTTATTAGCATAACACCAGAAGAAGGTGCTTTTTTATGTGGTAACGTATCTCCTACGGCAACAATAAAAAATGGAGGACTAAATGTTGTTTCTGGTTTCAATGTATTATTCAAACTTGATAATCAGCCTTTACAAACCCAAGCTTTTACTAATGTAATATCTCCAAACGAAGAAATTACAATTAACTTAAATCCAATACCTCTAAACGCCTCTGGATCTGCAGACATTGAAGTTACTATTGAACCCGAAAGAGATGACCTACCTACCAACAACAAAATAACCCAAAGCTTTTTTGGGAACACATCTAGTGTCGCAGGACAGGTTAACACCTTTGAAAGCCAAACTGACAACCTATTAACTTATAACACAAATGCCGGTAATCTGGTATGGGAGAGAGGTATACCTACAGGCAGTTTATTAAATACAACAAGTTCTGGCACTAATGTTTATGGTACTAATTTATCAGGAAATTATGCTGACAAAAAACAAGGTTTCCTTAATACGAATTGTTATGATTTTACAGCGATAGACAACCCCATACTCAAATTTAATTTGGCCTATGATATTGAGATTAATTTTGATGTGCTTTATGTTGAATATTCTCTAGATTCTGGACAAAACTGGGCTTTATTAGGCTCAAAAAACAGTTTACCCAATTGGTATAATAGCGATAGGACTAACGCCACTACAGGTAGAGATTGTCAATTATGTCCCGGTGGACAATGGACAGGTAGAAATACAACTTTAACAGAATATGCATACGATTTCACAATAAACGCAGCAACAGAAACCGACCTCACTAATGAAAGTAATATTATGTTTCGGTTTGTATTACATACTGATGATTTTGTAAACAATGAAGGTGCTATTATTGATGATTTAGTAGTTGACGGACGCTTGTTAGATGATAATGACGACGATGATGACACTATTATAGATACCATGGATAATTGTCCTTTAGTAGCTAACGTAAACCAAGTAGATACAGATGGCGATAATATTGGAGATGCATGTGACGACGACGACGATAACGATGGTATTCTAGACACTGTAGACAACTGCCCTTTAACAGCAAACGCAGACCAACAAGATACGGATGGTGATGGTATTGGTGATGTATGTGAAATTATTGATGATAATGATGATGATGGCGTTATAAATACTGAAGATAATTGCCCAGATACCCCAAATTCAGGTCAAGAAGATAGCGATGGTGATAATATTGGAGATGTCTGTGACAACGATGATGATGATGATGGTATTCTAGACACAGAAGATAATTGTGTAGTAATTAATAACCCAGACCAATTAGATACCGATGGTGATGGCATTGGAGATTTATGTGATAAAGATGATGATAACGATGGTATATTAGACGATGATGATAATTGTCCGCTTATAGTTAATAATGTCCAAGAAGATACCGATGGCGATGGCATTGGTGATGTTTGCGATGGTACTGTTGACGATTCTGATAATGATGGTATAACCAACAACATTGATAATTGCCCTTCTGTTGCCAATCCAGACCAGTTAGATACCGATGGTGATGGTATTGGAGATGTATGCGATAACGATGATGATAATGATACCATATTAGATATTATAGATAATTGTCCATTAACCGCAAATACAGACCAATTAGATAGCGATAATGATGGTACTGGTAACGTATGCGATGACGATATAGATGGTGATGGCATAAACAACACTGATGATATTTGTAACGAAACACCATTAGGATCTACAATAAATACCGATGGTTGTGCCATAACATTGCCTAATAGAAGTAATTATAAATTAACTCAAAATGTATCTTGTCTCACTAATAATGGGACAATAACTATAGAAACAACTGTAAACAACAATTACAATGTTTCTCTTACTCAAAATACGAATACAACCTCAAAAACATTTACTAACGTTACTAGTTTTGATGATTTAGCAACAGGTACATACAAATTATGTATAACCATAGAAGGTCATAGTAATTATGAAGAATGTTTTGATATCGTTTTAGAGACTCCTCTAGAATTTACAGTTGAAACTGAGGTTAACAAAAACACAAATGAGTTAACACTATTTTTAAATGGTAGTGACGAATATACTATTAACTTGAATAATGAAACTTCAATGATTAGTAGCAATGAAGTTACTCTAGCGCTTACAGAACAAATTAATACCATACAAATTTCTAGCGGTAGAGATTGTGATAGCGATTTTGAAGATGTTATAAGACTAGACTTAACTAGTGTTACCCTATATCCAAACCCGACAACTGGTGTTATAAATGCTAATTTTAAAGGCGCTATAAGCAATAACGTTCAAGTCTTTGTACTTAGCCTTAGTGGCGCCTTACTATTTAACCAAAACGCCACTGTTGTTAATAGGGAAATAGAAATTGATATTTCTAATGTTCAAGTGGGGACTTATATCTTATACATTACAACAGAATCTGGAGATACTAGCAGGCACATGATTTTAAAAAAATAACTACACGTATAGCATACTTATACCATTTCCGCATTGAAATGACCGTAATAAAACGCCCTTTTTTCCTTTCTACTTCAACATAAAAAGAAATCGTAACTATGGCTATGCTTTATTTTTCTATTACATATAAAGAAAAAAATCATCATTTTATTTTACAGTAATTTCAATGCGGAAATGGTATTATAACAAAAACAGCTCTAATTTTTATGATAAAAATTAGAGCTGTTTTTAATATGAGCCTTTATTTATAAAACCGTATTGAGATAAAAGTCTACTGCTTAATAAATCTAGTAGGACTTGCCCCATCTACCTTTAAAAAGTAAATACCGTTTTCTAAGCGATTAACGTTAAGCTCTTTTTCTAAAAGTTTACCAGAATTTATTTCTTGACCTAAAACAGAATAAATATGATACGCTTTATTAATTGTAGTTTCAGGTAAAACCAAATAATCTGTGGTTGGATTAGGATACACTTTTAAAACCTTAAGGTCCTCATCATTGGTGCTTAATACCACATTAACTTGATATGTTGGCGATGATACAACTGTAGTTGCTAACTTTTTAGATGATTTCGTATTCTGATTCACTTTAGTAGTAACATCTGGCACCGTTATGGTTATTTCTACACGATATGATCCAGATTCTGTTGGTGTAAAAGCTCTATCTGTTGCGCCATCTATCCTGAGTCCTGTTTCCGCATCAAACCATTGGTACGAAATAGCATCTGCTATTGTTGCGGTTAGGGTATTACCATTAACTATTACAGTATTCACTACATTGGTAGCGTCTATGGTTACTTCAATATTAAAAACACAATTTGATGCATCAATAATTTCTACATTATATGTTGCTGGTGGTAAATCTGAAAAAATATTTTGAGCAGCAAAAGTAGCACCACCATCAATAGAAAAAGCATAAGGAGCCGTACCTCCTGCAGCAATAATCTCAATAACGCCACTTGGCTCAATACCTGATGGTAATGTTAAAATTGTAGGATTTAAAACAATTGATTCAGTAATAGTTACAGCATTCTGTACTAAAAAGTTTTGCGTATCTAATACAGTTACAATATACTCACCTGCACATAAGTCAAAAAAGTTATTTGAAGCTTGATACGTAACACCTCCATCTATAGAATATTCGTAAGGTTCGACACCACCAGTTGCTGTTACATTTATCGCACCATCACAGCTACCTGCACAAGTTCCTTGAGAAACAACTAATATATCCATTACCAACGGGTCATTTATGGCTATCGTTGGAGATGTAACCACACAGCCATTTGCATCTCTAACGTAAACATTATAATCTCCATTTGGTAAATTATCAAATACATTAGAATCTTGAAAAGGTCCATCATTTAAAGAATACATATATGGAGGTGTACCTCCAGCTGATGTAGCTTCTATAGTTCTATTCCCAAAATTTACAACAGAAATATTTAGTGCTTCTGGCTCTAAAATGGTAACATCAATAGTATACAACATGCTTGCAGCATCTTTAACTTGTACCTCATATTCACCTGCACACAAACCTACAAAAGTACTTGCATTTCCAAATGGTATTATATTAGTTATAGCATATTGATAAGGAGCAACGCCTCCTGTAGCAAAAACAGTTACTGAGCCATCGCAATTATTAAAACAAGATAAATCTTGAGGTGCTACTGTAACTTGTAAATCTTGTGAAAATACAGATGTAGATAATAGCATTAAAAATAATAGTGTAAAAATTTTATTCATAATTTGGGATTTAAAAATTAAATAATCAGTTACCGTATTTTATGTTAATACGTTCTAAATATATGATTCATTTAAAAAAAATAATAACAGTATGTGGACTTAAACTATTATCATTATGCATAATTATAATAGTTATATTTTAATTATTTGATACAAATATAACGAACATTAGCAAAAATACTCTAACTTATATCTATGAAGATGAAATGTTTAGCATATTTAGCCCCGATTGCAATGGCATCCTTTTTAAAAAATATTATAATAAAAAACACACCCCATTATTAACAACAAAGCAGCAATAAAACCACTTGGCAGCTAGAACTGGCATTTTTAAAAAGATATAATGGAAAGCGGGATTAAGCTCCTAACTATAAATTTTATTAATCAATAAAAAATCGGCTATAACCAACGCTGCCATAGCTTCTACTATAGGAACGGCTCTTGGTACTACACAAGGATCATGTCTGCCTTTACCTTGCATCTCTACAGTATTTCCTGCTTTATCTATGGTTTCGTATTTCTGTATTAGTGTCGCTACAGGTTTAAATGCAACATTAAAATAAATGTCCATACCGTTGCTTATACCGCCTTGTATACCGCCCGAAAAATTTGTCTTGGTTGTACCATCGTTATTAAACGAGTCGTTATGCTCGCTACCATACATGGTACTACCGTGAAAACCACTACCATACTCAAAACCTTTTACCGCATTTATGGATAACATGGCTTTACCTAACTCGGCATGTAATTTATCGAATACAGGTTCTCCCAAACCTACAGGAACATTTTTTATAACACAGCTTACTATACCTCCAACAGTATCACCTTTACCGCGCACTTCTTTTATGTAGGTTTCCATTTTTGAAGCCATATCTTGGTCTGGGCAACGCACGATATTAGATTCTGTTTTAGTTAAATCTAATGCTGTATATGGTTTATTTAACTTCATGGCTCCTACTCCAGAAACATAAGCATTTATTTCAATGCCTTTAAGCATTTGCTTTGCTATAGCACCTGCAACAACACGACAAGCCGTTTCTCTAGCAGAGCTACGTCCGCCGCCACGGTAATCTCTAACACCATATTTTTTATCATAGGTATAATCGGCATGACTAGGTCTGTAACTATCTTTTATATGTGAATAATCGTGTGATTTTTGATTGGTATTTTCTATAACAAAACCTATGGAGGTTCCTGTGGTTACGCCTTCAAAAATTCCAGAATAGAACTTTACCGTGTCTGGTTCTTTACGCTGCGTTACAATGGCAGACTGTCCTGGCTTACGGCGATTTAACTCGCTTTGAATGGCCTCTAAATCTAATATAATTCCAGATGGGCAACCATCTATAACACCACCTAATGCAGGGCCATGAGACTCGCCATAGGTTGTAAGATTAAATAGTTTACCAAAGGAATTTCCTGCCATAATTACATTTTTTTGCTAAAATAAAGCTTTTTTAGAAATCAACGATACTAATTGATGAGCTTTCACTGCATTAATTCTAGAGGTTAACTACATAAACTATGTTATTAAAATTTTGGTTTGTTTATAGAACTATTTACAAGCTAAATAGCACGATTTATTACACAAAAACTCATAACAGTTTTTTAACCATGACCTTACATATAGATAATTGCTAATTAATGATTTAGTAATACTAAAACATGTTATTTGTACTGATAAATATGATTTAATTTGAAGATTAAACGAAAAATAGAAACTGTAGTAATATCGGATGTACACCTAGGCACATACGGTTGTCATGCAAAACATTTACTCACTTATTTAAATAGTATTAACCCGAAAACACTAGTACTAAATGGTGACATTATTGATATTTGGCAATTTAATAAACGTTACTTCCCAAAATCGCATTTAAAGGTTATAAAAAAAATAATGACCATGGCCTCTAATGGTGTGGAGGTTATTTATATTACTGGTAATCATGATGAAATGCTAAGAAAATTTAGTAACACAACCATAGGTAACATATCTATTGTTGACAAAGCCGTATTGGAATTGGATGGCAAGAAAGCTTGGTTTTTTCATGGTGATGTATTTGATATTTCTATACAAAATGCTAAATGGCTTGCCAAACTAGGCGGATATGGTTATGACATACTAACACTGCTAAATAAACTTGTTAATTGGTATCTAGAAAAACGTGGAAAAGAACGTTTTTCTTTATCTAAAAAAGTAAAGAACGGTGTTAAAGGTGCTGTTAATTATATTAACGATTTTGAACGCGTTATATCTGAAATCGCCATTGAAAATGAATACGATTACGTGATTTGTGGACATATACATGAACCAAAAATGAAAGTTTTTAAAAACAAACATGGGAAGACCACATATTTAAACTCTGGAGATTGGATAGAAAATTTTACCGCTTTAGAATACCAGTTTAAACGTTGGAAAATTTACAACTTCAATCATGATAAGCTAGCCCCATTTGTGGTTGATGATGATATTGAAGATTTAGAAATGAAAGATTTAATTGCCGCAATTACTATTGTTGGGCGAGATAAAAAGAAATAACATCTTTATTAGTTTTATAATGTGTTATTAATAATATAAAATTAATTTAAATCAATATTTTACTATTTTCACAGAGTAAAGTTATGAGCTATGATAAATCTTAATGGGATGAGATTCCTCCTCGTTCCTCATTCGGAATGACAGATTACATTTTAATGCATCTTAATATATTTATAAAATATTAATCGAAATCAGATTGGTTTATCTTTTTTGATATTTAAAACCTCTATAAAGTTTATTTAATAATGATATAAAATTCAAAAAGCCTCCAATCTAAATATTTAGATTGAAGGCTTTTAACTTGTAAATGAATTTTACAAAAGACTAATTAAGATTAGCTTTTTGTTTTACCATCCATTTTATCTTTAAGAGCTTGTAAAGCATCATTAGCATCACCAAGTGTTGGTTTTGCTTCTGCAGCAGCACTAGCAGCTTTTTTAACGGCAGCTTTTACATTAGCCATTTCTTCAGCTTTAAAGATTGCAGTATGCGAAGCAACTACGCGCTTAAACTCTTTGTTAAATTCGATAATTTTGAATTCTGCAGAATCACCTTTCTTAAGTTTGTTACCATCTTCTTTTTCAAGATGACGAGACGGTACAAAAGCAACGATATCTTCGTTAAACTCTATAGTAGCACCTTTGTCTACAATCTCAGAAATAGCTGCTGTATGAACAGTTTCTAAAGCAAATTCTGTTTCGTATTTATCCCAAGGATTATCTGTAGTTTGTTTATGACCTAAACTTAGTTTACGTCCTTCAACATCTAATTCTAATACAATCACATCTAATTTATCACCTACAGCACAAAACTCAGATGGATGCTTGATTTTCTTAGTCCAAGATAAATCTGAAATATAGATTAATCCGTCAATACCTTCTTCTAGCTCAACAAAAACACCAAAGTTTGTAAAGTTACGTACAATACCTGTGTGCTTAGATGCTAATGGGTATTTACCTGTAATATCTGTCCATGGATCTGGAGTTAATTGCTTAATACCAAGAGACATTTTACGATCTTCTCTATCTAAAGTTAAAATTACTGCATCTACCTCATCACCTACAGAAACGAAATCTTGAGCAGAACGTAAATGTGTAGACCAAGACATTTCAGAAACGTGAATTAAACCTTCAACGCCATCTGCAACCTCAATAAACGCACCGTAATCTGCAATTACAACAACTTTACCTTTTACTTTATCACCAACTTTAACCTCTTCTGCAAGAGCTTCCCATGGGTGTTTGCTTAATTGTTTTAATCCTAATTGGATTCTAGATTTATCTTCATCAAAATCAAGAATTACAACATTAAGTTTTTGATCAAGTTCTACAATCTCATTTGGATGATTAATTCTAGACCATGATAAATCTGTAATGTGAACTAAACCATCTACACCACCAAGATCAATAAACACACCATAAGATGTAATGTTTTTAACAATACCTTCTAATACTTGACCTTTTTCTAATTGACCAATAATTTCTTTCTTTTGTTCCTCAATATCAGCTTCAATAAGTGCTTTATGTGAAACTACTACGTTTTTAAACTCGTGATTTATTTTCACAACTTTAAACTCCATAGTTTTATTTACGTACTGATCGTAATCTCTAATTGGCTTAACATCAATTTGAGATCCTGGTAAGAATGCTTCAATTCCAAAAACATCTACAATCATACCACCTTTAGTTCTGCATTTTACAAAACCATTTACTATTTCACCTGTATCATGAGCTGCATTTACGCGATCCCATGCTTTTATTACACGTGCTTTTCTGTGAGATAATACTAATTGTCCTGTTGCATCTTCACGCACATCAATTAATACTTCTACTTTATCTCCAACTTTTAAACCTGGGTTGTAACGAAATTCGTTTAAAGAAATAACACCTTCAGATTTTGCATTGATATCTATAATTGCATCTCTGTCAGAAATGTGAACTACAGTACCTTCAACAACTTCGTCATTTAAAGTATCTACAAAGTTTTCTGCTACTAATTTTTCAAATTCTTTAAGTTGTTGATCATCAACCTCATCAATACCTTCTTGGTAATTGTGCCAATTGAATTCTTTTAAGAATTTTTCTGGATTTGCTTTTGCTTCAGATACTACTGGAGCTTCTACTGTTGGAGCTTCTGTTGCTTCAACTTCAGCTTTTTTTGCTTGTTCAGCCATTATTTAATGTAATGTTATAATGCAAAAGGATATTTAGTTTATTCCAATATACATTATGCTTTTGTATTCTATAGACTTTGGAAGATTTATACGAATAGTATATAGAAGTGTTATTTTTATTTTATTTAATCCTTTTATCTTTCCAATAATTCGCTAAAAGGAGTGCAAAAATACACAATTTCAATAAATTAGCCTAATTGAAGTATACGATTTTAAGCATATATATATTAAAACATATAAATAAATTAAAAAATATGCTTTTTTGTGAGCACTTTTCTTATATTTATAAAGTTAATTAAACAGATAACACTAATTATTATGAGAGCAAAATATCAAAAAGTTTTAGACTTAGGAGAAGCATTAAACATCCAAAATGGTGATGTAAAAGAAGAAAATGGCGTTTTAAAAGTAAACGGAACGGCTAATACACCTTACGAAAAAAACCTACTTTGGGATAAAATTAAGGAAATTGGTGGTGATAATCCATCAGATATAAATGCAAACATAGAAGTTGCAGATTCTAGTATTTTTCATAGACACGTTGTAAAAAGTGGAGAAACTCTAGGTAAAATAGCAAAGCATTATTACGGAAATGCGGCTAAATATCAAGAGATTTTTAAAGCTAATTCTGATATCTTAAAAAACCCAGATGTTATTCAACCAGACCAAGAGTTGATTATACCTAATCTATAAATAAGTATTTACTTTAAAATTTAAAAGAGGCTGTCTTTCGTATTAAAGACAGCCTCTTTTTGTTTGTTTAAAAATTAATTAATAGGCGTTAAACATTTAGCTTAACATATTTTAACAGTTTCAAAATAATTAATTTTCTTCACACATCATATTAAAAAACTTAAATTATTTTGATATTTATTTACATTTTTTATAAAAATAATCTTATTTTTAATAAAATAAATCCTTCAAAATAAAATTTCAATGAAAACAATTAAATCCATTTTAACACTCGCAGTATGTGCTGGAGTTGCGTTAACATCGTGTAGCGAAGACCAAAAATTAAACACTAATCAAGAACAAACAGTTTACAACAAAAAAGACTTAAAATTTAGTTATGGTAATGCGTTCGAATCTTTTGCTAAAAACACAAAGAAAAAGCATAGACTACAAGTTTTTCAAGATATTAATGAAACCCTTGACGGCTATCGCATCGCTCAAGTAGAAATTTATGATGTAGCTAAATCTCCTGAAGCTATAGATAATGTAACTGTAATTCCTATTCCTGATGCATCTTCAAACGAATACAGAACTGGTTTTAGGTTTTTCCCTAATGACCCAAGAAGAAATGGCAGAGACAATTTAACATACATTACAGTTTCCGAATTTTCTACATCTGCAAATGGCGTAGCTTCCGAACAAATTTTTGACGATATGTATGCTGTTTGGGAAAATGAAACTAATTGTAATAATGTTAGTATAGACAAGCAAGATTTTAGTTTAGATATAAATGGCTTACCAAGCAGTATTCTCTCTTTTGGAGACGAACCTCTTGGTCCTTTTGCAGATAATAACATAATTGGTTATATCCCTTCTTTTCTGTTTGATGCTATTGGAGCTAGCGCGAGTACTCTAGCTGTTACATTTACCTTCGCATTTACTGATGAAAATGGTGTTTCTACAGACATTAACGGTGATGGAAAAATAGACACATCGCATACCGAAATATGGTTTAATGATAGTGTAAACTGGAGTAATGATGGTCTAGAACCTGGCTCAGTAGACGTTGCCTCTGTTGCTTTACATGAGTTTGGGCATTCTGTAGGATTAGATCATTCTGGCACATTATTAGCCACCTTTGATAATGATGGTCAATTTACTGGAGAATTAAATTACGTGCCTACTAATGTTATGAATCCTGCATATATTGAAAAACCAAAACGAGATTTAGCAGGAGATGACAACGCTATTTATTGCGAAAATTTTAGTGCTTGGCCGTATTATTAATCTAAGCTCGAATAATCTATAATTTGAATAGAATTAAAGACTTTCTTAAGATTATTTAATCCTTCCCCTTACTAATTTCTAATTTCTAATTTCTAATTTTATAAAAAAATGGAATATCTAAAAGAAGAGTTCTACATTAAAACAGGTGCCTTTTCTAATCTAATGAGAACAATCTATTTAAACTAAAATACGTCGAAACAAATTCTAATAAAGTTTGACTTATTTAGGATTAAAAATAATAAATTTGATAATATTAGAAATTTAAACCGCCCTAATTAAAGGAAGCCTACATTTTTGTATTTATACAGTATAATCTCTTGATTCCAAATTTACATATAATATGGTGGTTATAAAATACTTAATATTTCACAATATCTATCTCATAAGTAATGCTTGGTTATATCATTAAATCACAACGTTTATTATTATTTTAATGATTATTAGTTAAATAATTACGGAATCCATTTTTTTTTAACTTAATTTCACATATTTAACTAAACTAAATATTTAAAATGAAAAAAACAATTAAACAATTCAGAAGAAACTACTTACTTGGCGTAAGTATTGATCAAAAAATTAAAAACAGAATTTTCAAGAATTCTGCAATGGTATTATTCACATTATTCAGCATGAGTTTAGCCTATGCGCAACCATCTGCCCCTTCTGGAAAGAGATGGCAAAAAGTAGGCAATATGTCTAGTGAATTTAATTCATTTGAAGGAAGTAAATTTCAGAAATTTTCACCCACATGGAACGGTAGGTTCCCTGGGCTTTTTCAGCAAAGCAACGTTAGTAATTCCGGTGGAAATATGAAACTTTTATCAAAAAAATTTGCTAGACCAGTTAGAGCCCATGGTCAAAACTGGACTCATGGTGGTGCTATTGTGACATCTAAAAATGGACTTTATCACCCTCAAGGTATGTATTTTGAATGTAGAATGAAAGGCAGTTCGTCTTTTATGTCATCCACATTTTGGTTAAAATCAGAAAATCGAGGCGGTAGCTGTGGGACTAAAGTTTTTGAGCTAGATGTTCAAGAATTAATAGGTAAAGTTACAACGAAGCCTCACAATAAGTCTTGGAAACCTGGTTGGACTAAAAACATGACTTCTAGTACAGATGATCAAACAAAATGTCAAACTGTAACTCATGCTAATTATCGTAGAATCCCTATGAGTTCTCCTGGAAACAAATGGCATACTTATGGTGTTTGGGTAGTTAATAAAGACTTAGTTCGATTTTATTTAGATGGTAAACTTGTAAATCAAGGTAAGACTAAAATTGCATTTGATAAGAAATTATTCCTTCGTTTTGCTGTTGAAGTTTACGGTTGGAATCTTCCAGAAGATGGTAACGACAATATGAATCTATCTGCAGAAAAAAGAACAACTTTTTATGATTATGTTCGTTCATATAAATTAGTAAATAAATCGTCTAAGAAAACAGACCTTAAAGTTAATGACAACTCTGTTTCATTACAAAATAGCTTAGAAATATATCCAAATCCAACTTCAGATTATATTAATATAAAAGTAAATTCTGAAGTTGAAACAGCAAATATAGAAATGTATAATATGCTTGGTGCTAAAGTTAAGAGTATGGCTATCCCTACCAATATAAATAACAATCTTGATGTTTCAGGTTTAGATAAGGGTTTCTATATTATTAAATCAAATGAATTAAATAAAATCATTATTATTAAATAAGATTCTAGTTTAGACTAC
This sequence comes from uncultured Algibacter sp., assembly GCA_947499935.1. Taxonomy (GTDB): domain Bacteria; phylum Bacteroidota; class Bacteroidia; order Flavobacteriales; family Flavobacteriaceae; genus CANMQH01. The sequence goes on along the minus strand of CANMQH010000003.1, from coordinate 171,609 downwards.
GTTTATATTAGCTACTCATATTGAGATATACTATTCTAAAATCTGTCTAAGTTTAAAATTTCAGGGTTAAATTATTTATAATTTAACCCTGTTTTAAAATACAGCAAAAAATTGATTGAGAATAACGCCCCAATTCCTAATTGGCATAGTCATTTTTTGTGCTTTCCATTAAAAGTTAAAAAACCGATTTCATAACGGCTTCATCTGTTTGAAACGAGAGTTTTTTGGGGTATATTTTCTAATTTTTCCGTTAAGGTTTTCAATAAGGTTTGTAGTATCTATTATTTCTATCGGAAAATCAAAAAACACGGTTAGTACGTCCCTGTTATTTTTCCAGTTTTTCTCATAACATCTAATTTCAAAAGGAAACTATGTTCTTTTGGTTAGTACAATATCTTTTTTAGCAAAACTCATAAACTAGCAAGAAAATTACTCATAATCCTCTATAGTCATAACAGCCAACTTATAAAGTTTTTTAAATTGCTCATCTAAAGTTAGATTAGAATTATCAATCTCTATAGCATCTTTTGCTTTCATTAATGGAGAATCCTTTCTATTTGAATCTAAATAATCACGCTCTTGGACATTTTTTAATACATCTTCATATTCAACTTGGTCGCCTCTTTCTAATAATTCAGCATAGCGTCTTTTAGCTCTTTTTTCGGCAGAAGCCGTCATAAACAATTTAAGTTCGGCATCCGGAAAAACCACAGTACCAATATCTCTACCATCCATAACCACACCTTTGTTTTGTCCCAGTTTTTGTTGTTGTTCAACAAGTTTTAGACGTACTTGAGAAATAGCAGCTACTTTACTAACATAGCTTGAGACCTCTAGCGTACGAATCTTTTTCTCAATATTCTCTCCATTTAAATACACTTCAGCAAAACCGAGCGTTTCATTAAATTTAAAACGGATTTCTATATTAGGTAGTTGATATATTAAGGCTTCTTTATTAAAATCTAATTTACTAATTAAGCCTTGGCGCATAGCATAATAGGTTACTGCTCTATACATAGCTCCTGTATCTACATAGACATAACCCAAATGTTTTGCAAGTTGTTTTGCTACAGTACTTTTTCCTGTTGAAGAAAAACCGTCTATGGCTATGGTTATATTATTCATGCTTAAAATTTAAAGTGTCTAAAATACTTAATGTCTACCTAGCCAAGAAATATATTGCTGTAGAATTAAAAAGAAAATATTTTTTTAGATTCCTAATTACACTTTATACGCTATTGTAAATCAATTTGAAGTCCAAAAAAGTTTGAATTTGCAGCACTGGTATATTTAGCATGCGTATAACTAAAACGCATTTTATTCATTTTTATGGAAATACCAGCAGATAAACCCGAAAAATTACGCTGATCTACAATACGTAGTTCTTCTCCCCTTCTAAAATTATATCCTAGTCTAATGTTAAAACCACCTTCTGGAAATATTTCTGCTCCTAAAATGGTATGTCTTATAACTTGACCTAAAAACCCTATACGTTCTGAAGATTGGTTTCCAGACAAATCGCTAGTATTACGAGCTGGATTTGGTCTTGCAATAGGCCATTGCTGTAAATTCTCTAAGGTGACGTGCCATCTTATAGGTACATTCTGCAAAAGTTGAGACATTCCAAAAGCGACCTCAAAAGGTAATGGCTCGTTTAAGTCGGCATACGTTGTTATTTGAGACCCTAAATTTCTAACCACGACAGTGGCATTAAAATCGATATCTTTATTAATATAGATTAATCCTAAATCTGCTGCTGCCCCAAGTGAATTATATTGTTCTAGTTTTGAACTAATAAGCTTTAAATTACCCCCAAAATAAAAATCTGAATACCCTATTTGGGTTGCATAGCCTAATGAAAGTGCTGTTTCATTTCCACTGAATGACCCTGTGGCATTACCATTTTCGTCATAACCATCAAACGAACCATAATTTACATAGGTAATACCTCCATGAAATGTTTGTGTTCGCCTGTCTAATGTGTAAGCATAGGCCGCTGTACCATAACTGATACCGCCTAAATAACTCGAATAATTAACGGCAAGTTGATTATCCATTTCTACATTTATGGTTGCCGGATTAAATAATCCTTGGGTTACGTCGTAATCTATGTTAGTTAAAACCTTGCCGCCTAAAGCTGCTTGCCTAGGCGAGGACACTAGATTTAAAAACCTATAAGTCGTCTCGCCACCAACCTGAGCTATGGTTACTGCAGTTATTAGAAAACAAAAAAGAGAGATAATTTTTCTTAGCATATTTAGCTTACAAAGTAAATAAATCTATTTTAAAACGGTAGCATGTATCTTTTATTTTAATTCATAAAAAAACCTCGAAAGATTTCGAGGTTTTTAACAATACTTGCACTTATATCTTTTTAGCATTCTTAACCTTTTGATTGGTCAAGGCCAGTTTAATAACATCACTCATATCTGTAACGTAATGAAACGTTAAACCTTTTAAATATTCTGGCTTAATTTCTTCTATATCACGTTTGTTATCCTCACAAAGTAAAATCTCTTTTATTCTGGCGCGCTTTGCAGCTAAAATTTTCTCTTTTATACCACCAACAGGAAGTACTTTCCCTCTTAGGGTTATCTCTCCTGTCATGGCTAAACTCTTTTTTACTTTTGTTTGAGTAAAAAGTGATACTAATGATGTTAACATGGTAACACCCGCACTTGGTCCATCTTTAGGCGTTGCGCCTTCTGGCACGTGGATGTGCACATTATAATCATCAAAAACCTTAGGCTTTATACCAAACGTATCTGCATTAGATTTAATGTATTCCATAGCAATGGTTGCCGACTCTTTCATGACTTTACCAAGATTACCAGTAATAGTCATATTACCTTTTCCTTTTGAAAGGATAGATTCTATAAACAAAATATCGCCACCAACACGCGTCCAAGCCAAACCTGTAACCACACCTGCAACATTATTGTTTTCGTATTTATCACGTTCTAGTTTTGGGCCACCTAAAACTTCAATAATATCTTCGTTAGAAACTTTAACATTATAATCTTCTTCCATGGCTATATTCTTAGCAGCATAACGCACCATTTTTGCCACTTGCTTTTCTAGGCCTCTAACACCAGACTCTCGGGTATAACCTTCTACAATTTTTTCTAACTGAGGTTTAGCAATTTTTAAATGCTTATCGGCTAAGCCATGTTCTTCTAATTGTTTAGGTAATAGATGGCGCTTAGCAATTTCTACTTTTTCTTCAATAGTATATCCAGTAACATTTATAATTTCCATACGGTCCCGTAATGCTGGCTGAATGGTAGATAAGCTATTAGACGTTGCTATAAACATAACTTTAGATAAATCGTACCCCATTTCTAAAAAGTTATCATAGAACTCATTATTTTGCTCTGGGTCTAAAACTTCTAACATGGCAGAAGATGGATCACCTTGATGCGAGTTAGAAAGTTTATCTATCTCATCTAACACAAAAACAGGGTTAGATGTTCCTGCCTTTTTAAGACTTTGTATTATCCGACCTGGCATAGCACCAATGTAGGTTTTTCTATGCCCTCTTATTTCAGCTTCGTCACGTAAACCTCCTAAAGAGATTCTCACATATTCGCGTCCTAAAGCCTCGGCAATAGATTTACCTAAAGATGTTTTACCAACACCTGGAGGTCCATAAAGACATAAAATAGGCGATTTCATATCATTCCTAAGTTTTAAAACGGCCAGATACTCTATAATTCTTCGCTTTACATCTTCAAGTCCAAAATGATCTCTATCCAAAATTTTCATGGCACGCTTTAAATCGAATTTATCGATACTAAACTCGTTCCATGGTAAGTCTAAAAATAATTCTAAATAGTTACGTTGAATGGAATATTCGGCAACCTGAGGATTCATACGTTGCATTTTAGCAATTTCTTTTTCAAAATGCTTAGCTACAGTCTCATCCCAAAGTTTTTCTTTAGCCTTGGCTTTCATATCTTCAATCTCACCATCATGACTTACACCACCCAATTCTTCTTGAATGGTTTTCATTTGTTGATGTAAAAAATACTCACGCTGTTGTTGACTCATATCCATCTGTACCTTAGACTGGATATCGTTTTTTAACTCTAATTTTTGAAACTCAACATTCATATACTTTAGCGTAGCCAAAGCACGTTTTTTAAGGTCATTTATCTCTAAAAGTTCTTGCTTTTCGGTAACAGAAAGATTCATGTTAGAGGACACAAAATTTACTAAAAACGAATTACTCTCAATGTTTTTAATAGCAAAAGAAGCCTCACTAGGAATGTTTGGACTTTCCTTAATAATTTCTAAAGCTAAATCTTTAATAGAATCTATTATAGCTGTAAACTCTTTATTTTTTAAAGCCGGTTTAGCCTCAGGAATATCGCGTATAGTAGCATTCATGTAGGGTTCCTCGGTAAGTACTTCGGCAACTTTAAATCGTTTTTTACCTTGTATAATAACCGTTACGTTACCATCAGGCATTTTTAGAACACGAAGTATTCTTGCTACCGTACCAGTTTCATGAATTTCTTTAGCTGTTGGATCTTCTACAGACTCGTCTTTTTGAGCCACAACACCAATAACTTTATTGCCTTTATTAGCGTCGTTTATAAGTTTTATAGATTTATCTCTACCAGCTGTTATAGGTATAACAACACCTGGAAATAAAACTGTATTACGTAATGATAAAATAGGAAGTGTTTCTGGCAACGCTTCATTATTTATAGCCTCTTCATCTTCGGGCGTCATTAATGGAATTAATTCTGAATTTTCATCAAATTCCTGTAATGACAAACTGTCTAGGGTTGTAAATTTAGATTTTTTCATAAGTATATTCAGGTCAATCTGTCATTAAAACTAGATGACCCATGTTTTACATTTCTTTTTCAATACATTAAAACATTGTATATCAGTCAATTAATTGCAATTTATAATATACAACTAAACTATAAATTCAATAGCTATGCCATAGATAAGTTGATGCAAAAATAGTTTTATTAAAGTCAATATTTGATTATTTTAAATTAATGTTTAGTTTCGCAAACTAATTTTAAAACTCTAATTTCATGAAACTTAGCCAATTTTTACTTTTAAGTTTATGTATTACAATCTTTGCTTGTAGTAGTGACTCTGACAACAACCCTAATGAAAATGAAAACCAAAATAATAATAACACCGTTTTATTAAAGAAATCTATTGAAACAGATATAGACGGTGACGTTTACACTACTTCTTACGAATATAATGGTAATAAACTAACAAGCGTTAATAGAGATGACGAATTTATTACTACATTTTTATATTCTGATGATAAAATTATTAGGATAAATAATACCGTTGATGGAGAACTTATGGAATACTTTACTTTAGAGTATGATGCTAATGATAAATTAAAAAGCTATAAACAATTCTTATTTGACATTGCTGACTTAGGAGATATCGCTTACGAACATATACTAACTTTTAATACCAACAACTCAATAAATCTCGCTGTTTTTTCTGGTGATTTTAATTCTCAAACTGAATTCAGAAATAATTTAATACTCAATTTAGATGATAATGGAAACATCATTAAAGAAACTATTGATGACTCTGATGATACATTAGATTTAGAATTTGATGATAAAAATGGAGTTTTTAAAAATATTTCGCAAATTTCAACTATAAACATTGTTACTACAGGTAGTGAATATTCGCCAGATTTTTTTGGTAACACAAACAATGTTACTAAACGCAATGATAATCAAGGTAATAGTTTTTTTGTGTTTATAGAAACATTTGATTACATATATAACGATAAAGATTATCCTGTGTCAGCCAAATACAATTCTGACAATAATGGAACAAAAGATGAATCTACTATTGAATATATTTACTAAGATTACAAAACAATCATAATTAAAAAGTCCTGTTTCCAAACTTAGAAATAGGACTTTTTTATTCCATCTAAATCTTCCCCATTTTCTTCATAACAAATAACAAAACAATGGGTATGGCTAGTAAAACTATCATCAATAAATTGGTCTCAAACAACCAAGGCGATAATATAAGTGTTATTATATACCCACCAATGGCACCTCCAAAATGGGCATCGTGGCCAATATTACCTACTCTATTTTTCATACCGTAAATAGAATAGAGTAAATAACCGATACCAAACAAATAAGCAGGTATAGGGATAGGAATAAAAAACATATAAAGACTCATACCCGGTTGTAACAAAATAGCAGCATAAATTACACCACTAACCGCACCACTGGCACCAACAGCACTATAATTATATTCGTCTTTATGAAAATATAGCGACAGCAAATTTCCTAAAAGTAAACTCCCAAAATAAATTAATAGAAACTGTGTCTGGCTAAGTTGTGCTATAACTACATCTGCAAAAAAGTACAAAGACAGCATATTAAACAACAAATGCTGCGTATCGGCATGTAAAAACCCCGAACTAAACATTCTAATTTGTTCGCCTCGTTTTATACCACCAACATGAAATTTATATTTTTCAAAGAAACCAAAGTCTCCAAACCCTTTATAAGATATGATAACGTTTGCTGCTATAATGACGATGGTAATGATGTCTAATTTGCCCATAAAGTGTAAACTTTTAAAATTTATTCAATTAATTAAAGGTATAGCATATATTTGTTAATGCAAATCTAAAATTAATTCATGCAATTTCTAGTTTATATTCTTGTTTATCCACTTTTATGGTTATTATCTATAATGCCTTTTAAGGTGTTATACATAATTTCTGATGGAGTTTACTTAATTATATACCACATTGTTGGTTATAGAAAAAAAGTAGTCGTAGGAAACTTAAATCTTGTTTTTCCTGATAAAACCGAAAAAGAAATAAAGCGTATTACAAAAGCATTTTATCATCATTTTTGTGATTTAATGATAGAGTCTATAAAATCTCTAACAATATCTGAAGCAGAAATGAAAAAGCGTTTTAGCTTTACCAATGTTAATGAGATTAGACAACATGAAAACAATAATAGAAGTGTTATGTTAGTTTGTGCTCATTATGGCAATTTTGAATGGATTTTTATACTTCAAAAATATGTTAAAAGTAAAGGTTATGGTGTATACAAACAGTTAGCTAACAAGTATTTTGATGCCTTAATAAAACGCAAAAGAGCTAAATACAATAGTTATCTAATAACAACAAAAGAAACCATACCCACACTTATAAAAGTTAAACGAAATGGCGAATTAACCATTAATGGGTTTGTTGCAGATCAATCTCCAAAATTTAACAAAGCTGTATATTGGAATACGTTTATGGGTATACATGTACCCATGCATGTAGGCCCAGAAATGTTAGCTAAAAAATTAGATATGGCCGTTGTATTTTTTGCTGTTAAAAAAGTTAAACGCGGCTATTACGAAACTACGTTTAAAACCATAACAACCACGCCTAAGGATTATAAAAATTATCAAATTACAGATATTTATTCTAAGCTTGTAGAAGACCAAATTAATGAAGCACCAGAATATTATTTTTGGACACACAAACGTTGGAAGCATGCTGAAAAAGCTCCAAACATTTAATCTACATGCTATATCTTCTGCTTTATTAGACTAGTTTATTAGTATCCTCACCGATGTAAAAGTGTTTTTTATTGTTTTTTGCTATACTTTTTCTTTAAAAACGTTTCTAAAAAACAATAACTCACTGATAATCAATTGTGTTTATTTTTTGGCACGCTGTTTGTATTCTACTAATCGTATTCATTTTAAAACACACGATTATGAAAAAGTTTATATTCTTATTAGCAGGTTTGATCCTTACAGGATTCTCTGTTAACGCAAAGACCACAACCAACGCAGACACAAACAACGCATCTATATACAATAGAGGTTATGGTAACTCTTTTATTTTTGTAGAAAATGGTATTGAGTTTTCTGTATTCCGAGACGGGCAATTCGATTTTAATATACTAAGAGGCAATTCGCGCTTAAACGTATCCGTTGGAACACCAAACGTAAATATCAGTTTTAATTCTGGTTATGATTATAATGGTTATGTACAATATGATGAGTTTGGAGCTATAATTCAAATAGAAAACATCCCAATACATTATGATTATTATGGGCGTGTTAGTAGAGCAGGTAACGTAAACATTAATTACAATACATTTGGATATGTATCAAACGTAGGTAACCTTTGTGTATTCTATGATAGATATAATAGATATTCACATTATTCTGGATATATAAACTCATACAATAGAGGTTATGTTTACAGACCATGGCATAATTATTATAGCGTTCCTGCTAACAATTACTGTGTTGTGTATAATAGACCTTACAGACAATATTATAACCCAGTACGTTATACATATAGCAGACCGTTTTATAACAATTACAGACCTAGAACATCTATTGCTAGCAGACGCGGAAACTCAATAACTAGAAACAGAAGCTATGCTACAGTAAATAGAAGCAAGAGAAATGTTACTCAAATTAATAGATCTGTAAACTCTAGAAGAAGTATTGCTCAAAATAACACAAGCAGACGTACATATAACTCTGCAAATAGAAATGTAGTAAGACGTAGCAACACGTCTAGCCCTAGAAGGTTACAGAGTAATAATACGCAATCTACTAGACAACAAGTTGGTAGACGTACAAATACAAGTAATTCTAGATACAATAAAAGTGCCACTAGAAATAATACTAATAGAACCGTTAGAAGTTCTACAAACAATACGAGAATAAATAATACAAGAAACATTAAAAAAAATGTAGTTTCTCAAAAACCAAGAACTCAAAATACTCGTACATATAATAAAAATAACACAAATACTAGAAACACTCAAGTAGCAAGACGTACTGTAAGCAAGCCTAGAACAACTCCACAAAGAAGAGTTGTAGCAAGATCTTCAAATAGCAGTACACCAAGAGCTACAAAAAGCAGATCAGTTTCTAGCAGAAATACAAGATCGACAACAAGAAGACGATCATAATAACTTTGGTTGGTTAGTTTGAAAATCCCTGCATTATGTTTGCCTCAAAGCGACTTTGCGGGGTTTTTCTTTTTCTATATTTAGTAATTAACTCTGATTCATTTTAAACAAAGCGCACTGATTAAAACATCTTTAAGAAAGAATATTTAAGTTACTTAATTCTTAAATACTTTTTTATTTGAAACGAAATATCTTCCGAAAAATTAAACTTGTATACCACAAAAACAAAAAGTGATGTTATTAAAATAGATTTTAATGCAATATTTATTATGGGATGAAAAGAGAATTCCCAGAAATAAAACAATACAATACTTAAAAGTATTAAAACTGCTATTTTTAAGATATTCGACGAAAAAGGATGAATCTTAAATTTTTTATAAACAAACACAAGTTTTATAGTATTATATGTAAAAACAGCTAAAAAAGTAGCTAATGCAGCGCCATTTATACCAATTACAGGTATAAATATCACATTTAAAACAACCATTAAAACGGTTAAAAATACGCCCAAAAGCAAGACAATTCTATAATAGTCACTATTAAACAAAATAGCATTATTACTTCCTAAATAGGCATCATAAAGTTTGGTAGCACCAATGACTAAAACAGTAAATATGCCCACTCGATATTCTTCAGCTATTAAATGATAAAGCTCATTTATATTCCCAATAATTAATAAAAAAATAAGACCACTTACTATAAATAAATTTAAGGCACTACGCTTATATAAATTACCTAGAGCATCAAAATCTTTTTCATTTAAGTATTTCGCTGATAATGGTAATAATATTTGATGCATAGAACGTTGCGGAACAGCTATAACAGCAGTAACAAACACGGCTACGTTATAATATGCAATTTGCTTAATGGGTATATAATAGCCAAGCATAACCTTATCTACCTCTAATAACACGGAGGCTATAGATCCCGCTATAATCATTAAAAAAGCATACTTTAAAACATTTACTTTATTACTTAAATGCTTAAAAATAATAACAGGCGGCTTAACCGAAAAGGCATAAGCACACATAACTAACATTCTTATAACATAAACAATCACTAAAGAAAATATAAATTGTTCTACATTAAGCAATTCAAAATACAATAATACCAGTAATAGCATAGCACCTACCCTATGAAAAACCTCTTTCATAAAGTTTCCAAAAACGGTTTTCATGTGTACTTTTACCCATGCAAAAAATACTTCGAAATAAGCCAGTGCTATAGCCGTTATTATGCCATGCCATAAATAATGTTTAACTATTGGGTTTGTTTTAGATAAGGCATTAGCTATAACATCATAACAAGAATAACAAATAAAACTTAACGGAATAGCCATAACAAGTGGTAAAAGCAATACCAATGTTAAAAAACTATGTAATGAAACCCGCGTTTTATATGATGTATAAAACTTAACCAAGGTATTGTGCGCTCCAAAAGCCATTAAGGGCATGATTACATGAGCTAAAGAGAGTATATAACCCACCAAACCATAATCGCTATCACTTAAAAATTTAGTATACAAAAACAAGGTGTTTATGGCACCAATAAGAAAACCTAAGTAGGTGAAAATTATATTTTTAAATGACTGAGAAGCAACTATGCCCATTATAGTAATTTAGATAATGAATGAGTAAGTGATTTTCTATGATATTTTTCTAAACCCACAGGATGAGTTTTAAGTGTTCCCGATTTATATGCTTTATAGTGTTCTAAAATAGTGCTTTTTAACGATTGGTAATCGGTATAACCAAAATAATGCCCTGTATTGGTTTCTTTAATTATATGCTCAACATCAGACCCCATTGGACCAACAGCTATAATAGGCCTGTTAGATATCATATACTCAAAAAGTTTACCGGGTATAATACATTTGGTGTCTTCAGAATCAATTTCAATTAATAATAACAATTGAGATTTTCTTTGATATTCAATGGCCTCTTTATGTGATACGTAACCTTTATTATCTAAGTATTTACTTAATTTATAATTAGTAATGGACTGCAATACATCGTCACTAACAGCTCCAACTAAATTGAGCTGAAAATCTTGTGAAAATTCATTATGCGTTTCGGTTAAATCTCTAAGGGCTTGCCATAATATTTCGGGATTACGCTTAGATAACAACGAACCTATGTGAGACAAAGTAAATTTTGAATCTAAAGGTGCAGTTTCAGAAGATTCATAATCATAGCCATTGGTAATCAAATTAATAGGCTTGGTCGTTAATTTATTAAACTCATGCTTTGTTACCGAACTGGTAACAATAATTTGATCAGCAGTATTTAACACCTGGTTCTCTAATCGTTTATGTTTAGCTTTAGAAGCACGAGTAAGTTTTAATTGTTTATGGTAACCAATAGTTGTCCATGGGTCTCTAAAATCGGCCAGCCATTTAACACCTAATTGTGTTTTAAGTTTTAAACCAATAAGATGCATACTATGTGGTGGACCTGTTGTAATAATTGTTTCTATATGCTCTTTTTCAATATATTGAGACAATCGCTTAACCGATGGTTTTACCCAACCTATGCGTGCATCGGGTATAAAAAAGTTTCCGCGTACAAAAAGCATAAGTTTTTCTATTATAGATTGCTTTTTATTTTCGGATATAATACCTCTACTTATTGTTTTTGAGGATTTTTTTGAAAGCAAACCTGCCCATTTATAAGGCTCGTTAATAGGTGCTTTTAAAATGGTAATATCTTTTGAAACTTCTAAGGATAAATCCTTATCAATTAAAGGATAATGCGCATTTTCTGGAATAAAAACTATAGGATGAATATTAAATTCTGGTAAATATTTTACAAACTTTAACCAACGCTGTACACCAGGTCCTCCCGCAGGAGGCCAATAATAGGCTATAATTAAGACTTTTTTTAGTCCATCTTGCGCTTTCTCCTCCAAAGGGAGCGCATTACTTTGAAGCATCATAGGTTTTAAATTCATAAAATAAGCCTCCAAGTAATAATATACCTAATAAAACAGAACTTGCCAATGCTATACGGCTTCCTGTTTTAACAACGTCTGGGTCAAACTTAAATTCTATAGTATGCTTTCCTTTTGGGATTTCCATCCCTCTTAAAATATAATTTACGCGCACATGGTTGGCATCTTTTCCATCTATAAACGCTTTCCAACCATGACCATAATAAACCTCAGAAAAAACAGAAAAACCAGCACTTGAGTTGTTAGATTCATATTTAAGATAATTAGGCTTAACCTCTTTTAGCTGAATTGAAGCTAACGAATCTACACTATATTCTGGGTAACTACCTACCGCCTTTTGAGTATCTTTAGACAAGGTATAAATCGCTTTATGTTTATTATCTAACTTATCTAAAAGTTCAATTTCTTTATTTGCAGACTTAACATTTACTACAGATTTTACAAACCAAGCATTACCATTAGCTTCATCATTTTTATAAGGAAAAATAGCCCCTTCCTTATCTTGTGCAATAATATACTTGGTATTTAGCATGCTAAGTACATTAATGTTGTTTCTAGACACATAAAAACTAAACACCTCGCTATAACGTCTTAATTCTGCAGCATTATAACCATTTAAAGAATTAAAAAAATAAGATGGCTTGGATGGTCCAGAAACCAAATCGAAAACTCTAAAATGCGTTTTATCTTTTAAAATTTGCTTATCAACTTCATTGGCTTGAAATGGTTTACTCATTTTTATTCCCGCAACAAAATCATCATTATTTACATAACGCCTATCTACACCAACCAAATCGAAAAGTATGAGCGCACAAAAGGCAACTATCACCCATTTTTCTTTAATTTTTTCTTTCAAAAACATAAATATGGTTCCTGCTGATAATAAAACTAAAACTAATGTTCTTAATGTATCTTGAGTGAAAATAGTTTTCCTATCTGCTTTAATAGCATTAATAAATTCCTGTCCATAGCTATCACGGTATACCCCATCATTTAAACCAACAAAATTGAATAATGACGATTTAAATAACAAGAAAATAAGTGCTAATCCTCCTGTTATCGCTGTAGCATATTTTAAAGCCTTTAGTTTTTGTTCTCGATTTTCAAAATCATTAAATAGTCTAACCAACCCAAATATAGCTAGTGCAGGTATACATAATTCAAGTATAACTTGTATAGAACTTACCGCTCTAAACTTATTGTAAAGAGGCACAAAATCAATAAAAAAATCGGTTAAAAACCCTAAGTTTTTGCCATAAGACAATAAAAGAGATAATAGTGTACCACTAACAAGCCACCATTTTAATCGCCCTTTTATAACAAATAAGGCAAATACGAATAAAAACAAAACAACAGCGCCTACATAGGCAGGTGCTTCTACAATAGGTTGCTCGCCCCAATACATTGGTGCAACTTCAGAACGTGTTAGCTTATAAGTTTTAGAGTCTTTACCAATATTTTCGCTATTACCGCCTCCCATAAATCTTGGAATGAATAAATTAAAGGTTTCAACAATACCATAACTAAACTGGGTAATATAATCTCTATCTAAACCTGTGGTTGCTTCTTTTGGAGAGCCATCTGGATTTATGGTAAGTTCGCTTTTACCACGTTTACTTTCTTTAACATACTCATTAGTTGCTAAAATATTTGTTGCATTTAAGGCTACAGATAGTATAACAGCAGCCACCAAAATACCAACAGATTTAAAATAATGAGGTAAAACCTGTTTTTTAAAGGCATCTACTAAATACACAATACCTAGAACAATAACCAAAAGCATCAAATAATACGTCATTTGAAAATGGTTTGCCACAAGCTCTAACCCCATGGCTACAGCTGTTAGCAAAAAGCCCGCAATATATTTTTTCCTAAATGTTAGTACAATACCGCTTAAAACTAATGGCATGTATGCAATAGCATGTGCTTTACTGTTATGGCCAACACCAAGAATTATAATAAGATATGTAGAGAAGCCAAATGCTAAGGCACCTAATGCGGCTAGTTTATAATCTACTTTTAAGACTAATAAAAAGATATAAAAACTCAATAAATAAAGAAAAAGATAATCTGCTGGTCTGGGTAGAAATCGCAACGATAAATCTAATTTTTTAATATAATTGTGCGGGTACTTGGCACCTAACTGATAGGTAGGCATACCTCCAAAAGCACTATTAGTCCAATATGTTTCTTCTCCAGTAGCAGCTTTAAAATCTTTTTGCTGCTTACTCATACCTATATATTGTACAATATCGTTTTGGTATATGGCTTTGCCTTTTAAAACAGGACTAAAATACGCTAAAGAAATTACTATAAACCCAACTAAAACAAGGATGTGAGGGAATGTTTTTTTAATTGAAAATGGCATGAAACAGTTTTAAAAAAAATGATTCTGAAAAGTAGTTATAATTTTTCAGAACTGTACAAAATGACATTAGTAAATTGAATATTATTGAATTTGTATATCTATAATTAAGCGATTAATCTATTTCTTCGTAATCTACATAATCACCCACGTTTTTATTAGACGATTTTGTTTTTGGTATTTTATCTATAGTAACTTCGCCTTCTTTTTTACGTTGGTTAGGCTGTGTACGTTGAAACCCTCCAAATTGGTCGCCAAAACGTTGCTCTGCTTTTTTAGCAACAAACTTTATTAAAAATGGCGCAAACAAGCGGGCAAGAATTTTAAATCCAAAATAAACCAAAAGAATAATAAGAATGGTTTTTACTAAACCCGTTACCGATGCAAATTGTAACATAAAACTATAATTTTTAACAAAAATACAATTCTAAACATTTAAAAAACGTTCAGTAATGATAAAAAAACTATAAAATATCTATATTTGAACTGGTTTTGATAAAAAATAATCAAAGCTACACTTAACCCCACGATTATGAATTTACATAAATCTATCTTGGCCTTTTTTCTTATTGCTTTAAGCACAAAAGGCTTTGCCCAGTATACAGAAGTTATTAATTCTAACAGACCAGGTGTTTCTAGAAGTGCTTTTTCTGTAGGTACTAAAGTGGCTCAACTTGAAGTTGGACCTTATATAATAAAGGAAAAAAGAACCCCTGTAGTCTCTAACGAAGTCTCTGGCTTTGGAATAGATTTTGCAGCGAGATACGGTTTGCTATTAGAAGAATTAGAAATTAATATAGAAGGTTCTTACCAAAATGACACACAAACCTTTCCTGCAAATTTTTCTGCAGAAAATAAGCGCTCTAATTTTAGGTTTATTACGCTTGGCGCAAAATATTTAGTGTACGACCCTTACAAAAAATCTGCAGAAGAAAAACCTAATTTATATAGTTGGAAAGCTAACCATAGTTTTAGATGGAAATCTTTAATTCCAGCTGTAGCTGTATATTTAGGCGCTAATTTTGACTCTAAAGACAATCCTTATACGGCAACTGGCATAGAGGGTTTTAGTCCTAAAGTTATGATTGCTACACAAAACAATTTTCCTGGAGGCTGGGTATTTGTTATGAACTTAATTAAAGATAGAATTGGCTCAGACCAATCAGACTTTCAATACATCTTAACACTTACACATTCATTCAACCCTAAATGGGTTATATTTGGTGAAGCTCAGGGCATACAAAGTGATTTCTATGCTGATAACTTATTTAGGTTTGGTGGCGCTTATTTATTAAGTGAAGATTTTCAACTGGATACCGCACTAACATTTAATACAAAAGATACGCCTTCTGTTTTTAGTGTAAATTTGGGTGCATCTTACCGACTAGATTTCCATAAAGATAAAGAAATAAAAGACAAGGATATTGACAATGGAAATTCTGCCAAAGAAGAAGGTAAAAGACGTTCTAGAAAAAAAGGCAAGAAAAAGAAAGGTGATGGCGAGGATGAAGAAAAGAAGTCTAAAAAAAGAAAGAAAAAAGAAGTAGATTTTGAAGACAATTAAATCTCCAAAAACTATGATGTATATATGATAACATTAAAAGAAGTAACCACCAAAAAAGACCTAAAAGCCTTTGTAAAGTTTCCGTTTAAGCTATACAAAGATTCTCCATATTGGGTTCCTCCTATTATAAGTCAAGAAATAAAAACATTTAATAAAGACGAAAATCCTGTTTTTGATGATGCGGAAGCAACATTATTTTTAGCATACAAAAATGATGAAATTGTTGGTAGGATTGCAGCCATAATAAATTGGTTGGAAGTTAAAACGCAAAACCAAAAGAAAATGCGTTTTGGCTGGTTTGATTTTATTGATGATTTAGAGGTATCTCAAGCACTCCTAAACCAAGTTGAAAGTATCGGAAAATCTCATAAATTAGAATATACTGAAGGGCCTGTAGGGTTTTCTAATCTTGATAAGGTTGGTGTAATGACTGAAGGTTTTGATTCTATTGCACCTATGGTAACATGGTACAACCACCCGTATTATATAAAACATTATCAAGCTGCTCAGTACAAGGTTGAAAAAGCATATTCAGAAAGTAAGTTTCCTTTTAAAAATGTAAAACCAGAATTTTTTGCAAAAGCGCAAGAGATTATAAAAAAGCGATATCAGTTAAAAGCATTACAATTAAAAACCACTAAAGAGGTTATGCCTTATGTTGATAAAATGTTTGATTTATTTAATGAAAGTTATGCATCTCTATCCTCTTTTGTAGCCATTAACGATGTACAGAAAGCTTATTTTAAAAAGAAGTTTATAAGTTTTGTAAATCCAGAATACATAAAATTTGTAGTAGATAAAAACGACAATATGGTTGGCTTTGCTATTGTTATGCCTGCTTTCTCTAGAGCCCTACAAAAAATAAAAGGTAAATTATTTCCGTTTGGGTTTAGACACATTATGCACGACAAGAAACATAGTAAAGATGTTATTTTTTATTTGATAGGCATACATCCAGATTATCAAAATAAAGGTGTACACGCCGTAATATTTAATGAATATTATAACACATTTACCGAAAAAGGAATAAAAAACTGCTTTAGAACTCCAGAGTTAGAAGACAATCATGCCATACACCAAATATGGAAACATTTTGACCCTGTAGTTTATAAACGTAGAAAAACGTTTAGAAAAAATAACGAGTAAGTTATCGTATTGTTACATTACTATATTTTGTATTTATAATAATATTCTTGGTATTGTTTATACCGTTTGGGCAATGTTGTATGGTTTTTTGCGAAGTTGCTTTTTTATTCAATTTACTATAGCTTCCTTTAAAATAAACATTACAATTGGTTTTTGGTAGTGCAATTTGGGCATTAGAGTTTTGAAGAATTATATTAAGATTATTAAACCCTTCATCTATATTAAGTATTCTTAAATCTCCAATATCGCTATTAATAATAGCATTCTCCATGATATTAAGTATATCTACATTAGATGATATCGTGTTTAAAACAAGTTCTTTTGCATTTTCTATTTTGGCATGTTTTACATAGTTTAAATTGAGTTCTCCTAGATTCCAATGTGTCACAAAAACTGGAGAATATGACGCATTAATGGAAGTAGAACTTCCATTAATGCTGTATGCTGTAAATTTGGTATGCGATAAATCTGCTTTTAAATCATTTACATTTGATGCAAATTCTACCTCGCCATGTCTTACATTGACTTTCAATTTCGCCTTTTTTGGCAATTTTATTTTAATTGTCTTTTTTACATCTTGTTTATTATTTTCTAGACTATGAGCATGTTTCCGTTTGTTCTTGGCTTTAGCATTGATCTTAGCATGATGCGCTTCCATCTTTTTTTCTAACCGCTCCTGTAAAGCCTCTATTTTTTCGGCATGCTTCTCACTATTATTCCATTTTTTTTCAAACTGTTTTCCCCAAGCTTCCATTTTTTTTCCATAACTATCGTCCCATTGCTTACTAAACGTATCTCCCCAAGCTTTCATTTTATCTGCATAGTCCTTTCCGTATAACAATTCAAACTCTGCAGCATATTTTTTTAGGTACGATTCACCTTCATTTTTATAAGCTTCATAATCAAACTTAAGTTGATTTGCCTCTTCAGGCAATTCAGGTAACTCTGGCATTTCAGGCATTTCTGGTAATTCTGGCAGTTCGGGGATTTCAAAATCTGTACTTTGTATAATAATCTCAGGCAAATCGGCAAGATCATACTTTAGTTCTTTTAAAACTGCAGATGCTATCTCATGGTCACTATCATGACCATTAATTTTATAAGCCCAAGTTTTAAACGCTCCGCCATCAGTTTTTATTGAAATATTATCTTTAGACGCATCTACATCTAAGTCCCAAGATTTTAAAGCATTTTCAAGTTCTTCTTTACTTAATTGTTCAGCCTCTATAAAAGCTTCAATATCTACTACATCTTTGTTCCATGTATCGATGACAATATTGCAATGGCTTGTGTTTAAGTTAATAATAATATCTTTATTTACTTTAATAGATTGCGATACTTTTGTTAATTTTTGTTGCCCCATAATGCTTCCTGTAATAAGTAAGCTATATAGCAACATTTTGGTTTTTATAATGATTGTGTTCATTTTTTGATTGTTTTAAATGGACTGTTCTTTTTCTGTTTGATTATCAGAAATATCCAACTCTTTTAATTGTGATTGTAAGCGATACATAAGGTTTAAACGGAGTTTTAAATTATCAATCAAGGCATTAACTGTTAATTCTGATGTTTTAGATTTAGCAAGATCTATAGACAAACGTTTATATTCTTTATCTAACTCCTCTAGTCGTTTTAAGTATCCATCAAAAACATCTTTAGTCTCTGGTGTGTACTTGACTTTAGATAATTGTAAATTAATACTTGCTAAATAATAATCTTCAACCTTTTTTAACCCTGGAGATATGTCTCCCAAAGTTTTGGTTTCTAGTTTATTTATTGGTACACTAACCACAGTAGTCGATTCTGTTTTAGAATATAAATATGTATATGCTCCAAAGCCAAGACTCATAAGAAACACTAAGCTTGCTGCTATATGCATACTATTAAATTTTGAATGCTTTGCTTTTGGCAATGCTGTTTCTAATTTATCAAGAAAACGCGTTTCATGATTTTTAGCCATCTTCTCATAGTTGGAGCCATTATCCTTAAATAATTCTCTAATATCTCGTGCCATTGGCCTGTAATTTTAAAAGTTCCTGTAATTTTATTTTACCTCTTGATAATTGTGTGCGTGATGCAACTTGCGAAATGTTTAATATTTCTGAAATCTCTTGATGATCATAACCTTCTACGAGATACAGCATCACGACGTACTGATATTTATCAGATAACCTATTGATGGCATCTTTAACATCGTTTAAAGTAACGCTGTCTTCTACTAACCATTTGTCGTCTTTTGGTATATCGACCACTTTGAGGTGCACCTCTTCTAATTCTACAAAATCCTGTTTTTTAGATTTTAAAAAATCGATACTTTTATTAACAACAATACGTTTTAACCATGCGCCAAAAGTAACCTCTGCCTTATATTGATGAAGTTTAGTAAAAGCCTTTATAAAAGACTCTTGCACCACATCTTCAGCATCGGCGGCATCTTTTAAAAAACGCTTGGCAACAATATACATACCATTACAGTACTGGTTGTATAACTGCAGTTGTGCCTTACGATTGTTTTGTTTACATTTTTCGATAATGTCAACTTTAAACATGCCAGTTTTTACTTTTGGTTTAAGTTAGCTCATTTAAAAGACGATGCAAAAAACATAATGTTGCAAAAAACATCTTTTTATTTTAAATATCTGATTATTATGTTAATAATATCATATAAATATTTTACTTCATCTTACAAATTATTACTTTTTAAATATCTTTGCGCTTCACAAATTGCACCATATGAACACTTTTTTTAAACGTCTCTTAATTTTATTATCTATAATTGCTTTAGGGTTATTTATATATTCTGTTTTTGTTGAAAATATTTTCGCGAAACGATTGAGTCCTAAAGACACCATAGAATTTAAACTTAACGATTTAAAGTTACAAGTGTTTTATAACAGACCATCTAAAAAAAATCGGCAAATTTTTGGTGCTTTGGTTCCATTTAATCAAGTTTGGCGAACAGGTGCTAATGAGGCTACCACTTTTGAGACGAATAAACCTCTTAAAATAAAAGGGATGCCTTTACCTGCTGGTAAATACACGCTTTGGACTGTACCAAAAGATTCTACTTGGGCTGTTATATTTAACTCAAAACAATACGCTTGGGGCGTTAATGCAGAAATGAAACCCATGTGGGATCCTAACTATGATGTTATTAATATTGAAGTACCTGTAAATCATTTAGAAAACCCTGTAGAGCAATTTACCATTGCCTTTGATAATTCTACAGACAACCTCTTTTTAACCATGGCTTGGGATGTTGTAAAAGTTACAGTACCTCTTAAATAAATAGTATCATTATTCTTTTTTGATATATTATTTTTTAGTGTCTAATTAAACATAAAATTGTAAATTAGATAAACATTAGTGCATTCGTGGCAAAGAAAGATAAATCGGCATTACAAGAGCATAAGGGTGTTTCGGTTTCAGAAATTACCAATATCAACCATATAGAAAGAATTAAATTAAAACGTAAAACCAATACCAATGTGGACGTTTTAATATCTTCCATTTTAAATAAAAATATAGCAGCTCTCAGCCAAGCTATAACGCTTATTGAAAGTAATAACCAAAAGCACGAAAAAAAAGCGAATACCATTTTAAAGGCTTGTCTGCCTTATGCTAATAATTCTATTCGTATAGGTATAACAGGAGTTCCTGGTGTTGGAAAAAGCACTTTTATAGAAACCTTTGGTAAACATTTAACCGCTCTAGGTAAACGTGTAGCCGTTTTAGCTATAGACCCAAGCAGTAGCGTAACAAAAGGTAGTATTTTGGGAGATAAAACCAGAATGGAAGCCTTGGTAAAAGACAACCATGCCTATATTCGTCCATCTGCTTCTGGAACATCGCTTGGTGGCGTTGCCAGAAAAACTAGAGAAACTATTGTATTGTGCGAAGCCGCTGGTTTTGATGTCATTATTATTGAAACCGTTGGTGTTGGCCAAAGTGAAACTACCGTTCATAGTATGGTAGATTTCTTTTTACTTCTAAAATTGGCTGGTGCTGGAGATGAACTACAAGGCATTAAACGTGGTATTATTGAAATGGCAGATATTATTGCTATAAACAAAACAGATGGACAAAATATAAAGCAAGCTAAACTTGCCAAAGTAGCATTTAATAATGCGCTCCACCTCTATCCTAAAAAACAATCTAACTGGCAGCCTAAAGTGACAACTTGTAGCGCTTTAAAAAATGACGGTATAGATGTTATTTGGACCATGATTTTGGAATATCTCACTTTAACTCAAAAAAATAATTACTTTACAAAAAAACGGCAAGAACAAAACAAATTTTGGGTTATTCAAACTATTGAAAATCAGCTTAAATACGATTTCTTTAACAGACCTGATATACAAAAAGAATTAAAAATTAAGTTAGAAGAGGTTACAAACAATAAGATTACAGCATTTTCTGCAGCCGCTTATTTATTAAATATACCGAATATTTAAAAGGAATCGACTCAAAGAATTAAAGTCTTAAACCATAATTTCACTAAAAAAAAGGAAGCTTCTTTTTAAAGTTAACTTCCTTTTTAAGTCGATAATAGCTATAATAAAAATTCTTCTTCAAAAATTTGAGCTAATTATATTAGACGTAGCAGAACGTTTTGATGGTACAAAAGGTTTAATATCTACCTTAGCATAAACCTCATCTGTTCTGTTAAAGAACGTATCATCTTCATCTAAAACACTATTATTAACCTTTCGTACAAACTTTCTAGGAATACATGTTTTTGTAGCCTTAACACATTTGTTAGCTACGGTTAACAGGTGGTCATCTGCCAAAATACCATCATCGCCTTTTAAGGTTACTTTCTCTACAAATACAGTTTCATCTAATTTTTCGCAATGTGAAAAACAAATGTCATAAGACACCGTTACATCACTTTTAGAATTTCCTTTTTTAATACTTAACTTTAAATTTGCAATAGTTGCCATAATACATATAATTTAATTTCCCCTACTCTATAAAGCTTTTCGGTTACCGCTTGCAATTCTATAGTTGAATTACAGTTACAAAATTGCCTTAAACATCTCATGTTTTATAGAGGAGAAACACTAATTACAAATACATTTTATCTGTAAAATTTATGAGTGATTATCATTTTTTTAAATGAAATACAACCACACATGTTAGGGGAAAAACACCTATTTTTTATAGTGACATTAAACAATAAAATAAATAATAATCTGATTTACAGTATTTTAAACCAAATATTATTATATAAGATTTTACACACATGTTATTTATGTTGTTTAAAAATGTAACTTTATAACTCAACAAACATCAATTAATTATGAAAACAAAAATCCCTTATTCAGTTATTTTATTGCTATTATTAGTCTTTACCATGATATCTTGTGAAGATATTAAAAAAGACGACGATACTGGAAATCACCAAGATTATGTAAAAGCGCCAGACAAAATTATTCCTATTAAAAGTGGCATAAACTTATTTAACAGTTATAAGCGTAAAAGATCGGATGTTATTGAGCCTATTTTACGTGATAGTTTTGGATTAAAAGGCTTTCAAGACACCAAATTTGTTTGGCATTCTCTAGAAGATATTAAAGAATATATAGCTTATATAGAAAAAGTACAAAAAACAAACCCACAGTACGAAGTTACAGGCTTGCGCTTTTACTTTGGGGCATATTCAGAGGGTTTTCAATCTGAAAAATACCCAAATCAGCAGACCTTTTTTATGGTTCCCACTACAAAATCTAGTAAACATGATGGTAGACATAATAATATGAACCATATTCCTTTTTCTATTTTGCCAGATAGCGAAAAAAACCCCATTAAAGGTAAATTTATAGCCATACATGACCTAATGTTAGACTATAACAAAAAAGAAAGACTAGAGCCCTATTACAACCCAAAAGAACAAAAAGGAAGTTTTAGTTTAAATACAGCAAATTTAATGACTACGTCTTTTCTTGAAGAAACAAGTTTAATTCATAATGAAGGGGAAATGTCTCCACCTCCTGAATAAAAAAAACCTATTTCGAAAACCAATTTAATAATAAATGATAGATATTGAATTTATATACATTACACTTAGAAATTCTATAAAATACATAGAACTAATTACGGCTATCGTAGCCACTATATATTTTTTCAAATACAAACATACTTGTTTAAAATATTTCTTATTCATGTTATGGTATGTTGTTTTCAATGAATTTCTTAGTTATTTTTTAAAAATATATCATATTACCAATAAAACAGTTATAATATATAATATCTATCATTTAATTAATTTTACGCTTTTATTCATACTTTTTAAAACTTATGTAAAAAAATCAACTCACAAGAAATATATCACAGGGTTTTTAATCATATATATAATTTCGTTCTTTGGTAACATGATAATTCAAAATTATTTAAAACAATCTTTAACAATTCCTTTTATAGTTGCATCACTATTTTTAATTATCAGTATAGTCTTTTATTTTGCTGAAATTTTAAATACAAATAAAGTTTTGTATGTAAATAGAAATTTATTTTTCTGGATAAGTATCGGATTGCTTCTATATCATTTTGGCAAGATACCTACAAGAATCTTACGTAATTATTATAAAGAAATTCCAAATTTTGAAAGTATTTTCATTGCAGAAAGTAGTTTAAGTATTATTATGAATATTTGTTTTATCATAGGATTTATATGGAGCGAGAAGGACAGGCCATATTAGTAGCCGTAGGCACATTGGTTTTTTTATGCATTATTGTTATTGTGCTATTTGTTATTTTTCAGAGACGAAAAAACACATTACTTTTAGAACAAAAAACTAACGAGCAGCATTTTAAGCAAGAAATTGCTAAAATGCAAATTGAAATACGAGAAGAAACCTTTAGAAATATTAGTTGGGAGTTACACGATAATGTTGGACAATTAATAACACTCGCTAAAATACAATTGCAAAGCGGTGCTAGTACTGAAGATATTAAGGAATCTTTAAATAAATCTTTACAAGAAGTACGTACTTTATCTCGAGCTATTAACCCCGAAGCATTAAAAAACACGACCTTAGTAAAAGCTTTACAGCAAGAGTTAGATCGTTTTAACAGATTAAAATATATAGAAGCTAAACTTACCGTGGTTGGCGAAGAAAAAATAATTAATCATGAAGTCGAAGTTGTTTTTTTTAGAATTCTTCAAGAATTCTTTTCTAATACTATTAAACATGCCAATGCTAGTGCTTTAAATATAACCATGGATTTTGGTCCAAAAAAAGTTAATATTACTGCACAAGATAATGGCAAAGGTTTTAATGCAAAAAAAGACTCTAATTATATGGGCATTGGACTTTCTAATATTAAAAAAAGAGCACAGCTTATAAACGCCAACCTCACTATAGAATCTGAAGTAAATAAAGGCACTAAATTACATTTATTATATACCTATTAATACTTTTTCATGGAAACACATAGCGTTGTTATAGTAGAAGATCATATATTGCTTTCACAAGCTATAAGTAGTTTGGTGAGTTCTTTTAATGATTTTAATGTATTATACTTATGTAAAAATGGGCAAGAATTAATCAATAAATTAGAATCTAATGCAAAACAGCCCGATATTATTCTTATGGATGTTAATATGCCCATAATGAATGGTATTGAAACCACACAATATTTAAAAAACAATTATCCAAATATAAAAGTCCTCGCACTCTCTGTTGAAGAAAATGAAGATGTTATTATAAAAATGTTAAAAGCTGGAGCTAAAGGCTATTTACTTAAAGATGTAGAAAAGCATATTTTAGAATCTGCTCTATACGATTTAATAAATAAAGGTTTTTATCATACTCAAGATGTCGCCAAGTTACTTATAAACACTTTAGATGACAATTACCAAGACAACAAGATACATTTAAAAGAGAGAGAAATAGAGTTTATAAAACATGTCTGTACTGAATTAACCTATAAAGAAATCGCAGAAAAAATGTTTTTAAGCCCTAAAACCATAGACGGTTACCGAGATAATTTATTTTTTAAACTACAAGTTAAAAATAGAATTGGTTTGGTGATTTATGCGATAAAGAATAAAATATTTAATGTTTAGGATAGCTCACTAATCGTTATTAATATACTTAACAAAAAGATATTGGGCTAGTTTATAAAAAATAAAACCAGAGAAAGCTCCAAAGGTAAGTCCGCAAATAATATCTAAAGGATAATGCACACCTAGATAAATTCTACTATAAGCTATTATTAAGCTTACAAAACATAAAATAAAAATAAGGTTTTTATAATATGACCGTAACAAAAGACCTCCAAATACGGCTACTGCCATAGAGTTAGACGAATGGCCAGAGAAAAAACCATATTTACCACATCGTACAGCAATAAAACGCATTCTATCAATTAAGTCTGCTTCGCCGCAGGGTCTTGGTCTTGCAAATCCGCGTTTAAATACATTTGTTATTTGGTCTGTAAACGTAATCATTAAAGCCGTTACTAGTATAAATAACAGCAAAGCTTTTAATCCGAATTTTTTATAAATCAAATAGAACAAAACCAAACCAAGTATACTGCCAAAAATAAATTTATTGGTAATCATCAACCAGAAATTATCCCAAGTTGGAGATCCCAAATTATTTAAAAATAAAAATAAATCTGTATCGTAATTTAAAAGGTTCTCTATCATAAAAATATTAGGCTAGGTTTATGCGTATTATAAATAAAAGTCTAATGTTTAATTTTATTATTAAAGCATAAATTTAAAATCAATCTTCATATTTAGCAATTTCATTATCATAAAACTCGGTAGCTAACTTTATTGCGTGTTCAGTTTCATCTTTAAGTTCTTTTTCATCTTCTGCATCAAAATCTTCAAACCATTCAACATCATCATTTTCTAAATTAATTATAAACCTAGGAAATTCTGTGTGAACTACAAAAATAGCGTTTGGATATTCTGTATTATCACCTAATATAAATTTTGGAAGTGTCATGTTTTTGTTTTTGGTTACTGGTTTTTGGTTATCCGTTACTGGTTATTTGTTATTTGTTATTCGTTGTTTGACAAAATTAACTTTTTAGTTAGATAATTAAACCTAATGTAAAGTAAAATAGCTGCGGTTGTTAATCCCGCTAATAAACCCAACCAAATACCAAAACTACCATAAGCATCTTCTTTACCTAAAAACCAGCTTACAGGAAAACCTATTAACCAGTACGATATAAAAGTAATTATAGTAGGTATTTTAACATCTTGTAATCCTCTTAACGCTCCTAATACTAGTACTTGAATACTATCACTTATTTGAAAAATAGCAGCTGCAACTAATAATTTAGATGCTATAGAAACGACTTCCATATTATCCATGAGATTCTCAGTATCTTCAAAATCTACATATATTTTGGGTAAATAATCATGAAATATTAAAAAAATCATAGCAAAACTAAAAGCAAACAATAGTCCCATTAAAAATAATGAAAACGCAATACGACGTAGTTCTTGATACGCTTTTAATCCTTTTTGATTACCTACTCTAATCATGGCTGCCACACTTAACCCCATAGCGACCATAAATGTCATGGATGATAAATTTAAAGCTATTTGGTTGGCTGCTTGAGGGTTTTTACCAAGCAAACCACTTAACCATATGGCCGATGTAAATATAGCAACCTCAAAAAACATTTGCATAGCACTTGGCGCACCAAGGTTTAACAGTTTTTTTAGCATTAAGCTATCTAAAACAAATAATTTTATATGGGTTACGTAAGCTTTAGATTTTTCTTTACCTTTTAACAAAAACCATAAATACCAAACCATTACAACACGAGATATTAATGTGCCATAAGCAGCACCAACAATACCTAATTCTGGAAAACCAAACTTACCAAATATCAATACATAGTTTAAAACCACATTCATAATATTAGCAAGTAGTGTTGCATACATGGGATACTTAGTCATAGACATACCATCACTAAACTGCTTAAACCCCTGAAATATGATTAATGGAATTAAAGAAAAAGCAACCAAATCTAGATATGGGATGGCTAACTCTACAACCTCAACAGGTTGTTTCATTAAATACATAAGTGGTTTTGCAAAAAATACCAATAAAAAAAGTAATACTCCTAAAACACTACACAAAAACAAACCATGCTTAAATGTAGATTTACCATTTATAAAATCTTTAGCTGCATCGGCCTCTGCAATTAAAGGTGTTATCGCTGTAGAAAAACCTATACCTAAAGACATGGCAATAAACATAAAACTATTGCCCAAAGAAACAGCAGCCAATTCTGCTGTACCTATTTGCCCTACCATAATATTATCTACAAAACTTACAAAAGTATGACCTAGCATGCCTAACATAATAGGCGAGGCTAATTTCCAGTTATATGTAAACTCTTTAGTATATTTTTTTAATTGCATGGCACAAAAGTAGTGTTTAGCAATTGAATTTATCCATACAAATTTCAACTCATTTATCGTTAAAGTCAAAACGAAAAAGATGTATTCCTTGTTACTAACAATTAAAAAAAATTAAGAAGACATCATTGAAAAATTTTAGATGAACTCAACAACAATATAAATTTATAGCTAAGCTTAGAGCTAATCATCATAAATTTAATACATGTGCTTTAGCGTCTTCAAACTCAAGCATCATATCATTTACAATTTGAGAAACAGGCTTTATATCATGAATTAAACCCGAAACTTGACCTATTTCTAATTCGCCTTCATCTAAATCACCTTCAAACATTCCTTTTTTTGCTCTTGCACGCCCAAGTAATACTTTAAGTTCGTCTACTGTTGGTGCTGTTTTATATAACGCTTCAATGGCTTTATAAAAATTATTTTTAAGTAACCTTACAGGTGCTAATTCTTTTAAGGTTAATTGGGTATCACCTTCTTTAGCTTTTACAACATATTCTTTAAAAGCCACATGTGCAGAACTTTCTTTACTAGCTACAAATCTACTCCCTACTTGCACACCATCTGCCCCTAAAACCATTGTTGCTAACATGCTTTTTCCAGTTGCTATACCTCCAGCTGCAATTACGGGAATTTGTATATGTTCTCTAACCATAGGTATGAGCGTAAGTGTTGTAGTTTCATCACTACCATTATGCCCTCCTGCTTCAAAACCCTCAGCTACAATAGCATCTACATCAGCATCTTGAGCCTTTTTAGCAAATTTGACACTGCTTACAACATGAACGACAATGATACCTCTTTCCTTTAACCAAGACGTCCAGGTTTTTGGATTTCCAGCAGAAGTAAATACAATTTTAACGCCTTCGCTCACAATAATATCCATAATATCTTGAATATTGGGGTACAGCATAGGTACGTTAACACCAAAAGGTTTATCTGTTGCTTTTTTGCATTTTTGGATATGCTCACGCAATACCTCTGGGTACATGGAACCAGCTCCAATAAGTCCTAGAATTCCAGAATTGCTAGACGCCGATGCCAGCTTCCAACCACTATTCCATATCATCCCTGCTTGAATAATAGGATATTTTATATTAAACAACTGAGTGATTTTATTTTGCATCAGTTTTTTATAATCTTAATTGATTTTGTACTTCCGTTTGAGTTAAATTTTAATATATAGAGACCATTGGGTAATGTAGATACATCCATACTATTTTGAGTTATAGAAACCTTAGATATAAGAATTTCTTCCCCTAAAATATTATATAACACAACATCAATGTCTTTTTTGTTATCCGAAAAATTAAAGTTTATTAAGCTATGTGTTGGATTAGGGTATACACTTATGTCTTGGGTTTTAAAATCTGTAACAGATAACGATGTGTTTAGTGCCAATTGTAAATCTGGAATACCATATCCTAAAAAATTATCGGGCGTAGTGTATTGTGATGCAGACGTCCTAACTAGTTGCATGATCTCGGCATTAGTTTTATTAGGTAAAGCTTGCCATAAACAAACTAAGCCTCCTGCCATAATTGGACCACTAAAAGAAGTACCATTAGCTGTAGATACTATATTATTTTCTGTAATTACAGAACTAGCTTGTCCTTGGGCTACAACATCTGGTTTTTGGTTGGACTGTGTGGCATTTCCTTTAGAACTGAATGATGCATAATTTCCATTACTATCTACCGCGCCAATGCTAAAGACACCTTCTGCATCTGCTGGGGCTCCTATTATTTGCCAAGGATTACCAGCACTACCAGAATTTCCTGCCGAATTAATTAAAAGCAACCCTTTTTCAAATGCGATATTAGCACCTCTGGTAATGTAGGTTGTATTGCCATCCATATCATTCGGTGTATGGCTATAATTAGGATTATCATAAGTGGTATATCCTAACGATGTGTTTATGACATCTACGCCTAAGCTATCTGCTCGCTCTGCTGCTTCAACCCAGTAACTTTCTTCAACGGGGTTTTCGCTAGTAGCATCTTCTGTTATAAATAAATAATAAGCGGCATCTGGTGCGGTACCAACAAATTCGTTTTCAATATAACCAACCATAGTGCTCAAAACTAACGTGCCATGATTACTTGTCGTATTTGTAAAAACATCCGTATCTCTATTTACAAAATCATAACTTCCAAGTAAATTTCCAGTATTACGAAATCTTGCAAAGGCCCCCATGGTATTGGCATTGGGAAACCCTGCATCTATTACTGCTACCGTCATACCTGTTCCAGTATAATCTAAAAGATGTAAATCATCTCCTTTAATCATTTCTATTTGATTGCTGGAATTTCCATAATTAAAAGTGGCTGAAGTATTTTCTAATTTAGATTGCTTTGCCGTGTGTATGGCTTTTTTCTGCTTTATACTTAGAGTCTTGTCTGCAAAATCTACACCATTTACAAAACTTAAACTGGCTAGAGATTGAATATCGGACTGGCTTCCTCTAACGTGTACAGCATTAAACCATTTAGATTTAGCCATGACCAGTATACCAGAAGCGTTTTTTAGTTGAGTAATATAATTTTCATTAACAGGCACGTCACGAGAATCAATCAGTATGCCATGTAAATTTTTTCTATCAATAGCTTTTTGGGAAAGTATACTTATTGGATTAGCTATAGCAGCAGATACATTTTCTTTATCTGCTAAATATACCCAAGCGTCTTGTTGGGCATTAAGTATTGAGCAAAACAAAAACAAAGAACATATTAATACTATATTTCTCATAACCTGCTTTTTATTGCTAAGTTACGAAATTACACCCGAACCAATAAGCTCATCTCCAATGTACCAAGCTACAAACTGTCCCTCGGTAATGGCTGACTGTAAATTTTCAAATTCTACATAAAGCCCACTATTTACTTTATACAATTTAGCATTTTCAAGAGTTTGCCTGTAACGTATTCTAGCTTTTACTTGTAGAGTTTCATCTATATTTATAGCTAAATCTTCTCGAACCCAATGTAACTCTTCATTAGTAATAAATAATGCTTTTTTGTACAAACCAGGGTGGTCTTTACCTTGACCTGTGTAAATAACATTCTCTTTTACATCGGTATCTATAACAAACAATGGTTCTACAGTGCCACCAACAGCTAAGCCTTTTCGTTGCCCTTTAGTAAAATAATGCGCGCCTTGATGTTTCCCTACTATTTTACCATGATTTACCTCATAGTCTATTTTTCTGGATAAATACTTTAATTTAAATTCGATTGAATCAAATTCGATTTTATCAATATTGTAAACTTCTGCTTTACTTGGTATCTCAACGATAGCACCTTCTTTTGGTTTTAGCTGTTGCTGAAGAAAATCTGGTAACTTCACTTTACCTATAAAACAAAGCCCCTGAGAATCTTTCTTTTCGGCTGTTACCAAATCTAATTGTGCTGCAATTTCTCGTACTTCAGGCTTTGTTAATTCGCCTATAGGAAATAACGATGTTGCCAATTGTTTTTGAGATAACTGGCATAAAAAATAGGATTGATCTTTATTACCATCTACACCAGCTAACAATTGATAGATATCTTGTCCGTTCTTTTGAATCGTACCTTTTCTACAGTAATGGCCTGTTGCTACATAATCTGCACCAAGCTCTAAAGCTATTTTTAAAAAGACATCAAACTTAATTTCTCGATTACAAAGTACATCGGGGTTGGGCGTTCTTCCTTTTTCATATTCATGAAACATATAATCTACAATGCGTTCTTTATATTGTTCGCTTAAATCAACCGTTTGAAACGGGATACCTAATTTTTCTGCAACTAACATGGCATCATTACTATCATCTAGCCAAGGACACTCATTAGAAATGGTTACAGAATCGTCGTGCCAATTTTTCATAAACAACCCTATAACCTCATACCCTTGCTGTTTTAGCAAATATGCCGCTACACTAGAGTCTACACCACCAGAAAGTCCAATAACTACTCGTTTCATTTTTGAAAAATTAATTTACAAAGGTACAAATATTTAATAAATTTTTAATCGTCATTAACCCTTATAAAACCTAGATAAGCAGGGTGATTCTTTAAAATTTTGTTAAATTAAACATAATCCAATAATCTTTTTGTTTAACTTTAACGTATATTAATTAAACAAAAAACTTTTAAAAATGAACACATTGAATGTATTTAAAAAATTGAGTTTAATTATCATCGCAGTTTTTACCATTACCTCTTGTAGTAATGATGATGATAACCCTCCTGCACAAGAACCATTAACTATAGCTGATTTAGCTATAGCAGCCGAATCTTTAAGTAGTTTAGAAGCAGCATTAATACGTGCTGATTTAGTTACCACACTAGATGGAACTGAACAATTTACTGTATTTGCACCAACAAATGATGCTTTTACAGCTTTCTTATCAGAGAATGGATTTGCTACTCTAGAAGATGTACCTGTGCCCGTGTTGAGACAAGTATTATTAAACCATGTTATTCCTGGAGCATTAGCGGCATCAGATTTATCTACAGGTTACATAAACAGTTCTGCTGTTTTTGGTACAACAGATTCTAATTTAAGTATGTATGTAGAAGCATCTGCCGACGGTGTTACCTTAAATGGTGTTTCTAATGTAACAGCAGTAAATGTTCTTGCCTCAAATGGTATTGTACATGTTGTAGATGCTGTTATTGGATTACCAACTGTTGTAACATTTGCTACAGCAGACCCTAATTTTCAGACATTAGTTACTGCATTAACAACGTTAACACCTAGTACAGATTTTGCTGGTATATTGTCGAGAAATGCAGATGGAAATGCAGATGGTTTAGATGCACCTTTTACAGTTTTTGCTCCAACTGAAGCCGCATTCACAGCATTAGGAACACCTCCTGCAGAAGATGCATTAACTCAAGTTTTATTGCACCACGTTCTTGGTGGAGCCAATGTTAGATCTGGTGATTTAACACCTGATGGAGATACAACTGCTACAACATTACAAGGTGATGATATTATTGTTACACTACCTGGAACAGGTGGTAACATAGCAGATGTAACTGATGGCGCAGGAAATACTGATGTTGGTATTGTAGTTGTAGATGTGCAAGCATCAAATGGTGTTATACATGCTTTAAATAAAGTTATGCTTCCTAGTCCAAGTATGATGACTACACCATAATAAAATATCCAATTTTGTTTGTTGATCATAGATAGAAAAACGAGTGACTAAAAATAAAAAAACTGTCTATGAAAAAGAAGACTCCTTAAGACATTAAGGAGTTTTTTTTATATACTTGGGTTTGTATGTAAAATCCTTTTCATCTATAAGTTCTCCATTTTGGTAATATTTCCAAATACCATGCTTTTTATCTCTTTTATACGCTCCTTCGGTTATAAGGTTTCCTTTAGGGTCATAAAATTTAGATATGCCATGTAGTTCGCCATTTACGTACATAAATTCTTTTAAAACAATATTTTTTTCTGAATACCAAACAGATGCACCTTCTAATTTACCTGCTTTGTAATTTTGCTTTTCTGCAATCTTACCACTAGAATAATTTACTAACCGTTCTCCATCTAGCAATCCTTTATCATTATAATGCTCTAGAATTAGAAGCACATTAGAATTTTTTTGATAATATTTCCAAGTCCCAATATATGCTTTACCATGCATTTGCCCTTCACTAATAACCTTACCATTTGAAGCTAAAAACTTAACATCTGCAATGTTATTAGTATCATTAAATAATTTAGTTGCTGATAAAACGGCTTTCTTTCTTATGTTTTTATAAAATTTAAAAAGTCCCATTTCTTTTCCATGCGAAAATGCACCTTCGTATCTAATAACTTGTGTTCCTCTAAAATGTTTCTTCCAAATACCATGTCGTTTTCCATTAGCATCAAATTGATTTATGTTTTGAGAAAACATAAAAGTATTAGCAAACAAAAGCATGATTAATAATAACTTTGAAAATTTCATAATTTATATTTAAATGAATTTTTGATTGAGATTGATTTTACAAAACTAAAACGATAAATGTCCGTAGCAAATTGTATATAACAAAAAAGCTGCCATTTTTATCTGGCAGCTCATTTTTATCTAAAATATTTACAAAAGTTTTAATCAATTCTCGTAAATGCTTTATTTTTTACTTTTTTGTTGCGCTTGTTTTTGTTTCTCAGCTTGTTCCATCATTTCAGCCATTTTCTTTTGAAAACGGTTTTCCTTTTTGGGTTTCTTTTTATTCTCTTGCATTTGTGCATGGATTTTATCTTCATCAAGAATAAAATGCTTAATTACCAATATAATACCTATACTAATCAAGTTTGAAATAAAGTAATACAAACTTAAACCAGAAGCATAGTTATTAAAGAAAAACAACATCATGATTGGTGAGAAGTACATCATATACTTCATCATTTTAGCCATGTCTGGCATACCTTCTTGCTGTGGTTGTGTTGCCATATTTTGTCCTGTTGTTAAACGCATATAGAAAAATATAGCTACAGAAGCTAAAATAGGAAACAAACTAACATGGTTTCCGTAAAAAGGAATATTGATAGGTAAATTTGCAATAACATCATAAGACGATAAATCATCTGCCCAAAGAAAACTTTTTTGCCTTAAATCGAAAGCCGAAGGGAAAAACTGAAATAACGAATAAAATACTGGCAATTGTATTAACGCTGGCAAACACCCTGCCATTGGACTAGCTCCAGCTTTGGTTTGCAATGCCATAGTTTCTTGTTGCGCCTTCATTTTATTATCCTTATGCTTGGCACGAATGGCATCCAACTCAGGCTTTAAAATTTTCATCTTAGCCTGCGACAGAAACTGTTTGTATTGTACAAAAGATAACAGTAATTTGATTAAAACCGTCATGACAATAATAGCAATACCATAAGGCAAAAATGTACCTAAAAAGGTAAATAAAGGCATAAATAAGTATCGGTTTATCCACCCAAAAAGTCCCCAACCAAAAGGCACTAATTCATCTAAATTCTTATTGTAAGCGTTTAAAACTTTAAAATCACTTGGTCCATAATACCAATCCATAGTTTGGTTTATTTCCCCGCCTTCTAACTGCAAAGGCATAGTAGCTGCAAAACTTTTAGTGTAAATGGTATCTATGGTTTCATCATCAACCAAATTTTCTGATTTTATCTTAACATTCTTAAAAGGCTTATCTGTTAACAATACCGAAGAAAAGAAATGCTGTTTATACCCAATCCATGTGACATCTTCAATATCCTCATCGGCATCTCTTGCTCCTGTGTAATCATCTTTACCACCTTCATATTCGTAATGAATATCTGTATATCTATTCTCGTAAGAAATACTTTTAGCATGACGGTATCCTTTAAGTTTCCAATCTAAATTAATAGGTTTCGAGCCATTTATAACATTACTTAATCCTTGTGAACGAATGGCAAAATCCATCATATAGTCACCTTTTTTAAGCTCGTAACGGTATTCTAAAAATTGACTTTCGGACACTTTAAGCTTAAAAGATATAACCGTTATATCTCCATTTTTAGTAACCGTTGGTACAAATGGTAAATCTTTGGTATTTAAAACCCTATTGTCGGTTGTACTAAATGTAATATTGAATGAGGCATTTTTATCTTTAACAATATAAATAGGTACCGAGTCGTAGTCTACAAATTGTTTTAATCTAACTTCTGAAAGATATCCACCTCTATTATTAAATTTTAAGGCTAGTAGGTCGCTTTCAACTATAGTTTCGTTAGTTGTACTCTGCATAGCAGAATATGCAAAAGCACCAAGCTTATTCTTTAATTCTATTTGTTTAAGAGAATCTGAGACTGTGCCTTGAGTATAATCTTGAGCGGTAGTTACTATAGTCTCATTATTATCATTAGCTTTTTGCTTTGCCTCTACTTGTTCTTGCTTAGCTTTTTCTTGAGCTTCAATCTCTTCTGGAGTTGGTTTATTTTGCCATAGCATATAAGCCAAAATCGCGAAAATAAGTACAAAACCTATTATTGAATTAATATCTATTTTTTTTTCTTCCATATTGTGTTGGTAACCAATATTATAATCTGTATATTTTTAACTTGCGATTAATAGTATTGATGTTAGTTTATTACTAAAACTTAAATTTTTTGCTTGTTATTATCCTAAATAGTCAACAGTTTATTGATTTATCAAAAAACTATCCATTAATTATTTTATGCCATAGTGGCACTCTTTTTTCTTTTTTTATGATTAAAAGCTGCTTTTACAAATGCAACAAACAAAGGATGTGGGTTTGCTACAGTACTTTTGTATTCTGGATGGTATTGAACCCCTATAAACCATGGGTGTTCTGTAATTTCAACAATTTCAACCAAACCAGTATCTGGATTTAAACCTGTAGCTAGCATTCCTGCTGCTTCTATTTGCTCTTTATATTGACTATTAAATTCGTAACGATGCCTGTGGCGTTCGCTAATATTTTCTGCTTTATAAATATCTCGAACTTTACTACCCATTTTTAAATTGCAGGCCCAAGCTCCCAAACGCATAGTACCACCCTTATCCTTTATGGTCTTTTGGTCTTCCATTAAACCTATTACTGGATGTTTTGTATCTGGGCTCATTTCGGTAGAATCGGCATCTTTAATACCTAATACATTTCTAGAAAACTCTATGACAGCCATTTGCATACCTAAACAAATTCCTAAAAAAGGCACATTGTTTTCTCTAACATATTTAATAGCATCTATTTTGCCCTCTATACCACGTTCTCCAAAACCTGGAGCGACCAAAACACCATCTAGATGCCCTAGTTTTAATTTAGCATTATCATTATTTATGTATTCTGAATGAACAGACTCTATGTTAACTTTAACTTCATTTTCTGCACCAGCATGAATAAACGCTTCTAAAATAGACTTATAAGAATCTTGCAATTCAACATATTTACCAATTAATCCTATGGTAATTTCTGTTTTAGGGTTTTTATGTCGGTGTACAAACTTATTCCATATTTCTATATTGGGCTTAGAGCTATTAAGATTCAACTTTTTTAGCACGACTTTATCCAAACCTTCGTCTAACATTAAGTTAGGCACATCGTATATTGTAGAAGCATCTATAGATTGAATAACCGCTTCTTCTTTAACATTACAAAATAATGCTAGTTTACGGCGTAACTCTATAGGTAAATCGTATTCTGTTCTACATACCAAAATATCGGCCTGTACACCACTTTCCATAAGTGTTTTTACACTATGCTGCGTTGGTTTTGTTTTTAACTCACCTGCAGCAGATAAAAATGGTACTAAAGTTAAGTGTATAACAATACCATTGTTCTCCCCTAAATCCCATCGTAATTGCCTAACAGCTTCTATGTATGGTAACGATTCTATATCGCCTACAGTACCGCCTATCTCGGTAATTACAATATCGTAATCACCAGATTTTCCAAGAATTTGAACCCGTTCTTTAATTTCGTCTGTAATATGAGGAACCACCTGTACTGTTTTTCCTAAAAACTCACCTCGGCGCTCTTTCTGTATAACACTCTGGTAGATACGTCCTGTAGTTACATTATTAGCCTGACTGGTAGGAACATTTAAAAAACGCTCATAATGGCCTAAATCTAAATCGGTTTCCGCCCCATCTTCTGTAACATAACATTCGCCATGTTCATACGGATTTAAAGTTCCTGGATCTACGTTGATGTAAGGATCTAATTTTTGAATAGTTACCCTATAACCTTGGGCTTGTAATAGCTTAGCAAGAGATGCTGCTATGATACCTTTTCCTAAAGAGGATGTAACCCCACCGGTTACGAAAATATATTTTGTTGTCGTTGTCATGTTGCGCTTATAAACGCAGGCAAATTTACAAAATTAAAACAGTTATTATGAAATTGTTTTTAGGTTATTTAAAATGGACTTATTAACATGTATACAATTTGTTGTTTTTATTGAAAATTGATAAAACATTAATAGATTAAAGTAAATACATATACTATTTTGGGTATTGCTTTTTTATATTCCAAATTAATTCTTCCAGACCATTTAATTTTAGTTCGTATACTTGCTCGAGCATTACCCCTAATTTACCTTTAGGAAAACCTTTGTTATGATACCACACAACATAATATTCTGGCAAATCTATTAAGTAGCGGTCTTTATACTTCCCAAATGGCATTTTGGTATGTGCTAAATCTATTAAAAATTGTTTATCGGGTAACATAAATTTATTCTATAGATTTATAAACTGATAATTTATCTAATGCATCAGTTATGTTAGTTTGCCATTTGGCTTGAGATTCAAAATTTCTAGAATAATCCGTTTCATCATCATAATTATCTTGCATTTGGGCTAATTCTTTATTAATGGTTAAATGGATTTTATTTAAATCTTTTTCTAAAGTATTAGAAACCTCTAATTGTTTTATACGCTGCCTAAATTTTCTAACATGTAATTCTGTAATATCAAAATGAAGCTGTTCATGCCCTAAAATATGATTGTTAGCTAATTCTGGTTTGTACCATGAATGCTCTGGATAAAAATGTGCAAAAACTTCTGAAGTAAAACTTACAACTTGATCATCTTCAGTTTTGGTAACCGAAAACCCAAATGTAATACCCGATGCTGTAGTAGCTACGGGCTCTATGTTATTATTAGGTTTTCCTTTAAAATCATCCCAAACTAATTTATATGATGCATGCCAAGAAATGACAGACTCATCTTGTTGAAGTGTAAAAAAACAACATATTATTAATAGGGTTCTAATCACAGAAGCTATAGGTATTGAATAAAAGGTGTTTTTGAGGAAAAACTTTTAATGCGATTATATTATATAAAACTAAATGATTTACACAACAAAACCAATTAACTAAATCACGTTAACCTAATTACTTAACCTCAACAATAGTTAAATCATTGTATTTTACAAGATAGACTGTATCGTTATAATACCCTCCAAACGGTTTCTTTTTGTAAGCAAATTTATTTTCTACATACTCCGTTAATGGTGCTTTATTTACAGACATATATAAATCACCAGAAGATACTAAACGTAAAACAACATCCATAGTTAAATCATACCCTCTTACCGCTCTTTTGTTTGGTGTAATATTATATAATTTATTATATTTTTTAACGAAATCGTTATTATCGTTTTCGCTATATTCTTTAGACGTTGTTGCAAAATGAAACTGTAACTTAGATAAATGCGTATTATTGATTTGATCACCTTCAAAAGCCGAATTCATATTAGTTGTAGTAAGCATAACCTCCATGACATCACCTTTTTGTATACTATTTGAATTTTTAATTAGTGATGCTAAAATACTCGTTACATTTGATGCTAAACCTTTGTTTTTCGTTTCTAAGAACACCACGTTTTTACCTGATGTTAAGACTCCCATGATATCTTCCTTAGTAACAAAAAACTCATCTTTGCCTTTTTTGCTTTTTCGCGAAAAAACCTGTTTAGCATTATTAAACTGGCCTTTAAGCATATTGGCCGCTTTAGTCGTTTTAGTATCCGAAATTATAATCACATTACTTAAACTATCTTTTTTAACAAAATTTACAATTGTTTTTTCCAGCATATCATCAGAAGGTCTAGACTGAAAAACATTATCATATAATTTTAAACCTGTGCCTATGGGAGATACTACTGGTGTGTTGTAACTTCGTAAAGCCGATGCTGCTTTATCAAAGCTAGCTGGAGTTAGGGGGCCAATTACAGCATCTACATTTTCAAAATTATTATCCTTAATAATCTTGGTAACTTCGCTTGCTTGATACTTGGTATCATAAACATCTACATTAAGCGAAACACCTAATTCTTTTAACGCATCTAAAGCCATTAAAACTCCTGAATAGAAATCTAACGATGCATTTAAATAAGGGTCCTTTTTTATGCTTTGTTTTGCATCTACAATAGAATCAAAATCTACACGATCCATTCTAAAGGGCAACATGACTGCAATATGCTTTGTATTAAAATCTGAAATACTATCTTTTAAATTGATGATTTCCATCTCATTATTTTCTATCTCAGTAACTTTTTCAGTAAATGGTATTTTCAAAATCATACCATCTTTTAATCCACTTTCTTTCAACTCAGGATTTAACGCTTCTAATTGATCTTTTTCTAAACCTAACTTTACCTTTAAGCGATAAAAGCCCTCTTTAGGTAGCACCTTGTAATAACTGTATTTTTCATCAAAAACATTGACTTCGTCTATATCTAAATTAGGAACATTAACAACTTGACCATCTTTTAAAACATCTTCTATGTCTGGATTAAGTTTTTCAAATTCTTCTAAAGTAATTCCAAATTTATAAGCAATGCGCCATTTACCTTCTTTAGGTTTTACTTTATAGGGCATTGTTGCTTTAGCAAGAACTTCTATAACTTTAAACTTAGGTATTTGTAATCGATCTCCTTTTCTAAGCGGGTTTGCATATAAGAACTTATTATATTTTTTTATTTCGTCTTCACCAACATTATATTTTTTAGATAGACTATATAACGTTTCTTTACGCCTAGTTTTGTGTTCTTTAAACCCTTGTAGTTCTTTTGTGATCTTTACTTTAGTTTCTTGGTTTTGTGATTTAGATGTAGGGATAATTAAAACCGTATTGGGTTTTAGCTTTATTTTAGCGTCTGGATTTAAACTATAAATTTCGGAAACTGTTATCGTATACTTTTCAGCAATACTCTCTACAGTTTCTCCCTTTTTAACTTGATGGGTTTTAAAGTTTTGCGCTTCAACACTTGTAAAACAAAATGTAAAAACTAAAATGAATACTAATAAATATCTTTTCATGTTATTGTTATCTCCCTATATAAATATAATAAAACGTATTTAATTTAATCATATACGTTTGTTTTGCAATTATAGCTTAATTATAAAATAATTGAACTACAATTTATTTTTATTAATTACACATAACGTGCCAAAATAGGTTACTATTGGGGTATTACTATTTAAAAAACTATTCCCACTCAATGGTTGCAGGTGGCTTAGAACTAATGTCGTAAACTACTCTATTAACGCCTTTTACCTTATTTATTATATCGTTTGATGTTTTTTGCAAAAACTCGTAGGGTAAATTTACCCAATCTGCAGTCATACCATCTGTACTTTCTACAGCTCTTAAAGCAACACACTTTTCGTACGTGCGCTCATCGCCCATAACCCCTACACTGTTTACTGGTAAGAGCATAGCTCCTGCTTGCCAAACTTTATCGTATAATCCCCAAGATTTTAAACCGTTTATAAAAATAGCATCAACGTCTTGTAAAATACGAACCTTCTCGGCTGTAATATCTCCTAAAATACGAATGCCCAGTCCTGGCCCTGGAAAAGGGTGACGCCCTAAAAGCTCTGCATCGATACCTAATGTAGCTCCAACACGTCTAACTTCATCTTTAAATATAGCACGTAATGGCTCTACTATTTTAAGTTTCATAAAATCTGGCAATCCACCAACATTATGATGACTTTTTATAGTAGCCGATGGCCCTCCTGTTGCAGAAACACTTTCTATAACGTCTGGATAAATAGTCCCTTGTGCTAACCATTTTACGTCTTCTAATTTATTGGCTTCATCATCAAAGACTTCTATAAAGGCATTACCGATAGCTTTACGCTTTTTTTCTGGATCTTCTATACCAGCTAAAGCATCTAAAAACCGTTTGGATGCATCAACGCCTTTAACGTTTAGCCCCATACCTTCGTATTGGTTTAAAACACTTTCAAATTCGTTTTTTCTTAGCAATCCATTATTTACAAAAATACAGTACAGGTTTTTACCTATAGCTTTATTAAGTAATACAGCTGCTACTGTAGAATCTACACCTCCAGAAAGCCCTAAAACCACTTTATCGTTTCCTACTTTTTCTTGAATGGCAGCGACAGTCTCATCTACAAAAGAATCTGGTGTCCAATCTTGACGTAGTTGAGCAATATTTACTAAAAAGTTTTCTAGTAACTGCTTTCCATCTGTTGAATGGTATACTTCTGGATGAAATTGAATCGCATAAGTTTGTTCGCCTTCAATTTTATAAGCTGCATTTTTAACATCGCTAGTACTCGCCAATAATACTCCGTTTGTTGGCAAATGCTTGATGGTATCACTGTGGCTCATCCAAACTTGACTCTGTTCTTCTATATTATTAAAAAATAATTCGTCTTTTTTAATATAGGATAAATTAGCACGACCATATTCTCTAGTATTTGATGGTGCTACTTCTCCACCTGAAAAATGAGCTAAATATTGAGCACCATAACACACGGCCAACATAGGCTTTTTACCCCTAATATTTGTAAGATCTGGGTGTAAAGCCTCTTCGCTTCGTACAGAAAAAGGACTACCAGAAAGCACTACAGCTTTGTATTCTTCTAGGTTTTTTGGAATTTTATTGAATGGATGTATTTCGGAATAAATGTTGAGTTCTCTAACTCTACGAGCAATAAGTTGTGTGTATTGCGATCCGAAGTCTAATATTAATACCTTATCATGTTGCATGCGCAAAAATAGCAATTGATTTTTGAATGACGAATCACGAATTGTAATTTTTTAACTAAATTTTCAACAATTAAAAATAAGTATAAAAAGTACTTAAAATAATGATGGTATTACATGGTAAACTAACTAGAAACATGAGTTCGATATAAAACTCAATAAACGATAGCATTTATATTTCTGACAAACAGTGATTTGTCATGTCGACAAAGCGAAGACATGAGCGACAAGACATCTCAGAAAGATGAGATCCCTCCTCGTTCCTCGTTCGGAATGACACATTTCTCCTATTTTTATTTTCAAATAACGGATTGTCAAACAACAATATATCGAACTCACGTTAGAAATATAAATTAAGATAATGACTTTTATAGTTTACTTTTTCAAGAACTTAAATGTTTCTGATTGATTATCACTTTTCACATTCAAAAAATAGATGCCTGATTTTAAATTTGAAACATTAAGCTTAGCCGTACCATTATTTACATTAAAATCAATTAAAGCATTAGGTATGACAACGCTACCCAAAACATTGTATATAGATACTGTTGTATTTTTAGATAAATTCTGCCCTTGAATATGGATTAATTTTTCTGTAGGATTAGGAAAAAGTTTAATGCTCAACTTTAAATCATTTGTAATCCTTAATGTTTGTTCGCCTAATACCCATAATGTGGCATTTTCAATTAATTGTATAAAGTTATTATCATCATCATAATCACGGCTGTTATGACCTAAAGAGGTGTAAAACGAACGAATATTAGATAGTGTAACATCGGGCGTGCTAACGTTATTATCATCATCATAAGTTATAGCCTCTTTATACCAAGTGGTAGGCCTTGCAGCATCATAACTTTCAAACCCTGTAGATTCTACTTCAAGTAAAACTTGATTGTCTGTACTTAACTGGCCTCCATTTATTTCCCAATAGTAATATTCTTCATCTTTTTCCCATTTACTATCTACATCACCCAAAAAATTAATTATAGGATGACTCTGTTTAATAACGTTATTAGCACTAAAATTATTTGGGGTATGATTAGGGTCATTTTGGACAATGGCCCCCACCAACTCATTATAAAAAGGCCATATTTTATTACGATAGGTATCTGAAGCGGCATGAATGCCTATAAACCCTTTTCCGCTTTCAATAAATGCTTCAAACGCACTTTTTTCTGAATCTGTTAACAAATCACCTCTAAAGTCAGTCTCATCTTGACCCGATGTATTTAAAAAAACCACGGCATCGTATTGCGCTAAATTAGATGTTGTAAATACATTAGAATTGTCGGAATCATCGATTAACCACCTATCATTATCTTTTGCAGCCAAAGCAATAAACATATCAATTCCAGAATCTATAGAATTATGCCTAAAACCATTAGTTTCATGATAAACCAATATTTTTTTTTGTTGAGATAAAGCAGAAACAAAAATTAAGAAACATATTAATGAAAGTAAACGTTTAATAGAAGTGAATTTTGAACACATAGCCATTTAAATTGAGGGTTATAATACATATATATTCTCAAAAAGCTTAGCACCTTAAAAATTGAACTATTTAATTAAGAGTAACCACGTTCTTTCTAAACCTTTTTCATTTTGTTTTTCTAAAAGTTTTTTGGTCGCTATACTTTTATCAATATATCTATCTACATATACGTAATTAAACTGGTCTTGGGCGTTTTTCTTTCCATATCTGGCATAAAATCCTTTTTTCTTCAATCGTTCTAATTCTTTTTCAGCATTTTCAACCTCTTTAAAGCTACCTAAAACAAGATAATACCCAGGTTTTAAATGATTATCAACAATATCATCAGGATCATCTTCACGCATCGGCTGGTTAGTTTGTTTTACCGAGATATTATTATTTGATAAGCTATCGTTTTCCTCTTCTTCAAATTCAAACACAGGAATACCTCGTTCTTCAAGAGGCTTTTTCTCTTTTTTAGGCTTAATTCTACGTATTTTCTCATTCCCCTTCTCTACATTTACCAACCATTCTGGCGGCTCTGAGCCTTTTGGAGATAAATCTACAGAAAGTCCAATAGCATGCACATCATCAAAATTTTGTACACCCAATGCCTTCTCATAAGAATAACTAAGCTTTATTTTTCTTGACACTTTTCCACTTAAAGCTACACTTAATCCATAATCGTTTTTATAGGATAATGCCATTTCATAATTCCCTTTATAGTTCATTAAAGCTACACCTTCTGCTATATTTAAAGATTCATAAGCATTATATCTAAACAATGGGGTTAACCTAAAATTATCTGACAATGCAAAATTGTAAGATACAT
Source organism: uncultured Algibacter sp. (assembly GCA_947499935.1). Taxonomy (GTDB): domain Bacteria; phylum Bacteroidota; class Bacteroidia; order Flavobacteriales; family Flavobacteriaceae; genus CANMQH01. The sequence goes on along the minus strand of CANMQH010000003.1, from coordinate 127,447 downwards.
AAGCCACATAGCCTCTTGATTTAATAAGTGTTGGTGTATTAATTTCTGAAACACTGCTTTGAATTGGATTATGATTTAAAAATCCTCCAATAGTAAAATCATTACGCGTATAATGTAATGCAAGTCGATATGCGGCAGTAACTTTTGCTTTAGATGATTTAACTAGATTTAATTTATCTGGACCAACAGAAAGTCCAAAATTAAAAACATTAAATTTATTTCCTAGTTCTAAACGCACTCTACTATTAAACATAATATGCGAATAACGAAACGCGCCATAACTATGTTTTGCGTAATCTAACCCAAAAGCCACATTACTAAATGGAGATAATTGAGCTGCTAAATACTGAGAAGTATTTGTCGTTTCTGTATCTGAAACCTGTAACATACCCGTCATATTATAAGCTCCGTTGTGAGACACATGCGAAGGGTCTTCTAAAAAACGGTAAAACTGATTTTGACTAGGGAAAACAATGCGCTGAGCAAATACAGAAAATGTTATGAACAAAAATATGGAAACGCTTACTAATAATTTCATCGGCTAGATTGTCTATTATTATCTTAAATAAAGTCGATAAAGTTACAATCTTCAGCACTATTAACACGAAAATTTTGACTAAAAATAACATTATACATATCAACCAACTAAAAAATATGGATTGTATAGTTAAGATTGCTTTAACAATTGTTTTTGAATTTTTTTAATGGCAGATTCAATAGACTTTTCTGGTTCAATAATATTGTAAGCGCCCCAAAATCTTGGATCCGAAAAACCAGATGCTTTTTCGCTTAATATGGTTGTAGGTCGCAAAACTTGATTTGTTACTTTAGATAATGTTGGGCTATGTACCTCCCAATCTGTAATAGCCATTTCACTACTTAATGTATAGCTGTTATTAAACAGTTTACCTTTCCAGTTTACCTTAAATGCTAAAGATATATTACTATAAGCATAATGCCATCTTCCATTTTTCGTCCTATAATTCACTCGGTATGTTGCTTCTGTAGGATAAACTTCTGCTCGCAAAGGTTTTTTACGAACATACATTTTGCTAGACAATGCTCTATTAGATACATTTAAACTATACACTGCATTTGTGAGGGCTAACGTATTAGCATCAATATATAATTTACCATAGTAAAGTGGTATTTCAATATTGTCTTTTTGTTTAAAATTAACTACATATACCAAGTTTTTATCAATTTGAGTGGATGGTCCATAACTAAAATCATATAACGGAATTTCTGATTGGGTAAAAATAAATTCAGGATATTTAATAATGTCTGTATAAATATTACTAAACGGCCCACCTTGAAGTTTTAAAGCCAAAGTATCTAGCCGTTTATAATCAGATTTTTTTCGTGCTTTAATAAGTTCTATATGGTCTTTTCTTTGGTTATCATAAGGTTGTTTATAAATTTTTACGACAGCCTCAGAAATCGATGCGTTTTTTTTTCTTCGCTTTATAGTTTCTCTGTAAAATGCCGTCATCACAGTTTTATTATTGTTATAAATAGTGGTTTTCTTTTTTAAGGTTTCTAAAACCAAGGATTTAGCATCTATATTAGTAGCATTGATACTAATTTCACCTAATTCTGTATACGCAGGCAATAAAGAGATTTCTTTAAGGTTCTTAATAGAAGTTATTTTAAGTGTTTTCTTTTCATACCCTAAATGTGAAATAACCAAGATGCCATCTAACAAATTATTAGGTATTTTTAAAATAAACTCGCCATCGTTATTTGTAACTGTGCTTATATTAGAGTTCTCTATATTTATATTTGCAAATACCAAAGGTTTTTTTGTATTAGCATCTAAAACTTTAGTTCCAAGTTGAGTAAATGGATTTGTTGTCTGCGCTATTAATACATTTTGCCATAATGCAAAAACAAAACAACTACAAATTAAAATAATGTATGCTAAATTTTTCATGACTATGTTTTATATATAAAACTCATATTGACTTTTTATGTTTCTCTAGAAGCCTATAAAAACAATATGAGTTCATTAAAATACAAAAAATCGACTTACTTTACTAAAATAAATAATTCAATTTGATTAATTTTAGTAATCTGTTAGAGTTTTCATGAAAGCTATAATAGCTTGCTGCTCCATTTCAGATAAATTTAATTTATCAAAAGGTAAGGTTTGATGTGATACATTTAAACCTAAGCCCTTACCACCTCCTTTATTATAAAAATCCATAACTTGTTCCATCGTATTATACACCCCATTGTGCATATAGGGTGCTGTTAAAGCTATATTTCTTAAAGTAGGCGTTTTAAAAGCGCCTTTTCTTTCTTCCGTTTTAAAAACATTATACCGCCCTAAATCATCATCCAAAACCTTATTTTCAACAGTTTCTGGCACACCAATAATTTCAAGTTCAGACTCATTAAAATTAGGAGGGACGGTACCATTAAACAAAGGTGGAAAATGACATGTTGCACAAGCTGCCTTGCCCATAAATAAATTAAACCCTTTTTTCTCAATTTTAGTCAGTGTATTTTCTTTGCCATTTATATTGTTGTCAAATTTTGAATTAAACAAATTAAGAGATCTAACATATGATGCTATAGAATGTCTTATATTCATATCTGTAGCACCTCTATTGTAAAGTGAATCAAAAGATTTTGCATAGTTTTTATCGTCCTTAACAATCTTTATAATATGTTTTAAATCTGTACCAAATTCATCATGATTATTTACAACACCAACTATTTGCCCTTCTAAACTACCTGATCTATTATCTAAAAAAAAAGATTTCTGTAAACCTGAATAAGTCAATGTAGGCGTATTTCGTTTTATTTTTTGATTAAAAGTAACTTTCCCATCTGCAAAACCTTTTTGTTTTATATGACACGTTGCACAAGACATATTGTTATTTATAGAAAACCTAGTGTCATTAAATAGTGCTTTTCCAAGTTCTACTTTAGTTTGTAAATACGTCGTATCATTTTTGTAGTCAGAAAAATATTCAAGATTAAATGTGTTTTTAGTAAATAAACTTGTTGCATTGGTATTTAAAGCTAATTCAAAAGGAAAACTAACGCTCCAATCTACTTTTGTATCTCTTAAAAGTTCTAGCTGTTTATGGGTATGCTTCTTTATAAATGTGTATCTATCTAGATTATTAAAATCTGTTTTTAATAATTCTACAGACTTTTTCAACGCTGTCTCCCATTCAATAAATAGCGCTTTATTTTTGAAGTTACTTTGGTATATATTAAGAATTTCATGTAGAGTGTTTAGTACATAAATAGATTCTTCTAATGAATTGCCTAATACTGGCGAATCAAAATTTGATAACCCTGTTGTTGCTATCCTTACTACGGCATCTCTAATAAGCCATAATACGTGATAATCTTTGAGGTTTAAAGCTATATTATGCTCTATCAACTTCAATCTACTACTTGTAACTTTTAAAGCCCTTGCTAGTGCCAGAGTATCCATAGTTTCAGAAAACAAATGCTCCTCAATAACTTGATAACCTATAGGCTTACTTATTTTTATATCTGTTGGGTCCTCTTCATGTATCCGTAGTAAGTTGGGTGCGTTTAAAGATTTGTAATTCTCTTTATTTGCATAAGACAGTATGGGTTCGCTTTTTTTTAAATACTTTCTTGATATTTCATAATAGTCTTTATTAATCCCATTTTTATTATCTAGATTAATACTATCTAAATATTGATATGCCTTGACTAGATTTTGCCTGTACAATTTTTCTAATTGTTCTGTCTTTGATATTGGTTTTGCTACAGTTTTGGTATTGTTATTAACACAAGCTGTACTCAAAAGCAAAAGACATACATAAATGCATGTCTTAGCTTTAAATGTGAAATTCAAATATATTTCCATAAAATTATCGATCTAATCCTTTTATTAAATAGAGCATAGAACCTTCTTTTCTATTTGCTAAATCTGGATTAGCCATGGCATCTGTAAAAGACGTACCATCTGCAGGTTCCCAACCGTGATTTTGAGTAATTAATAAGAATGTGTTATCACCATTTTTAACAACATCGGTAACATCTATCATACCTGTGATTTCCCAGTTTCTACTAGCTGTTCCATAACCTAGTGTTTCTGCTCTATTTTGATCGCACTCTAAAACCGTTTTAATAGTGCCTGTATTTAAATTGTATTGATACAATTTAGCAAAACCATTTACCGCAGTATCTAAATATCCATTTGGATCTTCTTGGATGTATGCATAATTTTCTGTCACCAAAATATTATCTGGAGAATGAAAACCTGCAGCTTTCCCTCCTATTTTATCGCCATCTAACACACATGTAATTTTACAAGTCCCTGTGGGGTCTGTATCATTTAAAGTTACTTTATATACTCTTCCCAAAACTGTTCCTTTACCTATTAAGCCTGGCTTATCTCTTCCTGTTACAGCAAAATACACCTCCCTCTGATTGGCTCCCGAACCCCTTCTCCAATCTATATCTTCTAGTCTAGAAAATCCCATAACACCTTTAGACTTAGCTTCGGCATCTAAGGCAGAAATTTCTCGCTCTGTTAATTCAACAAACTCTGCATCATACTCCGTACCTTCTTCCATATCGACTTCAAAATCAATTCCAGTAGATATAACTTTTAACCCGTATAATTTACCACCATTTAAATCTCCTCTATCACCTACATACATACCTAGTTGACCAGAAGGCACACTGTTATCAGAATGATCATCACCTATAAAAGCAACTGTTTTATTAGCATAAGCATCTTTACCAATTACTACAGCATTTTCTGTAGACCATTGCCCAAAAGCAGTTAACAATTTTCCTGTACTTGCATCAGCTATACTTTTATTTGGATCTGTTAAAAAGACACCTTTAGATGAACCTCCCCACTCTCCTCCAGATAAATACCAAGGACCGAAACCGTGTTCTTCTTGAGTAATTAGTGATCCAGAGCATTGCGCCGTTTCTGCTGTTGCTGTAGCATTTAAAATGTACTCACCATGGTAGGGTCTTAAATTTTTATTCAATAAAATTCGTGCTATAGAGTAATCTGCTTCTATATTATTTATTAATGTAAATGTTTCATCTCCATTATCCATTAAACCTGCACCATCAGCCATAGACCCATAAACAAAATCTGGTGTGTTAGGAATAACATCTTCTGATGTTAAGATTGGAGTAACTTTTAGGTTAACAAATTCATTTGTAACCTTTAACAAGGTTGGAGATTTTGATGCTGTTAGAAAAACAGATGCATCACTACCATCATTTCCATCTTGGCCGTCTACGCCATTAACACCATCTTTTCCATCTTCTGTATTACAGCTAACTAATGTTGTATTAATTGCCAATGCAACTAATAAAATAAAAAAAAGGTTGAGTAATTTTTTCATAATGTAAATCATATTTTTTTGATTAAATAATATTTCCAAAATTACATTTAGAAGCTGCAAAACTTGTTAAGCAATTACTGTGCTTTTATTAATTTAGAGTTAGATTAAAGTTAATTTGTTTACCATAGCATTAATTGAATACAAATAATAGTTAGTATATATTAAGCTATCTTTAAAATAATGTTTCTTAAACCTCTAAATTAATTGTGTTAGCTATTTAAACACTGTCTTTACATAACCAGACAAACAAAACAAAGATTTAGAAAAACTCTTAACTTATTTTTTAGATTTTAAAAATTGGAATAACAGTATATTTACATAATTTTCGTAATACACCGTAAGCTATTTTTGCTAGCTATAAAAAGAAAGGTAGGCAGAAAACCCCGACCAAGGTGTTGGAGATATTATAGATTAAAACTATGCAGAAAAACAACATTCCGTTTCATAAAACAGGCTATTTTTCGTCTTTAATATGCGACTATTTAGATAAAAAATCTGATTTAAAACAATTTTATAACCGTTTCCCTGATATAGAAAATTTTAAAACTCAGATTGAAGAAAAAAAAGCTTCATTTAACGAACAGTCTAGAATTACTCTTGTAGACAGTTTAAAAAAACAATATCAAGATATTGAAACTTCAGAGTTAACGCATCAACATATTAATAGTTTACAAACAGAAAACACGTTTACAATTACCACTGGACATCAGTTAAATTTATTTACTGGCCCCCTTTATTTTCTGTATAAAATTATTTCTACTATTAATCTATCTAGTCAATTAAAAATTAAATATCCCAATTACAACTTCGTACCTGTATATTGGATGGCAACTGAAGACCATGATTTTGAAGAGATAAATTATTTTAATTTTAAAGGAAAAAAAATACGTTGGAACAGAAATTCTAGCGGCGCTGTTGGCGAACTATCTAATGATGGCTTACAAGATATTTTTGATGTTTTATCTGATGAATTTGGACAAACCAAAAATGCCGAAGTATTAAAAACATTATTTAAAAAAGCGTATTTAGAACATGATAATCTTGCTGATGCTACACGTTTTTTAGCAAATGACCTGTTTAAAGATTATGGGTTAGTTATAGTAGATGCTAACGATGCTGCTTTAAAAGCACAGTTTAAGCCTTTTGTTGAACAAGAATTTGAAAACAAAAGCTCTTTTAATGCGGTCTCAAACACCAATAAAACCCTTTCTAAACACTATACTATACAAGTTAACCCAAGGGACATTAATCTGTTTTATTTAGATAAAAATACTAGAGAACGTATTGTTTTTAAAGATGGTATGTTTAGCGTTTTAAATACCGATTTACAATGGCATTTAAATGACATAAAAAAAATACTAGCAGAACATCCAGAACGTTTTTCTCCAAACGTGATTATGCGACCTTTATACCAAGAGGTTATTTTACCAAATTTATGTTATATAGGCGGTGGTGGTGAGTTAGCGTATTGGTTTCAATTAAAAAACTATTTTGATAGTGTAAAAGTTCCTTTTCCTATTTTATTACTCCGTAATTCTGTTTTAATTAAGACTACAAGCCAATCTAAAAAGCTAGATAAGCTTAATATCTCTGATGAAGATTTATTTTTAAAGCGAGATAGCTTTATAAATAAAAAAGTAAGAGAGATATCTAATATAGATATTAATTTTTCTTCACAGAAAAAACTTTTAAAACAACAATTTGAACATTTACACAAGCTAGCTCAACAAACTGACAAGTCGTTTATAGGCACTGTAAAAGCTCAAGAAGCTAAGCAATTAAAAGGATTAAACACTCTTGAAAAGCGATTGTTAACAGCTCAAAAAAAGAAACTATCTGACCACGTAATGCGGATAACAGACATACAAAATGAGTTATTTCCTAATAAAAGTTTACAAGAACGTAACACCAATTTTTCTGAGTTTTATCTAGAATATGGCGACACTTTAATTCCTAAACTGATTGAAAATTTAGAGCCTTTACAAAATGAGTTTTTTGTATTAACACTTTAAAAACAACAAATTAAAATAATGTAATCTGCCCTTCTTCGTCAGTTTCAGAATCGTCTTGTGTGTTTTTTTTATCTGTTTTTTGAAGTCCACCATTAATAGCTTCGTTATCTTGTGTAGATGTTTTGGATGAAATTTCTTTTTCGTCAACAACCTCAATATCCTCAGCATGAACTTCTTCAGGAGCCTCATAAGGCAACGATTCTAATACATTTAATTGATTTACTTTATCTTTAGTAAGTTGATTGCCTAGTGCAGATATGCCCTTAACGGAAATAAAATCTTCAAGATTAACCTCTAAATTATCTTTTCTATCCTTACCTCGGTCTTTTGCAAATACAATTTCAACTATAGGTTTCCAATCTGTAGAAACAATTTCTAATTGCGATTTTGGGTGGTCTGATATAAAGGATTCCTCTTTACCTTCTTGTTCTATCAAAAAGCGTTTTACATAGTAAATCTCCTTTTCTCCATTAAAATACACCGCAGAAATTGGTTTTTTAGGGACCCATTTTTCCATAACAATCATATCATCATCAAAATGCATAGTTACTTCTGGTGTAACTGTTTTTAATAATCCTGATTGATTTATAATAAGTAATTTATCTTCTCCTCTAAATTCGCCAATCAACTCGCCTCTTCCATCAACATTTAAACGTTGTACGGTGTCATCAAACCATATTTTTCTAGGTTTAAGTGTAGATACGCCTTTCTCTTTAAGTTCAATGCGTTTTACTGGATATTTAGTGACCAGATTACCTTTAGAAACCCGTCCTTTTATAAGAATATCTGCAAAATCTATATCCCATTTAAGCTTTTTAATACTTCCTGCTTGGCGCAACAATACCGTAATAACTTCGGCTTCGCCATTGGGATTCGCCGAAAAATACAAACATGTAGACCCCTTACTACCATTAGTTAAATCGTAATCCTTATCGCGTGTAACACCTGTAACAGCAAAACGCTTAATATAAGACGGCCCACTTTTACCATCACGATAAATCATGTTATAAATGGTTCGTTTATCCTTCTTTTTAAATATGGCTACATGAATAATATCTTTACCAATAAACGTTTTAGAATCTACCCTGGTAATCATTAATTTACCTTCTTTGGTAAATACTATAATATCATCTATATCACTACAATCTGCCACATATTCATCCCTTTTAAGCGATGTGCCAATAAAACCTTCTTCTCTATTAACATAGAGTTTGGTGTTACGAATAATTACTTTTGTGGCATCTACATCATTAAACGTACGGATTTCTGTCTTACGCTCTCTACCTGCTCCATATTCTTTTTTAAGTCTATTAAAGTAGGCTATGGCATAATCTATAAGATGCTCTAAATGATGCTTAATTTCAGCTATTTGCGCTTCTAAAGCATCAATTTTTTGCTGAGCCTTATCGATATCGAATTTAGAAATACGCTTTATTCTAATTTCGGTTAATCTTATAATATCTTCTTCTGTAACAGCGCGTTTTAAATGTTTTATATGTGGTTTAAGCCCTTTATCTATAGCCTTAATAACACCTTCCCAAGTCTCTTCTTCTTCAATATCTCGATAGATTCTATTTTCTATAAAAATACGTTCTAAACTTGCAAAATGCCATTGTTCTTCAAATTCGCCTAACTTTATTTCGAGTTCTTGTTTTAAAAGCTGAACGGTATTATCGGTACTCCTTCTAAGCATTTCGGTAACGCCTACAAATAGCGGTTTATTATCTTCAATAACACAACCTAATGGAGAAATTGATGACTCGCAGCTTGTAAACGCATAAAGAGCATCTATGGTTTTATCGGGTGATAAACCCGATGGTAAATGCACTAAAATCTCAACATTTGCAGCTGTATTATCTTCAATCTTTTTTACCTTAATTTTCCCTTTATCGTTGGCTTTTAAAATGGATTCTATTAATGTTGTGGTGTTTGTACCAAAAGGCAACTCGGTAATAACGAGCGTATTTTTATCTAATTGCGATATTTTAGCACGTACACGAACTTTACCGCCTCTTAATCCATCGTTATAACCAGAAAAATCTGCAATGCCAGCAGTTGGAAAATCTGGTAGAATTGTAAACCGCTTACCTTGCAAATGCTTTATGGAAGCATCTATAAGTTCTATAAAATTATGTGGTAATATTTTAGTTGAAAGCCCAACCGCTATACCTTCGCCTCCTTGTGCTAATAATAAAGGAAACATTACAGGTAAATTTACAGGCTCTTTACGACGGCCATCGTAACTGGCTTGCCACTCTGTAATTTTAGGGTTAAAAACCACGTCCAATCCAAATTTTGAGATGCGTGCTTCTATATAACGCGAAGCTGCAGCACGGTCTCCTGTTAAAATATTCCCCCAGTTTCCTTGGGTGTCTATTAACAAGTCTTTTTGCCCAATTTGCACCATAGCATCTGCAATACTCGCATCGCCATGAGGATGGTATTGCATCGTATGACCAACAATATTTGCTACTTTGTTATAACGGCCGTCATCCAGATCTTTCATGGAATGCATGATACGGCGCTGTACAGGTTTAAAACCATCTTCTATAGCTGGTACAGCACGTTCTAAAATAACATAAGAGGCATAATCTAAAAACCAATCTTTATACATACCCGTTATTCGGGTTATGGTTTCTTTTGGTTCGTCTTGGTTATTAATTAAATCGTCGTTTTGGTCTTCTATCATTAAAAGCTACTGTTTTTTTGGTCTGCTATTAAGTATTAATTCTTCTGTTTTCTTCTAATTGTATATGAGTTAAAAGCTTTTGTAGCTGCCATTTGTTGCTGCCAAACAAGAATAGGGATTATAAAAACAACCAGAGCTATTCCTTTAAAAAAGAACCATAAAATAACTGTAGCTACAATACCTAAAACTAAGCCTACAAGCATTATTGCTTTACTTGATTCAGCTTTTATATCATTAACATGTTTTTTTTCAATAGTTCCACAATTTTGACAATTTACATTAAACGCATCGCCTTTTTCCATTTGCAAGTCTGGTCTAGTCGAAGCACCAGATTTAATATTAATATTACTTTTGCAAGATTTACAATATGTATAAAGATTCATGTTATAAATTTCTGATATTTATTCTTCAATCAAGTCTAGTTCCACCTTTAAATTATCAATAATAAATTCTTGTCGTGTTGGTGTATTTTTACCCATGTAAAAGGATAGTAAATCTTCTATAGACATATTATCGTCTAACATTACAGGGTCCAGCCTAATATCGTCTCCTATAAAGTGTTGAAACTCATCTGGCGATATTTCACCCAACCCTTTAAATCTAGTTATTTCGGGTTTAGGTTTCAATTTTTCAATAGCATCTCTACGTTCTTCTTCTGAGTAACAATAAATAGTTTCTTTTTTATTTCTAACACGAAACAATGGTGTTTGCAAAATATACAAATGACCTTCTTTAATCACTTCTGGAAAAAACTGAAGGAAAAATGTAATCAATAATAATCGGATGTGCATACCATCTACATCGGCATCGGTAGCTATCACCACATTATTATAACGTAAATCTTCTAAAGATTCTTCAATATTTAATGCTGCTTGGAGTAGATTAAATTCTTCGTTTTCGTAAACAATCTTCTTACTTAACCCATAACAGTTTAAAGGTTTTCCTTTTAGACTAAAAACAGCTTGTGTATTAACATCTCTAGATTTTGTTATACTTCCTGATGCAGAATCACCCTCGGTAATAAACAGGGTTGTTTCTAAGTTTCGTTCATTTTTAGTATCTCCAAAATGCACCCTGCAATCTCGTAATTTTTTATTGTGCAAACTAGCTTTTTTAGCACGATCTTTTGCTAACTTTCTTATACCAGAAAGCTCTTTACGCTCGCGTTCTGCTTGAAGAATTTTTCGTTGTATTTTTTCTGAAGTATCTGTATTTTTATGTAAATAATTATCAAGGTGTGTTTTAAGAAAATCATTAATGTAGGTTCTTACCGTTGGTAAATCTCCACCCATGTCTGTTGACCCTAATTTGGTTTTGGTCTGACTTTCAAATACAGGTTCCATAACTTTAATGGCTATGGCACTCACTACAGATTTCCTAATATCTGAAGCATCATAATTTTTACCATAAAACTCGCGTATTGTTTTAACCAAAGCTTCTCTAAACGCTGTTAAGTGTGTACCGCCTTGTGTTGTATTTTGTCCGTTTACAAAACTATTATACTCTTCGCTATATTGGGTTTTACTGTGTGTTAATGCGACTTCTATATCATGACCCCGTAAATGGATTATAGGATAAAGTAAATCGGATTCATTAATTTTTTCGGCTAACAAATCTTTTAATCCATTCTCACTAAAATATTTTTCACCATTAAAAACTATCGTTAAACCAGGATTTAAATACACGTAGTTTTTGAGCATCTTGATGATATACTCGTTTCTGTACTTATAGTTTTTAAAAATAATATCATCGGGTACAAAGGACACTTTGGTTCCTTTTCTACGCGATGTATCTTCTAATAAATCTTGGTTGGTTAAATTTCCTTGTTCAAATTCTGCCGAAGCGCTTTTATTATCTCTTGTAGATTCTACTCTAAAATAAGAAGACAGCGCATTAACTGCTTTAGTTCCTACACCATTTAAACCTACCGATTTTTTAAAGGCTTTAGAATCGTACTTACCTCCAGTATTCATTTTAGAAACCACATCTACAACTTTACCCAACGGAATACCACGACCATAATCGCGTACGTTAACTTTGCTCCCTTGAATAGAAATCTCAATGGTTTTTCCCGCCCCCATAACATACTCGTCAATAGAGTTATCTAAAACCTCTTTTAAAAGAATATATATACCATCATCTGGCGATGATCCATCACCCAGTTTCCCGATATACATTCCGGGACGCATACGAATATGCTCTTTCCAGTCTAATGAACGTATATTGTCTTCTGTATAATTGGATTGTTCAGCCATTAAATTTTGTGGTTTTAGAAGGTAGCATGCTAATATAGTACAACCAATCAAAAAATAAAATAGTATGTATGCAAAGTAATTAACAAAGCTGTTTTGATAAGTGTTTTTTGTGTAAAAAGCTGATATATTACGCTCTTTTTATTCTGTTAAAAAGCCAAGATGAGTTTAACATTTAATCCGTATCTGCTATTCACTATTTATGCATTACTTTTTGTTGATACGAACACGATACCAACAACAACTAATAAAGCACCAAATAATTGCAAATATGTTAATGTTTCGTTTAAAAATATTGCGGCTAAAATAACGGTTGAAATAGGCCCTATTCCTGCAATTATTGCAAAATTTGAAGAACTAATCATTTTAATAGATTTAGACACTAAAAACGATGGTATGACTGTTGCAAAAACGGCAATCATGACACCTAAAGCGTACACTTCCCATGAGAAACTAAACAAATTAACTTCACTAATTAAACTATAATGAACAAATACACACATGCAAGATACAAGCATAGCATATGTTGTGAATTTTATAACACCAAATTTGGGAATTAACCAACCGCTGCCTACCAAATAAGAGGCATAAGTTATGGCACTAAGCAATATAAAAAATCCTCCAATATAAGTTTTACCTCCCGATATACTTACCTCATCCCAAAATGCAATAACAATACCTAAATACGTTAATACAATAGCCATAGCCTGAATTTTTGTGATTGCGACTTTTAAAAACAACTTGTTTAAAAGCAATACTACGGTTGGATACAAAAACAAAATAATACGTTCTAAACTTGCTTTTATATGGGTTAGACCCACAAAATCAAAATAACTTGCTAAATAATAGCCCACAAAACCAAAGAAAACAATCCATAAGTAATCATTGTGCGTTGGTGTTAATTCTTTATTATCATGACGATAAACATATGCAATTATTATATAGAATGGAAATGAAAACAGCATCCTTAGCAATAATATACTAATGGCATCTACACCATAGTTATAAGCTAACTTTACCATAACAGCTTTAGAAGAAAACATCACTATACCTATAATACCGATAACTATACCGTACCAAAAATTCTTGCTTTTTTGCATGCAGCGAATATATAGTTTCTTGTATAAATTGCATTTACAATCAAAGTTATTATTACGATAATCACCGCCACATTTTTACACATAATTGGTTAATAAAAATTAAGACTAGAATAAAGATGTTTTTGAAAAATTGGTAACGACAAAACGTTTTCAATAAAAATTATTAAATCTAGATCACGCTGAAAATCGGGATTAGTTTAACTTACAATGTTGAGTTCGCCTTACAGACTTCTCAACATTGAATTTTATTAATAAATTTAATAAAATGCTTTAATACTCTAAGATTTGAAGATGATTAAAAGACATTACGATTAATATATAACTTTTAGTCTACATTTTTAGCCTCTGCTTGTTCCTTTAAAAAGTTATTCCGCTTTTGTAAGAGCCTTTTCATGTACGCTTTTAAAAATAAAACATTTGCAATTTTACCAAGAATACCAAGTGGAGATTCAAAATAAAATTTATCAGTCATAATAGTCACATCATCTTGTTGGGTAAAATAATGTTCATGCCTAAAAGATTTAAATGCTCCAAAAACCATTTCATCTACAAAATAGCTGGGCGACTCAAACTCTGTTATTTTTGAAGTAAGATGTTGTACGAAACCAAAGTGCATAGCTTCCCAAGTCACTATTTCCCTAAGACCAATAAGTCCAGATGTTTTTCCTGAAATAGCAATTTCTCCAGAATGCTGCATCGATTCTTGATGTATATCAATATTGCGAGCTAAATCAAAACATGTTTTAACATCGGCTTCTATTTCAGTCTTAATTTTTATTAATGGCATTTCCCTCACTTTACATATTCGATTTAAATTATCAAAAATCGAACCAAAATTAATATTATATTAATCTATGAGGGAACAAAAAAGAATTTCATAACTGAATAAGGCTATATTATAACCGTTAGCCTATCCACTATTTTTATAATTTATACATTAAACAAGAAGTGCATAACGTCACCATCTTTAACGATGTAATTTTTACCTTCTACACGCATTTTGCCTGCTTCTTTTACTTTAGCCTCACTACCAAAAGATGCGTAATCTTCGTACCCAATAACTTCGGCACGAATAAAACCTTTTTCGAAATCTGTGTGTATTACACCAGCTGCTTGAGGTGCGCTAGCGCCTATATCTATAGTCCAAGCACGAACTTCTTTAACACCAGCTGTAAAGTACGTTTGTTGGTTTAGTAACTTATATGCAGAACGAATTAATTTTGCTGCACCTGCTTCTTCTAATCCTATATCTTGAAGAAACATTTGTCGCTCTTCATAATCATCTAACTCGTTAATATCAGCTTCGGTTCCAACGGCCAATACTAAAACCTCAGCATTTTCGTCTTTAACAGCATCTTTTACTTTATCCACATAAGCATTACCTGTAACCGCAGCGCCTTCATCTACATTACATACATACATAACAGGCTTATCTGTAATAAGCTGTGATGGTATTACAAAATCTGTATAATCATCTTCACTAAACTCTAAAGCTCTAACAGATATTCCTGCTTCTAACCCTGCTTTTATTTTTAATAAAACAGCTTCTTCTTTTTGAGCCTCTTTATTACCTGTTTTTGCAGCACGCTTTACTTTATCTAGTTTTTTATCAACGGTTTCTAAATCTTTAAGCTGTAATTCCATATCGATAGTTTCTTTATCTCTTATGGGATTTACATTACCATCTACATGTACGATATTATCGTTATCAAAACAACGTAAAACGTGTAGAATAGCATCGGTTTCTCTAATATTTGCTAAAAACTGATTACCTAAACCTTCGCCTTTACTAGCACCTTTTACTAAACCGGCAATATCTACGATCTCTACGGTTGCTGGCTGTACACGTTCTGGATTAACTAATTCTTCTAATTTTTCTAAACGTGGGTCTGGTACATTTACCACACCAATATTAGGCTCTATGGTACAAAACGGAAAGTTGGCACTTTGCGCTTTTGCATTAGATAAACAATTAAATAAAGTCGATTTCCCTACGTTTGGTAATCCTACAATGCCTGCTTTCATGCTGTCTAAAATAAAAATATTATGGATGCAATAACTAACCTTAGTTTTTGCGAGTGCAAATGTAGTTAATTCCCCAATTATTTAAAGTATAATGATTCGATATATACGCGTATATCATACTTTTTTGAATCATTTTGATAAAAACTTATAAAATATTAACTTTTTATTATACAAAAATGACAACTTAACATACCAAGCAACTATGACGATAATCGTATATTTGTTATTACGTAATTGTATAATGATAGACCTTCCTAAACATAAAAAACTTATCCTCTTTGATGGTGTTTGCAACTTGTGCAATAGCGCTATAAATTATGTTATAAAGCATGACAAAAAACATATTTTTATGTTTGCTCCACTAGAGAGCCACATTGGAAAACAAATTATCAAGACATATAATATTAATACTGTTAAAACAGATTCTATAATTTTATACAACCCAGAAAAAGGTATCGATTTTAAATCTACAGCGGCTTTAAAAGTAGGTTCGCAATTAGGTTTTCCAACAAACTTAATGGTTATTTTTTTGATTGTACCCGCATTTATTAGGAATTGGGTTTACGATTTTATAGCCAAGAACCGCTATAAATGGTATGGTAAAAAAGAAACCTGTATGATTCCTACACCCGAATTAAAGGGTAGGTTTTTGGGGTGAACAGATTTAACTTATTAAAGAAAGTTTTTTTATAAAATAAAAGCCCCACAGAAATGGTTATTAATTTCTAAAGGGCTCTTACCACAAAAATTCTTAGTTAAAATATATACCCCCTGGTATAATATTTACTTCTGCAGAATTAATTAAACTATTTGTTGACAAGTCATAAGATATTAAAGTCCCATTACTCATAAAATCTCCAGCATCTACACCATATAACGTTCCATTATTGACAGTCATTTCATAAAAATTTAATCCAGAAATATCAGCACTAGTTGGCAATGTTGTTTCAGAGTTATTCATTGAATAAACCTCCCCATTCAAATAATAATATAACTCATTGTTATCTATTAAAAGAAAACTTAGATGATCTGCAAGAGCAAAATCTATAGATATTGATGAATTATTTTGAGTGTCAATCTTAAATAATTGCCCAGCTGTTTCATTGGGTGTCCAAACAGGATTTCCTCCACATAAAAAAGTAATGAGTTCGATTTTAAGAGTGACTGTAAAAATTTAACTTATAATTTTTAATTTAAAAAGTCATAAAGAAATTTTATTTGAATTTAATATAATTTCTTTATGGCTTTTTTATTCAGTTTTATCTAAAAAGCAAAACTAGATTTTAACTTTTTTAACATATCTATCGTTAACATAAATTGCATAAATACTAGGCTTTAAATATAAATTCATATTATCTCCTTGAGAAATATTTTGATTAATTAATGCTGAATTAGAATTATTCAAATCATATATTTTTAAGTTAGATTCACTATTATTAACAGGTACTTTAATGACTGAATCACCCAAGTTTATAGAAGCTTTTCCTGAAGGAAGTGTACCTGTATAGTTAATTGGTATATAAACAGCATTATTATCTCTAGACAGCTCACTTCCTCTTAAATCATTATCAGAATCAATCATAATTATTAAATAGTAATTACCGTAAGGTAATCTATTTCCAATATCAGCCCCCTCAATACTTACATCTTTTTTTGAAGAACTGCCTGGTCCTCCAATACCATAATTTAGTGTTCTATTACTTATGTGTAAATCATCATTACTTAATCTAGAGTCAGTTGAAATATAAAAATCTACGTGAGGAGCATGAAGTGAAATTCCATCTCCAATATTTTTTATTGTTAAATCGCGTATAGTAATATTACCTCCAAATCTAAAAATTACTGGACGTAATTTAAAATCAAGTACCCTTTGCAAAGAATTATTTTGAGAAGAACTATCACCAATTACTCTACCCTTTTCTGTATCTATAACTAAATCTGGATTACCTTTACACCCAAAATTAGATACATTACCAAATTCATCAGGACAACGATCATTATCGTTATTTATACCATCTCCATCAATATCATCAATACTACCACCATAGATTACGCTATCACAATCTGTACAAATATCATTAAACTTAAATGATTGCAAATTATTAGAAAAATAACTACTTGTATAAGTCCAAAAATTCCCTCCTCTATTACCAACTATTATAAATTCATATTCTGTATCAAAATTCACAGGAGAGAAATTACTACTAAGCTGAATAGGTTCCGATGTCACTCTGAAACCATTTGTAATTGCCGTAGTCGAATAGTTTATAAAGTTTGTATTATTAGGATTGCCTGAGGTAGAACCAACTATAGGCCATTTATTAAAATCTTCAATTATAGCAGTTTTCTTTTTCAAAAAAACATACCACCCGCCTCTTGCCAAAGCATTACTTCCATAACCTAATTGTATATTATCTGCAATTAAGTCAAAAGAAAATCGAATTTTATATATTTCTCCAACTACTTGATTATCTTCTTCTGCTAATGTTATGTTTATATTCTCAATTGGCACAACAGAATAGTTGCTATATTGAGAAAAAGACATTTTGGATAAAAACAAACACAAAATAATAATTGATTTTTTCATAATTTAAATTTTAATAAATGATTATAACGTTAATAGAAACTTCTTATTTGTTTGAAATTATTTTAAAAATTAATATTCAGTCCAAGATTAACATTCCTACCCTTAGTTGTAAAACCTATGATTTCTATATAATCTTCATTAAAAATATTTGTTACACTAGCAAATATTTTCACTTTGTCATTTTTTATTTTTTTACTAATATAGGCATCAACTAACGAGAAACTACTTAGTTCTTTATTTTGAAAAGTTGAGAAATCTAAATCTTCTCTTGTATCTACATATTGATAATTTAAAGACGCATAAGTTGTTTTTGAAAAATCATACCCTAAACTAACATTAGCTTTGTGTTTAGGTACACGTAATCTAATACCATCTTTTAGTTCTGTAAAGGTATAATTAGCAGTAATTAAAAAATTCTTTATAAAATCTATTTGAGTTTCTAATTCAAGCCCTTGCACAGTAGCCTCATTACTTGAGTTTTCATAAGCTGAAGTAAAAACTATAGTATTTTCCTCTTTTCTATTAAAATAAGTTCCATTAATACGAAATCCTTTTTTAGAGTTAAATTCAGCCCCACCTTCAATAGTTATATTTTCCTCTGGCTCTAACTCTGGATTAGGTCCAAAAAAACCAAATAGTTGTGATAAATTTGGCGCTATAAAAGATGTTGCATATGAACCAAATAGTTTAGCGTATCCAACATTTACAGGAATACTATAGGAAGGGTTTAAACTGTAAACAAAATTTGAACCATATTCACTATGATTGTTCAATCGTCCTCCAAGATTAAAATTTAATCCAAAATCAGAAACATACACAACATTTAAATACGGGTCGGTATTTGTAAAACTTTCATCATTTGCAAACAAACTTTTGTAACTACCATAATTTAAACCAACTATGGTATAAAATGTTTCATCAAACGTGTATTTGTTAAAAGCATCTATTACATAACTATCGGCTTCGTTGGTTGAACTAAATGCTGAAATAGTCTCTCTATCTATTTTAGTGTAAGCTGCGTTTATTTCTAAGCTTCCATTTTCATATTTAAATTTTGAGGATAATCCTATTCGCTTTTGTTCAGATATAAATTCATCTTCAGTATCAGCAATAGTAAATGTTGGTGGCGGAAAGCCATCAATATCTGTTTTAAATTTATCATAGCTAGCATAAGTAGATATTCCAAAACTATCAGAAAACTCATAACCTACTTTCAAATTAGTATTAAATCTTGAAAAAGGGTCTTTCTCTGGGTTATCAGATTTAGCAGCAGACAAACCATCAGCAAATCTATTCCCAAAACTTGCTAGATATGTAAACTTATTTGAACTTCCACTAACTGATACATTGTTTGTAAAACTTGATCCATTATAATTTAAATCATCTTGGGTTTGATTTGTACCCACAACTGTTAAAAAACTTGCTGAAATACTATTTTGTGATGCTTTTTTTGAAGTAATATTTATTACTGCAGCTGCAGCGGCATTACCATAAAGTGTACTAGCTGCTCCCTTAATAATTTCTATGGACTCAACTGTATTTAAATCTAGCAAGCGTAAATCAAAATCATTAGCTACAATGGATGGGTCATTGACCTGTACTCCATCAATAATAACCAACACTTGCCTATTATTACCCCCTCTGATAAAATTTCCTAAATTTTGACCTTCAACACTTCTAGTCCCATTAATCTCAATACCACTTTTGGTATTGATTAATTCTGCAATAGTTTTACCTTGATTATTTTCAATTTCTTTTTTTGAAATCTTAATAACTGCTTTACCAGAATTTTCACGTTTTAAAGCAAAACGTGAATCTGTAATAACCACCTCATCTAATTGCTCTACTTTTTTTGATTTAACTTGCTCTTCTTGAGCAAACCCAAATAATGACATACCAAGACATAGTACACCAAAAACATTAGTTTTTTTGTTCATTAATTTTTAAAATAATCGAGAATCGCATGGACTATCATACGCAAACTTTTATCCCGAAAGTTCAACTTATTTGTTTGAAATTGGCAGGTCTCCTGACTTATTTTATGCTATTGTACCTTCCCAACAAAAATGTCAGTGGTTCATGAAGTAATAACACCCTCGTTTAAGAGGTACCGAAAATGTATTCGGCAAAAACTTACAGTTGCGGGAACAGTTCTGGAATTAATATTTACAATCGCACCAGATTCCCTTTTAATCCATTCGAATAAAAATCGAATAGAACCAAATTTCGCTGCAAATGTAAACAAAGTGTTTAATGTTTCATTCAAAAGATTAAATAATATTACTTTTGATAAATGTTAGAGTCCAATCCATTGAAAAAGTTAATCTTATTATGCTTCTTAATCATAATCGCTTCTTGTAAAGACGAGAAAACGGATAAGGTTTCTTTACCTGAATCAAAAATCGAGCAACTAAAACTTGATTATGCTTCAGGTTTTTCGATTACTCAACATAGCAATTATTCTATTTTAGAAATAAACAACCCTTGGCCCAATGCTACAAAAAAATATAAATATGTTTTAATTAGCAGCGATAATGCCGCAAAGACAACATTTATGAAAGGGGAATATGATGGTATCATTATAAAGCCTATCAAAAACATTGTAGTCACCTCTACAACGCACATCCCTGCTTTAGAGCTTTTACATGTTGAAAAAAGCTTAGTAGCCTTTCCTGGCACAGATTATATTTCATCAAAAAAAATAAGAGAACGTATTGATGGTGGTTTTATTAGAGAGCTTGGTAAAACCGAAAACCTAAATACCGAAGTATTATTAGAATTAAACCCCAACCTTGTTGTAGGTTTTGGTATAGATGGTAATAATCGTGCTTTTGAAACTATTAAAAACGCAGGTATTCCTGTAATTTATAATGGAGACTGGGTAGAAAACTCTCCGTTAGCTAAAGCAGAATGGATTAAGTTTTTTGGTGCTTTGTTTGATAAACAAGAACTTGCAACAACTATATTTAATGACATAAAAAATAATTATCTGGAGGCTAAAAAAATAGCAAAAAAAGCAAAACAATATCCAACTGTTTTAAGTGGTGCCATGCATAGTGATGTTTGGTATTTACCCAATGGCAATAGTACAGAAACACAACTTTTAAATGATGCTCATGTCCATTATTTATGGAAAGACACCAAAGGTTCTGGCAGTTTAAAGCTAAATTTTGAATCTGTTTTTGTGAAAGCAAAAAAAGCTGATATTTGGCTGAATCCGTCTAACTACACAACATTAAAAGCTTTAAAAGCTGGAAATAAAAACCATACTGCTTTTGATGCTTTTAAACATAAAAACATATATTCCTTTACCAATACCACTGGAAAAACAGGAGGCGTATTATATTATGAATTAGGAATCACCAGACCCGATTTAGTTTTAAAAGATATTATAAAAATATGCCATCCTGAGTTATTAGAAGATTATAAACCATTCTTTTTTAAATCCTTAAAGTAATTGCACAATAGCAAGTCATATAAAATATCGTTTATTATTCTCATAGTTATTTTATTGAGTTGTTTTTTTATAAATATAAGCTTAGGCTCTGTAAATATTCCATTAAAAGACATCGTAAATAGTTTATTTGGTGGAGAAACATCACTTAAGCCTTGGGAGCATATTGTAATAAACTATAGACTTCCAAAAGCATTAACAGCAATTATTGTAGGTTCTGGCTTGGGCATTTCTGGTTTATTAATGCAAACATTATTTAGAAATCCATTAGCTGGTCCTTTTGTTTTAGGTATTAGCTCTGGAGCTAGTTTAGGCGTTGCTCTGGTTATACTTGGCTCAGGTATTTTTGGAGGTTTTACAACGCTAATGTTAGCATCAAAATGGTCTATTATTATTGCTGCTAGTTTAGGTAGTTTTTTGGTCTTATTAGCTGTGCTTATGGTTTCATTAAAAGTACGAGATACTATGGTTTTACTTATTATAGGGCTTATGTTTGCTAGTATTACAGCCTCTATAGTTAGTATACTCTCCTATTTTGGAACGGCAGAGCAGTTACAACAATATGTTTTTTGGGGATTTGGTAGTCTTGGTAATTTAGCATGGGATGATTTATCTGTGTTATTTGTAATCTACATCCTTGGTATCATATTAAGTGTTTTTAGCATAAAATCATTAAATACATTACTTCTTGGAGAAAATTATGCCAAAAGTTTAGGCTTAAACATCAAGCAAAGTCAATTACTAATCATTATTACTACCAGTATATTAGCTGGCGTAATTACAGCTTTTACTGGCCCAATCGCTTTTATTGGTTTGGCTATACCACATATAACGAGACAAGTTTTTAATACCGCTAACCATAAAGTATTATTACCTGCTGTATTTTTATTTGGAGCCATTGTTATGCTTATTTGCGACAGTATTGCGCAATTACCTACTAGTGATTTAACATTACCTATTAATGCTATAACGGCTATTGTTGGTGCACCTGTTGTAGTTTGGTTATTAATTAGAAAACGAAGCATGATGTTTTAAAGCAAATTTAAACAGCACAAAAAAACGTGATAAAACAAGAGCAACATCCTATCTTAAAAACCAGTAACCTAGCTATTGGTTATGCTTCTAAAAAAGAAGACACTATAATTGCGTCTAATATTAACATTGAACTAAACCAAGGAGAATTAGTTGGCTTAATTGGAGCAAATGGTGTCGGGAAATCTACACTTTTAAGAACACTAACTAAAGTTCAAGATGCATTACATGGAAACATTTTTATTAATAACCATAATATTTCGGATTTATCGGCACTACATTTATCTAAGGTAATGAGTTTGGTTTTAACAGAAACTATGGCTTCTAAAAATTTATCAGTTTATGAATTAATTTTATTAGGAAGACAGCCCTACACCAATTGGATTGGCAGTTTTTCTAAACAAGATATTGAAATAGCCAATAAAGCTATACAACAAGTAAAAATTACAGATTTAAAAGAAAAAAAGTGTTTTGAGTTAAGTGATGGTCAATTACAAAAGGCTATGATTGCCCGTGCCTTAGCCCAAGATACCGATTTAATTATACTAGATGAACCCACTACACATCTGGACATGTATCATAAGGCATATATTTTAAAACTACTTCAAAAACTAGCTAAAGACACCCATAAAACGATTTTATTCTCTTCTCACGAAATAGATTTAGCCATACAATTATGCGATAAATTAATAGTTATGACGGATAACAAAGTCGTTTATAATACGCCAAAACAACTAATTAAAGATGGTGTTTTTGAAACTTTATTTCCTAAAGATTTAATAACTTTTGATGAGACTACGGGGAGTTTTAGGGTTAAAAGTGATTGATCTAAATTTCTAGATTTTCAACAAAGAACTTTTTCGGTAAATAATGTTCACTAAACTTCTGTTGGATGTGATTAAACCACATGACTTTATATAATAATTTACTTACTTTTCTTTTAGGTTTACCATCTAAAAAAAACAAATCTTTTTGTTCCTCTTCTTTTATTCCAGATAATATAAAATCTGGTGTTTGAAACGAAGTCCCAGGAACTTTCTCAAAACTATTACTATATGATTTTCTGTGTTCTAATTTTTTAGTTTTAAACTGTATTCTTTTACCGTATAAATAATCAGAAACCAGAATGTATTTTTCAACTTCTGGGATAAGTTGTTTTTCTAATTTAATTTTATTGTCATCTTTATCTACTATTCTATAATAATTTAATTTCCTGTAAGACTCCAATAGAGTATGATAAATTTCCTTTTCAACAAATTCACTTTTATTTGCATTAAAAAAAACACAAACATATTTTACTAAATCTGCAATTTGCGCTTTTTCAATTACATCACTAAAAACTTTCTTTTTATCCTCTTTTTCAAAAACAACTTCTTTTACTAGCATTAATGGCGGTACTTGTGATGGAAACTCATTAATTTTTTTTGGAATAGAACTTAATAATGGATGAGATTTAATTGTAACTATATCCCCTATGTTAAATGTTTTCATTTATAAATTTATTTTTAACTAAATATAAGAATAATAGTATATTTACATTAAAGTAAGGAAGTTCTTTAGTTAAAAGGGGTAAAACATTTGTTGAACTACTGTATTGATTTTAATCAATCACTTAATCCGACCTTTTTTTAATTAAAGGGATAATAAATATGGAGATTAGGAATATAGTAATTTAGGCTAATACCATTTAACCTACAAGAACTTTGCCAAGAAACTTTCGAAAGTGTCATGCAAATTCTTGTCAGGCTATTGATAATTCCCAAGTAAGGGATAATATCAGAGGTTTCTAAAGCTGTAAGAACTATTAAAGAGATAATTGCTATCATAATGTATATGTATTTATTTTGAACGTACAATTGCAACGTGAATCGAGAACTCGGTTAATGGTTCATTCCATTTTAAAGATGTAAGTTTTATTCTACCACAAATACGTGCGAGAGCTTCCTTTACTTTTATTCGATATGATAATACAAAAAGATTGGTTTAAAGACAGAGGTTATCCGCATTTCACTAATAAGACCCCATTGTCTATTAAAAAAATTATTAAAAACTATATAGCCAATAAAAAAAAAGTAACTCATCATTCTTTTTCTCCCTTAATTTTTAAAGAAATAAAACAAAGAAGATATAAAGTTTCCGAGTTTAAAGGAAAATTAAAACGTTCTCATAAAAAAGTAAAAAAGGGTAATGTAATTTCAAACACAAAAATTAGAGAAATACTTTATGCTACCCATCTAGATGCTCATATATATTCATATTATACTCAACAAATTATTACTCCAAAATATGAAACTTACTTAAACCAAAATCATCTATTATCAAACTCCATAACTGCTTACAGACAAATTCAAACAGATGATAAATTAAAGTTTAAGAACAACGTACATTTTGCCAAAGATGTTTTTAATGAAATTAAGAAAAGAAATAACTGTGTCGCTCTCGTTTTAGATATAGAAAATTTTTTTCCAAGTCTTGATCATAAAAAATTAAAACTGGCTTGGGCAAAAATATTAGGATACAAAAGTTTACCAAAAGACCACTTCAATCTGTTTAAAGCAATTACTAGATTTTCGTACGTAAAACTAAAAGACCTAAAAACAAAAAATGCTCATTTTGACGAAAAAGAATTAGCTAAATATAAAAAAGAGGGGAAACACACTTTCTTCAGAGATATTAAAGAATTAATTAATTCTGATATAATAATTCACAAAAACCAAAAACAGAACAAACAAAAACAACTAATTGGTATTCCTCAAGGTTTACCAATTAGTGCATTGTTGGCTAATATTTATATGTTAGAATTTGATGAAGCTGTTGTAAATGAATTAACGTTAAAAAATAATATATTTTACAGAAGGTATTCAGATGATATTGTAATGCTTTGTGATGAAAATCAGATTCAACTAATAGAACAATTTGTAAAAAAGGAGATTAAAAAAAACAAATTAAAAGTTTCTTTAGAAAAAACAGAAAAAACTCTTTTTAAAATTAAAAATGGTCGTTTACAATCGTACAAAATTAAAAATGATAATACTTTAAAAGAAAATATTCCCTTAAATTATTTAGGATTTGAGTTTTATGGATATCAAACTTTAATTAAATCTAAAAATTTAGCTAGTTTTTATAGAGCAATGAAGCAAACTATAAAAAGAAAACACAAAAGAGTAGAATCCATTAAAGAAAAACATTTATTGGATGAAGCTCCTATATTTAAAAGGAAAATATATAGATTATTTAGTTTTAAAGGAGAAAAATCTAGAATGCTTCCTAGCAAAAAAACACGTTATATTAATGGAGAAGCAAAAACTGAATATTTTGAGAGAAAGTTTAGAGGTAACTATTTAAGATATGCTTATCGAGCAGCAGATGATTTAGAAGCTCCAGAAATAAAAAAACAATTACGTAATCACTGGAAAATACTTCAGTCCACAATGAAAAAATACGATTTCTCTAATGTCAAGAAAGATTAAGAGTAATCAGTTACAACTCTTACTTATTTATTACTTTTACACTTTAAGGTACTTTAAACATGAACGACAATCTCATTCTTATTATAGCCATACTTATTTCCGCTGGTATTGGAGCCTATTTAGGCATGCTCATTATTAAATTAAAAAATAAAAGCGAAAAAAGCACATTAGAAGAACGCAACAGTAATTTACAACAACAATTTAATGATTTTAAAGCTTATAGCGAATCAGAAAACGTAAAGCAAAACGAGAGTTTTAACACCCAATTTGATGCTTTAAAAGAAACGATTTCTAAAACCGAAACAGAACGCGAAGCGATTAGGCGCGAAAAAGATTTTTTAAACACAGAGCTAGCTAGAAAAAATTCAGAATACGAAAACCTACAACAACAAAACATAAAACGTGATCAAGAACTTGAAGAACGCCAAGAACAATTGCGTAAGGATTTTGAGTTATTAGCTACTAAGATTCTTGATGAAAAATCTGAAAAATTCACGATTCAAAATAAAGAAAACATCAAAAACATTTTAAATCCACTTCAAGAAAAAATCAAAAATTTTGAAGAAAAAGTAGATTCAACACAAAAGGAAAGCATTAGTATGCATTCGGCTTTAAAAGAGCAATTGTTAGGCTTAAAAGATTTAAACCAACAAATGTCTAAAGAAGCCACAAACTTAACTAGAGCTTTAAAAGGCGATAGTAAAATGCAGGGTAATTGGGGAGAATTGGTTTTAGAGCGTGTTTTAGAAAAATCTGGTTTAGAGAAAGATCGCGAATATTTTGTGCAACAAAGCTTTACCAAAGATGATGGTTCTCGTGTATTACCCGATGTGGTTTTACACCTTCCTGATGGCAAAAAAATGATTATTGATAGTAAAGTATCCTTAACGGATTACGAACGTTTGGTTAATGCAGATGATGATGACAAAATACCGTTCTTAAAAGCCCATATTAATTCTATTAGAAGGCATGTAGACCAGCTTTCAGATAAAAATTACCAAGATTTATATGATATGGAATCACCAGATTTTGTACTCATGTTTATCCCTATTGAGCCTGCATTTGCCGTGGTTGTTAATGAGGACAATAGTATATATAACAAAGCCTTTGAGAAAAACATTGTTATTGTAACGCCATCTACATTACTGGCCACATTACGAACCATTGATAGTATGTGGAATAATGAAAAGCAACAACAAAATGCTATTGAAATTGCTAGACAAGCAGGAGCATTATACGATAAATTTGAAGGTTTGGTATCCGATTTAACTGGGGTTGGTAAAAAAATAGACGCTGCTAAAAACGATTATTCTTCGGCCATGAATAAATTGGTTGATGGTAGAGGTAATCTTATAACTAGCGTAGAAAAACTAAAAAAAATGGGCGCCAAAGCAAAAAAAGCATTACCCGAAGCCATTATAAAACGTGCCCAAGAAGGTGAAAATTAAAAATAAATAAACACATGAAATTCTTATTAAAAATTGGTTTTGGTTTACTCATCATAGGTATTAGTATCTTTAGTATACTATACTTTGTGCATTATAGTAAAGGTGTAAGAGCAGGAAAACTAGTTAAGTTTAGTAATAAAGGGGTCCTATTTAAAACATGGGAAGGCGAAATAAGTCAAGGGGTTTCAGAATCTCAGGTATTTGTGTTTTCTGTTGAAGACGGCGAGGAACAAGTAATAAAAGATTTAAATACATTTCAAGGCAGGTTTGTAAAGTTACATTATTTTGAGCGCTACAAAACCTTATTTTGGCTCGGAGACACCAAATATTTTATAACAAAAGTTGAAGAAGAACAAAACTAATAACCATGTTTAAACATCCTAAAGATTCCAGAATTACTATTTCTGAGCTCATGTTACCATCACACTCTAATTTTAGTGGAAAAATACATGGGGGTTATATTTTAAATTTAATGGATCAAATTGCTTTTGCATGTGCATCAAAGCATTCTAGAAATTACTGCGTTACAGCTTCTGTAAACAAGGTTGATTTTTTAAACCCCATAGATGTTGGTGAGTTGGTTACACTTAAAGCATCTATAAACTATACGGGGCGTACCTCTATGGTTGTTGGTGTTAGGGTAGAATCTGAAAATATTCAGACTGGCGAAAAAAAACACTGTAACTCATCATATTTTACCATGGTCGCAAAAGATAAACACGGTAAAAATGTGACTGTTCCTGGTATTATCTTAGATACCGAGCAAAGTATTAGGCGTTTTGCAAGAAGCATTACTAGACAAGAACAATCTCGCTCAAGAAGTAATAACTTCAAGCCTTCTGAATTTAAAGTTGAGGAACATATAGCATTGGTTAAAACCCAAAATGCAAAAATAGAAATATAACCTACTGAAAAACAGTTTTTTTTATTCAAATTAAAAATCCGTTTTATTTTAAACTTTATGTAATTTTCTTCATACATACTCGACCAAGACGCAAAGACGTTAAAGCTTTAATATATGCATACCAAAACAATAAAAAGACTTCTTTTTATTCTTGTCGTTATAATTATTGGTATTACAATTGGTTACAACTATCTATACCAAGACCATAGAAATATTGAAGTTGAAAAACCAGACTTTAAAGTATCTGCTAAAGCTATTACAGATTCCTTTATTAATCAGCCCGAAATATCCGAAACAAAATATTTAAATAAAACTATAGAAATATCTGGCATAGTAACAGAGTTTAATAAAAATGATGTTACTGTAGATAATACGGTTTTTTGTCAATTTAATACAGATATCAATTATGCGTTAAATGAAAAAATAAAAATAAAAGGTCGCTTAATTGGATATGATGATTTGTTAGAAATTATTAAGCTAGACCAATGTATTAGCATAACAGATTAAATAATTCTTTAATTCCTAAAATAA
This sequence comes from uncultured Algibacter sp., assembly GCA_947499935.1. Taxonomy (GTDB): domain Bacteria; phylum Bacteroidota; class Bacteroidia; order Flavobacteriales; family Flavobacteriaceae; genus CANMQH01. The sequence goes on along the minus strand of CANMQH010000003.1, from coordinate 98,577 downwards.
ATACTTATTAACGTAAACCAACTCATGAAACATTTGTACAGCATTTTATTTTGCTTCCCTTTATTTATTTTTTCACAAAATGACGATTTATTAAATGAAATAGACTCTGACCCAAATGCAGAAGTATATGCATCTGCGGCATTTAAAGGTCTTAAAATAGTAAATTTTGAATCTACAAAACTAGTTGCTAAAGACGATTTCACCCTTATTGTTTCACACCGATTTGGTACATTAAAAAATGGTATTGACAGCTTTTTTGGTTTAGATGATGCCTTTACGCGTCTAAATTTTGTTTATGGTATAAGTGATGGATTAAATATTGGACTCTCAAGAAGTTCTTTTTTAAAAACATACGAAGCTTCTCTAAAATATAGACTTTTTAGACAAGTAGAAAATGGCTTTCCTTTCACCATTGTTGGTTTTAACGCCATACTTATAAATACAGCATTGGAAAAAGATAATTTTCCGCTTTTAGAATTTAAAGATAGATTAGGCTACACGGCTCAAATATTAATATCTAGAAAAGTTAGTTCTGATTTATCCTTAGAATTGGCACCAACTTTCTTTCATGATAATTTAGTCTCGGTTAACGACCAAGATAACGCTCAATTCGCGCTTGGGTTTGGTGGGCGTTACAAACTAACTAAACGTTGGTCTATTAATGCCGATTATGGACTACACCTTAACAGGTCTAGCAATTCCCCGTTTAGAAATCCATTATCTATTGGTTTCGATTTAGAAACGGGTGGCCATGTCTTTCAATTACATTTTACAAATGCAAGAGGCATGAACACCAATACCTTTTTGGGGCAAACCAACGGAGATTGGGAAGATGGCGATGTCTTTTTTGGATTTAATCTAAGTAGAACATTTTAAATAAGTAAAATTAATAGCAAATAAAATAAACTATGAAAATGAAAAAAATAATCTACACACTCTCCATATCTATTGCAATATTTAATTGCTCTAGCAATAGTACAGATGATTTAGTAGAAAACAATAACCCAGATGATACTACGCCTACTGAAGAACCCGCAGCTGCATTAACCTATGACAACGATATAAAAAGTATTATTGATAATGCTTGTATAAGATGCCATGGCAGTACATTAACTAACGGTGCGCCTTTTCCTTTAATTAATTTTAGTCAAGTTAGCAGCAGAGCAAATCGTATTATAGCACGTATTAATGATGCCTCTAGTCCTATGCCCCCAAATGGTCTAATAAACTCAGGTTTAAGAGCACAAGTACAACAATGGCAAGATGATGGTCTTTTAGAGAATTAATCTATTATGAACAAGAAACATATATTTTTACTAATACTTTTTTTAATAAGCACGTTAAGTTTTTCTCAAAATAAATACATAACAAAAACAGGTAACGTTGATTTTGAAGCATCCGTATCATCTTTTGAAGAAGTTAAGGCTATTAATAATTCGACAACCGCTATTGTTAATGTTGATAATGGTGACTTTGCAGCTTTAATTTTGGTAAAAGGATTCCGTTTTAAAAATGCTCTTATGGAAGAGCATTTTAATGAAAACTATGCCGAATCCGACACCTACCCAAAAGCTACTTTTAAAGGAAAAATAAAAGATTTAAATGTTAGTACTTTAAATACAACATCTATATTTAAAGCAGATGGTACATTAACGTTTCATGGCAAATCTAAATCGTTGAATGATATTGCTTTTAAAATTAATAACGTTGATGGCCTTATAACAATCACTGGAACGTTTGATATAAAAGTATCGGACTTTGATATTGATATTCCTAAAATAGTAAGTGATAAAGTTGCAGAAACAGTAAACGTATCTTTTGACTTTACATTAAACAAAAAGTAATTATCCTTTTAATAACGTGAGTTCGATATATTGTTATCTGACAATCAGTTATTTAAAAATATAAATAGGAAAAATGTGTCATTCCGAACGAGGAACGAGGAGGAATCTCATCTTTCTGAGATGTCTCGTCGCTCATGTCTTCGCTCTGTCGACATGACAAATCACTGTTTGTCAGAAATATAAATGCTATTGTTTATTGAGTTTTATATAGAACTCACGTTAATAGTTAATTCGTGTAGTCTTAACAATTAATTATAAAAACGAAAGCCATTTAGGATACCCTAAATGGCTTTCTGTTTTGTATTAATTTTGTATATAAATTTCAATAAGCCAAATAATGCTTTATATATGTCGATGACCTTTGATGCTAAATGCATTATCTACCAAATTCAATTTTCACAATTAAAAACATATTATTACCCTACTCTTTTACTCTGCTAAACCGTTAAACAGAATTCTGTAAAAAATAGACATAAAAAAACGGATAGCATTTATAAATGCTACCCGTTTTTTATTAAATAATTAATTTTTAAAGCTTCACAAATCTTTTAGTTACAAAAGATTTCGTCTTTTTAGAAGACAACTTCAAAATATAAACACCGCTATTCCATTCTGAAACAGAAATTTGAGATGATAAACTAGTAATGTTGTCTTCAAGAATTTTATTTCCTATAACATCATAAACTTCTAAATTAAGGCTATTATCCATTAATTTAGAAATATTAATATTTAAATTATCTTGTGCAGGGTTTGGGTAGATAGATAAACCTGTTTGCAATTCAAACTCCGTACCATTACTTAATACAATATTAGCAACAACCCCTCCTCTATTGCCCCGATGCCATTCAAAGTTTGTTCCAATTCCATGTGCCCACAAAATTGGTAATGGTTGAGCAGATGTAGGGAATACAAAATCTTCTGCATCACCTGTATCTATAGCTCTAGTTGCAATGACTCTAACGATACCTCCTGAAGCGACATTGCTAACTAATGTCCATTCATCTGCAGGTGATGCATTATTATCTAGATTTGGTAAACTTGTACCTGCTGGCATATTTCTATCCTCTAAGCTTGCTCCACCATTAGCATTATATGTAATAGCTTCATCATCTGCATTTCCCATGCCTAAACCAGTCATTATGCCTGGTGCAACACCAAGCCAAACATTGTCAGGTCCAACCATAGTCATAGTAACAGTATCTGCGCTAATATCTATATCAAATTTCACATTATAATCTGTATCTAAATTAACAGTACCTGTTGTCCAGTTGTTTTGAGCAATCAAAACACTTGTCATAAAAACGAGTGATAAAAAAGTAATTTTTTTCTTCATAGTATTTATTTATTGAGGGTTAAATTTTAAATAATTCATTAAGTTTACTATCATTATAACTTAATACAAAATCCATGGCAGATTTGCCTACATTATTTTTTATATTAAAATCTGCTTTTGCAGCAACTAACAATTTTATAATGTCATAATTTTTAAACATCACTGCATAGTGTCCTGCTGTTCCTCCTTTGGAATCTGTTAAATCAGGATTCGCTTCATGATTTAATAATACGTCTACTATTTTTGTATGCCCTTTTACAGTAGCTGCCATTAGAGGCGTACCGTAATCGTATGACCCGTTTACAGTTTTAACTTTATCTACAAGAAAACCAACTACAGCTTCATTACCGCTGTAACATGCTAAAACTAGTGGGCTATATCCCATATCGTTTTTAGTATTAATGACGTTTGAATCTTCTTTGTATAATTGTATCAACTCTTCTACACTTCCTGTTCTACAGATATCAAATACATCTTTTTGTGCAAACACACTTATACCAGATAATAGTATTAAAAAAAAAGTTGTTTTTCTTAATTTACAAAAAGCACTACTTATTATAGTTTCCAATCTCCAATTTTTTAAGTTTCCGTACAATAATTATATAAAGTTACTTGTTTTTTTTAATCTTTGGTTTTTATTCAAAAAAAAACGCATTATTAATTTAAAAATTAACAATGCGCTACTTATTTAAACCTTTAAATAATTTTATTTACTTAAATACATCTTTCGTCTTGAATATAAATCATAAAACTCATCATCTTTTAAGCTATCAATAAACAAAATACTTTCTCCTGTACTTTTCATTTCAGGTCCTAGTTTTTTATTTACATTATGAAACTTATTAAAAGAAAATACCGGTTGTTTAATAGCATACCCATCTAATTTTGGGTTAAAATTAAAATCTTTTACCTTCTTCTCTCCCAACATCAATTTCGTTGCATAGTTTACATAAGGCTCTCCGTAAGCTTTGGCTATAAAAGGCACTGTTCTAGAAGCTCTTGGATTAGCTTCAATAATATAAACCGTATCGTTTTTAATAGCAAACTGTATATTTATTAAACCCACAGTATTAAGTGCTAAAGCTATTTTTTTAGTATGGTCTTTAATTTGCTGCATCACTAAATCACCAAGATTAAATGGTGGTAATAACGAGTTACTATCTCCAGAATGAATCCCGCATGGCTCAATATGCTCCATAATACCAATAATATAGACATCTTCGCCATCGCAAATAGCATCTGCCTCTGCCTCTATAGCGCCATCTAAATAATGATCTAACAACAATTGGTTACCTGGCATTCTGCTTAATAAGTCTACCACATGCTTTTCAAGCTCTTCTTTATTTATAACAATTTTCATTCCTTGTCCTCCAAGAACGTACGATGGACGCACTAAAATTGGAAAGTCCAAAACATCTGCAATAGCCGATGCTTCGTCTGCAGTTGTTGCAATATCAAACTCTGGATAAGGAATGTTATTCTCTTTTAAAAGGTTTGAGAACAACCCTCTGTCTTCAGCTAAATCTAGAGACTCAAAGCTTGTACCTAAAATCTTAACACCGTATTTTGTTAATTTCTCAGCCAGTTTTAAAGCAGTTTGCCCGCCTAGTTGCACAATAACACCTTCTGGTTTTTCATGTTTAATAATATCATAAATATGTTCCCAGAATACAGGTTCAAAATATAATTTGTCTGCTGTATCAAAATCGGTTGAGACTGTTTCGGGGTTACAATTAATCATAATCGTTTCATAACCACATTCTGCAGCAGCTAAAACGCCATGAACACAACAATAATCAAACTCTATACCTTGTCCTATTCTATTTGGTCCAGACCCTAAAACAATAACCTTTTTCTTATTGGTAACAACACTTTCATTATCTGCATAGCGATTACCATCGGCAGTTTCCATATCACTCTCAAACGTTGAATAATAATATGGTGTTTTAGCTTTAAACTCAGCAGCACACGTATCTACTAATTTGTAAACACGATTAACACCAAGCTCCTCACGCTTGCTATATACTTGACTTTCTAAACAGCCCAACATGTGCGCTATTTGTCTATCTCCATAGCCTTTTTGCTTAGCTTCGAGTAATAAATCTTTTTGAATAGTCTCAATAGTAAAAGTTGAAATTTCATTATTAAGGAAATGTAACTCTTCATATTGTTTTAAAAACCACATGTCTATTTTTGTGATTTCATAAATTCTACTCAACGGGATTCCCATTCTAATAGCATCGTATATAATAAACACACGATCCCATGAGGCATAAGTTAGTTTTTCTATAATTTGGTCGTAATTCTTATTTTCTTTACCATCGGCACCTAATCCATTACGCTTAATTTCGAGAGATTGCGTTGCTTTATGCAAAGCTTCCTGAAAAGAACGCCCAATACCCATAACCTCACCAACAGATTTCATTTGGAGTCCTAATCTTCTATCTGAACCTTCAAACTTATCAAAATTCCATCGTGGGATTTTAACAATCACATAATCTAATGTTGGCTCAAATAAAGCTGACGTAGATTTTGTAATTTGATTCTTTAATTCATCTAAATGATATCCTAAAGCTAATTTTGCAGCAATTTTTGCAATAGGATACCCTGTTGCTTTACTGGCTAAGGCCGAAGAACGCGAGACCCTTGGATTAATTTCTATGGCAATAATATCTTCATTTTCATCTGGAGAAACAGCAAATTGCACGTTACATCCGCCTGCAAAATCACCAATATTACGCATCATATGGATAGCCATATCTCGCATTTTTTGGTACGTTTTATCGCTTAATGTCATTGCTGGAGCCACAGTAATGGAGTCTCCAGTATGGATTCCAATAGGATCCATATTTTCTATAGAACAGATGATAACAACATTATCATTTGAATCTCTAAGCAACTCTAACTCATATTCTTTCCAGCCAATTAAAGCCTTATCAATCATAACCTCGTGAATTGGAGAAATTTCTAATCCACGTGTTAATAACTCATCAAAATCTTCTTCTTTATATACAAATGAAGCCCCTGCGCCTCCTAAAGTAAATGAGGCTCTAATAATTAGAGGGAATCCAAATTCTTGGGCAATTTCTTTTCCTTTTAAATATGAATTAGCAGTAGCTTGAGGTGCCATTGGAATACCAATTTTAAGCATTAACTCTCTAAACTGCTCTCTATCTTCTGTAATATTTATGGCATCTATATTAACACCAATAATTTCAACATCAAAATCTTTCCAAATACCTTTTTCATCGGCCTCAATACACAAATTTAAAGCAGTTTGACCACCCATTGTTGGCAAAACTGCATCAATTTGGGGGTGCTCTTTTAAAATCTTTATTATTGATTTTGTATTAAGAGGAAGTAAATATACATGATCAGCCATCGATGGGTCTGTCATGATAGTTGCAGGATTAGAATTGATTAATATGGTTTCAATTCCATCTTCTCTTAGCGAACGTAGCGCTTGAGTTCCAGAGTAATCAAATTCGCAAGCTTGTCCAATAACGATAGGACCTGAGCCAATAATTAGTATCGATTTAAGTTTTGGATTTTTTGGCATTTTATACTGGTTATATAGTGTGTTTTAATTCTTTTACAAATTTAATAATCATTAGATATAAAAAAAGGCGTTACACTTAAGTAACACCTTTATATTATAAACAATTGATAATCATTATTTCTTATGTCTAGTTTCAGTTGAAACAGATAATTTTTTTCTTCCTTTAGCTCTTCTACGTGCTAATACCTTTCTGCCATTAGCAGAAGCCATTCTTTCTCTGAAACCGTGTTTGTTTCTTCTTTTTCTCTTTGATGGCTGAAACGTTCTTTTTGGCATGTTCTTATATTTTTAAAACTGAGTTGTAATTTTTAGAATTGATTGCTCTACTAAAACCGAGGGCAAATATACAAAGCCTTTATTACTTTACAAATGTTATTTTAAAAAAAATTTGATTATTTTTAATAACATATAAACAACTTGTAACACCCTATTTTATTTGAGTAAACTCATACTTTTTGTTAAAATTGAATATGCTATTTTAAATAAAAATTTAGTTTCTTTGCACTCTAATTACAACCAAGCAGTTTATATTTTACAAATAAAACTGTAAGATTTATCAAAAAAACATAAACATGTACAATAAAATTATAAAACTTATTATTGCTGCGGGCATCATTGCTTTTGCAGTGTATCAATTTACAGAAGGCTATATAGGTAATGGTATCATGCTTATATTATTGGCTTTAGTTTTTGTATTTCTTTATTTTAAAAATGAATTTATTTTATTAGCTTTTTTAAAATTACGTAAACAAGATTTTGAAGGTGCAAAAAGCTGGTTGAATAAAATTAAAAACCCCGAGACAGCATTAGTTACCAAACAACAAGGATACTTTAACTACTTACATGGTATTATGGTTTCTCAAGGCAATATGAATGAAGCTGAGAAGTATTTTAAAAAAGCGATAAGCTTAGGATTGTCTATGGATCATGATTTAGCTATGGCTAAATTAAACTTGGCAGGTATAGCATTTTCTAAAAGAAGAAAGCAAGAAGCTCAAAAATTATTATCTGAAGCACAAAAACTTGATAAACAAGACATGCTTAAAGACCAAATAAAAATGATGAAGGATAACATGAAGCGCGCCCAAGGACCAAACCAACATTATGGCGCTGGAAGTTCTGCTAGAGCTCAAAAAAGAAGAGGTTAATATCCTTCTACTGTTTCTAAATCTTATTTATTATACATCAATCTAATTAACATTGTAATATCCCTTTTCTGGAATATCTAAGGTATACGATTTTCTAGATTTGTTATTTAAATGAGATTCTCTTAGCCAAGGATTATGCAACTTTAATATTTTATAATTAACACCAAGGTTTTGAGCAAATTTTGAGAAATCTGTAACAGCAGTATCTATCTCTACTTTATAAGTTGGTACATTTTTGTATAAATCTTTATCTCTAAAGTTAAATCCATACTTGGTTGGATTAGATAATATTTCTTTCAAGGCTACAATTCTAAACAGATAACGCCCTGTTTCTTCTCCCAAAAGCAAATCATAATACTCTGAAACATTTTGCTCCTTTAATCGTCTTCTAATACCAGCAGTACCCGCATTATAAGCAGCGGCAGCTAAGGTCCATGAACCTAAATCTCTTTTCGACTTTAATAAATATTTACAGGCTACTTCTGTAGATTTCTCTAAATGATAACGTTCATCAACATTTTTATTTATTTCTAAACCGTTTTCTCTTCCTGTAGCTGGCATTATTTGCCATACTCCTCTTGCTCCTGCAGGAGACACAGCATTTGTTAAACCACTTTCTATAACTGCTAAATACTTAAAATCGTCTGGAATACCGTATCGACTTAAAATAGGCTCTATAATGGGGAAATATTTTTTAGCACGTTTAAACATTAATAATCCATTAGACTGCCAATAGGTGTTTACTAACAACTCCCTATCCATGCGCTCAAGAATATCTGGGTTTTTTAATGGCAATGCTTCACCCGAAAAATTCAAATCACTAGGTACTTGTATCGCATAAACATTATAATCGTTTATTTGTTTAGTTTCAAAATTCTCGTCTGTTGGCGCATCCTGAAGTGCATAAATAAACAATGCACATAAACTTAATAATCCTACAAATGCTAAGGCTTTTTGTACTATTTTCATTTTAAAAACTTTTTATTAAAGATAAAAATTTTTACTCAATTTTCTAGAATTAATCTTGGCAAATTCTCGTTAAACCACTTATACTTATTAATAATCATAATATGTGTTCCATTATTTACAGTAATGCAGCCTTTTATATTTTTTATAGGAAAGACTGTATCTTTATTACCATGAATATGAATAATATTAGTATCGTGAGATTCTTGACTCCAACAAACAATCTCTTTAATAGACCAACTTAAATATTTACTATCGTTAACAGATAAATATCTTTTATATAAATCTAAACGTTTATTAATACTGCTACCAAAAGCGTATTTAGAAAACACTTCTATTTTGCTTGCTAATTGTGTTGGCAAAAATTTGTAAGCTCCTGTAGATTTGGCTAGTAACATTTTATTTGGCAATTCGTGCATACTCTTTATACTAGATACTATTATAAGCTTTCTAACCTGTAAGTGTTTGCTCATTTCCTGCACCACTATACCTCCATACGAAACACCTAACAGTACAATATTATCATGTTTAACATGATTACACATACGTATTGCATAAGCAGTTACAGATTCGTTATCCAATGGCATCAACCATTCTAAATAATGAATTTTAAATTGTTCTTGCGGGAGTTTTATATATTCAAAAATTTTAGGACTTGCTGCCATACCTGGCATTAAATAAACATGTATTATCTCTTGAAACATAAGCTATTAACCTTAAATTTACTTTAATTTAACAATATTTTTTTGTACTTTTGCACAAAGTTAGAAAAATAGACCTCACTATTTTCAAATTCCTAGGAAATAAAAAAACTCACTATGGTTGAAACAGCAGAATTAATTGACAATGATTTTTTACGTCAGTTTGAAATTAAAATTAATGACGACTTAGCAATAATAGAATACTCTTTACAAGAACGAAAGATTTTTTTAACTAAACTAATTATACCAGAAACTATTAAGGATGAGGAATTTAAAAAAGATTTTTTAGCCTTAGTTTTTGATCAAATTCAGGAGCGCAATTTAAGCGTTGTGCCTACAAGTCCTGAAATAGCAAAGTTTGTTAGAAGCAATAGAAAATATAAGCGTATGCTCCCTGTAGGCCTTAGAATTTAATGCCTATACACTTTAATAACAAAAGCCAAAATATTAATATTTTGGCTTTTGTTATTTATTGTAAATACGTTGTTTAGTCTCTCTTAGTATATATCACAATTAAATCTTTAGTTTCTATAACTTCGGTAGAATCTTGGGAGTAAACTTTAATTTTATCCTTATAAATTATAGATATTTTATTGTTTTCTAGTTTTACGTCTTTATCTCCTAATCTTAAATGACCACCTTCAAAACTATACGAAGTTGCATGACTAATACCGCCTTGTTCATCACAATCTACGTTAAAATCATATGTACTGGGTGCATTAACTGTTGACAAAACGTTAATTATAGGGTTAAAAGTAGCATTAAACAAAACCACGTTATGAGGCTCAAAGATTAAGACTTCTTTATTTGGACAGTGTATTTCTTTTAGCAGATTAACACTCTTAACACCATCTCCATTTATATCAAACCCTTGATCAATATGCCATTCAGATAGTTGCCATGCCCCTATAAAATTATTGTCTTGTTTCTTTTTAGAAGAACAACCATATAATAAAATTATTAAGACTATTGAGAAGGAAAGTTTTACAACTGATTTATACAATTTTGAGAGATTATTGAAAATTAAATATATGCAAGAAGATTAATTTACTAGTGTAGGGTTTTATTTTAGATTTTTTTTTATTTGCTTTACCAAATATATAAAAATTTAAATTAACAAGCTAATACTGAGAAACTACAGGAATTTAAACCTTACCAAACCATCATCGTCAATTTTAGTTAGTTGTACATCTTGCAGTGTGTTCACTAATTCTGGATTCCAAGGTGTTTTGACCTTAATATAATTCTCTGTAAATCCATAAATATACCCCGATTTGTTTTCGCTTTCAAACAAAACCGTTTTATTACTATCTAATTGACTTTCGTAAAAGGCACGTCGTTTTTTCACAGATAAACCTCGCAACATCTTACTACGTTTGCTTCTTACATTATTTGGCACCTCGCCTTCCATATTAGCTGCCTCTGTATTATCGCGTTCAGAATATGTAAACACATGCAGGTATGCAATATCGAGTTCGTTTAAAAAGTTATAGGTTTCTAAAAAATATGCTTCGGTCTCTCCCGGAAAACCAACAATAACATCTACACCAATGCATGCATGTGGCATAACGCCTTTTATTTTAGATACTCGATCTACATACAATTCGCGCATGTAGCGACGTTTCATTTTCTTTAGTATGTAGTTACTTCCTGATTGTAACGGAATATGAAAATGTGGTACAAATGCTCTAGATTTTGCGACTAAATCTATGGTTTCGTTTTTTAATAAATTAGGTTCTATAGACGATATTCGCAAGCGTTCTATACCAGCAACATTATCTAATTCTGTAACCAAGTCTAAAAAGGTATGCTCGTGCTTCTTGTTACCAAATTCGCCTTTTCCATAATCTCCAATATTAACCCCAGTTAGCACAATTTCCTTAATATTTTGTTCAGAAATGGCTTTGGCATTACTTAAAACATTGGCCATGGTATCACTTCTAGAAATACCCCTCGCTAATGGAATGGTACAGTATGTACACTTGTAATCGCAACCATCTTGCACTTTTAAAAAAGCACGCGTTCTATCTCCAATAGAATAACTACCAATATAAAAATCGGCTTCATCAATATTACAAGAATGAACTTCTCCGGGGTCTTTGCTGCGCTCGGGTTGGTTTAATAAATCGTTTATAAAACTAGTAATATTAAACTTCTCTGTAGCCCCTAAAACCAAATCAACACCGTTTACATCGGCTAACTCATGAGGTTTTAATTGTGCATAACAGCCTACTGCTGCTACAAAAGCATCAGGATTAGCTTTTTGTGCTTGTTTAACTATAGTTTTAAATCGCTTGTCTGCATTTTCAGTAACCGAACATGTATTAATAACATAAACATCTGCTTGTTCGTTAAAATCTACCCTATCAAAACCCTCATTATTAAAACTGCGAGCTATTGTAGAAGTTTCAGAGAAATTCAGTTTACAACCCAATGTATAAAATGCTACTTTTTTATTCATTTGTTATTTATTTTCCATGCAGACAGAAATCTCATTATATTTACCTGTTTTCTATTCTAAAGCCTGCAAAGTTACGTAAAAGATAAAAGCTTTGCAATCTAGCCAGAAGACCTTAAATAAAAAATAAGTTACACTATTTACTTATGACAAAAGCCGAAGTACGCATTAAAGAGGTTACATCATTTTTTAAAAATCGAGATATTGATTTAGGGTATAGAAAATTAATGGACTGTGCCATAGACACACAAGATTTAAAGATTTATGACGATCTTATTACCCTCACAGATTGGAAAGAAAACCATCCTTTAGATGAAGATTTACTCATTACAAAATCGCTTGAAATTTTAGATAAAATTGCTCAAATACCCATTACAGAATGCAATACTAGTCACCCTGTGGTTAAAGGAAAAGAACTCAAAAAAAGTTATGGTACAAACCGCTTTACATTGGGACCTATTTCAATCGAAATCCATAAAGGTGAAGTGTATGGTTTAGTTGGAGAAAATGGTAATGGAAAAACAACACTACTAAGGGTTTTAGCTAAAGAATTAAAATTTAACAATGGTACTGTAAATTATAACTTAGACTATAATTCTAAAAACGATTACGATTTACGGTCTAGCTTGGTATACATCCCACAACGTACAGAAAAATGGTACGGTAGTTTAAAAGATAATTTAAAATTTGTTTTATCTAGTTATGGTGTACCTCCAGAAGAAAACGAAACAAGAGTTTTAATGATGATTGCCCGTTTTGGATTATGGAATTACAAACACCTAAAATGGAGTGAGTTGTCTTCTGGATATAAAATGCGTTTTGAGTTAGCAAGAACATTATTAAGACAACCTGAAGTTTTATTTTTAGACGAACCCCTAGCTAATTTAGATGTCCTTGCTCAGCAGGTTATTTTAGAAGATTTAAAATCTATATGCAACTCTGTAAACAATCCCATAGCTTTAATATTGAGCTCTCAGCAGCTTTATGAAGTTGAGAAAGTATCTGACAAAGTCATCTATTTAAAAAACGGAAAATATAAAGAGAATACCGAAACGGCTGTAAATGATAGTAACTCGCAATTAATTATTGAAATTGATTGCAACTCAAAAAGGGATACTTTAAAAGACGCTTTTACAAACTTAAATTTAAAAAAACTGGTTTTTAACGGCGGTATTTATGTTGCGTATTTTTCTATAGACACCCCTTTTTACACTGTATTAGAAGCCATGGGTAAGCATAAAATTGAGGTAACCTACACACGAAATATCACCAATTCTACACGACGTTTTTTTGTATCTTAAAGCTAGCATCCAATGAAAAAATTTATACATAAAATAAACACTTACTTAATAGAAAATCATCCAACAATTTGGAATACTAGATTGGTTTGGATGCTAATTACAGCCTTGGGGTTTCATATCATATTCTTTATTTTAGGATATGTTGCTTTATCTAACCCAGAGACACTACATAGCAATCGTGCTAGATCTATTTTCTTAGAAAATGGTAGTATATTCATGAATGTTATCATATCTGTACTCATGTTAGTGATATGGCTCATCTATCTATTAAAAAATAATGCATTTAAAAACTTTTATCCTACCACAAGGCTCACACTTTTTAAGCATTATATAAGTTATACCATTATAATTTTATTCTCAATAACATTTTTTATATCTCATGCTTTTGGCCTAAAAACTTATATAAATAGTACTTATGACGACGAAAGGTTAAATTTGGAAATACAAACGGCTAATGATGCTGCCTTGTTTTTTTCTGAAAAACTTAATCTTTATACCATAGACAATCGTAAGTACCCCGAACCTTTTGATAGTCTGCATTGTATTAAACGATCTGGAGCCTATTCAAGAGAGCATGTTCGTATACCTACTAAATTAAATTTAAATGATGACAGAAATACATTTAAACATCCTTATAAAGATTCAGGTTATATTCAAGTTGATGCTTGTTTAACTTTTTTAGACAAAAATTACTGCTTCTACACACTTAAACAGAAAGAAGGGCATACAAATCATTACAGTAACGATTCTACTTTCAATAATTACCTATTTTACAAACAGAAGGATTCTACTACAATATATTATTTTAAAGATTCTGTTTATAATATCACAAATCATGTAAAATCTGCAAATCCTACATATTACAATCACTCAAAAACATTCTATATTTCTCAAAATGACACCTTATCTGAAGATGAAAAAATAATTTCTCGTTCATATAACGACCCTACGTTTTCAATTAGGAATACGTTAAGAAACAAAAGAAACCATGCATTATTACAGCGTAAAGATGCTAATGAAATTAAACAATTATTATCCAATTATTTATTGATTACCGATTCTTATAAAATCAAAAAAAACCTAACAGCTGATGCATGGTTTAAATTAGTTTACAACCCTGCTAATTTTGAATTAAAAGCATTTATTAGAACAGAACCAAAACCAAGTTATGTGTATGGAGAACCAGATATAGAAAAAATGACTCAAGAAGAATTATTTTATAAAAACCATGCCACCGATTTTTATATAGAAAATGATAACCTAAATCAGGCTTTTGAAAATATTGAAGACATAAAGTCTTTTAATCCATTTTCAGATATTATTCACTTTTTTATCTGGTTTACTATCTTTCTTTCAACCATTATATTTATGTTTAGAATAACAGGGTTAAAAGTGCTTCTATTTAGCGCAATTACGATTAGTGTTTTAGGTATCTTTATCACATTACTCATTACAACATTCGAGTATTTACTTAATTTTGGAAGCAACGGACTAGCCTATTTTGTATCATACTTAACGCTAATTATTGGTACAATTATATTAGCTATACCCATATTTTATCTGCATAAATTAAGAAAAACCATTGTTGCCATATGTTTAAATATATCTATTATTGGGTTTGTTGGCTATATATTATTACTAATAACAATAATATCATTACATCAAACAGACAATTGTACTTATCGTTTTGATGAATCTTGTTTCAATTTATTAGAAAGTCTTGGCTTTTGGTGGAGTTATATACTGCTAATTATCCATATAATATTTATCTATTTTTATTCTAAAACAATAAAAAATTGGAAAGCGCTACCAGAAGGATAAACGTAAAACTATATTATTTATATGCATTTAATTAAAATGGAACATAATTTATTAAAACTCGTTATATATACTAGCTGCTTGTTCTTAACTATATTTTCTTGCCGTAGAAATTCTAGCTTTAATAAAGACCATTTAGTGTTTCGTTATAATGAATATGCCAACATAAACACACTAGACCCAGCGTTTTCTAGAACATTACAAGATAATTCGGTGTGTAACCAACTATACAATGGGCTAGTACAATTAGATGATAGTTTAAATATATTACCAAGTATCGCTAAAAAATGGAGCGTATCAGAAGATGGCATGACTTATTTATTTACGCTACGTAACGATGTATATTTTCATAAACACAAATTATTAGGTAAAGACTCTACACGAACTGTTGTAGCCGAAGATTTTAGATACAGTCTTAACCGATTAAGAGATAAAAAAATAGCATCTCCTGGTAGTTGGGTACTAAACAAAGTACAAGATTTTAAAGCCCTTAACGATACGCTTTTTAAAATTGAACTAAAACAACCATTCCCCGCTTTTATTGGTTTATTAACCATGAAATATTGTTCGGTAGTCCCTAAAGAAGTAGCCGATTATTATGGTAGCGAATTTAGATCTCACCCTATTGGTACTGGTCCTTTTAAATTTAAACGCTGGGAAGAAAACATCAAACTCGTTTTTAGAAAAAACAAGGCGTATTTTGAAAAAGATAAATCAGGGAAATCATTACCTTATTTAGAAGCCGTAGCCGTTACTTTTTTACCAGATAAACAAAGTGAGTTTTTGCAATTTGCACAAGGTAACATCGATTATATATCTGGGCTTGATGCATCATACAAAGATGAACTTTTAACAGCTGACGGACGATTAAGAGATTCTTATTCCGAAAAGGTTAATATGATTAGAGGCCCTTATTTAAACACAGAATATCTTGGCTTTTATTTAGATTCTAAAACTCCCGAAATACAATCAGAACTCATAAGGAAAGCTATAAATTATGGTTTTGATAGAAAGAAAATGATGATTTATTTAAGAAATGGTATTGGTAATGCTGCCAATGGTGGTTTTATACCTAAAGGATTACCTGGATACGACAAATCTATAGGATTTACATACAAACCAGAACTAGCAAAACAACTTGTTAGCCAATTTAAAACCGAAAACGGCATTAGCAATCCCGAAATTACTTTAGTAACAACAAGTAATTACTTAAGCTTTTGTGAATTTATACAAAGAGAACTTCAAAAAGCGGGGTTAATGATTAATATAGATGTAATGCCCGAAGCTACATTACGATCTGCAAGATCTAATGGCAAGGTAGATATGTTTAGAAGCTCTTGGGTGGCAGATTATTTAGATGCAGAAAATTATCTATCTATATTTTACAGTAAAAACTTTGCACCTAATGGCTCTAACTATTTTCATTACAAAAGCGCCGTATTTGATAGTTTATACGACAAAGCATTTACCATAACAGATATAGAGCAAAGAAAGCAATTGTACACTACTATGGATTCTTTAGTTATGCAAAAGGCGCTTATGGTACCTTTATTTTACGATGAAGTAGTGCGTTTTACTAGAAAAAATGTTAATGGCTTAGGCATAAACCCTATTAATCTATTGGATTTAAAATACGTTAAAAAAGAGTCAATTATTACAGAATGATGGATAGCTTTCTTCTAAATTTCTAAATCTTTTCCAATATCTTCAATATCATCTTTTATTGAATATTTAGCTTTTTTCCATTGTTTCTCCAAAACATAATGGAACAAACAAGCACTAGCAATACCAAATGGCATGGTTATAAAACCTGATCCAAAAAATGAAAATCCTTTAAAAGCATAAAGCCGAAACCCAATTATATAGTAAAGCAAAAAACTCCCCAACACCAGTGCTCCAAAATAAAATGAAATTACCCCTAAGACACAATATAATATCTTATTTTGATTGTAATCTTTGGCTAATTTGTAAAAATATTTACCAATAAAGTATGCGCAAATTAAACCAATCATTGTGTTATGTATTAACGTGAGTTCGATATATTGTTATCTGACAATCCGTTATTTAAAAATAAAATAGGAGAAATGTGTCATTCCGAACGAGGAACGAGGAGGAATCTCATCTTTCTGAGATGTCTCGTCGCTCATGTCTTCGTTCTGTCGACATGACAAATCACTGTTTGTTAGAAATATAAATACTATTGTTTATTGAGTTTTATATCGAACTCACCTTATTACTAATCAATATGCCTACCAATGTCGTTAATTTCATCTTTAGCTACAATAACCGTTTTTTTCCATCGTCCTTCAAGAAAAACATAAAAAGCCCAAACAGCGATAAGTCCTAGGGGTACCATTAATAAATTCATCCCAAAACCACTTTCCCAATCAAAACCCCAATCGAAAACCAAAACATCCAAAAGCACAATCCCTGCTAACAATAGTGACCCAATAATATAGTAGATGAGAACACCTAAAATAGCAAACAACCATTTGTTTTGATTGTATTCTTCAGATAAATCATAAAATCGCTTTCCAATAAAATATATAAATAAAATAACTAACATAATCTCCTTTCTTATTTTTTAAATTTCAACACTTCAGGATTAGTTTCTTTTACAATCCCCATAACTATAAAATATTGTGACAACCCATAAAACAGCATAATAGTGACGATATGAAATGCAAAATCTTTATCATAAAATGATTTTAAGGCCGTAATACTATCTGAAAAAACAGAACATAATATGCCCATTAACACAACGTAATAACTACTATTATTTACTTCACTTTTTCTTAACAAAGCAAAAATTATGAGTACTAAACCCACAAAAATATAAACTAAAGTAAGATAATAATAGTCATTCAAGTTATTCTGAATTAATATAAAAACAGAGACCAAATAGAAAAAAAACAAAATTAAAAAGGGAAATAATTTCAATAAATCAAAATCTTTGCTATTTGAAAAACGAAAAACGTAAAATAGCTTACCTATAATAAAAAACGATAGCCCAAGCATATTATAAACCTCTATTTTATGTAGTATAAGCATCATGTCTCCAATCCAGTAAGAAAGCAAAGCCCCAAGCATATAAATCATCTTAAATTTAGAAGACTCTTTTTGATTGAGTATGTAAAAAACAGACAATAAAATAATAACCAACGACTTTGAAATAAATCTATAAATAGATACTTCAAAGGTTATTTTTACTATAATATCTGCAATGAGGGTTACAAAGAAAAGTAGTGAAAATCTGTAAAAATTATTGAATACAATTCTCATCTGTAATTAATAATTCTGCTTATTCGGTTTCTGATTCTATATACAACCTAACCTAAAAAACAATCTTAATATAACTAATATAAGAAAAACAAATTTATCTGTAGCTTTTTTTCGCTAACGTGTAAGAATAAAAATATGATTTTGTGTTTGTTTTTGACTAATTAAAATTTAAAAAACTATTAGCCATGCTATAATTTCAAAAAAATGACTCTTGAGAAAAACTAAATAACAATTTAAGCTTTTCTAAATTTTTTAGAGACCTCAAAAACATGCTCTAAAATGTCTTCATCTAATTTAGTAAACTCAATTTGTCGTCTAGACATCACAACTTTAGCTACTTCAAAAGCCTTTTTAGTTAAATAGGTAGAAAAGCCACTATGACCACCCCAACTAAAACTAGGCACAAAATTTCTTGGAAATCCGCTACCAAAAATATTAGCACTTACACCAACTACGGTGCCTGTATTAAACATGGTGTTTATACCACATTTACTATGATCGCCCATCATTAAA
Organism: uncultured Algibacter sp.; assembly: GCA_947499935.1. Taxonomy (GTDB): domain Bacteria; phylum Bacteroidota; class Bacteroidia; order Flavobacteriales; family Flavobacteriaceae; genus CANMQH01. The sequence goes on along the minus strand of CANMQH010000003.1, from coordinate 79,654 downwards.
CCACAAAATTGCAAACCTGTTTTTGCAAAACCTTCGGTTTGATAATCCCATAAACGCACTTCGGCATAGTTGTTTTTTAGATTAGAGTTATTTGTATCTGCTCCTAAATTACACCATTCTCCTATGACCGAATTACCTAAAAAGCCATCATGACCTTTATTAGAAAAGCCAAAAATAACAGAATTATTTACCTCGCCTCCTATTTTACTATGCGGTCCAATGGTTGTTGGTCCATATACTTTGGCTCCCAATTTTACAGTAGCATTGTCGCATAAAGCAAATGGGCCACGAATTATTGCCCCTTCCATAATTTCTGCATGCTTACCTATATAAATTGGGCCATTACTCGCATTAAGTGTAGTAAACTCTAATTTAGCACCTTCTTCTAAAAAAATATTTTCTGGCGCTATAATATTATTACTCTCCGGGATGGGTTGTGATATCCTGTCAGATGTTATTAAATTAAAATCGTTTTCTATGGCTATTCCGTTTTTAGAAAAAATATCCCAAGTATATTCTATTTTATCATCAGATGTTTTAAACTCGATAATCTCGAAATTATTGAAATCAATATCATCTTGGGCTTCTTTAGCAAAAAATGCTATCATATCCTCTCCATTAAAAATGGCTTGATTTTCTTTTAAATCCTTTACCAAATCTACCAATTGAATGTTTGGAAGGTACGATGCATTTATCATCACGTTGTCTTCCATTTCAACCATTGGGTATTTATCAGATAAATAACCTTCTGTTACCGTGGTTGTTGTAGACCCTAAATAAGCCTCCCATTTCTCTCTAATCGTTAAAATACCTATACGTATGTCTGCAACAGGCCTAGTATATGTAAAAGGTAACAAGTTATTTCGTGAAGGACCATCAAAAAGGATATAATTCATTTCTAAATTAAAATTTAGTTAAGCCAAAAGGTATTAAGTACCACAAAGGTCTTTCAAAAATAGCTTAATTGTATATAATAAAAAAGCCTTCAATATTAAATATGAAGGCTTCAAATATAAAATTTTTGCTTAATTTATTTCTTAAACTTAGCGTATTTAGTTTTAAATTTATCAATACGACCAGCGGTATCAACTAATTTAGATTTACCCGTGTAAAATGGATGTGAAGTTCTTGAAATTTCCATTTTTATAAGTGGATATTCAACACCATCAACTTCAAGGGTCTCATTAGTATCTGCAGTAGACTTTGTTAAAAACACATCATCGTTTGACATATCTTTAAATGCTACTAATCTATAATTTTCTGGGTGTATACCTTTTCTCATCGCTAAATGCTTTAATTCTTTTCAATTTTGGAAGTGCAAATTTAAGTATTTTTTATAAATCTACAATACTTTTTACATTTTTTTATTTACAATACAAATGTAACGTTTTCCTATATTTGGATACTAACTAAACAACTAACAAATTAATTTAAATATTATGGATTCAAAAAACCTATCTCCAGGTAAATTTGCAACAAATTATGGTTTAATCTTAGGTATTATACTTATTGTAATAACAGCTATTTTATATTTTACGGGAATGCAGCTTAAAGGCATTCAATGGCCTATGTACATATATTACTTGATTTTCCCTGTTGTTATTGTATATGCCATTAGCCAATATAAAAAACATAATGGTAATTTATTAAGTTTAAGTGACGCTATAAAAACAGGGTTAATTATTGCAGTAATTAGTGCTATAACTTTCACCGTTTACAATCTTATTTTTAATTATTTCATAGATCCTGAATTTAATGATAAAATGATGGAGGTAACTCGAGAAAAACTACTAGAAAACCCCAAAATGACTGAAGAAATGGTCGATAAAAGTATTGAAATGGGCAAAAAATTTTCTAATCCATTTTTAACCAGTACTATCTGGATTGCGTTAAGTGCCATATTTGGTTTAATATATGCATTAATAGCTGGGTTAGCAATGAAAAAAGAAGCATAGATTATTGATGAAATAAATTCTGTACTTTTGAATTTTACTTTTTCAAAATTTCTAGATGAATATATCTGTAGTCATACCACTACTTAACGAACAAGACTCATTAACAGAATTGCATGATTGGATAGCAAAAGTGATGCTTTCCAATCATTTTTCTTATGAAATCATTTTTATTGATGATGGTAGTACTGATGATTCTTGGAAAATTATTTCAGCATTATCAGAACAAGACAATAACGTTAAAGGGATTCGTTTTTTAAAGAATTTTGGAAAATCTCAAGCTTTACATGCTGGTTTTGAAAAAGCAGAAGGCGATGTTATTATTACCATGGATGCTGACCTACAAGATAATCCAGACGAAATACCAGAACTTTACAATATGATTGTAAACGATGGATTCGATTTAGTTTCTGGATGGAAAAAGAAACGGTATGACTCTGTTATTTCTAAAAATTTACCTTCAAAATTATTCAATTGGGCTGCCAGAAAAACATCTGGAGTAAAGCTTAATGATTTTAATTGCGGACTTAAAGCCTACAAGAAAGACGTCATTAAAAATATTGATGTTAATGGAGAAATGCATCGTTATATCCCTGTGCTTTCTAAAAATGCTGGTTTTACAAAAATTGGCGAAAAAGTGGTATTGCACCAAGCCAGAAAATATGGTGAGACTAAATTTGGTATGAACCGCTTTATCCATGGTTTTCTAGATTTAATAACCATTTGGTTTTTATCTAGGTTTGGTAAACGTCCTATGCACTTATTTGGTGCTCTGGGTTTTATTATGTTTGCTATTGGTTTTAGCTTTGCGCTTTATTTAGGTATAGATAAACTATATTTAAACCCCTTTGGGAGATTAATTACGCAAAGACCACAATTTTACTTAGCACTTTCTACAATGGTTATTGGTACGCAATTTTTTGTTGCTGGATTTTTAGGAGAAATGACATTGAGAAACAGAAACGACAAAAAACGTTATTTGGTAAAAGATGTACTAAATTTAGACTAAAGGAATATAAAATCGTTCCAATCCAATCAAAACACCACCATTTTAAATAATATTATTTTTCAATTGTTTACTTTTGTGCTCTACTTTTTAACATAATTATGATACACATAGAACCAAAAATTTTAGATAGAATAAACACATGGCTAACTTCTACGTTTGATGAAAAAACACAAACTTCTATAAAAGATAGCATTGCTAACAATCCAAAAGATCTAGAAGAGAGTTTTTATAAAGATTTAGAATTTGGCACAGGAGGTATGCGTGGCGTTATGGGCGTAGGCACCAATAGAATTAACAAATATACACTTGGAAAAAGCACACAAGGTCTAAGCGATTATTTACACAAATCATTCCCTAAAGAACCTTTAAAGGCTGTAATAGCTTACGATTGTAGACATAACAGTAAAACCTTAGCTAAAGTTGTTGCCGATGTGTTTTCGGCAAACGGTATTGAAGTTTATCTATTTGAAGATTTACGTGCCACTCCAGAGTTATCCTTTGCCGTTAAACATTTAAATTGTCACTGTGGTATTGTATTAACAGCATCGCACAACCCACCAGAATATAATGGTTATAAAGTATATTGGCAAGATGGCGGACAATTAGTACCGCCACACGATGCTGCACTTATCAATGTTATTAATAATACTGAATATTCAAAAATAAAATTTGAAGCTAATGCAGATTTAATACAGTACATTGGTAAAGATATTGATGATAAATTTATTGATGAATCTGTTAAAAATGGTTCTGTAGGTGCTACACAAAATGCCAAAGACGATTTAAAGATTGTATTTACATCACTTCACGGTACCTCCATTACAGCAGTACCAGAAACTTTAAAACGTGCTGGTTATAAAAATGTCCATATTGTAAAAGAACAAGAAATACCCGATGGTGATTTCCCAACCGTTAAATCGCCAAACCCAGAAGAGCCTGCTGCTTTAAAAATGGCTCTAGAATTGGCTAACAAAGTAGGAGCCGATATTGTTATTGGTACAGACCCAGATTGCGATAGATTAGGCGTAGCTGTTCGTAATTCTAACAACGAATTACAATTGTTAAACGGAAATCAAACTATGGTTATGATGACTGATTTTCTATTAAAACTATGGCAAGCTGAGGGTAAAATTAAGGGTAAAGAATTTATAGCAACCACCATAGTTTCTACACCTATGCTAAATAAATTAGCAGAATCATATAATGTAGATAGTAAAATTGTACTTACTGGCTTTAAATGGATTGCTAAACTTATTGAAGATTATCCTGAGCTTGATTTTATTGGTGGTGGTGAAGAAAGTTTTGGCTTCATGGTAGGAGATTTTGTACGCGATAAAGACGCAGTAACGTCTACCCTACTAGCTTGCGAAATTGCAGCCATTACAAAATCTAAAGGAAGTTCTTTCTATAAAGAACTTATCCAACTATATACAGAGCACGGCTGCTATAAAGAAAAACTAGTCTCTATCACTAAAAAAGGTATTGAAGGCGCTGCAGAAATTAAACAAATGATGATTGATGCGCGCGAAAATCCTTTAAAAGAAATTAATGGAACTAAAGTTGTTAAACTTGAGGATTACGATTTATCCGTTTCTAAAAATATGTTAACTGGAGCAACTAGCAAAATAGATATTCCTAAATCTAACGTTATCATTTATTATACTGAAGACGGAAGTCAAATCGCATTAAGACCTAGTGGAACTGAACCAAAAATAAAGTTCTACGTAAGTGCAAATACTACTTTAGCATCTACAAACGATTATAAAAAAACCGAAGCTAAACTAGATGCTAAAATTGATGCCATTTTAAAAGATATGAATATAATTTAATGGATTATATAAAGAAGCTTTCTCGTTTTATTATTCCTTACAAAAGGTATGCTGTTTTAAATATCTTTTTCAACATACTTTATGCGCTTTTTGGTACATTATCCTTTGTGTCATTAATGCCTATGTTAAAGGTGTTATTACAAACAGCCAAACGTATTAAAGTAAAGCCTGTTAGTAGTAATTATGATGGTATTTTTGAATACAAAAATTATCTCGAAGATTCTTTAAATTACTTTATAACGCAAAAGATTGAAACAGATGGTCAATACAGTGTATTGATTTTAATGATTTGTATTGTACTCACAACATTTTTACTAAAAAATGTTGCAGGTTACTTTTCTAATTATTTTCTAACCTTTTTAAGAAATGGTATTTTAAAAGATATAAGAAACGAATTGTATAATAAAACAGTAGAATTGCCTATTTCTTATTTTTCTGAAAAAAGAAAAGGTGACATTATAGCAAGGATATCTGGGGATGTTAATGAAATTCAAAATTCTCTATTAGCCATTTTAGAGCTTTTAGTAAGAGAGCCATTAACCATACTATTTACCATAATAGTTATGTTTACCATTAGTGTAAACCTTACTATTTTTGTTTTTGTATTTATACCTATTTCAGGTTTTATAATCTCTAGAGTTGGTAAAAGTTTAAAAAAACATTCTAACAGAGTGCAAGTAGAAAGTGGTATGTTTCTTTCTGTTTTAGATGAAACCCTTAATGGTTTAAAGGTTATTAAAGGCTTTAATGCCGAAAGTAAATTCAATAAAATATTTACAAATTCAACATCGAGACTATTTAAATTCTCAAATAATTTAGCGCATCGCCAAAATTTAGCATCACCAACATCAGAGTTTTTAGGTATTGTTGTTATAGCAGTCATATTACTTTATGGAGGCAAAATGGTATTAGTAGACAATACCCTAACTGCAGATGAGTTTATAACCTACATGGCATTGGCTTATAATATATTAACACCTGCAAAAGCTATTAGTAAAGCGAGTTATAAAGTTAAAACTGGTAATGCATCTGCTGATCGTGTTTTAGATATTTTAAATACAGAATCTGTTTTAAAAGACACACCCAATGCTAAAAACTTTAAACATTTTAACGATGTTGTAAAACTAAACAATGTTTCTTTTAAATATGAAGATGAATTGGTTCTAAAAAACTTCAATATTTCCATACCTAAAGGACAAAGTGTAGCTTTAGTTGGTCAGTCTGGTAGCGGAAAAAGTACTATAGCAAATTTGGTTACACGTTTTTATGATGTTACAAATGGTAGTATTACCATTGATGGTGAAGATATAAGAAACATGACCAAACATTCACTAAGAAACTTATTAGGGTTGGTTACACAAGATTCTATACTCTTTAACGATACCATATACAACAATATTTGTATTGGAAAAGAAAACGCTACAGAGCAAGAAGTAATTGATGCTTTAAAAGTTGCCAATGCATGGGAGTTTGTTAAAGACTTACCAAAAGGTATCCATACCAATATTGGAGACTCCGGAAACAAATTATCGGGGGGACAAAAACAACGTTTAAGCATTGCTCGTGCTGTTCTTAAAAGTCCACCAATAATGGTCTTAGATGAAGCCACATCGGCACTAGATACAGAAAGCGAACGTTTGGTACAAGTGGCATTAGAGAATATGATGAAAAACAGAACATCTATTGTAATTGCACACCGATTATCCACTATTCAAAATGCAGATAATATTATAGTGATGCATAAAGGCGAAATAGCAGAACAAGGTAGACACAAAGAACTTATAGCTCAAAATGGTATCTATAAAAAATTAGTGGATATGCAAAGCTTTGAATAAGGTTATGTGCTAGTTTCTAAATAATTAGAAACGACGATTTTTAAATCAAACTTTGATTAAAATCTCAAGAAACATCAACCAAAGTTTAGTATCTAACTAACTCTGAGCTTTGGTTATTTTTTTTAAAGCTTCCAAATTTATTCAATATTCAATAGATTCATTACCTCAACGATAAAGCTAACTATAAACAACTAACTAATCATTAAGCTGAGATTTATTGTATTCATAAATTATCTCATCAAACTGTCTGTCTTTAGGATTTAGGTAAATTTTTGGTGCAAATTTTGTTTTTCCTCTATAATCATCTGATACAGCAATTTTATTTACTGCATAATCCTCTAAAAACTTAGGTTCGACTAAGTAATTACCTTTTGCTCCAATAGGTTGTAAATAAACAAACGCTTCTTTATACAAAAAATCCTTTTCGCTTAGTTTTGCTCTTTGAGCTTCTAACACAGAAACTAATTGCCCTTCTTTATAGGCGTTACCTAATTTTGCAATATAATATTTACCTAGATTTCTATAATTTCCAATAAAAATAAGATGTGGCCTTTTAACAAGCTCTTTAACCATTAGAATATCGTAACTTGTTACTTTTGGCTTACCAGCTATCGTTATATATTTCTTAGTTTTTACAAGTTTAGCCCTAGACGAATTTATACGATTATAAATAGCCGTATTATCTACTTTTGGTGCTTTAATAGATGCTACAGATTGCCTAATTTTAGGCAATTCTTTTTTTAAATGAATTTTTAAATCTAAAGCATTGGCCGATAACACAAAAAACTTACTCTTAAATTTAGAATTTACTTGTGCATCTGCATAAATAAGGTGTTTTAAGCCATATTTATCTGAAATTTTTTGAGCTTTTTTTAAGAACTGCTTTTTAGATTCATAACCATCTTTAGAAGTCAAGTATTTATTAATATTTGCTTCTATTAAGGCCGTTTCACTTTTTTGCTTGAATATTACTTTTTTTTGATCATTTGCAGCAATACTGTCTTCTACAGCTTTCTTCAACAAAGCTGAAGCTTTTCTATATGCGGGAGACGTTACTTTAATATTTGTTTCAACACTCTTAGAAAATGTTTCTATATTAAAATTAAAAATTGAATAATCAGCATCATTAGACCTCTCATAAACGATCTCATTAATTTTAGAATTAAAAACAAAACTAGAATTATTTTGACCTTGTAAAGTGAGACTAAAAAGCAGTACTGCTATACTTTTGAACAAAAATTTCATAATATACATGAGTTGTAATTAACTGCCTAAACTTGTTTTTAAATCTCCCATGGTCATATCTGCTTCAAACAGATATGCATCTATGACGTTCCTTATTGCTAATTGTTGGTCTTTAGAAATATCTCGTTTTTTGTATGTAGACTTACCTACATATACCGCAGTTGCATTTTCTCCACTGGCAACCGCATTTATAAGCTCTAGTTTTTCTACTGTATCTATAGCTACATCCAAAATTTCATGCTTATATTTCTTTTTACCTCTAGTTTCAATCTGCTCTATTGGCCCTGTTAAATCATAATCTAACTGATCCACCGTAACAATATAACTCTCTATATTAAGCCATTGTGTATCAATATATCGTATTTTTAAATACAATTTTAATACGCCAACATTATCTTTAGTATAATACGCATGGAAAGATTCTGTTGAATCAAACTCTGGTGTTGTGGTATCTTCATAAATCGTTAGTCCATTTTCTTTAGAAATTTTCATCCTTTTTGTAGCATTTGGCATTCTCATTTTTCGTTCTCTTTCAATTAAAGCTTCTTCTTTTTGCTTTATTTCAGATAGCTTTAAATCGAAATCATTTTGTAACACTTCTAAATTCAAAGAATCTATTAAATCCGGACGACTCTCAATCAACACCTTAAGCTTAGATTTACCAATCTTGTACTGTCTTAAATCATAATGTGCCAATATATGCTTGTGTAGTTCATCTGCTGGGATATCGCTGTAATCTTCTACTGGTGCTTCTTCTACTTGTCGAGTTGAATTATCCTTAATAGAAGGTTTTTCTGCACTTTCTTTACAACTAATTGATAATATCACTAATAACAGTGAGAGAATAATGTTAGTAATTTTCATATTATAAATTATTTAAAAATGTTTTAAGATGGATTATTATCTTCAACCTTTACTGTTGTTTCTTCCTTAGGAGCAGTTAATTCTTCATCTACACTATTGTCGTACTCTATATTATGTTCAGAATTATCTAGCCCAGCAATCTCATGCTGTAATGGTACACGAAGACCTATAGTATATTTTAAAATAGCTATAATAATAAAAGATGCAACAATGGCCCATAATGCCACAGAAAAAGCACCTATTGCCTGAATTTTTAACTGATTAAAACCACCACCGTAAAGAACACCATTCTCGGTAGCAAAAAAACCAATTAAAATGGTACCCATAAGTCCAGCGATACCATGAACTGAAAAAGCTGAAACAGCATCATCAATCTTCAATTTTTTCTCCATAAATTCAGATGATATAGACACTAAAATACCACAAATAGCACCTATAGCTAGAGCTCCTGCAGGCTCTACAGAGGCACATCCTGCTGTAACACCAACCAGTCCGGCTAAAGTACCATTTAATGTCATTGAAATATCTGCTTTCTTATATTTAATCCAAGTAATTACCAACGCAAGAATACCACCTGCACCTGCTGATAAATTTGTATTTAAAATAATAAGAGGTACTGTATTAGCACTCTCTCCTGTAATAGCCAAAGTAGATCCTGCATTAAAACCAAACCAACCCATCCATAAAATAAATACTCCCAATACAGCAAACAATTTACTATGTCCAGGAATTGTATTTGTAGTCCCATCTGCATTGTATTTACCATGACGTGGTCCAATAAGAATTGTGTATATTAATGCTGCAAAACCCCCCATTACATGTACGGCTGTACCACCTGCAAAGTCTATAAATTCCATTTGGGTTAACCAACCCTTACTTTGCCAAATCCAATGCCCAGCTATAGGGTAAATAAATGTTGTAAAAATAAATGCAAAAAGTACATATGTTGTAAATTTTGCACGTTCGGCAATAGCACCAGATATTATGGTTACCGCTGTAGCACAAAAGACCGTTTGATAAAATAAATTGTGCATATCACCTGGCTCTATATAAAACATGGTAAGCTCGCCAATAAAGCCACTAATTGTATTTCCATACATGAGAGAATAACCAACAGCCCAAAACGCAATAGTACCTATAAAAAGGTCTACAATGTTTTTCATGGCAATATTGGCTGTGTTTTTGGCGCGTGTAAAACCTGCTTCTAGTAGTGTAAAACCCGCTTGCATAAAGAATACTAAGATTCCGGCAATAATAACCCATAACAGGTCTAGGACATTTGATAAATCCATAGCAATTTGTATAATTTTTTAGTTAATGTGTAAATTCTGAGGGAGAACAAAATTACATAATAGATATTTCCTAGGAAAATGAATGTATTACTTTTAGATTAAAAGCAAAATTATCGGATTATAATGTGATTAGTATAAGCTACTTGCCAATCTCATTGAATAATACTTAATTAAAACAAAATATATTAACCAATATATATTTAAAAATAGAATTTAAAGGTCAAATTACGCACTTAACATGTATTCAAAATATATTTCCTAATAAAAAGTATATAATCATACGTGTGAAATATCTCTAAAACTAAATATTATTTAATATTATATTTACAAAAAAATTCACTTAAGCAATAATGCTCCTTTAAGAATACTAATGGGATGCTTAGCATTTCTGTTTGTACCATCCTTAATTTGATGTCTGCAACTTGTGCCGTTGGCTGAAATAATAATATCTTTTGCAGCTTTTTTAATTGCAGGAAACAATGTCTGTTCTCCTATTTTCATACTCACATGGTAATGTTCTTTTTCATATCCAAAACTTCCTGCCATACCGCAACAACCACTTGGAATAATAGTAACCTTGTAATTTTTAGGTAAGTTTAAAACAGTAAAACTCGATAATTGATTGCTCATCGCCTTTTGGTGGCAATGGCCATGGAATTTTATAATTTTAGTATCTAAAGTAAATTGTTCTGGTTTAATATGACCTTGCGTTATCTCGTCCTGAATAAATTCTTCTATTAAATAAGTATGGCTTGCAATAGTTTTAGCAGCTATCTTATCATCTGCCAATTTTAAATACTCGTCTTTAAACGTTAATATTGCTGAAGGTTCAATACCTATAAGCGGTGTATCTTTTGAAATTTTATCTTTAAAAACAGATACATTTTTATTAGCTAATTGTTTAGCTTGTTTTAATAACCCTTTTGATAAAAAAGCTCGGCCAGACTCAACATGATTTAACACCACTACATTATAGTGCAAAGCTTTTAATAATAAAAGAGCATCTTTACCTATAGAGGCATCTAAATGATTGGTAAACTCATCATTAAAAAAATAAACCGTTTTTATTGTTTTCTTAGCTAACGTCTCGTTATAATCATTTTTTAAGTAATGACTTAAACTTTTATTTGACAATAAAGGTAGCCTTCTTTCTTTAGCTATACCTAACGATTTCTTTAATATTGAAGATGTTAAACCATTAGAAAACATAAAATTAGTAACCTTAGGTAAAATACTGCCATACGTGTTAAGCTTATTATTGTAAGCAAATAGCTTTGTGCGAAGTGACACGCCATTTTCCTTTTGATATTGATACTGAAATTCTGCTTTTAAACTCGCTACATCCACACTACTCGGGCATTCGCTAGCACAAGCTTTACAACTTAAGCACAAATCGAAAACATCTTTTAATGCTTTGTGATTAAACTTATTAACCTTATCGGACTGTGTTAAAAACTCCCGCAAAGCATTTGCTCTAGCTCGGGTTGTATCTTTTTCATTTCTTGTGGCGCGATAACTAGGGCACATGGTACCACCAAATTCTGGAAGTTTTCTACAATCGCCAGAGCCATTACACTTTTCTGCTTCACGTAAAATGCCTTGCGAGCTTGAAAAATCTAATAGTGTTTCTATGTTAGATTCTGCCCTATTGGGTTTGTAACGCAATGCTTTATCCATAGGCAAAGCATCAACAATTTTACCTGGATTAAATATATTATCGCCATCAAACGCCGCTTTTATTCGTCTTAAAATCTGATAATTTTCGTCTCCTATCATAAGCGGAATAAACTCGGCACGAACAATACCATCGCCATGTTCTCCACTCATAGAGCCTTTATACTTTTTTACCAAATGCGCCACATCGGTTGTTATTTTTCTAAATAAATCAACATCTGTACGTTTTTTTAAATCTAAAATAGGACGAAGATGGATTTCGCCAGCACCAGCATGCGCATAATAAATAGCATCCTGCTTGTAACCTTTCATGATAGCAGTAAATTCAGTAATGTAATTTGACAAATCTGGGAGCGCTACAGCTGTATCTTCTATACAAGCTACGCCTTTTTTATCACCAATAATATTACCTAATAAACCAAGCCCTGCGCTTCGTAATATCATGGCTTTATCAATATCTTTACCTTTAAGTATAGGAAAAGCATAACTCAGCCCAGACGATTCTATATCCTTAACCAATGCATCAGCTAAGATTTGAATGTCTTGTATATCGTGCGCTTTAACTTCACACATTAATATAGCTTGAGGATCACCAACTACAAAACGTCTATTTTCTTGTTGTGTCTTATTATGTTTTGTACAATCCAAAATGGTTTTATCCATCATTTCGCAAGTGTACAAATTATGCTTCATAACCAACGCTACAGCATTCATACAAAGCTCTATACTGTCAAAATGTGCGGCTACCATAATACTTTCTTTAGGCGGTAGCTTATCTAGTTTTAAAGTAATTTTTGTTGTAAATGCCAAAGTACCTTCACTCCCAGAGAGTAACTTACACATGTTAAATGCCTCAGGGTTGTTAGAAAACACATTGGACTTAATTAACTCATCTATAGCATATCCTGTATTTCTTCGATGTATTTCAGGTCTTGGAAAGTGTTCTCTAATTTGGTTTTGTACACCTTCTGATTTTAATTCTGAATATACAGTATTGTAAATATGACCTTCTAAAGAATTTAGCTTTGTCTTTTCTAAAAATGCTTCAGATGATATATTTTTAAAAACAACCTCGCTAGCATCACTTAATACAGTGTGCATTTCTAAAACCTTATCTCTTGTAATACCATATTGAATTGATGTTGTGCCAGACGAGTTATTACCTACCATACCACCAATCATGCATCGGTTAGATGTAGACGTATTTGGACTAAAAAAGAGACCAAAAGGTTTTAAATAATTATTTAAGGCATCACGTACAACACCAGGTTGCACAGTAATAGTTTGGGCGCTCTCGTTTAACTCTAAAATGCTTGTAAAATATTTTGACACATCTACCACAATACCTTCACCTACGCATTGTCCTGCTAGCGAAGTCCCTGCTGTTCTTGGAATTAAAGAGGTTTTATTAGATTTAGCAAAGTTTATAAGCTGTTTTAAATCTTCATTATTTTTAGGGTAAGCTACGGCCAATGGTAAAATTCTATACACCGAGGCATCTGTAGCATAAATGGATTTTATTAAATCGTCAAATATTAAATCGCCACTTAGGCTAAGATTTAGTTCCTGCAACTTTTCTTTCATCATATCCTTTTAAATTACGGGTACTGATCTATCAAAATTAGTAGAAAAACAAATAAAAGAATCGGTACCGCCTACACCATCAATTAAATGTACTTTATTGTATAAAATAGACCTTAAATGATCATTATCCTTGGCATATATAAGTATAAAAATAGCATATTTACCCGAAACATAATTACATTCCGTTATTTCTGGTATGGTATGTAATGATTGCACCACGGTCTCTGCAAAATGGGCTTCTTTTAGCCGAATACCCACATAGGCCTTGGTACTATATCCTATTTTTTTTTCATCTAATATTAGATCTGCTTTTTTAACAATGCCTTCATCCTTCATTTTTTTAATACGCTGATGTACTAAAGAATTAGAGATTTTAAGATCTTCAGCAATTTTAGTATACGATTTACGAGCATTAGCCTTAAGTGCTAAAATAATTTGCTTGTCTACATAATCAAGTTGATAGACAATCATAAAAAAACAGGTTTAAATATAATCATATTGACTTTTATTTAATCAAAAAATAGTTATTATAAATAAAATTAATACTAATTAAAACAAATTTAACCATTAATAGGTTACTATAAAACATATATCCTTTATTTTTGAATAAAACATTTTATTATGAGCACTACACAATTGTTTGAAAAACTTTGGAAGGATTATTCTTCACGGACACCTTCTGCCGAAAAGGTTAAGCACTTATTTGAATCTGAAGGCAACCAAATTATTAATGACCATATTGCTTTTAGAACATTTGACGACCCAAGAATAAACATTGATGCCTTGGCTACAATATTTATTAATAATGGCTACGTGTATAAAAACGATTATCATTTTACTAAGAAAAAATTATACGCTAAACATTTTGAACACAAAACAGATAAAACCGCGCCCTTAATATTTATAAGTCAGTTAATAACTAGCGAATTTTCTTCTACATTAAAAGATGCCGTAAGTACCATGCTAGACGATATTGATTTTAACACATTAAACATAGAAGACTTAGTACTTTCTGGACGTTTATGGGGTAATTTAAATTATAGTTTATACGCAAACCTACTTAAAGAATCTGAATATGCTGCTTGGTTATATGTTAACGGTTTTTGTGCCAACCATTTTACAGTAAGTGTAAACCATTTGGATACGTTTAATGATTTAAAAGCGGTTAATACATTTCTAAAAACTAACGGATTTAAAATGAATGCTTCTGGTGGTGAGATTAAGGGTAATAGCGACAAATTTCTAGAACAGTCTAGTATCTTAGCAGACAAAATTTGGGTAGAATTTGAAGATGGTAAACAAGAAATAACATCATGCTATTACGAGTTTGCATACCGATATAAACAAGGAAACGAGCTTTTTAAAGGCTTTATAGCGGATTCTGCCGATAAAATTTTTGAAAGCACCAACATGAATATAAAATAGTTGTATCTATTTTTAATTTGGAACGTTATTTGTTTAGATACGATAGCGTTTTGTATTAAATCAATCGTATATAACTAAAATTATAACATTTATGAAAACATTATCTTTATTAGTATTAGCAATAGTAGGATTAACATTTACATTGAATGCTCAAGACATCTCTGAAAATGCCATTGGCTTAAGATTAGGAGATAGCGATGGTCTTGGTGCCGAAGTATCATACCAACGTGCATTGGGCGATAACAATCGTTTAGAAGCCGACCTAGGATGGAGAAATAGTAGTAATTTTGATGCTTTTAAACTTACTGGGCTATACCAATGGGTATATGCTTTAGACGGCTCTTTTAATTGGTATGCTGGTGCTGGGGGCGGTATAGCATCATTTTCTGGAAAAAAAGAATTTAATGGAAATAGTGAAACGGCTTTTTTTGTAGCTGGAGATATTGGTATTGAATATAATTTTGATATTCCTTTATTACTATCCCTAGATTTTAGACCAGAATTTGGTTTTGGCGATTTTACCGATGATTTAGATTTTGATATCGCTCTAGGTATTCGTTATCAGTTTTAATTAAAAGAATATTATACAAAAACCGTCTAAAATTTAAATTTTAGACGTTTTTTTATTTTATATCTGGTCGTAAACTAATCAGGCTTTAAAAACTTTGTATAGCCAACTCATAACTCTGTAACCCAAAACCTAAAACAACACCTCTTGCATTAGGCGATATATAAGATTGATGCCTAAATTCTTCTCTATTAAACGTGTTAGAGATGTGCACCTCTACAACAGGAGTTTCAATAGCTTTAACAGCATCTCCTATACCAACCGAAGTATGCGTATATGCTGCGGCATTTAAAATAATACCATCGTAGCTAAAACCAACCTCTTGGAGTTTATCTATAAGCTCTCCCTCTATATTAGATTGAAAATAATCTATAAATATATTTTTATACTTCGCCTTAACTTCATCTAAAAACTCTGTAAATGTTAAACTGCCATAAATATTTGGCTCGCGTTTTCCTAATAAATTTAAATTAGGACCATTGATTATGATTAGTTTTTTCATGTTATAATAGTTTTAAACTATTGAAGTTTTACTTTTTAGTTCTCAAAATATCTATTTGAGTTTTTTCATGCTTCTTTAAATTAGATAATGCTTTTATTAAATTATCATTATCATCTATTTCTACAATAACTGTATTGGGAGCAATTTCACCCTCGTTAACGGCTTGAATAACCAAAGAGGTTTTTTCTTTGGTTATAGGTATAGATATAATTTTTTTATCTGCTTTAGCCTCATATCCACTTAATACGACTTTATTATTTACTAGTATTGAAATTTTATCACCATCTTCTTTTCCTCCATCAAAAATAATTAATTTAATAGTATTCGATTTTGTAAAAACACTTAAAGTTTCATCTTTCTTTAAAACATTCATCTTCATGGTATCCATCATCTTTAACAGATTCAATTTTTGCTTAATGCTATCTGCTATTTTTTTGGATTTATTAATCTTCTTAACCATTTTCTTCATTCTTTCATCTACCTTTTCTTTTGAGCTAAGCAATAATTCTCCATTAATACATTCCGTGTTATCAGAAAACAAACCAACAAAATTAGATTTTATTTTTTCTGACTTACCAAAAACAAACGATTTTATGGTAACATTAAGAAAACAAAAATCTTGTTGAGAAACTGGAGACTTAGTATAAACTATACCCGTTTCTTTAAAAGTCAATGCTTTATCATTTAAACTATACTTACCATATATGTTAGAACGTGTTTCATGCTCTCCACCCAAATCTGTTACCGAATAGCCAGAAATCTTACCATTATTTTCGGCAAAACTAACCGTGTAAGGTATTACTAACGAATCGTTTAATTTAATACCACCAACAAATTCGTATTGATTTTGTGATATACATATATTAAAAACAGAAAAGATTAATATAAAAAGAAAGCTATTTCTCATAAATTAAGTTATTTTTTATATTTTGCACTAACAAACATAAACCAATTAATTATGAAAATTAAATTATTACTTACTTTATTAGTAGCGATGTTCAAACAGTTATGCATCATTTCCTGTTAAGAGAACAGTTGCTACAACTACAAATGCCGAAATCACATCTGATGACGCCAATCTTAGCGAAGTTATTACACCTTTAGCGGCCGTTGCTAGTAAAGACAAAGTTACAGCATTGCTATTATGGTTTTTCTTAGGTGGATTTGCTGCGCACAGATGGTACTTAGGTAGCCCATGGTACTGGAATGTTTTATTCATTATTACCTTAGGAGGTATATTTGTATGGGCAATAATCGATTTAATTGACATTATTACTGATAAATATCCTGGACTTTAAGTTCATAATATTTTAAAATATTTAAAAGCCGCTGAATGTAAATTTAGCGGCTTTTCCTATTTATTAAATTTAAATCAAAGAAAAAATAATTAATAAAATTATATTTTATGGTTTTACTACTATATAAATAGACAGCATACACTTCTACTTTATTCAATATCCAGTTCTCATAAATAAATCATATATTAGAGTAAAATAACATTTAATGATAGGGATATTAAGAGTTCTTTTATAATCTATTATTTAAATATCCTTTTTTTAATTGTTTAAAAAAAACACAAATTAAAAAAGCTAAATAATATAAATTTTGTTCAGCTTTATTAGTTACTTAAAACTAGATAAAGATATTACACAAAAAAACCGAAACTAAAAAAGCTTCGGTTCTATTTCAAAAAATAACAAAATATTTTTAGAACGTATACCCAACAGATATTTGGAATACGCCGTTTTGTTGTTTAAAATCATCTGAATCATCATCAGAATCATCAAAAACATTTGATAATCCTAAGTTATATCGTGCAGCAAAATTTAATCCGTTTTCTAACTTGTAACCTAAACCGAAGTTTAATCCAAAATCTATACTACTAATCTGATCTTTTACATCTGCAGTTTCAGTTTCTCCATCTTCTTTATCTTCAGATTCTGCTGAAAGTAAAAAACCAATTTGAGGTCCTGCCTCAACACTTAATCCTTCATATACATAATACTTTGCCATGATTGGAATGTTTAAAT
Source organism: uncultured Algibacter sp. (assembly GCA_947499935.1). Lineage (GTDB taxonomy): Bacteria > Bacteroidota > Bacteroidia > Flavobacteriales > Flavobacteriaceae > CANMQH01. Next base: position 61,845 of record CANMQH010000003.1, on the reverse strand, counting down.
AATCTAACTTTAATGTAGATTCAAACTTTTCGTCTAAAAAAGTTTCTTCGAATTTTGCACCTTGTCCTGAATAAAGTAATTCTGGCTGAACTGAAAATTTGTCTGAAATAATAATTTCTGCTACTGCACCAATATGGAACGAAGTTCTAGAATCTAGCTCACCAGAATCATCACCATTCAAAGAGGCGAAATTAACACCTGCTTTTGCACCAAATTTAACCTCTTGAGCATTTACACTCCCAATAGCAAAAACTGCAATGATTGATAATAAAAATAAATTTTTCATAATATAATATTGTTTTAAGTTTGATTACGGCAAAACTATTATAACCATATTTATCCAACAAGAAAAATCGTTAATAAATCCCAAAAAACAAAATAAAACACTGATATTCAATTATTTAAAATTCATTACTTAAACAACAAAAAAAAGCTATTAACCACTTTATCAAAATAAAACGTATTTAATCGGTGAAAATTAATTATTTGATTTAATAAAATACCAACACTCAAAATTTTTAACATAAAAAACCCGAAGCTAAAAAGCTTCGGGTTAAATATATCTATATAATTGTCTAATTAGAACTTGTAAATAACTCCAAAGTTAATATCAGAAAAATCTACATTAAGTCCAAAGTTATTTGTAGCATCAGCACCAGAAAAATCAGGCTTAGAACTAGAATATGAAAGAGCAGCTATTGAAGCTCTTAAAGCAAAAGCATCAGATACAAAATAGTTTAACCCTGGTCTTACAGAAGCAGCAAAAGTGTTCGTCTTAGCTTCTCCTCCACCATTAGGCTCTAATTTAGAGTTTACATAAACTAAACCTGCACCCAAAATAAAAGAAAATTGACTATCAGGCGTAAAGAAATAATTAGCACCTAAACCTCCACCAAAAGATGAAGTTTTATTGTCACCAGCATCTTCAGAAGACCCTATTAATAAACTAGCTTCTAGAGCTATGTTATCACTAATAAAATATCCCACAGAAGGTGAAAATGTAAATTCGTTACTTTTAGCATCACCGGTTTTTGTACTATTAAAACCAACTGAACCAGATACATAAATGTCTCCTCCAGTAAAACCTCCTGTTGAATCGTCCTGAGCATTTACACTCCCAATAGCAAAAACTGCAATAATTGATAATAAAAATAAATTTTTCATAATATAATATTGTTTTAAGTTTGATTACGGCAAAACTATTATAACCATATTTATCCAACAAGAAAAATCGTTAATAAATCCCAAAAAAACACACAAACAACTGATTAACAAGTTTTTAAAACCCTAAAAAACACCGCTAAACAGTTATATTTAAACCAAAAAAGAAAGAAAAAGCTTATAAAAATAAATATTTTGTCGGCATAAAACGCATTTAATCGATAAAAAAGACAAACCAATGGTAAATTTAGGTTAGTAAAATAATATTCTATCAAATACATTACTATGTTACCTCAAAAAATAAATAATTTAGGTTTTAGGATTAAATAATAATTACTTTTACTCTAATGAAATGGCAAAACGTATTAAAAGACTATCAATTATATTTAAAAATTGAACGTGGTTTATCTAAAAACTCTATAGATAATTATACACTAGATGTAGAAAAACTAATGGTGTATTTAAATACAAATAATATTAACCTATCACCTATTAATATCTCCTTAGAGACCATCCAAGACTTTATTTATAATGTTGCAAAACATATTAATGCGAGGTCGCAATCTCGATTAATCTCTGGATTACGTAGCTTTTTTAATTATTTAGTTTTTGAAGATTATAGACCAGACAACCCCTTAGAGCTTATAGAGTCTCCTAAAACAGGCAGAAAACTTCCTGATATACTCTCTGAAAAAGAAATAGATAGTATTATTAAAGCTATAGATTTAAGCAAGCCACAAGGCGAACGCAACAGGGCCATATTAGAAACCCTATATGGTTGCGGGCTTAGAGTAAGTGAGTTATTAAATTTAAAAATTTCAGATTTATTTTTTGACGAAGGTTTTATAAAAGTAACGGGGAAAGGCGACAAACAACGTTTTGTACCTATAGTAGACCTTACCAAAAAATACATTAATATTTACATAAACGAAGTGCGCAATCACGCACCTATTAAAACAGGTTTTGAGGATACATTATTTTTAAACAGAAGAGGTAGACAGTTAACCCGAGCTATGATTTTTACCATTATTAAGCAACTGGTCTTAAAAATAGGATTGAAAAAAAATGTTTCTCCGCATACATTTAGGCATTCATTTGCGACACATCTTTTGCAAAACAAAGCCGATTTACGTTCCATACAGCTTATGCTAGGCCATGAGAGTATAACCACCACAGAAATTTATGTACACCTAGACAAAAGCCATTTAACTCAAGTTATAGAACAGTTTCATCCAAGAAAATCATAACAATAGCCTGTTTCCAAATATATAAGACACGTTGTATTTGTTTTTCTCACGGAATGATTTCTACATGTTTAATATAAATATTTTTTCTAGGCCAATCGCCATCATCGGTTTCTACAGCTGCTATTTTATCTACCACATCCATACCTTTTATCACCTTTCCAAATATAGTATAGTCACCATCTAGATAATGTGCACCGCCTTTTTGTTGCACAATAAAAAACTCATATGGAGAGGCTAGTTTATGTGGGTTATCTATCTCGCTACTCGGCATAGAAATAACACCTCTATCATGTTTAAACCCTCTTTTTGTATCTGGCGGCAATAAATACCTTCCAATGGTATTACGCTTATTCATAGTCTTCTGGTCATCACTATTACCTGCTTGCACCATAAAATTATTAATAACTCTGTAAAACTGAGTACCATTAAAATATTGTTTCTTGGTTAAAAAGATAAAATTGGATCTATGAAATTTCGTTTCATTAAATAACAAAATATCAATTGCTCCAAGGTCTGTAGTTATTCTTACTTTATTTTCTTTATGATGTTTATCATATTGCAAGAAAAACTCCATCGCATTTTTGGAGTCTAACTTATTAGAATCTTTATTAGCCTTACCCTCTTTATCGGCTTTACTGTTGTCAACATCTTTAGATACTGTTTTTTGAGGTATTACTTTATTTTTGGATTGTTTATCTTCACAGCTAATAAACGTGAAAAAAAAACATATAAGCATTATATATTTCATAAATGAATTTTCAAGATTTTATACAATCAATATCAAAAATAGAAAATATACCGCTTACAGGCGAAAGTTCGCATATTAAAATGGTTCCACCATTTCGTAGAGCATTACTGGCTAAACAAAAACAAGCCATTAAAAATGCAAAACAAGCAGGCGTTTTAGCACTCTTTTACCCCGATAATAATAAACAAACCAAGTTTGTTTTAATTTTACGCAAAACATACAAGGGCGTTCACTCTGCTCAAATCGCATTCCCTGGTGGTAAATTAGAAAATAGCGACAAAACACTAAAAGACACAGCACTTAGAGAAACTTTTGAAGAAGTAGGTGTGCCCATAGAAACCATTAAAATTGTAAAAAAAGTGTCGCAAGTTTACATACCACCCAGTAATTTTTATGTACAACCTTTTATAGCGATTACTAAAAACACACCCGCTTTTATAAAGCAGGATGACGAAGTAGAAGCTGTTTTAGAAATTAGTTTAACAGATTTTTTAAATGATAAATCACTGACCAATAAAATAGTAAAAACATCCTACAGTGTTGATGTTGAAGTACCTGCATTTAAATTAAACAATTATGTTGTTTGGGGAGCAACCGCAATGATACTTAGTGAGGTAAAAGACCTGTTAAAAGAAGTTCTCTAGTTTTTTAGATTTACTACATTTGTAACCTAACCCAATTAAATTTCGAGTACTTTTTATGGGATTATTTAAAAAAAATCCATTCGGACATATATTATTTGTAAAAAAATGGCTAATCAGAATTTTTGGTTTGCTTACCCACAGACGCTTTAGAGGTTTTAATGAATTACAAATTGAAGGTTCTGAGGTTATAAAAAACTTACCAAATAACAACGTTTTATTTATATCCAATCACCAAACTTATTTTGCAGATGTTGTATCCATGTTTCACGTATTTAATGCGAGTTTAAGTGGTAGAAACGACTCTATAAAAAATATTGGTTATATATGGCACCCAAAGCTTAATCTATATTATGTAGCAGCTAAAGAAACCATGAAAGCAGGATTATTGCCTAAAATATTAGCCTATATGGGGTCTATTAGTATAGAAAGAACATGGAGAGCCCAAGGAAAAGATGTAAATAGGCAGGTTAAAATGAGTGATATTTCCAGTATAGGGAAAGCACTAGATGATGGTTGGGTTATTACTTTCCCTCAAGGGACAACAACACCTTTTAAGCCTATTAGAAAAGGAACTGCACACATTATTAAACGTTACAAACCCATTGTAGTCCCTATAGTTATTGATGGTTTTCGTCGTTCATTTGATAAAAAAGGATTGCGTATTAAAAAGAAAAACATTTTACAATCTATGGAAATAAAAGAACCTTTAGACATAGATTATGATAATGAAAGCACCGAAGATATTGTTAAAAAAATAGAGTACGCCATAGAGCAACATCCTTCATTTTTAAAGGTTATTCCTCAAAAAGAATTAGAAGAACAAGAAGAACTGAATAAGCTAAGAAAATGGTAATTATATAAAATAGTTACTTTTATAATATTACAACATCTCTAATTATGTTAGTTAGCTAAACGCCTAGTGAAACCTAAAAACATTATTTTATCTGTCATTGTAATGGCACAATTTTGTTGCACATCGCTTTGGTTTGCAGGAAATGGTATTATGAATGACATCGTTACAAGTTTTAACTTTAACGACAATGCTTTGGCTCACTTAACATCATCTGTTCAGTTTGGTTTTATTTTTGGCACATTTGTGTTTGGTATATTTACCATCTCTGATCGGTATTCGCCATCTAAAGTATTTTTATTTAGCGGCATTATTGGCGCTTTATTTAATCTAGGGATTATTTGGGAAGGTAACACATTAGTAAGCATGCTTATTCTTAGGTTTTTCACAGGTTTTTTTCTTGCAGGAATATATCCCGTTGGGATGAAAATTGCCGCAGACTATCATGATAAAGGCTTAGGGAAATCGTTAGGTTTTTTAGTAGGCGCCTTAGTGCTAGGAACCGCATTTCCGCATTTATTAAAAGAAATATCTGGTTCATTACCATGGAAAAGTGTTTTAATAATAACCTCTTCGCTAGCCATATTAGGTGGTTTATTAATGATTTTATTAGTTCCAGATGGGCCGTATCGCAAAGCAGGACAACGTTTAAATATTAAAGATGTATTCAAAATATTTAAAAATAAAAACTTTCGCATGGCAGCTTTTGGGTATTTTGGTCACATGTGGGAGTTATATGCATTTTGGGCTTTTGTACCTATTATATTAAAAACCTACAAATTAACAAATACCAATGCTTCGTTTAGCACACCATTATTCTCATTTCTAATTATTGGCATTGGCGGATTGGCTTGCATACTTGGCGCATATATAGCTCAAAATAAAGGTGTTAAAAAAACAGCGTTTGCCGCTTTGGTGTTATCTTGTATATGTTGTTTAATGTCACCTTTTGTATTTTCCACCCCAATAGAAAGTGTATTTCTCCTGTTTTTATTTTTTTGGGGCATGGTTGTTATTGCAGATTCTCCTTTATTCTCAACATTAGTGGCAAAAAATGCTTCTGCCGAAATAAAAGGTACAGCATTAACTATTGTAAATTGTATTGGTTTTTTTATTACTATAATAAGTATTCAAATCTTAAATTTATTAAGAGCTAGTACAGATTCTAACAGTATTTACGCCATACTTGCTATTGGGCCTATTATTGGTATTATGGCTTTAGTTAAAGGAAAGTAATTTAAAATCTAATAATACCCAAAGAAACACTCTAAATTAAGCAATACCACAAACGTTAATAACTCTTAATAACTCCGCTTCAAAATCCTATTCAAAATTTCTATTTTGCAGTGTTAAATTTTTACATCCAAGTTTATAACATTGAAAGTCTGCATTGCCGAAAAACCTAGTGTTGCCCGAGAAATTGCTTCTGTTTTAGGAGCAAGCACAAAACGTGATGGCTATTACGAAGGCAATGGTTATGCTGTTACCTATACATTTGGACATTTATGTACATTAAAAGAACCTAATGATTATAAACCTTATTGGAAAAGCTGGGATTTAAATAATTTACCCATGCTCCCAGAAAAATTTGAAACTAAAGTAGTCTCGAATTCTGGTATTGAGAAACAATTTAAAATTGTAAAAAGCTTATTTGATAAAGCTGAAGTTGTTATAAATTGTGGTGATGCTGGGCAAGAAGGTGAACTTATACAGCGTTGGGTTATGAATGAGGCTAAGTACAAAGGCAAAGTCCAGCGTTTATGGATTTCATCATTAACTACCGAGGCTATTAAAGAAGGCTTTGAAAACTTAAAACCTTCTGAAGATTACGATAATTTATACTACGCAGGCTTTTCTAGAGCCATAGGCGATTGGTTATTAGGCATGAATGCCACAAGGTTATATACTGTAAAACATGGAGGTTATAAACAAGTACTCTCTGTTGGGCGTGTACAAACACCAACATTAGCTATGGTGGTTAATCGTTTTAAGGATATAGAGAATTTTAAACCTCAACCCTATTGGGAATTACAAACGCTTTATAGAGACACCCTTTTTAGTTATGAAGATGGTCGTTTTCTTAAAAAAGAAGATGGCGAAGCCTTGGCAAACAAGGTCAAAGAAAGTGATTTTGAAATACAATCTATTACCAAGAAAAAAGGAAAAGAATACGCCCCTAAACTCTTTGATTTAACAGGTTTACAAGTGTATTGTAATACTAAATTTGGATTTTCGGCAGATGAAACCTTAAAAATTGTTCAGAAATTGTACGAACAAAAAGTAGTTACCTATCCAAGAGTAGATACTACGTTTCTACCAAACGATATATATCCTAAAGTATCTGGTATTCTTCAGAAATTAACAAATTACGCTGTATTAACCCAACCACTTTTAGGTAAAAAAATCAAGAAATCTACCAAGGTTTTTAATGATAAAAAAGTTACCGATCACCATGCTATAATTCCTACTGGAATTCAAATAAATCTGCAATACAACCAGCAGCAGGTTTACAATATTATTGTAAAGCGTTTTATAGCCGTTTTTTATGATGATTGCACAGTTTCTAATACCACCGTTATTGGTAATGCAGCTAACGTTGCATTTAAAACTACTGGAAAAGAAATTATAGAAAAAGGTTGGCGTATTGTTTTTGAAAATCCAAACGCAAAAGAAAAAGAATCTGGTATTTTACCCGCTTTTGAGAAAGGCGAAAAAGGCACTCATGAGCCTTCGTTTTTAGAAAAAGAAACAAAACCACCTAATCAATATACAGAAGCTACATTATTAAGAGCCATGGAGACTGCTGGCAAGCAAGTAGATGATGAAGCATTGAGAGATTTAATGAAAGAAAATGGTATAGGCAGACCGTCTACACGGGCCAATATTATAGAAACGCTTTTTAAAAGAAAATATATTAAACGAAATAAAAAGCAAGTTTTACCAACAGTAACAGGTATTCAATTGATTGATACCATCCAAAATAATTTATTAAAATCGGCAGAATTAACCGGCTCTTGGGAAAAACAATTAAAAGATATAGAAAAAGGGACTTTTAGTGCTGGGGCTTTTATAAAAAACATGAAACACATGGTAGACGCTTTGGTATACGAAGTGCGTAGTGAAACCAAACGAGCCAATATATCTCAAGCCACAGTTATAAAAAACAGAACCGCAAAGGCTACAGCTATAAAACAATCTGGAATCCTTAGTGAACTTTGTCCTAAATGTAAAAAAGCATCGCTTATAAAAGGGAAGAGCGCCTATGGTTGCAGTGATTATAAATCAGGTTGCGATTTTGTTCTCGCCTTTAATTTTGGAGGAAAAAAAATATCGGAAAAGCAATTTATCCGATTATTAAAAAAAGGCTCTACAGTTAATTTAAAAGGTTTTAAAACCGATAATGGAACACAAGAAGGTCTTCTAAGATTTGATGAGCATTTTAAACTAAAACTAGAACCAAAGCCTTCGCCCAAAACGGCTCAAAACACTAAAACAGATGTATTAACTTGTCCTAAATGCAAGACAGGCCATGTTATAAAAGGAAAAACAGCTTACGGATGTAGTCATTACAAAACAGGCTGCGATTTTAAAATGACATTTGATATGGTTAAAGCTAAAATTAATGGAAAAAATCCTACTAAAGAACTTGTTTATAGTATTTTAAATGGACACTGACCATACCACTACTCACAGACATTTTATTATTTATAAACCCTTTGGATATTTAAGTCAGTTTTACAGCAATTCTAAACAACAAAAATCTAAGAAGTTTTTAGGTGAGCTTAGTAATTTTCCCGAAGGTATTATGCCTATTGGTCGTCTTGATGAAAAATCCGAAGGTCTACTCCTACTTACTACAGACGGTAAAACAAGCAACTACATTAATAGTAAAAAAGTTGAGAAAGAATATTATGCCCAAGTAGATGGCATCATGACCAATGATGCTATAAACCAACTAAAAGCTGGTGTAGAAATTGGTTTTAATGGTAAAAAATACATGACAAAACCTTGTATTGCTAAAATAATTAATGATGTCCCCAAAATACCAAAACCGTCTCAAAAAATAAGAGATGATAGACATGGGCCTACATCTTGGATATCTATAACACTTACTGAGGGTAAATTTAGACAAGTACGTAAAATGACATCGGCCGTTGGTTACCCTACATTGCGATTAGTTAGAGCTAGAATTGGACCTATTTACATTAATGACATGAATGCTGGCGATATTATTGAAGTTGAATCTTTCTTATAATCAAAGTGATTATAATTGCACATTATGTTAAACCTCCAACTTTTCAAGTTCTTTATAATTTTTGTTTAAACGCTTTAATAGAAACCCATATATAAGTTTATAGAACAACCATATAATGGCCATAAAAACACCAACTGTGACTATAGATACTAATATAAGAATGATTATTTCCTTTTTACTATGATTTAAAAAATCTGCAAATTGTGGATCATGATTAATTGAATAAAAGATACCAAATGCTGTAGAAATAAATACCATTATCAAATTATAAATCACATAATATTTAATAATTTTTCTAGTATTAATAATGCTTTTCATTAATTTTTTAGCACTATCCGTTACCGAAATGGACTTATATGATTTAAAAAGAAGATAAATAAATAGTAAAATAACAGCATAACTAATAATAGTAATGGCAGTTATCATATGTCTATTGAACACTAAATCCATTTTCTCTCTATAATCATTACTGTAACAATAAGGTATTATATTCAGTAAAATCCAAAATACAAGTTCGGCTATGCTTATATAAAACAAAGTCTTTACAATAGAAGACGATTTTTTATGTAACATGGGATAGATATCGTTAACGGATAATCTATGGCTATTATCTGGTTGCTTATTCCAGTCTTTTTTTAATAAATCTAACTCATCCATAATCTTACGGATTTAATATGGTTCTAAGTTTTGTCTTAATTCTATTCATCTTCACTCGCGCATTGACTTCACTTATTCCTAGGGTTTCACTAATTTCTCTATAATCTTTGTCTTCTAAATATAAAAACACAAGTGCTTTTTCAATATCGTTTAGTTGGTGTACGGCTTTGTACAACACCTTTAATTGTTCTTCTTGTGTATTATCATAATCTTCTGCTTTAATTTTAAATGCAACGCCTTCAAAATCTTGCGTATTTATAGTCCGTTTAGATTTTCTGTAGAGCGTAATTGCAGTATTTAATCCTACACGATACATCCAAGTACTAAACTTAGCATCACCTCTAAATTTAGGATAGGCACGCCAAAGTTGAATGGTAATTTCCTGAAATAAATCGTTATGAGCATCATAATTATTGGTGTACAAGCGACAAACCTTGTGCACAATATTTTGATGCTTTTCCAGTAGTTCAACAAAACTATGTTCTAATTCTTTGTTCAATGGTATGGTTTAGTTAATATATAAGTAACTTAAATTACTTGAATGTTACAGTATATTTAAAAATAATTTTAAATAACAATCCATAAATATCATAACAATCTAATAATAAGTATTTTAATTATTATCAGTGTTTTTTAAAAACAACTGTCCTTTGGCCATCCAAGCCAAGCCAAATGCCCATAACGCAACAAACTCTAATACAAAAACAGGCTTAAAATTTCGAAAAACAATAAGTTGCTCTTCAAAAAGAAGGTATAAGGCTATTAAAATAATACAGCTAAGCATAACATAACCCGATATGTAATATATAGTATCTCTTTTTTTTGCTTGTTCACAAACCATTTCAGTAGCATCTTTAGATGATGGAAACAATTTTAACGAGAAATAAATTAGAATACCAAAAAAAGATAGCGCTGATATTAAATGTATGGTTTTTATATAGCTTTTATAAACCATACAATTTGTAGCACATTGAGAAACTGTATCGATACCAGTAGGAAAAAAAGCAACACATAAAGCGCTAAAACATGCCACATTTCCAGATATTTTATGCGATTTATTTGGTCCTCTATAAGCAAACATAAACATAGCAACAGCACATAATGTGCCTACCAAAATATTTCGCATTTCGGTATGGTAATAATCACTTATAGAATTTTCAATAGATGTGCATCCACCATACAAAATACCGCCAATAGCAAGTACTATGGGTAGCAAAAAAGCTATACATCCAATAATGCGCCTTAATAGATTATAGGAAATCAACATTTGAGAATCCTCTGGTCTTGTATTTAAATTTTGACTTGCCATATTATGTGATATGTATTAAAAACAACAAAACAATCCGTCATACATATATTACAGTTCAGCATTTAAGAATTTCAAAAAACAATGTCTTACTGCAAATTTGTACCATCACTAAAAATAAACAAATTAAAATGAAGTATTTACTAACCATTGCAGCATTATACATAACATTTCAAATACATGCACAAACGCAAATTAGCGGTATCGTTATCAATCAAAAGAAAACACCTGTATCTGGAGCCAATATATATTTAGAAGGCACTTATGATGGAAGTACAACAGATGCTAGTGGAAATTTTTCGTTTACAACAGCTAAAAAAGGAACACAAACATTAGTGGTTTCCTATTTGTCTTATGAAACATTTACCATGATAGGCGATGTTTCTTATATGAAAAACATAACCGTTACATTACGAGAAGATGTTAATACTTTAGATGCCGTGATATTATCTGCAGGTACATTTTCTGCTGGAGATAATAGTAAAGTAAACGTATTAAAACCATTAGATGTCGTTACCACAGCCAGCGCATTGGGCGATTTTGTTGGTGCACTCCAAACGTTACCAGGAACAACAACAGTTGCCGAAGATGGACGTTTATTTGTTCGTGGCGGAGATGCCAATGAAACTCAAATTTTTATAGATGATATTCGAGTGTTTACACCATATACACCAACAACCAATAATGCACCAACACGAGGTCGCTATTCGCCTTTTTTGTTTGATGGTATTACGTTTTCTACTGGTGGATACTCTGCGGAATATGGACAAGCCTTGTCTAGTGTATTACTTTTAAATACTATTGATGAGCCCGATCAAGAAAAAACAGACATCGGTATTATGAGCGTTGGTGCTACGCTAGGAAATACTCAAAAATGGAAAAAAAGTTCATTAAGTGTTAATGCATCTTATATAAACCTTGCGCCTTATAATGCGCTATTTTCAAATAGAAATAATTGGATTAAACCTTTTGAAACTGCATCTGGGGAAACTGTTTTTAGAAAAAAAACAAACTCTGGGTTATTTAAGCTATATGGTGCTTTTGACCGTACTAATTTTGAACTAATTCAAGACGATATTAATAATCCTGATGGCGCATATTTTAAATTAAACAATAACAATTTATATGTAAACAGTTCGTATAAAAGTAAAATTAATGATACTTGGTCTTGGTTTGGGGGCATGAGCTATACCCGTGCCAATAACAAGTTAAATATAATTAATAGCCGTATAAACAATACAGAAAACTCTATACATACCAAGCTTAAGTTTAAAAACAAAATAAACAATCGTTTTAAACTTTACTTTGGCGCAGAATATTTTTCTACAAATTTTACTGAAAATTTCAATAATGAAAATATTGATAATGCAAACTTGAATTATGATAATAATATAGCAGCCGTATTTACTGAGTCTGATATTTTTATATCTAAAAATTTAGCTTTTAAAACAGGTATTAGAGGAGAATATAGCGAACTCTTTAAAGACTTTACAATAAGCCCTAGATTATCTGTAGCTTATAAAACGTCTAAAAAAAGCCAAGTATCTTTCGCTTTTGGTCAATTTTACCAAAATCCATCTAGTAATGTCTTAAAATTTAATCAAAATTTAAAAGCTGAAAACACATCGCATTATATTTTAAATTATCAATATAACGGAAACAAACGATTGTTTAGAGCCGAAGCTTACTATAAAAATTATAATAACCTAGTGAAATATAATACTGAGTTTGCAAACTTTAACAGCCGTTATAACAATGAAGGTTTTGGTTTTGCAAAGGGCATAGATTTCTTTTGGAGAGATAGTAAAAGTATTAAAAATTTTGATTATTGGGTAAGCTATTCATTATTGGATACTAAACGTGATTTTAGAAATTATCCCACAACGGGTCAACCTAATTTTGCAAACACTCATAACCTATCTATTGTAGGTAAATATTGGATTAACGATTGGCGTAGCCAAGTGGGTTTTAGTTATGCCTTTGCATCTGGACGAACATTTACTAATCCTAATAAGCAAGGGTTTTTAAATGATAAAACAACAGCATTTAACAGTTTAAGTGTTAATTGGGCTTATTTAATTAGCCCACAAAAAATACTCTATGCCTCGGTTAATAATGTTTTGGGGTTTAAAAATATAAATGGTTATCAATATGCCAATACACCAGATGGTAATGGTAATTTTAATAGACGAACTTTAAAACCCGCAACAGATCAATTCTTTTTTGTTGGTTTCTTTTGGACTATTAGTGAAGATAAAAAAAGTAATCAACTAGATAATTTATAGCATAGTATGAACGCTCTTGAACAAAACTCAATAAAAAAGAGTAAGCCTATTTAGCTTACTCTTTTTGTTAATGCCTAATTTTAAAGTAAAATTATTATTCTAAATAAAGTTTTATTTAGCAATATTAACAGCTCGTGTTTCTCTAATTACAGTAACTTTAACTTGCCCAGGATATGTCATATCTGTTTGTACTTTTTGAGAAATACTAAATGACAAATCTGCAGCTTTTTGGTCGTCTACTTTTTCGCTCTCTACAATAACACGTAATTCTCTACCTGCTTGAATAGCATATGCCTTTTTTACACCTGTAAAACCAAAAGCAATATCTTCTAAATCTTTTAAACGTTGTATGTAACTATCTAATACTTGTCTACGTGCTCCTGGCCTTGCTCCAGAAATAGCATCACAAACTTGAATTATTGGAGACAATAAAGATTTCATTTCTATTTCATCGTGGTGAGCTCCAATAGCATTACAAACATCTTCTTTCTCTCCATATTTTTCAGCCCACTGCATACCTAAAATAGCATGTGGTGTTTCCATATCGGCTTCGGCATCTGGCACTTTACCTATATCATGTAATAAACCTGCTCGTTTTGCGAATTTTGGATTTAAACCTAATTCTGCGGCCATAACGCCACAAAGCTTAGCCACTTCTCTAGAGTGTTGCAATAAGTTTTGCCCGTATGATGATCTATATTTCATACGACCTACCATTTTAATAAGTTCAGGATGTAAATTATGAATTCCTAAATCTATAACGGTACGTTTACCAACCTCTATAATTTCTTGCTCTATTTGTTTTTGTGTTTTTTTAACAATCTCTTCTATACGTGCAGGATGTATTCTTCCATCGGTTACTAATTTGTGCAGAGATAAACGAGCTACTTCTCTTCTAACAGAGTCAAAACAAGATAAGATGATAGCTTCGGGTGTATCGTCTACTATAATCTCTACACCTGTTGCTGCTTCAATGGCACGAATATTTCGTCCTTCTCGACCAATAATACGGCCTTTAACATCATCAGATTCTATATTAAATACAGACACACAGTTATCTACTGCTTCTTCTGTACCTATACGCTGTATGGTATTAATAATAATCTTTTTTGCATCTTGTTCGGCTGTAAGTTTAGCCTCTTCTGTTGCACTTTGAATGTAAGCCATAGCATCATTCTTAGCTTCACCTTTTAACGATTCTACTAATTGTTCTTTAGCTTCTTCTGCAGAAAGACTAGAAATAACCTCTAATTGCTGTACTTGATTTTTGTGAAGTCTGTCTATTTCATGCTGTTTTTTCTCAACAACATCTAATCTATGATTGTAATCTTTAATTTTAATTTCAAGGCTTTCATTAAGCTTTTTACCTTTAGAAAGCTCATTAGAAATTTGAGACTCCTTATCTCTTGTACGTTTTTCGGACTCAGCCATTTTTTTATCACGAGATAATATAACTTTCTCGTGTTCTGCCTTAAGTTCCAAAAACTTTTCTTTGGCTTGTAAAAGCTTATCTTTTTTAAGGCTTTCACCTTCAGACTTGGCTTGTTTAAGTGTTAATGCGGCAGTTTTTTTAGCGTCTTTTATAAGCTTAGAAGCATTATTTTTTTCAAGCATTTTTGCTATAATAAAGCCAATTAATAGCCCTAAAATAACACCACTTATTCCAAATATAATTGAGTTATCCATTATTGATTTTAGTTGATTAATGTATATAAAAAAGCCTACACTAGTATACAGTTTTGTATAAACTCCTTAAAAACAAGTTTAGGGCTAACAAGCTGATCAAGGGTCTGCTAAATATTAAAATAAATTAATAAGTGCAGCATGCTTTTACAACTTAAACTCACCCTTTTTAAAGAATTAACGTTGAGTTTATCAAAAATAATAACCAATGTAGGCAGTAACTTTAGTTTATTTTAAAGAACGTTTAAGAGACTAAATGTGAGTCTAACATAGTGTTTAGGGCATTAAGCTTTTCTTCTACATGCTCACTAACACTTGCTTTATCAATAGATTTCTGTTCTACTTGAGAAGCAAATTGTAATGCACACATGGCCAAAACATCTTGTTTATCTCTAACAGAATAACTTTGCTCAAATTGCTTTATCATAATCTCAATGTTTTTAGCCGCTTTACGCAATCCTTCTTCTTGGCTTGATTCTATAGTTAAAGGGTATACCCTATTAGCTATAGACAGCTTTATTTTAAGCTTTTCTGACATTGAGTTTGTTTTACATTACTCTGAGAGTTGACCAATACAATGGTCTATATCTCGTATTAATGCATTTATTTTAAGCTTGGTCTCTCTTTTATTATCGTCACTACCCAGTATTGCATTTGTCATTTTTAGAGCTTCATATTTTTCTTCCCAATTCGCTAAATGCTTCTTTTGAGTTAAAATTTCTTGCTTTGTTACCTCTAATTCTTCATTTAACTTCAAATTAGCAAGCTTTAAAAGCTCTAAGTTGTGTAACACTTTACCAATCTTGTGTTCTAAAGAACCTACAACATCTTCTATATTACCCATTTACAAATTTCAATACTGATTAAACAAAGTTAACATACCTAGCTATAATTTACAATTGTTTTTACATAAAATTTAAAAAAATTATACGCGCAAGTATTTACTACTAAGCCATGGCTTGATTTTTACTTTATTCTTGTCACATTCATATCTAATTAATAATTTAGCCACAATACTTACTTATGAGATATACATTTTTATTATTATTTATTTTCACGCTATCATTAAAAGCTCAAAATAACTATCCCCAAGATTATTTTAGCAATCCATTAGAAATTCCATTGATACTTTCTGGAACTTTTGCCGAATTGCGCTCTAACCATTTTCATTCTGGCTTAGATATTAAAACACAGCAACGTACAGGGCTAAGAGTTAAAGCCTCTGCAGACGGTTATGTGAGTCGTATAAAAATAGCGCATTATGGGTATGGTAAGGCTTTATACATAACTCATCCAAACGGTTATACTACGGTTTACGCCCATCTGCAAAAATTTGCCCCAGCCATAGAAGCCTATATAAAAGAAAAACAATATAAGAAAGAATCGTTTCAAATTGAATTATTCCCGAGTGCTGAGTCGCTAATCGTTAAAAAAGATAGCCTTATTGGTTACAGCGGAAATACAGGTGGCTCTGGAGGACCTCATTTACATTACGAAATTCGCGATAAAAAAGAGCGCCCCATAAACCCTATGCTTTTTGGTATTGACATAAAAGATAACATTAATCCCATTGTTAAATCTATTTATGCATATCCTTTAGATGAAAACTCACATGTAAATCAACAAAACAAAAAACAAAAGTTAACTTTAGTGAGATTAAAAAATGGGGATTATACAACCAAAAATATAGATGCTTATGGTGCTATTGGTTTTGCTGTAGCAACTATAGATAGACAAGATTTGGCTAGTAACTCAAATGGCGTATATAATATACAGACATTTATTAATGGTAGCAGAAATTTTGAGTTGGATTTTAAACGTTTTTCATTTGATGAAACGAAACACATTAACCAACTTATTGATTACGAACATTATATAAACCAAAGAAAAAGAATTCAAAAGTTATACCGAAAAAACAACCCTTTAAGCATATACAAGTCTACATTAAATGATGGTATCATTAGTATAGAAGATAGCACATCGGCAGTATACAAAATAAGAGTTTCCGATTACAAAAACAACGATTCGTGGGTCACTGTAAATATTAGAGGAAAAAAAGCAAAAATCATAAAAAAACAGAAAAGCCCTGTAACGCCTCACTACATTAAAGCCGACCAAAAAATCCAATTAGATGATGGTGCTATTTCTGTAGACTTCTACCCAAATACGTTTTATAAAGATTTTTATATGGATTTTAAGGTACAAAACGACACCTTAACTTTACATAAAAACACAGTAGCAGCTAAGAAAAGTTTTAATATTACTTACGACATTAGTAAATACAATAAAGCTGACAAAGACAAACTATACATTGCAAGATTAATTGGCTATAATAAACGTCCATCATATGTATCAACTAAAAGAAAAAAGGATAAACTAACAGCGAGTTCTAAAACATTAGGGACTTATGCACTAGCGTCAGACACTATAAATCCAATCATTACACCTTTAAATTTTAAAAAGAATAAATGGTTAAGTAAATACCGATATTTAAAAGTTAAAATTACAGATGTAGGTTCTGGGATTTCCAACTACAGGGCAACCGTAAACGGAAAATGGATTTTAATGGAGTATGATTATAAGACCAATACACTAACTCATGACTTCAATGATCGTGTTATTACAGATACTAAAAATAATTTAAAAGTAATTGTTACAGATAATGTTGGAAATAATTCTACTTTTGAAGCGTTATTTTATAGAAAATAAACTTTTACACACTTGAAAGCAAAATTTACACTCACCACCACATTATTTTTTTTTATAGTTTTTATTGGATTTTCTCAAACAGCCACTATTAAAGG
The DNA here is from genome assembly GCA_947499935.1 of uncultured Algibacter sp. Classification (GTDB taxonomy): domain Bacteria; phylum Bacteroidota; class Bacteroidia; order Flavobacteriales; family Flavobacteriaceae; genus CANMQH01. Next base: position 44,205 of record CANMQH010000003.1, on the reverse strand, counting down.
CGTTATTTTAGATGAAAATAATAAGCCTATTGAAAACGTAAACATTAAGACTGGAACAAACGGTACTAAAACAAATGTTAATGGATTCTATTCGTTAACTATTCCTTCTAATCAAGATATTCTTGTAGAGTTTACCCATATTTCTCAAAAAAGAGTAGTAAGCTCATTTAACTTAAAAAACGGAGAAACGATAGAGTTTTATCCTGTTATGAGTACGTCTCTAGAACAAATTGCTGCAGTTGTAGTTTCTGGAAAACGAAGAAAGGATATTGAAGGTATTATTACCTTAAATCGTGAAACCGTAAAAAAAATACCAGGGGCAAACGCGGGTGTAGAAAACCTTTTACTAACACTACCTGGTGTTAGTAACAATAATGAATTGAGCACGCAATACTCTGTAAGGGGTGGTAATTATGACGAAAACTTAGTCTATGTAAATGGCATAGAAGTTTATCGTCCATTTTTAGTACGTTCTGGACAACAAGAAGGGTTAAGCTTTGTAAATACCGATTTAGTACAAAATGTAGATTTTTCTGCTGGTGGATTTCAAGCAAAATATGGTGATAAATTATCCTCTGTATTAGACATTACATACAAAAACCCTTATAAATTTGAAATTAATGCTGATTTAAGCTTACTAGGCGGCAGTCTTTCTATTGAAAATGTAAGCAAAGACTCAAAATTTTCAGGCATCATTGGAGCTCGATATAGAGACAACAGTTTGCTCGTTAATGCAAAAGAAACAGAAACAAATTTTAGACCTTCATTTGCCGATGTGCAAGGCTTTTTTACGTATAAAATGTCTGACAAATTTCATCTTAGCTTTTTAGGTAATGCATCCTTAAACACATACAATTACGAACCACAAACACGACAAACTAATTTTGGTACTCTTAGTGAACCTATTGCACTGCTAGTCTTTTATAATGGACAAGAAAGAGATCGATACCAAACCTTATTTGGTGCTTTTAAAGGCTCTTATTTTGTAAATGATAATTTAAACTTAAAGCTTATCGCATCGACCTACCACACTACAGAAGAAGAATATTTTGATATTTTTGCTCAATACCGACTAGGTGCTGTTAATAGTAATATTGGTGATGATAATTTAGGAGAAGTTGAGTTTAGCGAAGGTATAGGAAGCCAATTAAACCACGGTAGAAATGATTTAGATGCGCTTATAACCAATATTGAACATAAAGGCGATTTTACAATTGAAGAAAATCGTATAGAATGGTCAGTAAAGTATACCAACGAAAACATTCGTGACCGCTTGGTTGAGTGGGAAGTCATTGATTCTGCTGGGTTTTCTATAAGACCACCTGGCACCATCCCTAGAAACGAACAACCTTACGAACCGTTTACAGGTCCCATAGAACCTTTTCAAAATGTAAGGGCTACCAATAAAACGCAAATTAACAGAATACAAGCTTATGGCCAATGGAGTAAGCGCAGTACTTTGGGTAATAGCGAAGTTTGGTACAATGCTGGTGTTAGGCTTCATAATTGGTCCGTTAGTGGCGATGGTATTTCATCATCTAACCAAACTGTCATTAGTCCCCGAGCTCAGTTTGCTATAAAACCTAATTGGAATAAAGACATGTTATTTCGTGCTTCGGCTGGTTTATATTATCAGCCTCCATTTTACAGAGAACTTAGAGACCGAAATGGTGTGATACAGCCTAATGTTAAAGCTCAAAAATCTATACATTTTGTTTTAGGTAATGATTATAGTTTTAAAATGTGGGACAGACCTTTTAAACTAACTTCTGAGATTTATTATAAAGATTTAACAGATGTAAATCCGTATACATTAGAAAACGTTAGAATTCGATACAGAGCAAACAATAGTGCTAAAGCTTATGCTTATGGTTTGGATATGAGACTTAATGGCGAGTTTGTGCCCGGCACAGAATCTTGGTTTAGTTTTGGGTATTTAAAGACTGAAGAAAACATTAATAACCGAGGTTATATTTCTAGACCAACAGACCAACGCTTAAAGTTTGCTGCGCTGTTTCAAGATTACGTACCCAATGTACCTAATTTAAAAATGTACTTAAACTTGGTTTATAATACAGGTTTGCCTGGTGGTTCTCCCAGTTTTGCAGATCCTTACGATTTTCAAAGTAGGCTACCCGATTACAAACGTGCTGATTTAGGCTTACAGTTTGTTTTGGTTGACGCTAAAAAACAATTTGAAAGTGGTTGGAAAAAACCTTTTAAAGAACTTTCTTTTGGTTTTGAGATATTTAACATTTTTGATGTTCAAAACTCCATTACCAATACCTGGGTTAGAGATGTGAGTACACAAAGGCAAATTGCTATTCCTAACTTTTTAACACCTAGGGTATTTAATGTTAGAACGACGATGAAGTTTTAAAAACACTTTTATATATGTCCCTTTAAAACCTCAACCACGTAATCTATTTCTTGTTTCGTATTAAAAATACTAAATGAAAACCTAATAGATGGTTTTTCTAAATCATGGTCACTTAAAATCTCCGATAACACATGAGATTTTTGAGAGCTTCCGCTTTGGCAAGCACTTCCTTTAGAACAGGCAATACCTTTTAAATCTAACTGAAATAATAGCATCGCAGCCTTTTTAGGAGGTATTGGCAAACATACATTAACTAATGTATATGTGCTTTTATCTGCAAACGCTGAATTTCCATTAAATTTCACATTTGGGATTTCTTTTTTAATCGTATCTATAAAATAGCGTTTTAAGCTTTGGATGTATTTAGTTTCTTCTATTAAATTATCGTATGCCAATATAAAGGCTGTTTCTAAACCAATAATATTTTGTACACTCTCTGTACCTGCTCTAAGACCACGTTCTTGCTCGCCGCCAACCAATATTGGCTTTAGTCCAGAGTTTTTTCTAATAAAAGCAAAACCAACACCTTTTGGTCCATGAAATTTATGAGCTGCAGCGGCTAAAAAATCAATTTTAGTATCTTTTAAATCTAAATTATAATGTCCAACAGATTGTACAGCATCTGTATGAAACAAGGCATTATGCGCTTGGCATAAATGAGATACCTGTTTAATATCTAATGTATTACCTATTTCGTTATTGATGTGCATTAAACTTACAAGTGTCTTTTCTTCAGATTGTAACAAGGTTTCTAAATGTAAATAATCAACATTACCATAATCATCCAAATTCACATAACTCACGCTTATCTTATAATCTTTTTCTAATTTTTCTACGGCATGTAAAACAGCATGATGCTCTATTTTAGAGGTAATAATATGTTTAACACCTAAATCTATAACAGCGCTATTTAAAATTAGATTATCTGCTTCGGTACCGCCCGAGGTAAAAATAATTTCGCTAGCAGACACATTTAATTGATTAGAAATAGTTTTTCTAGCTTTCTCAATTAAGCCCTTTGATGCCCTACCAAAACTGTGCGAAGAAGATGGATTGCCATAATGGCTTTCCATAACATTTGTAATAGCTTCTATAACAGCTTTACGTATTTTGGTTGTTGCAGCATTATCAAAGTAAATGGATTGCATCTGTTTTTTAAAATTGAATTATAATTAATCGTTCAAAAATACTCCAATTAAAATTATTAGCAATATGCTACGTTATAAATAACAATTCAATTATTTTTGCTTAAAACACAAACACCATGCGTAAGTTATTTTTTGTTATAATATCATTAAGTTTATTTTTAAACTATTCTTGTGATGATGGCGATATTATTACAGCTGAACTTGATTTTGAAGACACCCTTTCAGCCTGTGAAGGAGTATCTAGTTTAATTTTTTATAAAACAAAAAATGACCCATCAGAGTCTTTATCGTTACGAATTAATGGTGGCTCGATTGCAACAATTCTAGAAGTTGGTGACGACAATACCCGAGAAGAAACCATAACAATTAACACTACTAATCCTTTTAATTATAGAACCTATAGCAATACCACCTTACCTAGTAATTTATTTTGTGTTGATATACAAAACCCCGATGTTATCATTACACAAAATGTAACAAGTGAAAGTGGTGAAGCTTTAATTAGAACTGTTTTAACAGAAGATGATGATGATGGTGTTCCCATGGAATTTGAAAACCCTGGTGAACCTGATGAAAATGGTCGTTACCCTAATGCACAAGATACTGATGGTGATGGAATTCCTGATTATTTAGATGCTGATGATGACGGGGATAATGTGTTAACTAGAGATGAAGGTGTGTTAAATGCAGATGGCGTTTTTATTTTGGAACAAGCTTTAAACACAGATAAGGATGAACCAGATGGTGATGATATACCCGATTATTTAGATGCAGATGATGATGGTGATGGTGTTAAAACACGTGATGAAGAAAATGAATTTCAAAATCAAAATCCTAGAGATGATGAAACAGGCACAGATAGTGATGGCAATCCTATACCAGATTACTTAAATCCAAATATTAAAGATGATAATCATCCTGCCACTCAGTTTAGAGAAAATATTCATGTTATTTCTAGAAATTTTGCGGTTACTATAACTATACTCAATATTGATTTAGTCACAATATCTCAAGATGAACTGTTTTTTGGTGTTTTAGATCAAGGTGAAATACCAAATGGGGTAAAATCAAGAACAGAAAATCCTGATTTTATTTAAACAGATTCTACATTCTGAAAAATATAAACCTCGGTAGCTCCTAAGCCATATTTTTGGTAATTAGCATCGTAAAACTTGATATTGCTGTAGCGTCCAAAGAGGTATTCTAATTCCATTTTAAGCACGCCCTCACCTACCCCATGTATAAACACAATTTTTTGTATGCGCTTTTTTATAGCATAATCTAGTTTATGCCTGGCTGTATCTAATTGTAGGGTTAGCATGTCGTGTTTAGACATCCCTTTAAAAGACTTAACCAATTGATGAACATGTAAATCGACCTCCATAGTAGGCTCATATCTATCTTTAGCACGTTTTTTAGCTTGGTTTTTTCTTGTTGGTTGTTCCTTTTCTAAAACAACATCATTAATACTAGAATTAGCAAATAATTGATTTTTTATAGACTGTTTTTTTTCTTTCTTAACCAATTCCTTGTCTTGAAAATCTATTAAAAAACCATCATCAGTTTCAATAGAGATGGTATGTTTATCTATTTTTTTAATGATTCCAGATAAATCTTCATCTAAAACCAAAACATAATCACCCAATTTAAAAGCCATAATCAATTATTTTCAAAATCATCATTATCTTCTTTATCGTGTTTACTAGGAATTGTTTTAGATATACGATATACACCAATAACTAAACAAACAATCCCTCCTATTAGTAAATACTGATTTTTATCAGCTCCAGCTTTGGCATACATAGCCACAAATGCACCAAAAATAATTAATATATAATTTAAATATTTCATTTCTAAAATTGAGACTTAATTACGTGGCAAATTACATTAAAATTTTATGACTGTATAAAATCATATACTTTTTAACTTTGTAAGAATTTTACTTTACACATATTCAATACAATCGACACTACCGGTCGATGCTTAGATAAACTAATTAATACTATCTGATAAATATTTATTTAAAAAAGACCTCACAAGTTTTAAAAACCTGTGAGGTCTTACATCTTTAGTAATGACATCTATATAATAAGTTCAAAATTAAAACAAATTATTAGTTATAAAACCTCCTTTTTAGTTTCTTTTACTATTTTAGCAGTTAAATTATTTTTAAAAGTAATATGGAAGAATATATGCTGCCTTGCATAAACAAAAAACTCTTTGGCATGGAGTGCATGGGCTGTGGTATACAACGATCTTTTGCTTTATTATTAAAAGGCGAATTTATTGATGCATTTTTTATGTATCCTGCAATTTATAGTTTAATTCTACTTTTTCTATCTATTGGAATAAATATTTTCTTTAAATTTAAACAATCAAATTTAGTAATTAGCTCGCTAGCGATAATTACTATTATTACTATTATTACAAATTTCACACTTAAAATAATCAATTAAATCTTACACATGGAACAACAAAAACTTAATCCAACAATTGTTTACGTATTAGCTATTATTGGTCTATTATGCTGCTGCTTTGGCGGTCTAGGCTTTATTCTTGCTGGTATTGCATTTATAATTGCAAATAGTAAATTAAACGCTGCTAAACTTAATCCAGAAAATTTTGAACCAAATAGTGTTAAAGCCATGAATACTGCAAAAATAATTGCATTGGTTATTTTAATAATTAATGTTTTATACTTAGCAATGTCTATTTACAGAATATCTACTGTAGGTTGGGATGAGATGCTGGAGCAATCTAGACAAATGATGGAGCAATATCAGTAAAACTTTATACTATATCATAAAAAAAGCGACCAATAATAGGTCGCTTTTTTTGTGTTAAGTTTATGGATTTAACTTTATATCCAAACTATTTATTTTTCAAACTGTTTTAGTGTCTTTATAATAATACCTACGCAATCTAAGAGTTGTTCTTTTGTCATAATTAAAGGTGGTGCAAAACGAATAATGTTACCATGCGTTGGTTTAGCTAATAAACCATTATCACGTAAAGCCAAACAAATGTTCCAAGCTGTATCGCTATCTTCAGAATCATTTATAAGAATAGCATTAAGTAAACCTTTACCTCGTACTATATTAACAATATTACTTGTTTCTATATATTTATTTAGTTCACTTCTAAATAAATTCCCAAGATTAAAAGCATTAGTCGCTAGTTTTTCATCTCTAACCACTTCTAGCGCTGCCATAGCAACAGCTGCTGCTACTGGATTTCCTCCAAAAGTACTTCCATGATTACCAGGCTTAATAACGTCCATAACGTTATTATTAGCTAGAACTGTAGATACAGGATAAACACCACCACTTATGGCTTTTCCTAAAATTAAAATATCTGGTTTTACATCTGGTGCTCCTGAACAATTTTTATCCTCACAAGAACAATTTCCACAAGTTGCCAATAAGCGACCTGTACGTGCTATACCTGTTTGTACCTCATCGGCAATAAACAACACATTATATTGCTCACAAAGTGCTTTAGCCTTTGCTAAATAATCATCACTAGGCACATAAACACCTGCTTCGCCTTGAATTGGCTCAACTAAAAAGCCACTAACATTAGGGTTGCTTTTTAATGCTGTTTCTAAAGCTTCAATGTTATTATATTCAATTTTAATAAACCCGTTAGTGTAAGGCCCAAAATTTTTGCGCGCTACAGGATCATTAGAAAATGAAATAATGGTTGTTGTACGACCATGAAAATTATTTTCGCAAACAATAATTTCTGCTTTATTTTCAGCGATACCTTTTACTTCATAAGCCCATTTTCTACAAAGCTTTAAGGCTGTTTCTACAGCTTCAGCTCCCGTATTCATGGGTAATAATTTATCAAAGCCAAAAAATTCGCAAGCAAATTTTTCATATTTCCCTAACACATCGTTATGAAAGGCTCTTGATGTTAATGCTAGTGTTTTTGCTTGACCCACCATAGCATTTACAATTTTCGGGTGGCTATGCCCTTGGTTTACTGCAGAGTAAGCCGATAAAAAATCGTAATATTTTTTACCTTCTACATCCCAAACATAGACCCCTTCACCTTTGGTTAATACTACAGGTAATGGATGGTAATTGTGGGCTCCATACTTGTTCTCTAATGCAATTAATTGTTCTGATGTTAATTGTTCTAAAATTGCCATTTAAAAAAAATTTAAAAATTAAAAATATGCAATTCCTTCTGTACCTTTATTCCTTCGAAGACTCGAAAATTCAGCGTGGGAGAGAAATCATCCCCAGATAGGGGGGCAATTTAGTTAAAAAAAATAGATTGATATAAATAAAGTTATGTGTCTTTTTAAATATTTAGGTGTCACACATATACACTTAATAATTTTAACCAAAAAAAACGACAAAAATGGACTACTTATCAAAACTTTTAGACAATTTATCTCAATCTATTGGGGGAAACCTCTCTAGTGCAATCTCTGCCTTACTGATTATTATAATAGGTTGGTTTGTTGCCAATATCTTAAAACGACTTATTACCAAATTAATTAAAAAAACAGGAATCGATGAAAAATTAAACAACCCAAAAATATCATTATCCAACTTTATTAGTAAACTTATTTATTTTCTAGTCATGATTTTTGTATTTATTCTAGCACTAGAAAAACTAGGTATGAGTAATGTTTTAGACCCTGTAAAAAACATGCTTAATGGGTTTACTAGCTTTTTACCCAACATCATTGGGGCAGGTTTAGTTGGTTATATTGGTTACATGCTTGCAACTATTATATCTGAATTGGTAGAGTTATCTGGAAACTCAATTAAAAACTTAGCGCCTAAACTTAGACTTCCTGAAAATATTAATCTAGTCACAATTATTAAGAAAATAGTATTCATCTTTATTTTTATTCCACTCTTAATTTCTGCCTTTAATATTTTAAATATGGACTCTATTTCTGAGCCAGCAACCACTATGCTTAAAGATTTTTTTAGTGCTATCCCTAAAATACTAGTTGCTGCATGCATCCTAATTATTTTTATTGTTGGTGGCCGCTTTTTAAGCGAATTAGTAAAAGATTTATTGAACAGTATGAACCTCAATAACTTTGTTAGCAAATCTGGTTTAGATGAAATAACAGGAAATTCTAACATGGCTAAAATTGTTGGAAATATTGTTTATTTCTTTATTATCCTATTTGGAATTACAACTGCTGTTGAAAAATTAGAATTTGGTAAACTTTCTGAAATTTTATACACCATAACCAACTATTCAGGAAAAATATTATTTGGTTTAGTAATATTAGGTATTGGAAACTGGATTTCTAGAGTTGCAGCGGCTAACTTCTCAAAAAATAAAGATAATGCATTTGTAGCCTCAATTATAAAAATTGCTGTTATTGCTATATTTTTAGCTATTGGATTGAAAACTATGGGTATTGCAGATGGTATTATAAACCTTGCTTTCGGAATTTCACTTGGTACTGTGGCTTTAACAATTATTCTATCATTTGGTCTTGGAGGTCGTGAAGCTGCAGGAAAACAAATGGATAAAATACTTAACAAGTTTAATAAAGAATAAAACAGATTACCTATAATAATACCAAGCTGCTTAGCATAAAAAACTAAGCAGCTTTTTTATTTTGAAAGCCTTCCAGATAGCGAAGATAATTGTAACTCCAAACGTTTAATTTCGCGTAACAATGCATTTTTATCCATCTGCATCCAAGCAAAAATTTTAAGCATGCTAACTACTAATAAAAAAACGATACTTCCTGTTGCCCATTTTATCATATCAAAAGTAATTTCTGAATTAAAAAATTGTATTAGGCAAAAAATGAATAAACCAAAGAATACTAAAGTCATGATATTCATCATATACATAATCCATTTATTTTTCCCTTTAAATAGACCCCAAATCATTTGTAGCACATTTTGTTCATCTAAATCATCGTAGAATTTAGCTTCTTCTTCAGTTAACGTTTCCTTTATTAATTTGTCAATATCTTCATTATTAGTCTTCATATTTTTATATTTTTATACGTTTAAAAGTTGTTTTAATTTTTCTCTTGCGTGAAATAACCTTGATTTTGCTGTACCCATAGAAATATTAAGCATTGAACTGATTTCTTTCAATGAATAAGATTCTCTGTAAAATAATTTTAGAACCACCTGTTGATGCTCAGGCAAATATTTAAAGGCTTCTAAGAGTTTTAATTTTATTTCAGCATTAGTATCTGAAGGCTTTTGAAAAGCAGCTTTTTCTTGTTCATATTTTATTTGTTCTTTGTGTTTTTGTTGTCTTTTATTTCTATTTAACTCATCTATAGCATTGTTGCACACAATCCGTAATGCCCAACTCCCAAAACTTTCTGGCTTATTTAAAGCGTATATTCTTCTTATTATCACAGTCCAAGAATCTTGAGCAATATCTTTAGCAACATCTGCATCTTTAACCAACCAATAGGCTTTCTCACAAAAGATTTTATGCCATTGTCTTACCAATTGATTTAACGCATTCTGATCTCCTGATTGGAATGCTAAAATTAAATCGCTATCTGATTTTTTTTCTTTCAATTATTTTAAAATATATCTCCAAATGCTCGCCAAAAAAAGCTCTTTTGTATTTTTTTTTAGTCTCTAAAAAGTTGTTCTCAACAGTATCAAAAGCATTTTTCATTAAAGTATCATGATGTTTCCAACAAAGTAACCACTTTGCCTTTGGCTTTGATTAATAGTGTGTTTATGTATGTTTACAACTTTCACTCTACTTTAAAGACCATAAAAAATTAAAAAGGTTCATTTTATTTTGAAGTTTTTTAAAGATAATTCTATTTACCTAGATTTAATCTGTTGCGATTATTATTTTTGCATCATGTCTAGAAGAAAAGCAAGAAAACAAGTTTTTGAAAATATAGAAGTTATTGATGCTGGAGCTAAAGGTAAAACCATAGCTAAAGCCCCAGATGGTAAAGTTATTTTGTTACCAAATGCTGTACCTGGTGATGTTGTTGATGTACAAACCTTTAAAAAGAGAAAAGCCTATTACGAAGGTAAAGCGACAGCCTTTCATAAACTATCCGATAAAAGAACAGAGCCAGCATGCGAACATTTTGGTGTTTGTGGCGGTTGTAAATGGCAAGATATGGGCTATGAGCATCAATTGTTTTACAAACAAAAAGAAGTTTCCAATAATTTAATGCGCATTGGACATGTTGATTTGCCAGAAATCACTCCAATTCTAGGTGCTAAAGACCAGTATTTTTATAGAAATAAAATGGAGTTTTCGTTTAGCGATAGCCGTTGGTTAACTATAGAAGAAGTACAATCAGACGAAGATTTAGGGGATAGAAATGCATTAGGATTTCATATTCCTGGTATGTGGGATAAAATTTTGGATTTAAATAAGTGCCATTTACAAGCAGACCCATCTAATGCTATTAGAAATGAAATAAAACAATTTGCAATTACAAACCAATTAGAGTTCTTTAATACCAGAAACCAAACAGGTTTACTGCGTACATTAATGATTAGAACGTCTAGTACGGGAGATATTATGGTTTTAGTTCAGTTTTTTAAAGAAGACAAAACCAAAAGAGAATTGTTATTAGATTTTATTGCGGAAAATTTTCCTCAAATTACATCATTGCAATATGTTATTAATGGTAAAGCTAATGATACTATTTACGATCAAAATATTATTTGTTATAAAGGCAATGACCATATTTTTGAGGAGATGGAAGGTCTTAAGTTTAAAATAAACGCTAAGTCATTTTATCAAACCAACTCCAATCAAGCCTTCGAGTTATATAAAATAACAAGAGATTTTGCTGGATTAACAGGCAATGAGCTCGTTTATGATTTATATACTGGTACTGGAACTATTGCGCAATTCGTATCAAAAAAAGCTAGTAAAGTTATAGGTGTAGAATCTGTGCCAGATGCCATTATTGCCGCAAAAGAAAATGCACAATTAAACGGCATAAATAACGTTGAATTCTTTGTTGGAGATATGAAACATGTTTTTAATAACGAATTTATACAAAGCCATGGGCATCCCGATGTGATTATAACAGATCCTCCACGTGATGGTATGCATAAAGACGTTGTACAGCAAATTTTAAATATCGCTCCAAAAAAAGTAGTTTATGTTAGTTGTAACAGTGCTACGCAAGCAAGAGATTTAGCATTAATGGATGCACAGTATAGCGTTGTAAAAACCCAAGCAGTAGATATGTTTCCACAAACATTTCATGTAGAAAATGTTGTACTTTTGGAACGCAGATAGGTTGAAATCCATTTAAAACAAAAAAAATCTGAGTAAGTACCCAACATATTTTAAAATGAAGTATCTAAAAATTATTATAATACCAATACTCTTTATAGCTATGCTAGCCCTGAGTTGTGAACGTGATGATATTTGTGCATCAAGTACACCAACAACCCCTAGCCTAATTATAGATTTACTAGATAATGCTAACCCAGACAATCAAAAAAGCGTTGTAGGTTTATTGGTTGTAGGTGTTGACAATGATTTTATATTACCTGGCTTTAATATCGCAACAGTAAATCAGCTCATTTTACCGCTTAGAACAGATGCAGATACTACACAATTTAGGCTTATAAAAGAAGCTAGTATTAATGATAATAGTACTCCAGATGATGATAACGATGATTTTATTGATGGTAATGAAGATATTATTACAATTAATTATACCCGCAGAGAAGTATACGTATCCCGAGCCTGTGGCTTTAAAACTATTTTTGAAAACGTGACCTTAGATATTGAAGAAGATAGTGAAAACTGGATGCTTTCTACACAATCATTAACCCGCAATAGATCTATAGAAGATGAAACAACAGCACATTTTAGTATATCTCATTAGTATGTATTGCATATTATTTTCTTGTGTGTCTAGTAACGCACAAAATGATAGTATACCTAATAAAGTAAACGATTCTACAAAAATAAAGGTCAAGTATGGATTACGATTTGGAGCAGATCTTAGTAAAATTGTAAGATCTTTTGTTGACGATGACTACAATGGCTTTGAAATTATTGCAGATTATCGCCTTAAAAAACGCCTATATATTGCTGGAGAAATTGGCATTGAAGAAAAAAATACGATTACAGATTTTTTAGATATTACTAGCAAAGGAAGTTATCTAAAAGCCGGAATAGACTATAATATGTACAAAAACTGGCTTAATATGGATAATATGATATACTCTGGTTTTCGTGTAGGAGCCAGTAGTTTTAGCCACGATTTAAATAGTTTTGAGATATACACTACTAATCAATATTGGTCGCCTCAATTCTCATCTACTGATACAAGAGAATTTAAAGACCTAACAGCAATTTGGGCTGAAATTATTTTAGGTATGAAAGTAGAACTCTTTAATAATCTATTTTTAGGTCTTAATGTGCAATTTAAAGTTCTTGTTAACGATACTCAACCTGAAAATTTTGAAAATGTTTATATACCAGGCTATGGTAAAACTTTTGATAGTGGTGCTATAGGTGCTGGGTATAGCTATACGTTATCTTATAGGATTCCTTTATTTAAAAAATAAATTACTATGTATTATAATTATGTTATTAATCCATAGTTTTTGAAGCAGCAATGAAATTACTCTAAGCAATTGTCATATTAGTTAAAATACAAATCAATAATGACTTAATTATAAATGATAACTAAAACATTTATATAAACTAAGGGAATTCCAATAAAATTTTAAGATTCTAACCTTTAACTTAAAAATAAATATAACGAGATTTCAAACAATTTCTGCACTAATACCAGCTTCTAATAGTATTGAGCAACGAGGTTTTAAATCTTCATAGCCACCTGTTTTTACAGTGCATTTACCTTTGTAATGTACAAGTAGTGCACATTGCTCTGCTTGCTCTGCGGTATGTTCGCAAGCATATATTAATGTTTCTATAACATGATCAAAAGTATTTATATCATCATTATAGACAACAATTTCGTTATTTTCTTTTTCTTTTGTGGCTGTATCAAACTGTTCTAAAACCTTCTCTTGAGTACCCATGACTGAAATTTTTCAACTAAATTAATTTATTTTTTAAATTTAAACGAAAAAGGACGCTATAAATTAGCGTCCTTTAGCATTATTAACTTTTTTTATAGAATTTAGTACATAAATTGTAGACCAACAATGTCATCTCTATCAAACTCTCCGTCATCATTTCTGCTAAAACAAGCTACCATAATAGAATTAGGGTTATAACCAGCCGATGTACCTGGAATAGCATTAGCACCAACGCTACCTGCTTGTTCTCCTCTACCTGGTCCACAACTTTGTCTTGTTTGCCAATCTGAATGTCTGAAACCAACAGAGTGCCCAATTTCATGCGTGATAACATGCTCGGCTACATTAGCATTAAAACCATCTAGACCCCATATTTGAATAAACTTATTAGGTCTCCCGTTTTCAGGAAATCCTGCAACACCACCAGAACCACCTTGGTCTGGGTTATGATAAACTACCATGTCCTTATCTTGATAGTCTGATCCAAATGTAAGTCTAAAAGAAATGGAGACACCATTAAGTTGATTGTAATTGTTTACTGCTCTTCGCAAACCTGTTTGCTCTTTACGTGATAAACCTTGGTCAGGATTCCCAGTAAAGCCAATAATAGTAATGGTTCTACCTTGCGATACCAAATTATTGGTACGGTAGTTACGATCTTCAAGACCGCCGCCCATTTCTAGTCCCATAATTTGCTGCTCAGTCATCATGATATCATCTTCAACTTGAATCATGGGCTTTGTAGAGCCATCTGGTAATAAAAAATCTACATATTTAACACCGTCTGTGTTCATGTAAAAACTTGAAAGCTTGCTTAACACTTCTTTAGTTATTTTATTTGAACTCTCGTCTGTAGATACTACTTCTGTCTCAGGATTTACTTGGTTAGGGTCTTGAGATTGAATATCATCTTTCTGACACGATTGAAAAAATACGGTTGATGATAGAATAGCTAAAAAGCATAATTTAAAATTTTTCATTTTGTTTTTAGGGTTTTTAATTAATGGATAATAAATTGACGTTTTCGAAAACTAAAGACACTAAAATTCTAGCTCAGACATATTTTTATTATACCTGAGAGGACTTAATGCTTAAAATAAATTTATTTAGTCTAAATGTAACAAATTGAAAATGAAGATAGTTGCGGTTTTCCCGTAAATGCAAGTTTTTTTCGCAACAAAAACACTTAATCGATGAAAATACCTTAAAAATAATTATTTTTTTAGCTTAAGAGCCACCCAATTGTTTCTTTTTTCTAAGGACTGTAACTCTATATTATTTGAAACACATTCCGATTCTATAATAGGTATATCTTCTTTATAAAACCCACTTAAAAACAACAACCCGTTTTCACTTAAACAGGAAGCATACGTTTTAATATCCTGCAATAATATATTACGATTAATATTAGCTATAATAATATCATATTTTTTATTTATTAAAACGCTTGCGTCGCCCTCTATAACTGTTATATGTTTACAATTATTTCGCTCAACGTTTTCTATACTATTTAAATAACACCAATTATCATAATCTACGGCATCTATAGATTTTGCTCCTCGCATCTCTACCAAAATAGCTAACACTCCAGTACCACAACCCATATCTAGGACAGATTTATCTTTAAAATCATTTTGCAAAATGTGTTGTATCATCATATGAGTAGTCTCATGATGCCCTGTACCAAAACTCATTTTGGGTTCTATTATAATGTCGTATTTGGTATTAGATTTTTCGTGAAACGGCGCACGAACGGTACATGCATTATCCACTATTATTGGACTAAAATTCTTTTCCCACTCTTGATTCCAGTTAATTTGCTCAATATCGTTAAACTGGAATGTGATTTGAAACTCATCGGAATCTAGAATTTGAATATCGTCTAAAATATTTTTATTCCATGCTTTTTTTTGAATGTAAGCCGTAACACCATGTTCGGTTTCTACAAAACTTTCAAAGCCTCCATAACCGAGTTCTGCAATAAGAATTTCTGTACCTGGTTGCAATGGAGATACTTTAAATTCGTACCCTATATATATGATATTAGACATGACTTGAAATTATTTATTTATAATTGAAGATATTGAGACTCCTTAAATGTGCTTCTTGGTATTTAATATGGTCGCTTATACTAGTTTGCGTTAGCGATTGAGGTATTGTTGAAGCTCCTCGAAGAGAGCGACTACCGAAAGCGCGACCCACGCCCTAAGCGTGGGTAACGCCCTAAAATTTATTTAAAAAACCTTAAAAGCTATCTTTTAAAATGCATTAACAATGGCAAAAAAATCTTCAGCATTAAGCGACGCTCCTCCTATTAAGCCACCGTCTACATCTGGCTTTGAGAAAATCTCTTCTGCATTGGCTGGCTTAACACTACCTCCGTAAAGGATTGAAACAGAATCTGCAATATCATTACCATATTTATTAGCCAATGTTTTTCTAATAAACGCATGCATATCTTGGGCTTGCTCTGGGCTAGCTGTTTCTCCTGTACCAATAGCCCATACAGGCTCGTATGCTAAAACAATATTCTGAAAATCGGATGCTTTTAAATGAAACAACGCGTTTTTTATTTGATTGCCAACAACAGTCTCTTCATTACCTGCTTTTCGGTCTGCTAATTCTTCTCCAAAACAAAATATAACTCGCATACCCTTTGCTAAGGCGGCATCTACTTTTTTGGCAAGTAATTGATCGGTCTCTTTAAAATATTCTCGACGTTCACTGTGCCCTAAAATCACAGTGTTTATGCCTATACTTTTTAACATACTCGCACTAATTTCTCCAGTATATGCACCATTTTCTGCAAAGTGCATGTTTTGTGCAACAACCTCTATTTTAGAATCTTTAAGGCTATTGTAAGCCTGCCAAAGGTTAGTTGCCGTTGGAGCTATCATAACCTCTGCATCTGTTGTTCTTTTTTGTGATTTCAAGCTAGCTATTAACGCTTCGGTCTGTGCTAAATCGTTGTTCATTTTCCAGTTGCCCGCTACTATTTGTTTTCTCATTTAGATGTTAACCTTTTATTTAACTAGTATTAGTAAATGCTTAAAAGGATTATTTTTATTTAATTAAACTTTGTTTTATTTTTTTATCGTCTGCTTCTATGGCCTTATATAATTTTATATTGCCATCTGAATCTACGACCATATATCTTGGAATCCAATCTATGTTTACAAATGCACCAAATGGACTTGCTTTACCAGATGACATAAAATAATGTTCGCCTTGCACATTATACTTTTTTATACCTCTTGCCCAAGCATCTTGAGTTTTATCTAAAGATAAAAATATATAAGCTGCTTCTGGATGTGCGTCTTGCAATGCTTTTACTTTAGGCATGCCTTTTATACAATCACTACACCAAGATGCCCAAATATCGATGACTATTGTTTTACCTTTTTGAGTGTTTAAAATATCTTTTAATGTTATGTTATCGCCCTTTAATGTTTTAAACGTATCATTTAAAGCTGCTTCCGAAAATTTATGTGGCACTTGAGAATTACAGCTAAATATTGTTATTAATAAAAGGGCAACATATTTTAGGTTTTTCATATCTTTTTTATTTGTAATTATTATTTTTATTGTAGAACTTATTTAAACTATTCCAATTTAACCTTGGGGTCTAACCAAACATATATTAGGTCTACAAAAATATTGATTATTATAAACAATAAGGCTATAATTAATACGGAACCCATAATTACAGGTAAGTCTAATGTATTAAGGGCATTTACAATTTCTTTGCCTAGCCCGTTCCATCCAAAAATATACTCTACAAAAACAGCTCCAGCTAACATAGAGGCAAACCATCCAGAAATTGCTGTAACCACAGGGTTTAAAGCGTTTTTAATAGCATGTTTTTTTATAATTTGAAATTCGCTAAGCCCTTTTGCTCTGGCTGTTCTTATGTAATCTTGGTTAAAAACTTCTAACAAACTATTACGCATTAATTGTATAACCACCGCTAATGGACGTATGCCTAAGACTATGGCTGGTAATATTAGATTTTTCCATTTTATATGCATGGCTTCTCCAAAATCATCAAGTTCAAATAAACTACCTGTCATTTCTAAATGGGTATATTCATGCAATACATATCCAAAAAACCAAGCAAATAAAATAGCACTAAAAAATGATGGTATACTCATACCCAACGTACTTAAAATCTGTATAGCCTTATCTAACCAAGTATCTTTATATAATGCCGAAAAAACACCCAGTAATACACCCAAAATAATGGCTATGATAATTGCAGTAACAGCCAAGACAAAAGTATTGGGTAATGTTTCTGATAATACGTCACTAACCTTTTTGCCTTGTTTAGCAAAGGATTCTCTTAAGTAAGGGTATTTTATAACTGTCGTTGTATTACCTATTGAAAATAACTTAGCCGCATTATATTTGCCTGCACTTAAAAACGTATAATCATTTTTATTTTTTGAATGGAAAGATATTGGTGATAAATCATTTATATAATAAAGATATTGCTTAGTTATAGGCTTATCGAACCCATATTTTCGCTTAACATTCATTAATTGCTCACTATCATCATTCTGTCCCATCATCATTTGTGCTGGATCTCCTGGCAAAACATTAAACAACAAGAAAATAACTGTAACCACTCCAAATAATGTGAGCAGGGCGTAAAAAGATTTATTTAGTATATAGGTTATCAGGGTTTGGTTATTGGTTACTGGTTATTGGTTACTGGTTATTGGTTATTGGTTATTGGTTACTTAAATAAAAACCTCTATTCTTTTAAAATAACATTGATGTGACCATTGTAATTACTGTTATTTACTTTATTAATAGAATCTAAGCTAGTCTTATCTTTTAATACTTTTATTTCTGCAATAGAGTCTTTATTTATAGTTGCAACCTCTTCTTCTGTAGACATTTTATTATTTATAGTATATAAAATATTATCTTTTACAACTGGTTCTGGTTTTCTTTCTACTTTTGGTAATTTAAAATCCTCAATATCATTCCAATGCATTTTTTGTTTTACGGTGCCATTATCCAATTCTAAAATTCCTGGATTGGAGCGCACAACTGTTTTAAGCGCTTTTTCATCACATAAATACCAGTCAAAATTAAGGTTGTACATGTCATTAACTTCTTGTTTAGCTTCCTTGCCAGAAGCTGTTAAACCTATAACTTTATAACCGTTTTTATTTGCCTTTTCGGCAAAACGCTTTAGTTTTTCTGCTCCAGCTTTTTCTGTTTTTTCTAAGCTATATGATACAATAACGATAAGGTTGTCTTCTGCTAAAAACTGTTCGGTTAAATCATTATCATCACCTTCTATAGAAAAATCGTAAACTGGTGGTTGATAGCCTTCTTGAAGCACTTTAGTATCTACCCTCAAAAATTCTCCATCAACCTCTGGGTAACTACCATCTGTTTTGTATTCTTCTTCTTTACCATTAACTTTAAAAACCCATGTAAATTCTTGTATGGGCTTAGCCGCATCTTCTGGCACACTCATACCTTCTCTTATATTTGCTTCTATTTTATAGGCTCTAAAATCCCATGTTGGTAAGTGCATTAACACATGGTATCCAAACCATAAACTCCCTAAAAACCCTATAAGAGCTATAATAGTGGTTGTGAATTTATTAAATAAGGGTTTAATGTACTTAACACCTATAAATACTATAATGACCAAAACCAATAGTATTATATCTTTCCAGAATGATTCCCATGGGTCTAATTTCAAAAAATCTCCGAAACAACCACAATCTTTTACTTTTTCAAAATAAGCCGCATAAAAGGTTAAAAAGGTAAAAAACACAATCATAACCAATAAACTCCAAACCGTAAACTTAGGTTTATATCCAATAAGCAAAAAAACACCTAAAACGACCTCAAAAACAACAACAAAAACTGAAATAATAAGAGCATACGGTTCTAAAAAAGGAATATTTAATACATCTGCACTAAAATATTCCTGAAGCTTATAAGAGAATCCTATGGGATCATTGAGTTTTATAAGTCCCGAAAAAATAAAAAGTCCGCCAACTAATAGTCTTGATATATTTACTAGTATTTTCATAAGTATTAATTTATTGCAAAAGCATAAATCTGTTTAAATTACATTACTTAACTATATTTATTTGTGTTTACACAGCAATAATATAATTATCCTTTTAAGTGAATTAATGCGAAAATGGCATAATTTATCATGTCTTGATAATTAGCATCTATGCCTTCACTAACCAATGTTTTACCACTATTATCCTCAATTTGTTTAACTCTTAATAATTTCTGTAAAATTAAATCGGTTAAACTACTTACGCGCATATCTCTCCAAGCCTCTCCATAATCGTGGTTTTTATCTTCCATCAGCTGTTTGGTTATTGCTGCTTTTTCAACATATAACTTAGTAGCTTGCTCAGTAGACAAATCTGGTTGCTCTGCCACCCCTTTTTCTATCTGAATTAAAGCCATTATACAATAATTTATAATACCAATAAACTCACTTTCTTGACCTTCATCTACCCTTCTAATATCATTTTCCTGTAACCCTCTTATACGTTGTGCTTTTATAAAAATTTGATCCGTAAGCGATGGTAAACGCAAAATCCGCCATGCACTACCATAGTCACTCATTTTTTTTGTAAACAGACTTTTGCAGGTTTCTATTACGGCATCATATTGTTTTAAGGTATCTTGCATGTATTGAAATGAATTTTGCGTAAATTTCGCTTAAATAGTTTAAAGTTCAAAAACTAAGTCTAAAAGTTTATACATATATTAAATATTTTGAACAAAAATTGATATTAGGAACCACGATATGACCATTAATTGTAAAGGAAAACTCCTAGACCTATCATCTCCAAAAGTGATGGGAATATTAAACATTACTCCAGACTCATTTTACGATGGAGGTAAGCATAAAAATGAGAAAGACATATTAAACCATGTTGAGCGTATGTTAAATGATGGCGCAACATTTATTGATGCTGGTGCCTATAGTTCTCGTCCTAATGCTGATTATGTAAGAGAAACTGATGAATTAAAAAGAATACTACCCATAATAGAATTAATACTAAAGGAGTTTCCTGAAACATTATTATCTATTGATACATTTAGAAGTCATGTTGCTAAACAATCTATAGAAGCGGGTGCCTGCATGATTAATGATATTTCTGCGGGAAAACTAGACAAAAACATGCTAAGTACTATTGCTAGTTTACATGTCCCTTATATTATGATGCACATGCGTGGCACGCCACAAACCATGCAACAATTAACGCAGTACGACAATTTAACAAAAGATATTTTATTTTATTTTTCTGAACGTATTGCCAAAGCCAAAGCTTTAGGTATTACAGATATTATAGTAGACCCTGGTTTTGGGTTTGCAAAAACGTTAGATCAAAATTTTGAACTACTAAATAAACTAGAACTTTTTAAAATGATTGAAAAGCCATTATTGGTAGGTATCTCTAGAAAATCGATGATATACAAAACCTTAGATACCTCAGCAAATAATGCGCTTAATGGCACATCTGTTTTAAATACGGTTGCGCTACAAAAAGGTGCGTCTATTTTACGGGTGCATGATGTTAAAGAAGCTGTAGAATCTGTAAAGTTAATTGAGGCTTTAGTTGTTAAAACTGATAATTAATTATACATGATTTTATAAAACATAACCTATTTATCATATTTTACTAAATTTACCAAAAGTCAAAACCCTTGGAAATATTTAAAGACCTTTTAAAATTTACTATTGTAGACATTATAGATGTTATTCTTGTAGCTCTACTACTCTACTATGTTTACAAACTCGTTAAAGGCACCGTTGCAATAAATATTTTTATTGGCATTATTATGATATATGGTGCATGGCAACTTACCGATTTTTTAAACATGGAATTGCTTACAGGCATTTTTGGTGGTTTTATGAAAGTTGGTATTATTGCATTAATTGTTGTTTTTCAGCCTGAAATACGAAAATTTTTACTCATGGTAGGCTCTACAAATTTTAGTAGGCGTAAAAAGTTTTTACAACAGCTTAAGTTTTTAAAGACTGAAAATACAAGCGAAACCGATGTAGATGCTGTTATTTCTGCTTGCAATAAAATGTCGATGTCTAAAACAGGAGCTCTTATTGTTTTTGAACGTAATAATAGTCTTGATTTTTTATCTTCTACTGGAGATGAAATGAATATAAAAGTGACCCAACCCATTATAGAAAGTATTTTTTTTAAAAATAGCCCTTTGCATGATGGTGCCATCTTAATTAATAATAATATCGTTATAGCTACACGGGTTATTCTTCCTGTAAATAATGAAAAACATGTACCGCAACGTTTTGGTTTAAGACACAGGGCAGCCATTGGTGTTACCGAAAAAACAGATGCTGTTGCATTGGCAGTTAGTGAAGAAACGGGACAGATATCTTATTTTAAAGACGGCGAATTTGTAGTTTTTGAAGATACGACACAACTAACTAGTATTATTAAAGAAGATTTAGCTTAATATGAAATGTAGGAATTGTGAAAATACACTAAAAACAGATTTTAGCTTTTGTCCAGACTGTGGAGCTAAAATTGTTAGAAACAGATTAACCCCAAAACGTTTAATCTATGAGTTTTCAAAACGTTATTTCAATCTTGACAATACATTTTTAAAAACTTTATGGCATATGATAATTAAGCCAGAAGAAGTCTGTGGTGGTTATATTTCTGGCTTACGAAAAAAGTATTTAAACCCTGTGAGCATGTTAGCCATTTCGTTAACATTATCTGGATTTATTCTTTTTTTAATGAAAAAAGTGGCTTGGGGTAGTATTGATTTTTCAAAAATAAGTTACACGCAAACAAGTTCAGGTGGTGCAGGAACTGAAAAAATTATGGCTTCAACTATGGAGTATAGCTCGTTGCTGTTTCTATTTTATATTCCCATTTTAACCTTTGCTAGTTATTTATTTTTTAACAAACAGAAGTATAATTTTGCTGAACTTATTATTACTTCAATGTATGCCTTAACTACTTTTAGCATTATTTCAGCTGTTTATTCTATAATATTGTTATTAATAAGTCCTCAGTTTTATGTAAACACAGGTTTAATATACTCCTTAATAATGGTCTTATTTTGTATATATGTAGCTTATAAAAACTCTTTAGATTCTATAAAATCTTTATTTTGGAGAATACCCTTATTTTTATTTATTTTCCTAATTGGGTATATGGGAGTTTCATTTATAACTGTAGCAGTATTATTTCTTACTGGTGAAATATCCATTCAAGATTTTAAACCTCAATAAATCCATTAAACCACCACATCCTCTTTTAAAAACTGGACTTCGTATAAATTTTTATAATAGCCATGCTCTTTTTTAAGTAATTGTTGGTGCGTACCTTGTTCCATAATTTTACCCGCATCCATAACAATAATCTTATCGGCTTTTTTTACAGTAGCCAAACGGTGCGCAATAACTATAGAGGTTCTACCTTTTGTTATCTTATCTGTAGCATTTTGTATAAGCTGTTCTGAATACGAATCTACAGAAGATGTGGCTTCATCCAAGACTAAAATACTTGGATTAGCAACATAAGCTCTTAAAAAAGATATTAATTGACGCTGTCCAGAAGATAACATAATACCTCGCTCTTTAACATTATAGTGATAGCCATTAGGAAGTGTCATTATAAAATCGTGTATACCAATATCCTTAGCGGCTTGAATAACTTGAGCTTCAGTAATCTCAGGATGTTCTAAAGTAATATTATTTAATATCGTATCTGCAAACAAAAACACATCTTGTAAAACCACAGCAATTTGGGTTCTTAATGATGTTAATGTTACATCTTTAATATTTATACCATCAACTGATATTGTACCTTCTTTAATTTCGTAAAACCTATTCAATAAATTAATTATAGTAGACTTACCTGCACCCGTGGCGCCAACAATAGCAATCGTATCGCCTGCTGTAACCTCGAACGAAATACCTTTTAAAACAGCTTCATCTTCAACATAATTAAAATACACATCATTAAATTCTATATGACCTTTAAAAGCTTGAGCAACATGTGTGCCTTTATCATCAATTTGAGATGTCGTATCTAAAACTTTAAAAACTCTAGTGGCCGCCACCATACCCATTTGCAGTGTATTAAATTTATCTGCTATTTGGCGCAACGGCCTAAATAGCATAGGTACAAACATAACAAAAGCTATTAAGTCTCCTTGAGACACAAAACTGTTTTGTAAAACCACGTTAAGTCCACCGTACCAAGCTACCAAACCAATACTAATAGATGAAACTAAATCTGCTAAAGGGAAAAAAATGGAATTATACCAAACGGTTTTTAACCACCCTTTTTTATGACGCGCGTTTATGTCTTTAAAGTTTTTATATTCAATATCCTCTCGCGTAAATAATTGCAGAATCTTCATACCTGTTAAACGCTCTTGCACAAAAGAATTTAAATTAGAGACCTCCGTTCTTACTTCTTCAAAAGCTCTTTTCATTACTTTTTGAAAAATTCTAGTCGCATAAAGTAACAAAGGCAACATAACAAAAACGATAATACTTAATTTTAAGTTGATGTATACCATAACACCAAAGACAACCACCATGGTTAGCAAGTCCCTAAAAATCATAAATAAGCCTTCTCCAAAAATATCGGCAACACGTTCCATATCGGTTACAGCTCTAGTAATAAGCACACCTACAGATGAGTTATCATAATATTTCATTTTAAAACGCAGCAAATGGTCAAACAACTTAACACGAACATCCATAACCAAATTCTGCCCTAACCAAGCTGCATAATATATAAATAAAAGCTGAAATACTGTTTGCAATAGCAAAACCGCAAACATGATTATGATATAAAACAGAAAGTTTTTTTCTTGTTTGCTCGCAATACTATTATCTATAGCATACTTAGTAATGTAAGGTGTTGCTGCACTAAATACAGCCAATAAAACAACCAACAAAATTAGTCCAAAAAATATTGTTTTATATGGTTTTACGTCTTGAAACAAGCGTTTAAAAAGGGTAATATCAAAAATGTTATCTTTTGTTTTAGTCATTTATAATTTTATATGTTCGGGGTATTCCACATGTGTTAAATATAACCCATGAGCTGGCACAGAAAACCCTGCCTCACTTCTATTTTTAGATTTAATTATGGTGTGTAAATCTTCAATGTTAATTTTACCGAGTCCTATTTCAATCATAGTACCTACTATGGCTCTAACCATATTACGCAAAAATCTATCGGCTTGTATTACAAAATGAAGTTCGTTGTTTTCAACCTTCCATTCTACTTTTGTAATTGTACAAAAATAAGTTTTTACATCTGTTTTGCTTTTTGAAAAACATTGAAAATCTTTATATTCAAATAATATTTGAGACGCTTTAATCATAGCATCTAGATTTAATTTTTGTCTTACATAAAACGTATTATTAGATGTAAAAACATTTTTCTGTAAAGCAATTCTATATAAATATGTTCTACTTAGAGCATTAAAACGTGTATGCGCTTCACTACTTACCTTAAAAATTTGATGTACTGCAACATCTGCTGGTAAAAAGGAATTAAGTTTATATACTAAATCTGATGTTTCTAGAATTTTTTCAGTATCAAAATGTGCAAACATTTGTTTGGCATGCACACCTGCATCGGTACGACCAGCGCCCATGGTATTAATGTTTTCATCTAAGATTGTAGACAATGCTTTTTCTAGAGTTTCTTGTACCGTTATACCGTTTGGCTGGTTTTGCCAACCATGATATGCACTACCGTTATAAGAAAGTTCTAAAAAATATCGCAAAGGTTTCTATGTATTATTGTAAAAGCACAAAGATAGATAGATTTACGCTTCCTATAAAGCGCCTCATCTTAATTATATATTAAAAGATGATTATGTTATAACTTCTAGTGCTATTACAAAGCCCCTTTGTATCGAGCAGTTGGGCGTTTACCAAAAAAGGGTTGGCTTTTTACTGCAACCTCTAACGCTGATGTGTTTGATTATTTTTTTTAAACTGAAAAGGGCAGGCTTTTTTAGAGAGGTTTGTTTACCGTGTTTTTGTAAGGTTAGTTTCGTGGTTAAGCTACTAATTTAGTAAGTAAATATAGATAGAAAATTCCATCGAGATTTCCGCAATTAACACATAAAAAATTAGTTATAAGTACGCTACACACAGTTATTCTACGAATTGTAATTTTGTTCTATTTAAGTATTCAGTATAATTTTTATAAGCATTTTGTTTTGTTAGATAATTAGTCCACGTTTTTAAAACAAAATCCCAATGTTTAATTCTATTTAGCCAAATTTCTTTTTCGGAATACGTTTCTAAAATATTTTTAAATCTTTTCAATTCCTCTTCGAAATATTCAATTTCCCAAACTAGCCCATATTCCGGCAATTCATGAGTAGCATAGTTTAGTCCTGAAGCTAACCTATTTAAAAATCCGCTAATAGCAATTTGGTCGGCATTATTTATTTCAATTTCTCTTTCATAAAAATCAGCCGATTCAAAATATACGTTGTCGTAATTTAATTGTTCTTTTAGTTTAATAAACAGCGGATTTGAACCTAATAAAAACTGCTCAAATTGAGCTAGTCTTCTGTTTGCAGTAATATTGTTTGCATTAATTTCAGAAACCAAAATTGGATAAATGACATTTTCAAATAATCTAAAGTCAATTTTCAAATCTTCGAGCCTATGTTTGTCAGTCAAACAATAAGCAAAATCTCGAATTAATTTATAATCAAGTACTTTTATATTATTTATAAATTCAGTCAATAATAGTGAGGATTTTTTCTTTAAACCCATCTCTTTTTGAGTTAAGTAAGAATTCCAAATACTTAAATTTTCTTTCGGTAATATGTAATTTATTGCGGATGCCATTCTAATTGCCTATAATATTTAGTGGATATGAAATCGCCTTAATCTTTTATATCCGACGGTAAACGAATGTAGTTGAAAAATTCTACAAAGTCAAGTTAATAATTATCTGTTTTTAGCAGATTAAACCAATTATCAATAACTTTACAATCACAAAATACAGTTTCAAATTAATGACCAAAATACTCCTCCTATCTGATACACATAGCTATATTGACGACGATATTTTAAAGTATGTAAAGCAAGCTGATGAAGTTTGGCATGCAGGCGATATTGGTGATTTAAAAGTTACAGACGCCATAAAAGTTTTAAAACCTTTACGCGGTGTTTATGGCAACATTGATGATCATAAAGTGCGTTTAGAATTCCCCGAACATAACCGGTTTATGTGTGAAGATGTTGATGTCTGGATAACCCATATTGGTGGATATCCTCCAAAATATAACATGCGGGTTATTGATGCGATTAAACAAAACCCTCCAAGACTATTTATTTGTGGGCACTCACATATTTTAAAGGTTATGCCTGATAAAAAATTAAATGTATTACATATGAATCCTGGTGCGGTTGGAAAACATGGTTTTCATAAAACACGAACCATGTTACGCTTTACTATTGATGGTAAAAAAATTGATAATTTAGAGGTTATTGAATTCCCTGTAAGACATCCAAAGTCTTAACAACTACAGATTAAAAAACACAAAACTGAATTTAGATACTTGCATTTGGCAGATAAGCGCGTTAGGGATTGCAGAGAAAAGCCCACAGTGAGGCACGAACGAGGACTTGTAACGGAAAGCCCGACCCGATAGGGTAACGCCCAAAAGCATCTATATGATTCCACTCTTTTTTCAAGATTAGCTAAGCCACGTATTTTGCTAAAGTAAAATACAACTTCACAAAAAAAGCCCAAGATCTTCATCTTGGGCTCACGCACTAATACTACTAAGATGTTAGGTTTATCGCAATCTATCAACAGATTTTACAAGATCTTCATCCTTCTTGATGGCCTTATTGGCTAATGCCAATAACACGATAGAAACAATAGGAAGAAACATCCCAATACCTTTCTCAGAAACCGCCGTTTCTCCAGATACATTTAGAGATTGATACACGAAAAATCCTAGTAAAATAAAGTTTAATATGATGTTAAGTCGCCCCAAAACAAATTGAAGCTTCCTATTTTTAAACATAAAAATGGCTACTATAGATAATAATGCCGAAGCCAAAAATGGCCCGAAACAAAAAATATCGTTTCCTGCAAACATTTTAATACCTTGATCTGTAATCCATAAATGGAACACAAAAATTAATCCAGCCGATACTCCAGCAGCACATAATAGGTAAATCGTTTGTATACGTTGTAGCATGTTATTTTATAAAACTAGACCGCAAAAATAATAGAATTAATGTGAAAAAATAAAATAAAGTTGTATAATTGCAGTAATAATTCACAACAACCGCAATTACAAGTGGTTATTTCTTCAGAATAAAAATCATTTATTTTCAAAACAACTCAAATTGTATTTAAAATATAACATTCAATAAACATCAATGTTTGAAATTTCACAGTTAAAAGAAAAAAAACTCTCTGATTTACAAGAGATTGCAAAAAAATTGAACGTCCCAAAATTTCGTTCTTTAAAAAAGTTAGATTTAGTTTACCAAATATTAGATCAGCAAGCAGCAGATCCTACTGCCGTTAAAGCTGTCGTGGCACCTGCCGATACTAAAGCTACAGAAAAAACTGTACCTGAAAAAAAAGCAGAACCAAGAAAACCAAGACAGCGCACCACTAAACCCGCTAGAAACACACCTACTAAAAAAGAAGCAGATAATAACGTTGTGGACAATAAAATCGTTGACAATAAAGTAGAAAAAGCTGAAAAAACAAACCTACCTCCTAAGGCTGCCGAACCTAAAGAAGCGCAAAAGAAGGTTAACACACCTAAACCAAGGCCAAAAAGCGAAAATCAGCAAAAGCCTAATCCTAGAAATAATAATCAAAACAAAAACCAGCATAAAAACCAAAAAAATGGTAATGTGGATAATGGTAATAAGGATAATAGAAATCGTTATCGTGAACCAGATTTTGAATTTGATGCTATTATTGAGAGTGAAGGTGTATTAGATATTATGCAAGATGGTTATGGTTTTTTAAGATCATCGGATTATAATTATTTATCATCTCCAGATGATATTTATGTATCGCAGTCTCAAATTAGATTATTTGGATTGAAAACGGGTGATACTGTTTTAGGACATGTAAGACCACCCAAAGAAGGTGAAAAATATTTTCCTTTAATAAAGGTTAGTAAAATTAATGGTCAAAATCCAAATGTAGTAAGAGACCGTGTGTCTTTTGAGCATTTAACACCTTTATTTCCTGAAGAAAAATTTAATTTAGCAGAAAGGCAAAGTACCATTTCTACTAGAATAATGGATTTATTTGCGCCTATTGGTAAAGGACAACGTGGCATGATTGTTTCGCAACCAAAAACAGGTAAAACCATGTTATTAAAGGATGTTGCTAATGCCATTGCTGCAAATCATCCTGAAGTTTACCAAATGATTTTATTAATAGACGAACGTCCAGAAGAGGTTACTGACATGCAACGTAATGTTCGTGGCGAAGTTATTGCCTCTACCTTTGATAAAGAAGCACATGAGCATGTAAAGATTGCAAATATTGTTCTAGAAAAAGCAAAACGATTAGTAGAATGTGGCCATGATGTGGTTATACTTTTAGACTCTATTACACGTTTGGCTAGAGCATATAATACGGTACAGCCTGCATCTGGTAAAATATTGAGTGGTGGTGTAGATGCCAATGCATTACACAAACCAAAACGATTTTTTGGTGCCGCAAGAAATATAGAAAATGGAGGTTCTTTAACCATAATAGCTACAGCACTTACAGAGACAGGCTCTAAAATGGATGAAGTTATTTTTGAAGAATTTAAAGGTACTGGTAATATGGAACTACAGTTGGATAGAAAAATATCTAACCGTAGAATTTTCCCTGCTATAGATCTTACGTCATCTAGTACGCGTAGAGATGATATTTTATTGGATAGCAGCACTATACAACGTATGTGGGTAATGCGCAAGTATCTTGCAGATATGAACCCAGTTGAAGCTATGGAATTTATTAATGAACGCTTTAAACAAACTAAGAATAACGAGGAGTTTTTAATTTCGATGAACGGATAGAAAACAATTTGATTATATATAACTAAAAGCCTTAACATAGCGTTGTTAAGGCTTTCTTTTTTGAATAATTTATATGAATACTAGTAACTCAAAAAACATTCGAGCTTACACAAAAAATCCTTGGTTTTCTATACAGTTCAAAAATTTAAGATGACTTCATAAAAAATCGCCAAAAGAATACTCTTAAGGCGATTTTTTGTTAATGAAAAAACTACAACTTATCGTAATTTTAACTTTTCTATTTTATTATAATCTTTACCTCTTAAGCTTTCAAATTTATCAAACATGGCTTTAAGTTTTTCGGGATTAGATTTAGCTAAATTATGATTTTGACCTAAATCGTCTTTTAAATTATATAATTTAAATTCTGGCGAATTACCCATTTGGATGTTTACTTTCTCTTGAACATCTTTTCCTCCGTATGGCGGAATCATTAACCAATCGCCACTTCTTAAAGCTGTTCTAGATGTAGCTTCTATAACGAGTTCGTCCCTACCATCTTGGCTTTGCCCCATTAATACATCTAGTAATTCTTGGCTATCTGTACTACTTTCTTCTGTTCCTACTAATTTAGCTACAGATGCTAATACATCCATTTGACAAATAAGCGCATTAGATACTTGAGGTTTTATTTTACCTTTCCAATACGTAATAAAAGGCACACGTGTACCAGCTTCAAATAAACTATACTTACCACCTCGCAAACCACCATTTTGATCGTGATTACCAATTTTCTCTACAGCATCATCATAATAACCATCATTTAAAACAGGCCCGTTATCACTAGAAAAAATAATTAAGGTATTATCTAATAAACCTTCTTCTTCTAAAGTTTTTACAAACTCTCCAACACACCAATCTGCTTCAACAATAACATCTCCTCTTGGTCCTAAACCAGATGCGCCTACAAAACGAGGATGTGGCGTTCTTGGAACATGCGGTTGTTGCATAGCATAGTATAAAAAGAATGGACCATCTTTATGTGTCTTAACATAATCTTGAGCTCTTGCTAAAAAATTATCAGCCATATCTACATCGCTCCATTTAGCTGCCTCACCACCTTTCATGTACCCTATTCTTGGAATACCATTAACCACACTATTATTGTGTCCGTGATGCCATTTCATTGTTAGCATTTCGGGATTACTAATTGCTGTTGGCTCACCTTCAAAATTATTTTTATAATCTATAGAAATA
Organism: uncultured Algibacter sp.; assembly: GCA_947499935.1. Lineage (GTDB taxonomy): Bacteria > Bacteroidota > Bacteroidia > Flavobacteriales > Flavobacteriaceae > CANMQH01. The sequence continues at coordinate 13,374 of CANMQH010000003.1, read as the reverse complement.
GGATCTTTAGGATCTAAATTAACAACATGGCCATCTTTAATATAGACTGTTGGTACGCGATCTTGTGTAGCCGCTAATATATAAGACTCATCAAAACCAACCTCATTGGGTCCTGGAGCAATCCCAGTATTCCAATTTACAACACCCGTACCTAAGCCTAAATGCCATTTACCAACTATGCTTGTTTGATAGCCTTGTTTTTTTAATAATTTAGGTAATGTTTGTTGCTCAGTTGTTATTAATAAAGGCGCTGTGCCTGGTAATATTTTTGCGTTTTTATTTCTCCATGGATACATCCCTGTTAATAATGCATAACGACTAGGTGTACATGTTGCAGAAGAGGCATAACCATTAGTAAACTTTACCCCTCCTGAGGCTAAAGCATCTATATTTGGTGTTTGTATTGCTGTTGCTCCGTAAGAACTTAAATCGCCATAGCCTAAGTCATCTAAATAAATAACGACAATATTGGGCTTACTTGTCTCGCTTTTTTCTTTTGCTTTTTCTTCTGGTTGAGTTGGTACATCTTTGTTTTTATCTGATTTGCAACTAACGACAAAAACTACTGCCACCATTACAATTAGTTTAAAAACTTTGCTTCTTAAGATCATAATTTTTAATCGTTTTTATTTAATTCTATGCGAAAAAATAACATTATCATTTCGCGTTCTATTATTAATTATTCTAATTAGTAAATATATTAAAAACATTATTATTATAATCAATCAATTGATAGGCTATACAGGAGACTATAAACATAAGGTTTGTTAAAATTAATTATTTAAGTTTTTTGTATCCTTATAAAATATATTTAATAACCGTAATAGTATCTGTAAACTCATTTAAACCATAGCGTTAAAGCTAAAAATCAATATTGACTTTATCACTTAAAGAAAAAATCATTTTAAAACTCCCAAACAATTAAATTATCTTTGTCTTTCATAAAATCACGCCATGCGCATAGATATTATTACTGTTTTACCCGAATTACTTAAAAGTCCGTTTGAAGCTTCAATTTTAAAACGGGCCATAGAAGCCAATTTAGTTGAAGTATACTTCCATAACCTTAGAGATTATACAAGCGATAATTACAAATCTATTGATGACACACAGTTTGGAGGTGGCGCAGGTATGGTTATGATGATAGAACCTATAGATAAATGTATTTCTGCTCTGAAAAAACAAAGACATTATGATGAAGTTATATATATGACACCCGATGGAGAAACTTTAAAACAAGGTATTGCCAATCATTTATCTTTAAAAGAAAATATTATTATTTTGTGTGGTCATTATAAAGGTGTAGACCAACGCGTACGCGACCAATTTATAACTAAAGAAATTTCTATTGGAGATTATGTGTTATCTGGAGGAGAATTAGGAGCTGCCGTACTTTGCGATGCTATAATACGGTTAATCCCTGGTGTTTTAGGTAATGAAACCTCTGCGTTAACCGATTCTTTTCAAGATGGTTTACTGGCGCCTCCTATCTATACTAAGCCTAGAGAATATAAAGGTTGGAAAGTACCAGAATTATTATTTGGTGGAAATTTTCCTAAAATCGAAAAATGGCGAGAAGAACAAGCCTATTTGAGAACTAAAGAACGCCGTCCTGATTTACTGGATGATTAAACAATAACATCGTATGAATGAGAACGACATAATACATAATGCAATAATTGGAGGTGTCTTTTTATTTATTTCTTATTTACTTTTATTGATAGGAAGTATCATTATTTTCAATAAACAAAAAAATAAAGTTAGTATACTATTATTACTCGGCATTATTTTGATGATACTTTTTTCATCATCTAGCATTTTAGTGCCATTCCTTTTAAGAAATAGTATTGAAAAAATTGTTGCCACACAGGGTATTTTACGTATTCTTTCTAGCATATCGCAATTCATTTTTGCTATAGGCATCTTTCTCTTTTCTTTAAAACTTATAAAGAAATAAGCTAGATAGGTATTAATAATTCTACAAAGAATAATATTTGCTTAAAAATAAAACTAAAAACGAATGACAAAAAAACAAATAAATGTTGCAGATTATTAATTAATAGTTATTTTTGCAGCCAATTTCGGGTTAACCTCTGGCGAGAATCGTGAATGTTGTTCTGAATTAATTATAATTAAATTTAAAGATATGGAATCTTTAGTAAAATTTGTACAAGACGAATTTGTAACAAGAAACGAATTACCTGAATTTGGAGCGGGAGACACAATCACTGTGTTTTACGAAATTAGAGAAGGTGAAAAAGTACGTACCCAGTTTTTTAGAGGTGTCGTAATTCAAAGAAGAGGAACAGGTACTTCTGAAACTTTTACAATTAGAAAAATGTCTGGTACCATTGGTGTAGAGCGTATCTTCCCAATTAATTTACCTGCATTACAAAAAATTGAAGTTAACAAACGTGGTAAAGTACGTAGAGCTAGAATTTACTACTTTAGAGGTCTTACTGGTAAAAAAGCCAGAATTACAGAGCGTAGACGTTAATACCTTACACAACTTAAACCGTTGTTTTAAAGCCTTGAATCTATATTCAAGGCTTTTTTTATTAACAAAAGTTAACAACTACAGTTCATAACTAGTTGATATCTAATTTGTTGAAAATTTCGTTTTCAAACACATATACAATATCTTTATACAAAGAACTAATAACAATTTTATAATTGGTTTCATCTAAAGGATGAATTTATATAACATTCTATATAAGAAAACGTTCTTTACATAATTGTTTTTTGAGATTTTTATGTCACATATGTTTTATACATGTGCGAACAAAAAATCATGACACTATACATAATTATAAATGCGTAAGTAGTTATAATTTTTTATAGTGAAAAGCCTAAAAAGTAACCTAAACGACAGTTTTTTTATAATACAGGCAATGTTTATAACTATTTTAACGTGAAAGCGAATAAAGCGTTTTAAACATCAAGAAAAACAATTAACAGAGGCATTTTTTGTAATAGGTCAATACATTTTGAAAATTACATAAATGTTTCATTGAAATAATAAAACTTGAATGGAATGATTTAGATTAAAATTTTAAATCAGTTTAGTAGACATACTATTTTAGTCAAGTATTTATTGTCTCAAAAAAGCCATATCAATCGAGATTAAATTCTGCGATGATATGGCTTTTGTTTTTTTTAATATCTATATTAATTTTTTACTAAATTCTTACCTGTAACAAACTTTATTAATATTATCTTAAATGTGTCGCTATTAAGTAGTTTTCACAAGCACATTAATGCGTATAAAAGTCAATTTTTGTATATTCGCAACGCTAAAAACGAAACGAATTTTTTATCTCCCTGATTTTTAGCCTAGTAATAATTCATAAATAAAGACACCAATGTCCAAAATCATCTATACAAAAACCGATGAAGCACCAGCTTTAGCTACACGCTCTCTATTACCAATTGTTGAAGCTTTTGTTAAATCTTCTGGTATAAAAATTGAAACTAAAGATATTTCTCTTGCAGCAAGAATACTAGCTGCATTCCCAGATTTTTTAAATGACAACCAAAAGGTTACTGATGATTTAGCCATACTTGGTGAACTTGCAAAAAAGCCAGAAGCTAATATTATAAAGCTTCCCAATATTAGTGCATCTGCACCTCAATTAAAAGCTGCAATAAAAGAATTGCAATCTAAAGGTTTTAAGTTACCAGATTATACAGATGAGCCAAAAACAGATTCTGAGAAAGACATAAAATCACGTTATGATAAAATTAAAGGTAGTGCAGTAAACCCTGTACTTCGTGAAGGTAATAGTGATAGAAGAGCTCCAAAAGCAGTTAAGAATTATGCTAAGAAAAACCCACATTCTATGGGGGCTTGGACTAGCGATTCTAAAACACATGTAGCCACGATGAGCGAAGGTGATTTTGCCCATAACGAAAAATCCTTAACAATTTCTGATGCAACAAGTATACAGATAGAGCATACAGACAATAGCGGTAATGTAACTGTACTTAAAAATAGTTTCCCTCTATTACAAGGTGAAATTATTGATGCCTCTGTAATGAGTAGAAAAGCCTTATTAAGCTTTTTTGATAAGCATGTTGCTGATGCCAGAGCCAATAATCTTCTTTTATCATTGCATATGAAAGCGACCATGATGAAGGTAAGCGATCCCATAATTTTTGGGCATGCTGTTAAAGTATATTTTAAAGATGTTTTTGAAAAATATGCCGATACTTTTGAAGCTTTAGGTGTAAACGTAAATTCTGGATTAGGCAACCTTTTAGGGCACATACAAAAATTACCAGATACCAAACGAAAAGACATTGAGGCAGATATCCAAGCCACATATAATAATGGGCCATCTGTAGCCATGGTAAACTCAGACAAAGGCATAACAAACTTACATGTACCAAGTGATGTTATTATAGATGCCTCTATGCCAGCCATGATAAGAACTTCTGGTAAAATGTGGAATACCGATGGTAAACTACAAGATACTAAAGCCATTATTCCAGATAGTAGCTATGCAGGTATTTATTCTGCAACCATAGATTTTTGTAAAAAACATGGTGCTTTTGATCCTACAACTATGGGTACAGTCCCAAATGTTGGACTAATGGCTCAAAAAGCTGAAGAATATGGTTCGCATGATAAAACTTTTGAAATCCCATCCAACGGAACTGTAAAAGTAATCGATGCCTCAAAACAGGTTTTATTGGAGCATAACGTTGAAGAAGGTGATATATGGAGAATGTGCCAAACTAAAGACGCACCAATTCAAGACTGGGTAAAACTAGCTGTTACCAGAGCTAGAGCTTCTAAAACACCAGCTATTTTCTGGTTAGATAAAAACCGAGCTCACGATGCTGAATTGATTAAAAAAGTAAATACATACCTTAAAGATCACGATACAACAGGTTTAGATTTAAAAATTCTATCACCAATTGAAGCCACTAATGTTACTTGCGAAAGGCTAATAAATGGAAAAGATACCATTTCTGTTTCTGGAAACGTGTTACGTGATTACTTAACCGATTTATTTCCAATTTTAGAGGTTGGTACAAGTGCAAAAATGTTATCTATAGTCCCCTTAATGAATGGTGGTGGATTATTTGAAACTGGTGCAGGTGGTTCTGCTCCAAAACATGTAGAACAATTGTTGGGAGAAAACCATTTACGTTGGGATTCTCTAGGCGAATTTTTAGCGCTTGCCGTATCGCTAGAGCATTTTAGCGATGTAAATAATAATGCTAAAGCCAAAATTTTAGGTGAAGCTTTAGATGATGCTACAGATAAATTATTAGAAAATAAAAAAGGCCCTTCTAGAAAAGCTGGAGAGTTAGATAACAGAGGAAGTCACTTTTACATAGCATTATATTGGGCTCAAGAATTGGCAAACCAAACCAAAGACGAAGCTTTAAAGGCTGAGTTTACAGCTATAGCTAAACAACTGTTGGAAAACGAGACTAAAATCATTAATGAATTGAATGACGTACAAGGTAAGCCTACAGATATAGGAGGCTATTATGAACCTAATGAAGATAGCATCAATAAGGTTATGAGACCAAGTCAGACATTTAATGATATTTTAAAGTAATACCATTATAAAACAATATTTTTAAAAGCTCCTTTAATAGGGGCTTTTTTTATATTTTTATAAAAAAAAGCTAAATGAAAAACCTTTTCTTATGGTTTCTTCTTGCAACAAGTTTAAACACCACATATATAAACGCTCAAGAAAAATTCACTATAAGTGGCACTATTTCCGAAGAAAAAAGTAATGAAACCCTAATTGGTGTTAATATTATATTTCCAGAAATATCTGCAGGAACCACAACAAACGAATACGGCTTTTACTCCATTACCATTCCTAAAGGCACACACAAAATAATTATAAGCTATTTAGGTTACTCTACAATAACAGAAACTATAACACTTTCTGAAGATATTATTAAAAACTTTAATTTAAACGAAGCTTCAGAAAATTTAGATGAAATTGTTATCACAGAAAACATTGAAAAACTAAATATACGCACACCTCAAATGAGTGTTAATACACTTACGTCTAACACCATAAAAGACATTCCTGTTGTACTTGGTGAGTCCGATATTATTAAAGCTATAACGCTACTTCCTGGTGTTACCAATGCTGGTGAAGGTGCTTCTGGCTTTAATGTTCGTGGCGGTGCAGCTGATCAAAATTTAATTCTTTTAGACGAGGCTACAATCTACAATTCATCACATTTATTTGGCTTCTTTTCTGTTTTTAATCCAGATGCTATTAAAGATTTAAAACTCTATAAAGGGGGTATTCCTGCACGCTATGGCGGAAGAGTTTCATCGGTTTTAGACATTTACCAAAAAGAAGGCAATAGCAAAGAATTTCATGTAAACGGAGGTATTGGCATTGTTTCTAGTAGATTATTAGTAGAAGGTCCTATCAAAAAAAATAAAGGCTCTTTTCTTTTTGGTGGCCGCTCTAGCTATGCGCATTTATTTTTACCGCTTTTTGATATTGATAATATTGCATATTTCTACGATTTAAACACCAAATTAAGCTATAAAATAAACGACCGTAATAATATCTATCTTTCTGGTTACTTTGGTAGAGATGTATTTAGAATTGAAGATACTTTTGAAAACATATATGGTAACTCTGTAGTCAATTTTAGATGGAACCATTTATTTTCAGATAAATTGTTTTCTAATTTATCCCTTATATATTCTGATTATTATTACAACCTAAAACTAAACTTTGTAGAATTCGATTGGGTTTCTGGAATTCAGAATTTTAATTTAAAGTATGATTTTAAGCATTATCTAACAGATAAAATTAAACTCCAATACGGATTAAATAGTATTTATTATAGATTCAACCCAGGAGATATTAGACCAACTTCAGAAACTTCGGGAATAAACCCTTTTAAATTAATTGATAAATACGCCTTCGAAAATGCTATTTATGTCGATGCCGAACAAAAAATTTCTGATAAATTATCACTTTCTTACGGTTTACGATTAAGCACCTTTCATCGTTTAGGGCAAGATGAATTAAATGTTTACGAAAACAATGAAGCTGTTTTATTTAATGAAGATTTTCAGATATACGAAAGTGCAAACCCAATAGGTACAGAAACATTTAAACGCAGTAATGTTATAGAACAATTTTCTAATTTAGAACCCAGAGCTTCATTATCCTATCAATTAAAATCAAATAGTTCTGTAAAATTGAGCTATAATAGAATAAGCCAATATTTGCATTTACTCTCCAATACAAACTCACCAACTCCGCTAGATATTTGGACACCAAGTGGAAAATATTTAAAACCTCAATTATTAGATCAATTTGCTGTGGGGTATTTTAAAAATTTTAATGATAATGCGTATTCTTTAGAACTAGAAACATACTATAAAACCGTTAAAAACAGAATAGATTATATTGATGGTGCAGATTTAATTGCTAACAATGCCATAGAGCGTGTTATATTAAATGGTAGAGCTAGGGCCTATGGTCTAGAAGTTCTTTTTCGTAAAAACCAAGGTAGATTTAAAGGTTGGTTAGCGTATACCCTATCTAAATCCGAGCAACAAACAAAAGGACGAACACAACAAGAAACTGGCATTAATAATGGTAATTGGTATAATACCCCTTACGATAAAACTCATGACATCTCATTTACAGGAAGTTATCAATGGAACGAAAAATGGAAAATAAGCACCAATTTTTTATTTCAAACTGGGCAACCATCAACGTTTCCAAATGGACAATATTCGTATAACGGCTTAACTATACCTAATTTTAGTGGTAGAAATTCTGATAGATTACCAGCATATAATAGATTAGACATTTCTTTAAACTATACACCTAAACCTAATAAAACAAGCGGATTGCAAAGCTACTGGGTGTTTGGAATATATAATGTTTATAACCGCAGAAATGCAACAACTATAACGTTTAACAGTAATCCAGATACGGGATCTAACGAGGCTACACGATTGGCTATCTTTGGTATCGTACCTTCTTTTTCATATAATTTTAAATTTTAAGGTTATGAAACAAAACTTATTTTACATACTAGCTATCTGCTTTTTATATATGTCTTGCGAAGATGTTATTGATGTTGACTTAGATACAGCAGAACCCAGGTTAGTTATAGATGCATCAATAAATTGGGTAAAACAAACTACCGGTAACGAGCAATTTATAAGACTTACTTTAACCGCTCCTTTTTTTGATGACCAAGTACCTGCAGCTACAGGTGCTACGGTAAGCATAAGAGACTCAAATAATAATATATTTAATTTTACAGAAGAAGGTAATTCTGGCATCTACAAGACCAACACATTTATACCAGAACTTAACCAAGTTTATACACTTAATATTAGCTATGAAAATGAAGACTATGTAGCGACCGAAACATTACTACCTGTAGTCCCTATAGAATTTATTGAACAAAAAAACGATGGTGGTTTTTCTGGTGATGAAACCGAAATAAAAGCATTCTATACAGACCCCAAAGATATTGAGAACTACTATTTATTTGAATTTGCTCATACAGAAACTGGTGACATAAGTTTAGATGTTTATGACGATGAATTTACAGATGGAAATCAAATTTTCGCATTTTTTTCCGAAGAAGATTTACAAGCTGGTGAAACGCTATTAATTAGAAATTCTGGAATTTCTAGACGTTATTTTGATTATTTAAACATCTTGTTACAACAAACTGATGAAGACTCAGGAGACCCTTTTCAAACACAACCAGCCACAGTAAGAGGCAATTGTATTAACACAAGTAATGCTAGTAATTTCCCTTTTGGATATTTTAGATTGTCTGAAACTACTATTTTCAACTATACTATTGAATAATATCAAGTTTCAAGTGCTTTAAAATATAACAAGAGTTAATCCAAACTAAAAAATACGTATTTTTAACTATGAGTTTTACAAAAACTACAGAACAAGATTCACGTTATAACCATTTAGAAAAAATGAGTGTAACAGACTTACTATTAAACATCAATAACGAAGATAAAACAGTACCATTAGCTGTAGAAAAAGCTTTACCTCAAATAGAACGTTTAATCCATCAAATTGTAATTAAACTCAAACAAGGTGGACGATTATTTTATATAGGTGCTGGTACAAGTGGCCGACTTGGTATTCTAGATGCCTCAGAATGTCCTCCTACGTTTGGTGTTTCTTACGATTTGGTTATCGGTCTTATAGCTGGTGGAGATACGGCAATAAGAAAAGCTGTTGAATTTGCAGAAGACTCACTTAATCTTGGTTGGGAAGATTTAAAAGCGCATAATATTTCGAGTAAAGATGTTGTTGTAGGTATAGCTGCATCTGGCACAACACCCTATGTTATATCTGCACTAAAAACATGCCATGAAAATAATATTATTACGGGATGTATAACATGTAATTATAACAGCCCTTTATCTAATACCGCACAATTTCCAATAGAAGTTGTCGTTGGTCCTGAGTTTGTTACAGGAAGTTCAAGAATGAAAGCTGGTACTGCTCAAAAATTAGTTCTTAACATGATAACAACAACCTCAATGATACAATTAGGACATGTAAAAGGTAATAAGATGGTCGATATGCAATTAAGCAACAATAAATTAGTTGAACGCGGAACAAAAATGATTATGGCTGAGATAAATATTTCTCAAAATGAAGCAGAAGCACTTCTTAAAAAATATAAAAATGTACGATTAGCAATTCAAAACTTTAAAAATGGATAATAAAACTGATAAAGACCTATTATTAAAAGGTTTAAAAACCATAATTTTTGCAGTTTTAGCACTATTTACTGGTCCAATATTACTGAGTTTTGCATTTAGATATCCCGAAAAAAACCTCTATATACCTTTATTAATAAGTGGTTGTTTGGTATGTGCTTTTGCTATATTTTTAATCTTTAATGGTATAAAAATTATCATGTCTAGCATATTCAAAAAATAATGAATGCTATTTTATAATCAGTAAATATCCTTAAGATGCTTTTTTAGGCGTAGTTGGATTATACCCAAAACTAGAATCACTTACTGCAATACCTAATCTATCAAAAATATAACTAATAATAGCATAATGGTGTATGGTATGACTGTTTGCTTGAGCTAACAATGCACCATAGGTATATTCAATTTCTATTATACCAGAACCTAAATCATCAATAACATAAACCTTTTTGTTCATGTCGCAATCTATATCTTTAAGTCTATCTATAATCGTTTTAAGGTAATCTTTAGCGCAATCACATTTTTCTTCTACATCTGTATTTCTACGTCTCGCTGTTAAGTCTACTTTATTGTCTTCGCTAATGCTGTATATACATTCATAAAAATCTAAAATATGTCTAACGTGACTTCCTATACTGGAATGATATGGTCTTACAGATGCATCGCATAATTGTTCATTAGTTAAGCTATCTAATAATGATTGAGACTTTTGTAGAGTTTTAAGAGCAGATTCTATAATTATGTTCATGGATGCAAAAATAACTAAATAATTTGAATTTATATATAGTTTCTATTAGTCTTTAAAACCCTGTATCCTTACAAAGGGAACTAAATCAATTTGTAAAAGTTAGTCATTTTTTTTATCTCAGTTATTTTTATTTAATTCTTTAACAACTAAACGCAATTCATCATAAGAAAATTTATCATCCAGTTGTTGTTTTAAATCAGATAAACCTTCAAACGTTTTATTTGGGATAACCTTTTTTAATTCTTCATAGTGCTCTATGGACATTAAATCTACAGGTTTTACTTCTCCTGTATCTATGTAACTTACTAAATGAGAAAAAATAGTACCAGACACCAAAGACCTTTCTTCTGCAATTTCTGAAATTGTTTTGCCAGATTTAAATAATTCTAAAGATACCTTCTTTGAAGCATTCACATTGGTCTGCTTAGGTTTTTCTTTATCTTCAAAAATTTCTTTGTCTACAGATGTATCTATGTCGTTATTATTACAATAGTCTTTTATTACTTTTAAAATTAAGCTTCCATATTTTTCTACTCTAATTTTACCCATCCCATTAACTTTCAATAATTCTTGCTTGGTTAATGGTAGCGTTTCGCACATTTCGTACAACGCTTTTTGATTAAATATTTGGTAATGTATTAAATCCTTTTCTTCTGCTATGTCATTTCTTAAAACACGTAATAGTTCAAATAACTCAACATTACTTGTACCTTCTACTACAGCTTTTCTAGCCTTTTTAGGTTTTTGCTTACCAAGAAATACAGATTTTGCTCTTAACTCTAAAAACGTTTTAGTGTTAAACCCATTAACTAAACCATTAAAATATAACAATTTAGCAGCTAATAACTCTTCAAATTTATCTAGATTTTTTGTTAAATCTACACCTACAGCATTATTATCTGTTGTAAAAGCAACCGTTTTTAAAGGTGTAACGATGTTCGCGAGTGTTTCTTTATTAAAATAGGCAATAGCTTTATTAAATCGCTCTTGTATTAAAGCATTAGATTCTGGTAATTTATCATCATCGTTGGAAAGTTGATTTAATTGAGCATTAAACCCATTACTTATCTTTAAAAAATTAGTAATCATTGTTTTAATCGTCAAAAAAGTTTCCTCGATAGAACCTTCTATTATCGTTCTATTTTTATAGTAGATATCTAGAACTCTATTTGCTGGGTATAATAAAGGATAAAAATCAAATAACTCAAAAATTAAATCTAATTGAAATTTTTTCTGAGAGCGTTCTAAAACTTTTTGATCTGGTTCGTTTTCTTCAGCATTTTTGTTAAATGAAATAACATTAGCATCACTAATAATTTGATTTGATTCTATTTTACTTGCTAAAACCAAACCTTCTAATGATTTACATCGACTCAATGCAACGTAGGTTTGTCCATGAGCAAAAGCACCTTGGGCATCAATTATAGCTTTTTCAAAAGTTAACCCTTGACTTTTATGAATGGTAATAGACCACGCCAAACGTAACGGCATTTGTGTATAAGAACCTATTTTATTTTCTGTTATAGCCTTAGTCTCAGAATTGACTGAATAATTAATATTCTCCCAAATTTCAGGTTTGGTGACTATATTAAAATCATCATCAGGACAATTAACGACCACTTCATCTTTATCTAAAAGAATGACTTTACCTATTTTACCATTAAAATATCGCTTTTCGGGAGTACTATCATTTTTAATAAACATAACCTGAGCGCCAACTTTTAACTCTAAGTTCTCTTTGTTAGGGTATGCAAATTCAGGAAATTTACCTTCTACCGAAGCATTATAAATAAGCGCTTTAGTTTTTAGTTTAATTAACTCTTTCTTATTAGTTTCTTCAGCCTTATTGTTATGTGTTGTTAGTGATATATAACCAGCATTCGGATCTGGCATAAAACCTGGAATAAATCGTTTATTTAATTCTTTTGCCGAAACATCAGAAAGTTTATTATTTCTAATTTCATTAAGTATTTCAATAAACTTAGGATTATCTTGTCTGTAAATATGCTTAAGTTCTATAGAAATTGCATCACATTGTTGGTATGCATGACTGCTAAAAAAGAAACCGTTATTGTATATATGTTTTAAAAGCTCCCACTCTTGCTCTTTAATAACTGGAGATAACTGTTGTAAATCTCCAATCATTAATACCTGAACACCACCAAAAACTTTATTTCTATTTTTAAACCTTCGTAAAGTTCGATCTATACCATCTAACAAATCTGCACGTACCATACTAATTTCATCAATAACTAATAAGTCCATTGATTTAATGATATCAATTTTTGTTTTACTAAATTTTCTATTGAATCCTTTTGAAGCATTTAAATCTGTATCTGGTAAAATAGGCCCAAAAGGCATCTGAAAAAAAGAATGAATGGTTACCCCTTTGGCATTGATAGCTGCTACTCCTGTTGGAGCAACGACAACCATACGTTTTAAACTATTCATTTTTAACCGATGTAAAAATGTTGTTTTACCTGTACCTGCCTTACCTGTTAGAAATATAGAGCGGTTTGTATTATTTACAAACTCCCATGCTAATTCTAGTTCCTTATTTACACCCATTAATTACTATTAAAATAGACATTGAAGATACACAAATTGTTAATTTTTTATAGCAGATTACATAAAAATAATACCCCCTCTAACAACTAGTAATTAATACGATACAAATAACATTATGAAGATTCACTTAACGTCTTTTTGTAGAACACAAGATAATATTATAAAAATAATAGGGCTTTATTTAAAGAAATCCACTCCAAAGAAAAGAGTTCCAAAAAAATAGGATAAAAAAAAAGTCCCCAATCTATTTCTAAATTGGGGACTCAAAAAAGGCAACGACCTACTCTCCCACAAATGCAGTACCATCGGCGCTAACGGGCTTAACTTCTCT
>CANMQH010000002.1 GCA_947499935.1 uncultured Algibacter sp. | reverse complement strand
AATACATCAATAAATTTATCTTCGATAGACCAATAAACAACATTAAAATAGAAATTACCTAATTACACCCAACGGGTAGATACATTATTATTTACTGGTGGAAATAGTAAAAATGGTCCAGAATATTTTTTCAGGAAACATTTAAAAGATTATAAATTAAAGTTGAAATTGATTTCTAATGAAGTGCCAAGAATGCATGAATTTAAACTTCCTGTTATATGTAACAAAAGTGATGCATCTTGCAAGAGTAACATTTCTAAATCGTTAATCGCATTTCAAAATGGCACTCGTACTATAAAAACAGTTTCATTAACGTCAAGTTCTGGAGCCGCCAATATTTCAATTAGTAGAATACCGCTATATAAACAGTTAAAAGCTAAGAATCCAAATTTTAATACTTTTGATTTTAGAGTGATGCAGTATAGGGCATTTTTTTGAGCTATTTATAAAGCCTGTTGAAAAATAATTAGTCTTATTGCGCTTAACTACTTTGAGTTATATTAAAATTTAGATTGTGCTACCTCAACAATAAATTCGCCTTTTTCGTTAATTAAACCATGCTTTTCTTTAAAACTTTTATCACTAAGAATTGCTAAAACTAAACCGTTATTATAATCTTTTAAAGATTTATATTTAAAATCTAGTATGATATTACCATGATTATCAACGAGTCCACTTTTATTGTTTTTATGAATAAAAATGCCTTTTTTAAAATCAACTAATTGTTTTAATATAGGGTTTATATGAGTAAAATATTCGGGAAACAAACCAAGGGTTTGGTGTACGTTGGCTTGTTCTTGAAAATTGATTTTTAAATCTTTATCAAAAGCATTAATAATTTTACCTGTATTGTCTATTAATAGAATAGAAGAAAATTGATTTTCTCTTACTAATGCATGGTTTTTGTAAAAATTAGTAGCATATTTATATTTAGCATCAATTACCAATTGGTCTTTACTGTCAATATATCCCCAAAAACCATTTTTAGATAATACTTTTGCTCTGTCGTTAAAAAAAGAATAAGGTTGTTTGCTGTATTTTGCAGGAATTACAACCTTTCCTGTTGTGTTTATATATCCGAATAATTTATCATCATTTTGAAAAAACGCTAGACCTTCAGAAAAATCACCAACAGATTTATATTTATTAGCAATAATTAATTTACCATTTGTATCGTTAAAGCCAAATTTTTTAGTTGTAGGATTGTAGTTTTTTACAAGACCGTCATTATAACTTCCAAAAACAATTCTATTTTTATCTTTAGAAGTAAAGGGATTACGTTGCTGCTTATTCATCTCGTTAATAAGCTGTGGTTTTACCTTGTAAATAACTTTTAAATTCTCGTCTAAATAAATGTATTCCTTTTCTTTTCCTATGTTTTTTATCGTAAAATAGGTGCCATTATCATAAGGGATAATTGTAGAATATACATAATTGCTTAAAGGCTTTTTATTAGAAATAGAAAAGAACCTTTTTTTGATTTTTGTTTTATCATAATCAATAAAAACATCACCTTTAATACTAAAGGCAGTTTCATATTTTTTTACATCAATTTGATTTTTAAGGGTAATATCTTTTAAGATTGAATTACCATTTTTATCATAAAGATGATATTTTTGGTTGTGCTTTACCCAAAAATGTTCACCATTAAATTTACTAACAACTTTGCCATAGTATTCGTTAATTGATAACAATCCATCAACCTTTTTTTGAGCAAATAAAATTGAACTTGAGCATATTAATATTATGAGAATAAAATTTTTCATTTCCTAAACGTTTAGTTTGTGAATTTTGCATCAAATTTCATTCTAGTTTTTATTAAAACAAAGTTTATTTATGATGTAAGTTTAATATTGTTAAACAAATATATCTAATGTTAACTATAAACCCAAGGATATAAAATTTAATCTTAAAAATAGCTGTACCTTTGCACTTTTAATTAGAAAGAGGTTGGATTTATTATGATTTATAATCTCTAATGCTCATTATGAGCCTTCATAAAAACACTATATGTCATTTAAATCTTTAGGCTTATCCGAAGCCTTGCTAAAAGCAATTAGCAAAAAAGGATATACAACACCTTCACCTATTCAGCAAAAAGCAATTCCACCAGTATTAGAAGGTGTAGATGTGTTAGCATCAGCTCAAACAGGTACAGGGAAAACGGCAGGTTTTACATTGCCACTTTTACATATACTTTCCGAAAATCCAAAAGAAAAATTTAGACCTATTCGGGCATTAATTTTAACACCAACACGAGAGCTTGCGGCTCAAGTTTATGCCAATGTTAAAGAGTATAGCGAATTTTTAAATATACGAAGTGCTGTTATTTTTGGGGGTGTAAATCAAAAACCACAAGCCGCAACTATTAAGCAGGGTGTCGATGTTTTAGTTGCTACTCCAGGGCGTTTATTAGACTTGGAAAGCCAAGGGTTATTATCGTTAAAACGTATTGAAATCTTTGTTTTAGACGAGGCTGACCGTATGTTGGACATGGGCTTTTTAAGAGATATTGAACGGGTTATTAAAATGATGCCTAGTAAACGACAGAATTTAATGTTTTCGGCAACATTTTCAAAAGATATAAAGAAATTAGCGCATGGTATATTAAATCATCCTGTGCAAGTTGAGGTAACACCAGAAAACTCTACAGTTGATGCTATTACCCAAAAAGTTTATAGGGTGGCCAAAGGCCTTAAAACAGGATTAATTATTAAATTAATCTCTGATGGCAACTGGAAACAAGTTTTAGTGTTTACCCGTACAAAACACGGTGCTAATAAACTCTGTGAAAAAATGATTAAAGCAGATATTACAGCTGCTGCTATTCATGGAAACAAAAGTCAAGGTGCTAGAACTAAGGCTTTAGCCGGTTTTAAAAGTGGAAGAATACGTGTTTTAGTAGCTACAGATATTGCAGCTCGTGGGTTGGATATTCCGTTATTACCTCATGTTATAAATTTTGAACTCCCTAATATATCTGAAGATTATGTACATAGAATTGGTAGAACAGGTAGGGCAGGAGCAAGTGGTGAAGCCATATCATTAGTAAGTGCAGATGAAACAACATATTTAAGGGATATTCAAAAATTGATTGAAATGAAAATCCCTGTTGAAATTGTAGAAGGTTTTGAGCCAGACCCAAATGCGTCTACAGCTCCAGAAAAAAAACAGCAAAGAGGGGGTGGTAATAGATCAAGAAATAACTCTAATTCTGGGACGTCTAATAAAAACAGAAACAGTAATTCTAGACGACCAAAAAGGAGTAATGATAGAAGAAACTAGTTGATTTTGAAACAAATTTTAAAAGATAAAATTATAGCTGTTTGTAATAAAAAAATAGCAGAGAAAGGTGAGCAGGTTGGTTTATCTTTTTATGCGTTTTTTGAAAATAAAAATAGCAATCCAGAATTGTTAATGGAAGCAGCTAAGTGGTGGATTATGGAACACAAATTAAATCATTTTGAAAAGGCTGTAAAGATTAAAAGTTTAGTATATGGAAACCCAACCAAATAACCCTTTACATGGTATTAAGCTAGAACAAATTATTAATGATTTGGAAGCTCACTACGGATGGGAATATATGGGACATATTATTAAAATTAAATGTTTTACTGATAATCCTTCGGTGAAATCTAGTCTAAAATTTTTACGACGAACACCATGGGCAAGAACTAAGGTTGAGAATATGTACTTAAAAATGTTAAAGAAGAAGTAAAAGTAATACGCAAAAAAGGCTCAAACATTACATTTGAGCCTTTTTGTTATTTTAAATAATGGCGAAAATCTATTCTTGTTTTTTCTTAGCTTTCCCTTTAGATTTTTTCCAGTTTTCTTTTAGTTCATCTAATGTTAAAGCACCATTTCCATCAGCATCTAATCTTGCATATTTTTTTTCTAAACGCTGAGCTGGTATTTCTTTTTTTCTTTTAACAGACTTAAATTCTTCTAAAGAAACAGAACCATTTGTGTCAGCATCAAATCTTTTGTGCATTTTTTCAAAGTTTGGAGCTTTTTTTTCTTGAGCAGATATTGAAAACGTAAAAGCGAATAATAATAGTGTTAACACACCAAATTTTAAGGTATTTGATTTCATTTGTTTTTAATGTTTTAATTTGTTTAGCAATTGTTACTGCAAATAAGACTGTTATAAATTAATAAGGTTTAATCACGAGTATAAAATACACCATAAAAAATAAAAAAGGCAGAGACTTTTTGTCTCTACCTTTTTTAGCGATGCTATTTTAAAAGAGCGTCTATTATTTTATTACTATCTAACAATAAAAGATTTAGAGATAGCACCTGTTGTGTTATTTGTTTGTAAACGTACTATGTTTAAACCACTTGTTAGATTTCTAAGTAGTATTCTTCTACCAAGTCTACCTTGGCGTAAAGATACGGTTCTAGTTGTAACTAGAGTACCATTGCCGTCTCTTACCTCAATAGTTCCAGAATCTGCTATTTGACTTGTAATAACAATTGTAGCTCGTCCTGATAATCTAGATGTTATTACTCTTAAATCTACAAGAGATTCGATAGCGCTAGGGGCACCATCTTCATCTGGAGTAGAAATAGTTATGTTAACAGGTCTAAATCTGCTTCCAAAAATACGGAAAAAACTACCACCTCTAGTTTGAATTAAATCAATATCTCTAAAGCCTAAAGCACCTAAAGCACCTAAATTACTAGTTCTAGATGTTGGGTCAAATGTAATTGTAGTTTCAGAACCAAAATTACTATTACCATTAGCAATACGATTTCCTACAACATCTTCTACATCTCTTGCTTCTATACGTGCTAAACGTTCAGTATTAATAGCCCAAGCACCATTACCTTGAAGACCATTACCAGAAGCATCTTTTATGGTAAATGTTAATGGACTAGTTCCAAATAAAGTAGTAAATTCAAAATTTACAACTTGGTTTGCAAACTGAGAATCATAGGGTCCTCCAGTTTGTACTACATCACCACTAGGGCCTCTTAGTTCCCAAGAAATATCTTGTGGGGCATTATCAAATCTAAGCACAAGTTTTGAAGCAGCCGATCTAGGGCCTTGAGCAAAAATTAAAGAATTAAAAGTTAAAAAGAGGGCAGCAGTCAGTAAAAGTTTAATTTTAATCATGATTTTTAATTTTAATGTTAATATTTCTATAAAGTCGAGTCTAAAAGTAATTACTTACGTTTATCTGTAAAAAAAAATAAAAAAAATGAATTTATATAATTAATTTAAAGAAGCAATAGGCTCACATCATGTTAAAAAAAGCCTTAAATAAACCTTTTTGTGTATGTGAAGTTTTTAAAGATAATCTTTGTATATGGTAAGTTATTATATGACGCTAAAGTGTTTTTAATCCTTCATAAACAACAATACTTACGGCATTGGCAAGGTTAAGACTTCTAACATGTTGGCTATAAAGAGGTATTTTAAAAAGTTGGTTTTCATACTTTTTAATTAATAGTTTTGGTAATCCTACTGATTCTTTGCCAAAAATTAAAAACATATTATCTTTAAAAGAAATGTCCCAATGGTTTTTTGTACCATGACTAGAAAGGAAAGCCATGTTTTTATCTTTATTTATTTTAAAAAACGCTTCAATATTTTCGTAATAAGTAACGGATAGATGCTGCCAGTAATCTAAGCCAGCACGTTTTAAACGGCTGTCGTCTATTGTAAAACCAAATGGTTTCACCAAATGTAAATGCGAACCCGAAGCTAATGCGAGTCTGCCTATATTACCTGTGTTATTAGGTATTTCGGGCTCTATTAAAACAATGTTTAGTGGCATTATAAATATGTTAATGGTCTAAGCTATTTATTAATAAAAAACCTATTCTGAAAAGAATAGGTTTTTTAAAATATTTTTATATAAAGTATTAAGCCTCAATTTCTGGCTTACCAATTTCATTTATTTCTTCAAGATCAGCTCCTTTTGGGTCTGGTCCGTATTGGTTTGGCCCTTTTTCTCCCTCGGTAACAGCAAGAATAAAACTATAAATAGGAATAAGAATATACCATCCGCTTTTACCAACATCGTGCATTCTTCTCACAGCAACTGCTAACGCAGGTACTAGGGTTGCCAAAACATAAATGACGTATATAAATACAAGTGCTGCCGATTCTGTTAAAGCGACTAATAAGCCAGATATGAAAATTAGTGCGTAAAAAAATATTAGATGGAATAACGTAAACATCCAATATTCTTGGCGTCTAGCTCTTCCTTGAAAATTTGCATAGTTCTCTTTTACTACTTTTAAATACCATTTCATAATACTATTTTTTGGGTTGGTTAATAAGATTCAAATATATTTAAATTTAGCAGGATTAAAAATTTAATCATAGGATTTGCTTATTAATCATGATTATGACAGAATTATTAATTTTATTGAAACATTAGTGTTTCTTGTTTTTAACTTTAAGGATAACTGGTTTCATGATAATACGAAGTGTGCTATCATTATTGAAATAGCTTATCATCCAATTCATAAAAATAAGAAGCTTATTCTTAATACTTAATATAAGCATTAAATGAATAAACATCCATGTAAACCATGCTAACCGTCCTTGAAAACTAAACTTTGGTAAATCTACTACAGCTTTGCGTTTACCTATTGTAGCCATTGAACCTTTATCTTTATACTCAAAATCTTTTAAGGGTTTATTTAAGTGTTCTTTTATTAAGTTTTTAGATAGCAAAGAAGCTTGTTGTAAAGCGACACTAGCAATTTGAGGATGTGCATTAGGATAATTGGGGGTATGCATATATGCAATATCACCAAGTGCATATACATTTTTTAGGCTTTCTACTTTGTTTTGACGATTAACAATTAATCTATTTCCTCTAGTAATACATGCTTCAGGAAAACCTTTTATAACATTGCCCGTAACCCCTGCAGCCCAAATAACATTTTTAGACGTTATTTTTTCGCTATTATTTAATGTAACAACTATGCCATCATAATCGCTAACCATAGTATTGGTTTTAACAACAACACCCAGTTCTTCCAAATATTTTTGCGACATATTTTGAGACCCTTTGCTCATAGGACTAAGTGTGCTGGCAGTGCCTTCTAAAAGGTATATGGTAAGTTTAGAAAAATCTTTATCGGGATAGTCTTTTGGCAGCACATGACGTTTCATTTCTGCTAAAGCGCCAGCGAGTTCCACGCCTGTTGGCCCTCCGCCTACAACAACAAAGTTTAATAACGTTTGTAGCGATTCTGGATTTGTGATATTTAATGCATTTTCAAACGTTTGTAAAATTCTATTCCTGAGCTGGATGGCTTCGGGAATGGTTTTCATTGGGTATGCATAATCCTTAAGGTTTTTGTTACCAAAATAATTGGTTGTAGAACCAATGCATATAACAAGATGATCATAATTAAAATCACCAATATTTGTACTAAGTTCCTGATTGTCAAAATCAATATGAGTTACTTCTGTAATTCTAATTTTAACATTTTTCGCTTTTTGAAATACTTTTCTAAGCGGAAAAGAAATACTCGCAGGCTCTAATCTAGCCGTAGCTACTTGGTACATTAATGGCTGAAATTGATGATAATTTTGTTTGTCAAATAAATAAACATCGTAATATGGGTTATTTATTAAGTCTTGAGCAAGTCTTAATCCAGCAAAACCAGCACCAACAATAATGACTCTTTTAGTTTTAGGCATAAAAAAATATTTAAGAAAGCATGTTATTTACAAAATCATCAATATTTTTTACACCCTTATTAGTGACATGCTTAACAAAAGCACTACCAATAATAGCGCCTTTAGCATATTGTGTAGCTTGCGTAAATGTTTCGTTATTACTAATACCAAACCCTATAATTTGAGGGTTTTTTAAGTTCATTTTGGCAATACGCTCAAAATATGCCGTTTGTTCCTCTCCAAAACCAGATTGTGCTCCTGTTGTACTTGCACTACTTACCATGTATATAAATCCGTTTGAAATAGAATCTATGTATCTAATACGTTCATCACTGGTTTGCGGTGTAATTAAGAATACATTTATAAGACCATATTTCTCGAAAATAGCTTGGTATTCATTATGATAAACATCAACAGGTAAATCCGGAATAATAAGTCCATCGATACCTAATTCTTGGCATTTTTTACAAAAAGCTTCAACACCATACTGAAACATTGGGTTAAAATATCCCATAATAATTAATGGAATAGAAACCGATTTTCTAATGTCTTTTAGCTGATTAAAAAGCAACTCTGTAGTCATTCCATTTTTTAAAGCTTGCGTAGAACTATCTTGAATTGTTGGGCCATCGGCCAATGGGTCGCTAAATGGTAATCCAATTTCAATCATATCTACACCATTTTTTTCTAAATCTTGTATGATTGAAACTGTGTCGTTAATATCTGGATAACCTGCTGTGAAGTATATGGATAGTAACTTTTTGTTTTCTTGTAATTTTTTATTAATTCTATTCATTATCTTTTTTGTTTTTAAGACTTCACAGGTTTTTAAAACCTGTGAAGTCTGTTTGCGTTAGGGATTGAACGGTTTGTTTGAGCTCCCTGACGGAGGAGGGAGCGAGTAGTGAAAGCCCGACCCTTGCGGTAACGCCCAAAATCTATATCTTGAAATAGTCTATATAATTCTCTAAATCTTTATCACCACGACCAGATAAACTCATAACGACAACATCGTTTGGTTTAAATGTTTTATGTTTAAAAATGGCTAATGCATGTGATGTTTCGATAGCTGGAATAATACCTTCTAATTTTGAAAGTTCTAAACCAGCATCCATAGCATCGCTGTCTGTAATAGATATAAATTCTGCGCGACCAGTTTTAGCTAAATGTGCGTGCATGGGCCCTACGCCTGGATAATCTAACCCTGCCGAAATGGAATAAGGTTCTGTTATTTGTCCGTCGGGAGTTTGCATTAATAAGGTTTTACAACCATGAATAATACCTTCTTTACCTAAAACAGATGTTGCTGCACTCTCTCCAGAATCTATGCCTAAACCAGCAGCTTCAACGGCAATAATACCAACATCGGGCTCGTGTAAATAATGATAGTAGGTACCAGCAGCATTACTACCACCTCCAATACAAGCTACCACATAATCTGGATTTTCTTTACCTGTTTGTTCTTTTAATTGCCATTTTATTTCTTCGGAAATAACAGATTGAAAACGTGTTACCATATCTGGATATGGGTGTGGACCAATGGCAGAACCAATAATATAATGCGTATTTACTGGGTTATTAATCCAATCTCTAATGGCTTCGTTAGTGGCGTCTTTTAATGTGCGACTACCTGATAATGCAGGGACAACTGTTGCACCTAACATTTTCATTCTGGCTACATTTGGTGCTTGTCGTGCAATATCAATTTCGCCCATATAAACAATACATTCTAATCCCATTAACGCACAAACGGTTGCCGTTGCAACGCCATGTTGACCAGCTCCTGTTTCGGCAATAATTCTAGTTTTACCTAGACGTTGAGCCATGAGGATTTGACCAATAGTATTGTTGATTTTATGAGCACCTGTATGGTTTAAATCTTCACGCTTAAGGTAGATTTTAGTATTATATTTTTCTGAAAGACGCTTGGCAAAATAAAGCGGCGAAGGACGCCCAACATAATCTTTTAAAAGTTGGTCGAACTCCTTTTTAAACTCAGGTTCTGCCATAACTTTTAAATAGTTTTGGCGTAGCTCTTCTACATTTGGATATAGCATTTCTGGAATAAATGCACCTCCAAACTCACCGTAGTAACCTTTTTTGTTTACGTTATAATTCATGTTATTTTTCTAAATTTTTATTTAGTATTTCTGTAATTTCCCCTTTTCCAATATAAGTTGATGCTTCATAAAAATTAAATTTCATTTTGTTATAGAGTTTTTTAAATAAAAGATCAGTAGCACCGTTAGTAATACTAATAAAAGCTATTTGCGTTTCATTAGGATGAATTTCCCCGCTTTTATTAATAAAATACTGTGCTCCAGAGGTTTTAAAATTTATATTTTCAAATTCAATATGGGGTCTGTATCCACTATTTACAAATGCTTTTCTTAGACCATCGTACGTTACTTTTGCAATAAAATCAAATTTTGAAAATAATTTATATTTAAATTTTTTTAAATCTTCAATATTTTTTAATCCAGGTTCAATTTCAAATTTGCTATTTACATCTAAGGCATAGCAATATTTTGATGCTTTACTGTTTGTAAATTGTTTAATGTCTTCAATTTCGTTTAAGCCTAAACCACCACTTAAAAAAAAGGGTTTTGTTGAAGGGTAATTGTTTAAAACGTTCCAATCGAATGTGTAGCCGTTTCCACCGGGGTGTTTTCCTTTAGTGTCGAAGAGGAAGTAGTCACAGACATTTTCATAAGGTTTTAGAGTACTGAAATCAAATGCATCTTTTATTGAAAATACTTTGATGATTTCGATATTTTCTTTTTTAAGTTGACTACAATATTCAGGCGATTCTTTTCCATGTAATTGAAGGGCTTGCAATTTATGTTTGTTAACTTTTTCTAGAACAAAATCTAAATCGGCATCAACAAAAACGCCTGTTTTTTTTATTGAGTTTGGTAACTCTGGTATAGATTCAGTATTAAAGTTTCGTGCAGATTTTTTATAAAAAATAAATCCAAGATAATCGGGTTGCAATGCTGCAACTTGTAGAATATTATCTTGATATTTCATACCGCAAACCTTTAATTTCATGTGTTCTTTAATTTGTTATATGTGACATTCATAAAATAGTTATGAATGTTTCATTGTTCTAAAGTTTTAATAAATGTAGTAGCGCTCGCTCCTGGATTATCGGTTTTCATAAAGTTTTCTCCAATTAAAAAGCCTTGGTATCCGTAGGGTTGCAGTTCTTTTATAGCTTCAATATTGCTAATACCACTTTCGGATACTTTTACAAAATCATTAGGAATGCGATTACTTAAGTTTTTACTGGTGTCTAAGCTAACTTCAAAAGTTTTTAGGTTTCTGTTATTTACGCCTAGCATATCTAAACTTGGCATAATCGATTTTTGTAATTCTTCTTCATTATGAACTTCTAAAAGAACATCTAGACTTAAGCTTTTGGCAAACTCGGAGTATTGTTTTATTTCGTCTCTTGATAGTATTGCTGCTATTAAAAGGATAACATCTGCACCGTAGGCTTTGGCTTCTAGTAATTGATATTCATCTATGATAAATTCTTTACGCAATAGCGGTAAATTACAACTTGCTCTGGCTGTTAGTAAATCGTCTAAAGAGCCTCCAAAATATTTACCATCGGTTAAAACCGAGATGCCGCAAACACCAGCATCTTGATACCCTTTTGCAACATCTTGAACGTTTAACGTATTATTAATAACTGATTTTGATGGTGAGCGACGTTTGTGTTCTGCTATGATACCTGATTTACTATTACGTAAATTGTTTGCAAGCGAAACGGTTTGTCTTTCAAATAAAACAGATTGTTCTAATTGTGATGTTGGAATTAGACTTTTTCTAAGTTCTATTTCTTTTCTCTTATCTCGTGTTATTTTATCTAAAATATTCATTTTTATATTTATGTATGTTCATTTTGCCTTGATGCAAAACGAACCAAAAAATCAAGTTCAAGCCGATGAATTTTTAAGTTTTTGTAAAAACTTAAAACCGATTTAAAAACTCCGCGTCGAACTATCGTTCTCTTGCTCTCGGAGCTTTTCTTCATCTATTCTGCGCCTTGACTATCAATTCTCTGAATTGAATAAGGGCTTGACTTTTTACTTATTTTCTTTTTTATTCTAAATTTCTTTTACTTTTTTCAATAACCAATAACCAATAACCAATAACTACCTACTCAACTCTACCAACTTATCTAAACTCTTTTTTGCTTTACCAGAAAACAACGATTCTTTAGCCAATTCAAATCCAGCTTGGTGTGAAATTTGTTTAGTGGTTGCAATGGCTAATCCTGCATTGGCGCAAACGACATGGTTTTGTGCTTCTGTGCCTTTTCTGTTAATAATATCAACAAATATATTTGCAGCATCTTTTACGGTATCTCCTCCAAAAATAGCGTCTTGTTTTATTGGTGATATACCTAAATCTTCTGGTGAAAATAATTTTTCGGAATGATTAGAAATAATTTTTGCTT
Source organism: uncultured Algibacter sp. (assembly GCA_947499935.1). Lineage (GTDB taxonomy): Bacteria > Bacteroidota > Bacteroidia > Flavobacteriales > Flavobacteriaceae > CANMQH01. Next base: position 301,161 of record CANMQH010000002.1, on the reverse strand, counting down.
TTCCTGTTAATGAAATTTCATCATAGCCATCTAAGGCATAAACAATATTGTAATTCGTTTCGGTGTTTTGATATATAAAACTGTATAAACGCAAAAGTTCTAAGCTAAAAACGCCTAACATTTGGTTTTTTGGAAATGATGGGTTAACCAAAGGGCCCAACATATTAAAAAAGGTTTTAACACCTAATGCTTTACGGATGGGTGCAACGTTTTTCATGGCTGGATGAAATAAAGGTGCATGTAATATGCATATTCCGGCTTTATCGAGGCATCGTCTTAAAAAATCTTCATCATTAGAAAATTTTACACCTAAAAATTCCATAACGTTTGATGAACCCGATGTTGATGATACACCGTAATTACCATGTTTAGATACGTGAACTCCTGCGCCTGCTGTAATAAAAGAAGATAAGGTAGAAATATTGAATGTGTTTTTGCCATCGCCTCCAGTACCCACGATATCTACAGCATTAAATTCGTTAAGATTTATAGGTATGCAAAGCTCTAAAAGGGCATCTCTAAAACCTTTTAATTCTTCTATGGTAATACTTCGCATCATGAAAACAGATAGGAAACATGTTATTTGACTTGGGTTATACATATCGTTGGATATGTTAACAATAACTTGTTTTGCCTCCTCAGTTGAGATGGTTTCGTGATTTATTAATCTATTAAGTATATCTTTCATCCTCTCCCTAGCCCTCTCCAAAGGAGAGGGGATTAATTAGTTATTTAATTTTCTAAGTCTCATTTTTTAAAGCCCCCTTTGGGGGCTTTAATTTTAAGCCCCTTCGGGGTTTGGGGAATTATTGACCCAATTTTCCAATATTTTTTTTCCATCTGGCGTTAAAACAGATTCAGGATGGTATTGAACGCCTCTAACATCATATATTTTATGTCTTAAAGACATGACTTGTCCGTTGGCATCAAAAGACGTGGCTTCTAAACTATCTGGTAATTCTGGATTAACAACCCAAGAGTGATAACGACCAACTTCAATGTTTTTATCTAAATCTTTAAAAATATATTCATCGTTTACACTTATGGTTACATCGGTTGCAACACCATGGTAAACGTCTTCTAAATTAATTAAAGAACCTCCAAAAACTTCGCCTATAGCTTGTTGACCTAAACACACACCTAATATGCTTTTAGTTGGTGCATATTTTTTAATAATAGCTTTTAGCAGACCTGCTTCGTCTGGGATTCCTGGACCAGGTGATAACACTATTTTATCAAATGGTTGCACATCTTCTAAAGTTAATTTATCGTTTCTTACTACGGTAACATCACAGTTTAAATCTTCTAAATAGTGGACTAAGTTGTATGTGAAACTGTCGTAATTATCTATAATTAGTACTTTTTTCATCTTTTTAATTGCCACAAATACATGAATGTTTTCTGGACTTGTTGTTTAAAAACTTGCAATGACTGCTAATTGATTACTGTCAACTGCGGACTGGTGCGTTAGGGATTGAGCAATTGTTGGAACTCCTCTTTTTGAGAGCGACTTGTGAAAGCCCGACCCTTGTGGTAACGCCATAATTTTAAATATCTTCTGCTAATTTAATAGCTTTAGTTAGTGCTCCTAATTTGTTATATACTTCTTGTAATTCACTTTCTGCATTAGATTTAGAAACCAATCCTGCACCGGCTTGCCAATTGAGTTTGTAATCTTTACTTAAAAAAGTTCGTATCATGATGGCTTGGTTAAAGTTGCCTTCAAAATCCATGAAACCTATGGCACCTCCATAAAATCCACGACTTGTTTTTTCGTATTGCTCAATTAATTGCATGGCTCTATGTTTTGGTGCACCACTTAATGTTCCTGCTGGAAATGTATCTGCAACGACTTGCATGGTTGATGTTGAGTCGTGTTTTTGCCCTGTAACTTTGCTTACCAAATGGATAACGTGAGAGAAAAATTGGACTTCGCGATATGTTACCACGTTTACATCGCTTCCATGACGGCTTAAATCGTTTCTAGCCAAATCTACAAGCATGACATGTTCGGCATTTTCTTTGTCGTCTTTTTTTAGTTTTTCTGCTAGAATTTCGTCTTTTTGCTCGTCTCCTGTTCTTTTAAAGGTACCTGCAATGGGATGAATTTCGGCTAAACCGTCTGTGACTATAAGTTGCGCTTCGGGAGAACTTCCAAAAATTTTGAAATCACCATAATCAAAATAAAAGAGATAAGGCGAAGGGTTAATGCTTCTTAAGGCCCGGTATACATTAAAATCGTCTCCAGTAAATTCTTGAGCAAAACTTTTTGATAGTACCAATTGAAAAACATCGCCACGGCCACAATGTTTTTTCGCTAGCTCCACATGTTCTTTAAATTCGTTATCACTTAGGTTGGATGTAATGTTGCCTTTTGGTTTAAAGTTGTATGAAGCGAAATTTTGAATATTTATAAGTTTATCTATAGCATCAATATTATTATCTGTATTGTAGCAATGTGCAAAAATATAAGCTTCGTTTTTAAAATGGTTTATGGCTATGATGTTTTGATAAACTGCATAATACATGTCTGGGATAACCACAGAATTGTCTTTCTTGCTGATTTTTATGTCTTCAAAATACCTTACAGCGTCGTAAGCGGTATAACCAAAGATGCCGTTGTTTATAAACTTAAAGTTTTCTTCGGAAGTGACCTTAAACTTTTTAGTAAACTTATGTATCTCTTCTGCAACATTGGTGTTTTTTGTAATTTCTAAACGTGTAGAGCTACCATCTGGGAATGTTTGCGATATAATTTCATTTTCTACTTTAATTGTTGCTATTGGATTAAAACAGATATACGAAAAATTCTTGTGGTTTCTATGGTAGTCTCCACTTTCTAAAAGAATACTATTGGGGTATTTATCACGTATTTTATAATATACAGAAACGGGTGTAATGGTGTCTGTTAAAATTCTTTTGTGATGTGTATGTAAGCTATATGTTTTCATTTGGTTTGATTTTTTATTCTAAAAAAATTTAGAACAAAGAAAAAGGCTTGTCGTGAATGACAAGCCTTTTGAATATTTTGATTTATAAATATACTAGGATTTACTTCACGAAGATTAGTTTCGAAAGCACCACCACCAAGTATTATTTAAAATTGATTTCATTATTTTTATAATTGGTTCAAATATAGAAATGAAAATAGAATTACACAAAACTTTAAAACATTTTTTGCATAAAAAATTGTTAAATCGCAAATGACAGAAAAAAGTATTGATTAAATTTAACATCATGAAACTAAACCTGTTAATTATAACACTATTTATAATATCTAGTTGCAAAAAAAACTGCACAGTAGAAATTGTTAATCTATTAAATGAAAAACAAGAAAAAAGTGTTGATACCATTACACAAGATTTAGGTTTTGAAATATATGATTATAATGGTTTTAAGAAATTTTTATCTGTAAACGATGGTAAAGTGCATGTTATTAATTTTTGGGCTACATGGTGTGGACCATGTGTTAAGGAATTACCTTATTTTGAAAAGCTGCATGAACAATATAAAAATAGTAATGTAGATGTTATTTTGGTGAGTTTAGATTTTCCGCATTTATATGAATCCAAATTAAAACCATTTATTGAGGATAATAAGTTAAAATCAAAAGTAATTGCGTTAGATGATGCAGACATGAATACTTGGATACCAAAAATTGATGAGGATTGGTCTGGTTCTATTCCTGCCACCATTATCTATAAAAATAGTGAGCGTAAATTTTTTGAGCAATCATTTACTTATGATGAATTAGAACAAGAAGTAAAACAATTTTTAAATAAATAGAATTATGAAAAAGTTAATTAAATTATTACCAGTAGTATTGTTAGTTTTTTTTACTAGTGCATTTACTGTACATAAAAATAGTGTAGAGAATGGTTATAAAATAGGTGACGTTGCTGAAGATTTTTCGTTAAAGAATATTGATGGCAATATGGTTTCTATGGCAGATTATAAAGATGCCAAAGGTTTTATAATAGTCTTTACATGTAACACATGCCCTTATGCGGTTATGTATGAAGATAGGATTGTAGCATTAAATAAAAAATATGCTTCAAAAGGATATCCTGTTATTGCAATTATGCCAAATAATATAGATGTTAAACCAGGAGATAACCTGGAAGCTATGGCAAATAGAGCTAAAAGCAAAGGTTTTAATTTTCCTTATTTAATAGATGAAGGGCAACAGGTGTATCCTAAATTTGGAGCGACTAAAACCCCGCATACATTTGTGCTTAAAAAGACTAAAAAGGGGGCTGAAGTAAAATATATTGGAGCCATAGACAATAATTATAAAGATGCCTCTTCTGTTACCACAAAATATGTTGAAAGTGCCGTAAATGCTTTGCTAAATGAGCAAGACGTTTTGGAAAAAGAAACGAAAGCCATTGGGTGTTCTATTAAGGTCTAGAGTACGTGTGTTATTTTATAAAAAAATCTAAAGATTAAAATACTTTAGATTTTTTTTTCGTCTAGTGTCTTAATATGTATTAATTTTGTAAATAGTATTAAAATAAAACAAATGGAAGATTTAACACAAGACGAGTGGACAGAACAATTAGCAAAAGATGATAATGCTATTATATTAGATGTTAGAACAGATGCTGAGATAGCCGATGGAGTTATTCCTAACACGATTCATTTAGATATCTACAAAGGTCAAGAATTTATCGCTCAGTTAGAAGAACTTGATAAGAATAAAAATTATTACGTGTATTGTCGCTCAGGTAATAGAAGTGGTCAAGCATGTCAAATTATGGAACAATTAGGTTTTGGTAATGCATATAATTTAGAAGGCGGTATGTTAGAATGGACAGGAGATGTTGTTGATTTAGAATAAATTATTAAGCTAATTTATACGGTCAAGTGGTCTTTTTTAATCTCTTATAAGTTTGAATAAGAGCACTTTTTGTTGTTTTTATGCAACTTAAACTTTTTTTTTAGTACTTCGTCTTTTTTATTTTTCAAAAAGTATGTCTTCTTGTACTTTTATAAAAAAAAATTATTAAACAGAATTTTGGTTTTCTAATTTATTAATTAATCCCTTAATTTAAAAGTATGGAAAACGGTTACGTAATATTAGGAATTATTGCTTTGTTATTTTTAAGTATGTATGGATATTCTTATTTATCAGTTACACTACAAAAAAATAAGCAGAAAAAAGCAAAACTGGTTGAAGATGAGAATGCTAAATTGCTTCGCCAAGAGCGTTTAAGAAATCAAGAAATTAGAGATGAAAAAATCAGACAATTTAATGAGAGAAAACGTGAAATTCAACACGAACTTATGTTGTTAGAAAAAATAAAAGAAAGACAAAAAGTAAGTTAATTAAATAATCTTACTAACGATTAAAAAGACCTTTGTGAATTTAAATTCACAAAGGTCTTTTTATTTAAATGTGCATCTTTTTTGATCTTTATAAAACATTAAACTAGACATTATCATATTTGAAAATTATTGGTAATAAGATTGTTACTATAATACGATTTATTTAAAATTTATGTTTGTAAATTATTTATATATCAAAAATGATTGGTACTATATATGTTTTAATATTAAAGTAATTAAATACCAATATAATGTTAATATATTTGCGCGTTTATTACAATGGTTTTATTTTAATCTTGTAAAAAAAATGATTCTTAATAATTGTATAAATTTTCATCATATCTATTTATAGATGGTGTAATGGTTAAAATAAAGTATAGAATTTTAAAATAATTGCATGAAAACTAGTAGTCATTCTGATTTAATAATACCAGTTTCCATAATTATTCATTTATCTATAATTAATGGTGTTTTATATATAATGACACCTGATAGTTATCTTAATGTTTCAAATATAATATTTTACAATGTTTTTTGGTTACTGGTAACTAATAGTTTAAAATTTTATCCTACAGCTCGTAGAGAAAAATTTGTAACTAATATTCGTAAAATGTTTAACCTATATTTTATATATGGATTAGGTTATTTTTCTTGGTTTGGATTTAGTGATACAGAGATTACTTCCGTAAAATACCAGTTGTTAACGTATGGTGTTATTTGTATTTTACTAACTGCTTACAGAGCTATATTTTATTATCTAATTAGGAATTATAGATTTATAGGGGGGAATTATGTTAATGTTGTTGTTATTGGAAGAGATAAAAATTTAAAAAAAATAAGACATGTATTTGATAATCCATATTTTGGATATCGTTATTGTGGTTTTTTTGATGATACTAAATCTAAAAGTCCAACTTATCTAGGTAATATTTTTGATGCTTTTAAGTATATAATAGATTATCAGGTTGATGAGGTATATTGCACTGCAGCTAAACTTTCTAAAAGTCAACTTCAAAGCTTAATTAATTTTGCTGATAATAATTTAATCAAACTAAAGATTATTCCAGACAATAAGGATATTTTTACGCGTACCATGTCTATTCAAAAATATGATAATGTACCTGTTTTAAATTTAAGAGCTGCTCCACTTGATAGGGATTATGCTAGGATTAGTAAACGTTTTTTTGATATTGTATTTTCAAGTTTTGCTATAATTGCACTGCTATCTTGGTTAATGCCTTTGCTCTATGTACTTATTAAAATAGAATCTCGTGGCCCACTTTTTTTTAAGCAAATAAGGCACGGGTTAAAGCGACAAACATTTTCTTGTATAAAGTTTAGATCCATGACTGTTAGTAGTGATGCTAATAGTAAAATGGCAACAAAAAATGATGCCAGAGTAACACGTATAGGTAAGATATTAAGAAAAACTAGTATAGACGAGTTGCCTCAATTTTTTAATGTTTTTATGGGCGATATGAGTGTTGTAGGTCCTCGTCCTCACATGGTATTGCAAACCACAGATTATGAAATATCTGTAGATAAGTATTTGGTTCGTCATTTTGTAAAACCTGGCATAACTGGTTTAGCACAGATAAGAGGGTATCGGGGTGAAATTAATAAACCTTCAGATATATCTAATAGAGTAAGATTAGATATATTATATGTAGAAAAATGGTCCTTATTGTTAGATTTAAAAATTATATATAAAACAGTTTTAAACTCATTAATGGGAGAAGAAAACGCATATTAATTAATATGTTTAATACCCATTTAAAAACAATTAAATTCGTTATCTCTAAGCGTCTAATTGTTCTTTTTAAGCATTACTCTGTTGCCTATTAATTTAATGGAATGTTATAATTAAATCAGTCATATTTAGAAAGACCATGATTATTAAATCATTGTTTTTTAAACAATATAACTATAATTAGGTTTGTATTGTAGTTTTTTCATTAAGTCTTTGCAAAACAGGGTTTAATAGTGTTTTTTTATGAGTAGTTTATCCTTTATTTTTACCATTGAAGTATAATAAATGATACTTGTATTTATACAAATAGCAGTTTAACGAGAATAATAGCTGTGTGTAGAATATATAATTATTGTTTGTTTTTTCTACGTTTTTTTGTGCCGTTATATGGTTGCAAAAACAATTATATAATCTTAAGATTTAGATTAATAGCGCTTAATTTATTATAGAATAAAAGTTACTTAGCAAATTTGCTTTGTAAGTTTAAAATGAGTTCAGATCTGAGGGGTCTGTATTTTATACTTTGCTACTATCAGCATAGTATAGAAATTTTAAAATTGCTATATGAAAACTAGGAGTTATTCAGATTTAATTATACCTATCTCTATTATTATTCACTTAATAATAATAAATGGTGTCTTGTATACCATGACGCCTGATACTTATATTAATATTTCTAGTATTTTATTTTACAACATATCTTGGTTGTTTATTACCCACAATTTAAATTTTTATCCCACAGCTCGTAAGGAGCGATTTATGACAAACATTAAAAAAATGTTTGATTTATACTTAATTTATGGTCTTGCTTACTTTACTTGGTTTGCATTTAGTGGAGTAAATCAAGAATACATTCGTTATTATTTCTTGGTTTATGGAGTAATATGTCTTTTGTTAACTATTTACAGATGGGTTTTTTATTTTTTAGTTAGAAACTACAGGTTGCTTGGAGGTAATTTTGTAAATGTAGTTGTTATAGGAAGAGATAAAAACCTTAAAAAAATACGCAGAGTGTTTGATAACCCATATTTTGGATATCGATATTGTGGATTTTTTGATAATTCTGCATCTGTTAGTTCAACTTATTTAGGAGGTGTTTTAGATTCTTTTAAGTATATATTGGATAATAAAATAGATGAAGTTTATTGTGCAGCAGCAAAACTTTCTAAAACAGATTTACAGAATTTAGTAAATTTTGCAGATAATAACCTTATTAAACTTAAAATTATACCAGATAATAAGGATGTTTACACTAGAGCCATGTCTATTCAGAAATATGATAACATACCTGTTTTAGATTTAAGAACAGTGCCTTTGGATATGGAAATTGCACGTGTTAGTAAGCGTTTTTTTGATATTGTTTTTTCTTTGTTAGTCATAGTTTGCGTGCTTTCTTGGTTAGTTCCTTTACTTTATTTACTTATTAAGATAGAATCGCCAGGACCACTTTTTTTCAAACAAAAAAGGCATGGATTAAAACGTGAGAGTTTCTGGTGTTTAAAATTTAGGTCAATGGCTTGTAATTTAGATGCTAATAAACAAATGGCCACAAAAAATGATTTAAGAGTAACCAAAATAGGTAAGATTTTAAGAAAAACTAGTATTGATGAGCTTCCGCAGTTTTTTAATGTTCTAATGGGGCATATGAGTGTTGTTGGTCCTCGCCCTCACATGGAGCTTCAAACTTCGGACTACGAAATTTCTGTAGATAAATATTTGGTTCGTCATTTTGTAAAACCTGGTATAACAGGCTTGGCACAAATACGAGGTTATAGAGGTGAGGTTATTAATCCTTCTGATATTTTAAACAGGATTAGGCTAGATATATTTTATGTTGAAAAATGGTCGCCTTTTTTGGATTTTAAGATTATTTATCAAACCATTTTTAACGCTTTAAACGGCGAAGAAAAGGCTTATTAGTAATAGTGTATACTGCATAAATTTAATATGCAAATTAAATAAAAATAGTAATTAATAAATTTTAAGGTTATGAATTGGTTCGTAGTATCTGTAAAAGCAAATCAAGAAAAGAAAGTAGCTGAGGTGTTAGAGAAAATGAATGTTGAGGTATATTGCCCAATGGTTAAAGATAGTCAGCAATTTGCTGATAAGACGAAAACTGTAAAAACACCATTATTTAAATCTTACGTTTTTGTGAATTTACCAGAAAAGTATAGGGGTATTGTTTTTGGTGCTCCAGGTGTAATTAGCTATTTGTTTTGGTTAGGAAAGCCAGCAGTAATTAGTGATGAGGAAATAAATATTATCAAAAATTGGGAAGTCAATAATACCAATAACTTATTAGAATTGGCTAAACGTATTCCTGATAGCGATATTGATACGAATAATCAGTTGCTTAAAAGTACCGAAGGCGTAATTCAATGGAGCGGTAAAAGAAATAAGTCTTTCTTATTAAAAGAAATGAAAACTGAAACTACAGTTTCGTCTAAACTCAAAAATGTAATTTAGGGATTAATATACTTATACTAGATCCTTATTCTAATTTCTAAACCTCTTATTTTAACGATTTGCAATCTGTTTTATTAGGTTCTATATTTTGTTTTTTAGGCAGTATAAGTTATGCTTTCTACATTAATTTACCATAGAAATTGTACATTACATAATATTTTATTATTAATATTTTCTAGACATACCAATGCTTTGAAATAACAAAAAAAACATGTTACTTTGATGTTAAAATCAACTTAACTAATGTTAAGATGTATGATTTAGAGTTTTATACCTAAATATTTTTAAATTAATTAGTTAGCGTACATTAGTATCAATAATTGTTTCATAATATTTTTAATTACAAACACAAAACCCAATAAAATTTGAAGAATAAGTATTATCGATTTTAGTATAGCCTATTACAAGTCAGTTCCAAAATACTTTTGAATATCAATTATTATTATTAACCCAATGATTTTATGGTTGAAACCGCAACAATGTCTAAAAAAATATCAGAAAAGGATATTGGTAAAATATTAGCTAATTATCTTAAATATTGGTACCTATTTGTTATTGGTGCTGTAATATGTATAGCAGCAGCTTTTCTTTATCTGCGTTATAAAGTGACACCTATTTATAGAGTTAGTGGTAAAATATTGCTTAATGACAAAAAAGAAAGTAGTGAGTCTACGGGATTAGAATCGTTAAGTAATCTTGGATTGATAAAAATGTCCAAGAACATGCAAGATGAGATTGGTGTGTTACAATCATATGATTTAATGAAAATAACGGTAGACGAATTGGATATGGCCGTGGGGTATTATGTAAAAGGTCAGTTTAGTTATGTAGAAGCTTATAAAAAGGCATTACCGTTTCAAGTTAAGTTAAATGATAGTTTTCCTATAGTTAAATATGGTAAAGTAGGCAGTATTATAATGGTAGACGAGTTTAGATATAAATTTACTACTGAAGAAACCAAAGACAAAACTGTTACTGTTACTCATAATTTTGGAGAGCAAATATCTACTGCAAATGGGGTGTTTACTGTTCGTTTAAATCCCAGTATACCAATTTTCAAATCTCAAGAATCTGTTGTGGTTAAATTTTTTAATGTTGAAAGTTTAGCAACGACTTATAACCAAAGATTAAAGGTAGCCCCCGTAGATAAGAATGGAGGAGGACTTTTAAAAATCAGTTTAACTGATCACATTCCACAAAGAGGAAAAGATGTTATTAATAAGCTTATTGAGGTATATGCAAGTAAATCTGCTGAGCATAAAAATGCGCTTGCAAAAACAACATTAGAGTTAATTGATGAAAGGTTAGAATTATTAACAGGGGAATTAACAGGTGTTGAGAAGAATGTAGAAACCTACAAGCAAAATAATAATTTAACCAATGTAAGTTCTGATGCTGCTAGATTTATTGAGCTTGCCGGAGAAGCAGATAGAGAATTAACTACAGTTAGAATGGAGATTAACGCATTAAGCTCTTTGGAGGATTATATGGCGAGGGCTAATGTTGGAACCCCAACTGTTGTGAGTTCATATAATATTAATAATGCAAGTATAACAAATTTAATTTCTTCGTATAATCAAATTGTACAAAGGCGAAAAAGTCTACTTAGAAGCACTGGAGAAGGTAATCCATTGGTTGTGGAAATAGATAGGCAACTTATGGATTCTAGAAATGCCATAAGTGCAAACCTTAGTAGTATAAAGTCTGAACTCAGTAGGACTGAGCGTAATTTGTTAAATAGAAAAATAAATTATAACTCAAAGATATCATCGGTTCCATCTGCAGAACGAGCGTTAATAGAAATCAATAGAGATCAAACATTAAAGCAAAAATTATATTTGTATTTGTTACAAAAACGAGAAGAAGAAGCCCTGTCTATTAGTGCTCCTTTTTCAGATACTCGTATTGTAGAAGTTCCAAGAGCAGGTAATTATCCTATTAATTCGGGTAAAATGCCCGTTTATTTAGGCGCTATACTTTTTGGATGCTTTATTCCTTTTATTTGGATTTTCGCTAAAGATAAATTCAATAATAAGGTACTAGGTAAAGAGCATATAGAAGACATAACTGATAATGCTATTCTGGGTAAAATAGCATCTAATACAGGAAAAGAAGTTCTTGTGGTTTCAGAAAACAATACAACAGTTGCGGCCGAACAACTTAGGCTAATGAGGTATAACTTAAAGTTTTTACTACAAGGTAAATCTGATAAAGTTATTATGGTAACCTCTTCAAAACAAGGCGAAGGAAAAACTTTTGTTACCATAAACTTTGGAGCTAGTTTGGCTATAACAGGAAAAAAGGTTGTTGTTGTTGGGATGGATTTGAGATTACCAAAATTAATGAAAGATATAAAATTACCCAATATTCAAGGTGTGTCAGATTTTATAGTAGATAAAAGTCTTACCCATATAGATATCACTGTACCGCATGACAAGGAGAAGAATTTGTTTTTTATTGGAGCAGGAACTATCCCTCCAAATCCAGGAGAATTAATGCTTAATGATAGAATAACAGAACTTATAGAAACCCTTAAAGAGGAATATGATCATATCATATTAGATACGCCACCAATTGGTAAGGTAGCAGATGCATATTCTTTAAAAAGCCTTATAGATTTAACCATTTTTGTTGTTAGACAAAATTATACAACTAAAGAAGATTTAAATATTATTAATGAAATAAATAGAAATAAAAAGCTTAACCCATTGATGGTTGTTCTTAATGATGTAAAAATGGATAGAAAAGATGCGTATAGTTATGGTTATAATGATAGCAAGAAATAATATAAATAAAGTTGTCATTTTAAAAATGAACAAGTCCCATTAAGTTATTTATGATGCTCTTTTCTAAAAAAACATATTCAAACCCATTATTTGCAAAGTTCAAAGATTGGTCTAAACTTTTGGGAGCTACAGGAGGTGCGCAAATTTTGGTTCAAGCTATTGGTTTTATTTCAGGGATTTTAATAATTAGGATATTGCCAACAGACGAATATGCTATATATACGCTAGCAAATACCATGTTAGGCACCATGGTTATATTGAGTGATGGAGGTATTTCGGCGGGTGTTTTGTCTCAATCAGCAGGCGTATGGCAAGATAAAAAAAAACTGGGACAAGTATTAAATACAGGTTTCGATTTAAGGAAAAAATTTGCTATAGCAAGTTTGCTTGTTTCGGTGCCAATACTACTTTATTTACTTCGTAATATCGATGTTAATTGGTATGTGGCTATAATTGTTGTTATTGCTCTTATACCGGCTTTTATATCAAAACTATCATTTAGTCTATTAGTATCACCAGCAAAGGTTAGGCAAGATATTTTACCTCTTCAAAAAAATGATTTAGAAATTAATTTTACCAGAATAGCACTTTTATTGGCTAGTATTTTTGTGTTTCCGTTTGCTTTTGTTGCCATATTGGTAGCTGGTATTTCACAGATATGGGGTAATTATAGATTAAGAAAAGTTATAAAGCCATACGTGGACTTTACTCAAGAACAATCCGCAGAAGTAAAAAAGAATATTTTAAAAATTGTTTATAGAACATTACCAGAATCCATATATTATTGTATTTCTGGACAGATAACTATTTGGATTCTAGCTGTTTTTGGATCTACGAGTTCGCTAGCAGAAATAGGTGCTTTAAGTAGAATAGCGTTATTGCTTAGTCTTATAACTGTAATGTTTAAAACCTTAATCGTGCCAAGATACGCACGTTTAAAAAATGATTTTAACTTAATTTTTAAGCGTTTTGTAACGATACAATTTTTATTACTATTGGTGTTCAGTGTTTTTTTATTAGCAGTATTTCTATTTTCAGATCAGATATTATGGATTTTAGGACCTAAATATAGTAACTTTAATAAAGAAATCTTATTGGTAATGCTTGGTAGCTCGCTAAATTTATTTTCAGGGCTAACATTTTCTACTTGTGTTAGTAGAGGTTGGGTTATTAATCCCTTAATTAGTATACCACTTAGTATATTTACCATGATTTGTTGTGTTATGGTCTTTGACGTTTCAACACTTTATGGCGTATTATTGTTTAATATTGTAATAGCTTTGGTGCATGCCATAATGAATAGTACTTATGGATTTATAAAAGTATTTAAATTAAAAGAAATAAGTTAAAAATTATAATTTATAATGAAACTATATATAACATCTGCATATCCATTTCATCCTAAAGATAATTTTGCAGTGGCTTGGTTAAAAGAATCAGCAGAAAACGATCCATATAAAACACATAGTATAACTAATAGTATAGATGATGCTGATATTGTATTATTTGCAGAACACCACCCGCCTAGCGACCCGTATTTTTTTAAGGTTTTAAAACACCCAATCTTGAAAAAACACAAAAAAAAGACACTAATTTATCATGACAACCCATATCCAATAGCAATATTACCAACATTATCTCCCTCTATAGAGAAAAGTTTTTATAACGTAAAAAATTGTATATCGGCACCGTATATAGCAAGACATGTAGAGAATGAATCGGTAACGTTTTCAGCAGAAGAAAAGGATAAAAAATACCTGTTCTCTTTTTTGGGTGCATCTAGAACACATGCTGTAAGGAAAGAGGTTTTAAAATTAAATCATCCAGATGCCTTTTTAAAGGATACTAGTGATAAAGATCTCTGGTTATTATCTCCAGAGGAGAAGAGAAAATTTGAAAATCAATTTGTCGATGTTTCAAAAGAAAGTCATTTTGTTTTATGTCCAAGAGGCGTTGGTGTTAATTCCTATCGTTTGTTTGAGGTTATGCAAATGGGATTAGTGCCCGTTATAATATCAGATGAATGGGTGCCTAGTAGTGGTCCAGATTGGGAGTCGTTTTCAATTAGAGTACCAGAAAACGAGGTGCATACTATTCCAGAATTGTTAGCAAAGAAAAAGCAGAATTCTTTTTCTATGGGTATGATAGCTCGTAAAAATTGGGAACAATGGTTTGCAAAAGATGTATGTTTTCATCACATAGCAAATCTTTCAAAAGAACTTATGGAGAAAAAGTCAAACAATAGATTATGGCGATTTAAGTATGCTTATAGTCAGTTTTTAAGACCTTTTCATTTTAGAAATCTTTTAAGATTTTATAAACGTAAAATTATCAAGTAATTAAAGCTATTAGATTGTATAATTAATAGCTGTTTAAAAGAAAATAAATTAATAACCATACTTATTAAAAAAGTAAATTAAAAATTTAATGTTATGAATATTACTGTAATTGGAACAGGTTACGTAGGCTTAGTAAGCGGGACTTGCTTCGCAGAAATGGGTAACAAAGTAACCTGTATTGATGTTGATGTCAATAAGATAGAAAAACTTAAAGAAGGTGTAATTCCTATTTTTGAACCTGGGTTAGAGGTTATGGTAAAAAGAAATTATGAAAATAAAACCTTAAAATTCAGCACAAAATTATCTGAAAATTTAGAAGCTTGTGATATTGCTTTTATTGCTGTAGGAACACCTATGGGAGATGATGGATCTGCCGATTTAAAATATGTATTGCAAGTTGCTAGAGAAATAGGGCAACATATGTCTCACTCTCTTATTGTTGTAGATAAATCTACAGTTCCTGTTGGTACAGCAGATAAAGTTAGAGCAGCAATTAACGAAGAACTAGTAAAAAGAAATGTAAACATAGATTTTGAAGTAGTTTCTAATCCTGAATTTTTAAAAGAAGGTGATGCTATAAAAGATTTTATGAAACCAGACCGTGTTGTTATTGGTTCAGATGATGAAGCTACTACAGAAAAAATGAGAGCATTGTACTCACCATTTTTTAGAAGTGGTTCGGCGAGGTTAATAACCATGGATGTACGTTCTGCCGAAATGACAAAATATGTTGCAAATGCTATGTTGGCTACAAAAATATCGTTTATGAATGAGGTAGCTAATATTTGCGAATTGGTAGGTGCAGATGTTAATGATGTTCGTATTGGTATAGGTTCAGACAGTCGTATAGGGTATAGCTTCATATATCCAGGTAGTGGATATGGTGGGTCTTGTTTTCCTAAAGATGTTAAAGCTTTACATCGTACAGCTGCAGAAAATGGATATAATGCAAACTTAATTGCAGCTGTTGAAGCTGTAAACGATAAGCAAAAACTGGTTATTGCTAAAAAGGTGATTAACCGTTTTGGTGAAGATCTTACTGGTAAAACATTTGCGATTTGGGGATTAGCGTTTAAACCAGATACAGATGATATGCGAGAAGCACCAGCAATTTATGTTATTAACGAACTAGTAAAACGAGGCGCAAAAATAAGAGCATACGACCCTAAAGCTATGCATGAAGCCCAAGAGTTTTATTTAAAAGGCGTAGAAAATGTAACATATTGTAATTCTAAATATGAAACTTTGGTTGACGCTAATGCCATGATTTTATTAACAGACTGGAAAGAATTTAGAATCCCAGATTTTGAAGAGTTAAAGGCTCAATTAAAGGAACCTATTGTTTTTGATGGTCGTAATCAATATAATGATAAGATGATGAAAGAACATGGATTTGAATATTTTCAAATAGGTAAAAAATAGGTTTAATAACGAGTTGTCGTTAATGTAAACTTTGAGTTAATTTATAAAGCTTGCGTGTAATTTATTAATTTAAATGAAAATAGTTTTTATATGCGGATCACTGGAACCTGGCAAAGATGGCGTAGGTGATTATACGCGCAGGCTTTGTGGAGAATTGATAAATCAAGGTTTGTCTGTTGGGATAATGTCTTATAACGATAAACATGTTAATGGAGTTGTTGAAGAAAATCAAATATCTGACGGTAATAGCATTCCATGTTTGAGAATAGCCAATAGCTTTAGTCGTAAAGAGCGCTATAATTTAGCTAAAAACTGGATAGAAGAGAAAAAACCAGAATGGTTAAGCCTTCAATTTGTACCCTATGCTTTTAACAATAAAGGACTGCCATTTGGTTTGTCTAAAGAATTAGTGAAAATTGGTGGTACTTCCAAATGGCATATTATGATTCATGAATTATGGATTGGAATGAATACTGAATCGCCCAGTAAAGCCAAGTTTATTGGGTATGTACAGAAAAACATAATTAAAAAAATATTAGCAAGTTTAAAACCTATTGTAATTAATACTCAAACAGAATTATATAAAAATCAGTTAATGAAATTGGGGCATAATGCAACCATACTACCTTTGTTTTCAAATATCCCTAATACTACAGCTAGTAAAGAACTTAATGTTGTTGAAGGATTTAAAATTCCGAGTAATTATATGGTTCTTTTTGGTTCTATTCATACACATGCACCAATAGATAATTTTATAAAAGAATTAAAATTAATAAATTCCAATCCGTCACTTTCATTGGTAACTATTGGTCGTAATGGTGCCGAATTAAAAAAATGGATTTCAATTTGTAAAACAAATAATTTGGATGTTGTAGATATGGGGGAACAACCTGTAGAGATTATCTCATATGTTATAAAACATGCTAAATATGGAATTTCTACAACACCAATAGATTTAATTCAAAAAAGTGGAGCAATGGCAGCAATGCACGAACATAGTCTTCCAGTTATCTGTATTTCTAAACCTTGGACTCCAATAGGAGTTGATAGTGTTACTAATATTAAAGGAGTTACCAATTATAAATCGGGTCATATTAAAAAATGTATTGATAATACAGAGCGATTTAATCCTGAAGGTATTAGTCTTTCTAGTATAGGTTCGTTATTTGTAGAAAAACTTAAAAACCCAAAATAAAATGGCAAGTATAACTTATTTATGGGCTAATAGAGCAAAGTTTTCGCCAACATCAATTAATTTTTATCGAGCTTGGGGTAAACGTTTTTTTTTATTACCAGACTTAATAAAAAAGAATTACCGCTTATTAAAGCTTAAAAGGTTAGGTGCTAATATTAATGGAAAGGCTGAAATAGGAGAAATTACACTTACTGGTAACAATAAATTACTTTCTGTTGGAGCTTTTTCGTTTCTTGGAAAAATTAATTGTGCTTTACATGAAAAAATTACAATTGGTAATAACGTTTGTATAAGTGATGGAGTTACCATGCTTACAGGTTCTCATGATATTTTTGACCCCAAATGGCCTCATAAAAAAGGGAGTATAATTGTAGATGATTATGTTTGGATAGGAACAGAAGCTACAATTTTGCCAGGAGTACACCTGGAAAGAGGTTCTGTGGTAGGGGCAAGGGCTGTAGTTTCTAAATCTCTCAAACCTGGCGAGATTGTTGTTGGAAATCCAGCTAAGATTTTAACAAAAAAAAGATTAATAGAATTTAAATATAATCCATGTGAGTTTTTGGCTAATAATAAGGCTTGGTTAATTGGTTGATAATAAAACATTTAAAGTGTCCTAAAGAAACATTAATAATAAAGAGAACAAACTTAATTATTGATAAGTATTGTATTTTTGAAAAACATTTAAAATAATATTAAGATGTCTAGTTTTGTTTATTTATGGAAAAATCGTGCAAAGTTTTCTCCAATATCAATAAAATTTTACAGAGCTTGGGGAAAACGTTTATTTTCTTTTCCACAGCTTGTAAAAAGAAACTTTCGTACCTTGAAATTAATAAGGAAAGGAGCTAAAATCAGTAAATTGGCAGAGATAGGAGAAGCAAACATAACAGGTAAATTAAAGTTTCTTTCTATCGGAGATAATACATTTATAGGTAAAGCACGATTTGCCATTAGTACAGAGCTAAAAATAGGAAATAATGTTTGTATTAATGATGAAGTTTCTATACTTACAAGCTCACATGATATTTTTGACCCTAAATGGTCAAATAAAAGAGCTAAAATAACTATAGAAGATTATTCGTGGGTAAGTACAGGAGCTATGATACTTCCTGGAGTAAACTTAGGTAGAGGTTGTGTAGTTGGGGCACGAGCCGTTGTTACTAAATCTGTTAAACCTGGCGAAATAGTTGTAGGTAATCCAGCAAAACCTTTAAATAAAAAACGTTTAATAGAATTTGATTATAATCCTTGTGAATTTGTCGCAGCTAATAGAGCATGGTTAATTGGGTAAATATAAAATAATGAAAATATTAATAAGTCATCCAACTAGTAACCAGAACAATAGGGCAGTTGTAAAAGGTTTGTATAATGCAGGTTTACTTCATAAATTTTCCACCTCAATAGCGACGTTTCCAGGTAGGTTACTTTTTACATTAAGTAAGCTAGGCCCTTTTAAAGAAATTTCAAGAAGGCGTTTTGATTCTAATTTAAGAAACATTACAGTAACGTACCCTTTTAAGGAAGTAATAAGATTATTAAGTTCCAAACTTGGTTTTAAATCGTTAATTAAGCATGAAACTGGGATATTTTCTGTTGATGCTGTTTATAAAAATCTAGATACAAAAGTGGCTTCTAGTTTAGAAAAAGAGTCAAAAAGGGGTTTAAATGCTTTATATGCTTATGAGGACGGTGCCTACTATTCATTTCAGAAAGCTAAAGAAAATAATATTAAATGTTTGTATGACTTGCCTATTGGATATTGGAAGACAGCAAGAAAACTCTTAAAAAAAGAAATAGAAGTATGGCCAGAATGGAAAGCAACGCTTCATGGTTTTAAAGATTCTGAAACAAAACTAAAACGTAAGGATAGTGAGCTAGATTTGGCTGATCATATTTTTGTAGCAAGTAGTTTTACTGCTAAAACTCTAAAAGATTATAAAGGTGAATTAGCTACAATACATGTAATACCATATGGTTTTCCTAAACCTTTTGAAAATAGAACATACAACTTAGATAATAGACCAATAAAGTTGTTATTTGTTGGAGGTTTATCGCAACGTAAAGGTATAGCTAATATGTTTGCAGCTATAGAAAATCTAGTACATAAGGTAGAGTTGACCGTAGTTGGACGAAAAAGCACCAATGATTGTGAAGCTTTAAATAGAGAACTAGAAAAGCATACATGGATACCAAGTTTACCGCATCATCAAGTTTTAGAGTTGATGAGAGAACACGATATTTTATTGTTTCCATCGCTATTTGAAGGGTTTGGTTTGGTTATAACTGAAGCTATGTCTCAAGGAACCCCTGTTATTACGACTGATAGGACAGCTGGCCCTGATTTGATAGAGCATGGTAAAAATGGATGGTTGGTAGAGGCTGGTTCTACAGAAGCGTTACAAAATTGTATAGCAGAACTAATTAAAAATCCAGAAAAAATAGCTTTGGCAGGTAAAGAGGCTACAGAAACAGCCCGCAGCAGGCCATGGGATACTTATGGTAAAGAATTGGCTCAAACTATTTTAAAAAAATGTACTAATTAAATCTACAAATATTATATTATTTAGAACAATTTTACTCTAATCATGAATAACACCATAATAATAGATAATTATAATAACAAAAACCCGAAAATCATTAAGTGGTTAAAATTAGGTATTTGGTTATATTTTCTATTATTAATTTTTGAAGGAGCTCTAAGGAAATGGGTCTTACCGGGTCTACAAGCTCCATTATTGATTGTTAGAGATCCTGTAGCGATATGGTTAATTTATATGAGTTGGAAGCATAATATATCATTTTCTAATATATATATATATACCATAGCTTTAATAACGGTTTTAGGTACATCTACGGCTTTAGTATTTGGACATGGAAACCTTTTTGTAGCTATCTATGGGGCAAGAATTCTATTAATACATTTTCCAGTAATGTTCATTATAGGTGCTGTTTTTAATAAAGAAGATGTTATTAAAATAGGAAGAGTTTTATTGTTTATTACCATACCAATGACCGTATTAGTAGCGCTTCAATTTTATAGCCCTCAATCAGCATGGGTTAATAGAGGTATAGGAGGTAATACAGATGGTGCAGGGTTTAGTGGAGCTCTTGGTTATTTTCGACCTCCAGGGACATTCTCTTTTATAACTGGAAACGTTTTATATTATAGTTTTGTAGCGTGTTTTGTTTTTTATTTTTGGCTGTCTAAAGATAAAATTAACCGTCTAGTGCTTATTGGAGCAACAATTGGTGTTATTGCATCCATTCCACTTTCAATTAGTAGAACATTACTTTTTTCTGTAGTATTAACATTAATTTTTACACTAATATCTGTAGCTAGTAGTCCGAAATTTTTAATGAAGATGGTTTTGTTTGTTGTGTTAGGTATGGTTCTTATATTATTATTATCAAACACGCTATTTTTTCATACAGCAACCGAAGCTTTTTCCCATAGATTTGAAGTCGCAAATACTGTTGAAGGTGGTGTTTCAAGTTCAATATTAGATCGTTTTTTTGGAGGTATGTTTACGGCCATAAGTGATTCTGGGAGTTTGCCTTTTTTTGGATTTGGTCTTGGAATGGGTACAAATGCTGGTAGTTTTTTACTAACAGGAGGTACTTCATTTTTAATAGCTGAGGGAGAGTGGTTAAGACTTGTTGGAGAGTTAGGCTTTGTAATGGGAATAATAGTTATTTTAATTCGTGTAGTATTTTGTGCAAGCATTTTTTTTAAAGGCTATGGAAATTTGAAATATGGAAATTTATTGCCATGGATTCTTTTGAGTTCTGGTTTACTGGTAATACTCCAAGGACAATGGGCTCAACCAACTGTATTAGGTTTTAGCACACTGCTTGGAGGTTTAATTTTGGCATCATCTAAATTGGAAACATCAAATAATAATAAAATATAGCATAAATGAGAATGGTTTTAATTGGTAATTACCGTTTAGATAAGCAAGAGAGTATGTTAAGGTTTGCAGATATGCTAGACTCAGGGCTAAAAGCAAAAGGGATTCAATCTGAAATTTGGGAGCCAACAATTTTTTTTGGAAAAATTTTTGAATCTACCAATTCAGGTATCGCTAAATGGGTAGGTTATATTGATAAGTTTATTGTTTTTCCAATCGTTATAAAACTGAGATTAAAAAAACAAAAATATAAAAATCTACAAACACGATTTCATATCTGTGATCACTCTAATGCACCATATCTAAAATACTTGCCTAAAAATATAACAGGTATTACTTGTCATGACGTCTTGGCCATTAGAGGTGCATTGGGTTATAAAGATACATTCGCCGAACCATCTAAATTTGGTGTTTTTTTACAAAAGTGGATTTTTAAGAATTTAGTAAAAGCAAAATTATTAGGAGCTGTTTCAAATTTTAGTTTAAATCAATTAGAAGAATTACACAATGATGATGCTCAAGAAAGAAAATGGGTAGTTATTCATAATGCCTTTAATGCACCTTTTGCTCCAATGGATAAAGTAGAATACTTACCATTACTGGAAAGTATGGGATTAAATAAAGAACCTTTTATACTTCATGTTGGTACATCTCATCCACGTAAAAATCGAATTTTTTTAGTAAATATGATGAAAGCATTAGAAGGTAAATGGAATGGTAAATTATGCTTAGCTAGTAAACCATTAGATAAGCCTTTAATTGAGTTAGCAAAGGAATTAGGTATAGAAAATAAAATTATATCAGTTGTAAGACCAGATCATAAATATTTAATAGCATTATATAGTGCTTGTAGAGCTTTTGTCTTTCCGTCATTTTCAGAAGGATTTGGTTGGCCAGTAATAGAGGCTCAAGCTTGTGGGGCACCAGTTATAGCAAGTGATTTAGAGCCTATGCCAGAAGTGAGCGGTAATGCTGCTTTACATAATAATCCTAAAGATGCCAATGCATTTGCAAATGCGCTTTTGTCATTGGAAAATAAAGAGGGTAGAGAAAAGTTGATTGAAAAAGGCTATGAGAATATAAAGAGATTTGAGCTAAATAAGATGATTGACAGCTATTTATCTTTGTATGGATTTGAAAATATTCAAAAAGAATAAACTAAATGAGATTTCTTAACTATAAATTAAACCAAACATATTATTAAATAATCATGAAAATACTAAGAGTCATCTCAAGTATGCACCCTAAAGGAGGAGGGCCTTGCCAAGGCATTAGAAATTCTATACCAGCTCTAAAAGAAATAGGTGTAGATAATGAAGTGGTATGTTTAGATAATCCAAAATCTGATTATTTAGGGACAGATAGTTTTGTAATTCATGCTATAGGACCTGCAAAAGGGCCATGGGCATATACTGCGACACTTATTCCGTGGTTAGAAGAAAAAGCATCCAATTTTGATTTAATAATAGTGCATGGTTTATGGCAGTTTTCAAGTTTTGCAGTATACAAAGCTATGAAGAAGCTAAAGACGAAAGCAATACCTTATTTTGTTATGCCACATGGTATGTTAGATCCTTATTTTCAAAAAGCACCAGAACGTCGTTTAAAAGCTTTTCGTAATTGGATGTTTTGGAAAGTTATAGAGTCTAAAGTTGTTAATAATGCAAATGGCGTTTTGTTTACTTGTCAAGAAGAACTTTTATTAGCGAGAGAAGCGTTTACACCATATCGACCAAAAAAGGAATTAAATGTAGGTTATGGAATACAAGAGCCACCAACGTTTCAATCAGATATGATAACTGCTTTTAAAGCAGTTAGTAAAAATCTAGATAAACCATATCTGTTATTTTTAAGTAGAATTCATCAAAAAAAGGGTTTAGACTTATTATTAAATGCTTATGCTGATTGGGTTAATACAGTTAAGCATGATGATGAGATTTTAGATTTGGTTATTGCAGGCCCAGGCATGGAAACAGCATTTGGCAATACGTTAAAAAAAATTGTTGAACAGAGTCAAGTATTAAAAAAGCATATCCATTTTACGGGTATGCTAACAGGTGATGCTAAATGGGGTGCTTTTTATGGCGCAGAAGCATTTATTTTGCCAAGTCATCAAGAAAATTTTGGAATTGCAATTGTAGAAGCTTTGGCATCTAGTAAACCTGTGCTAATATCTAATAAAGTTAATATTTGGAGAGAAATAGAAGCAGATAACGCTGGATTTATTGCAGAGGATACTCAAAATGGAGCATTATCGCTTTTAAATAAGTGGGGAGCGCTTTCAGATAATGAGAAAAAAGATATGAGTTCTCAGGCTAAAGCATCATACATTAAGCATTATAATATTTTATCTGCTGCTAAGCGTTTAGCAGAGACTTTAAAAAATGAAATTAAATAGATTAATTGATTTAGTAATCTCAATGATAATAAAAACATGACGAATCAAGATACTATAAACGGACCCTCGTTTAGCTTAAAAAATAGATTGTCTAGACTCATATGGAATATCGTTTCTGTTTTCTTTTTTCGATATTCCCCACGCCCACTTCATGCATGGCGCTCCTTTTTGTTGCGTTTATTTGGAGCAACCGTTGGAAAGAAAGTGCATGTATATCCCAAGGTATCGATTTGGGCACCATGGAATTTAGATTTAGGAGACGAATGTGGTATAGCCAATGGCACAACATTATATTCGCAAGGAAAAATCACGATAGGTAAGCGAAGTGTTATATCGCAAGGGTCACATTTAGTGGCAGGGACACATGATTATACAAAACAAGGTTTTCCTTTATTTACAAAACCTATTAGTATAGGCGATAATGTTTGGATTGCTGCAGATTCTTTTATCCATCCAGGAGTAGAAGTAGGAGAAGGTAGTGTCATTGGGGCTAGATCTGTAGTGTCTAAAAATATGCCGTCTTGGATGGTTTGTTCTGGGCATCCGTGTGTACCAATAAAACCAAGAGTATTAGAAGGCATTAACAAATAAGAGATAAGCAACCATGATTTCAATTGTTATATTAACAAAAAACGAGGAGAAAGATTTACCAATGGCATTAAAGTCTGTAGTCTGGAGTGATGATATTCATATACTAGATTCAGGAAGTACAGATAAAACTATAGAAATTGCAGAGCAATTTAATACAAAAGTGAGTTATAATGCATTTAAAAGTTTTGGACAACAACGAAACTTTGCATTAGATGAAATAAAAACAAAATATGAATGGATTCTTTTTTTAGATGCAGATGAGGTCGTTACTGATAAGTTTAAAAAAGCCATGTTTGATGCTATAAAAAACGCAGATAAAAATATTGCGGGTTACTATTGTTGTTGGAAAATGATGTTAGAAGATACATGGTTAAAACATTGCGATAATTTTCCAAAATGGCAATTTCGTTTAATGAAAAAAGGTATGGCCAGATTTACAGATTTTGGACATGGACAAAAAGAAAGTGATGTTAAAGGCATTATTGAGTTTTTAAAAGAGCCTTACCTACATTATGGTTTTTCTAAAGGTTGGACACAGTGGATAGATAGGCATAATAGATATTCTTCTCAAGAGGCTGTAGCTAGAGTTAAAAATAGGCCGCCTTTTAAAAATATATTCTCAAAAAATTCAAGCCAACGAAACCCTGCATTAAAATCTTGGTTATCTCAATTACCAGGTTGGCCTTTTTTAAGGTTCTTTCAAGCATATATTCTAAGTTTAGGTTTTTTAGAAGGTATTCCGGGGTTTATTTATTGTATGAATATGTCTTATTATGAGTTTTTGATACAGATTAAAATTAGAGAACATAAAAAAGATTCAAATTAAAATCATTATCAAACTTTATACATAATAAATAAATTAGCTTTATTTTTTTGTAAACATGCGAATCCAATACTTTTACATCTTGCTTTTTTTCTTGACTATAATGGCTATATTATATTTGAGTTGGGTTTCTAGCCCTAAATTAGGGTCTATAGGTTTAATGCCTAGGTGGTTGGCCGAGTGGTCAGACGCTTCAAGAAACGATACCTTTAGAACGGCTATACCATTTGTAGCTTTAGGGATGTTTAGTGGTTTGTTTTTTGATTTAAAAAATAAATCAAAAAAATGGTGGGTTATAAGTTTGATTTTAAATGGTTTAATAGTTTTTTTAGCTGAGGCTGGTCAGTTATTAAGACCTCATCGTGTTTTTGATTTTAAGGACATTATATGGGGACTAATAGGGAGTGTTTTAGGATTGTATATAGCATATTTGGTTATGGTATTTAAACATTATAAAAATTGAATTAAAATAGGATATGGGAAAAAGAATACTTTTAATAGGTTATAACTTTGCTCCAGAGCCAACAGGAATTGGTAAGTATAGTGGAGAAATGATACATTGGCTTGCAAATCAAGGGTATGATTGTATAGTGGTAACGGCTTATCCTTACTATCCATACTGGAAAGTCCAAGAGCCTTATTATAAAAAACGATTTTGGTATTCAAAAGAGGTAACCAATTTTGATTCTGGTGGAAAAATAACAACGTACCGTTGTCCTATGTATGTGCCAGAGGAACCATCAGGAAAAAAGAGAATGTTATTAGATTTGTCTTTTATGACTTCGGCTTATTTTCAGTTACTCAAACTATTGTTTTATAAAAAATGTGATACTGTTATAACGGTTGTACCGTCTTTTCAGTTTGGTCTTTTAGGATATTTTTACAAGGTTTTCAAAAAAGCCAAAACGGTTTATCATATTCAGGATATGCAAATAGAGGCTGCTCAAGACCTTAATATGATTTCTTCGCAGAAAGTAATCAACATATTATTTAAGGTTGAGAAATTTATTTTTAAAAAATCGGATATAGTGAGTAGTATTTCCGAAAAAATGGTTTCTAAAATTGAAGAAAAAGCAGATAAGAAGGTGTTAATGTTTCCTAACTGGTCTGATACTAAGTTTTTCTCACCACTTAAAAATAAAGAAGCATTAAAGGCTGATTTTGGTTTTCTTGCTACAGATAAGGTTGTGTTATATTCTGGTGCCATAGGAGAAAAACAAGGCTTAGAGTCTATAATTCATGCTGCTGAAAAATTTAAGAATGATAATAACATTAAGTTTTTAATTTGTGGTTCTGGGCCATACAAGGAAAAATTACAAGATTTAGTAGCTAGTTTAGAGCTTGAAAATGTGATTTTCTTTCCATTGCAGCCTATGGATAAATTCAATCAATTTCTAAATATGGCAGATGTACATTTAGTAATACAAAAAGCCAAAGCGAGTGATCTTGTAATGCCTTCTAAATTAACTACTATTTTATCAGTAGGCGGCTTAGCTTTAATAACAGCAAATGCAGATTCTGGACTACATGCTTTAGTTAATAAATATAATATGGGTATTCTAGTAGACGCTGAAAATCAAAATGCTCTAAACATGGGGATTGAAGAGGCTGTGAAGATTGAAAATCATGTGGAGTTAACATTAAATGCAAGAAAGTATGCTGAAGAATACTTAGATATTAATAATATAATGCGAGCATTTGAAAGTGAAATTTCTAACTTCAAATAATGTAATCAAAATGTTTGTATTTTGATTAATTATCAAAAAAATTGCTTATTTTTTTTTATTTCTTATGTAATTGAGGATTAATTTGTCATTTTGGTAAATTAATTCTGTCGGTTTATAAATAACTGTTATTTAGTGTATTATGTGTTTATATTTGTAGCGCGTTATTTGAAAAAATAATTAAATGTCATTCGTCGAATATAATTGCTCTCTATAGAATAACTGATAACTATTAATTCCTTTTTTTATTCTTTTGTACAAGTAAATTGCAAAAATTTTTTAATCTCTTTTCCCTCTTTTTTAGTTTAATAGCATATTAAGTATAAATTAAATGCGTTGTTATGAATAAAATTATTCTACGACTGTTTGTCGTTTTGTTACCCGTTATTAGTTTTAGTCAGGTTTGTAATCCTATAAGTACATTAGATTGTAGTCTTGTAGAGTCTCAACTTCCTGTGTCTTTGGATTTTACAACATCTAACGGGAATCTTTCTGATTCTGGTTTTACAATGGTTATGGAGCCTAGTGCTAGATTATCATCAGATGATGCTATTGCTACATCTGGGGTAACTGGTTATGCTCCTAGTTTGATTACTAAGAACTCTAATGGATTAACATTAACAAGTACTAAAGGTATCTTTTATAGTCAACCAACGGGTTCTCCTAGGAGTAGTGACACAAATTCGCAAATGAATGCATTAGGAACAGGATTTGTATCTCCGGATAGTGTTTTTGATATCACTGCGGTTATGGATAATCCAGATTTTTCTTTAAGTTCAGGAATTGCATCACAGCAATCTGGTATTTGGTTTGGCTTAGATGAAGATCATTATATAAAGCTAGCAGTTCTCAAAACAGGAACAACTAGTAAAAGAATTGAGTTTCAAGTTGAAGATTTAACTAATACGTCATCTCCAATAACTACTATTAATACAGGAAATGTTAGTGTAACAACACAAATTGTATTGCGCTTAGAATTAAATCCTAACACAGGTAATGCCCAAGCATTTTATACGATAGATGGTGGTACTGAAAATTTAATAGGAACTTTAAGTGTGCCTCTTACTTATTT
This sequence comes from uncultured Algibacter sp., assembly GCA_947499935.1. GTDB lineage: Bacteria > Bacteroidota > Bacteroidia > Flavobacteriales > Flavobacteriaceae > CANMQH01. The sequence continues at coordinate 273,353 of CANMQH010000002.1, read as the reverse complement.
CGCAGGTACATCATATAATAGTACTAATAGCTCTGAGCTTTTAAGTTTTGCAGGTATATTTGCTTCACACAGAAGAGCAGCGGTTAATCAACCTATTCAAGTTTTATTTAAAGATTTCTCAATTATAGCTCAACCAGTAACAAGAGTGTTAAGTTTTAATACTACAGCATTAAATTTTAGTGGAGAAGCAAATACAAACATACCATCTCAAAATGTAACTCTATCGTCTAGTACAGGTAATCCTTCATACACGCTTTCAGATGATCCCGATTCTTCTCAGTGGCTTATTATGCCTGCACCAACAGCACTTGGAACATTAAGTTTTGGTATAATGCCAAACTTACCTGTTGGTTCTTACAGTACTACAGTATTTGCTATAGATACAGAGGCTGATTTTGATTATGAAACTGCTGAGTTGACTATAAGTCTAGAAGTGTTGCCAAGTGGTGCTATACAACCAATAAACATAAATTTCTCAAGATCTAGTGATGTACCACCAACAGATTATTTTTCAGATTCAGGCTTGGGTTATGGTAGTAGAGGCAATGGTTATAACTATGGTTGGGTATCTGTAAATGACGGCTTAACTCCATTAGATATATCTAGTACCGCAAGAAATAGAGGATTTTCTACAGCAAGTTTATTAGAGAATACGCTTTTACATATGCAGTTTGATGATGTTAGGGCACCAGGTCAAGAAGGTATTTGGGAAATAGAAATACCAAATGGGACCTATTTAGTAACTATAGCAGCAGGAGATTTATCTGTAGATGGCTCAACAACAACTCCAATACATAATATAAATGCAGAAGGTGTAAATATTATAAATAACTATTCGCCAACAGGTACAGCAGGAGCTACAACCAGATTAACTTCTGGGTCAGGAAGGGTTGTTATTAATGATGGTAAGTTAACAATAGATGCTATTGGTGGTTTTAATACTAAAATTAATTCTATACAGATAGAAACCTTTTCGGGTTCTATAGCACCTAGTGTTGCAGGTATAAACCCTGTAAATGGGGCGTCATCCGTATCAATAAATACTTCAATAACTACAACTGAATTATTATTACCAAATACTGATGTTAATGGATTGATAGGAGTAGATAATACAACAATAACAAATACTACGGTTAAACTTTTTGAACAAGGGTCAAGTTCATTTGTTAACGCAAATGTAAGTGGTTCACCATCTCAAAATGTTATAGAAATTATTCCAACAAATCCATTAGAATATAATACAACATATGTTGTAGAAATTGATGGAGTGACGGATGATTCAGGAGTTATATTTGAGTTTTTTACATCAACGTTTACAACTGAGATGAACCCGAATACTTTTGTGCCAATAAACATAAATTTCTCAAGATCTAGTGATGTACCACCAACAGATTATTTTTCAGATTCAGGCTTGGGTTATGGTAGTAGAGGTAATGGTTATAACTATGGTTGGGTATCTGTAAATGACGGCTTAACACCATTAGATATATCTAGTACCGCAAGAAATAGAGGATTTTCTACAGCAAGTATATTAGAGAATACGCTTTTACATATGCAGTTTGATGATGTTAGGGCACCAGGTCAAGAAGGTATTTGGGAAATAGAAATACCAAATGGGACCTATTTAGTAACTATAACTGCAGGAGATTTATCTGTAGATGGCTCAACAACAACTCCAATACATAATATAAATGGAGAAGGTGTAAATATTATAAATAATTATTCGCCAACAGGTTTAGGAGGTGCTGTGACCAGATTAACTTCTAGATCAGGAAGTGTTGTTGTCAATGATGGTAAGCTAACAATAGATGCTATTGGTGGTTTTAATACTAAAATTAATTCAATTCAAATTCAGCAGCTTGAATTAAATACACAACCATTTTTCACAAATGTTACCCCTAGAAATAATGCAGGTGAAATAGTACCTAATAATTTTCAGATAAATGTAGAAATCGTTGCGCCAAACAGGTATGAGTTGGATTTGAGTACAATATCAGGTAATGTTAACTTATATGAAGTAAATGGTTCTGATGAGATATTAGTACCTTCAAATTCTAATGATACTGGAGGAGGAGATGCGATTACTTTAACTCCTTTTTCTATATTAAAGCCATTTACTACCTATGTATTTAGATTAACTTCTAATATAGAAGTTAATAGAATTGGTGATTTAAATGATAGACTTTCTTTTATTGCATTTCAATCTCAATTTACAACAGGAGATTTAGAAGGTAGTGAGGCAACCATTAGAGATTTATCTGGGGTGTCTTTTACACAAATCAATGGGGAAGCTTCACTTGGAGCAGGAACAACTAACCAACGTTTTTCTAGTTTAGTGATCGGGCCAGATCATAAGTTATATGGCAGTACTATAGGGAATTTTTCATCTGATGGTCAGATTTTTAGATGGGATATTGAAGCTGATGGTACTTTAACAAATTTAGAGATACTTACTCCGCAATTAGAAGGATCAACATTTCCAGTTACAAATGTAGGCAGGAATAATAATGACCGTATGATTATAGGTTTGGTATTTGATCCTGCATCTACAGCAGATAATTTGATTGCTTATATAACACATAGTATGGCTTCTATTACTAGTGGTCCAGCTTGGGATGGTAAAATATCTAGATTAACGGGGCCAAATTTAGATGTAGTTCAAGATATTGTAATACATCTGCCTAGATCATTAAAAGATCATTTAACAAACAGTTTAACTTTTGATGCAGATGGCAATATGTACTTATGTCAAGGTAGTAATTCTGCTGGTGGAGATCCAGATCCTGCATGGGGAAATAGACCCGAACGATTATTATCTGGTGCAGTATTAAAGATAGATATGGGTAAATTACCATCTACGCTTCCTTTGGATGTTTATACTACTGATGATATTTCTGTAATTAACAACGCATCATCTATGAGTTTAATGATGAGTGATGGAACTTATAATCCATACGCTGTAAATTCACCATTGACTGTTTTTGCTTCTGGCGTCAGGAATGCTTACGATTTAGTTTGGCATACAAATGGTTGGTTATATGTGCCTACAAATGGAACAGCAGGAAATGGTGTAAATTCACCTAATGCTCCAGGTTCAAATAATTATCCGCTAGCTAGACGTATAGATGGTCTTACATCTGTCCCTAATTCACCAGCATTAATGGGTGGAGAAACACAAAAAGATTGGCTTTTTAAGTCTAAAGGAGGTTCGTATCATGGTCACCCTAATCCTTATAGAGGCGAATATATACTTAACCATGGAGGTTTAACTTATAGTGGATTACCAGGACAGGCAGAGGCAACTTATAAAGATGTGTCTAAATATGCTGGAAATGTAGCACCAGACCCTAACTACAGAGAACCGGCATTTGATTTTGGGAAAAATAAATCTCCAAATGGTGTTATAGAATATAAGAGTAATGCTTTTGATGGTAAGTTACAAGGCTTGTTAATGGTTACTCGTTTTTCAGGACAAGATGATCTTATGGTATTAGATCCTGAAGCTAGCGGTGATATAAGCGAAGTTTATACATCAATTCCTGGCTTAGGTGCACTTGATGATCCATTGGATGTTGTAGAAGATGTAAATACAGGTAATATTTATGTTTCTGAATATGATAGATTAGGTGATGGTGTACCAAGATTAACATTGTTGAGAGCAAGCCAACCTGCAACTAATGTTATTGAAATAGCAGCTTCTCCAGAAGAATTAATTTTCGAAATAACAACTAATGGAGCTGGGCTTACTCAAGAAACTAAAACAGTTGAGGTTTTAAATACTGGTGACACCGTTAAAAATATAACTAGTGCAACCATTCAAGGTGCATTTGCTAATCAGTTTGGTGCAGTTCAACCGGCTGGTACATCTGTTATAAATCCAGGCGAGAGTGTAACATATACTATTACATATTCTCCAAATCTTGATGGATCTAATTTGGGTTATCAAAATGCTAATTTAGTTTTAGATGTAGATGATTCGCAATTTTCAGTAGGTTTGTTTGGTTTGAAAAAAGCTGGTTTTGCAGGGGTTAATGAGCCTCCTTTACAAGATGTTATAAATGTTTTAGGTCTAGGTGTAGATGTAGGATGGATTACTCTAGATAATAATACTAATCCAACACTTTTGGGAGATGAGTTAAATGTTAATACATGGGTAAAAGCTTCACAAGGTGTTGTTACAATAACTCCTGTAGCTAGATATTCTCCTACTGAAGAGTTACCATTTGGATGGTACACAAATAATGGAGAAATTGTGCTTAACCAAGTTGGTGTATTAAGTAATGGTGCCTCTCAAGCACAAACTTTATTTCCTACATTATTATCTGGTAGCACTACTTTTGAACCTAATAGTTCTGAGTTTGGTATTTATACATTCTCTAATCTATTAAATAAAACAAGTTATTCTGATGATAATGATAATGAAGGAGGTATATCGCATAGAACTAGAATTTACCCTTTAAAAGATCGACAAGGTAATCTTGTTGAGAATAGTTATATAGTCGGTTTTGAGCCTTCAGGTAATGGAGATTACCAAGATTATGTATTTGTTATCGAAAATGTCATGCCTTTTGAAAATGCAGAGCTTGCGCTTAATTTTAATAGTGAAGTTTCTATCACAGATGTGCTTATAGGTAATACAGTAGAGAGTCAACAATTAATACTTTCTGCTACAGGGCCAGTTACAGAGTCAGAAGTTAGTCTTACGAGTTCTCAGAATTGGTTAAATGTACCTAATACTGTAGTTTTTGATACAGCTTTCAATTATGATATTGATATATCTGGGTTGTCTGTTGGTACTTACCACGGAGTAATAAAAGCTTCTGCAAATAATTACACAAGTGCTGAGTTTAATGTAACGCTTAATGTAAACATAGATTTTACATATAAGTTTAATTTTCAAGATCCAGATAATATAGCATTATCTCCTACTGGTTATATTAATGATATAGGAAACCCATATGGTATACAGTCTACAATATCTGGTGATTTAGAATATGGCTGGGTATTACCAGGAACATCTACGCCTGTTGATGCAGGTGTAAATGCTAGAAATAGAAATACAGCATCTAATAATGATGTGCTATTAAATACCTTCACTACCATAGGGCATTCAAACACATCATTATTTCCAAGATATGATTGGATAACAAACATGCCTAATGGTAGTTATTATATTAAGGTAAGTGTTGGAGATCCTAATTTTTCTGATAGTTATCATCTAATAAATGTTAATGGAAAAACTATTGTAGATTTTGATCAAGAGAATGATAACCCTGGTAATTTGTCGCACTTAAGCGGAATAGAAAGAGTTGAGGTTTATGATGGTGTTTTAAGACTTTCATTAGGAGCTGGTGGGTATAATGCCAAACCAAATTATATACTTATAGAACCAATAGATGTTAGTTTGTTGGCACCATCACTAGATGTAGTATTTAATGGTAATACATCTTCACCAGATGTTTATAATGGTATGTTAGATATTTTAATTGCAGCAATAGATAATAGTAATAGTGGGATAGTTTCTTTAGACTATAATTTAGATGGAGCAGGTAATACAGCTTATACATCATCTATTTTAGTAAATGATTTAGGACAACATAATTTAGCTGTCACGGCTACAGACGGAAATGGAAATGTAGCAACTAAAACGTATACGTTTAGTTTAGAAGGTGGTTCAGGAGCTTTATTAAATCTTGAAAACATGACCAAAATACCTGGTACGCAAAGAGGTTTTCCTGCAGATGATTACTATGCATTTCATAGATTTGGACAAGATTTTAATGAAGCAGATGTTCATGATCAGAATATTATGCGTCTTAATAATACTGGTACTTCAAATTTAATTGTAAGTCAAGTTAATATTTCAGAATCTAATAGTTTTAGCTATCAATTATTTTCAAGTAGTGGAGATTTATTAACACTTCCAATAACAGTGTTACCTGGAAGTTATGTTGATGTAGAAATAACGTTTATAGCAAATCCTGTTATTAATGAGGATACTTTTTACAAAAATGAAGTAACCATAGTTTCTAATGCAGATAATGCTTTAGATAGTAATGCAATTATACATGGTGCATACATGTCTAAACCTAATGATGATGGAGAACTGACATCAAGGGAGATTTTTGATATTTTTGGTTTTCAAACAAATTTAAATAGTTATGTAAATACTGAAGGTACAATTGTTCCTTTAAACCCAAATCCTATATTTCCTAGTTCTAACTATCCCTTAGAAGATAATGTTAACTCTGGTTATGAAGGGGATTTGGTTTTATCTAGAACATTTGTTCAAGCTGATTCTTCTAAACCAGTAATTGCATTTCAATTAGCAGCTTTTCATGGCGGTCCTGATAGTGATGGTGCCTCTTTTATTTCAGCAAACTCAAATACAATAGTAGGAGGTATCAATTTTTCACATGATCCAAGTTGGTTTAATACTATTTTACCAAGAAGAGGCTCTAATATTAGTTTTGATTCTGCTACAACTATAAATCAACCTTTTAGAATTAGAGCGGTTGCATGGAATACAGGTGGATCTACAAGTAACACAGGACAGCCTTTATTAGGTGTTCGTGTATACAAAGTAATTAATCATGAAGGTGAAATTGTTCCTAACGAATACATAGCGATACAAGATTACATAGGAAATGGTTGTGATTTAGGTGGAGGTAATTGTGATTTCCAAGATAATATCTTTTATTTTGTTAATATAAAGCCGGAGGTTGATCCAAGTGCCCTTATTAGCTCAGATAAATATGTATTGGCTGGTGATGATTTTAACTTTAGTACATCTCAATTTATCACTAGAGGTTATCCTGGAAATGAATTTGAATACTCTGTTTTACTGGATGGAACATCTACATTACCAACTTGGTTACAATTTAATCCAGATACAGGAATTTTCTCTGGAAATGCTCCTCTAAGTGAACTTGGTAATACTTATAATTTACAGTTAACAGCCACAGATTTAAATGGTATTGAGGTTACTACAACTGTATCACTTAATATAGTGGACATGTTAGTATCAGATTTACCATGGATTGAAGATTTTAGTGGTCTTAACAATGGAGCAACATCTGATAGCGGTGATACAGCTTGGACCTCTACAAGAGATGGTGGTACTTTTAATGTACAAAACGGGAATTTCCAAACTAATGGATCAGGTGATTTAGGAGAATGGAGCTCTGAAACCATAAATATTAATGGTACAGTATCTATATCTATTGATGTGAATGATTTAGATGGTAATAAAGAAAATTCAGATTTTATTAGAGCTTATTACATTCTAGACGGTGGCAATCGTGTACTATTTGGTAGTGCAAGAAATGATATTAATCCTCAAACTTTTAGTATTTCTGATATTACAGGAAGTACACTTAGAATTATAGTAGAGTCTAAAGTAAGCTTTGGTAATGAGTTTTATGTTTTTGATAATATTAATGTATCTGGAGTTAATAATTCTAGTGTACAATCAGGTAATGTTTATACGGTTGAGTCAAAGTCTTCTGGTAAAGTATTGCGAGTTAATGGTAATACAAATGGTAGTCCGATAGTGCAATTTGACAATCAAGATATTAATAACCGTAAATGGAGATTAATTAAAGGAAATGATGGTTTATGGACTTTTATACCTCAAAATGCTACTACTAAAGCGCTTAATATACCTGGTTGTAACATGAGTAATGGTGTTCAACTTGATATTAATAATAATTTGGGTAATGATTGCCAAAAATTTGAATTGGTTGATGTTGGAGATGATTATTTCCAGATATTAAATATTAATGGCGATAAGGCTCTAGATGTTTCTGGTGCTTCTCTAAATAACTCAGCTCCTATAATACTTTGGGACATACATGGAGGTGATAACCAACAATGGCGTTTTATTGAGGCTAATGATAATATAACTAGTAGAGATACTTCTAATGATAAAGAATCAAATACTGAAGTTGTACTTGAAGATAGAGAAGTTACAGAGTTAATATTGTATCCAAATCCAGTGTCGGATATCGTAACAATGAGTTTTGGTAAAGCATTAGATGTTAATTCTATAAATGTTTATGATGTAACAGGAAGAACTATTATTAATATTATTGATTCCTCTATTCCTAGAAAAGGTATTGAATTTGATATAAGACAGTTTCCAACGGGTGTATATTATGTTATAGCAGAAGATAAAGCCGGTGAATCATATCAAAAGAAGATGGTAATTAAAAGATAAAACCTTAAGTTATAAAACAAAGGAAATCCACTATTAAGGGTTTCCTTTTTTTATGCTTAAAATGAGTCAAATAAATATTATTATCTTTAACATTTTATGTTATTCAATTCTATAGATTTCGCGATTTTTTTGCCAATAGTATTTATATTATATTGGTTTGTATTAAATAAAAATTTAAAGCTGCAAAATATCTTAATTGTTGCAGCTAGTTATTTGTTTTATGGTTGGTGGGATTGGCGATTTTTATTTCTAATACTATTTAGTACTATAGTAGATTATTATATTGGTATTAATTTATCTAAAGAAAATAAACCCCGTAAAAGAAAAATTTTATTGTGGATTAGCATTATAGTTAATCTAGGTTTTTTAGGTTTCTTTAAATATTTTAATTTTTTCTTAGATAATTTTATAACAGCGTTCTCTTTTTTCGGAAAAGATATTAAAATAGGAATGTTGAATATTGTTTTACCTGTAGGTATAAGTTTTTATACATTTCAAACACTAAGTTATACTATAGATGTTTACCGCAAAAAATTAAAACCAACATCCGACTTCATTACGTTTGCTGCCTTTGTTAGTTTTTTTCCTCAGCTCGTGGCTGGACCAATAGAACGGGCGACTCATTTATTACCTCAGTTTTATAAAAAAAGAGTTTTTGAATATCAAAAAGCTGTTGATGGTATGAGGCAAATACTCTGGGGCTTGTTCAAAAAAATTGTAATTGCTGATAATTGTGCACTATTTGCCAACGATATTTTTAATAATTCTGGTGATTATTCTGGTAGTACTCTTGTATTAGGAGCTTTGTTTTTTACCTTTCAAATTTATGGGGATTTTTCAGGTTATTCAGATATTGCTATAGGCACATCCAGACTTTTTGGTTTTGATTTAATGAAAAATTTTAGTTTTCCATACTTTTCAAGAGACATAGCAGAATTTTGGAGGCGTTGGCACATCTCTCTTTCTACATGGTTTAGAGATTATTTATATATTCCTTTAGGAGGTAGTAGAGGAGGTTTAGGGATGAAAATTAGAAATACATTTATAATTTTTATTGTTAGTGGTTTTTGGCATGGATCAAACTGGACTTTTATAATTTGGGGAGCACTTAACGCTATTTATTTCTTACCTTTATTATTAACCAATAATAATAGAAATAATTTAGAAACTATAGCTAAAGGGAGATTGTTACCAAATTTAAGAGAGTTTATAGCTGTAGGTATTACATTTACATTAACTGTTTTTGCTTGGATTTTTTTTAGAGCAAAAAATGTTACTCATGCTTTTAATTATATTTCTAGTATATTTTCAGAGTCTATTTTTACACTCCCAAAAGCAGAGTCTTTTACAACTTTAAATTTATTAGTACTACCTTGTATATTTGGTTTCTATATAATTGAATGGCTGGGACGCGATGGAGAGTTTGCCATATCTAAACTGGGGTTAAATTGGAAGCGTCCATTACGATATGCATTTTATTATGCTATATTGATAGCTGTTTTTATTTTTAATGGAAAAGATCAAGAATTTATTTATTTTCAGTTTTAATTATGAAAAAATTTATAATTAAGTGTTCGGTATTTATTTTGGTATTTTTTCTGTTAGATAAAGCATTTGTAGTTTTTAGAAATTTATCGGCAAAGCATGATTTTGATAAAAGACTAGAACTCGTACTTAATGGAAAAGTAAATAAAGATTTATTGGTTTTTGGTTCGTCTAGAGCTGATTCTAATATTGCTACTTGGATGCTTCAAGATAGTTTAAATATTGAAGCTTACAACTTATCTTATAGAGGTGCAACTATATCTTTTCAAGAATTTGTTTTGAAACAGTTGATCGTAAATAATAATAAACCAAAGTATATTATAAAGCTTTTAGATAATGATTTTGAGTTAATGCATCAAGATTATGATGGTCATGTTAGATCATTTAGAATTGATCGATTAACACCATTAATTAAATATTCCGAAATAAGAAATGAACTGATTAATAAAGGAGAGAAAAATAAAGTTTTTTCTAAGTTATTTGTTTTACATCAACTAAGTAAATCTAATTTATATAACTCTAAACCTCCTAAATTAAATGATACTATACTTGAGTTTGGTGCTAAACCTAATAACAGGCATATAGAAGATTTAAAATGGACGTATAAAAATGCTAGGGTATATAATAAGAGTCTAGAAATTCCTGATGAAATTGAGAGTTTTTTAAATTTTCAAAAAATATGTGCTGAGCATGATATAAAGCTTATTTTGGCTACCTCTCCTGTTTTCTATTCAATGGATGATGGTTGGTTAGAGCGTATGGAAGAATTAATACTACCAACCGCTACATTATATATTCACAATAAAGAAGATAAACAATATCTTAATCCAGAAAATTATTTTAATTATAGTCATTTAAATAGAGATGGTGCTTTAGTTTTTACAAACGAGCTTCTTACTTTTTTAAAACAAGAATTAAAGTAATACTATTTCTTATATCAATTAAAGTATTTAGGTTGTTGTATTCAGTTATATTAATTGACATAATTATTTTTTAGACTTAGTATTCAAGTAGAGAATAAATAGTAATTTCGCAATTATGGAATTTTCGTCAAAACTATTAGAGCGCTCGGTAAACGAGATGTCTCAATTACCTGGTATAGGTAAGCGCACCGCCTTGCGTTTGGTATTGCATATGCTAAGACAGCCAAAAGAGCAAACTTTAGCGCTATCTAATGCTTTGCAAGCTATGCGTAACGATGTTAAGTTTTGCAAGTCTTGCCATAATATAAGCGATGTAGAGCTTTGCGAAATATGTTCAAGTCCAGGACGTAACGATGAGATTATTTGTGTTGTAGAAGACATAAGAGATGTTATGGCTATAGAAAATACGAGTTCTTTTAGAGGCTTGTACCATGTTTTGGGAGGTAAAATCTCTCCTATGGATGGTATTGGTCCTCATGAATTAAATATTCAATCCTTAGTCGATAAAGTCAAAATAGGTAAAATTAAAGAGCTTATTTTTGCTTTAAGCTCAACTATGGAAGGCGACACTACTAATTTTTATATATTTAAGCAAATTCAAGATTATAACATTTTAACATCAACCATTGCAAGAGGGATATCTGTTGGTGATGAGTTAGAGTATGCAGATGAGATAACTTTGGGTAGAAGTATTGTTAATAGAGTGCCTTTTGAAACTTCTATAAAACTTTAAAAAATCTGAATTGACCTTATCTATAATAATATTAAATTATAATGTGTGCTGTTTTTTAGAATTGTGTCTAAGAAGTGTTGAAATTGCAATATCTAAAATAGATGCTGAAATTATCGTAATTGATAATAATTCTGATGACGAAAGTTGCGACATGGTAAAACGTTTATTTCCAGAGGTTAAACTTATTGAAAATAAAGATAATTTTGGGTTTTCTAAAGGTAATAATATTGGTGTACATCAAGCAAAAGGAGACTATTTGTGTATCTTAAATCCAGATACAGTTGTTGCTGAAGATACTTTTTTAAAGCTACTTAAGTTTTCTAAAAAAAAGAAAAAACTTGGAATAATTGGTTGTAGATTAATAGATGGCAAAGGTCGTTTTTTACCAGAAAGTAAACGCAAAATACCTTATGTAAAAGCAGCTTTTAAAAAGATTTTTGGAAATTCTAACGATTATTATGCGAATCATTTAAATGAAAATGAAACAGGGAAAGTTGATATTTTAGTAGGCGCTTTTATGTTTTTAGAAAGAGCGGTTTATAATGATATAAAAGGTTTTGATGAAGATTATTTTATGTACGGCGAAGATATTGATATATCATACAAAGCTTTAAAAAACGGATATTGTAATTATTATTATGGAGAGACAACGGTTATGCATTTTAAAGGCGAGAGTACTTTAAAAGATAAACGTTATGCACGACGTTTTTATGGTGCGATGCAAATATTTTACAAAAAACATTTTAAGAAAAACATAGGTTTCGATATGTTTGTATGGATAGGGATTAGATTAGCTTCTATTTATAGAAAAAAATCTGATACCAAAGCAAAACGCATTTTAGAATATATTTTTGTTTCTAATAATATGAATGAAAAATTACGAACTGCACTTTCTGAAAAAGTAGTTTTAAAATCTGATTTAGGGATGGTTAAAAAAGCATCCGAAATTATATTTGATGCTAATTATGTTTCATACAAAACGATAATTGAAAACATAAATATATACAAAGACGAATTCATTACATTTAAGATATTACCTCATAAATCTGGGTTTATTTTAGGAAGTGATAATTCTACAAGCAGAGGAGAAATAATCTATTTTGAGTAGTTTTAATGCGAATATTTAGGTGTAAGTGCTTATTATTTAGTAATTTTGCAAAATTAAAATAAAAAACAGGTATTACGTTATTGATATGGCAAAGATAGAGCTTAGGTTACCAAAAATGGGAGAAAGTGTGGCGGAAGCAACCATAACATCTTGGTTAAAAGATGTTGGAGATGTTATTGAGTTGGATGAGCCTGTGCTAGAAATAGCCACAGATAAAGTTGATAGCGAGGTACCAAGTGAAGTTGATGGCGTATTGGTTGAGCGTTTCTTTAATGTAGATGATATAGTGCAAGTTGGACAGGTTTTATGTGTTATTGAAACTGAAGGCGATGATGATTCAAATATTGCGGATAATATACAAAAACCAATAAGGCATGAAGATTTAGCTGTAAGTCAAGTTGCCAAAACGGTTAGTGAAGCTAAAGAAGCTGTAACGTCAATAACTTCAAAAGATGGGAAGTTTTATTCTCCTTTAGTAAAAAACATAGCCAAAGCCGAAGGTATATCGCAAATAGAATTAGATGCTGTTATTGGTACAGGAAAAGATAGTCGTGTTACCAAAAACGATATTTTAGCTTATATAGAAAATAGAGGGAAGGGAATAAAATCACCTGAACAAAATACTAAAGCAAAAGCTGTAGTGCAAAACACAGAAAGTAAAGCGATTAAGGCACCAATGCCAATAATCTCTAATGGAGAAGACGATATTATTGAAATGACTAGAATGGGCAAGCTTATTGCGCATCATATGGTAGAGTCTGTTCAAACATCTGCACATGTGCAGAGTTTTATTGAGGCCGATGTTACAAATATTTGGAATTGGAGAAAAAAAGTTAAGGATAGTTTTATAAAACGTGAAGGCGAAAACTTAACCTTTACGCCAATATTTATGGAGGCTATAGCTAAAGCACTTCGAGATTATCCAATGATGAATATCTCGTTACAAGGCGATACTATAGTTAAGAAAAAAGATATAAATTTAGGTATGGCTGCTGCTTTACCCGATGGTAATTTAATAGTACCCGTTATAAAAAATGCAGATCAGCTTAATTTGGTTGGTATGGCAAAACAAGTTAATGATTTAGCGAACAGAGCACGCTTAAATCAATTAAAACCTGATGATATCCAAGGCGGTACATACACTGTAACTAATGTGGGTACGTTTGGTAGTATTATGGGTACACCTATTATTAATCAGCCACAGGTTGGTATTATAGCATTAGGAGCTATAAGAAAAATGCCCGCAGTAATAGAAACCCCAGAAGGTGATTTTATTGGCATACGCTACAAGATGATTTTATCTCATTCTTACGATCATCGTGTGGTTAATGGTGCCTTGGGAGGTCAGTTTGTTAAAGCTGTAAAAGATTATTTAGAAGCTTGGGATATTAAAAGAGAAATATAAAACGCATTTTGTGAGGTGATATTCTTTTTTAACGTGGTCTAAAGTTATCTTACTTTGAGTCATAAACCTGTCTGAGCGCTTTAGTGAAATCTTCAATGGTCTTAATATTGTTAAAAAGGTTATCATCTACCTTCAGCATTGGCATGTGTCCTGTGTTTTCTCCTTTTTTGTAGGTTTTTAGAATTTCACTAAATTTTATATAGTTAATACTATCCTTATCAACGTTTAGCTCTGTATAGGCAATGTTGTTGTTTTTTAATATATGTTTAGTATCATTACAGATATTACATTTGTTGTTGGTAAAAAGGGTTACGTTTTTATCATGTATAGCGTCGTCTAACTTAAACTCTAGAATTTGTTTGTCTTTTCTAAATTTTAATGCTCTAGCTACTTCATTAACTATAAATAGGGTTTTGTAATGACCTTCAGTTTTTGTTAACTGTATTAATGTAATAAGCTTGGTTTTACTTTTTGCCGGAATATTTTTAAGTACTGGTCGGCTACTACTTCGTCTGTAATCTTTAGTGTCTACTTTTAAAAATACATCATATGCTATGGAGTCTGTGTTTTTAGCGAACAGAGTAACACGTTTTCCTAATTTTTCTTCTATGAGTTTAACATATTTATGGTCGCTCTGTGCTTGTGTATTAAACGTTAATAGTAATAGGCCAATTACAAAAAGTGATTTCATATTTTAAATGTATTGTGCAGTAAAAATAACATAATACATTTATAATTACATAAAGTGTACCAGAAGTTGTGTAACAAAATCTAGCAAAATTCGTCTTTTTATCGACTATATAAATGGTGTATCCTTATTTCTAGCCTACTGGAGGTTGAATCAAGAAACCATTTATTTTTTAATAAACTGTTTCTTGATTTGTCCTTTTTCTGATTCAATAATTAAATAATAAGTACCTGTAGATAGGTCTTGGATATTTATAGTATTGGATGATGTGTTTTTTTCTAAATCTAAAGTTTTAATAAGTCGGATAGAGATATCGTATAAAATAGTCTTAAGGATAATAGTTCTGTTTGTTGATAATTATAGATAATCTTTACCAGGATTAGGATATGTAGATATATTATTTTGTAATATGTTTAATATTTGATAATCAATATCTTACAATAGTTGCTGTTTCTTTTAGAAATTGTAGAAGATTAATTTCTGAAGATTAAAAAAAGCAACTTATACGAATTCTGCATACATTTGTATAAATTAATAATATATGCAGCTTAAACTTAATAAACCTATCTGTTTTTTTGATTTAGAAACTACGGGTATTAATATAACCTCAGATCGTATTGTAGAAATTTCTATACTTAAAGTATTTCCTAATGGTACCGAAGAGAGTAAAACTTGGTTGGTAAATCCAGAGATGACGATTCCTCAAGAAGTCATAGAAATCCATGGTATTAGTAACGAAAAAATAGCTAATGAGCCAACGTTTAAAGAGCTAGCTAAAGATATTTATAACATGATTAAGGATTCTGATTTGGGAGGTTTTAATTCCAACCGATTTGATATCCCATTATTAGCTGAAGAAATGTTACGGGCAGATATTGATTTTGATATGAAAAATTGTCTGGCTGTAGATGTACAAACTATATTTCATAAAATGGAACAACGCACATTAAGTGCTGCATATAAATTTTATTGTGATGAAAGTTTAGAAAATGCCCACAGTGCAGAAGCAGATACCAAGGCAACTTATGAGGTTTTAAAAGCTCAGCTGGATAAATATGAAGAACTAGAAAACGATACCAAATTTTTGGCGACGTTTAGTTCTAGAAAAAAGTTTGCTGATTTTGCAGGCTTTATAGCTTATAATAAAGATGATGTAGAATGTTTTGCTTTTGGAAAACATAAAGGGAAATTAGTAACAGAGGTTTTAGAAAAAGAACCAGGGTATTTTGGTTGGTTGTTAAATGCCGATTTTCCATTATATACTAAAAAAGTGCTTACAGGAATTAAGTTAAGGAGTTTTAATAATAAACTAGGTTAAATAAAATGTGAGTTTTTTACTAATCTTAGTTCGTATTTGCGTTAGGGATTGTAGAGAAAAGCCCACAGTGAGGCACGAGCGAGGACTTGTAACGTAAAGCCCGACACCGACCTAAGGAGGTGTAACGCCCTAATTAAAAATTGTATATAGGATGAAATTAATTTGTATTGGCAGAAATTATACTGAACATATAAATGAATTAGAAAACGAAAAACCAAGTGATCCCGTGGTGTTTTTAAAGCCGGATACATCAATTCTTTTAAAAAAACAGCCCTTTTTTATTCCTGATTTTTCTAATGAAGTGCATCATGAGGTTGAGGTTTTGGTAAAGATTAACAGAGTAGGGAAGCATATAGATAAAAAATTTGCCCACAAATATTATAATGATATTGGTTTGGGTATAGATTTTACAGCTAGAGATTTACAGCGTCAATTAAAGGCAAAAGGCTTACCGTGGGAAAAAGCAAAGGCGTTTGATGGTGCTGCGGTTATTGGTAAATGGATTCCTAAAAATGAACTGGATAATATTAACAATATTGGATTTTCCTTAAAAAAGAATGATGAGATTGTACAAATAGGAAATTCTAGCCACATGTTATGGAAAATTGATGAATTAATAGAATATGTGTCAAAATATTTTACTTTAAAGATAGGAGATGTTATATTTACAGGCACACCGGCTGGAGTTGGCAAGGTAGTTGCTAACGATAAATTAATAGGATATATAGAAAACATAGAAATGTTTTCAATTACAGTAAAATAAATGGAACAACATTACAAATTATTTAGAGTACGAGAATTAGCAGATAACGATCAAGATTTTATAGCCACATTAGCAGAAGCTTTTTTAGAAGAAGTTCCTGTAGATGCCGAAAGATTAAAAAAAGCAGTAGAGGAAAAAGATTATTACAACGCATACCAAGCTGCACACAAAATGAAACCCACTATAGATTTGTTTGAACTTGGGGTATTAGATACCTTAATAGAAGTACAAGATTGGGGTAAGTTTGAGAAAGCAGATGTGGATGTTACAGCGCAATTAAATATTGTAATTGCTGCTGTAAGTAATACCGTTGCAGAAATCAAATCTGATTTTAATTTGTAATGTTAGCTGAGATAATTACGATTGGCGATGAGCTTCTCATTGGCCAAGTTATAGATACTAATTCTGCATTTATAGCCAAACAGCTTAATAAGATTGGAGTTTCAATTTATCAAATTACATCTATACAAGATGATAAATCTCATATACTACAAACCTTTAAAGATGCCGAATCTCGAGTAGACATTATTCTTATCACAGGAGGTTTAGGACCTACTAAAGATGATATCACAAAAAAAACAATAGCTGAATATTTTAATGATACTTTGGTTATGGATGCTTCTGTTTTGGAGAATATTGAGTCCATTTGGAAAAAATATGTTAGGCAAACACTTTTACAGGTAAATAAAGACCAAGCTTTGGTGCCATCTAAAGCTACAATTTTAATGAATACAGTAGGAACTGCACCAGGCATGTGGATGGAAAAAGGTAATAAAACGTTTATTTCTCTACCAGGTGTGCCTTTTGAGATGAAAACCTTAATGACTACCACTGTACTTGATAAATTAAAATTAAAGTATAAATACCCACATATTCTTCATAAAACATTATTAGTTTATGGGTTAGGGGAGAGTACATTAGCCGCTAGAATTGAAGATTGGGAAGACGCATTACCAAGCCATATAAAGTTAGCCTATTTACCAAGTTTAGGCAGAATGCGATTGCGCATATCGACTAAGGGTTTTGATAAGGAAAAGGTGGTAAATGATATACAAAAACACGTAGATACATTATTACCGTTAATAGAAAAAGAGTTTTTTGGGTACGAGGATGAAGACGGTAACGAAGAAACTGTTATTGCAAACCAACTTGTAAAAATAGGAAAGTCTTTAGCCATAGCAGAAAGTTGTACCGGTGGTAAATTGGCACAGCTATTTACAGCAAATGCAGGAGCTTCTAGATATTTAAAAGGAGGTGTGGTAACTTATGCGACACAATCTAAGATAGATGTTTTAAGTGTTTCTGAAGGCCTCATAAACAAATATTCCGTAGTGAGTTCTCAAGTTGCAGAGGCCATGGCGCAAAATGTTTTAAAATTATACAAATCGGATGTTGCTATAGCAACTACAGGAAATGCAGGTCCAACTAAAGGTGATTCGGATGTTGAGGTAGGGACTGTATTTATAGCTATAGCTACAAAAGAAGGCGTGTTTTCAGAAAAATTTAACTTTGGGGATCACCGTTCTAGGGTGATTAATAAATCGGTTAATAAGGCTTTAGAAATGCTTCAAAAAGAAATTTTTAAAAATTGATAAAATTTACGTTGTCATAATATAAAGATTTTATATATTTGCACCTCGATTTTAAGCAACAAGAAATTTAAAGTTATATACAATGTCAAGAGTTTGTGAACTTACAGGAAAGAAAGCCATGGTTGGAAACAACGTGTCTCATGCGATGAATAGAACTAAGCGCAAGTTTAATGCGAATTTAGTTAAAAAGCGTTTTTACATTCCAGAAGAAGATAGTTGGATAACTTTAAAGGTTTCTACATCGGCTTTAAAAACGATTAATAAAATAGGCATTTCTGCAGCGATTAAAGATGCAAAATCTAAAGGTTTTTTAACTAAGTAATAGCTGTATTAAAAGTAACAAGACATGGCAAAGAAAGGCAACAGAATACAAGTAATTTTAGAATGTACAGAGCATAAAGAGTCTGGTCAAGCAGGAACTTCTCGTTACATTACAACAAAAAATAAGAAGAATACGCCAGATAGAATGGAGATTAAGAAATTTAATCCTATTCTTAAACGTATGACAGTTCATAAAGAGATAAAATAATAAGTCATGGCAAAGAAATCAGTAGCATCATTACAGACAGGGTCTAAAAGATTAACAAAAGCAATAAAAATGGTTAAGTCTCCAAAAACAGGAGCTTACATGTTTGTTGAGTCTATCATGAATCCCGAACAAGTTAACGACTTTTTAGCTAAAAACTAAAATACATCGTTTCAATATATTATAAGCTGCTTTCTTATCGGAAGCAGCTTTTTTATGTTTATATTTGATATAGCCTTCTGCCATATTAGCAGTATAATGATTGTGGTAAGATAGTTGACTACCTTGTTATATTAATAATTGAGAGTTGTACTGTGTTAAATGTTATTAAAGTTGAATCTTTTATAAGTTCTCTTAACATTTTACAAGTAACTCAAATACTATTTTAGTATTAAAGATTGAGTTAAACTTGAAATAATCAACGAATAAAAATGAGTTTTTTTAAAAAAATATTTTCTTCAGAAAAAAAAGAAAGCCTAGATAAAGGTTTAGAAAAAACCAAGTCTAGCTTTTTCGGAAAGTTAACCAAAGCTGTAGCTGGGAAATCTAAAGTAGATGATGAGGTTTTAGATAATTTAGAAGAGATTTTAGTATCTAGTGATGTCGGTGTAAATACAACCTTAAAGGTTATTGAGCGTATTGAGGCTCGTGTTTCTAAAGATAAATATTTAGGCACAGACGAACTTAACCAAATTTTACGAGAAGAAATTGCTAGTTTGTTAAGTGAAACCAATTCTGGTGAAGATGTTGAGTATGTTATTCCAAATTTACCAAAGCAAACAGATGGTAGTAAAACACCATATGTATTAATGGTGGTAGGCGTTAATGGTGTTGGAAAAACTACGACTATTGGTAAACTGGCCTATCAATTTAAAAAACAAGGATTAAAAGTTGTGCTTGGTGCTGCAGATACGTTTAGAGCAGCCGCTATAGATCAACTCCAAGTTTGGGCAGATAGAGTAGATGTACCCATGGTGCGTCAAGATATGGGCAGTGATCCAGCTTCTGTGGCTTTTGATGCTTTACAATCTGGTGTAACTCAAGACGCCGATGTAATTATTATAGATACCGCCGGACGTTTACATAATAAAGTAAATTTAATGAATGAGCTAACTAAAGTTAAGCGGGTTATGCAAAAAGTTATAAGCGATGCGCCACATGATGTACTATTAGTGTTAGACGGCTCTACAGGTCAAAACGCCTTTGAGCAAGCCAAGCAATTTACTGCGGCTACCGAAGTAACATCATTAGTTGTTACAAAACTTGATGGAACAGCTAAGGGAGGTGTTGTTATCGGTATTTCAGATCAGTTTCAAATCCCAGTTAAATATATAGGTGTTGGTGAAGGGATAGAAGATTTACAGGTGTTTAATAAGTTTGAGTTTGTAGATTCGTTTTTTAAATAACATCTTCGTGTAGATAATACTTTATCGTTATTACCTTATTTAATTTATTAAATAGCTTTTATTTGTACTTCTTCATTCCATTATTTGACTTAATTTTATTAAGACAGCCTTATTTTGGAATGTGATTATAATTAGTTGTTTTTTTAAGCTAATGTCTATGTGTTAATAAATGAATTTAATCCTTAAAGGAGCTAAGATGAGTTTTATCTGATTGAAGATAAAGTATAAATCTATAAAAAGGCGATAACACAAAATTAGTATCTTCAACAGTATTCGTTAATCATTATTCATAAATCATTACGTATCTTTGCACCCTGATTTATAGAACCTATGCGTACAAAAACCCTTAAGAAAAACAAGATTAATGTAGTGACCCTTGGTTGTAGTAAAAATGTTTACGACAGCGAAGTTTTGATGGGGCAATTAAAGGCCAGTGGAAAAGATGTGGTTCATGAAGAGGAAGGTAATATAGTGGTTATTAATACCTGTGGGTTTATTAAAAATGCTAAAGAAGAAAGTGTGAATACTATTTTAGAATTCATGCAAAAAAAAGAAGCAGGAGATGTTGATAAAGTATTTGTAACAGGATGTTTAAGTGAGCGTTATAAACCAGATTTACAAAAAGAAATACCAAATGTAGACGCTTATTTTGGTACAACAGAATTACCAGGGTTGTTAAAAGCTTTGGGCGCAGATTATAAACACGAATTAATTGGGGAGCGGTTAACCACGACACCAAAAAATTATGCGTATTTAAAAATTGCCGAAGGTTGCGATAGACCATGCTCGTTTTGTGCTATCCCCATTATGAGAGGTAAGCATATTAGTACACCTATTGAAAAGCTTGTTATAGAAGCTGAGAAATTGGCTGCTAATGGTGTTAAAGAACTTATTTTGATTGCTCAAGATTTAACGTATTATGGGCTAGATATTTATAAAAAACGAAATTTAGCCGAATTACTTGAAGCCCTAGTTAAAGTTGATGGTATAGAATGGATTCGTTTACATTATGCCTTTCCAGCAGGATTCCCTATGGATGTGTTAGAGGTAATGCATAGAGAACCAAAAATTTGTAATTATATTGATATTCCTTTACAGCATATATCCGATAGCATATTAAAAAGTATGCGACGTGGTACAACTAAAGAAAAAACAACCAAACTGTTAAAAGCGTTTAGATTGGCTGTTCCAGATATGACTATTAGAACAACATTAATTGTTGGTTACCCTGGAGAAACAGAAGAAGATTTTCAAACTTTAAAACAATGGGTAACAGACATGCGTTTTGAACGTTTAGGCTGTTTTACATACTCGCACGAAGAAAATACGCATGCCTATAATTTAGAGGATAATGTGCCCGAAGATGTTAAAATTGAGCGAGCTAACCAAATTATGGAAATCCAATCTCAAATATCATGGGAGCTCAATCAGCAAAAAATAGGAGAAACATTTAAAGTTGTTATTGATAGAAAAGAAGGTAATTACTTTGTTGGTCGTACTGAGTTTGATTCTCCAGATGTTGATAATGAGGTGCTTATTAATGCAACAAAAACATACTTAAAAACGGGTGAGTTTGCAAACGTTAAGATTATTGAAGCAGAAGATTTTGATTTGTATGCAGAGGTAATATCGTAGTTCTATATTAATAAGGAAAGTACCTTATCTTATTCAAAAACATAAATATTAATGGCTTCGCAACCGTGTTCGCCACCATAAATAAACAAAGGTTTTTTAATTTTAATACCATTAAAAACCTTAATATTAATGGATTTAAATGCCTCGTGAAGCAATAAATAAGTTTTTAATTGATAGCATTTATGCAGTGTTTTATAGGTCTCAGATTCAATGACCTGGTCGTATATGTTAGCACGTTCTAAAATCTCATCAAACACTGTTAATGCTTTCCATATTTTAGTGTAATTAATCAATCCAATATTTTTGTATAAACTTTTCATATCATTAAAATCAAAAGATGTAAACGTATCTACAATGGGGAAGTTGCCTTTTCCAAAGCCATAAAAACTGGCTAGTGGTTCAAATTGATATTCTAAAAAAATAGCTCGATTTTTATATTGCTTTTTCTTGTTACTAATACTATCTTTAATTAGAGGAATAGAATTTAGTATGTCGTCTTTCAATTGTGAGATAGTTTCAGTATCATCGATTTCTATAGTTATAGCTTTTTGAAAAGTATTAATGAGTTCGGTGTTGGTTTTAGCTTTTTTTAAGTGTTTTATTTCTTGATTTTCAAAAAGAGATGTTAAAAACCCGATATTAAAATCCGTGTAGAGAGGATTTTTAGTCATTAAATCATCCAGTATATTATAAAGCGATGTATTGTCAAGCACCGTTTTGTAATAATCATACAAGCCTTCTAGATTAGATTTAATTTCGTTATTCATTATACTTAATCAAAAAAAATTGTCAATTATGAATATGCTAAATTGAGAATTTGACCAATTTATATGTTTTAAATAAAATTTTAAATATACATATTAGTTTTGTTCGGTCTAATGTATTGATTATAAGTTTATACAAAAAATTTATAATCTAAAAATAAAGAATAGCGGTGCTATAGATAATAAAAAAAAATAGTTTAAAATTGGAAACTTTACATTTCATCTTCTAAAAATAACAGTTGGGTAAGTCCTTTTTTTTGAAATCCATCATCTGTATCATATTTGCTTCATAAGTAATTATTAACAGAAATCTTAAATATCAAAAAATGAAAAATTTAATCATCATTGCATTAGTATTCGTTTCAGGATTTGCATCTGGGCAAACCAATTACCAAAAAGGTATGAAAACGGCTTTCGAGTTATGGAAAAATAATAAACCAACCGAAGCGTCAAATATGTTTGAACGCATAGCCAATGCAGAACCAGATAATTGGTTACCTTCATATTATGCCGCACAAATTAACATCGTCAATAGTTTTAATCTTAAAGATGCTAAAAAATTAGAGACACAACTTAATAAAGCACAAGATTTAATTAACGACGCTACAGCTATTAGTAAAGATAACCCCGAAATTTTAGTATTACAAGCCCTGTTACATACGGCTTGGGTGGCTTACGATGGTGCAACTTATGGTATGACGCTTTCTGGTAAAGTTACCGAGTTGTATGCCAAAGCAGAAGTTTTAGAGCCCAATAACCCAAGAGTGGTATATTGTAAGGCAGAGTGGAATATGGGTAGCGCAAAATATTTTGGACAAGACCCTACGCCATACTGTAAAGATTTAGAACGTGCTTTAGAACTTTTTGCTAACTTTAAGCCAGAAACCGTTTTTCATCCTAAATGGGGTAAAGAGCGTGTTGTGCAAATTTTAAAATCTTGCGGTAAATAAACAAGCGTAAATAATAGGGTTATGAGCAAATGGGTTAAAAATATATATGTAACTTTTTTTATAGGATGTGCTGTTTTTATAATAGGGAGTTTTTTATCCAACCGGTTTGCATATAAAAATATTAACACTGCATTACTTAATTTTGCATTCTATCAGCTCTATGCATTTGTTCTTGGATATTCAAATATGTACTTTTTTGATTATATCCAAAAGCTTTCTTGGAAAAAGGAAGATACTATAAAACGAATAATTATTGGCATAGTAGGGGCAGTTATAATCACTTTAATAGGTCTGTTTCTTTTAAGAACATTTACAGCTACGGTTTACGGAGATAGGTCGTTCTCAGAATTTTTAGAAAACGAAAAATTCAGTAATTACCATTTTGGTTTATGGATTACTTTAGTCATTATTGGCATTTTTCATGTTATTTATTATTACAACAAGTATCAACAAAATAAAATAAAAGAACAAAAAGTTATAGCTGGCACGGCTAGTGCTAAGTTTGATGCATTAAAAAATCAATTAGACCCACATTTTTTGTTTAATAGTTTAAACGTGTTAACCAGTTTAATTGAAGAAAACCCGCAGCTTGCTCAAAAATTTACGACCTCATTATCCAAAGTCTATCGCTATGTTTTAGAGCAAAAAAACAAAGAATTAGTAACCGTAGACGAAGAATTACAATTTGCAAAAATCTATATGTCTCTAATAAAGATGCGGTTTGAAGATAGCATTGTGTTTACCATGCCTAACAAGGCTAATAATCCCGAAAGTAAGGTAGTGCCACTATCATTACAATTATTATTAGAAAATGCCGTAAAACACAATACTGTAACCTCTAGTAAGCCACTGCGCATAAATATTTACGAAGAAGGCAGTAATTTATTAGTAGAAAATAATTTACAACCCAAACAAATTGTAAAAAAGAGTAGTGGTGTGGGTTTAAGTAATATAAAGCAACGTTACGAGTTGTTAACATCTAAAAAGGTCCAAATTTATAAAGAGACAAACCGTTTTGCTGTTGCCATACCCATGTTAACCAAACAAATATCAGTCATGAGAACAGAATCAAAAACCCAAATAAACGATACCTACATGCGAGCACGCAATCATGTAGAAGCGTTAAAAAGCTTCTATTATAGTTTAATTTCCTATGTATTTGTTATTCCTTTTCTAATTTTTATAAACTATCGTACATCATGGAATTTCCAATGGTTTTGGTTTCCAATGTTTGGTTGGGGCTTAGGTTTGGCCATACAAGCCTTTAAAGTGTTTTTTGCTGATGCAACCTTTGGAAGCCGCTGGGAAAAACGAAAAATAGAACAATACATGCGAGAAGAAGAAACACGCTGGCATTAGTGTTAATCATTAAAAATAAAACACATGGAAAATAATATAGAACCATACAAAAACAAACGCTACCAAAAAGAAGAAGCGTACTTAAGAGCAGAAAAAAAGCTTAAAGATTTAAAGGGGTTTTATTGGCATGCCTTCTGGTATCTTGTAGTCAATATTTTTATTATCGTTATGGTTAGCGTTAATAATCAAAGCAGTATATGGCATTTTGGAACATTATCCACGCCTCTATTTTGGGGTATAGGTCTTGCGTTTCATGCATTGAGTATATTTAGCAAGGGGTATCTTTTTGGGAAATCGTGGCAAGAGCGTAAAATCCAAGAATACATGGAAAAGGATAAAAACCAATGGGAGTAAAATAGTTTGGGCGTTACACCTCCTAAGGTCGGTGTCGGGCTTTCCGTTACAAGTCCTCGCTCGTGCCTCACTGTGGGCTTTACACTACAATCCCTAACGCGTAATTAGCCAAGAAAAAGCATATTATAAAAACAAAACCAATCTATGAAAGTCATTATTATAGAAGACGAAAAACCATCAGCACGTCGCTTACAACGTATGTTAGATACTTTACATATTAAAGTAGAAACCATGCTACATTCCGTAGAAGAATCCATAGCTTGGTTTCAAAGCAATACACATCCAGATTTAATATTTTTAGATATACAATTAAGCGATGGTCTATCTTTCGAAATTTTTGAAAGCATAGACATTAAATCTGCCATAATTTTCACGACAGCTTATGATGAGTATGCTCTACAAGCCTTTAAATTAAACAGTATCGACTATCTTTTAAAACCCATAGATGACGATGATTTAGAAACTGCTGTTAAAAAATACAAAGCGCGCACACCACAAAAACAAGCCGTAACATTAGATTTTAACGATATAAAAAAACTTCTTATAAACCCTATAGATCGGGAGTATAAAAAACGGTTTTCGGTAAAAGTAGGTCAGCACCTAAAACTTATTAATATAGATGATATAGAATGTTTTTATAGCGAAAATAAAGGCACATATCTATACACAACAGAAGGTAGAAATTATTTATTAGATATTACACTAGAGCAATTAGAAAACGAGTTAGAACCGCAAACCTTTTTTCGCATAAACCGCAAATTCTTTGTAAATATAAACGCCATAAAGGATATGCTCAGTTATACCAACTCACGTTTACAAATAAAACTAAACGCTTATAATGAGCAAGATGTTATTGTTGCCCGAGAGCGGGTTAAGGATTTTAAGGGCTGGTTAGAGTAATTTAAGTTTGATTATTCAATGATTTTATAATTAATCATCAAAAAAACAAATCATTTTCTTTTATATTTTAACTTAGTTATTGTAAAAATAAAATCGTTTTAGTGTTTTATATCCTTTGCTAAACGGGGTTCGTTATTAGTTGCTTACAAAATTAAGTAGCCTAGCTTATTTCTTAACCAATCTACGCATAGCAACCCATTGTTTTAGCATGGCTTTTGCCTCTTGAGCAGGATATCCTAAAACGGTTTCGCCAGCTTTTACATTATTCATAACACCAGAGCCAGCACCTACAGTGGCGCCAGATGCTATTTCGGTGTGATCTTTAATAGAGGCACTTCCGCCAATAATAACACCATCGCCTAGAGTTACAGAGCCAGCAAGTCCACTATGGCCAGCCATAATGCAAGAGCGTCCCATAACGCTGTTATGTGCTATTTGTACTAGGTTATCTATTTTACAACCATCGCCAACAATAGTTGAACTAAATTTTGCACGATCTACACAAGAGTTTGCTCCAATTTCTACATAATGTCCAATAATTACATTTCCTATTTGCGGAATTTTTACTAGACCTCTACCATCATCACTTGGTCTGTAGCCAAAACCATCAGCTCCAATACTTACATTGGTATGAAATATACAATGACTACCAATAATAGAGCGTTCTCTAATAACAGTACCAGACCAAGCTATAGTATTATCGCCTATGGTTGTTTCGTCAAACACACATACATTTGGGTATAAAATAACACCATCTCCAAGAGATACATTTTTTCCAACGTAGCAATTTGCACCTATTTTACAACCCTTGCCTAGGGTTGCTGTTTTATCTATTACCGCAGTTGGGTGAATCTCATGTTCAAACTCTGGTGCCGGTGGGTTAAAAAATTCTAAGATATTGGCCATAGCCAAATCAGCATTTTTTACTTTAATTAAAGCCCGATTATCACCAGGTTCTAACGTTAAATTATCATTTATTACAGCTGCACACGCTTTAGAGTCATCCCAGTGTTTTAAATATTTTGTACTACCTATAAACGTTATATGGTTATTTTTTGCATTTTGAAGTTGTTCTGGACCTTCAATTTTTTGCGTTGTATTTCCTATAAGTTCACCTTGTAAAAGGTCGTTTATTTCTTGAATAGTATATGCTTTCATAATAATTTGCAGTGTATTGGATGTTTCTGTAAATCTAATGAAAATAAATAAATAATTTTAATTTAGCCTAGTGCCAAAGTATATAAAGAAAGTGCAACAGGCAAAACATTAAAAGGCTATTGATAATAATCGGGAATAACAAATTGTTATAATCTGTGCCCTGAAATAGTGACACAGATTATTAAAAGATTAAATTTATAAATTAAAGCTGAACAATGTTAATAGGCATTAAGGATAGGCAAGTAAATACTTGCTCGGTAATATACTTTTTATAATATATCATCAGTTCATTATTATTGCTTTAAATATGCCTTTTTTATCTATAGGTGAGGCAAAGCATATTTAAAATTGATTTTTTTTCGAAATTATGATAATGTCGCTTTCTGCTTCTCATTAATTGCAAGTCCAGATAAAGTGGTGGTGAGTGCAATGTGAATCATAATATTCATCCAGTTACCTGAAGGGATATGTACGAGTACTAATGCCATAAACATAATAAATGCTAAGAATGCGTAAGCATACATTGCTTGCTTATTAGCAAGAACAAGAATGCCTGCTACAAGTTCTAAGAGAGCTAAAATTGTCCCAAGTGCGTATGTTCCCGTATCTCCTAAAAAAGCAAGCCCGCTTTGTTTTAAAAAGTCGGCCATGTTTTGGAGACCTACGCCACCTAAAAAGCCTTCAATAAATTTTTCTAATCCACCCCAAATAAAAAGAAGTGCAAAACCGATTCTAATAACTAAATTTCCTGTTACTGTATTCATAATATATGTTGTTTTTAAATTATAGTTCAAAGATATTATGATGGAGAAGTATTGTTGATATATATAAGCCACCTCGAATTATATATTATTCCTATTTTTACATAAAATATGACTTTATTTACAATATGAAATTAGAATTTAAAAGTGAGAGAGAAGAAAGCTCATTAATCTTAACCAATTTTAACTGTGGACCAGCACAGCAATTACTCAAGGACAAGGGGTATTATAAAATACTTTGGGCAAGAGATAAAAGTTGTGATCTTACTGTAGATGATTATCACGTACAATTAAAACAGCATCAAGTATTGTTTTGTACCACACTTAATGTATTAGATATCCCTTTAGAGTCAGGAATTATAGCCATGGTTTTTAATAGAGAATTTTATTGTATTAGGGACCATGATCACGAGGTGTCTTGTAATGGGATTTTGTTTTTTGGCTCTTCGCAACCTCCTGTAGTTACTTTAAAAGAAAACGATGTAAAAAGCTTTGAAGCAATGTTTACCATTTTTAAAGAAGAGTTTGAAACGGTAGATCATATACAAGGAGAAATGTTACGTGCTATGCTTAAGCGATTACTTATTAAATCATCACGTCTTATAAAAGAAAGGCAAGAAATAAAAAGTTTACCAAATACTCAGTTTGAGTTATTGAGAAGGTTTCACATTTTTGTAGAGCAACACTATAAAGAGAAGCATAAAGTATCAGATTATGCAGAACTTTTGTATAAATCTCCCAAAACATTATCTAATGTTTTTAAAAGGGCTGGTTATCCTACACCTCTCACCATTATAAACGACAGGGTTATATTGGAAGCAAAAAGGTTATTGCTATTTTCAACTAATTCTGCAGAACAGATTGCTTACGAATTAGGTTATAATGAAGGTGGGCATTTTTCTAAATTTTTTAAATCGCATACAGGATTACCTCCTGTAGAGTATCGTGCACAAAAAGCAAAAACCGCCTAGACATAAAATATCTAGACGGTTTTAATAATAACAACAACATTGATTATTTAACTGTTAAAGTGTATTCTGGTGTTGGATTAAGTGGGCAAAAGTACACGTACTCTCCTTTAGTTAATGCAACTTCATTGGTTAAAGAATAGCTTCCAGTTGGAACAGGCGTTTTTACGTAAGCCGCTTTTATATGGTTTGCTTGATCGGTCTTTCCTTTAGGCGCAAGAACAAAGCCTACCTCGTG
This sequence comes from uncultured Algibacter sp., assembly GCA_947499935.1. Classification (GTDB taxonomy): domain Bacteria; phylum Bacteroidota; class Bacteroidia; order Flavobacteriales; family Flavobacteriaceae; genus CANMQH01. The sequence continues at coordinate 244,041 of CANMQH010000002.1, read as the reverse complement.
GTCTACATCTTTATTTGCGATTTTAAAAACATAAGTACCTGCTTCTAATGTAAGTTCTTTTGTGTTAAATTCTCCACTAGTTTGTTCAAGTGCAATGGTTTTAACCATAGCAATTTCTTTTTTTGTTTCTACAGATGTTGTTGTTTCTGTGTTTTTTACATCTTGCTTACAAGACACAAATGCTAAAAAACTAAATGCTACTAATGCTACTATTTTTTTCATAATGATTATATTTTAAATTGTTAGTTGTTATTATAAAGTTGGTGCTGCTGGAAAATCAACAGTTGTTTTTACGGTATTATTAATGTAGTTGGAAATAGTCTTGTCTCCTACAAGCGAAATGGTATCAATAAGGTTTTCTTTTGTCCATCCTGCATTAAAGTAATTTTTAAGTATACTTGTATCTGTATTACCACGATTTTCAGTGATATTTTTAGCTAGTGCAGCTAATGCATCTAATCTAGTATCAAATGATGCTTTTCCTTGTCTTAATTCAATAATTTGCGCATCGTTAAAACCACTCATTTTTCCTATCGCAGTATGCGCTGCTAAACAGTATTCACATTGGTTTACTTGGCTTACTGCAAGGTTTATTACTTCTTTTTCTTTAGCTTTAAGAGAAGATGGAGCTCCTGCAAAATCTATATAATTTTTAAGTGCATTTTCTGAGTATGCATAGGTTGCAAAAAGGTTAGGAACAAAACCGACTTGTTTTTCTAAGCTGTCAAAAATAGCTTGGTTTGTTGCATTTACTTCCGCTCTGGTTGGGATATTAAATGTGCTCATTTTGGGGTTATTTTATAATTAATTTTTGTTCTTTTTTGAACACTACAAATATATAATGATACTATAAGCTTAGCTTTATATCATATTCCTTAGTGATTGTAGATTATTCCCGATTTAAAAAATGATGACATTAGAACTTAATAATTATAATGTAGCTAGCTGCATTATAATTATTTAATTATCCTGTTTTTGTTGCAATCTCACCTTTATAATTAATTTAGGTTTAGAAAGCTGACGCGTGTAATTATTAATTTGTAGAATAATAGTTTTGGTTAGCCTTGATATTTAACAACTTTTATTTTTATCAATGATGACTATTATTAATTTTTTATTTAAAAAGTAGTTTTATTACTACTTTTTAAATAAAAAATAACACTTAATCATTTTTAATAACACTTCATCGATTTATTTTTTAAAAAAGTATTGTTTTCTTAAAACTGTTTTTCGTTATATATTTTTGATTGTTACATAAAATTAAAAACTTATTATATTAAGTTTTTGGATTATAAGTTTTTAACAGCTTAGTTTATATTATTTATTGATGGTAAATTTTACGGCGAGAGCACAAATTTTTACCATCAGCTAAGCTAAAAGTCTGAATTTATTATAATTAAAATGTAATTTAACAAACCCCTCGCTGCAAAATTATTGAATGAAAGGGATTATTATTTGATGATTTATTTTTTGTAGTAGTGTTGATTAAAAAGCGGACTTAATAAGTTCGCTTTCTTATTTTGCACTAATTTTAAAAAAGAAATGATATTATTTTAAATATTGATGTATGGTGTTTAAAAGTGTTTCTTCATCAAAAGGTTTAGTAATAACATCGTTTATACCAGCTTTTTTTAAGCTTTTAATATCTTCTTTAAAAGCTTTTGATGAAATAGATATAACAGGAATTTTTTTGTATTCTTTAGACAGTTTACGTAGCGATTTTGTTAATTCTTCTGCCGTGTAGTTTTGTATGGTACTGGATAATAATATTAAATCTACGTCTTGATCCATGATGGTAGAAATAAAATCATCTCCATTAGAAATAATATTTAGAAAAAAATTACCATCTGCAGCTATAATTTTTAAGATAGAAAGCTGAATGAGCTCAGAATCTTCAACCAATAAAATATTATGCTTTTTATCTAAACGTTTACGAACTTTATGTAAGAGTACCTCTTTTAAATTTTTATCATAAGATGTAGCAAGTTTAAAACTAATATTACAAGTAAAAACACTACCTATGCCTATTTCGCTTTGTACTTTAATATTACCATCCATTTGCGAAATTAAATATTGAGTAATAGAAAGTCCAAGTCCAGTACTCATATCGTTTTTTATTGTAGATTCTATTTTTGTAAACCTTTTAAAAATTTGTTCATAATCTTTAGGGTCTATACCAATGCCCGTATCACTTACTTTTATGTGGAGGTTAGCTTTATTAGCTCTAATATGGTTTAGAGAAATATTTAAGTTAATAAAACCTTTTAAAGTGAAATAGGTAGCATTACTTAATAGGTTTCCAATAATTTGTTTTAATCTAAAGGAGTCACCATTTAAAAATTCTGGTAGTTTTGGGTCTAGAATAAAATTAAATTCAATATTTTTTTTAGTTATATGTAACTTATGTTCATTTATAATCTCATTGAGTAGTGCTTTTAAACTAAAAACTTTTTCGACTAAAATTAGTTTTCCAGCTTCAATTTTAGAAATATCTAATATACCTTCAACGCTTTGTTTAAGGTTTTTATTAGCAGTATTAATAACGTTTACATAGCTTTCTTGAGTATCGTCTAATGTTGTGTCTTTAAGTAAATTGCTAAATATATTTAATGCTGTAATAGGGTTTCTTAGTTGGTGGCTAAAATTAGCGATAAAAATATTTTTGAATTGCTCTTTTTCTTTTAAATGAAGATTTTTTAGCTTGAGTATTTGAGCGTTAATTAAAGATTCATTTCTATTTTGGGCAGCTAATTGATAATTATTATAGTGCTTAGTAAGGTCTTCAATAATTATTAAATTTTTATTATCGTTGTGGGTTTGGAGCGTTATGTCTGCTATAATTGATGTTTTATCAAAATCTAAATTAATACATAAAAAGTCGTAGCTCTCATTTTTAATAAAAAATAAATCACTAAAGGCCTCAAAAAAAGGATGTACTTCTTGTATTTGTGTAAGGTTTCCAATAGGAATTATATGGTTGTCGGTTTCAATAACCTTTCCTGCAGCATCGACAAGTATATATTGGAAATTATTTTTGTGATATTTTTTTATATATGTTTCTAGCATTTTATTACTTAAATTAAATTAGCTCGTTAGCCAATTTAGAAAAAAGTAAATCAACTTTACTACCAGTTTTGGCACTTGTATAAAAATCGACAAGAGGTTTGAAAATATCGTTGTATTGATTGATTTCTGTCTTTTTTACCAAATCGGTTTTATTAGCGACTACTTTAACGGGTATATTGGGGTATTTAGTTTTAAGAATTAATAACTGATCTTCCAAATTCTCGAAAGTTACAGGTCTAGAAGCATCAAAAACATAAATAAACCCATGAGTACCCATTAGGTATGAAGCGCGATTTTTTTCCACATCATCATGGCCTTCTAAATCCCAAATAATGAGCGATATTGTTTTTTTGTCTGGCGTATCAATAGTTTTTTTAGAAATGTGTACACCTATTGTTACTTTATAATCTTCAGAAAAAGTGTTTTCAACAAAACGTCTAATTAAAGACGATTTTCCAACTCCAAAATGTCCTAGTAAAACAATTTTTTTAGATGTTGTCATATTTTTTAAAGTAGTCTTGTGTTTTTTGAGTTAATTTTATTTTATCTTTTAAAGCTTGACTTGTAATATGTTTACTTGCAAAGTCTAAAAGACGATTTTCTAATAAGTCTTTATATAGTACATTATAGGCTCCAGAAACAATTACAGCAATATAGTATGACGAGAAATTTTGAAGATGTATGTGGTACAACTCATATTCTATATACTGCAAATCTTGTTTTTCTTTTTTAAAGGCATCTTCAACAAAACTCTTTATCGCTGTTAACATACCAGCGACCATATCCTCATCAATAGTTTTTGTTTTAGAGTGCTCTGCAAGTACAATTCCAGAACCTTTTTCTATAATTATAATTTGTTCTATATTGGTGTTAGATGACTCTTGCAATATTAAATCGGCATCTTTAACCCCTTTTATTTTAGATTTAGTCCTACCAAAAAACCTTTTAAAAGAAAAGGCTTTATTTAATTGATTGTTTATTTTTTCAGAGAGTAATTTCATTTCATGCTGAACAAATCTTTTTACCATTTTTCCAAGAATGGGAAACAAAGCTTCAACAACAGCATCTTGAGAATTTTTTATCTCTTCTTTTAGAGCCTGAGTAATAGAAGGCCCTAATGTTTTTGGAATATCTTTAACAAAACGCTCTATTTTATCATTAATTAAGGGGTCAATTTTTTCTGCTAAATTTTTCCTTTTGTTAATGGTGTCTTCTAGGGTTTGTAATTTTTGGTCAATAGAGGCTGAAAACTCACGCTCATCAGTGAGCAGAATTTCTTTTATAATACTTAACTTTTCCTCCTGAGTCATGAATTAAAGTGACTTACTTACTTGATTTTTTCTCCTAGTTTAATAAAAAGGTCGCTTAATAATGTCCTGCTCACTTTTGTATCTTCTAGGTTTTCTATTTTTTCATTTAAAGTGCCTTCTAAATCCGTTATTCTTATGTTAACGTCTGTGCTAAGCGAGTCTATACTTTGTAGGAGTTCTTTTCTAACATCGTCAATTAAATTCTGTAAAGCTTCTTTTTGGGCAGCAATATCTACTTTAAGCGATTCAAATTCAGAATTATACGCTTGTATGTTTTCTCCAAAAATAAGTTCTTTTATGGCATCTATCTTAGAGTTATTATCAATAGTACTCTGGCCATTTAAGTTTTCTTTAGGTTCTTTAGGTAGTTTTTCTTTCATTTTTATGCTATAAGGATGTTTTACAAAAATAGAATAAATTAATTTATGTAGCTTAATTAAAAAATAGAATGTATAATTTTAATTACATGCTTAAATGGTTTTTTTTAAAATAAGAGTAATTTCTAGCGCATTAGTAGCAAATCATAATATGCTGATAGCATTAAATTACATGATTTTCTATAATCAAAGGGTTGTACAATAAAATGATTATTCAATTTGATTTTAGTACTTTTACTCATAATTTATTAATAAAATAGTTAATCTAACAAATTACCCTCATGAAAAAAACACTTACATTATCAATTCTATTTCTTTTATTTGCATTTAATATGCAGGCGCAAAATCATAAAAAATGTGCAGCAATGGAAAACTTAGAATACAGAAAAAAATTAGATCCAACTTTAGAAAGTAGGATGGCAGAAATTGAAGCATTTACACAAAAGAAAATTTCAGAAAAGAAAAATTTTCAAAACAAAATTTCTGGACAAATAATTACAATCCCTGTTGTAGTACACGTTTTACACAGAAATGCAAGAGAAAACATTAGTGAAGCCCAAATTCAATCTCAAATAGATGTTTTAAATGAAGATTTTAGGCGTACTAATCCAGATGCAAATAACAGATGGCCTCAAGCCACCGATACTCAAATTGAGTTTTGTTTATCTAAAGTAGATCCAAACGGAAATGCAACAACTGGAATTACTAGAAAAAGAACTTCTCGTGAAGATTGGGGTATAAAAGGTGATGAAAAAGATTCTGCGAAAGGAGGAATAGATGCATGGGATACTACTCAATACCTTAATATGTGGGTTGTACCAGAAATAACATTAGATATAATAACAGAGGTTATAACTATTTTAGGTTATGCACAATTTCCAGGAGCAGATGCAAAATACGATGGTATTGTTATGGTTTACGATGCTTTTGGTAGAGTAGGAGCGTTAAAAGCACCTCATAATGGAGGTAGAACAGTAACACATGAAGTAGGTCACTGGTTAAATTTAGAGCATATTTGGGGAGATGGAGTTAAAAATTGTGGAGACGATTTAGTTAGCGATACACCAACACACAGAAGGCCTAATTATGGATGTTCTGTTGGGCAAAAATCTTGTGGTGGTTCTATAGAAATGCCACAAAATTACATGGATTATTCTGATGATTCCTGTATGAATCTATTCACTAAAGGGCAAAAAGATAGAATGCGTGCAGTATTAGAAGCTGGAGGGCCTAGACGTTCTATAGCATTGTCAGACAAATGTGGCGCTCCTACAACACCACAACCAATGCAACCTACATGTACAGACGGCATTAGAAATGGAAATGAAACAGGAATAGATTGCGGTGGATCTAGTTGTTCTCCTTGTTTTACTCCAGATCCAGGAAATGGTCCTACAGGAAGTGGTACCATTTTACACGAAGGTTTCTTTGAGACTGGATGGGATGGCTGGTCTGATGGAGGAAATGATTGTTTCCGTTATTCTGGATCTCGTTCTAAAGAAGGAAACTTCTCTATAAAATTAAGAGATAATTCTGGAGTAGCATCATCTATGACTTCTGAGTCTTTCAATTTAACGAGTTACAATCAAGTTGAAGTATCATTTTATTTCTATGCTTTTAAATTTAATAATAATCAAGATTTTTGGTTACGTTTTAATAATGGCTCAGGATGGGAAACTGTTAGAACATGGGTGAAAACAACAGATTTTGAGAATAAAACTTTTTATCAAGCAACTGTAACACTTAATACGTCGCAGTATAGCTTCAGTGCTAATTCTCAGTTTAGATTCCAGTCTGATGCTAGTGAAAATGTAAATCAAGTTTTTATTGATCAAGTCATTATTACTGGATTAAAAAATGGAGCTAGAAGTATAGATAACGTTAGAATTGATAATTTACGAGCAGTAAGAACACTAGATACTGATGATGAAGGTTTAAGAGAAGAGGATTTTATAATTTATCCTAACCCAATTAAAGGTGATATTTTACATGTCAAAATTTCCAATGAATTAGAAACTACTTATCGCATATTTAACATGGTAGGTCAAACAGTTATTAGCGGTAAAATAGCTAAAGAGGTTAATGTATCTAGTCTTGACTCTGGAATGTACTTTATAGAGATAAACGATGGTGAAGAAACTTCAACTAAAAAGTTTATTAAGAAATAGTTTTATTTTTTAAATAAAGTTTAATATAGAAAAACCCAAGCTTTCGCTTGGGTTTTTCTATATTAAAATGTACCTAATAAAAAAAGCCAAGATGTTAATCTTAGCTTTTCCTTATTTACTAGTAGCGAGAGGGGGGCACGATCCCCCGACCTCCGGGTTATGAAGAAAAAAGTCGTTTTTGTCGTAAACCCCATAGAACAAAGGGTTTATGGCGTTTATGAAAGTTAGGTGCTTATTGAAACACCTTACATTTGGCTACATTTGGTTGCATTTGTGTACTCTAAAAGTGTACTCCGTGAGTGTACTCTAGTAAATAAACTTACAGGTTAAGTATTATAATACGGGAGTGATATTATTAGAAGATTTAGTAAGTTATAAGATTAATTTATAGATAACAACTTGGTCTAATATTTTACATTTACCATTAATGTTTACAATTTTCGATAAAATGTTATAATACTCGTTAATATGTTTTAAATCTATCGGAATAATTTTAATCATTTGATATTCAGTTTTTTGTAATTATGTGTCTTCTGAAAAGCCCACACCTTTATTGCGGGTTCCCCTCATTACTATTACGGGTATCCCGTAAATTTTATGCTTTTTTGAAGTGATTATTTTTGTAGTAAATACATAAGATGGTTGTATGTATTTATTTATGTATTTTAGTCTCACGATTAAAAAATAGATTGTAAAAGTTCTCATTTTATTGATTAATATACTCACACATCATATTTATAGAGTTATGTCTTAAATTGTCAAATAACTTAGTATTTTTAGTGAATTATTAACCTTAAATAAAACATTAAAATGAGAGACTTAAAAGTATTACTAGTTTTAGTTGTATTAATTACCGGATTACTAACATCTTGCACAAGGCAAGATTTAAATGAAGAAAATAGATTTGAAGAAAATTTTCAAGGTGTTGACAGAGATGTTCAACGACCAGGGACTCAAGGTAATCAACAATCAGGAGAAGGTTGAGACTAGAGTAATTGGTTCAATAGTGGTAGGGTTATCTGGAATATTATTGTTTTTAGATAAAATATTATCACTTATAGGAATAGAAGGAAGTAATACTTTTGGGTTTTCAAATTATTCAAATTTCATATGGGTATTAACTCAAAGTATTGCTCCTATTTTACTAATTCTGGGGATGTTACTCAGACCGTACTTTTTATCGGTATTGATTCCTGTTTACTGTTATTCCATTCAAATAATTTGGGTTTTTCAACCGCAGTATCATTTTGATAATGAATATTTGCATTTTTATGCAATAGGTTCATGCGTAATTTTTATCTTACTTTTTTCATTTATAAATATAATTTCTGCAATTAAGCATAGAAATAATATCGAAGTTGAACAATTCATTAAAACTGCTAACTCTTTTATTAGTGAAGTAGATAAAGCTATAATTAAAAATTAAAATGAAGGAATTAAATATAGAATTAGCAGAGATTTTAGAGCAATTTAAGGAGGGAAAAATCGATTTACTGACTGCCATGGAAAAGTTTGACTGCGTCTTTACTAAATTTAAAAAACATACAGGTTGTAATAAATTTTTAATTGACACCCTAGAGTCAGACTTTTCAAAAGTTTTACAAAAATTATATCATGTTAAGGATATTAAGCAAAATCTAAAAAATAATAGGCAGACGTATAGCCAATTAAGAGTGGAATTAGGATTAGATTTATTTAGATAGCTTGATTGATAAAAAAGTATAAGATTAAAAGGTTTAATTCTTATCTTTTTTGCTAGTAAATTCCGTTAATATTTCAATTTTAGTTTTTAGTCTTTCATTTTCAATTATATCTTGGACTACAGGTATTTCCATAGCTTGAGTTCTACTAACTAAAAAAGCATTGCTTATTATTCCTTTATGTTCTTCAGAAAGAGGAGTTTCTTTTAAGCCTGAAAATTTGTTATCTGCATTTTTAACAACACTTAAAGTGTCTAATTGTGTCTTGTGGTTTAGGGATAACAGTTTACTAATACTGAATTGAGGGTAAAATGCATTAATTTTTTCAGCTAACGTTTTTGTGATTTTTTTCGTATCACCCCTTAATACTTTGTATATAGAACTCTTTCCAACACCTATGTTTAAAGAAAAATGCTCAGGAGTTATCTCTAATTCATCTATTATTTTCTGTAACTTAATGCCTACTTTATTTTCCAATATGATAAAAAAAATTAAAAAGTGTCGAAATTATTTGGATAGTGTCCAAAAGTATCTTATTTTCGCTTTGAACATAGTAAAGATAAACAAAACAATAAGTTAATCAAACGTAAACGTCAATAAGCTATTATTAGTAAAAAGTGTTGCTTGAAAAATTAGCCTTGTAAGAAGTATAATTAATAGCAAAAAAGGTCATGGGGCGGTGTTAGTCTCTCTTAAATAACATATAAAATTGTTTGCCCCATGTCTTTTATTACTGTGTCAAAATTATTAGAGCTAAAAAGTTTAAACTCGATTTAAATCTTTTAGTTAAGGAAACATTATTCTCTCTCAAATACAGTTTCCATTTAATATTAATTTGTGATATTTTTTTAATGGATATGAATCGAATCTCTCCTCTCTCAATATTCGATTTGGCCAACAAAAATACACGGTTAAAGAATAGGAGTAAGCCGAAAATCCTAGAAACAGAGTAGGCATTTTATTTAAATTTTATATTATGAGTAATTTAGAAAAACTCTCGAAAGAGAATTTGATTGATGAATTAATGCTTGATTCAGTTAAAGGTGGATGTTGTGGATGGACAGCTCGTACTACTGGTGGCACCAATAGTACTGACAGTAAACGTGACAGACCAGGTGTTGCTATGGAGGAACAACAGTACCAAGCTGTAGAAGATAAAGCTATAGAGCCTTTATTAGCAGATGAATCAGCTATCGCATTTCCAAGATAGTAATTTTCATACTTCACAAATAAGTTTACTTATTTGTGAAGTTAAAACCAAAAAAATATGACCATCTCTTTAGACAATTATATACATCATGAAACCATATTACGTTTTACAGACGCCTATGAAATGGATATTGATGAAGCCAAAGATATCTTTAATGAAATGAAAAAACTACTTTCTTTGATGAATCATTATGGTGATAATGAGTATATATTTACACATGAACCGTTATGGATTGTAGATGAAATGTGGCATACATTTTTACTCTATACAAAAGAGTATAGGCTTTTTTGTAACACATATTTTGGAAGAATTATTGACCATGATATAGTAGTAAGAGAGCAAAAACAAAAAATTATTGTAGGTTTAGAGGATAAGGATTCTGAAATTACAGATAATGTTAGTGATGCAGTAAAGAGATTGTATCAATTAATTTATGATTTTCTGGGTAGAGATACATTGATTAAATGGATTGATGTCTATGGTAAAAAATACACCATACCATATATCAATTCAATAAGAAAGCCTATACAATGATTTTAATTATTTCAGATCGTGATGACGGTAGTACTTCAGACGTTATAAAATGGATAAAATATTTTAAAAAAGACTTTATTAGGGTTAATGAGAATTCAATTGTTAGTATTGAAAAAATGATTATTGATGACTCTCATGAAGTTGTATTAAAAGTAGATGGTAGTTTAGTATTTTTATCAAAAATAACATCTGTTTGGTATAGAAGGGGTAGAATTTTTTTTTCTGAAGAATTAAGTCTGGAAACTAAAAACAATAAAGAATTGTTGTTTTCTGCATTTAACGAAATGAATGTCGTTAGAGATTTTATATACTCTTTAACAAAATTTAAAAAATCAATTAATAACGCACACAACGGTTCAATTAATAAATTATACGCATTATTTATGGCCATAGAATCAGGTTTAACAATACCAAGCTCTTTGATTACATCCAATAAAAAAGAACTTTCGGAGTTTCAATTAGCCAATAATGAAATAATAACCAAACCTATACATGAGTCACCCATAATTAACAGTTTACCAACCTTTAATATCTATACTGAGAATGTAACTCCTGAAGACATAGAGAAATTACCTGAAAATTATTTTATGTCCTTATTTCAAAAAAAAATAAATAAAAAATATGAATTAAGAATTTTCTATCTACATGGAGAATTCTATTCAATGGCAATTTTTTCACAAAGTGATGACCAAACATCTGTGGATTTTAGAAAATACAAAGGAAATAAGCCTAATCGTAAAACACCATATAGACTTCCTAAAGAAATTGAAGAAAAAATTAAACTTTTCATGAGTAAAGTTGATTTGAACTGTGGCTCTATAGATATGGTAGTAACAAATGAAAAAGATTATGTTTTCTTGGAAGTTAACCCAGTTGGTCAATTCAATATGGTATCATACCCTTGCAATTATAATATTGAAAAAGACATTGCCTGTTACCTACAATAAATATGAAGAAAAAAGAAGTTAAAGACATTTTGTTAGAGAAAGTAAAAAAGAATCAATTACCTCTTTTTTATTTAAACCCAACATTTACAGCATCGGCTAAAGACCCATCTGTTTTTATGATAAAAGAGATTGAAGTTTCAGATTACAATACAGATAAATATCATGTAGCAGACCTTAAAATGCGCAGGCCAGTTTGTAAAAGCTTTAAATTATGAATATTGATAAATATTATTATAAAATTTACGAAGGATGTAAACCAGTAGAAGGGGCTAAAAGGGCTGTAATATGTGATTTGGAAAGAAAGTCGGCAATACTAATAACTAAGGATTTGTTTTCGATATTACGAGACAATAAATTAAATTCTATTGGAGAAATTAAAAGCCTTTACGGAAAAGACAATGAGAATACTATTCAAGAGTATTTTGATTTTTTAATAGAGAATGAAATTATTCATCTTTGTGAGAAAGATGAATTAGATTTATTTCCCGAAGTAAGTTTAAAATGGGAGATTCCTTCAATAATAAGTAACGCAATTATTGATTACGATAAGGAAAGTACATTTAGTTTTGAAGATATATTCATGCAACTAAATTCATTGGGTTGTATAGACTTATTATTAAGATTCTATGACGACATTAGTCTAGGTAACTTAAAAGAAATACTTGAAAAATTAAACAAAACGACCATAGAGAACATTCAACTTGTTCTTAAATATTCAAATTCTTTTGTTAATGAAGAGGATATATTAATTCTTAAAAAAGAGTTTTCTCGACTTGCATCGGTTATAATATTTAACTCGCCAGTTAATCCCAATTTAAAAAACAGCAACAAGGAATTTGATTTAATATACACTCAAGAAGTTTTAAATCCAGAGTCTCATTGTGGATTTATATCTCCAAAGAGTTTTCGCTTTAATTTTGATTTTTATACAGAATCGCTTAAGCATAATAATTGTCTAAATAAAAAAATATCAATTGACATAAACGGAAATATAAAAAACTGTCCTTCGGCAAAGCCTAATTATGGAAATATCAGCTCAACAAAATTAAGTGATGTTCTACCAAATGAAAACTTTAAGAAATTATGGCACGTAAATAAGGATTCCGTCGAAAAATGTAAAGATTGTGAATTTAGATACATATGTTCTGATTGTAGAATTTTCACTGAAAAGGATGAATTACATTCCAAACCTCTTAACTGCAATTACGACCCTTATAATGCAAAATGGAACTAAACTTATTTGATAACAATTTTAAACTTTTAACATAAATAACAAAACTAATAAAATATGAAAGCGAATAGATTAATATTATTACTTGTATTACTACCATTATTAAGCTTAGGTCAAAATAATTTTTCTGTTGTATATGAAGCTGATGAAAATGGAAAAACCATTTCAGGAAATTTAGATACTTTAAGAGAATCTATCCAACATGGAAATCCTGTTAGAGTAGGTTGGTTAATAAAACTTCAAAATTTTGATAAAAAGGTTTATACCATAGAACATTGGGCAGATGCTGGATTTCTAACGATAGTAAATAAGCATGTTTATGCTCAATTAAAACCTATATATGAACAGGGGATAAATTTTGAAACGCAAGAGTCTGCTGTTTTTTTAATTGATGGAAAACCTAATGGTTGGGTATCCGTAATCAGTACTAGTGGAGTCATGAAACAAAAGTTTAGAGATATTCTTCAGGGGACGGAAGGTATGACAAAAGAAGAAATTGACGACATGGTTAAATCTCTTGAGACTACTAGAGTTGCTACTAAATGGGCAGTTCAAAAATCATAATACCATTTTATTGAGATTCCCAAATTACATTCAAAAGGATTTTAAAGATTGTGGTCCAACATGCTTAAAAATCATTGCTAAATTTTATAAGAAAAATTTTTCTATCGAGCAACTTCGTTCTTTTAGTCAAACAACTAGAGAAGGCAGTAGCTTAAGAGGAATAAGCGATGCAAGCGAAAAAATTGGATTTCATTCAATCGGTGTTAAAATTGATGTAAACGATTTAAAACAAGCTCCATTGCCTTGTATTCTTCATTGGAATAAGCAACATTTTGTTGTCTTGTATAAAATTTCTAAAAGAAAAAACAATCTTAGCTTTCAAATATCTGATCCCGCGTATGGCTTAATATCATATACCGAAAGAGATTTTTTAAATTTATGGATAGGAAATAATTCTGACGACACTACTAAGGAAGGAATAGCTTTATTATTAGAACCAACACCTAAATTTTATGATGAAAGCTATGACATAAGGGATAATACTTTAAACTTCAATTTTTTAACGAGATATGTCTTTAGGTATAAGCGTTTTTTATGGCAATTAGTAATTGGTCTATTAGCATCTAGTTTATTACAGCTTGTCTTTCCTTTTTTGACACAAAGTATAGTGGATGTAGGGATAAAAAATCAAGATATCCATTTTATTTATTTAATCCTTTTTGCCCAATTAGCCTTGTTCTTTGGTAGAACGGCGATTGAAGTCATAAGAAGCTGGATTCTTTTACATTTAAGTACTCGAATAAATATTTCGTTGGTATCAGACTTTTTTATAAAACTCATGAATTTGCCAATCGCTTTTTTTGATGCAAGAATGACAGGTGATATTTTACAGCGCATCAATGACCATGAACGAATAGAGCGTATTTTAACAACATCCTCTCTAAACGTGTTATTTTCAATGGTTAATCTAGTTCTATTTAGTTTAGTACTTGCTTACTACAACCTAATGCTTTTTGGAATATTCTTACTAGGTAGTTTTATATATTTTTTATGGATAACCATTTTCTTAAAGAAACGTAAGGATATAGATTATAAACGTTTTTCCCAAGTTAGTCAAGAGCAGAGTAAAGTGATAGAATTGATAAACGGTATGCAAGAAATTAAACTGCATAACGCTGAAAAGCAAAAACGGTGGTCATGGGAATTTCTACAAGCTAAATTGTTTAAAATTTCTATAGAAGGTCTTGCGTTAGAACAATATCAAAGCGTTGGTTCTGGTTTTATTAATGAGCTCAAAAATATTTTTATAACAATACTCTCTGCAAAATTAGTAATCGATGGAGAAATAACCCTTGGGATGATGTTAGCTATAAGCTATATTGTTGGGCAACTCAACTCCCCAATTTCTCAACTCATAAATTTCGTTAGGGAGATTCAAGATGCAAGAATCTCATTAGAGAGATTATCTGAAATACACAATAAAGAAGATGAAGAGTTAGCAGGTCAAGAGAAAATAACTGAGATTTCAAAGGATTCAAATTTTGTATTAGAAAATGTTTCTTTTAAATATATAGGTTCAGACCAATTGGTTTTAAAAGAATTGGATTTAATAATTCCCGCCAATAAAATTACAGCAATTGTAGGAACCAGCGGAAGTGGTAAAACAACGTTAATGAAGCTTCTCTTAAGATTTTATGAATCAAATGAAGGGCTTATAAAATTAGGTCATCACGACCTGAAAAATATTTCTCAAAAAGTTTGGAGGCACGAATGTGGCGTCGTTATGCAAGAGGGATATATTTTTAGTGATACTATAGCCAATAATATAGCAGTAGGAGTAGATTATGTAGATAAAAATGCCTTGGCTCACGCCGTTGATGTAGCTAATATTAAGGAATTTATAGAGACATTACCGCTTTCATACAATACAAAAATTGGAATGGAAGGTGTTGGATTAAGTACAGGTCAGAAGCAACGTTTGTTAATTGCCAGGGCCGTATATAAAAATCCGAACTTTTTATTTTTTGACGAAGCAACTTCTGCTTTAGATGCCAATAATGAAAAAGTTATTATGGAAAAACTAAATATGTTTTTCAAAAGCAAAACGGTTATTGTTATCGCTCATAGATTAAGTACTGTAAAAAATGCAGACCAAATAGTAGTACTGGACAAAGGCAAAATTATTGAAGTTGGTAATCATACAGCTTTGGTAAATCAAAAAGGTAATTATTATCATCTTGTAAAAAACCAGTTAGAACTCGGTAAATAATATGGCAGAACATATAGACGATATAGAACTACGGAGTGAGGAAGTGCAAGAAATACTTACTAAAGTTCCTCATTGGATGATACGTTGGGGAAACGTATTATTTCTATCTTTAATAGTAATACTACTTGCTATTTCTTGGTTTGTTAAATATCCGGATATAATTCCTGCAGGAGCATTAATTACAACTAAAATCCCTCCTCAAAAAGAGTATGCTAAAATTACTGGAAAATTACAAGCTATTTTAATAGTAGAAGACCAGGAAGTAATTCAAGAACAACCTTTAGCTGTACTTGAAAATACTGCTAATTACAAAGATGTATTTAAACTAAAATCGATAATTGATACCATTACTATAAATAACAAATCTTTTTATTTTCCTGTAGATAGTATACCAATTTTGTTTCTTGGCGATATTGAATCGCAATATGCTTTATTTGAAAACAGTTATCTCCAGTATCAACTCAACAAGGAATTAAAGCCTTTTATAAATGAAGCTTTGGCCAATAGTTATTCAATTTCAGAATTAAGGATAAGACTCAAAAGTTTACAATCTCAAAAAAAAATAAATAAGACAGAATTAGATTTTAAATACAAAGAATTAGAACGTAATAAGTTATTATTCGGCAAAGGCATTATTTCTGCTCAAGATTATGAAAACAAGCAGTTGGAATATGCTCAATCAAAAAGGAATTATAAAAACTTTGAAACTTCCATATCGCAAACCAGAGAGGGTATAAGTAACGCCCAAAAAACCTCAAAGGGTACAGAAATAAATAGAGTAAAAGAAGACATGGTGTTACTTAAAAATGTAATCCAATCGTTTAATCAATTACGAAAAGCTATTAAGGATTGGGAATCTTTATATGTTTTGAAATCAAAGATAAATGGTAAGGTTGCTTTTTTAAATTATTGGAATGTTAACCAAACTGTGAGCCAAGGAGATTTGGTCTTTACTATTATCCCGACTAAGAATTCATCGTTTATAGCAAAACTTCAAGCACCAGCTCAGAATTCAGGAAAAATAAGGTTAGGGCAAAAGGTAAATATAAAATTGGAAAATTATCCTGAAACTGAATTTGGAGTGCTAAATGGAATAATTAAGAATATTTCAGCTATTCCAAATAAAGATGGTTTATATTTAATAGATGTGGAGCTACCTAAAACTCTGATTACTTCTTATAATAAAGAGATAGGTTTTAAGCAAGAAATGCGTGCATCCGCAGAAATCATTACAGAAGATTTACGTTTAATTGAGCGCTTTTTTTACCAGTTTAAAGAAGTTTTGAGACGCTAATGACATATCTGGTATTGTTTTTTTTCGTAAATTTTAAAAACTACCTCTTTACCTTCAAGATTAGTACATTGTGCCACTAATTGTACTTTTTGACCAATTACACCATCGTCAAGCTTTTCGTAATAAGGTACTTTTGCTTTTGCTGGGAGTTTGTATTTCTTGGTCTTTTTATCTTTTACCTCTGGAGTATCTGCGAGACGCTAGCGACATCTTCAGATTAGCTTTATAATTATTTTTTCGACCTACTCGGTTAAATAATATTTATCCAATGCAATATATTTCTGTTAACATGAATTTACCTTTTTGATATTTAAATAAATAGACATTTGAGAACTCCAATTCAGTATTAATTTCTTGATTAATAAAAATGCGGAACTCGTTCTCTTTTTCATTTATATTTATTGAAATATTCCATTTAGTATCCTTATTTAAAATAAAGCATTCATTTGTGTCTGTATAAGATTTTTTTAAATTTACACATGATAGTAGTTTTATGTATTCATTAGAAAAAATTAAATCAATCTTATTGATAAACAGTTTTTTATCAATTTGACTAGGTAACTTATTAAGTAATCCTTCATCATATAATGAATCAAATTGCTCTGGAAATAACAATGCTTTGAAACAATAATTATCTTCTTTGATAGGGAGGTCAATATGTTTTAATAAATACTCTAATTCATTTTTGATTAATGTACGTTCTAATAAAACTAAGAACTCTTGTGTTTTTTCTTGAAAATTGAATTGTGATGGCTTAGTTTTTTCGAGAACATGAGTAGTCGAAGAAATATTAGCTTGGCTTTCATATGCTTTTGCAGGTTTTTTATTAGAATTGCAACTATATGAAATGATAGTAATAATGCTACTACCTAGTACTAATAGCAGCCTCAACGATGTAACCGGATTTCCTATAATCATTTGAATAGTTTTTGTTAGTTCCCAATTTATATTCTTTAGGGTAAATATATCCTTTAAGAGTATATTTTGAACCTTTTTGTGTTTTATATATGACTTTTCCACCGCTCATATAAACTTTAAACTGTTGAACACAAACTTTATTGTTTTGATTCCCACCTAAAAGGTATGCATATTTTTCTCCATTTATTTCTTCAAAATTAACAACGTATCCTACATGTCCTTGAAACCCTTTTTTATGCAAAACGGTAATTGCACCATATGGAGGTAGAGACATTGAGGCCTTAATTTGAACACCACCGGGATACCTCTTAGGAATCCACTAATTTTGACTTGATGAAGGATTTATTGTCACTTTTGAATAATTCTTTCCATACTTAGAATTAGTAGTACTTAAAACCCAATGGGCAAAACAGCCACACCAAGCATTTTTATCTGCTGTAAAGCCACCATTTGCTGATTTAATATATTCATTTCCTTTTTTCAAGCCATCTCCTTTTTTCTCTGTTAAATTACCATCTAGCCATTTGTAGTACTCGTGCCAAGCAGTATACATCCATAATGGTCGCTCCACATTTATTTTTAAAAAATTTCTTTTTTTTAAAAAAAATGCCCTTTCTACAGATTCAACTTTAATAAATAATTCAGAGTGATTTTTAGTTCCATTACTAGATGACAATTTACTATCCCAAACTTTAAATTTTTTGGAACCAATTTCTTGAAGTCCAATCTCAGCGACAGCAAACCCATCTTTAGTAGTAGCTTTAATCTCCGTTACTTCTGTTGTTTTTTGCAGTACTGGCAGCTCTTTATTTATATCTACCAACACAGGTGTTTTTTTCATAAATTTTAAAAACAACCTCTTTACCTTCAAGATTAGTACATTGTGCAACCAATTGTATTTTTTGCCCAATTACACCATTATCTAGTTTTTTGTAATAAGGTACTTTGGCTTTTGATGGCAATTTGTTTTTTCCTTTTTTTAAGCCGTCATCTTTTTTAATTTTTGATGTCTTCAAGCGATTCTTTGTAGCTTCCACTATCAATAATTAGCCCACTAGTACGGCTGATATTTTTGTAAATTATTGAAACAGAATCTCTGTCAACTATAAATTCTCGTTCAGATTTTATTTCGTTTGTAATATAGAAAGTCCAAGTTTTTGCTGGAATACCATTATTACTAATTTCTTTTCCTTGCGCTAGAGTTTTTGTGTTATCTGTTATAATGAAATTGCCCGTTATATCTATGCTTTTACCGTTTCTATAGTATTTAATTAAAGGAATGTAATCTTCATAATTAGTATACCAAATACTGTCTTTAACTCCATTTTTATAATATCCAATTTTGTAAACTCCAACATCTGCATCTCCATAAAACATCCATTTTCCGTAGAATAGTGCTTCTTTAGTATTTTTACCTTTTGGATATTTTAGCTTTCCAGATGCTAACATCTTTAAATTCATTAAATTTTGATTATTGTTCCAAAAGAAATCTTTAGCAATACCTTTTTCGTATGTTCTTAATATATTTCCATGAGTTCTATTAGTTATTACCCAAGTATTATAGGTGAAAATATCTTGGGCTTTGAAGAATATACTATCAATTATTTTTATATTTTCATCATCTGTATTTGAATTAAGATTCACCACGTTCTTGTGCTTACAGGAGATATTTAGTGCCAGTAATATACTTATAGAGTAGAAAAAATTATTCATAAATCTTGATTATTTTAATAAAATCATTGGCATATCCTTGAATATGTAAATGGTCATAGTGTTGGTGTTTTTTCTTATCCTCTGTACATCTCTTAAGTAACTGTTTACTTCCAGAGGTTCCATATTTTTGAGAAATCATACTTTTCCAGCCAAAACCGTAAAGAGCATCATTAAATTTTTCTTGTCTTTCAATATCTAATTCTTTCCATCCTTCAACATCATCAACTTTCTTATTATAACTAAGATTTAGCTTTCCTCCAGACTTGTCCTTTCTTAAGTATCTAAAATCTCCATTATAACCACTTTTATGAGAATGACTTCCTCCAGTACTTTTTCCAATTTCATTGCTGAAACCGTTAAAAGTGTAATCGTCATAAGAGCATTCTAACATTGCTCCTAAGAGACTTGCTAGCGTATCTCCATTCATATAGTACCTATTTGTGTTAACAGAAAGCTTAAAACATGGAGAACTGCGGGTATAATTTTTTAAGTCATTAATATTTATTAGTTTAACTTTTTTACCACCATATTTTTTACTTCCGTAAGTATACAAATTAGTAACTTCTTTTAAAGTTATTTTTCCTAAGTTATGTTTCTTATTTAAATTGTCATAATAAATGTATTTAACGTGAGTTCGACCTAAGAAATCCCCACATTAGGTAAAAACCTTTGAATTTTTATATTCGGTTTAGTCTCAAGGAAAGAATAAGCAGTTAACCCAGCTATTAAATTTCCAATAAAGTTATCAAAAGACCGATGTCTGGAATGTTCTATTTGGCAAGTGTTTTTTAACACATCATTTACAGACTCAATAATAGCCCTTTTTCTTAAGTAAACTTTATCCATAAATTCAAGTGCTTTCTTTTTCATATTCTTTCTTAATTTAGTCACTAAATGAATACCATCTACAAATAATTTGTCAAATAAATCTTTACCTAGATAGCCTTTATCGCCATAAATTTTTCCAAATATCTTATTATGAAAGTTTTTGTTTTTTAATGGACTTCTATCATCTACATTAGCTTTAGTAATCAGGAAGTCAATAATTTGACCTTTGTCATTACATACTAAATGTAATTTAAATCCATAAAACCAACCTAGTGTACCATAGCTCTTTTCAGCAATTCCTTTAAATACTCTGTGCTGTTTTTCTCTTTTGTAATGAGAGACTTTAATAGCGGTAGAATCTATAAAAGAAATACCTGAACATTTCCCTAAACCAAAGCGTTTTAAATAGACCGCTAAAGGTTGTATAACTTGTTTTTGAAGTTCTACAAATCGATTATAAGAAACTGTATTAGGGAAAAAATCAGTCATATGTTTACAAACATAATAGAGATAAAAATGTTTTAGGTTACGATATGATTTTAGATGAAAGATAACCATAATGGTCATTACTTCACTTTTACTCATTTTCGATTTTCGGTTTCGTTTTTTAGGTAAAGAAGCATCTGAAATACTATATTTTGTTAAAATAGCATCAAATTCTTTCATAAAATCGTCTAGGTTACAGAAAATTTCAATAATTTTAGTATCAGAAATCATAAGCAGAATAATTTTAGTTAATTGAAAATCAGTACTTTAATTTACTAAATATTCTGCTTTTTTATATCAAAAAAATCAACTTTTTTATATCGAACTCACGTTATTTAGCTGATTTAGAATGCAATACGTCTACTTTGTTTATTCTGTAATCTGAGTATATCTCATATGTTGTTACGGCGGCTTTTAATATAAATCCGTTATCATTTTTATCTAAGAAGGACTTATTTATAATTGGTAATTGTGCATTTTCACAATTTACTTTTATGAATAATTCACTAGTTTTTAAATCGTCAGTATCGGGATTTAATTTTTCATCCCATTTAACATAGTTTCCTTTGTCTACCTCTTGTAAATTAATCTTAGCAATAGCAAAACCATCTTTAACAGTAGCTTTAATCTCTGTAACCTTTTTATCCTTTTGGAATACAGGAAGTTCTTTGTCTTTTTCTACTAATACTTTTTCTTTCTCATAAATTTTAAAAACTTTATATCTAATAAAAGTAATAGTATAAGGTACTTCTAAAAAAATATTATTAATTGATATATTTTAAAATTAATAGCATTCGATATTGAGATGTTCTTCAATATTTTTTTCTATAAATTGATTAGTCTTTTCATCTATCTCCCATACTTTAAAAGCTTTTTGAGAAATCATACTGGCTCTATTTTTATCCGTTAGGCCTTGTTCCTTGTTTAAATTTATTTTTTTTGTATTAAAAACAACAAATAAACAACAGTTTATATCTTCATTTGTAAATGAATAGTTCCAACAAGGTTTATAGTCTTTCGGGTATATTATAACACTAGATACATATTTTTTTGTTTTTTTCCATATCGGTGATAGCTCGCCTACACCTATATTTTTTTCCAAAACAGCAATTATGGCATAATTATAATCATTTTTTTCATAAATGATTATATTGTACATGTTATTATTATTGTCAACTAGGAAATTCTCATAAGTATCTATTTCTATATATTTATATCCTTCAAAGTCAGTAAGATTATAAAACTCTACTCCGACTTTTAAAGAATCATGATATTTAATTCTAGTCTCCTTTATTTTATTTTTTTTAACATATGGTATTGAGTCAAATTTTTTAATTTCAGTAGAAATCATTTTATTTGAGGAAACTTGTTTACATCCGAACAATAAAAATATTGACAAATAATATATATACATAGCAAAGATTTCTATTAAATTGATAATTTAGGTTTGAAAAAAGTTTTACTAGAGTTTTTACCTTTATCCTTTCTGGTTTTCTGAATCTGTTTTTCATTGTTTGTCAACTGCTTTTCTGTTTTCCAATATACATATAAAGCAGGATCAGCTAGGTAATCTTTATATTCTTTTCCAACAGCATAAACAGTACTAAAAATATTGAAATGTAGATGAGGATCATAAGTTCCTCCCTTAACTCCAGAAATTCCTGTCAAACCAATTTTTTTTCCTGCTTTTATTTTTTGACCTTTCTTGACGAATATATCATGTAGGTGAGCATAAAAAAGATATATTGGATTTTTATCCTCTTTAAATTTAGATCCAGAATCTTTATCTGTATTGTATGCATGAGTATATTCTCTTCTCCTATTAGCCAACTCATTTGGATTATCAATCTTTATAGTTATTGTCCAGCCATAACCACTATGCCACTTTCTTTCATATACTGTTCCATCTAAACAAGCATAAGCATTTGTTTTTTCTATAGAAAATATATCTAATCCAGTATGAAGTCGACCTCTCCCTGTTCCAAATGTATTACTTTGTGGTTTTTCAATACCACTACTATTCCAAATACAAATCTGTGGGTCATCTACAGGCTCATGCCAATTATTACTAATAAATTTAAAAGGATTTTGCCTTAAAAATAATTTAGAACTCAATATTGTTTCAGTTGGGGGTTCTACTTTTATAAATAGATTAGAGGTTTTACCAGTAGTATCGTAAAAGCCGTTTTTTAATTTTTTCAACCAATCCTTGTTATCTTTCTGTTCTTTAGAATATTTTAACTCAATGTCTGCAGTAGCAAATCCATCTGTAACAGTAGCTTTAATCTCTGTAACCTTTTTATCCTTTTGGAATACAGGAAGTTCTTTGTCTTTTTCTACTAATATTTTTTCTTTCTCATAAATTTTAAAAACTACCTCTTTACCTTCAAGATTAGTACATTGCGCAACCAATTGTATTTTTTGCCCAATTACACCATTATCTAGTTTTTCGTAATAAGGTACTTTAGCTTTTGGTGGGAGTTTGTATTTTTTGGTCTTTTTATCTTTTACCTCTGGAGCATCTGCCTGTACTTTTTCGGTTTCAATTTGGGCAAAAAAAGCATCGTTAATTTTTTCTTCTGTAGTTAGTTTTAATGCTCCATAATGTGTTTTCAAATCTTTTATTTTTAACGCTTTACCGTTTGCAATATGGATATAAAGTTGCAAATCATATACCGTTTTTTTATTAAAGTCGTAGATTCCAACAACAGGAGGTTGCTCTTGCTCTTCATCTTGTTGAGCTTCTTTATATCTGGATTTATCGCCTACTTTAAATTGTTTGAAAACTTCCCTATCTTCAATCTTAATTTTATTGTTTTTCCATGCTACTTTATCATCAGTTCCGCTTAATGGTATAGGGTTGGGATGGAGGTCTCTATCAAATACTTGCGCTTCTATGGTTTTGCCATGTAAGCCCAGTGTTTTTAAGAAGAGGTAAGCTTCTTGTTTGTAACCAGTTTGGGTTATTTTGCGTCCCGCTGCATTAAGCCAATAGGCATCCAGTATTTCTGGAGTAGCTTTTACTTTTAAGGAAACTACGGTTTTTGCTCCTTTTTTAAGGTTGGGTTTGTTACGGTAGGCTTCTACGTGTACTTCCTTGCCATCTAGCCATTTGGAAAATGTAATTTTTAATTCGGGATTTTCTTTTTCATTGTCTACTACCGTTGCATAATACCCCTTGTCTTTAACGGCTGTAAAGAGTTTTTTTGGGTCTGTTTCGTCTATAAAATCGTAGTTACTGTCTACACTTCGTGTTCTTTTCCTATCTATATTTACTTTTTTAGGCTCCATAACTATACCGTCTACCCAAAAGACCCATCTAGTTTTTTCCTTGTCCTTTTTTAGTGTTGGAGCATCGTTTTCTTTAAAGTGAGTCACAGTAAAAGTTAATTCTTTTCCTGCTATAATCTCGTTAGGACCTTTTACTGTAGTTGGCCAGTTTTTGCCTTTTACCTCGGTTTTGCCATTGGTAACTGGTGTAACAAAATTAGCGTTCGCATTTGGAGCGCTTACATGATTGTTTTGCACAGGCTCTGGAGGGACAACTCTAACAATAGTTGCGCCTTCTTGTACTTCGCTATGTGGTATTAAATCTTCAGCCATTTTACTATTTTTATTATTCTAAACAATGCATTTTCATTGTATTCAAATCTATATAACTAAATTTAGTAAAATAGACCTTATCTTCTTCTTCTTCCCAATTTCCCCAAACCTCACTTATTATTGCCTCTTTACAAGAGTTAAAAATAGTAGGTTTACACAATACATTACCATTACGATCTTCTAACACTACATAAGCGTGTTTAAACCCTCCATCACCAATTCCTATTCTAATAAAATTTGTTTGCGCATACACTTTTAAAACATACTTTCCATCTGGACTGGGATAGACTTCACCGTTTTCTTTAAATCGTGGTATTGTCCACAGATAAACTCCTACAATTAAAATTAGAATAGAAATTAGTATTATTTTAAAGATTTTTTTTAATGTTTTCATAATGTCAATTCTATATCTACATCTTGAATGTTAAGGGATGAATAGGCATGAAAATCATAGCCTTTATTATGTGCCTTTCTATAATCATTATATGTTTCATTGGTTATATGAAAATAGGAGTTTCTATCAAAAAGCTCTATATAGTCAACTTGTATTGTTTTTTTATCAATGATTTTCCAATACCCTAGGTGTTGATTTTCATTTGGTTCATTTTCAAAATCAAATCTATCTTTAATATAAAACGCAAGTTGTTTTACTTTTATTTTTGTTGAAGGAGAGACAAAGAAGTTTCCTGCATCATAAATTAGTTCTCCTTTTGCAGCAATATGATAAACAAACGTTCCTATTGTAGCAATGTAATCATCCATACCATCATTTGAATAATGTTGACCTATATCGAAATCAGCAAAACTTTTTGAACTAAAATAGGAGACTTCAATTTCAGGCATTTTTTCAATACCATATTTTGTTTTTTTATCTACTATTTTCTTTTCAAAAGTCCCAAAGTTTTGCTTGGGGGTGTTAGCATTAGGTAGGAATACTTTTTTTTCTTTAATCAGTTTATTAATTTCATTGCGTAATGATTTTTTTATGTTGTTATCAAAAAAAGCATTTAGCTCAGATTTTGTGTCTTTAAAAAAATCTTCATATTCAGTTTTTATTTGACTGGATTCTGAAACCGCCCAATCCCAAGTAAAGTTATCTATCTTTGGGTTCTCCTTATTTTTGTCTGTATTACTCTTATTGGTAAACCATATTCTTTGCGCTTTTTCCGCATTAACCCAACCTAAAATATTTAATATTTTTGGGATGTAGCGCACGAAATGAACCGAGTAAAATTCGGGTACTTCGTGTTCTTCTTCACCGATTAATATGTGAAATGAAAAATCAATAATGTTAGGAAGGGAATTAAATGCACCATCTACAAGTTTTTTTGCTACTGCATTATAAAACCAATAGTCAATAACAATATGCCACTGATTTTCTCCAGTTTTATTTAATGGGTATACCTTAGAGGTATAAACATGCTTTTTGGCACCTCCATCGGATTTATTAGCAGCAAATACTTTAATGGTATACGAGGTGAGTTTCACCTCTTTTTCAGGTGTAAAGGCTACAATTGCTTTATCGTTTTCAAATTCTAATACCATTTTAACTTTTCTTTTTCAATCTGTTTTTTAGATATTTAAGTGATGATTACTAATTAGGTTTTATCTAATTATTCACTATCTAAGCCTTACTAATTTATATTTAATATTATTCTTTTCCTTGAGCTTTTATATAGATACATTTCATATATTTTTTTGGTAAACTATCTAAGAATAAACTTGTTGAATTTGATTTATATTTATATCCATACAGTGTATCAGCTTTACTAGTTAAAATTAGAAACTTCTCATCAATTGTGATATTTGGGTAATCAATGTCATTTTTATTAGATTCTGCACTCCAGGTGCCCATAAGTTTATTTTTGTTTTGAATACTATTATTTTAATAAAAAAAACTTCATTCTTACAATTATTTAGATATTCAAAAGTAATAGCCAAATTATTAAAATTACAATTTTAACAATTTTTAAAAATCGATTCTATTCATAAAAATCAGAGCGGTACTGGCAAAAAATAAACTCTCTTATAGATTTAGCCTTGTTCCCTTTTAAAAATTTACTTACTTCTTTTTTCCAATCATGATAATCGCAAGATTTTTTTGTAATCTCATTATTTTTATAGGTTTCTATGCAAACAGTCCCAGACCATTTGCCATTTATAAAATACAATAAGGATTTACCAGTCTTAATACCTTGTTCATAATATCCAAAATCCACAGGTTCTCTTTCAATGTAGACATACATCCCATTTTTTAAACCTTCTTTATAAGTGAATATTGAAAAACCATCTTCAATTATATTATTTAAAACTACACCGTCTAAATATAGACCTTCAATTATTTTATTATTTTTAACCTTAAGAGAATCAATAGTATTGTTGTTACAATAATAAGTTCTTAAAAAGCCTTTAGGGATTGAAGTGTCTAAAAAATATAGATTTGCTGTTTTAGATACATATATAGTATCTTTTTGCATATTTAAGTCAGATAACCTTTCTACTTTTTCAAAGACGGTATCTTTTTTAGTAGTCACATTTTTTTGAACTTTCGCCATTTCCATATACAATTTAATGTGACCTGTGTTTTTTCCGTATACCAAGTTACCATTAACGTTAATTGTATCAAGTGCATTATATACATGAAATGTTCGCCCCAAGTTAAACGTTCTTTTTATGGTATCACTTGATGTTTTTATATTTGATATCTCAAAGACTAAAGTGTCGTTGATAGTGAGTTTTAAATCGGTCTCAATTTTGCCTTCCTTTTTACTTACAGGTGTTAATCTCAATCTATTTCTTAATGTATCTAAGTTGATTTTAAAATTTGAATTCACATTAATTCTTTGATTAAAATTACTGTTTGCTTCAAATTCTTCTAAAACAATTTTTACTGGTTCTGCATTCGATTTCCAATTTCTAATTGAAATATTGTCAAAGGGTTCATTTGAAATATAATATCTATCTCTCTTACAACTTACCAAGATGACACAGAAAAATAGTAAAAGGTTATAACATTTTAATGTATCCATAAAAATTACTTTTAAATGATATCTCACTTCTTTAACTTAGAAAATTAGTTTTAATCAAAAAGGTAACTACTTGAATTGCAAGTAAAACTACCCCTATGATATGAGATTTAAAAATAATTGTTCGATGAGAGGTCATCTTTTTTGAATATATAATAAATGCAATATGTACCAATAAGTATATGGGCATGGTAAACAAAAATAATATAGCCACTCCCATAGCGGAATCGGTTTGATGTTTTATATGTTCACCTGTATTGGTCACAGTAGTATCAATTTTGGGCACAAACCATAGTAATAGATAGAACCCATACATTAATAAAATTAAAATTGGATGAAAGTTATTCCGCTTTCTAAATTTATAAACGAGAAAGCCCAGAACAATCAATACTAATAGGTACAGCATTTTATTTAAGTTTTATATATCCATAATAATTCTCATAAAAATGTCTATGAGTTATTGGTTTTGTCAAGTATTTGTTTTTACTTTTCCAACTATATGCTTTGAATGACACTTCATCTTTACTAGACCCAAATAGAGTTGGTTCATATTGAGAAGATATTGGCGTTTCCAAAACTATCCAATGATACTCAAGAATAAGTGGGTTCCATGAAAAATCATCTTGGATCATATCAGAATCTATCATCAAAATTATTTTATTCCCGTCTCTCAATTGTTTATTAATATCTTTTATGGTAATTTCAATTGAACCTGTACTATAAAGTACAGGTTTTATAGGATTATGACAACCCTTAGAAACGACAGTATTGAAACCCATCAAATCTTCTGCAATAGATGTCATTACCCATGGCCAGTTAATAGCACTAAAATCTTGTCCTTTCCTACCTGTGTAACTTGAGTTTTTTGAATGTCTTGTTCCTGCCAATACAATCCAATCAGCGTAAGGCATTTTACCTCTGTAATTTTTGGGATATAGTGAATCTGTTAATGGATTCATTTCAAATAACTCATTTGAAATTTTTGTAGAAAAATTAGAGTGAGTAATACTTCCTTTCTTATGAAGGTCTAGAGCGTATTTTTGATATTCATTTTGTGAAAGGGATGCAAAAACATAAAACAAACTAGCCATTCCACAAAGAGATGTGCCATTCTGTTCTATAAGTTCGGGCGATATAATTCTATCCTGAATTTGCGTTTCCACAATAGACCTATCAAAATATCGGAATCTGTAGTGACAAAACTGTTCTACAACACCTTCGGTTGTATTGTCTTCGTAATAAGCAAATACTTTAATATCTCTACCACAAAGCTCTAAATCCTCAATTTTAAGCGTGTAATTTTCTCCTGCATTTTCGGTTATAGTGGCTATGGTATCTCCATCATCGTTAATATACGAGTATTCCCATATTATTTGTTTCTTTTCGTTTTCATTTGGAACAAAATCTTCCTTATATCCAACTATTTTGAATTCATATTCTTTGCCGTAAATAAAACCATCTTTTGTTTTTCCTTTGCCTAAATTATCAGAACCTTTATCTAATTTGGTTATGCACTCAATGTTATCTATAGCCATTACCATAGGGGGGTCTTCGCAAGTTGTGTCTGTGGCTGGTTTTATTTTTAGCGCCCCTTTTGTTTGTGTATTCTCCAATTTTGAAGATAACACTAATTCAGAAACAGGTTCGTCTGGAGTAATACCATCTACCGCAGTGGGAACTAGGGAAGAAGGCTGAGACTTTTGCATGTCGTCCTTAATCTTTATTTGCACTCCGCCATAGTTGCACATAATAGTGGAGCTCTCCAACAACGCTTTACTATCTTGCACCAGCACATCGGATGTACCTTGCCATTGCCCCGTTTGCATTACAGCAATACAAGGTATGGATTGATGTGGGCTAGCTTTACAAGTACCTTGAAACATAAGATTAACTTTCTCTTTATCTTTCTCGGTAGCCCAAAGTTTTCCTTGTAATTTTATCATGTTAGAAGTTACCATCAGTGTACCATTAGGGTTGGTACACATTTGGCACTCTATTTTAGCCTGATTACATACATATTTTTTACTACTCATAATATTGGTTTAAGCAGAAATAATGTTCATCTCCAATTTATTCCTTTTCTTGTAATGCGCTCCAAAAGTGGTTTCGATAATTAACGAACTGCTAATTAATAATCCAGTATTGGTATTAAATTTAAACATTCCCTCATAAGCCGATAATTTAAAATCGGATATTTTACTAACCCCTTGGTGTACTAAATAGTTCTCTATTTTATTTATATAGGTGTGTTCTGTATTAAGTTTCCCTTGTAATCCTAAATCAAGTACTTGCGTATTTTCATTAAAACTATTGCAGAAAATAGATTCGTCTACTACAATAGGGATGTGACCAACGTTGTTTTCAATAGTCTTATGTCTTGTTATAACAGGTTTTTTTAATGTAGAAAAGGGGGTATCATATAAGCCATCGAACAATAAACCAAATAATCTAGCTTGTTTAAAGTCCTTTAATAGCTTAGCTTCATCTTTTATTTTTTTGTCTATTCCTAATGTATAGCGTTCAAATATATTTCCGTTATATACTTGTTTTAATTCTTGTTGTAAGCTTTCCCATTTTTGTACAATTGCAGAATGATTAGCGATTTCTCTTATAGTACCTTTGTTATCTACATTTAAAATAATGTTATCGGTTAGGGAAGCCATTTTAAGAGTCATGCCCTCTTGTTTTTTTAGAAGGCTATCCAAAACTACTTTATGGCTTTTGGTTTTTATATTAATTTGAGGCAGATATCGATTTTCTTCGCTTATAAAATTAATATCCAGTATTTTTTCGGAGCTATTAATCGCCCTTTTTTTATTAGAAATAACCTCAGATTCTATGGTATGCTTATAGGCAACCGATGTGTTTATGGGTTGAAGTTGTAGTTTTATATCTTTAAAAAGAAACTTCATTTTATCCTTTGCTAATTTTTACATCTGCTCCTCCTTGGAATGTAGATACTCCAGCACCTTCTATGGTCATATCTCCATTGGAGGCAACTATGGTAGCCTCGGACGAAGTTTGGTCAAACGATTGGCTTATATCAATGGTTTTGTCTTCGTCAATATATTCGTTACTGTTTTTTGCATTAAGATTATGGATTTCTCCAACAGTAACATCCATATTTTCTTGTACATTAATGGCTAGGTTTTTAGCATTAAGGGTCATGTTCTCTAGTGCCGAAATTTCGATATTATTATTTGCCGTGTCAATTTTTATGGTATTACTATTTTTATCGGTAATGGTAATCATTTCACTACCATTAGTATCGTTAAGTTCTATAGTGTGACCTGCTTTGGTTTTAATGCCTTTAAATGTGTTTTTTTCGCTTTGCCAAGCATCGTGTTTGTTTACTCCTGTGTAAAGTGCTGCTTGCATAAAAGGGCGCTCGACTTCTCCATTTTCAAATCCTATAAGTACTTGGTCTCCAATTTCAGGTATTAGAATGACTCCTCTGTCTCCACCTGCATAAGGTGTAGAAATCCGTATCCAGGGTGTGGTTTCATTTATAGCTTCCTGCCAAGGAAATTGTACCTGTATACGACTCATCTTGTCGGGGTCGTCTGTACTAATAACTTTTGCAATTTGGACTTCAGCTTTTTTTACTGATGCTGTATCTGTTAAGGGGTATACGTCAATTTCTATAGGAATAGCCTTAAAAAAGTTCTTATACTTTCCTCTAAGTTCAAAAGTGTGATTTACTTTTATTACTCTATAGCTACCAAAACTACCGTCGGCATTTTGTATATCTATAATTTTACCCAAACTAACACCTGTATTAACACTTTCTCCATGCAATGTAACTTGTTTTTGCTCGGATAGTTTCTTTTGTAAGGTTACGGCATCATCCATACGCCTTTGCAACGTTTTATCTTCAAAAGTGGAAAATAACTCCAGATGGGTATCTGGATAGATTTGATTACTTAAATTAGTTACGGCAGCGGTATAACCCGAAGCTTGGGAATTTTTAGAGGTGCTGGTAGATTTCACGTTAGATTCTAAAAAGGAATCGTTGTTGAAATACTCAAAATTGAGTGGTTTAGTTTCTAGTCCTAAACTGAAATCCTTTAAATCGTAACCGTATTTTAATATAATATTTTCTCCTAAGTTGGGCTTACCAAAATATAAACGGTCTTTATGGTACAACAAATATTCGCCATAGCTCGCTGCCAAGGTTTGTAGGTAAGAAAATGTGCTCTGATTGTTCTGTACAGAATAGGCAATTACCACATCTCTCTCTGGGCTGTTGACTACATTAATACGAGAGTTTCTGTAATCAGTTAAAGACTGTTCAATAATTCCTGAAAGGTTTTTATCTTTAAGGCTACCCATTTTAGGACCATCGTCTAAAAGTATACTGTTACTATATCCTTTAACATTAATAACATCGCCTAAACCTTTTTTCTCTCTTCCCTTTTTTCCTTTAATTTTGGTTATGGTACCAGTAAAATTAAAGACTTCGTACCTTAAACCTGCCATTCCAGCAATTTCTATGGTAAAGGTTTTTCCTAAGAAATCTTTGCTATTTTGTAATATGGAATTTCCATCAAGACTATTTTCTAAAGAATGACCCCTTATAGATACACTAAACTTTGTATGTTTACCTACTTTTTCTTTTAAAGAAAAATCTAGGACATTGGTATATAGTTTACCATTCAAAAATACTTTTATCTGGGTGTTAATTGCCATAATTTTTTTTGTTGTTACGGTAAAAATTTAGTGTGAATTGATTTATCTTATATCTGGCCAATCGTTAACAATCTTAGCTCCCTTTATGTTTAATTCCTTAGCCGATATTAGTATTTCTGAATAAAGAGGTTCATTATTCTCTCCATCAAATTTTTCGAAAAAATCCAGACAATAAGCATCTTTAAATTCAATTTTTCTAAATGTAGAAACACTGTCCCTGTTGTAGAGTATTAATGCACCATCTTTACGAGTCCTAGTGGACATAGCCCATTCTATAAGGGTTACGTCTTTAGTAGACTCTATTTTAACAAGTAACTTCCCAGCCATAGTTTCCTCGTTTGGTAGCCCTGTACCATCGTCCGACTGCTTGATTCTGTACTCAGCAGATAGGACATTATATTCAATATTATCAATTGTTAATTTAGAAAGAAAAGACATATTCTATATTTTAAGTGTTCATTTGTGTAAACAGTACCTACAGCAATTTCTTAAGGAACCATGTCTGAAACATTATTTTCTGACATTTTTAAATAACTTGCAGTAAATAGATTACTTCAAATATAGAAATATTTTATATACAAAATTTAGATTTTTAAAAGTATACCTCTAGTATATGACACGTTGTAAGGAAATATCTTGTTAGATAAATGAGTAACTTCTATGAATAACGCTTTTTGTCAATGAAAATAGCAGTATGGACTCCATATAACTAACCTTTTAGTATTTCTTTTTTTAGTGTCCATGTTGATAAAAGGTAGTTTTTAATATTTTCTAAAGTTTAAAAAGAGAAGGGAGATGGCAAACAGTTGTAAAATACTGTTAGAAGTTTTTATAAATTTCACTAAGTCTAAAAAGTAATATTTATTTCAAAAAAATTAGCCCAGAAATTGAAGGGTTATATGGGAACCCCCAAAGCCGCAATAAAAATATCAGAAGTTTTTACAGCATTCCAGTACGGAATTAAAACGGGGTTGTTGGCAGGGTTATCTTGAACGGTATATTCTCCAATCAATTCTAAATTAACATCGTAGTTTCCTTTTTCAACGGTATGTATACATACCTTAGAGTCTACCTTACCGGACTTTTTAAAAGTTACTTTGTAAAAAACGTCTTTTTCAAACCTAAGATTGGCTTGCACATCTTGTGCCCAGTTGCGGACGCGTCCGCCACCAAGAAAGCGATTAAACCTACCATTATCATAAAATAATTGAATTTCGGAAGCAAAGAGCGCTTGGCTACCCAAATTATTTACCTCTATTTCAGGAGTACCAATACCAAACAAAAAAGAGGGATTTGTACCTCTAACGGTAAAGACAAAACTAAACTCTAATTCATCGGCACGCTTCCATATATACTTAGGGAATTTAACCCCTCTACCAAAAAAGTCGTTGGATGTTCCGCCAGCCCATATGCCACGTTCTAAGTCCTTAAAAAGCTGAACACCTTTGGTAGCTTCTACTTCAATTTCATTTAATGATAATTCACAGAAATCAATCCAAGTAATTGATGATTTTCTGATAATAACTTTACCATTTCCTGTCTTTCCAGAAGTTAAAGTGTTATTACAAACCACGACATCAAAAGTTCCATTTTGTGAAGCCTCAATACAAACAATAATTTGCATTGGGTTGACAAATTGAGTTTCCACGATAACAATACTATTGCTATTGAACTTAACTACAGAATTTACATCAAAATTGAACCCATTAATAGTTACTTGTAGAAGATCACTATTAGGTTTAGGTACGATCTCTATTTCTGTAATAAAAGGGGTTGGGAAGATACCTGTATCGGGATTATCTGTATTTTCAGAGCCATTGACTTCGTAATTACATCCTCTAATTATTGGGCTATTAAAACTTCTCAAGATTTATCGTATTTCGGGTTGTTGGGCTGTTTGGTAGTATTGTATTCTAAGAACATGTTTCTTTTCCGCTTCCATACCAATGGCACTAAAATTATCTAAATTCTGTTTCCCTATGATGGTATAGGCATCGTTGTCTCCTAGTCCAAAGCCCGATTGCGCCGAGGGCAACTCCCCATTTTCTTTAAATCGAATCACTCTATTTAACCTGGTACTTGTTTGGTCGGCTTCAACAATAACTAATGCAGAGACGGCAGTTTCGGGGACACTTAATTTTACGGCTTCGGTACTCATAACCTCT
Source organism: uncultured Algibacter sp. (assembly GCA_947499935.1). GTDB lineage: Bacteria > Bacteroidota > Bacteroidia > Flavobacteriales > Flavobacteriaceae > CANMQH01. The sequence continues at coordinate 210,003 of CANMQH010000002.1, read as the reverse complement.
AAATCCTGGTAGCCCTGATTGTCTTCAGAAATAGGAAATTGTCCTTGCTCTTTGGCATTAATTAGAATGAGTTCTTCCAAGTAATTTAAAATAGTGGCGGAATTCCCTCTTGGATACGGTGTTTTTTGCTCTCTATACATAACTATACAAATGGATTAATTTCGGGAAGGCTTCCTGATGGATAGCCCCAAGCTACATGTTGAGACTTATTTTGGTCAACATCCAAATGCACAAACGTTTTTCCCACTCCAATTCTTTTAAAGCCTACTTCGCTCGCTACATAAACCAAACGGTTACGAATGGTTTTGTTTAGCGCTTTAATATCTACCGCTTTACAATTGGGGATTTCGTGGGATGAATTACGAACCCCACCCACTTTACGATTCCAGTAAGGGGTACGCACGCCCGAATTTATCCAACTAAAAATAGGGTAGCCTGTTTTCTGTTCCAATTGTTGTAACATAAAAACAAGTCGAGGAGAAATACATTGCCCTGAACCCAAGGCATCAGGACTATCAAAAATACTGGTGTCTTTTTTTTTGAGAACTGTTTGATGCCTTTTTTGTTTTAGCACGCGCGAAACCATAAAAGCAGACCCCAGCAAAATGGTTAATGTACCGATGCCAACATAAATATGTGTATTGTTTTTTGAAGGCATCTTAGGCTTTTTTGCAACCACAGCTTTTAGTGCCAGATTTATTCTTGTATTTAGCATATAAGTCAGCACCTATCTTTACTGAACTCAGTAAAATAAATGTTCCAAAAATATAATTCAATGTTCGGTTTCCCTTATTAATGTTCATCTCTTGAGTTTTTATAGGTTTTAATTTCTTCCTCCAACTGGTCAACATAGCGTTGCAATTCATTAATGCGCTCTCGTTGTTTGGTTATGGTCTTATTCATTATAGTATTCTTGTTTTCCAATTCAAGAATCCGTTTTTCCATTTTCTCAGACCATTGTACCCAATTATCAACCACTCTATCATCAGCTTGAGTATTCAAGTTTCGGATTTCCGCTTTTTTAAGTTGTTGTTGGCTTCGGTACTGGAAGAGTAGTTCGGCAAGCTTCCAAAAACCAGTAGCACCGAATACGATTCCGATTAATTTTAGTATATCCATTTTCATTAAAAATCTACAAAACGTATAGGGGTTTCTACGACGTAAGGTGTGAAGTTAAAAATCACTTCTTCGTTTACCGATGTGATTTCACCATTTAAAAAAACGTGCCCATTGCTGTCTATTCTGTAAGTAAAAGGGTTTCCGATATTCGAAAACGTAATTCCAAATGCAGCCCTTGAAAATCCTCTAAAAAAAGCTTTTACAGGTAAGCGAAATATGCGCTCTGAATTGAAGCGCCCAACACCTGCTGTTCTTTTGAAAACAATGTCGTTACCCATAAGAATATTAGTGTTGGTAAGGGTAAAACTATCCCTGTTAGAATTAAAAACAATAGTATTTACCACGTCCTCTGGTCGGAATTTAATAGCACTATGTTCGCCTAAAGCGGAAGTAGTATTAACCGTTGTATTGATTTGGTCACTTTGATATCCAAAAATGCTCATAAGTATTTATTTAAATAGTAATATCCCCGTAATGATTGCAAAAACGCCACCTACTTTAGTAAAAAAACTTCGTCTTTTACCTTTCTTCTTTTCTTTTTTTAGGTCTAGTTCAAGACCATTGATTTGTGTTTTTTGGTTATTTGCAATATGATTCAAATTAGATGTCTGTGTTTTGCTTCTGTGAATAATATCATCTTTAAAAACCAAAAGCTTTTTAAACCGTTCAGTATTGTTCTGAAGTATTCGCACTATAGAATCCGCATACACTTTTTGTTGTAATTGCTCCGCAATAATTTTGGATTGAGCAACGGTAAAACAAAAATGGGTTTCGCCTTTAATAGATAGAATCTTGGGTTTTAAACTTTGAGAAAAACTCCAAAAGTTGCTCATCAGAAGCATTATGGATATGAGATAGGTTTTCATCTTGTATGTTTTTTAAAGTGGTTAATACTTTGGTCTCTTTCTCAATCCTTTGATTTAGATTGCCTGCCCTTTTTTCGATAATCTCAATATGGGTATCTATCGTCGTGTTTTGCTTTTGCAAACTATCATTGACTTCTTCAATAGTAGTGTGTTTTGGATTCACCAAAGAATTAAGACTATTTAGCTCCCTAAAGACCAATAGTACTATCAAAGCAAAAAGAGCCAATACAAATAGAGTTTCTTTCCAGTGTTTCATAACCTATGGTGTTTTTTGTCCTAAAATTTGTTGCAGTACTTTTTCTATGATAAGCTTGTGGAACACCATTGCAAAAACGAAAGACTGTAGCAAAGTTTCTATTTTGTCTGTGTTGTAGCTCCGAAGAAAAAACAGGAAAATACCATAGAGTAGACCGATAAACATCACGCGGTATCGGGTTTGAATTTTTAGTTTGGTTATTTTAAAAAGCCAATCAAGTACTTTGGAATAGTTTAGCGCATGCGCCAGTAAAATAAAGGTGATGATATAGCTCCAATCTAAGCCGTTGATGTACTGTACGATTTGTTGTAAAATTTGAATCATTTTGAAAGTTGTTTTTTAATGGATGTGACTTCTTTTGAAATAGTGCTTAATTGACGATTAGGAAACTGGTTTTTTAGTAAATGATTAACTAACATCACACCAATTCCAGAAGCCAAAAGGGCAACAATCACTTTAATTAAAGTTTCATCGGTTAGAGTTACGGTCACTTCTGTTTTTAGTCCTTCATCATCAATTAGCGAATCGATAATATTATTAAAGCTTCTTTTTTTTGCCATTATAGCTTTATGGGATTAGGTATTAATTGCTTGTAAAGCGCTTGACTTACTTGGGGTACTTTTAAAAACTTAAGCACCCTATTTTGGGTAGTTTCATCATAGGTTCCCATAGTTACGTTTTGCTCCCAACCATGCTGTTTCAGTAAATAGACCTGAAGCTGTGTAACTTCATCTCCCGTGCTTCCCAATTGGAGCGGGAACACACTTTTGAGTTTCTCTAGGGTTACCGACTCAGAAATTGGAGTAGTTTCCACTTTTTTAGGAATGCGAATTGTTTTGGTTGGAATCTCTGCAAACGCTAAAGGTTCATCATTTTGAACCTCTTCGGTTTTGCTTTTGTTAGCTTTAAATAAACGGTATTGTAATAGCCCAACACTAATGAGTAGCCCAGCTATAAGTCCTGTTTGTATGGTCTGTTTACGATTCATATTACTTTCCCATGGTTTTAAGGGTACGACGCATACCATCAATATCGCTGGTAGTGAATACCGATTTTCCTAATTGTTTTTTAGATGCTCTAGCGGTTTTAGGACCAAAAATGCCATCCACACCATCTCGTTTTGGTCCTGTACTACCTAGGTCTGCTTTATATATTTTTAAGTAGCGTTGCAACACTTTTACATCTGCATGACGACTCCCATATTTGATAGGGTAACCAGAGGTTGTACTTGTTGAAGACAAAGGGGTACTATTAGGTCTTACAGGAGTGTTCAATCTCCCTGAAGAAGACATTGATGCAGAGGTCAATCCAGTGCTCGTTAGGTCATTCTTTTTAAGTGTCTCTTTTTTCTTTTTTAAATAATACCAAGTAGCCCCAGCTCCAGCAAGTAGCACAATAGCACCTCCCGCAATAAGAAGGTCTTTGTTTTTTGTAAAGAAATTAGGTTTTGGTTTGGTGATTGTTTTTTTCATTAGGCGATAGTATAATTTGGAAGTTGTTTGACGGGTTGCACTACATATTTTTGCATTTCATTTTGAGATAAAAAACTGGATAGATATTGCCACATATCCTTTTGATAATGATTCCAAAAGGCTTTAGAAATACTCGAAACATTGGTTTTATCCCGTAATCTCTTGGAAAAAATAAGACGCACTGCTTCATCATCATCATTAAAAATGCCTTTGGCATTTTTAATAGTTTTGGCGAAATTCAAGGCAGTGGTCTTATCCATTTTAACAATAGATTTTGGTTGTAACCATTGCGCTACTTCGTTGATATAGTTCATATCAAAAGGATTGTTCCAATTGGGTACTTGCCGAGTTCCAGCTGTAGCACTTAAATTGATGGTTTTACCTTCACCTAAAGAAACATTAGAAGCTTTAGGCTTCTTTTTTTGTATCAATCGGTTATTAAAAAACCAAAAAGCCCCAATACTTAATCCCGCTACTGTTGCACCGCCAATCATCCACCATGTTGTTTTTGAAATTTCCATTATGCGTTGGTTGTTCTATAATTTGGTAATTGTGCCACTATGGATAGCACCTCTTTAATTTCGCTATTTGAAAAACGGTCTTTGAGCACGTCAATTAAGTTTTCGGAATACAGATTTTGATAGGCTTTGGTCACTTGGGCTACCTGTACCTTGTCCTGAAGTTTTCTAAAAACCGCATATACTTTTGCTTCATTATCTCCGCCTTGATACCAACTTGCCCAAGCACTATGGATTTGTTTGGCGTAACGAGTTGCGACTTCTTTTTTTATGACCAAAACGGTAAAGGATACCTGTTGCAGTAGCTTGTTTAAATAATTAATATCAAAAGCATTTTCAGCACCTAACAACGTCGTTCCCACACCAATTTTGGAAGTGATGACACCGAGTAATATCTCGGTTCGTTTATCTCGAATACGCTTGCGCACACTCATTGCCGTAGCTCCCGTAAATAACACCGCCAAGCCAAGTCCCATTATTTTATGTGTGGTTCCTATTTTCATTTACTTCAATAATTTTAATCCTTTGCCCATCGGGGTTAGGCTAGCTAAGTCTGTTATGTCAGCATTTTTAGTGGAATTTCTAAGTACCACAAGTATTCCAATGAGTACCGCTCCCAATGCTACGGGAACTCCTATCGATAAGATTTTGCTCAAATTTTTACTCATGCCTAAAAAATTACCACCAATTTCCGATAGGTCTGAAATGGTTCGGGTAGCCATATTGGATACATCAATCTTATTTTTAACAAGCCAGTTATTAAAACTAGGGTTGGTCAAACACGATGTAGCACCTTTAGCTTTCCAAGTTATGAGCCATAACATTTTAGCATTATCACTACCCACTTCCCGTTTTAATTTGGAGTAATATCCCACCCAAATAGCGCAAGGGTCATTGGCTTCTGGAATGAGAAAGGTTTTTTGATATGCAGTTGCTGGTATGGCCATTAGTTTCCTATAATCTTTTTAGAATATTGTTTTAGTTCAGCGGAAGAAAATTGCTTTTCCTCCAAAAAGGAAACCAAGCGTTTTTTAATCGCTGTTTCTTTTTTCAAGGCTTCTTGTTTATCGTAATTAATATAAAGTTGTCGTCCGAGCCAAAAGCCCACTCCTAGTGTGATAATGGTTTTCATTTACTTATAATTCTTATAAATGTTTTGCTCAGGAATTCCTATTTCTGCTAACCAATCCGAGGTAGAAAACCCAGGGTTTTCAGAATTGGCTTTGCTTTCTATCTCATCAAACCCCATAACAATTACATTTGGAAACCGCAGTATATAAAACTTTACGATGGCTTCTAAAGTGGCTTTTTGGGCTTCGGTACGCGTATCTTTGCTCCAAGCTTCCTTAAGGGTACGTCCTCCTACATAAGCAATGTGCTTGGCAATTCCTGTAATGCCGTCTTTACCTTGAGAGATATCCCATAAGTCTACAGTCGTAGGGTTATCTTCCGAAATAATAGTTTGCAGTGTGCCTTCTTTCAACACCAAATAATCCAGTCCAGGGCGTGACCAACCCAAACCTCCCTTACGAACAGGACTGGTATGTTGGAAAATAATGTCGGCTTTGTCTAACTCTTTTTGCTCTCCAGTATTGGTACTTTGTATAATTAAATAGTCTATAGATTTCATTTTGAATAGTTTTAAAAAGGGTTATAATGTTCTAAATCCAAGTAATCGGTAGGCGGGATACGCTTTGATATTCACTTGATTGTTTTGATTGCCTCCTAAGCAATAGATATATCGCTTGTCTTGAGAATACCCTACAAAAAATCCCACGTGACCTTTCCAACTCTGCTTGCTAGACCTCCAAAACACCACCACATCGCCAAGTTTGGGAGTTTGTGTAGGCGTTCCGACTTTGAGCCAAGAGCGGGCGGTCAATGCACCACTTTGTTCTTTATTTGCCTTTAAGGCGACCCAATTGACAAAAGCAGAACACCAAGCGGTTTCATCGGTAGTGACCCATTGTTTTCCAATGTCTTTGAAATAGTTTAAAATAATTTGGTTGTGATTCTCGCCAAGGGTTTCAGTAACGCCATATTGGCTTAAGGCAATAGTTATTGTATTCATAGTTATTTCCAATGTTTAGGGATTCCTTTGCTCATTTGTACGCCAATGGATTTTCTCGAAGTCTCAGGGAGTAAATCATAAACATCAAATTGCTTGTGATATAGGAGCAAGGTTATTTTTTGATTCGCAGGAATATTCAAGCACCAACTGCTACGTCCATCGATAATCGCTCCCTTCACATCATAGAGTTCCGACACATTAGCAAAGTTTTGAGGGCTGTCATAATTTCTAAATGAATGCGTTGTACAGGTTTCTTTACCCGTAACCGATTTATGTATGAATTGTAATGCATTGAGTTTTTCATTACCTGAATTGATAACCCGTAGGTGTTGCAATACTGCAGGATTATGTTGAAAATCTTCACGATATTCTTCATACTCCTCGTTAAAACTAATGGCTGGAGTCCTGGTTATTTTTTTTATTCCAATCGAATTGGAATTAATAGCCGTACTAAGCACAATATCCTCTTTAGAACTGATGGCAAGTCCTGTGTCAAAAGCAGACAGAGCAATCGTATCAGTTACAGTTCCAGTTTCGGAAATAAGCGTATAAGTTTGGTCTGTTCTATTGGCTACATAGAGTTGTTCCGTAGTCTCATTATATGCCATAGAAAAAGGGGAGTTCCCCACCTCAATAGGCTCTTTGATGGTAAACGCTTCATTATCTAAAGCAATGATGGTATTGCTATCGGTAAGGGAAAAATAAAGCTGTACGCTTTTGTTATGATATCCAAACTTTCCATTGGAAGTACTAACTGCCAAGCCTTGATTAGCAATGGTATTATCAGGGTGTAGCACATCAATGGTTTGTCCAGAACTGTTAAAGACATATACATTCCCTGAGGCTTCATGGATACCAATAGATTTTGGCGCATTAAAATTGGGTAGGGTGGTGATACCTTTACTAAGTGTATCTATTTGAGTAAGGTCATTGGAGACTAAATTCGCAATATAAATAGCGGAATTAAATACATTGAAAGCGATGGCTATAGGGCGTTTGCCTGTATTGTAGGTTGCTACAATTGCAAAATTGGTATCAATTTCATAAACCGTATTAGATACCGAACCAATGACATATATATTCCCGTAATTAGGGCTTGAAAGCAGGGTGTTTACCGAAAGGTCTACAGGAGAGATGCCTCCTACAAACCCATTGCCTAATGCAATGGTTTGGAGAACCGTTCCCGAAGTATCCAAAACACTTACGGAATCCGATAATTGGTTAACGATGTAAAAAGTATCATTCGCTGGATTGTAAATAGCATTTTGGGGATGTATACCGACCAAAGTAGAAAAATCTTGCTCCTCTACGATTTCCGAGCTTAATGTGTTTTCAATATCGGTATTGGCTCCCCATAAACTTGCTTTTTGAATGGTATTGGTATTATTGGTTATAGTTACCTGTGTTACTTCAGCATGTTTTAAAAGGTCTTGTTGATATTTAGCGACTGAAGAGAACGTAGGTCTTTCGGGTTTATCGTGATGCTTTAGTGTTAATTGCGCTCCTTGCTTTTGAATTTTGTTTAATGCTTTAAGACTTTTTTTACGCTTTTTTTTAAATGGAATTTCAGAATTACCACTTAGCTCCATAAGCCCTTCTCTAGTTCCCCATTTTTGAAGCATTCGTTTGTAATCTGGAGTCCTTTTTTCTGCATCGGACCAGCTTTGGGAGATATAATCATCTTGCATGGCATCATCAGTAGTTGCCATAGGGGTATGGGAAGCTTTCTTTGCTCTTATAGCCAAGAAAGTTCCTAGAGTAAGCCCTGTTAGGGTCGCTAAGCTGATGTATGCTTTTTTATGCATTCAATTTGTAATTTTCTATAAAGGCAACAACATCTTTGGTACGTTGTACTTGGGATGCACCTACCATTTCAGGATTTTTTCCAAAGACTTTAGTTACGGCATATACCGCTTCAATAGTTGGGAAACCATAATCTAAATATTGTTTGATACCACATAAATCCGCAGTCTTTTGGCTTCGGGTATTTAGAAACCAATGACAACCTTCATGGGCTAATATGGCAACTCGTATGGGAACGGTATAGCCTTGAAATAAACGTTGTGAAATCTGCACACGAGGCATTTTTCGGTGTGTACGTGCGGGAGTGATAAGTTCGTTTCCAAAGGCATCGGTAATTCTGTTCACGTATTGAAATAGAAATTCGTGATTGGGACTCTCAAAAAAACCAGCTGGGACATAACCTGCTTTTTGGGCAAAACTGATAGCAAACTCCATAAAACGATGTTGTTCTTCGGTAGCCCATACTTGTTGGTTTTCCATTTTTTCAATTTGAAAATCAAGAACTTTAAAGGCATAATCATCAGGGGCATTTTTATCAAAAATATCCAGTTCTAATACCTCAGGAGATACAGGCAAAGCAATGCGGAACTCACGTTTTATTTTTGCCTTATGAAATCGTGCCTTTCGCTTGAAATAAAAAGTATTCTTATAACGAGGGTCATACACTCGAATGCCCAATTCAAAAGGCAATAAAGCTTCTACCGCAAGTTTGATTATAAAGCGCTGTTTATTTGAAGGGATAGGAAGAATCATGTACAGAAAAGAGTTTACTGGTTTCGTGGTTTCATGGCTACCACTCCTATAATTCCTAATACTACTACCCCTCCAACAATTAATGCTACTTTTGGAATGCCTGATTTTTCTTTAGGAGATTGTTCTCCACCTACAGATAGCGTATAATCTGAAGCGAGTGTATTGGACCCTCCTGAAAAGTTGGGTTCCAATTGTGGGGTTAGAGCATCTATCTGCGCACCAATCCCAGTAGCTCGCCCAGCATTCCTGTAGGCAGTACCTAAATCTTTAAAAAAAGCACTTCTTCTTTCTTTTCGCATGATTCGTGTAGGGCTATTTTGTCTTTCTGTTCTACGTTCAACTCTTCTGGTTTTACGTGCAAATCGCCTTTGCTTTCTTTCTTCTTTTCTTTGAACTACAGAAAGTCGACTTCTTCTTTTTGCTCTTCTTGCTCGTGCTCTTTTTCCAAATAGGAAGTCATCATAATTATCATTTCCTATTTGTTCTGCGAGTATTGCTTCTGTTTCTCCTGCAACCATATTTTTTATTTAACTTATTTGTAATACCCGAAGCGTACTTTGTACTGGGTCGAAGTCAATAGCTTCATAGCCCTTGCCAACAAAAGGATAGCCTTTAGCTTCTCCAGGACCTAAAGGCACACCGTTAACTATGGCTTCTGTAGTGCCTATATTTTTTATAGACCCTGCTAAAAACCCCGTGGGCAATGTGCCTGCTTGTGTAAAATCTTGTTCGGTACTCTTTGCTAATACATCCATTGTGTTTAAGTTTTACGTTTACATTGGCATGGTTGGTGGGCGCATTTGTGGGTAAGGCATCATAGGTCGATTGGATTTCATAAGCACTACTGCACCAATGCCAAGAATAGCAATACCGCCACCTACCATAAGCATCATGTTAGTTTTCTTTTTAGCATCAGCCTCTCGCTTGCGAGCCTCTTCTTGTCTTCTACGTTCTTCTTGTTCACGTCTAATGCGCGCTTGCTCTTCCCGTTGGCGTTGTTGTTCGCGAAGTCGTTGCATACGCATTTCTAAATCACGTTTGGCAGCAGCTGCTTGAGAACTAGCATAGGCGCGGTCTTCTCTTGCCGAGGCAGCAGCAGCCCGTCTAGCTCTTCGTTTGGCTTTTTTTCTTTTGATGATTCCTCCAACGACTCCAACAGCACCTTTTATAAGACCACCTAAAAACTGGTCTTCTTCATTAGCGCTTAAGCGTAGAATGAGGCTCTCTAACGCATTTTGAAATTTAGTGTCTCCATTTTCTAGCTTTTCGATGATAACATCACTTAAATCATTAGGTGAGGGTTTGCCTTTAAAGGCAATTCCATAATCGGAGAGTAACTTTTTTAAGGCTTCTGGGTAATTGACAATGAGGTATGCGATATTATCGATGACCTGATTGTATTTGAGTTGCATTGTTTTATTTGCCATTGTTGAAATTAAATTTTAGTCCATGTCCTACTAAAGCCCCAGCAAAGAAGACTACTCCAAAAAGAAGTAGGTCGTCTTTAGTAATTCCTCTGTCTTTTGCATGTTGGGAGGTTTGTTCGGTACTTTTTTGTTTTGCTTTTCGCTGACGGATTTCATTCCAAATCATTTGAACTTCCTGAGCTAAATTTTTATTCTCTGGTGCTTCATTAGATTTGCGAACGATACCCCGATAATACTTTTCAAGCTCTGTATCCTTATAACTATCAAATTGTCCCAAGAAACTATCTTCATCTCCAGAACCCATATAATTGGAATGCCCACAATTGGCACAATAGTTTCCCTTGTCGTCATAGTTATCTTTTTTGCACGCTCCACAATTAGAGGTTTTCTTAGAGGTGTTTAGAGATAGAATGGCGTTTTTGTCGGGATGTAATTGCACTAATTCTTCAAGGAACTTTCTACCTTTTTTGCGAGTGAGTTCTTTGATGGCTTCCACCAACTCAACGGGGTCTTTGGGCGGTTCAAAGCCTTGATTGTATAGTAATTCAGAAACCTTTTTGGTGTTATGAAAAACGATATAATCAATCTTATTTTGAGCCAAATAGTATGCTTGTTTCATATCGTATTGAAAATAAAACAGCCAAAGCAAGGGTTGGGGATGTCCTTAACTCTGGCTGTTTAAAGTTGATAATTGAGCGTTTTGATTAGCGTCTTCGTCTTCTAAGGCGAGAAGTACGTCTGCGGATAGGGCGTCGAACAACTCTTCGTCTCACGGGGCGTCTACGTCTTCTGCGTTTAGGACGTAAACCTAAAGCGGTAGGCCGTTTTCGTCTAGCCAAATCCAATTGAGGTAGCCCTGTGGTTCTTGGTGCTCTGGAAAGTTCCGCTACATTATGACCTTTAAGCAAGTTGCCAAGATTGGCACGTGCTTTAATGGTAAAGGTGAATACGGCAGTAACGCCATCTTCTACCACAACACGTAAGGAATCCTGTCCAGTGACATCCATCTCAAAGTTATCATCATCGATAAGGGATTGGGTAAAGTTTTGAGGCGAAGTAGCATTACGTGGTTGGTATACACGAGTGGTCTTAGAACCCGATGCTGTTCTACGCTCTACGCGTAATACGTTGTCAAATTGCAAAGGATTGCTTACCGAGTATTTCATACCCGCAATCTTAAACGGGTTAGCTTTACTCTCCTCACGAACTTCCTTGTGGCTCGATTCTTCAATGTCTACCACTACACCGTTGGGCTGAGCCGATTCGGCATTACCACCAAAGATGATGGCTTCTGCGGATGCGCCAGACCTGTTGGTAACCACTACGGTTAGTGTTCTATCGTTAGGATCAATTTTTCCTATAGAAGATTTTGTATAGTCATCATAAGCGTCATCATCGTATTCTCCCTCGTCATCATAATCATCGTAGTCGTCATAGTCGTCTTCGTAATCATCATAATCATCTTCTTGACCTTCAAAGCCAGTGTCGAAATCATCTTCATCATCGTAACCATCGAAGTCGTCGTATTGGTCTTCTGCGTCTTCTTCGTAGCGCATCAGCTCGTCGTTATAATCTGTCATAAGTTTTGTTTTTACCTTATTAAATAAGGGTTGCACTAAATTTTAAAACCGAATAGCGTCTCTAAACACTACTTTTTGGTTGGGGTTGAAATAGCCTTCTTTTTTTGTTCGGCTATTTTCTTTGCTTTCATTTTTTGAACCATTGGAGCTACCAAAAAAGTTCCTAAAGCAAGTCCTGCAACACCTGCTCCTACACAGTAGAGAATCGGTGTCCAGGCAATATCATTTTCTTGTGCCATTCTATATTTTTTAATTGTTTGAATTTTGGCGAGGTCTCTAAACCTTTATTGATTGCGAAGTTGAGATCGTACTGTTGATTTTCCGCTGTTTGGATTGGGAGTTTGGGACATTAACCTTTTTAATTGTCAAATTTTGACGTATTTTGAAAAACACTAAGCCATTATATAACAATCAATTCTTATGGATGACAAATCAATTATCACTAATGATGTTCCTGTAAAATTTCAAGACAACGACCTTTTAAACTACTACCCATTTGCAGAAAAGATTCAAAAGGTTATTCAGAAATATGAGTTAAATCCAATGCCTCTAACAATAGGTATTTATGGTAAATGGGGAACAGGAAAAACAACCTTACTTAATTTTATAGAACGCCATATTGAGTTATTTAGAAAACAGGACGTTAATAGTGCTTATATTAAATTCCATTATAACCCTTGGATATATCAAACTAAGGAAGAAATGCTATTTGACTTTTTTGATACTTTAAGTAGAAAAGTAACTTATTCTAAAAATGATAACTTAAAAAAAGCTGGTGCCTTTATAAAAAAATATAGTAGTTATTTAAAATCAGTTAAGTTATCGGCTTCGGGAGGAATTCCAAAAGTATTTAACGCAGGTGTTACGGTAGAACCTTATGAAATACTTAAAAGAATTGGTGAAGGCCTAGAGGGAGAAGAGAAGAGTTTAGACGAAATGAAAAAGGAAATAAATGATGCTCTTGAGAAGTCAAAGAAAAAAATTATCATTTTTGTAGATGATGTAGATCGTTTGGACAAAGATGAAATTTATACGCTTTTTAAACTTATAAAGATAAATGCAGATTTTAAAAATTTAGTATTTATAGTATGCATGGATCAGGAATATGTAGCAGAAGCCATTAACAGTAGATATGGAGAAGATAGCAAAGCAGGACTAGAATATTTGGAGAAAATAATAAATATTCCTTTAGAACTCCCTCTTATAGAAAAAGATGATTTAGATAATTTTGTAAAGGTTAAACTTAAACCGATTTTGGAACAAGGTTTTGTTTTGGAAGAGGATAAAAAAGAACTATATGATAGTATTGACCCAAGTCTTTTTAGTTCTCCGAGAGAAGTAATCCGTATTATTAATTCATTTTCAATATCTTTTTATGCCATTGGGGAAGAAGTTAATTTGCATGACCTTTTTTGGATAGAATATTTGAAAATTAAGTATAATAAAGTATATAAGAGTATAAAAAAATCTGTCTCTGAAAGCCAGTCTAACTCAATGTTTACTAATAGAATTACATTTAATAATTATTCTTTCGATAGGACTAATACAGATACCAGTGAAAGTGGTATACGAAAGGAATTAAAGGAAAAGCATCCAAAAGCTTTTAATATCATCAATTCTCTATTTCCAGTAAAATCTGGACTATCCATAATATCGTCATTAAGTTCAAGAAAAACTGATGATGAAATAGATAAAGGATTACGCATATGCCATATAAATCACTTTGATAAATATTTTTCTTATCATACAGTCAATAAAGTTTCGGAGGTTCAATTTACAGTTTTTAAGAACTTAGTTTATAAGAACGATTTTGAAGGAGCAATTAAAATTTTCATAAAAATGCTTTCCAACTGTGAAGAGCGTAAAATTGTATTTAAAATAGACCAAGAACTTACATTATTGGATGAAGAGTTTCCTAAATTAGAATTAATGACGCGTTTTTTTCTTGATGAAATTAAATCACTTAAAGAAGGAGGTTATTTAAAAGATAGTTTTATTGAAATTTTATATAGTATGGCTCGTGTGCTTAAAAAGAACAATGATTCTAAAGACTTATGCATTGAAATTTGTACAAAGGTTGAATGTACAGAAGCAGGACTTTTCATGGATGCTTTCCTATATGGTAATGAAATTGAATATTCAGCTGAATTAGAGACTATCTTCTTAGAAAAAGTAAAAAAAGCAAACGAGATTATTCCCTTTTACCATAATAAGTACTTGGTGGTTGGGATTATGAAATTATGGAATAGAGAAAACCCAGTAGAATTTCAACAGTATATTTATAGGCAAATGAGCGTAAAAGAAGAACTAATAGCTATTTTAAGAGCTCCTGTTGCTTTTTGGAATGATTTGTTTTGGGGTGTTTTTGATGAAAGTGCCTATAAATTATTCAAAGACATTTTAAGATTGGATATTTCTATGATTTATGAGAAGATTGAAATCTACTTTCCTGAAATAAATGAATTAAGTGAAATCGCGGGATTGGAAAAGGCTATTGGAGATTCAATGAATTGGAATAGGTCTCATGCAAATAGTGAACTTGATAATGCTAAGCAATTTTGTTACTGGCACTTGAAAAGTATAAGGGAAGCAGAAAATAATCAAGAAGTGTTACCTGAATGAAATTAGCAATTATTGAAATTTAATGAAATAGTTTTAGGTATAATAAGTTGCTCGCTTTATTGTAGTAATAAAATGAAGAAGAATGTTGTTATAGAAAACATTCCCTCAAAATTGATATCTTTTTAGACTGGTATTTTTCGGATTTAAAAATATAATCAATAAAGAAGAAGCTCTTAAAAGAGGTTTAGAATCATTTGGTTTGTTTAAGTTATGGAGGAGGGATACAACATTTACTGTCTTAGAAATAGACACTATCCTAAAATCTTTGTAAGTTGAAAAACTCAGGGTTAAATTATTTATAGTTTAATCCTGTTTTCAAAATAGGCTTTATACATTTTTTAAACTTGCATTTTTTTCGGTATAGAATTCTCCCACAGTGTATTTGTCAACATTTAATTCTGTTGGAATAAATGATGTTGTGTAAATCATCTGATAATCTTCTGAATTAAATTTTTCAGCTTCTTCTACGAGTATTTTTTGAAAATTTTCAGCTCTTATTTTCTCAATCCCTTTATCCTCCATATTATCACAGAAAATAAACCTTGGGTATCGCATTCTTTTAATACCAAGTGAGGCAAGGAAAATAGAAAATCTTGCAGAAATTTTCAGATAAAAACTTGAACTGGCTGAATACTTGGCGTCTTTGTCAGATATGTATGCCATGTTATTTCTAAAATCAATATGGAATTCTTTTGCTTGAAAGAAGTCCTCTTGTCTTTTAAGATCATTGTTTAAAAGGTATATACCTTCTTTTTCAATTATATTTTTGATATCTATTTTGAGTTTCTCTTGTTCGGTGGTAATTTTTTTAATTGAAAAATCCAAAGTTTCAATCTCTTGTTCTAAATCTGACTGAAGCGTTATCAAGCTTTGATATATTTCTGCATTTTCAAAAAGTGTTCTCAATTGAATTATTTCTCCTTCAATAAATCCTTTGTCTACATATAATTGGTCTAACTTTTCTTGCCTTATTGTCTTTACATCATTAATACTACTGTTTACTTTTTGTTGAATATGAAATAATTCTAATTTATTCGATTCCAATTCGGCTTGTAATTCTAGTAGTTGTCTTTTCTTAATAGATATAAGGTTTTTTGATTCTCTAATTTGAAAATCAATTTCTTGTTCTATTTTTCTTGCTTGAGTTATACCAAAACTATCGTCAATATCAGTTTTACATAGTTTACAGACACTTTCATTTTCAATTGGTTCTATAGGTGACAAACACTCTGGACAATTTTGTATAGGGAAATTACCTAATAAATCTCGGGTCAAAATAGATTTATTTAAAGCTTTTAGTTTGTTTTTTAGTGCTTCAATAAAATAATCTGTATCCTCAATTTCATATGTGAAGTTATTAATTTGTTGTTCAAGTTTTTTTACCTTTTGACGTTGTAAAATTGCTTCTGTATTAAGCTTTTCAAAGTCAAGTTGTGTTTTTTGAGTGAAACGAACTTTTTTCTCTTGGTTTTTTAAATCAATAATATTACTTTCAATTTGATTGATTTCTTTTTCTTTCTCTGTAATGCGAAGATTTAAGCTACTTGGTATAAGGTCATACGGATTTTGAATAAAACGTTTTATTACTTTGATTTCCCTTTTGGTTTCATCAAGTTCTTTATCTGCTTCAACTTTTCTTTGTTTCTTATCGTATAATTCTTGTCTATAAACTCCAAGTAATAAATCAGCAACTGTTTCTCTGGTCAATGTGGTATCAAATTCTTCATAATAGAATAAAGAATTTGTGGGTGAATCTTGGTCTAAATAGAGTAGCCTAAGTATTTGATGAAATGTTATATTATTATCACCTTTTACTATAGGAAGGTCGAGATTTTCAAATAATACATTTGAAAAGCTTTTTTTATTATCGGTTGTATTAAAATTAAATTTTTGCCAACCTTCGGTTTCTTTTTCGGCTTCTTCTAAAGTTCCCCAAAAAATGAATAAACCTTCTGTCTTGTTTCCTTTTCCATATTTGTTAAGGTTGATTTCTCTTTTTAAGGTTAGAGGTGCTTTATTTATCTCTATCTCTGCTATTACGTATGAGCACTTTTTGGCTTCTTTTACCCAATCATTAAAAGCTCCACCTAATACATAAAACATAAAATGAGTGATAGTAGATTTACCACTACTATTATTACCTCTTATAATATTAATTCCTTTATGAAAAATTTCATCATAAGCAATCTCACCATTTCTGGTGTAAATTTTCATTCTGTTAAAAAAGAGGTTATTATGCATCATATTTACTTTCTAATAATCCTGTTCTACTTTTTAAACCGTCAACACCAAATAAAGAAATTTGATAAAAATGACTTGTTAAAAGTTTAATTGCATTTTCTTCTTGCACGCTTAAGTCCTTAAAATCATCTGCGTAATCATCAAATATGTTTTTATTAATACTTGATATTCTGTTTTCTTGAAGATAATCTTTATTCACTATTCCATATGAAGCTAGACATTTTATAGCCGTCATTTGATATGGTTTGATTTTCTCAAACATTTTTCGGTCGTTTATAATCATTTCGTAAGGATTTTCCTCTTTCACGATATAGTTTTTAATTATTTTTTTGACGTCTTGTTCTTCACGTTTTAATCTTATGGTTTTCATTTTATTTGGATAAAGTAAATAGTAATCCCAAATTCTTAACCTATCTATTTCTATTAATCCATCTTGTTTAAAATGAGCAAGCAGTTTCATCATTCTGTAAACTGTGTGATATAAATCATATGCTTTTTGATATACAATCATACTTCCCAATTTATGTGGCAATTGCCTGTGAGATAATGAAACATTCCTTGAATTTCAGTTGATGATAAACCAATTATATCATCGCAACCTTCTGATTCGATTAAATCTAAAATTGGTTTTACAACGTCATTTGATATCGTTGCTAATATTTCTCTTTCTGACATGCCTTCTCGTAGCATTGGCTTAATTAGATTAATATACTTTTCAAGTACTATTGCTAAAATAAAGGCAAATATTTCTTGAGCAGGTTCATAATTTTGGTAATAAACAAGCTTTTTGTGAAACTCTTGTTTTAGCCAGGCAAAGTCTTCATACAAATAGCTTTTTTCTGCATTTTTTAATTTTTGTTCAAGGCCTATTGTATCTCTACGTGTCGTATATCTTTTTAAATTATCTGATATTTTTTCAATTTCTTCACTATTATCTACACTTCCTTTGAGTTTTTCAAACAGAGATGATAATTTACCATTTGAACCTATGTAATTATTAGTTTGCGAATTATCATCTCTACCAATTATTTTATTCTTCGAGCCAGATATGTTGGCGTTATTTTGCTTTGTATTTTTTAGCATTAATTTTTAGAGTTATCGTCACCACCAATTACTTTATTCTTATTGCCTTTTATTTTTATATTGTCTTGATTTGTCTTTGTATTTCGCTTTCGAGATTTATTAATTGAAATCAGAGCACCACCAATAATTGCTGTAACAAGAGCAATAATTGCTATAATGATTTTTGTAGAATTGTCTTCCATAGTTAGTTTTTTTAGCTTGTGTGTAACCTATAAACAAATACAACTAAGTTTAGCTATTTCTGCGACAATATATTAATTTTCATATATAAAAACCTATAATTCAGTAGGTTTTTAATTTATAATACGTGAGAATTAATATAAACCACAAACGCTATTCGGTAAAATTCCAAGTCAAAGATTCTTATGATTTTCTCCAAAGCTTTTAACTCAATTCGAGGCTCATTAAACATAGTAATAATACTAGCCAATTTCAATTCTTACTCATCATACTCTTAGATGTTGATGCTATATGTGAATTCCAATAATTCTAGTATTTCATCGATAGGAATATTATAGTTTTGATTGTCTGAAATAAGACGCAGAGTATTGTTTGTCTAAAAGATGATAAAAAAATATCGTATTAAGAGGCTTATCCAATAATCTTCAAAACCCCTTCATTACTTTCTTTAAATGCACTACTACGCTCAAGGGTATCCTCCATTTCTTCCATATTGTTTCCTATTAAAGTATGGCTAAAAGCTTGCGCCCTATTGAGCATTCTTATAAATACATTGGGGTCTTTTGCTCTAGTTAACCGATGCAGACCACCTAAATAATCTTCACGATAAACTGTTGGAATGATTATTTTGGTTTGATTAGCCGTAGTTAATTCTGCATTCATCATTACTCTAGAAACACGACCATTTCCATCCAAAAAGGGATGTACTTCGCTTACCACAAACATGATATAAACCGCTTTTGCAAAAGGATCTGTAAGAGCCTTATAATAGTCGAAACTTTTATACAAAGTTCCCAATACCAATTCCTTATCTACAAAAAATGAATTACCCGCTCTATTATTTTTGTCTTTAAACTTTCCGGGCTTTTTATCCTTTCGTGCATCCAATAAAATTTTATGTCGATACTGAAGTATCTCTACAAAGTTTTCTTTGGAGTGAGGTACAATTTGCATTTCACGTCTATTGGAAACCAATTGGTATGTACCCAGTACATCGTGAGAATCTTCATGTCTGGCAGGTAATGGTTTTTGGGTGGCTATTACTTGTTTTGCTTCATCTACCTCAAATACGGTTCCTTCTATGTAATTTGAAAAATAACTCTCGTAAAACGCAAAATTTCGATAGGCGCTTGTAGTTGTATTTTGTTCTTCAAGATGCTTAAACTCTTGTTGCTTTAATGTTCTAAACAAAATTTCGAATAATTCTATACGAGCAGGGTCATAAGGTACTCCAAAGGCTCTCGCTGTTGCTAAAGGGGACTTCAGTATACTTGAAGGTTTTGTGGTAAGCAGGGCGCTTATAATTTGATTGAGTTTCTTAAACTCTTTAGGCATTCCTATTTTTTCTGAAATTTCATGCGCTCTATCCCTTATTTTATTTAATTCCTCTTCTCCATTTATTCGTATAATCTGTTCTAATTTTTCTTCTATTTGAGGAAATGTAAGTGTTTTAGAATCGGGGCCAGGTCTTCTTGATATTTGGAGGTTCTCGAGCAAAGCCCTTTCTTTTTGTGATACCATTAAATCTCCTGAAAATTGAGTGTCTCCATCAATAGCAGTAGCTCCTTTCATAAACCTAATGGTAATGCCAGGAAGCTGTACTTTTTTTGTGTATTTATAGGTAACAAATAATTGCCCTGATGACGTGGGCTTAAATTCAAACGCAGAGCGATGACTTAGTACGGCACCTGGATATTGATTTCCGAGAATTGGAAAAATATTACGTTGGATAATATCTTCATGCGTATCTTCAAGATTAGAGGTATAGATCCTTGAAGCTATCTTTCTAATTTGACCTTCTTTCTCTAATTTTGATATTTGCCTAGAAATAGTAGAGTCTGGAGAACCATAAATAATTTCTTGAAGGTGTATTTGACTATTTTTTTCCATTATAAATGTATAATTATACAAAATTGGCAAATATTTTCCATTATACGTTCGTTTTTGTTAAATATTTTCCATTATAATATAATTAAATATTTTCCAGTATAAATATCAATTCTTTGTGGGATGCTAAATTTTTTCTATTATAGAGTCGTTTTTGCTAAATTTTTTCCACTATACATCGTTGCTTAATCCATTTTCGTGATACCTCAATTTATCAGAAATCATTTTAATGATGGCATCATTTTTAGTTTTGTAAATATGATTGCCATCAAAGTCCTGTTCATTGAGTAACATTTTAACTTTACGGTTTTCTTCCTGGTCGATAAATTTTTTACTGGCTCTTATAAATGCAGACCTACTGCATCCTTTAATACGCTGTTCCCGCATATTCACATACACAAAAAAGCTTTTCTGGATTTTATATTCTTGTTCCGTAATTTTTCCTTCAGAAAAGGCATTGGAGCACAGTTCGTATTGCTCATCTACAATAAGTTGTGCAATACGTACCATTTGATATTTGGGAATACGCTCACGGTAACGAGTCACATCGTCCACTTGGTGGTGCAATCTAAGCCAGGTACAGTTTTGCCATTCTGAGGTGGTAATCTTAGCTACGGATTGATGGGTCAATACCACATCGATACCCTTGTGGCGAACCGTACAGAGCGCCCCAATCATAGATTGTCCTTTAGCGCCAGTCATGTAATGGTCAATATCATCTAAGACCACCAATCCGTTTTTATAGTGTTTCATTATTTTGGTAATGACCTCTTTTTTTTGGTCATTATCCATAGGAGAACCATCGGGATTAAAGGGGCGAATTCTGCGAGACGAAACCTTGGTCAAAGCCTTAAGGTGATTAGGGCTTACGGTTCTAAATTGGGGGTAATCATCATCATTGGTATCGAAAGCCAATACTTTGCGTCCTTTTTTGCCAACGGCAAGGTGGTCCATCATATAATGTTTGATTTCCAATTTGTTTCGATAGGTTTTTCCAACCCCAGTTTCCCCACAAACCAACATAATCATGGGTTGTCTATCTAAATCTTCTTTTAAGTGCTTGATAGGCTTACGTCCTCTTTTTGGTTTTACTTTTGCCATTAGGAATCAGTTTTAAGTTCTTCAGCCACCTCTAATACGGAGATGCCATCATTTATTTCTTCTGCTTCGATGTCCTGGACAAAATGTTCAGATGTTTCAGGTGGTTTTTTTTCTTTTTCTATTTGTTGGGTGTTTAAGGCAGATGTAGTTTCCATACCCTCATCCGCTTCTTCCTGTTCTTCGGAATGGACAATACCTCCCTTTTCTTCCCTAATAATATCGAGTATGCGCTCTTCCAGTAAGTTATTTTCGGCACGCACCTCCATGATTATTTGGGCTTTTTTCATCAGTATAGAAACAACTGCCCCCATAAGTTGCTGTTCAGGGGTTAGTTTCTTAGCTTTTTTGCGCAATACTTGTGCAAGCAAAGGACGTAATAAAGCTTGGTCTTCTTTATCCAGTTTGATGCGCTGAATGTTCTTTTCATTCTGTTCATCAATAACTTGAATAATCTCGTCAAACTCATAAAACTCTTTATGCTTGCCTATCTTAACAAAATACCCACCACCTATGGCAAGTACATTGTTGGTCATTCCCAAAAGCGCATCTGCGGTCTGATTGGCTTGAGCTAAAGGCACTTCAAAAGTGCTATCTGCAATAGTATTATCAGTATCGTCATGTATAGCATTTCCATTAATTTCTTGCTCTGGAGCATCGAGTGGTTCTTGGGCGCGTTCTTGTTTTACACTAGATTCCACTTGGCTTCTAAAATCGGTAGATGTGCTTTGGTTTTGAGCTTGTATTTCTTCAATGCTTTTGGCTCCCATATCAGGCTTCCAAACATTCCAATTTTTCTGTTTTTCTTCATTGTCCATAGGACGTTCTCCACCAATATCTTTTTCTACAACAGGCTGATTAAGTGGACTGCTATCTTCATCTTGGATTTGTTCAAAATGAATCTTTTCGGGACTAGTAGTAAGGGCTTCTTGAACTTCTTGGGCTATTTTATCTTGCATAGGCTAGTTCAATTTTGCTATAAAATTGATAGTGTTATTCTCTAGGATTTTAAATTTTTCTACAAATGATTTGTAAAACTGAGGGATGGATAAAATCTCATCGCACTTGTGGTAATTATATAATATGGCTCTTTTAGACTGCTTGAAATTTTCTCCAATTTTCGCATAACTACTATCCGTATATTTTTTAAGTAAATAGTAGCAGGACATACGTGCCTCTCGGTATTCTTGTACTGGACTGGAGTAAAAGCTTTCTTCTTTTAAATCAAAGACCTCAATACTCTGAGCAATAACAAAAATGAGCAATAACTTGGTCTTCTCTTTGTCCTTTGTGGTAAGGGCTGTGTTATTGGTCAAACTATCAATGACCTCTATAGTTTTAGGCAAACCGAATTTGCCTATTAGGTTATCGATACTGTCTTGTAAATCGTGATAATCGTGAACTGTTTTTTTCATTGGGCTTATAACGAATTATTTAAAAGCCAAACTACTGAGAATAAGTTTTCGTGAATTTGTTAATTGATTTATAACCTATTTATATTGTTTTTGTAAAAACGAAAAAAAGCCTAAATAATATTTAAAAAAGACTTCTGTTAATAGTTAAAAAGTTGTATATATTTACCTCATAGAGAGGTGCTAACAAGGAATATGTTTAACAAGTGCTGATTGATTTATACTTGATGTAGTGCGGGGGCATGCGAACAATTAAATTTGAAATTTAAGTATAATTAATAGCGAACTAAACCATGGGATATTTAGTTAGTATCTCGCATTATGATTCTTATCCTGTGGTTTTTAAATACCAATATTACTTTTATACGGTTAACCCGTTAGTATAAGCAATAAGCCTAAAAATAAAGACATCTTTAGGCTTATTGTTTATAATTAATGTTGCTCAATAGCATAGCGGTATCTAAAAACACTAGTGCGCTTAATAGTGTATTTGCCAATGGTTGTTTGCCAACCGAGTTCGGCTTTAATACCTAAGTCTCTAAAGGTTGCACGTCCAATATCTTGGGTGCGTCCCATTTTTGTAAGTTCATCCAATATGGATTCGTCCGTAGGTTTTGGTTTTTGGATTGGCACCTTTTCTAGCTTCGGTTTTGATTCTAATTCCTCTTCAATCTCATTGAATTCTAATTTGTCTGCATATTCTTCATCAATGTCCTCAAGTATTTCAAGGTCTAGTTCTTCTAACTGCTCCAGTAAATCTCCTTTTTCGCAATCGGAAACCGTTTCTAATAGAGCGTACATTCTATCAAAGATTTTTATCTTCTCTTGGATAGGTTGAAGTAATAATTTTTTATCGAGCGTATTATTTTTTAAAAATACTTGGTGTTCTATCTTTTTCATAATTTATGCAATTACTGGGATGGATTTTGGTGTGTCTGTTACCGCATTTTCCAGAATATTAGAAAGTGCAGCAGTAGCTAGAGAGGTTGCTATAATAATGCCTGTGGTCTTTAACAGTTCCACACCTTTAGGTACTTGAAATTTGAACTTTTCCCCTTTTGAGTTTTTACCAAGGTTATAGTAAATAAGCGCTTCGGCAAAACCAATGGCTAAGCCTGCTCCTGTGATGATTAATACTTTTTTATTCATAATTATTTAGTGGCTTTTTCTTCCATTTTATCATATTTCTCTTTAATAGCTTTTTCGCCAGCTTCAGCACGAACGAAATTGATTCCGTAGGTATTCATAATACCACGATGTGCACGTAGTAAAATCTTCTCGGCTTCCTTTTGCATCTTTACATTATCCTTATGTGCCGGTGGAATCAAATTGGCAATCGCTATAAAGTGATTTTTGATTTTGGTATGTCGTTTTGGTTTTGGCTTTTGCGGTTCATGCTTACGTTTCTCTTCATTGAAAAGTCGGATTTTTAATCTACACGCCTTGATGTCCGCATTTAAACCATCCAATTCTTTTTTTACGGTTTTAGTGGGTTTGACTTCTTTTTTGGGTGTAGCTTCTTTGGGCTTAGAAGTTTTCTTTTCTTCCTTTTTGATATCCTTTTTGGCTTCACTCTTTTCGACTTTATCTTTTTTAATTGCTTTAGGCGCTAGGCGTTCAACTAGGAGAAATACTTTTTCAATATTCTCTTTGGCAATTTCTTCAAAAGCTGTTTTGTCCGATGTTTTTTTGTAATCATCAAGTATATCCTTAACAGCAGTCTGTAATGCTTCAGGTTGTACTTGGCTCATGTCGAGTGCTTGTAATTGTTGTATGGTCATTGTTTTAAGTTTAAGAGGCAATTAGTAATTCTAGTTCTAATAGGGCTAAAGTTCGGGCACGTTCACGTTCACGAATACTTATAACTTCTTTGTTGTTCGTTTTTGAAGTTTCTTTCTTTACTTGTTTCTTAACTTCGGGATGAAGTATGTTGTATAAAAGCACATCGGCTTCCTGTGCTTTTGTATCTGATTTATTAAAATTATCGGAAGCTGATTTAATAACTTCCCAAGCTTTTACGGGGTTTAGTTCGCTTCCCGTAAGTGCTATAATTTCATCTTGATTTCTAATCTTTAGCGCTTTTAAAGCTTCCTTGGTTATATTTTTTGTTTTATACATATTTTAAAGTTTATGGTCTATGGCACATTGTTGTTGGTGTAATGGTTCTAGCGACCAAAAAAAAATATTGGCATCTTCTTGATTGGTATAATGGATGGAGCACAGTTGGGGAGTACCATCAGTTTTAAAGCATTCATAGCGATAGCATTGTACGGGATTATCGATATTAGAAATATCTATGTTTGTCCATCGTAGAATTAGAGTGTTTTCATGCTTTGGCGATACCATAATCTGAAAATCTCGACATTGCTCTTTACAAGATTTATTAATCTCAATAGCTCTATCCATTATCTTTTGAATGACACCCACTTTTAATGTTTTCTTATCCATTTTTTTGTGACTGATTTTTATAGTTTAAAATAATTTGTGAAACCTCCTTAACAGCTGAGTCCATCGAATAACTCTGTTCAAAAACAAACCCATTTCTATTCGTATTTTTTACAAAGGAGTTTCCCATACTGTTTGTAATCCTGCCCAGACCAGAAGGAATGGTTAAACCAAAATAATTGCATATTGCCACCAATCCCTTAAAACCTCGATACCTAAAATATCTGGGGTCACTGCTAATAAGCAAGAGTTGGTTTTTATCTAATCTATCCTGGAAACGTTTTACTCGGATTTGTGCCATATTCACTTGATTATCGAATGATGTCCCTAGCATCACATTTACTTCAACAGCAATACCACGGAGTTCTAAAAACTCAACAAGTTCTGCACAAGCTAAGCCCACATATAAAAGCTCATTTCCTTTAACATCTGCATTTGCTCCAGACATAATATATAATTGCATGGAAGGGTAAGAGGATTGCTTGTTTTGAAAATAAGCGTAGACATTTTTAACAGAAGTTTGGATTTGGTGATTCCGTAATTCAATATTCATTTGACTTACGGCAGTATGTATTGGGGTTTGGGTATTAAGTGGGAATTTTTTGTATAGGGCCATGGTAGCACGCTCAAATGAAAATATTCCTAAACCTCTATCATTATAAGCTATCTTAGGTTTAGGGAGAACATTATTTTCTAGATGCTCCAAATATGTAGCTAGACTTTTCTTGATTTTTGGTTGTATACTTTCCACTAGCGACATACCTAAAAAAGTACGATGTGCTTCTAGCTCATCTATACTTTTAGGAGAGGGAGTTCCATACCAATCTGTACCTTTTCGAAGTTGAATCTTTGTGCCGTTCTTGACGTGGTTCCATCTTGCGCTATTGCCTTTTGATAGCAGAGAGGTTTCTTCGTCTACAAAATCATTAAAGGCAAAGACACTATCAAAGAGCAAATAGTTGTATTTGATTTGAGGGGTTTGAATGGTATGTTTCTGCGGACGACTCATGAATTCTCATAAAAGTAATTTTTGAGTTTATGAGTATTACTGTTGATAAATGTAGTGTGGTACCATTTTTTAGGGGTCAGTCTAAAAATGGCTAATAGGAAAAACGCATTTTAAAGCGTGTACATTCGTGCAATTTCTCTATTTTTATATTTCTAATAAAAAACAAAATTTATAGGTAAAGCAAAGAATTTTAAACATATCATATTGTAGCGTTATGCTATAATTCTTAGTAGAGAAAACGACCAATTTAAGAGACAAGAATTATAAGTAGAACGCCCACTTCGGTTTGGGGTGGGCTTCTCTTATTTGTCTCAGGGTGCTTGGTCGTACCTCTCTGCTGATAAGTTGAAGTTCCACCCTTTATTTTAAACCAAGCGATATATGCCTCAAGCAAGTCTTTTTATCTCGGGTAAAGAATATCCGATTTTGAATCCCCAAAAATGTGTCATTACCAATCCTAATTCAAAGAAGCCACGAATTGAAGCGCTACTTAGTGGCGATTTTCATTTGAAATTAGAGGGTAGTACCAATATTAATGAATTACTGAACGAAATTATATTGAAAGCATATTCAATTAAGGGGCGGTTACGATTCTATAAGGAAAATAGAGTAGATAAGATATACGACATTGAGTTTTCGGGAGCCCACTTGGAATCATATAATAAGCACTATAACCCACATACAGGGGAGCTAGAATATATAGAAGTTAGATTGCTCCCAGAGGTACAACGCATCGGTAAACTTATTTACAGCCGTTCTATTAGAAAGCCTCAAAAAGCAGAGGCTTCTAAAAGAATAGTTAAGAATATAGGAGGATATCCGTTTAGTCCCAATTAAAATGGACTTATAGATTATCCTATACGCCGTTTAAACTCTTTTATAAACTCCTTTTTCATCACACTTCCTTTATAAGAATTTAGAAAACCTTCTAAATTGACCTCATTTTTAATGTGTTCAGCCTTTTCTTTGGTCATAGCTAAAAAATAGCTGAGCAAACCATCTTTGAGTGTTTTACCATTGGGCATTTTAAGGTAAGTCTTTCCAAACTCATCTTTCATTCCTGTTTCGCGCTTCATTTCTAGTTCGTAGGCACGTTCTAAGTTGAGCATGGTACGTAAGGTCATGATATCTTCTGTATCATCATCTCCAGCTTCCTTGCCTTCATACTTCAGAATCGATTTACGAATATCCAAGCAGATATTTACCACAGCAGGATATACTAATTGGCGTTCCAAAGTTTCATTAAAGCCAATACGATAAATACAACCACTAAAACGGTCTAATAATGAAGCATCCTGTTTGTTGTTCCCTACATAATTTCCACTAGCACCTTTACCTATAACGTTACCCGTAGCAATACAGCCAAAATTTCTATGCTTGGTAATGGGCTCGTTATTGCCATTAAAAATAATAGCCTCTTCACGGGCGCTTTTGGCAAGTGCATCATTAAGCAAGCCAGCGGTATTGGCATCAAGCTTTGGCATTTCGTCCAGGATTAAAATTTTACCATCTCGCCAAGCTTCAATTAATGCGCCTTCTTTGTAGCCTGTAATGGTCTGTCCACCCTTAATATCAATAGGGGAAGTCCATTGGTTGCAGTTCACAATGGTAAAAGGCAAGTCCTTGCTATCATTTTCAGAACGTCCATATAAGGCATAGGCTACCTTTTCTCCCAAAGTGGTTTTTCCTGTTCCGGCACTTCCGACTAGATAAGGGTTATTCCCCACACTCAAATCATCTAAGATTTTCATAAACTGAGGAATCTGTTGTATTTCAGGGATATTTAATTTTCTGTTATTCATTATTGAATCGCTATTTCTAATTGATTAATTAAGGTATCGATATCCGAAATTTGGGCAATAGTATCTTCATAAAATACACGTCCTAAATCTTGTGGGCTATAGTTTCCAAATACAAATTCAGAGTTGCCATCTTCGTGCTGGTTATTGAAAATAAAATAGCCCATTTTTTCAATAGCACTGTGCAAAGGAAGCTTTCGGGATTTTTCGATAATTGCATTAAACTCGTTTTTAAGTTCTGTTTCCAGTAAAGCCATTTTCCATTCTTGGTAAGGTTCTTCAGCATTCTTAAAAATGGGAATTAAGGAATAATTATATTTCTCTTTATCCGTAAGCGCACGGTTGTAAATGACAATTCCAAATTCATGATTAGAGGAAGGCTCTTCATAATTAACAAATCCAATAGTAGGATTGCTACCCTGCCCATAAGGACGACCTAATTGATATTTGAAATTCCCTTTTTTCTGTTTGGTTTTAGATTTCCAATCGGTTTCGTTTTCAATTTCCCAATCCTCAAGTTCTCTTGCCTCTCCTAAAAACTGAACATCAAAAGCATCAAGTCTTTTTAAAAATCGTTCGATATTACTCCAATGCAACGTGCCTGTCATCTCTCCTGCATTTTGGACAAAGTTTGGGAGTTCATCAGGTGTTTGCTCATTTTTATCAAATAATAAGCTTCGTAATTTTTCATCAATAATGGCTTGGTAGAGGTCTCTTTTACTTAGGAATACTTGGAAAAAGTTCTCGTTTAATCGCTTTGCTCGAAAACTAAGCTTGTGGTCAGTAAAAGAAGTATCTACCTCTAGCTTGCTAATAATAGGATGTGCTTCTGAAATAGGGAGCACAGCGCTATCGGCTTCACCATCTTTTCCAAAGTCCCTGTGAAGTAAAATGCCATTTTTAATAACGCCTTCCTTGGTGTTGTACTTGATAAGCTTATTTTGTGTTCCAATCTGATTGGATGCTCCTACGATATTCTCCGTTAAAATATGTCTGCGCTCACGTTTAGAAGATGCTTTTTTTATAAGGTCATTCCATTCTAAATTAACCATCTGCACGTCAGATTCCGATATATCCTTGCTTTCGGTAAATATTTGACTAATAAAACTTTGTTCAGCGGGTTGCAGACTATAGGTCAGCATTTTCCGAGAATCGGTAACGCCAAATTTTAAACTGATATTACTAAGTGTATAGGGGTTTTTACCCGATTTCCCGATACTCACTCCTAAGAATATTCCCCAAGAAGCCTGTAATGTTGTACCGATAAAAGGGACACGAATCACATCACCAATATGCCACATGTTTATGTAACGCAAGATGGTACGTTGGATATTTTCCAAGCCTGCCATATAAGTAGCGAGCTGACTCGTTTTTTGACTAATCAAGGTTTCTAGCTTGTTCCAATCCGAAAGTATTTTTTCGTTTTCTTCTTCAGTAGTTCCGCTTCCTCGTTTGGGTAAAACATCGCGGTCTTCTTTAAGCTTTTCAATAACCTTGAATCGATTGGCTTTACGCTCCTCTAATAGTTTAGGGTAAGCTTCATTAATAGTATTCTCTAATTTTAAGCGTACACTTACGGGTTTTTCACCTTCCAAAGCATCTTGTATGCGTAAATCTATTTCTTGTTTGGTAAAGGGACGTTTCAGATTATTGATTATGGTAATATCTCGTACGGTATCTTTTCCAAAAGGGGTATAGCCTCCCTGTCCTTTTTGGAATAAGAAACGCTTTTTTACTTCGGCATCAAGGGGTAAGAATTCGGTTTCTAGGTCGTAGGTGCCTTGTTGTCTTTCTAATTTTATCTGATGGTCGTAACGCTCCAGTAAATCATCGTACAAGGCATCTTGGTCTTCTACTTTTAACAATCCCGCTCTTCCTGTGAGCTGACGTATGGCACCTTGTTTGGATTCACTACGCTCGTAGTATACATTACCCTCTTTACTGGTTTTTTTATAATAGGTAGGATAACCCAATTGTTCCATGAGCTCTTGATTTTCATCCACCCAATTCCACGCCACGATATCTCCATATTTATTTAGGAAATCAGCACTTTTAAGCGTGTCATCATTCGTTTTTTGAGAACCCGTAGTATTGGCATCCAATGATTTTAGTTTGGCTTTGAGCATCGTTAGCAATCGTTTTTCGGTGGGAATATCGCTAGTGATGTAATAATATTCAGGGAGGTTCACTTGTCCTGTTCTATTGATACGCCCTCGCTTTTGTACCTCGGTATTGATATCAAGTTCAAACTGATGCACAATCATGGCACGTTGGCGTTGGTCTTTAAAATCCTTACTGGAATGCGCCGAAGAACCCGTACTACCACTTTGATTGATAAGGAGCACATCAAATTCTCCGCTATTAAATAATCGAAAGGATTTTTCAGTATTGCTTCTAAAGGATTCAACAACGATGTCATCGCCACTTATAGCGACACGCTGATTACGTCCCGTAACTTCTGCAACCTTAAAGTAGGTGTTGGAATGCCCTCCGATATATTTAGGTTTCTTTTGGGTTTGAATATCCTTTATTAGTTCATCAATAGGAGAAATACTGAGCCCTGAACTTTCCAAAAGCATGCGCTTTTTGATATCGTGATACGCATCAATGCCATTTTGAGGAAGTTCTTCCAAGTCAATCCGCTCTCGTGTTTTTTCGCCATCTATAGCAGTGTAACTATAGTTAAAAATTCCATCAAGACCTTTTACCAAGGTTCGGGTAAAATCCATTTGTTCCTCAGGAATGATATCGCCACTTACTAGGTTTAAATCTTTAAGAAATGAACCCATCGTAGATTTAAAGGCAATCACTACTTTTTTGTCTTCCTTTAATAGTTTTATGGTGTGGGCAACCACATCTTTAACTTTTAAGGCAAATAGCATTTGGTCTATGATAGTAAACACTCTAGAAAAATAGGGCGCTTGTTTTACACCAAGTCCCCTTGGTTTGGCAGTCATGCGTTCACCTTGCCCTTTAGCGGTTGCATGAATATCAGCTAGAATAGGAGCGACAAACTCTTGTTCGAATGCCACAACCTCGTTCATTAAACTAATAATACGATTGACACTGGCACGACTTTTACTGCGCTGTGGCTCTTTATCCAATGTGATATAATCTACTTTGATGCCTTCATTGGAGCGTTGTCTACGAATAAGCTGACCGCTTTCGGATAGATTGGAAGCTACAATTTCCTGTAAAGCCAAGCCACCACTGGTCATCGAGCGTACAAAACTACTGTCGCTCAATCCTGTTTCAGCTATAGCAGTTTTCTTGGCATAAAAAGGCATCACTTCGGGGTATTTGGCAAAGGTGGCACTGAGAAAACAACAGGCTTTGGTCTTGGGCAATACCTCACGCATCCAAGTACCGATTATGGAGTCAAAACCACCCGCCATGTGGGATTCATCCAAAATGAATACTACTTTTTTGTATTTCTTACTGCTATCAATCCCGTTGGCTACCATTTTTTCAAGCCATAAGCGTTTGTAGGGATGTGCGGATTGCACTTGCGAATAGGTACAGAAAACCATATCGTAACCTACAGGTAAATGGTCTAGGGCGTTAGGGATTTTTATCGTTGGATAGGTATCAGGGTTAGGTAATCGCTTCCCTATTTTCTTGTGATACGCGATAGACTCAGGACTCTCGGTAGCATATTCTATTTCAGAGGAAATGAGTTCAGCTTGAGCGGTACTACTTAGTGGACTAAATACCACATGTCCATCAGCATCTTTAATTTTAGCATTGGTATCGGTATTTACTATAAATGGGTGAATATTATCAAAACCAATCGCCTTTAAATCTCGATACATATCGGTAAATAGGTCGGGCTTCTTGGTGAAAAAGACAGGAAGGTAGTCTTGC
This sequence comes from uncultured Algibacter sp., assembly GCA_947499935.1. Classification (GTDB taxonomy): domain Bacteria; phylum Bacteroidota; class Bacteroidia; order Flavobacteriales; family Flavobacteriaceae; genus CANMQH01. The sequence continues at coordinate 178,498 of CANMQH010000002.1, read as the reverse complement.
ATAACAGCATGTCGTATCACCGCAGCAGCTTGCCGACCCTTGCCAATTCCTGTCTGGTCTGCTATAATAATGCCTTGTTCCTTGTCAAACTGTTTGAGATATAAGCCTACGGCATCCACTTGTTCAGCCCCCAATCCTTTCCAAAGTTGCTTGGTAGATTTGTATTTGAGTTGGTCACGTACATAATTATCGATGTTTCCTTGAGATTTCACAATGGAATTCAAGGATTTTTGGACTTCAAAAGCCATGTTTCGAGGAATGAGGGTCTGCATTCGATACGGTGCTTTTGACTTGGGCTCGTAAGGAACCAAGGCACTTTGCTTTTCAGCTAGATTAGCCATTTCTTTAGCATCCTTGGTAAACTCGCTGGGTTCTATTTTTAGTTCTTGATTACTCATTATTGTGTTGTGCTAGAGCTTCGAGGTAAGTGCGAAGTGTGATTTCTGAATACAATTGAATGGCTTCTTCTTTTTCCATGCCCCCATACATGAGGGAGTTGTCGGGTACAGAAGTATCCATGTTGTCCCAACTTTCTTTAAGTGTCCATAGTGCCAGTTGCATCTTATCTGTATGCGCTAGGAAGTCTGCAATTTCTTTGACTGATTGCCCTTCGGTATAGACCAGTTCCAAATAATCCTCAATAAGAGCCATTGGGTTCTCCCCATTAGCAAAAGCCTGCTCCACTAAATCATGTAGTTGCATATAGATAGAAGCCTCATGGTCTTCATAGCGTTCAAAAGCCTTGGTATTGGTGGTCATAAAAAGAATAGCCGAGTTGTCGTCTGGCATTAATTGGTTGTTTATGAAAATCATTGTATTCTAGCTGTTTTAAGTTGGGTAATAAGGGTGTCTATATTAGGATTTGTATGAAGTTTTACTTCCTCCCATAAGTCTTCAAAGGTTTCTACTACCTTTTCCAAATGTGGTTGTTCGGATTGATTAGGAGCTACTCCAGAAGGTGTGGTTTTACGTCCACCGATTAGAATGAGCATTGTTTTAGTTACAGTTCCTTGTTTGTTGTAAAGTTTATAGCTGTTCATATTGATAATATCGTCCACCTTGTAGTGGCGGTAAAGCCAGTTGAAGAATGGACGATATTTGGCAAAGAGTCCATCATCGCCATAATACACATGCCCCATAATGATAATAGCAGATTTACCATTGTCTGTCATGGTATACAATGCCAATCCAGCCATCAAATGTTCCAATCGAATATGACGAGCAATACCGCGTTGCTTATTAAAATACTTGTTGGCAATACGCTCCTTGTCAAATTTGGAAGCTTCCCATTTGGCAAAGGGAGGATTGGTAACGACCACATCATGAACCCTATGCATCGTTTCGGGGAAAGGCTCAGAAGCATTCTCTGAGGTAATTCTGCCGAATTTTTGATATTCTAAAGATTGTGTTCTGCTTTTATCAATTTCGTTAACATGAGTAATTCTTGGATTAGCCCCCACAAGCAATAGCCCATTTCCAGCACTAGGTTCAAAGATGAACTCAGCATCATCCATACCCGTGTACTGTGCAATAATAGCCCCAATGGGACAAGGAGTTGAATACTGCTTGTACAGTTCTTTACTACTGTCTGAATAAGCATAGGTCGGTTGAATGCTGTTCCAAAAATGAATCATCTTTTTAAGTCGAGCTTCAAAAGGAATGGGTTCTTTGTAGAGTGTTTTATACCATAAAAGCCAACTGAGTTCTACCGCTTCCCATAAGGCTCCTAAATTTGGAGCTCCAGTTGCTTCCTTGAGCGCTTCAATCTTTTTTTTCGATAGACGTTTTGCATCGGAATAGTTGGTGTGCATTATGGCTATGGTACGGTCTATATAGTCTTTTTGCTTTTTGACTTTCTTCTTTTTAGGCTTGGATTGGTTTTTTGGTTCGGCAGGGTTATCTTGATTGAGATAATCTAAAATGACTTGCTTTGACCTTTCCAAACGTTGTATTTCCCATTCAATATCATTGAAAGTTTCTTTGGAAGCTTTGTCTGTTTTTGGCTTGCCTGTTTTGGGATTGATGACCTCAAGTCGTTTTTCTACAAGTTCCATCAGCATCTCATCTATGATAGCGATTCCTTTTGCGGGGTCTGCTATAGGCCTGGCATGTTCAACTACCGTCCACCATTTGTGACTATCTTCATTTGCTCCAATTTCAGCTTCTAAAGGAGCAATACTACGATAACCTACATGTATGTTTACATAGGGGTAATTTAAATCTGTAGGGAATCCTAGTTCCTTAAAAGCTTCGGACCCTCGATTCTCCCATTCTTGTAACACACTAGAACGATGCACATCAATACCATAATCTGTGGGATGCGCCATTTGAGAAAGCCTGAACATCGCTAATCCTGATACTTCCGAAAGATTTTTATCATTGATTTTGTAGAGTTCGGGAAATTTGAACTTGATAAAATTGGCATCACTTAAATTAAGACTTCCTGATTGAAATGGCTCACCAGCTAATTCAGGCACAAGAACATTTCTCACGATGTGGTCTCTTGAAAAAATATCTTTGGAAACCGCTTTGCTTTTTTTTTGTTTCTTTTCTTCCTTAATACTGGTTCCATCTAAAAGTTGGGTCAATTTATTCATTGATGCAATTGCTACTAACCTATGTTTGGCATCAATATCATCAACCCAATCTTTGAAGAGTTGGATGGATTTTAAAAGTTGATTTTTGAATTGGGTTTCGTCTTGCTCTTCAACAGCTTCTTCTAAATCAAAAAGTGTGGTCCCAATGATAGTTTCAGATTCTCCCTCCAGGGTTTCTTCTAATAAGAGCAATTCGGAAATAACTTCATCAAGTGTTGTTCTTAGTTTTGAAGTATCCGTTTCTTGAGTTACCACTTGTGATTCTTCTTTTTTTTCTATTGCTGTTTCTTCTTTTTTCTGAACAGGCAATGGTTGTTTTGAATTGCTGTTTTCTAAAGGAATTGTTCCGTAAATAATTTGCTTTTCCTTAAAGAGTTTACGTGCTTTGACCTTGTAATTTCTAGGAAAGACCTCTATACGCTTAAAATGGTTTCCGTAGGTTTTAATAGCAAATCGAGTTGCTATTTCTAAGGCCACTTTCTTATAAGAGTCAAACAGGACATAGTTTGTCTCTTCAACTTTTTCTTCCCTGGTATAATGAACCGTTACCAAACTGAACTTATTGGCATTGATGTTTTCTAAGGATGGAGCAAAAGATGGAGCTATAATAATGGTTCTCCAATCTTCTCCTTTAGCAAGGACTTCCTTTAAGGAGATAGCAAAACTTTCATAGGCAGGATGTTTATCTACATACCACATTTTAGTATTGCCCAATGACTCTTTAAAGCCCAATTCTCTAAGGAAGATTGCTAACTCTTTAGGGAGTTCTCCCTTAAAGAAAAGTTCTATACCCTTTTTTGCTCCATTATATGCAATAGTTAATTCCATGTATTATCCTTGAATTGAAACCTTTTCTTTAAGAGGTTGTTTAAGGATAAATATAGGTTTGTGTGTAGTTGGGTTAAGTGTGTAAAGTTGTACTTGGGTACATAGACTTATTTTGAAAAAAGAAGAACCTCATGGATATTGAGGCTTTTGAATAAATTGATTTAACTTTTAAGAGATAATGGTCATTGAATTAGAGGCTGGTTTTTAGTAAATTATATTTTAAACTAGTGCATATATTTTTATCTTTAGCGTCTAACTAAATTCAATATCATAGAGAATTAATGGAGTTTTTAACAGGAAAACCGCTTGCAGAAGAAATTTATGACACAATTTATTACGCTGAGAAATACATATTAATACTTTCTCCTTTTATCCAATTAGACGAATACTTTAAGGAAGAGGTTTTTAAAACGCATCTCAATAACTCTCAAGTACATATTATACTTGGATTTGGTAAAAATGAATCTAATATTAGTAGAAGCTTTAAGAAACAGGATATTGAGTATTTTACCCAATTTCCCAATATAACAATCGTTTATATTCCCAATCTTCACGGTAAGTATTATGGTAACGAAAAGAAGGGTATTATAACCTCAATGAACTTGATAGATTTTTCTTTTTTGAATAATATTGAATTTGGAGTTTCCGCTGATAAAAAATTAGTGGGAAACAATAAATTCTTTGATATCTCTCAGGGGAAATGTTTTAATATTCTTGAGGAAGATGGTTTTACAATTTATGTAAAACGACCTAAGTATAAAAAGAAAAGGTTTTTTGGCAAAGATTATGTCGGTTCTGAAATAGAATTTAATGTAATTGATAATATAGCAAGTGGTCAAAGTATAGAACAAATAAGGGTTTCAGAATTCTTGGATGAAAAATACGTTAATGCAAGTATTAAAGAAACGAGAATTGAAAGAGCCATAATGACTGAAGTGGAATATGTAGAACATTTTATTTCATCTGAAGAAAAAAATAGAGGGCATTGTATAAGGTGTAAAACATCTATTGCTGTAGATTTAGAGAAACCGTTATGTTGGAGTTGCTATAAAATTTGGGCGCATCATGGCAACCCCAATCATGAAGAAAACTATTGTATTTCTTGTGGGGATGACCACAAAACTACTATAGTTAAACCTGCTTGTTATTCTTGTTATAAAAAAATTAAATAATTTGTAAAGTAAAACAAAGTACATTAACATCGATTTTTTTGAGTTTAATGGTTGATTTTAAGCAAAGAATATAAAACAAGGAACTACTCAATAGTTCCTTGTTTATTTAGCCTTTAAGCATGTTGTTTCGTTCTAAATTCTCATTTTCCCAACTACCATAAGTCTCCGCCAGCCATTCATCTTTTTGTTTATGTCCACTAATATGCCCGTTTAATTTTTTGCTATTCACAAAAGACTGCTTGCACTCAGGGCATAGAAATGGTTGTGCTTCAAAGCTAATACCCGCTTCTATAAGTGCGGTTAACCGCAAAGCTTCTGCGCTTGCTTGCGGTTGGACTGCGGTGTCATTGCGCTCTACCGCTTTATCTTTGTGGTAGAATAAGTGGCTAAAGCTAAAAATGGTAGCAGAAAGCATGATGCATATTAAAATAGAACTCCAGATACTCTCGGGGTAAAATTGATATACTAAATTATGCGCTAGTGTACCTATAAAATAGGCATAGGCAGTTTTTGTCCACCCCTTAACAGTGAAAATAAGTATGGCTAAATCTACACCTATGGCGTAGCACCAACTAAACCAAGGGTCGTGATATTGACTATTTATCTTAAAGACATAAATGGTGTGCGCTATTTGTGGAATGAGCAGAACCGATAATGCAATAATTCCAAAGGCCTCGTTTAAAATAAATTTTCTCATATAAAAATTTCATTAAAATGGTTTAAATGTTCCTTGGTAAAACCATGAATATCCCAGCTCTTCTTTAAGAGTGTTGTGCTCATTTTTTCTAATAATTCAGGATGAGTTATCAAGTGATGTATAACCGTAATCCATTCATTGACCTCACATGCTAAAAAGCCGGTTTCTTCCTCTTTGATAAGCTGTTTTGCGGAGTGAAAAATAGAAGCTATTACGGGAACACCTATCATTGCCAGTTCCAAAAAAATCGTACTGGATTTGTAAAAATTATAAGCACTTTCTTTAGCAGGGAGCAATACCATATTTAGATTTAAGCTATCCAGTTTTTCTACATATTTGGAAAAGCTTACCGAAGCGTGAACCTCACATGCAACTTCTTTAAGAAGGAGGTCTGCTTCCTTAGATTCATAAGGCTTCCCAAAGCATACCCATTGTATCTTTTCATTAAATAGTCTGTTAGTTTTTAGTATGACCGCCTTAAGGGAAAGTAGTTCCTCTTCTGTAGGTTGGATAAAACCTATTCTAATTTTAGAGGTATTTGCTTTTCTGTTTTTAGAACTAAAATTATTTGCAAGAGCTAGTTTAGAAATAGCGGTGGGTAAGCAAAATGTATTTATGCTAGTGTGCTTTAATTTAGAGTTTAAAAACCTTTCAAACGAATGTGTGGGAACTAAAATCAAATCCATTAATTCGATATTCTCTTCCAGTACCTGTAAGCTTTCTTTCTTGAGCTTTTTTGTAAAGAATTTAATTTTTGGCGAAACAAAATAGTTCTTGTCCAAATCCATTACAAACTGAACATTGGGATTGACTGTTTTGATAGCCAGTGTTAGATATTTTAGCGCATCCATAATGGGCGGAAAAATAATGTAATCGGCCCAAAGCAATAAACTTTCAGGAAGCTTGGTTATGCGGTCTTTAAATTGATTAGAAAAGTCATTGTTTTCAATTTGTGTAAGTATCGCTTTATGTGTTTGGGTTTTATTAAGCTCCATTGCTGGAGCTATCATTCTATAGTAGCCTTGAGGATTCAATCGAGGACTGATATAAAGTAAATGCACTTTATTGTCTGCAGTTAAATCATATTTTTGAATTGAGCCTTTAACTAATTCCATTGGTGTCGTGTATCGGTTTTTCTATGCCTTCGTAAAATCTTGAGATGAGCTGACCTGTTTCCTTTTCATAAATATCGATGGTGCCAGCCAATGCGCCGTACTTCTTTATTAATTTATGGAACCGCTCAATACCAATGGTTTTATCTCTTGTTTTTGAAACTTTGTGTTTCCAGTCCAATGAATAAAACGTTCTTACGTTCCCGTCTTTAAACCATACAATCATTTTGGAGTAGGAGTCCTGACCTAATTTCCAACCTTTTTTCTCTTTCATTTTTTAAAATATTTAATTAGTGATGTAAGTGATATTGATTTCATAAAATCCAGCTTATTAAAAGCTTGAACTTCTATATTTTTTTCTCTGTTATAAATACCAATAGAAATAAGTTCTTCATCAACTTTATTGGCTCTTGCAAAATCATAGAAGTATTGCTTAATGCTATGCGCTATTTTATTGTCATCTATCAAGTATGAAGCTCCCTCATTAATAAAAAAGCAAGTGAGTTCACCTGAAGATATAGATAGTATGGCTTTGCTATTATGACATAAAAAAGCCTTAACAGTATGACTGTTATTTGAGTTTTTTAGGTAGATTTTTAGATAAAGACCTTCAACGGGTATCTTTAGTTTTTTTGCATGATACTCTGTGCGTTTACGTATTGCTTTGGTAATTGTTTTTTCATAACCGAATATATCTACGGATATGTCGTCTATAGCTCCCCTAAGCTTATTGCTTAGGGAAGAGCTACTTTTTTTAAATAAAGTCATAAAATGTTTTAGTGTAAAAATTGATATGTGGAATGTTCTAAAATGGATGCATGAAAGGCATCTACTAGTGCTGGTTTGCCTAATTTACCTATTCGTGTTTCACATTTTCTAAAAAGCTCTAGTCGTGGCTTTTGTTTACTGGTTTCCTTTTTTTCGTTGTTAAGAAAAGTGCGGATTTGAGCATTGAGAATAAGCTTGCATTTAAGTTCTTGTCGCTGTTCTTTTTGTTTAAAGTACCAGGAGCGTGTACCTGCAAAGCCGTATTTATTTTTTGGGTCGAAATATTTATTAGGTAGTTGTACGTATCTGCTTTCGGGGTCTTTTTTTAGATATTTTTGAACAATTTCTATCCTATCAACATAGACTTGATGTACCCTTGCTATATCTTTTTCAGCTACAGGTTGATACCACAAATACAATAGTTCATTAGCTTGGTTTACTTGACTTTGCGTGAGATAATGTTCTTTGTAAATGGTATTTCGTGCCAATTTCCAAAGCGCATCGACATAAGGTTTTAGAAAAGCGGGACGAGCCAAATTCTCAAGCGAATTTTCGGCGCTGGTGTGAATTGTGGCTCGTTCTTTCCGCACTTTTCCTTCTGCATCATCTAATTTTTTGGCACTTTTTTCTTCTGTGTATCCTGAAAGGATGTTACTAGTTGCGTTGCGTGACCCATTTCGCTTTGTGAGTGGTAACGAACTCATTTGACTTTTTAAGTTGTCAACTGCTATTATTATATTATTTATGTAACTATTGTTACTAGTATCTGTATGAGGACAATTTGTCGTAATATTATTTTTAGTCTCTTGTTTAATAGGGGTTTGGAAGGTTGTCCGAATTTCTTCGTTTTGAGACTTATTAATGGGTTGTTCACTCTTTATTAACAGGATATTCGAGTTGACCTTTAGTTCGTAACTGGAGTTGCTTCCATGCCATATTTTTTGGGTAATGATACCGCATTCCATTAGCTTTATGATGTGTCTTTGGATAGTTCTAGGGCTTGCATTGCCCATTTTAGCCAATTGGGCATTATTGGTTCTTAGGGAAGGAGGGTTGTTGCTATCTATTATTTGTAGATTACCAGCTTTTAGAAGTGATAGTCCATATATTTTAATAATATTTTTAGCTGTAGATGTGGTTGATTGTCTTATTTTTTCAGCAAGACATTCGCAGTCTTTATTATGGTTCTTTATGTGGTTATCAAGAGCTTTAAAAGCTGTTGAATATTTAATGATGGACATTTAAGTTAAAATAATACTAAGCATCAGGTTTATTTCCTGTCTGCATTAGCCATGCGTATTTTGTGCTGTTTTAGCATCTCTTATACTATAAAATAACTTTGTGGGATAAGATTCATTAGTGTTCCAGAAACATTGATGTTTGTTTTTTCATTGTAGAAGTATTGCTAGCTTCCAAGGAATTCGTTTTAAGTCTATCCAAATTTATTTTTCTACGCTTACTTTCCTTTTGTTCGATTAAATCAAAACATAACTCGTACAGCAATTCCGTACTCGAAGGTTTTACTGTTTTTCCATTGAAAAATTTGGATACTGTTGGTCTTGAGAGACCTGTTTTTTCAGATAGCATAGTTATTGGACTATCAAACAATAGAATCATTTTTTTTGTGATTTCTTTAATTTCTTTTAATTCATACATACTATAACCTTTAAGTGAAAAATTTTCGAAAAACATGTGTAAATACAGCATAAATTATATGTAAAAAAAACGTTAATTGTGTGTAAAAAACACAACGATTATGAGTAAAAACAACATATTTTAAGGCAAATATATATAAATTAGATATGAAAATAACTATATTTGTAGGGTAATTATTTCGTTAACGCTCAGTGTTTTTTTTGTAAAATTTACGCTAAAAAAATAAATGGACTGATAATTATTTAAAAAAATAACTTCTAATATAATAAATGAAAGATTCAACCGAACACGCAACAATTGATACTAAGTTCGTTAAGGCAATTGATGAAATATTTCATCAAAACAAAGAACTTGGAATAAAACCAACAAATGATAGTGCTCTAGCGGGATTAATTTACCCCTCAAATAGAGGTATCATATCCTCTGTTAGAAATAAGAAGAAGCATATACCGCATTTGGCTTTAATTAACTTGTCTAAGCACTTTGAAGTCGATATGAATTATTTTTATGGTGATTCCCCATTTCAATATAAACCGCCTGTTGTGAAAAATTCGAGTAAAACAGATAATGTTGTAAATAATTCAGGGGACAATAATAATAACGTGATTAATCACGCGGGAGAGGGAACGTTTTACAATATTGATACTGCTGGATTGAAATCTGAAAAAACAATTGTAGAGACTGTCGAGGTCAATACAATGATTAATAAGTTTATATCAAACATTGATAGAGCTTATGTTGAGCAATTCTTGAAGATAATATCCTTGATACAAAGTGAGAATAAAAAATTAATTAATAGAATAGAAAAACAATTAGATATTAAGGGCCAGGAATTAGAATGCTTTAGGAAGTCATACAGGGAGGAGATGGTAGTTACGCGACAAGAATTATCTGATGCTCGAACTAAACTAGAAAAATCACAGTTACGAGAAATCGAACTCTTAAGGAGTTTAGTACCAGATTCAAAATAATATAGTTAAACCTCTAAAAATTAAAAAATGAAAGTAGAAGGTACAACTGTAACCGACAAGGAAAAACAAGTACTGTCAATTCTTCGAGATAAAAACTATAGTTCCGTCAGGATTTTGAAATCTAATGGGGAGATTAATATTATTGAAGGTGTTGAAAAAATTTGTGAGAAGAAAAAGATTATAGCATTGCTCAACGAACATAACTATCAAAATATTGAGATTATTCAATCCGATAAAAAAATAGTCCACATCAACAGGACGGTTCGAGTAAAAGTAAAAGCAAAAAATAGATAAGGAGAAAAACTCCACAAATACATATCAATATACTGACCAAAAAGAATGGAGGTGTATTTATATAGTAATCCATGTTAATAGAACATACAAATGACCGATTTATTGATTTAAAATCTTTATCCGAAATATTACTACTGACTGACACCAGGTCAACTGAAAAATGGTGCAATGACAAGAACATTGATATAAGTGTTCTTGGAAACAAGAAAGTCGTCTATCGGTTTTTGGTTGAAATGGAGCTTGACAAGAAGCTTATTTTACAACTAAAACAAAAGCATCCAAATAAATGGGAAGAACTATATCGTTGCTATCAAGATAATGATAAAATAGCTTTTATACGATTGATGTATGGAGAAACTATAGATAGCATAGAACTTATCGAGGATTCTTTTGAGACTGAACCATTAGAAGGTAAGTTTAAACCTCAATCAATTTATGCTCAAAAATTATTAGGGTAGATTGATATGAAGCAAAAGAAGCTACCCGTTAAAGGTAAACATAAAGGACTTTATGTTTATTGTTCAGTTTGTAAAAGTCATTTTGGTTGGACGAAAATTATTGAAGAAGGAGCTAAAATTGAGCCTAGATGTGGTCTAACAAAAGTGAAACTATCTAGTTGTAAAAATTTAGAAAAGCACAGATATAAAGTAAGGATAAATTTACCAAAAACAAAAAGGAAAAGAAGCAGGGTTTTTGATGTTTTGAGTTACCAAGATGCGGTTGTAGAAAGCGTTAAATTTGAAACTGAAGTATTGAGTTTCCTTTCTAAAAATACAGAGAATGGGTTAAAGAAAGCTTTTAAGTTAACTAGTGTAGATAATAAAAAAGGTGTTCCTAGTAGTTCAAGCCCTATTAAATCAAAATTTTTAAGGTATCACTTACTTGATTTAGAAATGCGTTATTTGGATTACCTAGATAATGTTGATGTGCCAGCTCATAAAAGGCGGGAAAGGTCTAGTAAGTATATTAATGCAATACAGAAAGACATTAAGTTATTTAATGATGTATTGACAATGAATAATATTGATGTAGAAAAAATTTATATAGATGAGATAACGGACGAACACGTGGGGTATTTTCATTCTTATATTCTCACTATAACACAATCGGGTTCGACTTATAATAAAAAAATAAGTTCATTAAAAACGATGTTTGCTTGGAGTATAAAAAAATACAAATTGAAAGAAATAGAAAATCCTTTTGAAGATGTTAGGACTAGGTCAATGAATGTAGATACTAAAACAATAACTAAAGAGGAATACAAAAAATTACTTGATATTATTTCTCCAGAAAACGGACAGGCATTTGAAGGAAAAACCAAGAGGCAAAAACGAAATAGATATAAACCTTATTTAAAAGATGGTATAGAGTTAGCGCTCAACACAGGTGGAAGACGAGAGGAAGTAGCTACTTTGAAATGGAATATGATTATTGAAAAAGATGGTGAACCTCTTTACGTTTTAGTCAAAAACTTAAAGGTAGAGCGTTTAAAAGGAGATGGGCACAATAAAGATGTTCCTCCTAAGGTTATTCCTGTAACAGCAGGGTTGAGAAAACTTCTTTATAGATTGGGTTATCAAAATAAAAAAGGATTAAATGAATATATTTTAAGTCCAGACCGAACAAAGACATCTACATTGGCAATTATGGAAAATTTGTCTAAAGGGTTTAGTCATTTTTATAATCAATTAGGTACGGGTAGAGAAATTCAGTTGAAACATTTGCGAAAAACATATTTAACCTATTTAAATGCTGCTATGGGTAAAAACACTAAAAAATTCTCTTCTCATAGTTCAGATGAAATACTAGAAAGGCACTATATAGATCAAACAGTAGTACATAAAGCAGTAAAAAAAGTGCAAATTTTTGGGTAAAAAAAGGTTGAAAATAGGTGCAAAAGTGTACTCCAAAAGTGTACTCCAGCAAAAAACGTGTAAAAAAGGTGAACAGAGGTCGGTAAATAAAAGCATAAAAAAAACAAAACCCCTTGAAAATCAAGGGGTTTTAGTAGTAGCGAGAACGAGATTTGAACTCGTGACCTCCGGGTTATGAATCCGACGCTCTAACCAACTGAGCTACCTCGCCATAATTTAAGGGTGCAAATATAAAAACATTATTGTTGTAAGCAAACAGAAGTGTGGTAAAATATTATTAAAAATTGTTATTGTACTTATTAATTAATGTATATATTGGGAAAGTAAATTTTAAAACAGCATATGGACGATAAAGTTAAATTTGATATAGAATTTCCTATTCAAGCCTCTCCTCAATTATTATATCAATACATTTCAACGCCTTCAGGTTTGTCTGAGTGGTTTTCTGACAATGTGAATTCTCGTGGAGAATTATTTACTTTTATATGGGATGATAGTGAAGAAGAAGCCAAATTGTTAAATAAAAAATCTGGTGAGCGCGTTAAATTTAGATGGATGGATGACGAAGATGAAGGCGCGTCTTGGTATTTTGAAATACGGATTCAAGTTGATGAGATAACTAAAGATGTATCGTTAATGATTACTGATTTTGCTGAAGAAGATGAGGTAGATGAAGCTAAAATGCTTTGGTCCAATCAAATTTCAAGTTTAAAACAAGTATTAGGTTCTGCTTAAATAAAATAGTATAATTTAAATTATATTTGTCCCACTATTGCAATCAATGCTAGTGGGATTTTTTATGATAAACTTTAACGGCGAAATTTTAGATAAAGATACGGTTATAACAACTCAAAATAGAGGCTTTGCGTATGGAGATGCTCTTTTTGAAACCATAAAGATAACCCACGGAAATATCTTGTTTTGGGAAGACCATTATTTTAGATTAATGGCATCTATGCGTATTATGCGTATGGAAATACCCATGAATTTTACTATGGAGTTTTTAGAACTTCAAATTAAGAATACTATAGATAACAATGGGTTATCAAAATCTGCGGCTCGAGTTAAGCTAACTGTGTATAGAAATGAAGGTGGCTTATACAATCCTGAGACTAATGATATTAGTTATATCATTTCTGTAAAGACTATAAAAGATGATTTTTATAAGCTAAATAATGCGGCTTACGAACTAGATTTGTTTAAAGACTATTATGTTTCTCCAAGCTTATTATCTACACTTAAAACAAATAATAAAGCCTTAAACGTAGTTGGTAGCATTTATGCAAAAGAAAATGATTTAAATAATTGCTTGGTATTAAATACTGATAAAAAAGTTATTGAAGCCTTGAACGGAAATGTGTTTTTAGTAAAAGGTAATACAATAAAAACACCACCATTAAATGATGGTTGTTTAAAAGGGGTTATGAGAACTCAGTTAATAAATATAATTAAGGGATTACCAGAACACGAATTTATAGAAGATTCTATATCGCCATTTGAGCTTCAAAAAGCAGATGAAATTTTTATTACTAATGTTATTGTAGGGATACAACCTGTAAGCAAGTATAGAAAAAAGATGTTTAGTAGCGAAGTGTCTAAACTTTTAATTGATAAACTTAATATAAAGATAAGACTTGGCTAGTTGTAGCTAGGGTTTTCTGGGGCATTGGACCAAATGCTATATTCGCCACCAAACTCTAACATTTTCTCTTTCCAAAAGGACTCGTAATCTTTTTCAATAATAGATTTCTCATAACTGTTTTTGGTAACTACCCAAGAATTTGCTTTTAATTCATTTTCTAATTGATTTGAATCCCAACCAGAGTATCCAAGAAAAAAACGAATATCATTTTCTTGAATGGTGTTGTCTTTTATGAGTTCTGCAACTTTTGAAAAATCTCCACCCCAATAAATACCTAGAGAAATCTCAATGCTATCAGGTATTAATTGTGGTATTTTATGAATAAAATATAAGTTATCTTGCTCAACAGGCCCACCATTGTAAACTTTAAAATTAGCTTCAACTTCGGGTATTAAATCATTAATATTGTACTCCAAAGGTTTATTAAGAATAAAGCCTATAGAGCCTTCATGAGTGTGGTCTGCAAGTAAAACAATAGATCTATTGAATGAAACATCGCCAATTATTGCAGGTTCGGCAATTAATAAATCTCCTTTTTTTGGTTTTGTTGTTACCATATTATGAGAAATTAGTAACTAAAACTAATATTTATTTGTTAAACATGCAACTCTTTTGGGGATATATATAAAAAAATGCCTTCATTAAATGAAGGCATTTTAATATTAATAGAAGTAAATGATTAGTTTACAGCATTAGATAAATCTGATCCAGCTTTAAACTTAACGACGTTCTTAGCTTTGATTTTGATTGTTTCTCCTGTTTGAGGATTTCTTCCATCTCTTGCAGCTCTTTTAGAAACTGACCAAGATCCAAATCCTACTAAAGAAACTCTTTTGCCTTTTTGTAAAGCGCCTTCAATTTCAATAATTGCACACTCTAAAGCTTTTTTAGCAGCCGCTTTAGTGATTCCAGCGTGTTCTGCCATCGCGTCGATTAAATCTGTTTTGTTCATAATATAAAATTTAGTTATTAATAAATTGGTTAAACGATATTTGTTAAATCCTCTACAAATTTATACGGATTATACTACCGTGCAAGTAACAGCAAGGGAAATACATAGTTTTGTTGATAACTTATAATATTTGTTAATAAAGCCTACGCTTTTATCGATTACAAATTAAATATCAATGAGAATGAGGGTTTACAGCATTCTAGCATTTTCTTTAAAAGTATAACCATTTAAAAGCGATTTTATGTCCATGGTTCGTTTACCCGGGAGTTTCATTTCTGTAATATTTATATAGCCACCAGTTGTGGCAATTTTTAATTCTTTTTTAGATGCTATTATAGTTCCAGGAACTTTAGAATGATCTTCTAATTCTTTTTTAGCTTCATAAATTTTCACATCCAAAACATCATCGCCATTAGTTAACGTACACCAAGCAGCAGGGTATGGGCTTAATCCGCGAATATGATTATATATAAGGTCTATATTATTTTGCCAGTTAATTTTACAATTATCCTTGTTTAATTTATAAGCTGTTTTAATATTTGTTGGTTGTGTCTGTGGAGTGGTTTTAACGTTTTTAGTTTCAATAAGTTCCACCGTTTTTATAACCAAGGTACTACCTAGGTGCATGAGTTTATCATGTAGGCTTCCTGCATTTTCATTATCTAGTATAGGAATCTCTTCTTGAAGAATCATATCGCCTGTATCAATCTTTTCGTCAATAAAAAAGGTTGAAACCCCAGTTTTTGTTTCACCATTTATAATAGCCCAATTTATTGGTGCAGCACCTCTGTAGTTTGGAAGTAAAGAGGCGTGTAAATTAAATGTACCCAATTCTGGCATGTTCCAAACTATTTTAGGTAACATTCTAAAGGCGACCACAATTTGAAGATTAGCATTTAAATGTTTTAATTCGTTTAAAAAGGTGTCGTTTTTTAAGTTTTTTGGTTGAAGTATATTAAGGTTTTGGGTTTTTGCGTATTGCTTTACGGCGCTCTCATTAAGTTTTCTGCCTCGCCCTGCTGGCTTGTCTGGTGCCGTGATAACACCTACAATTTGATATTGATTTTTAACTAATGCTTTTAAAATTGTAACAGCAAAGTCAGGCGTGCCCATAAATATAATTCTTAAATGCTTCATAAATGACTTAATTTATATGTGTTTTTGTGTGTAAGGGTAATGATACCATGTTCTAATAATAATTTTAAAACAGATTGTAATTCTTTTTCAGTGCATTTTATTAGTGCTAAAATAGTTCTGGAGGATTTGTCGCCATTTTCTAATGATTTAATAACATCTTTTTTAATAAGATTGGTGTTGGATTTAATATCTTTCTTTTTGGTATGTATACATACAGAACATATACCACATGGTTTTATATCTTTTTCGCCAAAGTAAGCTAATAATTGCATGCTTTTGCAAACCATGTCATTTTCTACATAATCTAATACCGCATTAACTTGCATTTGTTTAAGGTCGTTTTGTTGCTTAACTATTTTTGCAATTCTGTTAACGGTTTTATCATCTTCTCTTGGCTCAATAAATGTAACTTGTGCGTCGGTTTTGGCTAAATTTAAGGTAATAATACCATCATGCTCTAACTCTTGTAAAACGTTAATAACTTTATTTTCATTGGTCGATGCTTTTTCTGCGATTTTAATTAAATCAACTTTTATGTCATGATCAAAAATACCACCATACATTCTTAGTACACATTTTACAATGATACTGTAATTTTTATGTGTTTCTAAATAATTAAAAAGCGCATTACTAGATATTATAAATTGTACTGTTACTTTGTTTTTAAATTGTTTAGTTAAGGTGATGACACTATTTCTATCTAACAATAACAACGCGTTATAGCATAAAATAGAATTAAATTTATAAGTTTTACAAAAGGTGTTAAAGTCGAAATTAAAGGTTAGATATTCGCCCTCTCCATAGGATATCTGAAAATAATTACATAACTTTCGATATACCTGTTTAATTAAATCTACAGTGGGTAATATGCTTAAAAATTGTTTTTTTACGCTATCGGCATCGCTATTGTTTTTTAAAATAACGGCAAAAGCTTTTTCTCCATTTCTGCCCACACGGCCCGCTTCTTGAAAATAACTTTCTAAACTTTCTGGTAAATTTAAATGTATAACGGTTTTTACATCTGGTTTGTCTATACCCATACCAAACGCATTGGTGGCTACCATAACTTGCTTTTGGTTATTTATCCAAGATGCCATGTTATTATCTTTCTCGTTATTTGTAAGACCACCATGATAGTGCGTAGAGGTGATGTCTTTAGAATTTAAAAACGTACTAATTTCTAGAGTTAGTTTTCTGTTTCTCACATAAATAATAGATGATGCTTTATATTTTTTTAAAATCGTTAGAAGCCTATAGTATTTATCATTTTCATGAAACACCATGTAGGCCAAGTTTGGTCTTAAAAAAGATTGTTTAAATATTTTTGGCTTAATAAAATCAAGTTCCTTTATAATATCTTCAATAACTTCAGGCTTGGCCGAAGCTGTTAAAGCAGCTACATTTACCGAAGGTTGTAATTGCCTTAGTATGTCAATATTCTTATAAGCAGGTCTAAAATCACTACCCCATTGCGATATGCAATGAGCTTCATCTACGGCAATTAAGTTAACATTCATTTGCCGTATACGATCTTGTACTAATTCTTGTTGTAAACGTTCTGGTGATAGATATAAAAATTTATAATTGCCATAAATACAATTATCTAACAGTGTATCTAGTTGAGCATAACTTATACCACTTGTTATAGACATAGCTTTTATACCTTTATCATTTAAGGTTTGCACTTGGTCTTTCATAAGGGCAATTAAAGGAGATATAACGATGCAGATACCAGGTTTAGCTAATGCAGGTATTTGAAAACATAGTGATTTACCACCACCTGTAGGTAATAAAATAAAAGTGTCTTCGCCTGTAATAATAGCGTTTATAATAGCTTCTTGCCCAGGGCGAAAGGAGGTGAAATTCCAGTAACGTTCTAATATGTTTATGGGATGTTCCATGTTACATATTTAGGGTGTTTAGAATAAAATCGGTGCGTTTTTCTATAGTATCAAAAGGAACATCAATTAAATTATAATCATAACGATGATACGTATTTAATAAGTGCTCATGAATTAGTTGTGCTTGCTCAAAACTCTCATAGCGTTCATTATCAATAGTATAAATAGATTTCCAGGGTTTTAAAATAAAAACAGCATCGTAAACGGTGTCTTTACAAACGTTTGTAAATTTTTCTGGATACTTAACTTTAGCATAATCCATATAAGCTAAAACATCATGAATACCTCGGTCAAAAAAAACAGTCTGTTTTGTATGTGAATTGGCATCTAAAAATTGTTTTTGCCTTCCTTTTAATAGTAATTCGCTAAATAGTAAGGGTTTGGTTAAAAATAATTGATTTATGCCTTCTTTTTTTGCATCTAAGATAACTTGACGAGAGATTTCCTCTAGGCAAACATAGTCTTTAGCAATCAATGCATTAATTAATGTAGATTTTCCAGTTCCTGGCCCGCCAGTAATAACAATCTTTTTTGTGTTCAATGGTGCTATTTTTACTGTAAAAATCGGAATTTAACAGCTATAAAAAAAACGGAAACAAAATTCTATATTTGTGATATAAAAAAAGAACATGGGTACACCTTCAGAACAAGAAGAATTTTATAAAAAATTAAAAGAACAATTATATGATACGGCAGTTTGGCCATCAGAATATTTGTATAAATTTATTGTTAAAACCGACAAGAATAAAATAAATGAAATAGAAGAAATATTTAATAATTTGGGAGCGGTTATTCAAACAAAAGCATCAAAAAACGGAAAATACACCAGTGTGTCTATTCATGTTTTTATGAAAAACCCTGATACTGTAATCAATAAATACAAAGAAGTCGCAGAAAAAGTAGAAGGCGTCATTAGTCTTTAATTTTTTTTTGTATTTTGCGCAAGCATATTCAACTACATGCACAATATTTAACTCTACACACTTTATTTTGATTATAGATAATTTAGAATACAACACAGAACGTGAGCATTTAATCATTCCAGAATATGGGCGTCACTTGCAAAAAATGATTAATTATGCTAAAACTCGCGAAACAAAAGAAGAACGCAACAAGGTAGCTAAAGGTATTATTGCCGTTATGGGTAATATGCAGCCGCACTTACGTGATGTGCCAGATTTTCAACATAAACTTTGGGATCAATTGTTTATTATGTCTAATTTTGAGTTGGATGCAGATTCTCCTTATGAAATACCTACAAGAGAAATTTATGAAGAGCGTCCAGATCCTTTAAAATACCCGCAAAATTTTCCTAAATATCGTTTTTACGGAAACAATATAAAAACCATGATTGATGTGGCCAATACATGGGAAGATGGTGAACTTAAAGAGGCTTTAACGTATACTATTGCTAACCATATGAAAAAGTGTTTTTTAAATTGGAATAAAGACACTGTAGAAGATTATGTTATTTATAATCACTTATTTGAACTTTCTGATGGTAAAATTAACTTAAAAGATTCAGAGGAAGATTTAACAGATGCTACAAGTTTGATGCGATCCAAGAATAAATTTTCCAATAATAATTCGAATAATAAAAAGAGTCACCACAAAAAGAATACAAATAACAGACAAAGAAAACGGTATTAATCTAGTATGGGAACATTTAAAATTGAAGGCGGCCATAAATTAAAAGGAAGTATACAACCACAAGGTGCTAAAAACGAAGCATTACAAATTTTATGTGCAGTTTTGCTTACTCCAGAGTTAATTACAATTAATAATATACCAGATATTGTAGATGTTAATAAACTCATTGAGCTTTTAAAAAAATTAGGGGTAAAGATTGAGAAACTAAAAAAAGGAACATATACGTTTAAAGCCGATGAGGTTAATTTAAAGTATTTAGAGTCTGAACAATTTAAAATAGATGGTCGTGGTCTTCGTGGATCTATTATGATTGTTGGCCCATTATTGGCTCGTTTTGGTAAAGGATATATTCCAAAACCAGGAGGCGATAAAATTGGACGCCGTCGTTTAGATACCCATTTTGAAGGATTAATAAAATTAGGTGCTAAATTTGGATATAGTAAAGAAGAACAGTTTTATGGTGTAGAAGCTAAAAAACTAAAAGGCACATACATGTTGCTTGAAGAAGCTTCGGTAACGGGTACAGCCAATATTTTAATGGCGGCTGTTTTAGCTGAAGGTCAAACTACAATTTATAATGCCGCCTGCGAACCTTATTTGCAGCAATTGTGCAAAATGCTCAATAGAATGGGCGCTAAAATTAGCGGTGTAGGTTCTAATATGCTGATTATTGATGGTGTTGAAAACTTAGGTGGTACAGACCATACAATGCTACCAGATATGATTGAAATTGGAAGTTGGATTGGCTTAGCCGCGATGACTAAAAGTGAGCTTACCATTACAAATGTATCCTGGAATGATTTAGGGGTAATTCCTGAAACTTTTAGAAAACTTGGTATTACCGTAGAAAGACGAGGCGATGATATATATATACCTGCACATACTGATGGTTACGAAATCCAGAGTTTTATAGATGGATCTATACTAACTATTGCAGATGCACCTTGGCCAGGTTTTACACCAGATTTATTAAGTATTATCTTAGTTGTAGCAACACAGGCTAGAGGCAGTGTTTTAATTCATCAAAAGATGTTTGAAAGCCGTTTGTTTTTTGTAGATAAGTTAATAGATATGGGTGCAAAAATTATTCTTTGTGACCCCCATAGAGCTACCGTTATTGGGCACGATTATAAATCGACTTTAAAAGCAACTACCATGACATCGCCAGATATACGTGCAGGAGTATCGTTACTTATTGCTGCGCTTTCTGCAAAAGGAACGTCTACCATTCAAAATATTGAACAAATAGACCGTGGGTATGAAAATATTGATGAGCGTCTGCGTGCCATTGGAGCAAAGATAGAACGTCTATAATTTTTTAGTAAAACTCGATGTTGAGAAGTCTGCAAGACGAACTCAATATTGTAAGTTGAACTAACCTCTCTTTTTTTAGCTGAATCTAGGTTTAATATATAGTCCCTTGGGGCTATTCCTTTTATGAGAGTGGAGCCACAGGGAGGAATCTGGAGTTTGTCTTTTTATTAAGATGCCTTATAATTTGAATGCACTATTTTCATGGTTTGATGCTGCTTATCTAAATCTAAGCTTTTGTCTACTTTCATAGAATTGACATAGGCTTCTAGAGTAGAAATTGAAATATCCATACAATCACTATTTATAGCTTCATGTTTGTATTCAACTTCTAAGACGTTATCTTTTTTGTTGAAGTTTATGTTTTTAAGTAAGGTAGCGTTTAATTTGAGGCGAATCATAATATCAATGGATTTTGTATTATACATTGTAAAGGTAGATTGATTAATACTCAAAAAAAATAAGCAGTTATACGTAATTTTTCATTTGCCAAATAAAAGTTGAAGAAGACTTAGTATTAGATGAATAATATAAAAAAGCCTCAATGTCATTAATTGAAGCTTTTTTATGATATTTTAAATGATTTACATGCTGTAAAAAAACTGTTCACTAGCAATTTTACCATCTTTTACTTCGTAAAGGCATACTTCTTCCATTTGTTGCCTACCTCTTTCTTTAAAAGTACAATCAAAACTCATTTTAGATGTAAAAAAGTTTCCTGCAACAACAGGTTCACTAATTTCGCTTGAGTGAAAACCCTCAACACTTTCTAGCCAATCTTTACCTTTATTCCATACATTTTGTTTTCCTGAAATCACTTCTCCGGGCATACCCGGCATTTCTTTGCTTACAACGTTTTCAGCATATAAGTTTTCAATACATTCTAGGTTTTTTCCTTCTCTGCACATTTGTGCCCATTGTTTTGCTACATCTTGTGTACTCATAATTTTAGTTTTTATTGTTGATTTATAAAATTAATAAAAATATGGGTAGCTTGTCGTAATAATTTTGTTATTTATACAACATTGCAAGTTTGTATTAGCTTGAAGTAGAATGTGATAAAAGTAAAATAAGATAAGTCATCTACATTGTTTTAAACCAAGACAAAAAACTATGTATTCCATACTTGGAATAAAAAAAGCGTAAAGAGGTATTAAAAATACCCTTTTATCAGGAGCGGTTTTTATTATTAGTTGTCTTTTTTATTTGTTGCTTATGGTATAAGTAGAAAAGATTGATAATAATGCTAAGAAACATAACTGTTAGAATGGTCATAACAATAAAGTTATCTAGAATCCCTATAATACCAAATACAAAAATACCAACACCAGTAAGCCCAGAAAGTATTAAGGCTTGTCTATCGTTAATCATAAATTAATTTAAATTCCTGTATAATTACTAGGTGTTATACGTTTTAATTCTTCTTTTATTGTGTTAGATACCTCTAAAGTATCAATAAAGTTAGAAATTGAAGCTTGATTTATTTTAGAATTAGTTCTTGTTAATCCTTTTAAAGCTTCATAAGGATTTGGATATGCTTCTCTACGTAATATGGTTTGGATAGCCTCGGCTACAACGGCCCAATTGTTTTCTAAATCTTCAGCAAATTTACTTTCGTTTAGTAGTAATTTATTTAAACCTTTAAGTGTCGATTTAAATGCAATTAAAGTATGTCCAAAAGGAACACCTACGTTACGTAAAACTGTACTATCGGTTAAATCGCGTTGTAATCTAGATACAGGAAGTTTAGCAGAAAGGTGCTCGAAAATAGCATTAGCTATACCTAGATTTCCTTCGGAGTTTTCAAAATCTATAGGGTTTACTTTGTGAGGCATGGCACTACTACCAACTTCACCAGCTTTAATTTTTTGCTTAAAATAATCCATAGATACATAGGTCCAAATATCTCTATCTAAATCAAGAATAATGGTGTTAATACGTTTTAGCGTATCAAACAAAGCTGCCATATGATCGTAATGTTCAATTTGTGTTGTTGGAAAAGAGTGTTGCAACCCAAGTTTTTCTTGCACAAATTTAGCGCCAAAAGCTTTCCAATCTATATTAGGATAAGCGACATGATGGGCATTAAAATTACCTGTAGCACCACCAAATTTTGCGGCACTTGGTATATCGTTTAATAAATTAAACTGTTCTTCTAATCTAACTACAAAAACTTCAATTTCTTTACCAAGTCGGGTAGGAGATGCAGGTTGCCCGTGCGTTCTAGCTAACATAGAAATGTGTGCCCAATCTTTAGAGAGTGCTTTTAGTTTATTTAAAACTATAAAATATTCTGGTACATAAACATCGTTCATCGCTTCTTTTATACTTAAAGGAATAGCGGTATTGTTTATGTCTTGAGATGTTAATCCAAAATGGATAAACTCTTTGTATTGCGATAAGTTTAAAGCATCAAACTTTTCTTTAATAAAATACTCAACAGCTTTAACATCATGGTTAGTAACGCTTTCAATCTTTTTTATAGCAAGCGCATCATCTTCAGAAAAATCTTTATAAATAGCTCTTAAGTTATCAAAAATAGCAGAATCAACAGATGCCAGTTGAGGTAATGGGATTTCGCAAAGTGCAATAAAGTATTCTATTTCAACTAATACGCGATATTTTATTAACGCTTCCTCAGAAAAATAAGGTGCTAATTCGCTAACTTTACTTCTGTAGCGTCCATCAATAGGAGAAATGGCATTTAATGCAGATAATGACATATGGGCTTGATTTTTTGAAGTTGCAAAGATAGGAAAGAAAGTTTGAAGTGCGAAGCTAGGAGCAATAAGTTATTTTTTGTTCAAAGTTTGGAATCAATAATCTAGACGCCAGAAGCTAGATGCTTAGATTCTAGACATCCGATTATTTTAACGCCTTCAAAATATGTCTGGCTCTCGCTTTAAAAGCGGCGCTCTGTTTATGGAAATCCCGTTTTAAAATAATAGCGAGTTCTGGATGAACCCAATCGTATTCCTTACCTAATAAAAAAAGAGTTACCATGCCATAGGCTTTTGCAGCTACTTTTTCATCATTAATCATGTAATCAAAACACGCTTCTATAATACGTTCTTTATGTGTTTTTGATAATGCATTTTTTATATCAATATTGTCTTTTAAAATATAGGCTTTCGCTAAAAGCTCACAAATTTTTGCCATGGGACGTACTGCCGAGTCTAAATGTACTTTATTAAGATTTTTTGTAAATGTATCTAGGTGAGGTATTATGGCATTAATATTTTTACTGCACATAAACTCAAAAACCCAAGCGGCTCTTGGTGACATTTTATCATCAACCCTAAAAATAATATCCAATAATTTAGAAATTAAATCTGGGTTGTCTAACATAAAATCAGCATAATACGAACGTTTTTCGAGTGAGTGATTTACATGGTTTAATTCTTTATATAGTTGGGTTGTAGTCAAAAACGATTTTCTTATTTTTATACAATAAAAGTATTAAAATGAAGATGATAAAAAAAATGGCTATTGGATTGTTAGTTTTATTTATAATAGCCCAATTTTTTAGACCAGAAAAAAATGCAGGCAAATTAAGTTCTATAGATTCTTTTTTAGCTGAAACCAATCCGTCTGATGATGTAGAAATTGTTTTAAACCAAACATGTTTTGATTGTCATAGTAATGTTACTAAATATCCTTGGTATAATAATATTACTCCAGTTAATTATTGGTTAGCTAGTCATATACAAGATGGTAAAAAACATTTAAATGTTTCTAATTGGGAAGGTAATTCTACAAAACGAAAAGATCATAAATTTGAAGAACTTATTGAAATGGTTGAAGCTAAAGAGATGCCATTAAAGTCTTATACATATACCCATTTTGAAGCTAAATTAACAGAGCAACAAATTAAATCTGTTGTAAACTGGGCAAAACTAGTGCGTATAAAATATAGTTTAGAGCCTAGACCTCAATAGGCGGCCTTTATGGAGTAGTTTAGTCATTTTAATTCAGGCAAGAACATTAATAATACAGTAAAACATTCATGTATTCGTGGTAAAAAAACTATTAATAATAGGCTTTGTATGGCCAGAACCTAAAAGTTCTGCTGCTGGCGGAAGAATGATGCAATTAATTGCATTTTTTAAGAACAATGGTTATCAAATTACCTTTGCTAGTCCTTGTGCTAAAAGTGATAATGCCTTTAATTTAGAAGATATAGGTGTTTCTCAAGTTGCTATAACATTAAACAATTCTAGTTTTGATGTTTTTGTTAAGGCATTAAATCCCACTATTGTGATGTTTGACCGCTTTATGATGGAAGAACAATTTGGATGGCGTGTTGCAGAACATTGCCCCAATGCATTGAGAATTTTAGATACTGAAGATTTACATAGTTTACGAAAAGGGCGGGAACAAGCTTTTAAGGATAAAATAATATTTGATAAGGCGTATTTGTTTAATGATGTAGCCAAACGAGAAATTGCGAGTATTTATAGAAGTGATTTAAGTTTAATGATTTCTGAAGCTGAAATAGATATTTTGGAGCATAATTTTAAAATTGATGCATCGTTGTTACATTATGTTCCGTTTATGTTAGAAGCCGTTACAAAAGATATGTTTAATAATGCAGTGGCATTTAATAAAAGAGAACATTTTATAACCATTGGTAATTTTTTGCACGCCCCTAATTACAATGCCGTTTTATATTTAAAAGAAACAATTTGGCCGTTAATACGAAAACAATTACCCAAAGCCGAATTACATATTTATGGTGCTTATGCCTCGCAAAAAGTAAATCAATTGCATAACGACAAGCAAGGCTTTTTAATTAAAGGTTTTGCAGACGATGTAAATGAGGTTATGCAACAAACCAAAGTATGTTTAGCCCCCATTAGATTTGGAGCAGGTTTAAAAGGCAAATTGGTAGATGCCATGCAAAACGGAACACCTTGTATTACAACAACTGTTGGAGCAGAAGGGATGTATGGCGATTTAAACCCTAATGGATTTATAGAAGACACTCTAGAAGTATTTGCCAATAAAGCGGTTCAATTATATGAAGATGGAACACTTTGGAAAGAGAAACAGCAAAACGGATTTAAAATTATTAATGAGCGATTTAATAAAACACAACATCAAAAAAAGTTGCTTGCCAAGATAGAAGGCCTGTTAGAACAACTTACTAAACATAGAATGCATAATTTTACAGGACAGATGCTACAACATCACACCATGCAGAGTACCAAGTTTATGAGTAAATGGATTGAGGAAAAAAATAAATGATGGTATTTATAGCATTTAAATTTAGAGGTTAACATAGTGTAATCTTAAAAGGTTAACCTGTATTGTTAAAGCATTCTAAACACAAATTAAACTGAACAATACATTTTGGCTTGTTTGTACTATTTAACTTTCTTTTTGTTTTAAAAAATAAGGTGTAATGCGATATTTTAGGATAAAAGGTGAGGTGATATGATTTTTCACACACAAAAATTAGAATGTGTAAATAAAACCAACTAAGTTTGCACACTAATTTAAATCAAAAATAACATTCTTATAAATTAATAAATACTTACCCCATGAAGAAAAATTACTTTTTAATTTACCTATGTCTTTTTGCTACTTTTTTTTCCTTTGCACAAGGATCAATAGCAATTACTTCACCAGCTAATGGCCAAGTATTTCCATCTTCTACTACAGAAGTATCAGTTTTTTATGATATAACTGGCATTCCTAATTTTGAAATAGGCACAGATGGTTTGCTGGAATATACTGTTTGGAAAAATGCTGATATAGTTAGTGATGTAAATAATGCTGTAGACGTCATAATTGATGTTTCAGAAGGTACATATGTAGTAGAAATTCAAGTTAGAAACATAGCAGGAGATCGTATAGGTGTAGCTAATACTGTTAATTTTTCAGTCGAGGCATTTACAAGAACTCCAGGAATAAATATTTTCTCATTATTTAATGGCGAAGTTTTTCCATCTAGCACAACAAGTATTAATGTTAATTATGATGTATTGGGTTTTGACGCTTATTTTGATAATGGTACCGTTGTATATTCATTAACAGAAAACGATGTTGTAATAGCAGATAAAATAGAGTTGACCATCTCTAGTTTTGATATAGACGTTAAGGAGGGCGCTACTTACGAATTAGAATTGGAGGTGTTGGATAAAACTGGAGTTTCTTTTTCACCATCAATAAAAGGTGTGGTTAATTTTTCGGTTGAAGCGGCAACAACAATGGCTAGCGTAGTTATCAGTTCACCAGCCGAAGCTCAAGTATTTCCATCTACTACAACCGAGATTTCTATTGATTATGAAGTAACAGGTATTGAAAATTTTATAATAGGCTCAAACGGTTTTGTAGATTATACCGTTATTAAAAATGGCGATTTAGTTAGTACGGTAAGTGAAGCTGTAGATGTTATTTTAGATGTTACAGAGGGAGACTATCAGGTAGAGATAGAAGTTACCGATATGGATGGAAATGGTTTGGGTATTACAGATACTGTTAATTTTTCAGTCGAGGCATTTACAAGAACTCCAGGAATAAATATTTTCTCATTATTTAATGGCGAAGTTTTTCCATCTAGCACAACAAGTATTAATGTTAATTATGATGTATTGGGTTTTGACGCTTATTTTGATAATGGTACCGTTGTATATTCATTAACAGAAAACGATGTTGTAATAGCAGATAAAATAGAGTTGACCATCTCTAGTTTTGATATAGACGTTAAGGAGGGCGCTACTTACGAATTAGAATTGGAGGTGTTGGATAAAACTGGAGTTTCTTTTTCACCATCAATAAAAGGTGTGGTTAATTTTTCGGTTGAAGCGGCAACAACAATGGCTAGCGTAGTTATCAGTTCACCAGCCGAAGCTCAAGTATTTCCATCTACTACAACCGAGATTTCTATTGATTATGAAGTAACAGGTATTCCAAATTTTATAATAGGCTCAAACGGTTTTGTAGATTATACCGTTATTAAAAATGGCGATTTAGTTAGTACGATTATACAAGCTGTAGATATTATTTTAGATGTTACAGAGGGAGACTATCAGGTAGAGATCGAAGTTACCGATATGGATGGAAATAGTTTGGGTATTACAGATACTGTTAATTTTTCAGTCGAGGCATCATTGCCACCATCTATAGTTATTACATCTCCTAATCCTGATGCACGGGAAGTTTTGTCTCCCCTAACAACTGAAGTTATTATTGATTATGAAATAAATAACTTTGACGATTTTAATGGATTTGTTAAGTACAGCGTTTTTAAAGATGGTAGCGTTATTATAGAAGAAGATGATTTTACGGATATTATTTTTGATACAGCTACTTCAGGAGACTATCAGGTTACTGTAGAATTGTTGGACAGTTCTAAAGAACCTTTTTCTCCAAGAATCCAAGATTTTGTAAACTTTTTTGTTCAAGATGCTTTTAGACAGGTAATTTCATTAAGGGAATTAGGGAATTCGGATAGAAATACATTTTATGAGATTACAGACGATGTTGTTGTAACATTTGTATCGCAGAACGAAAGAAACCAAATATACATTCAAGATAATACCAGAGGATTTTTAATTGATGATCCAGACGGTATTATTACAACTAATTATGAAGTTGGAGATGTTATTAGAGGTTTGAGAGGTAAATATATAGAACTTTTAGATGGTAAAAAGCTTATTCCTGTTGAAGATCCTGGTGCTCCAATTTCATCAAATGGTTCTGTACCTATTGAAGAGCTAACTCTTGCTGAATTAATTAATGATATTGATGCATACGAGTCTCAAAAAGTGAAAATAACAAAAGCAACATTTGATGATGCAGATGGTGTAAAAACATTTGATAGTTCTGTTACTAGAGATTATACAATTTCATATAAAGGCGAATCAATGAACTTTAGAATAGAATTTGATAATCTAGATATTGAAGGAACAATCATTCCAGAAGGGAGTGTTACTATTACTGGAATTGTTGGTAAATCAACAGCTAGTACTTCTAAAGGTCAAAATACAGCATCTACTTTACCACAAATATTTGCTACGGGATTATCAGATATAACGCTGAGTACTGATGATGTTGTGTTGTTAGAACAAAATTTAAAAGTGTATCCTAACCCAATTACTAACAGTATTATTACTGTGGAAGGTGATTTTTCTGGAGATGAGCATATAGATATCTATGATGCTTTAGGACATTTAGTTATATCTGAAAATATCACAGAACGCTCTAAAACTATAAATGTTTCTAGCTTAAATTCGGGACTTTTTATTATGAAAGTAACCCAAGAAACAGGAAGAATCATAATTAAAAAGTTAGTAAAACAATAATTTTTTTATTGATATATGAGATTATAATAATCTTTATAATACTTTAATAAAGGTATCTAAAAGAGGTTGTCTAAAAAGGCAGTCTCTTTTTTTGTGATAAAAGTTTTGAAAACTTGATATGATTGATGCCTAAAATAGTTTATTCAAGCTAGAGGATAATTAACTTTTGAGCATTTCTGTTATTTTCTTCATTCCAACCGTAGCAGGTTCAGCAATAACAGTTAATCCCTTTTTGCTTTCAATATTCGGTTTTGGATCTATAAAATAAGTAGGTGTGTTTTGTGGCACGTAATGCATTAAGCTAGCAGCAGGATATACTTGCATAGAGGTGCCAATAATCATTAAAATATCTGCTGTTTCACATATAGGTACAGCTTTTTCAATCATGGGAACATCTTCGCCAAACCATACAATATGTGGTCTTAATTGATGCCCGTTTGCGCAAAGGTTACCCAGAACTAAATCGGTGTTCCAGTCTTGAATATCATCATCATGTTTAGTGCTTCTAACTTTTAATAATTCACCATGAAGGTGTATTACATTAGAGCTTCCTGAGCGCTCGTGTAAATCATCTACATTTTGAGTAATTATTGTAACGTTAAAATCATTTTCTAGTTTTGCTAAATCGTAATGTGCCGCATTTGGTTTTACATCAAATAATTGTTTACGACGTTGGTTATAAAAGTCTAAAACCAAGGCTGGATTTTTTGCAAAACCTTCGGGTGTGGCTACTTCCATAACATCATGACCTTCCCATAAACCATCTGCATCTCTAAAGGTTTTTATACCGCTTTCTGCGCTTATGCCAGCGCCTGTAAGTATCACAATGTGTTTTTTCATATTATAAATAGTTGTTATTTGTTATTCTTGTTAAAGTAGGAATCCACACTTTTTTTACTAAATTCGAAATTTAGTAAAAATATGACTGACATAAAACTCTTAGAACATCTAGAAACGTATTTAACAGATTCACGCAGAGCAAAATTTGCTAAAGTACTATTGCAACGTACAAAGCATTTTACAGTAGCTACAGAAGATGTTTACCAGTTACATAATACAAGTGCTGTAATACGCAGTTGCGATGTATTTGGAATACAGGAAGTCAATATTGTAGAAGAGCGCAACTCAAAACGTATAGATAGAGAAATTGCGATGGGTGCCCAGAAATGGGTAGATTTAAATAGGTTTAATACCGTACAAGATTGTCTTTTAGATTTAAAACAGAAAAATTACCAAATAGTAGCCACCACACCACATACTAATGATTGTGAGTTACAAGATTTCGATATATCTAAAAAGTCTTGTTTTTTCTTTGGAAGAGAAACCGAAGGTCTTTCTCAAGAGGTTTTAAACCAAGCAGATTGTTTTTTAAAAATACCTATGGTAGGATTTACAGAAAGTTTAAACATATCGGTATCTGCAGCAATAATTTTACAGCATGTTACTACAAAGTTGAAACAATCAAATATGGATTGGGCATTAACAGAGGCAGAGCAGCTAGAAAAACGTTTGGACTGGTGTAAAAAAACAATTAAAAGTTATGATGATATTGTAAAACGTTTTTATGAAGTAAAAAAATAATTATCTTTAAAGAACAAATAAAAATTTCATTATTATGAAACGAAATATGGTAGGTTGGTTCGAAATTCCGGTATTGGATATGAATAGAGCCAAAGCGTTTTACGAAAAAGTATTTCAGGTTAAAATAGATATTCAGAATTTTGGAGGTACAGAAATGGGGTGGTTTCCTTTTGAACAAAAAAAGGAAGGCGCAGCAGGAACTTTAATTAAACAAGAGTCTTATATACCAAGTCATAAAGGGACCTTAGTTTATTTTATGAGTGACAATGTCCAAAATGAATTAGATAGAATTGAAGCAGCAGGAGGTAAGATATATCAACCTAAAACCAAAATCTCACCAGAGCATGGTTTTATGGGTGTATTTGAAGATTCTGAAGGTAATCGTGTTGCTTTACATTCAAGCGTATAAAAGGTATACTGTAAAGCAGTATTTAGCTTATATTTTTCTACTTCGTCCGCGACTAAGGAGTTTGTATTCTTCGTAACACTCACTAATAGCATCAAGAATTTGTAAATCGTTTGCTGTTTGTATAAAGCCTTTAGAGTAGTTACATTGGCTTACCATTTCGTCTAAGTCTACACGGTCTACTTGTAATAAAACCATAAGCATTTCTCTATCAAAACGTGATGATAATAAATTTCTTATTTCATCATCTTCTTTCATCTTTCTAAGCTTTTTAAGCTCATTGGGCTTTTTGCCAAACATACGATGAAGAAAATCTGCAGGATTAAAAATAGAACCAATAACATTGGTTAAGCCAGATTTTTTACTAGCCTCGTAGCCTGTACCTTGCAATCCAGAAATACTGTAACGGTAATTATCATTTATGGCTGGCACTTGTTTTATGTCAACCTCTAGAAAACCTGTTAATTTTAGTTGGTTTACCACAACTTCTTCTAGTGCTAACGCCAACTCGGTTAACTCTATATTAGAGCTTCCATATTTTAGCCAATCATTAGTAACTCTAACTTTTATAGATTTAAAACCTAAATACGAAAAATGAAGTGTATCGTTAACCTTTGCAGAAATACTAAATTCACCTTTATTATTACTAGTAGTACCAATAACTTGATTAAGGTTTACAATGTTAACACTCTCTAGCGTAGAATCATCAGAAGCATCGATTACTACACCAATTACCTTATCAACATCTTGCGCTATACACACATTAGATGCTATTAAGAAAGTAAAAAGGAGTAAGCAATACTTCATATTTATGTTATTATAAACGTTATTTCTGTTATAAATGTACTAAAGAAAACTTTAGTAAGATGATTCTATTTTTTAATTTGACTTAAAATTAACATAAAAGATTAATAATTAACGTCTAGAACGTCTTGGTCTAGATACAGCACCATTATCAGAATCTGAACGTCTTGGCTTTGATCCTCCTTCACTACGTCTTCTATCACTTCGGTTACCATAACCGCCTTTTTTGTCGTCTCGTTTGCCACCGCTTCGTTTGTCATCTCGTCTACCACCGCCACCGCGTCTATCATTTCGTCTGCCACCGCCACCGCGATTTTCAGATACTTCTACATTAACAAAGCGACCTTCATGTTTAAAGTCGGTAAAGAAAGCCAATACTTTCTCTTTGGTTTCGTTTTCAGTATTAAAAAATGAAAAACTATCTTTTACTTCTACTTTAAATACATCATCTCTACCTAGTTCTAAAACCTCTTTTAAGAAATCTTTTAACTTCATCCAATCAAACCCATCTTTAGAGCCAACATTAATAAAGTAGCGTGTAGAATTAGAATTTTTACTAAAATCTCTACCACCTTCTCTATCTCTAGAACCTTCGGCAACATTTAAGTTTTTAGATTTTTGGTAATAATTATAAAAACGAGTAAACTCAACCGAAAAGAATTTTTTAATCAATTCATCTTTGTCAGTATCTGCAAACAATTCGTTAATACTGGTTAAGTGCTTATCAATTTCGTGATTAACTTCTGTGTTATGAATTTTATTAGCTAAAGACATTAATTGTACTTCGCAAATATCTGCACCATCAGGAATTTCCTTTTTCTCAAATTCACGTTTAATAATACGCTCAATACTCTTTATTTTTCTAACCTCACTTTTAGACACAATAACCATAGAAACCCCAGTTTTACCAGCACGTCCAGTACGTCCAGAACGGTGCGTGTAAGTTTCAATCTCATCGGGTAATTGGTAATTTATAACATGGGTAATATCATCTACATCAATACCACGGGCAGCCACATCTGTAGCGACAAGCATTTGTATTTGGTTGTTTCTAAACGATTTCATAACCAAATCTCTTTGGTTTTGACTTAAATCGCCATGTAAAGCTCCGGCGTTATAACCATCTTCAATAAGGTTTTCTGCAACCTTTTGGGTATCGCGTTTTGTTCTACAAAACACAACCGAAAAAATATCGGGGTTTGCATCTGCCAAACGTTTTAACGCTTGGTAACGGTCTCTAGAGTTTACTAAATAATACTCATGAGATACATTACTCGTACTTTCATTTTTATTACCAACCGTAATTTCTTGCGGGCTGTGCATAAATTTTTTAGCAATAGTAGCCACTTCGCGAGGCATAGTTGCAGAGAATAACCAGGTGTTTTTATCATCAGGTGTATGCGACAAAATATCTGTAATATCTTCTTTAAAACCCATGTTTAACATCTCATCGGCCTCATCTAAAACCGAATATTGGATTTTAGAAATATCAACCAAACGTCTGTTAATCATATCTTTCATACGTCCCGGAGTTGCCACAATAATTTGTGCACCACGTTTAATCTCACGGGCTTGGTCAGTAATACTAGAACCACCGTAAACGGCTACCACATTAAGACCTTTACAATATTTACCATACAATTTCATCTCGTTGGTAATTTGCAAACAAAGCTCTCTGGTAGGCGATAAAATTAAACCTTGAGTGGTTCGGCTAGAAACATCAATTTTTTCTAACATAGGGAATCCAAAAGCGGCTGTTTTACCAGTACCTGTTTGGGCTAATGCTACTAAATCGGTTTCCGATTCTAATAAAATAGGGATTGCTTTTTCTTGAACTTCACTAGGTTTTGTAAATCCTAAATCTGTAATAGCTTGTAATAGGTCGTCATTAAGACCTAAATCTTGGAATGTGCTCATTTTGTTTATGTATGCGATTTGTTATGTAGTGTTACATAAAGAAGCGCATCGACATACTAAACTTAAACTTCCAGTAACACATCCTCACTCTGAGGAATTTATAGTCCCGATACATCGGGATTTTTCAAGGTGCAAATATACATTAATAATTGGTTTATCATCCTCGCGACGGCGTGAATCTCTTTAATAGACCTTATTTACTGTTATACCATCTTCATGTATTGCAAAATGGACTCAAAATTGTAAGTTGAACTAATCCCGTTTTTTTCAGCGGGATATTGGTTTAATACCTTTTATTTGGGCGTAACCCTCCTAAGGTCGGGTCGGGCTTTTCGCTGCAAGTCCTCG
This sequence comes from uncultured Algibacter sp., assembly GCA_947499935.1. Lineage (GTDB taxonomy): Bacteria > Bacteroidota > Bacteroidia > Flavobacteriales > Flavobacteriaceae > CANMQH01. Next base: position 144,571 of record CANMQH010000002.1, on the reverse strand, counting down.
CACCTCCTTTGTCGGGCTGTGGGCTTTACACTGCAATCCCTAACGTTGGGGTTGTTTTGAAATAAACAACACCTTTTTCGGTTAAGCACTAATTGCTCTATTTAATTATATAGTGTTGTAGTTTCGTTATTTCAAATGCCCAATTCCGAATCCCATATCCTCAATTTTGTATAAGTGAGAATGGTCATGCATCAATAAATGACGAAGCATAATATATGGGGTGTATGTTTTATATTCGGGATGAACAGCTAACTTATTCCAATCGTTTTGATTAAATTCTTTTGCTAATACAATTGTATTTTGCCTAATTTCATAGAAGTCATCTATAGATTTTTTTAAATTCAATTTTAAAAAAAAGTCTTTGTCAAAGTTATCTCCTGAAAGAGGTTCAATTATAGGTTTTTCTTGATTTTTAAAATCTTTTAATCTTTTTTGAAATCCGTAAATATCACTTACAGCTATGTGAGTAGCATTCTCGTGTATAGACCATTTTCTTTTTGTGACTTCTAGTTTATAAAGTTCTGGATCTATTTCAGAAATTAACTCTTTTAATAATCTAGGTGTTTCTTCAAGAGCCTTTAGTATTGATTCAATTTTTCTATTCATTTTTTTAATGAGCTACAATGTTTCAAGGATATGGGACCGTTTTAATTTTTTATACTCTATAATTAAACGAATGTAGCTGAAATTTTTTACAAAGACAAGTACCAATTCTCAACAAAAACATTCTACTTTATGTCTTAAATTTTTGAGTATAAATTAAATTATGCGATTTCTCCTATCGTCGAAATGACTAAAAATGTATTGTCATATCAAAATGAGGTGAGATTGAGACACCATTTAAAGGGCCGTAAAAATAATAGAACTGTAAGCTATAAAAATCATAATGTTTTCTTAGAGTCTGAGAAGTGAATAATAAATAAGCAGCATACATTGTAGTAGGTTGTTGTTTTTTATTCCATTCATAAAAATCTACTATAACAACTACTTAAATTTTCTAGAAAAACAATAAACAACGTATGGCTTTCAATAAATGGTAAAATTAAAAGTAAAGAATTAGACACTTATTCAAAATGTAGCATAATCAGAAATTTGTTGTACACTCAAAAATTGTAAAAAAGATTCTAGCATTAGAAATTTTATAAACTTAACTCATTTTTAATAATGTTTTTCTTCTTAGAGTAAGTGTTTTCATATAAATAATTGTCTTAAAACAAAATATATATTTTATGAAAGCTACGTATCGATATTCCTTACTTATTATTTTGTTGGTATTTACAGATACTGTCTCTGCTCAGCATGTTTTATGGAAAAAAGCTAAGAAAATAAATAATCTAGAAGCGTTATCGAAACTTCATTTAAATACAAGTGATGTTCAAGTATTCGAATTAAGTCGTAATGCTTTAAAACAAAGTCTATCTAAAACTAGCTCAAGAAATGCTTTAAAAGCGCAAACAAAAGTAATTATTCAAATACCCCAAGACCATAGTATATTAAGCGCCTTTGAAGTTTATGAAGCCACTGTTTTCTCACCAGAACTTACTGCTAAATATCCTAATATTAAATCTTATATAGGCTACAGTATAAAAGACCCTAGTACGCGATTAAGAATGAGTGTTTCTCCCCAAGGCGTTCATGCTATGATTTCTGCAATAGACCAACCTACACAATTTATACAACCTTTACGAGGTACTAGTCAACATATCTTATATCATAAAAAAGCAGAACAGAAAACCCATAATAGTTTTAATTGTGCGACAATTGGTGAGTTAGATCAGTCTTTTAATAAAAAACAGCTGCAACGTAAATTAAAAATTAACGAAGGCGGAGCTAATGATCAGATTTTGCGTAAATTTAGAATAGCGATTTCCACAACCTCAGAATATACCGCTTACCATAATGACGGAGACGACAGTAATGGTAATGCTATTGCAGATGCTCTAGCTGCTATAAATGCTACGTTAACAAGGGTAAATGAGGTTTTTGAAACCGATATGGCCATTACTTTCGAGCTAGTCGATGCGATACAATTGATATACAATAATACATCAACCGATCCTTATTCTTCAGGTTTGGATTTAAATAATGAATTACAAAGTACATTAACCAGCACCATTGGTAATGCAGCTTACGATATTGGCCATTTATTTACACGTAACGAATCTGTTTCTAGTGCGGGCTGTTTATCTTGTGTGTGTGAAGATGATAATGGCGATGGAGGTCCTCATAAAGGCGCTGGTTTTACTGGAGCGGCAATAGGAAACGTACCCGAGGGAGATGCTTTTGATATTAGTTTTGTAGCACATGAAATTGGGCATCAAATGGGAGCAACTCATACGGCAAGTGATGGTCCAGAAGGTTTAGGAACAAGTGCAGAACCCGGAAGTGGAAGTACTATTATGGGATATGCTGGAATTACAGGGTTTAGTGATGTTCAAGCAGAAAGTGATCCCTATTTTCATTATTATAGTATTCAACAAATATTATTTAATATCATAAACTCTGCTACATGTTGGCAATCTAATTCGCCAATTAATATTGTTAATAATCCACCTGTAGCAAATGCTGGTAGTAATTATAATATTCCAGCAGGAACACCCTATGTTTTAACAGGATCAGCTACTGATACCGATGGGGTTGCAGGTTTAACATACTCTTGGGAGCAAATTGATAGTGCTCCACAATCAACTCCTGTAACAGGAGATACTTTTGGACCAACTTTAGCAACAGGACCAACGGCTAGATCATTACCTCCTTCGAGTTCACCTATTAGGCATATTCCAAGATTTAGCAGCGTTATCGCTGGCAATGTAACACAAACAAACCCTACTAAAGATAGTGATTGGGAAACTGTTTCAACTGTAGCTAGAGATTTAAACTGGGCTTTAACGGTTAGGGATAGGTCGCCTTTAAATGCAAGTGGAGGGCAAACCAGTTATGATACGATGCAAATTACTGTTGAAAACACCATACCCTTTGCTGTTAAAAATCCAATATCTTGGGCTCAAGAATCTAATCAAACTATTGAATGGGAAGTAGCAAATACAAACAACACGACTATTAATTGCCAAAACGTAAACATTAAACTATCTACAGATGGCGGTGTTTCTTTTCCAATAGTTATTGCAAATAATGTGGCTAATAATGGTTTATTTGATTACACAGTACCCAACATAGCTAATACTGATCAAGCTAGAATATTAATTGAAGCTGCTGATAATATTTTTTATGATGTTTCAGATTTTAATTTCTCAATTAATAATTCACCTAGCTTTTTTATAAATCAAACGAATAATCCTAAAATTGATAATGAAAACAATTGTGACGCTACAGCTTTAACATATACGTTTGATTATACTGCGGATAATGGTTTTTTAGAAAACACTGTCTTTAGTGTTTCTGGTGTTCCTTCTGAAACCTCAGTTACTTTTTCTCCTACAAATATGTCTGGTACAGGTACTTTTACAATGACTTTAAGTAATATTAATGTACATGGATTATATGATATTATTGTTACAGGTACATCAAACTCTGTAACTAAAAATATACCTTCCCAATTATCAATTTTCAGGCATTGTGCACCAGACGGCGATAATGATATAAGTTTTGCTAATACAACAACCGCTTTGGTAGAATTTAATACTATTAATAATGCTACGGGTACTTTAAAAACAGGTAGTTATATTAGCTATCATAATATTTCAACTAATGTCAACAGAAATAGTTTCTATAATTTAACTGTTGAAGCAAACAGTTTTACTGAAGCAGAAGTTAAAGCTTGGATAGATTGGAATCAAGATTGTGATTTTGACGATGCTGGAGAGGAATATAATCTTGGAATTACTCCTGAAAGTGGACAACCTTCTAATGTTCCATTATCTATTACTATACCACCTTTGGCGAAATTGGGAGCAACTGTAATGCGAATTGCTGTAGCAGCTTATTTTGATTCTAGTAGTTCTTCAACACCTTTAAGTCCTCCTCCTGCTAACGAAAGTATAAAAGCTTGTGATGATGCTTTTATTGGAGCAGATGTAGAGTTTGAAGATTATACCATTTTTGTTCAAGAGACTTTATCTGTTAATGATTTCGAATCTGAAAATTTTAGTGTATTTCCAAATCCAAATGATGGTAGTTTTACATTAAAATTAGACAATTTATTAGAGCCTTTAATCAATGTTGAAATTTATGATATTCGGGGTAGACGTATTTATAAAAAAGTATTTAAAAATCGTTCTAGTATCTCCCATGATATCAAACTTAATAATACTGAGTCTGGCTTGTACTTTTTAAAAGTTAATGATGGTATAAGAACATCTAATAAAAAAATTATTATTGAGTAAAGAATACTATTTTTAATGTTCTAGGAAAACAGATGCTTTCATAAATTCTTACCCCGTTATATAAGCTAAAAACTTAGATATGAATAAGGCATAAGCTAGATAAGGTGTTAAATAACTTAAAGGGTATTTGGTTGGTTAGAATTTATTAATAGTACACTTTTTTATTTATGATTTTTACTTTTTTTAGACGTTCTAATTTTTTTATTGTTCGTATGGTAGCTTCAGTACTTAACCCCAATAATCCAGCGATGTCTTTTCTTGTAAATTCTATCTTTAATCCAAAAGGAATATCGTTTTCATGAATATCATTTTTAAGATATTTAAATAATGTTAATATAGCTTCTTCAGTAGAATTTGACGTAATACCATTAGCCATCATAGCTTTAAAGTAAAGTCTATGCGATATTAGTTTCGTAAAATTAAAATGTATGTTATTATGATTTAGCAATAGTTTTGTAAAGTTATCTTTTGTTAAGCGATACAGTGTTAAATTATTAATAGAAATCGCATTTGCGGGGTAGTTAGAATTAATTAACAAAGGCGGTTCTCCAAAGCTCTTGTTTTTGCCAAAAATGCCTTGAACAAATTCATTTCCTTTATCATTGTAATAATTCATTTTTACACCACCTTCAATAATTTGAAAATAATATTTTGCCGAATCTCCTTTTTTAAAGATATAATCGTTCTTCTTGAATTGTATGATTTCTGCATCGTATTTTTCTAATACTTTTTTTTCAATCATATGATTTGAGTCATAAACTTTAAGGTTTTTTGGATATTACTTTTGCCGCCAACAAAGATGGTAAAAATGACTCAAATACTTCTATCACTATTCAATTGTTTTATTGCAATGGCTTGTTTTATTTGTATTTATTTGTGTCATAAATTTTTATTAGACGGAAATGAGAATACACTTGTTATTGCTGCTTTTGGAGCATCGGCAGTTTTAGCATTTTCAGAGTATATAAGCAAGAATTCGTTTGTTAAAATTCTTTTAGCTTCGGGAATAGGTGCTGTTATAGGTGTGTTTTTTAGTCAAAGCAATTTAGATATGATGTTTAAAATTTCAATGGCAATAGGCATATGTATTTTACTGCTTAATCTTACTCGAGTCCATTACCCTCCAGTAGGGGCAATTGTTATCATACCATTAATTTCTAATCCAGAAATTAAAGAATTAGGATATCTGTACGCTATTTATCCTACTATGACGGGTATTACCATTATTTACATATTTTCAAAAATAAAACAAAAGATCAATACAATTTATTTACTATGGCAAGCAAAAAAACAATAGAAATCGTAAAATCAACAGCTCCAGTATTACAGGATCATGGAGAAGCAATTACTAAAGTATTTTACGGGTTATTATTTGATAAACACCCAGAGTTAAAAGATGTTTTTAATATGGTGCATCAAAAAAAGGGAACACAACAAAAAGCATTAGCTAATGCGATATTTCAATACGCAGTACATATTGAGAAATTAGAAATGTTAGGAGATGCTGTAGAGACTATAGCGCAGAAACACGCAAGTTTAGCTATTCCTAAAGAAGCATACCCAATAGTAGGGGAAAATTTGTTATTAGCTATTAAGGAGGTTTTAGGTGATGCTGCTACTCCTGAAGTTATTGATGCTTGGGCAGAAGCGTATGGAGATTTAGCAGTAATTTTTGTGAGTAGAGAAGAAGAATTATATAGCACTAGAGAAAAAGAGCAAGGTGGTTTTAGAGGAGTGAAAGAATTTGTTGTAACTAAAAAGGTTATTGAGAGTAATAATATTACGTCCTTTTATTTAAAAAGGAAAGATGGAACGGTTGTACCTAATTTTATTGCTGGGCAATATATAGCAGTGACCTTGGAAATTCCTGGTACAACACATAAGCATACTAGAAATTATAGTTTGTCTGACTCTAACGATAAAGATTATTTAAGACTTAGTGTTAAAAAAGAAGCAGGAAATCCAGACGGCATTGTATCCAATTATATACATTCTAGTATTGATGTAGACGCTGTATTGTCAATAGGAATGCCCTCAGGAGAATTTGTTATGAGAAAGACCGAAAACCCAATTGTTTTTATGGGCGGTGGTATAGGTATTACTCCAGTATTGAGTATGTATAAAGAAGCGGTTAAAAGCCATAATAATGTTACATTTATTCAATGTGCATTAAATAGTGGGACTCAAGCTTTTGATGATGAGCTTAGTGAGTTAACAAATGATAAGTCAAAATTTGTAAAAGTATTTAGTTCGCCTTTATCTACAGATATTCTAGGAGAAAATCACGATTACCAAGGGTTTTTAAATACTGAAATATTGAGAAAGTTAAATATTTCAAATAACAGTGAGTTTTATTTTTGTGGACCAGCTCCTTTTATGGCTAATGTTTTAAAAATATTAGATAATTTAAATGTGAAAAAAGAAAATATAAATTATGAGTTCTTTGGACCAGCTAAAGAATTAGTTTAAATTATTGCATGTTGAGTTAATAATAATTACCCTTCTCTTTTTATGGATGAGAAGGGTAATTTTTTAGATTTTATAGCGAGATATATTGTAAGATTTATCCTGCCATCGAAATGACTAAAAACGTGTTATCATGTAGAAATGAGATACGATTGAGACATCACATAGAGGTTAGTAAATGAGATAAAATTTATTTAATCCAAAGCTCAATCTATTCTTAAAAGACAAGATGTTACCTTAAATTATTCAAACTATTCTTCGATACTTTTTTGATTCCATAATGCAATTGTAGAAGCTGAGAAGAATACGATTAAAAGTAGGTTTAAATACCCACCATCAATGATAACCCATAAACTATTTGATAAATGTTTTGTGATTAGGTCTTTTAATAAAAACCAAATGAGAGGAAAAAATATAATAATCCATCTCGGATAGTGTGTTTTTCTTTTCCAAACTAAAGTAATAAAAAAGTAAGATAAGATTGCGAAAATGGGATAAACTAATAATCTCAAAGCATTATTAGTTTCTGAGGCAAGTGATGTTGCCGTTTTTAAATCTATATTATTTTCAACGGCTAATTTAGCAGATGTAGCAATAGCTACAAAAGCACCATGAATTACACCAAATGCGATTAAAATAGCTCCAAAACTAGCAACTACAATATATTTTAATATAGGTTTTACAGGTTTAAAGGCATAGTAAACTTGCCCTAAGCCTAACATATATAACCATACAGAAACTAGTGCAGAAATCCCGCTATATATTATTCTATAGTTAGCAGCATTTCCCATATTCCATTTTAAATTTGGACTTGTTGGGTGGTAATAAAATAACATATCTCCAGCGAATAATACTAAGCCACCAAGAATGCCGCAAGCTCCTAGTATTCTTAGTAAAGTTTTATTCAAAGCCATTATTCTTTTATTTAAAGTATAAACCTATTTCTTCAAATTTGTAATCCGTTCTAAAAGTGTAGGGTGCGAATAATGCATAAACACATATGCAGGATGTGGTGTTAAATTGCTCAAACTATTTTTAGATAATTTTTTAAGTGATGTAATGAGTGGTTCGGCTTTATAAGTGTTTTTAGCATAATCATCGGCTTGGTATTCAAACTTTCTAGAATAGACATTCATAATTAATCCTGTAATTTCAGAAATAGGCGAATAAAGTAGACCAAAAGCAATTAACCCAATATGAAAACTAGGTGTCTTAACACCCAAAGCTTGAGATAATAATGGGTTGGATATAAACAATGATAATATATAAAGCGTCAAGCCTGTTAGGAGAATAGAAGCACACAAATTAAAAATGATATGTTTCTTTTTATAATGTCCAACCTCGTGGGCTAAAACAGCAACGATTTCTTCATCATCTAAATCATTAATTAATGTATCATAAAGTGTAACGCGTTTTTCACTTCCAAAACCAGAAAAATAGGCGTTGGCTTTTGTACTACGCTTAGAGCCATCAATGACAAAAATTTTATCTAATTTAAAACCAACGGTTTGTGCATAAGCCGATATTTTATCTCGTAAAGTTCCAGCTTCTAAAGGTGTTTGTTTATTAAAAAGTGGCACAATTAATTTAGAATAAAACATATTCATAAATAACGAAAAAACAGCAACCAATGCCCAAGCATATAACCAAAAGTGTTTTCCAGTAACTTGATAAAACCAAATAATTAAAGCTAAAATACCGCCGCCAACGATAGCCATCATTAGCCAGCCTTTTATTTTATCTAAGAAAAAGGTTTTTACTGTGGTTTTATTAAATCCAAATTTTTCTTCAATAACAAAAGTGCTGTAATAGCTAAAAGGCGTGGTTAAAATATCGCTGCCAATCATAATAATTCCAAAGAAAATAAGAGCAATCATAATTGGGTTTTCGCTATAGTTTCTAGCTATGTTGTCTATAAATTCAAAACCGTCAAACCATAAAAAACCTAATGTTAAAAGGATAGAAAAGGTTGAGGTTAACAATCCAAATTTGTAATTGGTGGCTTTATATCTCTGCGACTTTTTATATTCTTGTTCATCGTAAACATCTTCTAATTCTTTGGAGAGTTTATCGTTATAATGCTTAGCATTTAAGGCGTCTAAAATCTTATCGATGATAAAATCGATAATGATAATAGCGATGATGATGTAAAATAGTATTATTGATGTCATACGTTGTATTTATGATGCTAAATTAAAGCTATTATGGGACACTTAATATTGAAATTATTTAAAATCTCGTTGTCTCTTGGCTTCAAAAACAAGAATCCCTGCGGCAACAGATACATTCATAGAATCTATTTCGCCTTGCATAGGTATTATAATATTTTGAGTAGCGTTTTTAAGCCATTCATCACTTAAGCCTGTAGCTTCTGTGCCAACTACAATGGCTGTTGGTTGCTTAAAATCTTGGGTATGATAATTTACTGAAGCTTGTAAAGTCGCGCAATAAATATTAATATTTTTAGATTTTAAAAAATCAATAATTTGGTCCGTGTTTCCCATGCCAATATTATTAGTAAACAAACAGCCTACACTAGAACGAATAATGTTAGGGTTATATAAATCGGTTTTTGGGTTGGCAATAATTACTGCATCTACATTTGCTGCATCTGCAGTTCTTAGTATAGCACCAATATTACCAGGTTTTTCTGGGGCTTCAGCTATTAAAACTAGTGGATTTTTACTGCTAAAGCTTAGGTTTTCTATGAGGTGTTCTTTACTGTTTGCAACAGCCAAAACACCTTCGGTTGTATCTCGGTAAGCTAATTTTTGATAGACTTCTTTTGAGACTTCAATACTATTAGTATGGTCTGGGAATATGTTTTGGAGTTGTTCTTTAGAAAATAATTCTGGGTAGTAGAGTATGGTTTTTAGTTTGTAACCTCCTTGTATGGCTAATACAATTTCGCGTTGGCCTTCAATAAGACATTGCCCCGTTTTTTTACGTTCTCGCGACTTGTCTTTTAGTAGAACTAGTTGCTTTATAAAATTATTTTGAATACTTGTAATCTCCTTCATAATTATAGCAAAAGTAACGACTTGTTTTTAATTATTCATTTAAAAAGAAAACTCCGAATAATTAATTTATTGGGGTATCTATTTTTTTTGATGTTATTATAAAAAGTTTTTTAATCTATAGTGTAATTTTGATTTGAAATTTACGACTCAATAATCTTAACCAAATTCAATCAGAAAAATGAAAAAATTATTTTTACTACTTACCTTAGTTTCATTAATTGCTTGTAAACAAACAACAGAAACTAAAAATGAAACGGAAAAAGCAACCACAGAAGTTCAAGAAGTAAAGCCTGTTACAAAAACATATCCTGAAAACATATCAAAAGTTTTTGAAGCTCATGGTGGATTAGATACATGGAATACGTTTAAGTTTTTAGAGTTTACCATGAAAAAGCCAACAGGTAATGAGGTAACCACTACCGATTTAAATAGCAGAAAATCGCTTATAGATATGCCTAATCATACTCTTGGTTACAATGGTAAAGATGTGTGGTTACATGCAAAAGATACAGCAACCTATAAAGGAAATGCTAAATTTTATTACAATCTTATGTTTTATTTTTACGCAATGCCCTTTATATTGGCAGATGATGGTATTGTTTATACAGATGTTGAACCATTAGTATTTGAGGGTAAAAGTTACCCTGGTATTAATATCTCTTACAATGCTGGTGTAGGTGAATCTCCAGAGGACGAATATATTTTATATTATGATTCTGAAACGAATAAAATGGCTTGGTTAAGTTACACAGTAACCTACTTTACTAAAGCAAAGAGTAAAGAGTTTCATTATATAAAATACAGTAATTGGCAAACAATTAATAACGTGTTACTTCCAGAAACACTTACATGGTATGAGTCTGAAAATAATGTGCCTACAACTAAGCGTAATGATTTAATGTTTACTAATATTAAATTAACTACAAGTAAGCCAAAAGCAGAACTGTTTGAAGCACCAGAAGGTGCAAGGTTATAAAATAATGTTTTAACCTATCGTTTTATAGTTTAGTAAAAGCCATTAAACCCTATGTTTAATGGCTTTTTTTATGAAGCTAAACTTTGAATTTAGAAGCAGCTTGATGTTTTTTAATAGCTTTTCTGGATAACAAAATTCCAATAAATAATGATACAAAAGCACCAGTCCAAATACCAGGTATAAAATCTATAAAAAGAAAAAAGTCGTACGCACCATGAAACATGATAGCTAGTAGCAAGCCTGTTAAATTTAAAATACCTTTACGGTTTGAAAATTTAGCTTTACCCATATAATAACCCATTAAAATACCAAATGTAGCATGTGCTGGTACTGCAGTAAAGGCTCTGGCTAAAGCGGTATGATAACCGCCCTCTAAGACATAAAAAATATTTTCTGTAGCAGCAAAGCCCATAGAAACCATAACAGCGTATACAATGCCATCAAAGGGCTCGTTAAAAGCAGATTTTGGCTGTGCGAAGTAACGAATTATAACGTATTTACTGAATTCTTCAGACAAACCTACCACAAAAAAAGCTTTTACAAACTGTTGAAAAACACTGGTTTTATTTGATAAAGGTAAAATAATGTCAAAGCCATAATATAAAATACTAGTTAAGATAATACTAACTATGGCGCCTAATAGAAAATTGTATACTAGTAAACGTTTTGGCTCTTTTTCGTATTTGTCCTTATAATAAATATATAAAATAATGACACAAACGGGTGCTATCGCGGCTAGCAATAAATTCATTTAATCTGTAGGTTTATAATGGTTTTTAATACGAATTGGTAATATGATTTATTTGAAGGTACAAAATGGTTGTTATTATCTCCAACAGTATCAATAAGCGACCTAAATATATCAAAAGGTATTAGTTTTAAAGTCTCAACCTCTTCTTTTTGAGGTGTTAATTGAGATAGTGGTACTTTTAATTCTGCAATAAATGTATTGTGAAATTCATTATCAATAATACCATTTTTATATGTTTGAAAGCATTTAGAAACACCTATTTCCTGTAAATCACTTTTAGAAATTGTTAATCCAATTTCTTCTTTGGTTTCTCTTATTGCTGCATCTTTTATAGCTTCTCCAGCATCAACATGTCCTGCAACAGATACGTCCCACATAAGCGGGCATATTATTTTTTTTGATGAGCGTTGTGATAATAAAATTTCACCGCGATTAGTATAAAACCAAACGTGCGCTGTGTGATGGTAATAGCCTTTTTGATGAATAATTGATTTTAATTCAGACTGTCCTGTTAAATTACCATGCGCATCACAGATGTCTATATATTCGTCCATTGTATTTGAAGAACGCATCTTAACTTTTTAGTTTTAAATAAAAGTCAAGATGCGTTTAGTATAAAATATTCCTGCAAAAGCAGAAAAGGTTATGTCTTATTTAAAATAGCTAAATGTTTCGCCGTCTTTAATATTGAGTAATGTTTCGTAAATTAATTTAATAACATTTTCAACATCTTCTCTATGTACCATTTCTACTGTGGTGTGCATGTAACGAAGTGGTAAAGAAATTAATGCCGATGCTACGCCACCGTTACTGTAAGCAAAAGCATCAGTATCTGTACCTGTTGCACGAGATAATGCAGAGCGTTGAAACGGAATTTTTTTATCTTCAGCAGTTTCTGTAATTAAATCTCTAAGTTTTTGTTGTACCGCTGGAGCATATGCTACAACAGGGCCAGCACCAATTTCTAAATGCCCAGCAGATTTTTTTTCAATCATTGGGGTAGTGGTATCGTGTGTTACATCTGTAACAATAGCCACATTGGGTTTTATGGTTTGGGTAATCATTTCTGCACCACGTAAACCAATTTCTTCTTGTACGGCATTGGTAACATAAAGACCAAAGGGTAATGTTTTTTTATTTTCTTTTAACAATCGCGCTACTTCAGCAATCATAAAACCTCCCATACGGTTGTCAATTGCACGACATACAAATTTATCGCCATTAAGAATGTGAAATTCATCGGGGTAAGTAATAACGCAACCTACATGAACGCCTAGTTTTTCAACCTCTTCTTTGTTTTTGCATCCACAATCAATAAAAATATTATCAGGTTTTGGTGGTTCTTCTTTAGTTCTGCTTCTAGTATGTATAGCTGGCCAACCAAAAACACCTTTTACAATGCCATTTTTAGTATGGATATTTACAATTTTACTCGGAGCGATTTGATGGTCACTACCACCATTTCTAATCACATATATTAACCCATTGTCAGAAATGTAGTTAACATACCATGATATTTCATCTGCATGACCTTCAATAACTACTTTGTATTTTGCTTTAGGGTTAATAACACCAACAGCTGTACCATAGGTATCCGTGATAAACTCATCTACATAGGGTTTTAGATAATCCATCCATAGTTTTTGTCCATTCCACTCATAGCCTGTTGGGGCTGCATTATTTAAATATTTTTCTAAAAAGTCCATAGACTTTTTATTTAGTATACTTTTCTTTGCCATTTATTATAAAGTTTTGCACTAAATTAATAATATAAATAGAAAAAAATGGTTTACAGCGGGTAAATTAGTATTTTGGCATACTAAATGCACCTATGTTTTTATAAATGCGTGGCTTAAAATATATAATCATACTTTTTCCTTTCTTACTATTTGCCCAAACAAATGGTACAGAAACAGATTCTACAATTGTTGATTATCTTATTATAAAAGGAGATTCAATACCCAGAAAGGCTATAGATTTAGAGGAGGTTATGCTTTTGCATAAATTGAAGTTTGATAATAGAAAAGCGAGAATTAGATATTTAATTTTAAGAAGAAAAACAATTAAAGTTTTTCCTTATGCTAAAATGGCTGCAGAGCGATTAGATTCCATGAATACTCATTTAGCTAGCTTAACACGTAACCGTGAAAAAAAGCGTTATATAAAACGCATGCAAAAATATATTGAAGGTGAATTTTCTGAAGAATTAAAAAAAATGTCGCGTACAGAAGGACAAATACTTGTGAAATTAATTCATCGACAAACAGGACTAACCGCTTTTGAGTTAGTTAAAGAATTGCGTAGTGGTTGGAAAGCCTTTTGGTATAATACTACCGCTAGTATGTTTGATATTTCTTTAAAGCGAACGTTTAATCCCGTTGATGTAGAGGAAGATTATTTAATTGAAGATATACTTCAGCGTTGTTTCCAAAACGGATTATTAGAACGACAAAAATCAGCTATCGAATTTGATTTTTACGATTTAACTAGTAAATGGGTTAAAGATAAAGTACCTTAAATGCTATGCGTATTCAATCTGCATTTGAAGAGAAACTAAATACTATATCTCATGCTTTTGGTGTTGTATTTGGTATTATAGCTTTGGTTTTACTTGTTAATAATAACCAAGGTAAAACGGCTTGGAGCCTATTTAGCATTATTGTTTACGGTCTGTCTTTTATATTGCTTTTTATGGCTTCTACAATGTACCACGCCGTAAAAGGAGGTAAACTCAAACACTATTTTAGGATTGCAGACCATATTAGCATCTATTTTCTAATTGCGGGAACATATACGCCCGTTTGTTTAATTGCTCTTAATGATAGTATGGGGTGGCCCGTTTTTTGGCTGGTTTGGGGTATAGCAACTTTTGGCGTTGTTTTAAAGTTGTTTTTTACTGGTCGATTTGAGATTTTTTCAACCCTTCTTTATTTAGTAATGGGTTGGCTTATTGTTTTAGATTTTACAAGTCTTACTATAAGCATTGGCGATAGCGGCATTAAATTACTTATTTGGGGTGGATTATCTTATACTATTGGCATTGTGTTTTATGCCGTTGATAAAATACCATATAATCATGTCATTTGGCATTTGTTTGTTCTGGCTGGAGCGGTATTTCATTTTTTTATGATTTTGCTCTATGTTATCTAAAATAATAATTTACATATATGATTGATATTGTGTTGTCTAAAACAATTTTAGATTTTAATGCCATAGCTCAATTAGCTAATGTTATTTGGAGGGAGCACTACATTCCTATAGTTGGTAAACCTCAAGTAGATTATATGTTGGAAAAATTTCAATCTGCAATAGCTATTGAAAGTCAAGTAAAAAATGGTTTTGAATATTTTATATTGAATTTTGAAAAAAAATCTGTTGGATATATTGCTTTCAATAAAGAAAATAACGCTTTGTTTTTGAGTAAAATTTATATTAAACATGATTATAGAGGAAAGAAAATTGCTAAAACCGCTATTAAGTTTGCAGAACAAAAAGCTAAGCTATATAATTTACAATGTATTAGATTAACGGTTAATATAAATAATACAAACGCTATTAAAGCCTATAAAGCTATGGGGTTTATAAATAATAGAGAACTCATTGCAGATATTGGAAACGGTTTTGTTATGGATGATTTTGAGATGATAAAATATTTATAACCCTGCATAATTAATAACGCATAAAATATTTATGTTAAAATAGATAAGCAATAGGGTAAGTTTTTTATTAATAGATAAGATATGTTAATTTAAATTTGAAAAAGAAATAATATCCATCATGAAAAAAATAGTAACAATAAGTTTAGTAACAATTGCTGTAGTCACATTGTCAGCTTTTTTAAGTAAAAAAGATATGATAGATAGCCATAATCTATCAATTACTCAAACACTACAACCAGCCAAATTATTTGCTACGTTACCAGATTATTGTCCAACTCCAGACGCTTTTGAAATTGCTCCTGATGGAAGTCTAATTCTATCATGCCCTAATTTTGCAGATAAAAATCAATCGGGTGTGTTGCTACGTATTACTAAAGCTGGTGAAATATCTAAATTGGCAGATGTACCAGTTTTAAAAGAAAGTGGTAAATCTCAACCCATGGGAATTGCTTATGACGAAGACGGTGCATTATACGTTTGTGATAATCAAGGAAAAGGCAGGTTATTAAGAATGGTTTTTGAAAACAACACCTTAAAAACTACAGATGTTGTAGCTTATAATTTTAAATCTATAAATGGTATTCGTTACAATAACGGGGCACTTTATGTAACCCAAACAAAACTGCCTAAATTTAAAACAAAACAGATAACAAGTGGTGTGTATAGATTTAAAACCACCGATAGAGATATTAAAGTAAATAATGACGCTACCGATAGTCAATTAATTTATACAGAAGAGACCAAGAACCCAGATAGACAAGCTGGTCTTGATGGTTTAGTTTTTGATAATGATGGAAATTTATTAGTTGGTAATTTAGGTGATGCCGTTATTACCAAGCTGTTTTTATCGCCCGAAGGTAAAGTAGAAAAAAAGGAGCTTTATGCCAGTTTACCAAAAGCATCGGCACCCGATGGTATTAATATAGATGCTATTGGCAATTTATATGTAGCTGGGTTTGCAAATAACCAAATATTTAAAATAGATACTGAAAGACACGTTACTACAATAGCAGAATATCCTGATAATGATGGTACAAATGGAGGAATAGACCAACCAGCAGATTTAATTGTTTATAACAACAAACTGGTAATATCTAATTTCGATTTAATGGTAGCCAAAGGAATGAAAAATACAAAACATGGTAAGCCATATACGTTATCTTATATTGACTTAGCGGAATAAGTTTTAACACGTTTAAGTGATTTTTTAACAGATTAAGAGGTCGTGGAAGTTCTTCTAAATAGGGCTTTCACTTCTCTAATAATTTTAAGGTTAAGCATCAATAACATCCTTATATTCTTCAAAAAAAGCTTCAAACAAGCTCATTTTTTTATTAAAAAACATCATGACTTCACGCCACGAGTTTTTGTTGTGAATAGACACTTTTTGTTCTAAAGGTATATATATACGAGAAATTTCTTTTTCATTATCTAAAAAGTAAGTTTCATCAAAAATAGCATCAGGAAGAAAATCATCAATAAGAATAGATTTTAATGCCTCCAGTTTTTCCCAATATTTAATGCGATTTTCAAGGTCATCTTCCAAATCTAAAGCGACTAAAGCAGTTTTATTATCAAAATGAAATTTAAAGCTAAAACCTTTTAGTTTCGTATCGTATAAAATCCATTTACGAGGAAACGATTTCCCAAAACTTGTCCAAAATTCTTGTCTTAATAATCTAGATTCTTCTTTGCTAAACATGATAGATAGTTACTGGTTGTTAGTTATTTGTTGTTAGTTTATAGAACATAGATATTGATTTTTTAAGCTTCTTTGAATATGAAATTTAATTAAATTTTTCAAATTAACCATTAACCATTAACCATTAACCATTAACCATTAACCATTAACCATTAACCATTAACCATTAACCATTAACCATTAACTATATCAAATAAGCAATACCAACACCAAGTATAATAGCAATAAACTTAGAAAGATTAAATTTATGACCATCACTGCTTTCAAATAAAATAGTTGTAGAAATATGGAAAAATATACCAATAACAACAGCATTAATGACATGCATGTAACCACTAGCTAGTGTTGAAGCATGCGAAACATATGTACCCAGAGGCGTCATAAAAGCAAACACCAATAAAAAACTAAAAATTTGTATTTTAGAGTAGTTAGATTGCATCAAGAACATAGTAATTAAAGTTGCAATAGGTATTTTATGAATTAAAACCCCATAAACCATATCGTTATGGTCGTGTATAGAAAAACCTTCTAAAAAGCTATGAATACATAGACTAATAAATAACAACCAAGGAAAAATAGTTTCGTTTTTATGAATATGCACATGGCCATGCTCTGCACCTTTAGAGAATAACTCTAAAACAATTTGCAATAAAATACCGCATACAATAAATAGCCCAGTACGTTTAGGCTCTAAATGTTCATAAACTTCAGGTAATAACTCAAAAAGCGTTAAAGCCAATAAAAAAGCACCACTAAAAGAAAGTAGCAATTTAGTATTCCAAGATTTTTGCTTTTTGGTAACAAGCGCTATAATAAAACCTAAAATAACGGCAAGAATGGGAAAAATAAATTTATTCATTTAAAACGAGCACAATAAAAATAATAAATCACTTAAAAATCATGACTAAACGTTCCGAAGTTTTAGTATTAAACTTACCCAGATTATAATCTCCAAAAATTTCTAAAAGGTGAACACCAGCTTGCTCAAAAAGCAGTTCGAAATCTGCTAAAGTAAAAGCTCTCACACGTTCTTGAAAATTGTACGTATCATCATCGGCTGTAAAAGTAATATCTTTTACAATATAACCATCATCCACATAACGTTTTAAATAAAAATCAATACCATCAACCGTTTTAACTTCTTCTGGCACTAAATTATCAATAACAAAGGTACTATTCATAAAATCTATAACACCAAAACCAACGGTATTTAAGTTCTCTTTTATGGCTGCAATAGTTTTTAAATTATCGGCATCATCATCAAAATAACCAAAACTAGTAAACAAATTAAAAACCCCATCAAACTGTTTTGGGTAAGGTTTGCACATATCGTGTACCTCAAAATGCAACATGTTATTTTCAAATTGTTTTGCAAATTCAATACTATTCTCACTTAAATCAGCACCAATAACATTGTAACCAATTTGGTTTAAATATCTAGCATGGCGTCCTTTACCACAAGCTAAATCTAAAATAGTGCCGCCTTCTGGTATATTTAAATAATTGGTAAGTGTGTCCATAAAAGCATGGGCCTCGGTATCATCTCGGTCCTTATATAAAATATGATAAAAAGGCGTGTCAAACCAAGAAGTAAACCAAGTCGTAGTATTATCACTCATAATTATGTCCTGATAAGTCAGGAAACTTTTTTATATTTTGGGGTTACCCCCCGTAAAAAGTCGGGGGTCAGGCTTTTCGCTATATCTTTTTAAAAGGCAATTACTTACGTAAAGTCCATGATTATCTACTAAATGTTTATTCTAAACAAAATCTAGT
This sequence comes from uncultured Algibacter sp., assembly GCA_947499935.1. Lineage (GTDB taxonomy): Bacteria > Bacteroidota > Bacteroidia > Flavobacteriales > Flavobacteriaceae > CANMQH01. The sequence goes on along the minus strand of CANMQH010000002.1, from coordinate 125,878 downwards.
TCAAATCCCTTTTAAAAAGGATGCCGCTACAATCCTTAACCCATTATCTGCAAATGCTAGTTAATTACGGCAAAATTACATTATTTTTGCAACCTATCAGACGAAAAAAATGGAAGAAAATTTCAAAATGGTTGCCAAAACTTTATTTGGCTTTGAAGATTTACTAGAAAAAGAACTCACACAACTCGGTGCGTTATACGTAAAAAAGGGAATACGTAACGTATCATTTTCTGGAGACAAGGGGTTTATGTACAAAGCTAATTTAGCATTACGAACCGCTGTAAAAATCTTAAAACCTATACATAGCTTTAAAGTTAATAGCGAAAAAGATTTGTATGATAAGGTTTATGCCATGGATTGGAGCAAGTATTTAAAACCAACAGGCTCACTGGCCATAGATGCTACCATACATTCAGATTTATTTTCGCATTCGTTATACATAGCGCAAAAAACTAAAGATGCCATAGTCGATAAATTTAGAGATACCGATGGGCAACGCCCTAATGTAGATTTAAAATTTCCAGACCTAAAAATAAACGTTCATATAGATAGAAGGCAATGTACCATATCTCTAGATTCCTCTGGAGATTCCTTACATAAACGTGGTTATAAAACCGCTACCAATATTGCACCCATAAACGAAATTTTGGCAGCAGGGTTAATCATGCTATCTGGTTGGGATGGACAAACAGATTTTATGGATCCCATGTGCGGTTCTGGAACCATGCTTATAGAAGCAGCCATGATAGCCTGTAATATACCACCAAACTTAATGCGAAAAGAGTTTGCTTTTGAGCGTTGGGACGATTGGGATGTAGAATTATTTGAAAAAATAGAAGAATCCTTATTAGGTAAAACTAGAGATTTTCATCATAAAATTGTAGGTTACGATAAAGCCCCAAGTGCTGTAACTAAAGCTATAGAAAATGTAAAAAATGCTAAACTCGAAGATTTTATAGACGTTAAACACGAAGATTTCTTTAAAACTCAAAAAGGCGGGGACCATAAACTTCACATGGTTTTTAATCCACCATATGGTGAGCGTTTAAATATAGATATGGAAACGTTTTATGCCAATATTGGAGATACCTTAAAGCAAAGTTACCCTGGTACCGATGCTTGGTTTATTACCTCAAACTTAGATGCGCTTAAACATGTAGGACTTCGTCCTTCACGAAAAATACATTTATTTAATGCTAAACTAGAATCGCGTTTGGTTAAGTATGTTATGTATGAGGGAAGTAAAAAGGGTAAGTATATAAAATAAGATGTTTACCTATCATATAGATTTTATGTTTAATAGCTCTTTTAGTTTAACATAAGTAATAGAAAAGAAAAAACCACCTTGCTTTCGCAAAGTGGTTTTTGATAAATAATATATTTTAGCTTATTAAGACTTAGTAGCCTTAACTGTAATTTTAATTTCCATATCGTCGTTAATAAATTTATCTCCTAAATTATCAAAAAACGATTTAGAACCATATTTAACATTCCATTTCGTTCTATCTATGGTAAAAGCTTCACTAGTAAGTGTCATGGCATTATTATCATGGCTTACAGAAACAGGAAATGTGACATTGTTTTCATTTCCTTTAAGAGATAAGTTACCAGAAAGCATTGTTTTTCCAGCAGTTTCCTCTAAACTAGTAATTGTAAAAGAAGCATTAGAGTGGTTTTCTACATCAAAAAAGTCAGGACTTTTTAAATGCCCTAGTAATTTGCCATTACCTTCGTCTTCCGCTGGGATATCGCTTACGGTAATAGAAGTCATATCTATAATAAAAGAACCGCCAACAATGTTACCATTAGCAACATTAAATGTACCGCTTTTAATATTAATGGTTCCGTTATGAGAACCTGTGGGTTTAAAACCTTTCCAAGCTATACTAGATGCACTTGTATTGGCTGTATAAGATACTGGATTAAGCGTTTCATCAACAACTTCGGGAGTTTCAGCTACAGTAGTTTCAGCTTCCTTAGCTTTGTCTTTACATCCTGTTACAGATATAGCTAATGCCGTTATAAAAAAAAATGTGGTTATTGTCTTTTTCATTTTAAATATTTTAATGGATTATTATGTAAAGTTAGACAATCAAATCTTAAAAAAAAATTAAAATAATTTTAATGACATTATGGCATTTTTACAATAATGGCAGTACTTTTGCCAATCTATTTCAATATTGCAAAAACTGGATTTACGATGTCTAAAAAAGATAAAAAAAATATAGAAAACGAACAAGTAGATACACAACAAACAGAAACTGTTGATGTTGAAGAGCAAACTGTTGAAGAGCAAGTTGTTGATGAACAAACTCCTGAAGAACAATTAGAAACAGAATTAAAGCAAGAAAAAGATAAATTTTTACGCCTATTTGCTGAGTTCGAAAATTATAAGAGACGTACTGCTAAAGAGCGTATAGAATTATTTTCTACAGCTAGTGAGGGTGTCATGAAAACATTATTACCAGTTCTTGATGATTTTGAACGCGCATTAAGCCATATAGAAGACGATAAAGAAGCTGAAGAGTTGCGCAAAGGCGTATTATTAATTTATCAAAAACTTGTTAATACTTTAGAGCAAAAAGGATTAAAGGCTGTTGAGGTTGAAAAAGGTGAGGCTTTTAATGCCGATAATCATGAAGCAATAACGCAAATACCTGCACCAACTGAAGATTTAAAAGGAAAAATTATTGACGTTGTTGAAAAAGGATACATGTTGGGCGAAAAAGTTATTCGTTTTCCAAAGGTAGTTATTGGACAATAAAAGCATCAAATAGTATATATTAATTAATAAGTCCTTCTTATTTGGAAGGGTTGAGATATAATGGCTAAAAGAGATTATTACGAAATATTAGGAGTTGGTAAAGGTGCTAGTGCATCAGAAATAAAGAAAGCTTATAGAAAAAAAGCTATTGAGTTTCACCCAGATAAAAACCCAGATGATAAAAGTGCAGAAGCTAAATTTAAGGAAGCCGCAGAGGCTTACGAAATATTAAGCGACGATAACAAAAAAGCACGTTATGATCAATACGGACACCAAGCTTTTGAAAACGGCGGCGGAGGCGGCGGTTTTGGCGGTGGCGGTATGAATATGGATGACATATTCAGCCAGTTCGGTGATATTTTTGGAGGTGGCGGCTTTAGTGGTGGTGGATTCTCTGGTTTTGGCGGTGGCGGTGGTCAACGTCGCGTTAAGGGTAGCAACTTACGTATTCGTGTAAAACTTACGTTAGAAGAAATAGCTAATGGTGTTGAGAAAAAAGTTAAGGTAAAACGTAAAGTTCAAGCACCCGGTACTACATATAAAACGTGTTCTACATGTAATGGTAGTGGTCAAGTAACCCGTATTGCTAATACTATTTTAGGACGCATGCAAACCTCTGCACCTTGTAATGTTTGTGGTGGAGCAGGGCAAACTATAGATAAAAAACCTAGTGATGCCGATGCTCAAGGTTTAAAAGTTGCAGAAGAAACCGTGTCTATTAAAATACCAGCTGGTGTTGTAGATGGTATGCAATTAAAAGTATCTAGCAAGGGTAACGAAGCACCTGGTAATGGAGTTTCTGGAGATTTAATTGTTGTCATAGAAGAAGAAGATCATAAAAAGCTACAACGTGAAGGCGATAATTTACATTATGATTTATATGTGAGTTTTCCTGATGCTGTTTTAGGAACTTCTAAAGAAATAGATACTGTAACAGGAAAAGTGCGTATTAAGGTAGAGGCTGGAGTACAATCTGGTAAAATTTTACGCTTACGCGGAAAAGGTATACCTAGTATAAACGGTTATGGTAAAGGTGATTTATTAGTGCATGTTAATGTGTGGACTCCAAAAACACTTAATAAACAACAAAAACAATTTTTTGAATCGATGCAGGAAGATGAGCATTTTTCTCCAAAACCTGAAAGTTCAGATAAATCATTTTTTGAGAAAGTAAAAGACATGTTCTCATAATATAATACTTAAAATTAAGAAATCCGCATTTAATGCGGATTTTTTTTGCTTATCTAATTAAGATATTTGAAAGTTTTACTATTAGTATTGAAAAAAAAACTATATTTGATTATCACTAATTTATTTAGTGGTAATTTTTCTTTTTCATAGCAATTTTTTTTCCCACCCTTAATTTATTTGAGGGTGGGTTTTGTTTTTTTAGTGAAACTCAATTTTAAGAAGTTTGAAAAACGCAATTAAAGTTGTAAGTTGAACTAATCCCGCTATTTAGCGGAACCTTAATAAGCTTATAAGTAACTCAATTTTAAGACGTTTGAGAACATGTGAAAATATAAGTTTTACTAATTTATCAATAATATAGACACATGTTACTTTTCAATTTTAAATAGAATGGTATACGAGTCACTATTTCTATCAAAAGGAGTAAATTCCTCACACAACATTTAATATATTTACCAATTACTAGTTAACTATAAAAATATCAATGAGTAATTTGCTAGAAGTTCATCAAGTTTCTAAACATTTTGGAGCTTATAAAGCTTTAAATAATGTGTCTATTTCTGTTCCTAAAGGTAGTATATTTGGGTTGCTTGGCCCTAATGGTGCTGGTAAAACAACATTAATCAGGATAATTAATCAAATAACAATGCCAGATTCTGGCTCGGTTATTTTAGATGGTCATGCACTTAATGAAAATCATATTAAAGATATTGGTTATTTACCCGAAGAGCGCGGTTTGTATAAGTCTATGAAAGTAGGTGAGCAAGCATTATACTTAGCACAATTAAAAGGGCTGAGTAAAGCAGAAGCTAAAACGCGTTTAAAATACTGGTTTGAGCGGTTGGAGATTGGAGATTGGTGGAATAAAAAAATCCAAGAACTCTCTAAGGGTATGGCGCAAAAAATACAATTTGTAGTTACTGTGTTACATCAACCTAAATTGTTGATTTTTGATGAGCCTTTTTCGGGCTTTGACCCCATAAATGCAGACTTGATTAAGGATGAGATTTTACGATTAAGAGAAGAAGGTGCTACGGTTATTTTTTCTACGCATCGTATGGAATCTGTAGAAGAGTTATGTGATGATATTGCTTTAATAAACAAATCGAATAAGATTTTAGATGGTAAATTAATAGATGTAAAGCGTAACTTTAAATCTAACACCTACGAAATTGGTATTCGTTCAGGTAATAACATGGTATTACAGCAAGAATTAGAACAGAAATTTGATGTCACTCCAGCTTATTTTAGGACATTAGAAGATGAATTAAAACTTAATGTTAAATTAAAGCATGATGAGAAGCCAAACGATTTATTAAATTATTTAACATCAAAGGGTGAGATATCACATTTTGTAGAATTAATACCTAGTGTTAATGATATTTTTATTAAAACGGTAAAGAGCAATTAAAGATTATGAATCATTTACCACTTATAATTAAGCGCGAATATTTAACTAAGGTTAAAAACAAATCGTTTGTAATCATGACATTTTTAAGTCCTATAATTTTTATAGCACTTATGTTAGTGGTTGCTTATTTAACACAATTAAATAATGATAAAGTACGTGTTATTTCTGTTTTAGACGAATCAGGATTGGTTCAAGATATTTTTAAAAGTACAGAAAAAACATCGTATAATATTTTAGAAGACATGTCGCTAGATGATGCTAAATTATTAGCTAAAGAAACAGAGTCTTTTGGTTTATTGCACATAAGCAAGATTTCAGATTTAAAGACGGCCTCAGATTATATTACGTTTTATTCCGAAGAATCTCCATCTATAAATTTAATTTCTAGCTTAGAGACTAAAATACAATTAGAATTAACAAATCAAAATAGAATTACCCAAGGCTTTGATGTTGAAAAGTTAAAAGCATCTAATATTAGCGTTTCTATACTTCAAGAAAGTTTTGAAGGAGAAAAAACATCAAAAGCCGATAGTATAGTAAAACTAGTTTTTGGCGGTGCTGCAGGGTATTTATTATTTATGTTTATTATTATTTATGGTAATATGATTATGCGAAGTGTTATCGAGGAGAAAACTAGTAGAATCATAGAAGTTATTATTTCATCTGTAAAGCCTATACAATTAATGTTAGGTAAAATAATAGGAACATCGCTTGCTGGAATTACTCAATTTGTTATTTGGGTAATTTTAGGAGGTATATTATTGGTTGTTGCTTCTTTAATTTTAGGTATTGATGTGTCTCAAATGCAAACACCCCAACAAGAACTTGTAAGGCAAGCTATGGAAAACCCAAATTTAAAATTTGACATTCAAAATGTGTTGGTTGCTTTTTCGCATCTACCTTTAGTCAATCTTATTTTTGCATTCATATTGTTTTTTATTGGAGGGTATTTGTTATATAGCTCATTATACGCTGCCATTGGTGCTGCGGTAGATAATGAGACCGATACGCAACAGTTTATGTTACCTATATTAATGCCATTAATTTTATCGGTTTACATTGGTTTTTTTACGGTAATAGAAAATCCTCATGGTACAGTTTCGACCATATTTTCGTTTGTGCCATTTACATCTCCAGTAGTTATGTTAATGCGTATACCTTTTGGTGTACCATTGTGGCAGCAAATAGTATCTTTGGTTTTATTGTTAGGTACATTTATATTAACAGTTTGGTTTGCTGCTAAAATTTACCGTGTAGGTATTTTAATGTATGGTAAAAAACCCAGTTATAAAGAGTTAATCAAATGGATTAAGTATTAAGTGATATGCAAGAAAATGTTACAGAGCAGATTGGTGACCATGTAGAGAAAGTAGGCGAGGTTATTATTGAAAGCTCGATTTGGGATAAACTTGTTGAATTTCTAAATTATAAAATCTTTGCATTTACCGAAGTTATTGGTGGCGAAGAAAAGGTTACTGGTGTTATAAAGGTAAAATACGTTTTGCTAATAATTGCAGTAATAATTTTAACAACTTACATACTGCGTTGGGCTAAAAAGATACTAACTAGAAGATTGCTAGACGAGAATAAAGTAAAATTTAATACAGTCTTTTCATTTGCCAGGTGGCTCGTTTATATCATTGTATTTTTAATTTCATTAGATTCTATAGGTATAGATGTTACAGCCATTTTTGCAGCTTCTGCGGCATTACTTATTGGTGTTGGTCTGGCACTTCAAACCTTGTTTCAAGATATTATTTCGGGCGTATTTATTTTAATAGACCAAACGGTTCATGTAGGCGATATTATTGAGTTGGAGGGAAAAGTAGGCCGTGTAGAAGAAATAAAATTAAGAACAACCAGAGCAACTACGGTAGATAATAAAGTCTTGATTATACCTAACCACTTGTATTTAACCAATAGCTTGTATAACTGGACCCAAAATGGGACAGTTACAAGAGAGCATATCGATATTGGAGTTGCTTATGGTAGCGATGTAGAATTGGTTAAAACCTTATTGCTTGACGCAGCTACAAAGCAAAAAGATGTATTGGAGTATCCAGCACCGTCGGTTTTATTTACAAATTTTGGTGATAGCGCATTAGAATTTAAATTGGTGTTTACTATTAATGATAGTTTTAATAGCCGTTTACCAAAAAGTGACATCCGTTTTGAAATTGATAGGTTGTTTAGAGCGCATAATGTAAGTATCCCGTTTCCTCAAAGGGATATTCATATTATCAAGAAGTAAGAATTTAAATTGGTTTAAAAAAGATAAGATGTTATACAATAGAATTAGATATATTATAATAGTATGTCTTATTTTAATGTTTAAAAACGTTAATGCTCAACTTACAGATTTGGCTAGATTGGAGTATTCTTTTATTCCAAAGAGTAATTCTGAAAATCAATATACACGATTAAGAGCCTTATTAAATTTTCCTATTAAAATTAAAGACGATGCTTATTTTATTCTAGGAGGAGAATATAATCGTATTATACTTAATTTAGAAGAAGATTATCCATTTGATACTTCTAAAATAGATAAAATTCATATCATAGATTTAAATGTAGGCTATACGTTTAAATGGAATAAAACTTGGCGGTTTGGTATAAAGTTTAATCCCAGAATAGCATCTACATTAACAAATACATTGTCTAAAGATGATTTTTTTATCAATGGTGGCACATTTTTTATTAATGATAGAACAGATGATACAACTTTAAAGCGCCCTTATCGTTTAATTTTAGGGCTAACCTACAATGCTACAACGGGCTTACCATTTCCGTTGCCTTTTGTAAGTTATTATAGAGATATAAATGATGCATGGAATTTTAACGCAGGTGTACCAAAATCAAACTTAAAATATAGGTTTAACGACAAAAATAATGTTCAAGCTTTTGTTGGTCTTGATGGTTATTTAGCGCATTTACAAAATCCACCTACGGTTAATGGAAATTTAGTAGACCATATTTCATTATCTATTATTGTGGGAGGGCTTGGTTATGAATACTTATTTACAAAACATTTGATAGCTTACCTCTATACGGGGTATACTTTTAGATTAAATAACGTATTACGTAACGAAAATAGAGATGAAATTTTTAAATTAGACGATGTAAATGCATTTTATTTAAGAACGGGACTAAAATTTAAAATATAAAGATGTCAAAAATATTAGTAATAGAAGACGAAGCTGCCATAAGGCGTGTACTTGTTAAAATCCTTTCGGAAGAAAACGAAGCGTATCAAGTTGATGAAGCTGAAGATGGTTTAGCAGGGATTGAAAAAATAAAAAACGAAGATTTTGATTTAATACTTTGTGATATTAAAATGCCCAAAATGGATGGGGTAGAAGTCTTAGAAGCTGTTAAAAAAATAAAACCAGAAATTCCTATTGTTATGATCTCTGGTCATGGCGATTTGGATACGGCAGTAAACACGATGCGTTTAGGGGCTTTTGATTATATTTCTAAACCACCAGATTTAAATCGTTTGTTAAATACAGTAAGAAATGCTTTAGATAGAAAAGAGTTGGTTGTAGAAAATAAAATTCTTAAGAAAAAAGTCAGTAAAAAATACGAGATGATTGGGGCTAGTAGTGCCATTTCTCAAATAAAAGATATTATAGATAAAGTAGCACCAACTGATGCACGCGTACTAATAACAGGACCAAACGGAACAGGAAAAGAATTAGTGGCACACTGGTTACATGAAAAAAGTGAACGTTCTAAAGGTAATATGATTGAAGTAAACTGTGCAGCAATACCATCTGAATTGATTGAAAGTGAACTTTTTGGTCATGTAAAAGGTGCATTTACTAGTGCGGCAAAAGACAGAGCAGGAAAATTTGAAGCTGCCAATGGGGGGACTATATTTTTAGATGAAATAGGCGATATGAGTCTGTCTGCACAAGCCAAAGTACTACGTGCACTACAAGAGAGTAGAATACAACGTGTAGGTAGCGATAAAGATATTAAAGTAGACGTACGTGTTGTTGCAGCAACAAATAAGGATTTAAAAAAAGAAATTGCAGAAGGTAGATTTCGTGAAGATTTATATCACAGATTGGCCGTTATATTAATAAAAGTCCCAGCATTAAATGATAGACGTGAAGATATTCCGTTGTTAATTAATCATTTTCTAGATAAAATTACATCGGAGCAAGGTACTTCAGAAAAAAAGTTTTCGGCTAAAGCTATAAAGCTTTTACAAGAATACGATTGGACAGGTAATATTAGAGAACTTCGTAATGTTATAGAACGCCTAATTATACTAGGTGGTAAGGATGTTAGTGAAGAAGATGTTAAGTTATTTGCGAGCAAATAAGTAATTTCACCTTTATTTTAAAATAAAAATATCTGACGATAAACTATTTCTAGACACATTTTGACTAGAATTTAAATAGATTATCGTCAGATATTTATACCATTTCTGCATTGAAATTACTGTAAAATAAAATGATGATTTTTTTCTTTATACGAAATAGAAAAATAAAACATAGCCTTAGTTACGATTTCTTTTTATGTTGAAGTAGAAAGGGAAAAAGGACGTTTTATTACGGTTATTTCAATGCAGAAATGGTATTTAATTATAAAATTAATGATTAGGCTTGTTATTCGCAAGCATCTAATTCTTCAATATAATTTGTTGCTAAAGTTTTCAGATTACTATTATACAACGCTTTTATATCTTTAAGACTTTTGTTTTTAATATCTTCAGTTAGTTTAATGTCTGAGATAGGATGATGGCTTCCGCATTCGCAAATCTTTAAAACATCATTATAAGTTTTTACATTTTTAGATATAGCAGAATTATAAGATGAAATTAATTTTTGTTTTTCAAGAATTAACTCTTGGTTTTTTTGCTCTGCCATCTGTGTTTTAAGATGCTCAGCTTTTAATTTTAAGGCGTCCTGTTGCTTTTGTAATTCCAGTTGTTGTTTCTGTAAATCAGAAAGCGCATTATTATCTACAGTACTAGTGGCATTTGTTGAAGCATCACTAATTTGAGCGGTTTCTTCAGTGTAGCCAACAATAGAGCATTTATCTATTTCAATAACACTTTCCTTAGTAAGGTCTCTAGCACGTTTTACAAAAAAACGACCATCTTCAAAGGTTTCAGCATTTTCAACCTTGGCAAGTAACTCCATACTTTTTTTTGCCAAATCTAGAGCTTTACTACAACCACAGTTATTTAGGTTGTTTTTAGACAGCTCAAACGATTCTACAGAACGATTGGCATAATATTTTAAATGACTTATGTTATTAGAGTCGTAAGAATCTTTAACGTGTGAATAAGCACTTACAATATAGGAATTAGCATCTTCACAATCGGTTTGTGCATAAATTGCTGTTGGGGCAACAAATAAGCATAATAAGTAGAATTTTCTCATAAATTTAGGATTAAAACATAAATAGGTACGACAAAAGTATAAAAAAAATCGGTAAAGAGCATGTAGTTCGTCGAAATTATGAATTTATTATATTTATACAATATTAATAAGTGATCATTAAAATATGAAAAACGAGAATTTGAATAACTATAAAGTAACGTCTAACATATCATTAAAAAATTCTAAAACGCTTTGTGTTATAGATGATGCCAAGGGCAAGTTAAAGGGTATTAGAAGAAAACTGGGCGAGTGGCAAAATAGCATGTATGCACACGATAAATATGCTGTTTTGGTGTGTTTGCAGGGTATGGATACTTCTGGTAAAGATAGTTTGGTACGTGAAGTTTTTAAAGATTTTAATGCCCGTGGTGTAGAAGTACACAGTTTTAAGGTACCTACAGATTTAGAACTAAGTCATGATTACCTGTGGAGGCACTATATTGTACTACCCCAAAGAGGAAAATTTGCGGTTTTTAATAGAACACATTATGAAAATGTTTTGGTTACCCGTGTGCACCCCCATTATATTATGGGAGAAAATTTGCCAGATATTAATAAAGTTGAAGATATTAATGATGCTTTTTGGGATAAACGATTTGAACAAATAAATAATTTTGAAAAGCACATCGCAGATAATGGAACTATAATCTTTAAGTTTTTCTTAAATATCTCAAAAGAAGAACAAAAAAATAGGCTTTTACGTCGTTTAGATAAACCAGAAAAAAACTGGAAATTCTCTCCTGGAGATTTAAAAGAACGTAAACTTTGGGAAGCATACCAAAATTGTTATGAAGATGCCATTAATAGAACCTCTAAGCCTCATGCACCTTGGTATAATATCCCTGCAGACGATAAACCTACAGCACGTTATTTAGTGGCCAAAACTATATACGATACGCTAAGTCAATATACCGATATTAAAGAGCCAGAATTAGCTGATGATATTAAAGCAAATCTAGAATTATATAAGAAAGAATTAAATGAAGAGTAGTTTAATAGCCTTACTTTTAAGTTAATTCTTAACATAATTTTATGTTACAGCAACATAGCTAGCTATAAAGAAATACTATCTTTAAATTTTTAAAAATTAGGCTATGAAGATTATAAAATTAGCATGTGTATTATTTTGTGTATTAGTATTTCAAAATAGTGTTTCTCAAAGTGATGAAGCCTTTCTTAAAACCATATATACGCAATCTTTAACGAATGGTAAAAGTTACGATTGGCTAAATCATTTATCTAACCAAATAGGAAGTCGGTTGTCAGGGTCTTTGGGAGCTAAAAAAGCGGTAGCCTATACTAAAGAAGAACTCGAAAAATTAGGCATAGATAAAGTTTGGTTACAGCCTGTAATGGTGCCAAGATGGGTTCGTGGCGCTAAGGAATATGCGTTTATAGAAACGGCTCCCGGAAAAACAACCAATGTTAATATATGTGCTCTTGGAGGTTCTATAGCTACGCCTGCTTTAGGTATAAAAGCTGAAATTGTTGAAGTAAAAAGCTTTGAAGATTTAGAAAAACTAGGTCAAGAACACATAGAAGGTAAAATCGTATTTTTTAATCGTCCTATGCAAGCCGATTTGATAGAGACCTTTAATGCTTACGGCGGCTGTGTTAATCAAAGGTATCAAGGCGCTGTAGAGGCTTCTAAGTACGGTGCAGCGGGTGTTATTGTGCGTTCTATGAATTTAAGATTGGACGATTTGCCACATACAGGTAGCATGACTTATAAAGGTGTTGCCGTAAAAAATCGTATTCCTTCTGCTGCAATAAGTACTAATGATGCAGAATTATTAAGTACCATGTTACAGCTTAATAGCAACATAAAATTCTTTTTTAAACAAAATTGCAAGCAGTTGCCAGATGTGCAGTCGTATAATGTTATAGGGGAAATTACAGGTAGCGAATTTCCTAAAGAATATATGGTTGTTGGTGGGCATTTAGATTCTTGGGATTTGGGAGATGGTTCTCATGATGATGGTGCAGGCGTTGTACAATCTATGGATGTATTAAGGCTTCTAAAAATATCTGGAATAAAACCTAAACGTAGTATACGAGTTGTGCTCTTTATGAATGAAGAAAATGGATTGCGTGGTGGTAAAAAATATGCTGAGGTCGCTAAAAATAAAGGAGAAAATCACATATTTGCATTAGAGAGCGATGCTGGTGGGTTTACACCTCGTGGTTTTAGTTTTGATTGTACAGATGCAGCCTTTAGTCAAGTGCTAAGTTGGCAAGCTTTGTTTAAACCGTATTTAATTCATTATTTTGAAAAAGGCGGTAGTGGAGCAGATGTTGGGCCATTAAAAACAAGTAACAATGTTTTGGCTGGATTGCGTCCAGACAGTCAACGTTATTTTGATCATCACCATGCTAGCAACGATACTTTTGATGCTGTTAATAAAAGAGAATTAGAGTTAGGAGCTGCGACCATGACCGCTTTGGTATATTTGTTTGATAAATATGGTGTAAATCCAATATCAAAATCAAAAGACTTAAAAAATTAAATTTATATATAATAAAAATTAAGATGAAAAAACACATAATCGTTTTTACAGTATTACTTTCAACATTTTGTATGGCACAAGAAAAAACAACATTACCATATTATCAAATTCCAGAATATCCAGAAACATATACAGCAGGGACGGTAGCTGCTAGAATGGTTGATGGTTTAGGTTTTAGATATTTTTGGGCTACAGAAGGTTTAACGGATAAAGATTTAGCGCAAAAGGCTAGTGAATCTGGGCGCACTTCAGCAGAAACGATAGAGCATCTTTATGGGCTTTCAAAATTTATTAGAAATAGTGTTTTGGAGGATAATAAAGATGTTAATAAAGCAACACTTAATTTTGAAGAAAAACGTAAGCTAACCTTAATGAATTTTAAAATAGTATCTGATGCTTTAAGAGATACTAATGCACCTTTTAAACTAGATGCTACAGAAATTCCTTTTTGGAATATTATTAATGGTCCAATAGCAGATGCTCTTTGGCATTGTGGACAAATTGTTATGTTAAGGCGTGCTTCTGGAAATCCTTTTAATTCTAAAGTTAGTGTATTTCAAGGAAAACTTACGGAGTAATTATTATAAATAACTCAACCACCATTTATTTTTATTATTGGCTTTGTATATCATGTACTTTTTACATGGTATATACAATAATGCTATAACTGCTATCCAAACCAAGTAAACGATAACTAATGAATAGCCATAGTTTATAAGTTTGGCATTTTGAAACACTTCAGCAGTAAGAATCATATCTTTCCAGTTGCCTCCAAAAATGAGTATACCTATTATTGCTAAAATATGGATAACAAAAACATGCAAAAAATAGTAGAGTAGAGGGACGCGTCCAAAGACTAAAAGGAAATCGGTAATTTTATTTTTTACCGTTTCAATACCATACAAAAACAACAGAGCTGGCCCCATAGTTATTAATAAATAGGCTAGTGATGGCGGGTACTTAGTGACTTTAAAAAATGATAAAACTGTTTTTGTTGTTGTATCTTGTAATGTCCAAGGTACTAAATCTCCATAAACGTTTATTCCTCTCATTATAAAAAAGAGGGTTATTGCCATGAGACCTAAACGAAGAAGCCATTTTTTTCTAATTTGACTATTAAATGTTTTGGTATAAAATGTTCCAAAACAATATCCTAAAGTTATTAACCCAAACCATGGTATTATAGGATAAGCAAAAGCCACTGTGGTATTTCCTATGGCTACAAATTGTTGTTGGTGTAAGATATACCAAACTATAGATTTAAAGCTAGTGCCGGTCATAACAATAGGGTCTAATACATTATGCCCTACAACTAAAACGATTCCTATGGTGAGTAATGCTTTGATAGGCAAAAAAACAGCAAAAGATAACAGCACCATACAAAGTCCAATGGCCCATATAACTTGTAAAAAAATAAGGCTATACGTTAAGTCAAACTTCCAAACTAAATTATTAATTACAAAAGCTAGAAAAATAAGCCAAAACCCTCTGGTAAATAAAAATTTGAATAGTTGTGATTTAGTTTTTTTTGTACCATACAAAAATGCAGATGTACCTGCTAAAAATATAAATACTGGTGCACAATAATGGGTAATAAACCTAGTGAAAAATAAAATAGGCGTTGTGGTTTCTAAATCTGTAGGGTTGCCAAAAAATGCTCCGTAATGAAAGTAATCTCTAACATGGTCTAATGCCATAATAACCATAACAAGACCTCTTAAAATATCTATAGATTCTATTCGGGTTGATTTAATTGCATTCATTTAGCTTAATTGATTAATAAGTTTTGAGAATGGTTAGCTTACGTGTTTAAGCATCTAATTTATGAAATAAGAATCGAATAGAATATCTGTGAAGGGTTTTCTTAAGTATGTTTGTATTAACAATTAATTACAAACGTTGTTAGCATTAGGTTTATATTCTCAATTCTCCTTTTAAAACGATTTGAGCCTGACTTTTAATTGTTAATTTATCATTACTAATTAACTCAACCTCCATAAATCCAGTTCGCTTAGAGCATTGAAACGAATTCATTTTATTTTTATTAAGACGGGTACTCCAATATTTTGTTAAGAAGGTATGTGTTCCTCCAGTTACGGGGTCTTCATTTGTACCACTCCAAGGCCAAAAATATCTTGACTCAAAGTCATAACCATCTCTTTGCGAAATTGCAGTGACTAATACGCCGTTTATTGAATTATGCGAACTTTTTAACTTTTCAAAATCAGGAGATAAATTATTTAATATCTCACTATTCTCAATTTCCAGAAGTAATATGTTTGTTTCCTTATTATACTCACTATTGGATATCTTCTTAATTCCGAGAGCATTTAGTAACGCTTTAGGAGCATTTTGGGGAATTGTATCATAAACGGGGAATTCCATTTCGATTGTTTCTCCATGTTTACTAATTATTAAATCTAAATTTTGAATATTTTTAAAATGAATTTTGTCCAATGCATTGTAAGTTTCAAATAGAACTTTAGAGGAAGCTAATGTTGCATGGCCACAAAGCGGAATTTCCATAATCGGAGAAAAATATCTTATCGAGTATTTATTTTTTTCTTCAAGTAAAGTTATGAATGCTGTTTCCGAAAGGCTTAATTCTTTGGCAATAGATTGCATTTTTTCAACCGTCAATTTTTGCTTTAAAATACAAACACCAGCTGGATTTCCTTTAAAAGGTTTATCTGTAAACGAATCAACAATGTAAGTTTCTATTTTGGTTATCATTTTTTAATGGTATTAATATAAAAACTGTTATTATTTATATGCATTGTTGTGTGTTCGTACTTTATTCATTTCATTAAAAATAAACTTATTTTTATTGTTCTTTGATAGTAAACCATTTTTCAATAATTCATCAAACCATAACGAAAATTTTTTAGCTCCTCTATAATTTAAATGCTCAAAGTCACCGAATTCATTATTATCCAATGGAAAGTCATTAAAATCTAATAAAATAATGTTTTTAAATTTTTCATTCTTAATTTTTATAAAGATTTTTTCATTTTTTCTTGCATTGGTGTAAATATGCTGCGGACTTCTAACAAAGTAAATATTTACATTTTTATCTTTACAGAATGTTACTATTTTTTCCAAATATTCAATGTTTTTATTTGATAGAGGGTGTTTCTTTTCATGAAATACAAGAGTATCTTTTACTAAGGTAGTTATCAGAGAATCTGTCTTGAAACGATTTAACCAGTGATAACCACCCATTTTATCAGTATAATTATAATCAAATAATAACAGGTTTATTAAATTATTTCTAAATGATTTAGAACTACCTGTTATAAATGATTTAGAATTTTTATTCAGAAGTAAATTAACATCTGTTTTATCTAAAAATGGTAGATAAATGCTTCGTGATGAAATAGACAAGTCGTCCCAAATCCATTCATTCATAACCTCATTTATTTGATTGTTGGTAAACTCAATGAACACATTTTCGATATCATTATTTTGCAATAATACCTTTTTGATTTTTTGATATGAATAAAAGTATGATTGTCTTGATTGAGATAAATTCTTGAAGTTATTAATTAAGGAATCATTAAAGGCACATTCAGAGTGAGAGTGTCCGAAAATAACATTATTTACTTTGCCTAACTTAAATTTAGCATTTTTATTTATTAAAAAATTAGTAAAAATAAAAGAGACACAGATTAGAGAAATGCTTATAGTAATA
The DNA here is from genome assembly GCA_947499935.1 of uncultured Algibacter sp. Taxonomy (GTDB): domain Bacteria; phylum Bacteroidota; class Bacteroidia; order Flavobacteriales; family Flavobacteriaceae; genus CANMQH01. The sequence goes on along the minus strand of CANMQH010000002.1, from coordinate 108,918 downwards.
AAGGTTAATGTTTTGTATAAAAATTTTTTCATATTTTTAAAATTGGAAATAAATAAATTGTTGTTCCTTACCTAAAAAAAGAGTTATAAGTAGTATAATTAAGAAATAAAAACTTTTACGTAAATATGGGTTAAGGTTAAAACCAAATTTTGATAAAGCATATTGACTTTCTCTACCTCTCCATTCAACAATAAGAAAGAAGGAAATAATTATAAGAACTTGCAAAGTATAAACACGTGATAATCCAAATTTAGGAATTGTAAATAATGATTTTGAAAAAATAGTTGACAAATAACTTAAAGCATGCCCAATATTTTCAGCTCTAAAAAATATCCAAGCCAAAACGGTTAAACTAAATGTGAGTCCAATTTGAAAAAACTCTTTAATAGATGGTAAATATTTTCCTTGTACAATGGTATTTGTTCTATTCTTTTTGAGTAAAAGCAAAGGAAGAAAATACAAAGCATTCAATGCACCCCAAACTATAAAAGTCCAATTCGCACCGTGCCATAACCCACTTATTAAAAATATTGCAAAAGTATTTCTAACTTTCATCCAAGTACCGCCACGACTACCACCTAATGGAATATACAAATAATCTCGGAACCAAGTTGATAAAGAAATATGCCATCGCCTCCAAAACTCACCAATATCTCTTGAAAAATAAGGGAAGGCAAAATTTTGTTTTAAGTTAAATCCAAATAATCTAGATGTTCCAATTGCAATGTCTGAATACCCAGAAAAATCTCCATAAATTTGGAATGTAAAAAATATTGCACCTAAAACTAATGTACTTCCTGAATAATTAGCAGAATTATTAAATATTTCATTTGCAATATTTGCTGAATTGTCTGCGATTACGATTTTTTTAAAAAGCCCCCATAAAATTTGTCTTAACCCATCAACTGCTTTTGTATAATCAAATGTTCGTTTTTTATAGAATTGAGGTAAAAGATTTGTAGCTCGTTCAATCGGTCCAGCCACTAATTGTGGAAAGAAACTTACAAATGCAGAAAATGCAATAAAGTCTTTTGTTGGTTCAAGTTTTCTTTTGTATACATCAATTGTATAACTCAAAGTTTGAAAAGTATAGAAACTAATCCCAACAGGTAAAATAATATTTAGTGAATTTGCTTTTATTTCTGTACCAAAAAATAAAAAGGCAGTAACAAAGTTATCAAGGAAAAAGTTGTAATATTTGAAAAAGCCTAAAAACCCGAGGTTTGCTAAAATACTTAACCAAAGTAACACTTTTCTTTTTGATACATTTTCTTCAATTAATAATTTTCTACCAACTGAATAGTCAATCACTGTACTTAATAGAATCAGCGATAAAAATCGCCAATCCCACCAGCCATAAAATGTATAACTCGCAACTACTATTAAGAAATTTTGAAGTTTCAAGTTTTTATTTGCAACAAACCAGTATAGGAAAAATACTATTAGCAAAAATATTGCAAAATCTATTGAGTTAAAAAGCATCTAATATTCTAAAGTTTGTAATTCTGTTTAATTGTATGATACACAATGGTTTTGACTAGGGTTAGTGTGGGGTTAGATAATCGGATATAGCACTAATATGAAGCCTTTTTGTTTGTTTTTTGTTTTTTGTCCGTTTTTATTAACAACGTATTTAAATTTCCATTTTCCAAGTAATAAGTCTTTTGAAATTAGAGTGTATGTAGGTTATATTTTTTGTTCGGATTGATTTCGGAAGTATTGGATTATATTGTATAGTATAAGAAATGTAGTCTAAGTGGTAAGTAATAGGTTTCGAATTAATATTATACCAAATGCAAATATTTTACTTTTATTACTTTTCGATTTTTTTAACAAAACCACATTCAATTCTTTAGACGTCTTCTATTTTCATCAACTTTTGTTGTTGTTTAATAGTTAATGTGCTACCATCGTGGCTCCAACCTGGCGCAGCAAAAGCATACATAAATTTATGATACCAATTTTTAGATTTTTTCATATCAAGCCAAATATCTTTATATTCATGAGTTAAAATAACTAACGGGTTATAAGAATTAGGAGCTTTAGTAACCCCGTATTTAATATCTATAGATTCGTCTAGTTCTTTCCAAGTACCAAACATTTTATCAAAAATATTTAAGAAACCACCATGATTTTTGTCCATATATTCAAGATTTTGAGCATGATGGACTTGATGCATTGTATGCGTATTCATAAATTTCTCAATAATACCTAATTTGGGAATATAAACCGAGTGTAGCTGAAATTGCCATAAAGCTTCAATACCTAAACAAACGACTAACATTTCGGGTGGGAATCCTAGTGCAGGAATCCACATGTAGAAAAAGGGTTTGTAAAAAATAGTAAACCAACCATTTCTTACTGCAGTACCTAAATTGAAATTGTCTGAGGAATGATGCACTATATGTGCAGCCCAAAGTAATCTAACATTATGGTTTTGTCTATGAAACCAATAATAGCTAAAATCGTCTAAAATTTGGCAAATTACCCAAATATACCATGCGAATCCAAAAGATTCCCATCCCATAATATTGGTGCGAACACCATCAATCAAAGGGTTAAAAATATTATAAACAAAATTAAATAGTACTATGGCAGCTACAGTTTTAGCAAGCACAGCAATTACAGAAGAACCCACTCCCATGGAAAGACTTGCTATTAAATCTTTCTTATTGTATAAATCTTTTTTTTCTTTGTGATGTTTGCTATAGGATAGTTCTAGTAAAATTAAGCCTAAAAAGCATGGAACACCATAAACTAGTGGATTGGTAAAACTCATAGAAAATTTGTTGTTTTTCCAAAAGTAGGGTCAATTTATTTTAAAAGCCCTGTAAATGTTAAAAAAAAAGCCGCTTTACGATGATTAAATCATAAAGCGGCTTTTAAATTTGAAATAAATTAGTGTTCTTTTGCTAAAGAAGGCTCTTTTTTAGCAGAAAAATCTACCTCAATTTGATTATGTATAATATCGTCAAAAGTTTCTCTTTTTCTAATTAAATGTGCTTTACCTTTATACCACAAGATTTCTGCAGGGCGAAAACGAGAGTTGTAGTTACTGGCCATAGAAAAACAGTAAGCACCCGCATTTTTAAAGCATAAAACATCACCCTCGTTAATTTCGTTAATACGTCTATTATTACCAAAGGTATCTGTTTCACAAATGTAACCAACAACAGTATAAAAACGTTCACGACCTTTTGGATTAGAAATGTTTACAATATCGTGATGCGACCCATATAGCATAGGACGAATTAAATGATTAAATCCAGAATCTACTTGTGCAAATACCGTCGAAGTTGTTTGTTTAACAGCATTAACTTGAGTTAAAAAACGACCAGATTCACTGACTAAAAATTTACCAGGTTCAAAGGCTAAGGTTAAATCTTTACCGTACTCTTTACAAAAGGCATTAAATCTGGCTGATAATTTTTTTCCTAACTCTTCAATGTTGGTTTCAATATCACCTTGTTTATAAGGTACTTTAAATCCAGAGCCAAAATCTATAAAATCAAGATTTTTAAATTGTTTAGCCGTATCAAAAAGGATTTCGCTGGCATATAAAAACACTTCAATATCAAGAATATCACTACCAGTGTGCATATGGATACCATTAATAGTCATCTGGGTATTTTCTACAATACGTAAAATATGAGGTATTTGGTGTATAGAAATCCCAAATTTAGAATCTATATGGCCCACAGATATATTAGCATTTCCACCAGCCATTACATGAGGGTTTATACGAATACAAACAGGCGTTTTTGGGTGTTTAGTACCAAACTGCTCTAAGATAGATAAGTTGTCAATATTTATTTTAACACCTAGTTTAGCAGCTTCCTCAATTTCTTGTAAAGACACACCATTAGGTGTAAATATAATTTGTTCGGGTAAAAAACCAGCAGCTAAGCCTAGTTGAACTTCTTGTATAGAAACTGTATCAATACCAGAACCTAAGGATTTAAAAAGTTTAAGTATAGAAATGTTGGATAATGCTTTAACAGCATAGTTAAGTTTTAACTTTTTTACACCTTTAAAGGCATTAGTTAATCTATTGTACTGCGCCACAATTTTTTCTGCGTCATACACATAAACTGGGCTACCAAAATCTTTTGCAATATTTAGCAATTGATTGTCTGTCATAATCTATAAATTTTTGTCAAAGATATTTTTTTAAAAGATATAAAACATTAATAAGTAAAAAATTTATACATATTAAACAAATTGTTAATTATTTAACAATTATGCTAAAGCGATAATTTAATAAAAGTTTTCATTATTAAATATTAGGGTAAGTAAAGCCTATTATTTACATTTGTGTTTCTTAAAATATTAGGCAAATTATGAATTTACACGAATATCAAGGTAAAGAAATATTAAGCAGTTTTGGAGTACGCATCCAACGGGGTATAGTAGCACAAAACGCTCAAGAAGCAGTTGCGGCTGCAAAGCAGTTAACAAGTGAGACAGGAACTAGCTGGCACGTTATAAAAGCACAAGTACATGCTGGTGGTCGTGGAAAAGGTGGTGGTGTTAAGCTTGCTAAAAATTTGAGTGAAGTTGAAGATATTGCAGGACAAATTATAGGTATGGACTTAGTAACACCACAAACTTCTGCTGAAGGAAAGCGTGTTCATCAAGTTTTAGTTGCTGAAGATGTATACTATCCTGGAGAAAGCGAAACGAGTGAGTTTTATGTATCTGTATTATTGAATAGAGGTACAGGTCGTAATATGATTATGTATTCTACCGAAGGTGGCATGGATATAGAAGCCGTTGCAGAAAAAACACCTCATTTAATATTTACAGAAGAGATAGATCCTGCTGTTGGTCTAGTACCATTTCAAGCAAGACGCATTGCTTTTAACTTAGGATTATCTGGATTAGCTTTTAAAGAGATGACTAAATTTGTAGCTAATCTTTATACAGCTTATGTGAAATCTGATTCTTCTTTATTTGAAATAAATCCAGTATTGAAGACTAGTGATAATAAAATTATGGCAGTTGATGCTAAAGTTACTATAGATGATAATGCGCTTTTTAGACATAAAAATTACGTTGATTTACGTGATGTAAGAGAAGAAAGTGCTATAGAGGTTGAAGCAGGAGAATTGGGTTTAAACTATGTCGATTTAGATGGTAATGTAGGATGTATGGTAAATGGTGCAGGTTTAGCCATGGCAACTATGGATTTAATTAAACAAGCAGGTGGTGAGCCCGCTAACTTTTTAGATGTTGGAGGTACAGCAGATGCTGCTCGTGTAGAAGCTGCTTTTAAAATTATATTAAAAGACCCCGCAGTAAAAGCTATTTTAATTAATATTTTTGGTGGTATTGTACGTTGTGATAGAGTTGCACAAGGTGTTATTGATGCATACAAAAACATGGGAACTATTAATGTGCCTATTATAGTACGTTTACAAGGTACTAATGCAGATATAGCAAAAGAACTAATCGATAACTCTGGTTTAGATGTTATGAGTGCAACAGAGTTTCAAGAAGCTGCTGATAAAGTACAACAAGTACTAGCATAACATATATTAGATATAAATTGAAAGAGCAAGGTGTTATTTATCCTTGCTCTTTTTTTGTGTTTTAATGTCTCCTTTCTTTGGCATGGGACCTCTTAAATGAATAACTAAACCATTTAAGAAATTTCTAAGTATTTGGTCGCCACATTCCATATATTTTGGATGGTCTTCCTTTCTAAAAAAAGCACCTAATTCACTTTTAGAAATTCTAAAGTCTACAAGTTCCAAAATTTTCACGATTTCATCATCTCTTAGTTTTAAGGCAACTCGTAATTTTTTTAAAATATCATTGTTAGTCATAATGTCTTTTTTAATTACTTAAGTGTATGCTTTTCATCGATTTGAAAAAAACAAATACACGAATTAGCGTTTTTTAGTTTTTTGTAAAGGTAGCCTAAATATTTTTTTTATTTGTACTATTGATTTTCATTATTATTGGTTTCAATGTGTTGTTTATCATGATGTTATGTTTGTGTTGTAGTTGTTTTTAAATTGTTTGTAAAAAGATGAAGTGCAAATTTTTTAGTTTAATAAAATTAGATTATTGATGAAATAAATAAAATAAACGATTAAATGCTAGCCTCTTTTCGATGAGTTACACCATATATACGATTATAAAATAATGGTTCTTCTTAATTTTATAATGTAGTTTAATTAATCTCCCTAGATATGGTTAATAGAGTAGAAAAATTGAGTCTCTTATCTGAAATGATAGCTTTTGCCAAATATGATAAAGACATTATAAATATTGAATATAATTTTTTGTTGGGTGTTGCCAAGCAACTTGAAGTCTCACGTGATGATTTTGAGTATTTAATAGACCATCCAGTAAATTATGTGCATTTAAAATCTCATAGTGAGCGTATTGTACAATTTCATAGGTTAGTATTATTAATGAATATTGAGCAAGAATATAATGGAGACATTAATTCTTCGGGTGTTATTAAATTATATAATTTTGGTTTAAGAATGGGGTTAAGCCATGAATCTATTACTAAGGTTTTATATTTAATGGATAGTTTTCCAAATAAAATAGTGCCTCCAGATGTTTTAATAGATATTTTTAAAACGCATTATAACTAGTTAGTTTACTAGAATACATTTTTGAATTAGGTTAAAACTTGATTAAATATTTAACTTTTCTAATTTACCTTGGTAGCTCTTAATATCATCCCGTAGTTTTGCTGCAACAATAAAATCTAGTGCCTTTGCAGCTTCTTCCATGAGTTTTCGTTTTTCTCGAATTTTCTTTTCGAGCTCACCTTTGTTTAGGTATTCACTTTCTGGTTCGGCAGCTTTTAAGGCTTCTAGCTCATAACTATACGTACTTACTGAGTTTTTAGATAATACATTGTCTAAACTTTTATTTAGAGCCTTGGGCACCATATTGTGTTTCGTATTGTAAGCGATTTGTTTTTCTCTTCTATACTCCGTTTCATCAATTGTTTTTTGCATGCTTTTGGTGATTTTATCAGCATACATAATGGCTTTTCCGTTAAGGTTTCTTGCAGCTCTACCAACAGTTTGTGTTAAAGAACGTGTAGATCTTAAAAAACCTTCTTTATCGGCATCTAAAATGGCAACTAAAGATACTTCTGGTAAATCTAAGCCTTCACGCAGTAAGTTAACCCCAACCAAAACATCAAACAAGCCTTTGCGTAAATCTTGCATAATTTCAACACGCTCTAAAGTATCTACATCACTATGGATATAACGGCATCTAATTTGAATTCTATCTAAATATTTAGTTAGTTCTTCTGCCATACGTTTAGTAAGTGTCGTTACTAGGGTACGTTCGTCTTTTTCTACACGCTGCTGTATTTCTTCTATTAAATCATCAATTTGATTTAAGCTTGACCTAACTTCTATAATAGGATCTAAAAGACCAGTTGGTCTAATAACTTGCTCTACATATATACCATCCGATTTTTCTAATTCATAATCAGCTGGTGTGGCACTCACATAAATAACTTGGTTTTGTAACGCTTCAAATTCTTCAAACTTTAAAGGCCTATTATCCATGGCTGCAGGGAGTCTAAAACCGTATTCAACTAAATTTTCTTTTCGGCTTCTGTCTCCGCCATACATGGCATGCACTTGAGAAATGGTGACGTGGCTTTCGTCTACGACTGTTAAGAAATCATCTGGAAAATAATCTAACAAGCAAAATGGTCGCGTCCCAGGGAGTCTACCATCTAGATAACGAGAATAATTTTCTATACCAGAACAATAACCTAGTTCTCTAATCATTTCTAAATCAAACTCTGTACGTTCTTTAAGCCGTTTGGCTTCTAGATGTTTACCAATATCTTTAAAGTAATCATGCTGCTTAACCAAATCATCTTGAATACTTTTTATAGCACCTTGTAAGACGTCAGGCGAAGTAACAAACATATTTGCAGGATAGATATTCAGTCGGCTATACTTCTCAATAACTTTATTGGTTTGGATGTCAAAGGACTCTATGTCTTCAATTTCATCTCCAAAAAAATGAATTCTAAAAGCATCATCTGCATAACTTGGAAAAATATCTACAGTGTCCCCTTTTATCCTGAAATTTCCATGCTTAAATTCTGCCTCTGTTCTAGAATAAAGGCTTTGTACAAGTTGATGTAGTAATTTTGTTCGAGAAATAACTTGGTCTTTCTCAAGCACAATAACATTTTTTTGAAACTCTACAGGGTTGCCTATACCATACAAACAAGATACAGAAGCTACGACCAATACATCACGTCTACCAGAAAGTAGTGAAGACGTTGTGCTTAAACGCATTTTTTCAATTTCTTCGTTTATAGATAAATCTTTTTCTATATAAACTCCAGAAACAGGAATGTATGCTTCTGGTTGATAATAATCATAATAGGATACAAAATATTCTATAGCATTTTCCGGAAAAAATTGTTTAAACTCAGAATACAGTTGGGCAGCAAGCGTTTTATTATGTGCTAAAACTAATGTTGGTCGTTGCACTTCTTTAATAACATTGGCAACAGTAAACGTTTTACCAGAACCTGTTACACCAAGTAGTGTTTGATATTTTTCATTAGAATTAATACCGTTAACAAGCTGTTTTATGGCTTGAGGTTGGTCTCCCGTAGGCTTAAATTCTGATTCAATTTTAAACTCCATACACAAAATTACATAAAATAATGCTGCTATTTTAGCTTGGATTGTATATAAATAATAAACTTATAATATTGGTTTTATAAAGGGTGTGGAATGGCGTTTGGAAGAGGTGTTATTTTAATTTTTTAGCGCAAAATGATTTTTAATAACACGACCATCTTGTAACGTTATTGAAAACCAATAATCGTCTGATGGTAATTTAGAGCCATTAAATAGCCCATTCCAACCAGGGCCTAATGGATTTAATTGTTTTACTAATTTGCCATAGCGGTTAAAAATTAAAATTTTAGCATCAGGGTTAAACATAGACGATACACCAATAACTTGCCAGGTATCATTAAACCCGTCATTATTAGGAGTAAATACTTTTGGAAAACCTAAAACCGATACGTTTTGCGTTATAGTTCCGCAGTTGTTTTTAAGGTCTTGTACTCTAACTGTATATATGCCAGGTGATACATTGTTGAATATATTACTTTCTTGAAAGGGTGTAATAAGTATAATGTTAGCATCGTCATATAAAGCAAATTCGTAAGTGCCTTCGCCAGATACAGAAACGGTAATACTATTATTTTGAGCGTTATCTTTAATCTGAAATGCAGGAGTATTAAAAGTGGCAATGTTAGAAGTCTCTACATTAATTGTTCTTGTTTTAGAGCATCCGTTTGTATTGGTTACAATAACAGTATAGGTTTTTGGTTCGTTTATTTGAATTTCATAATTACCAGACCCATTAGACCATTGATAGCTGTAGTTACTAGGCGAGTCGTTTAAAATACCAGCGTTAATAGTTATGGTGCTAGGAAAGTTATTTAAACAATAAAAGGTCGATTCTTCTGTGATTATATTTGGAAGTGGGTTAACTTTTAATGAAACTTCACTAATACCATAACAACTATTTGCACGCTCGATACGGGCATAAATGGTTTGAGAATCTGGGACTGTATTGGTATATATTGTTCCTAAATTATCTTTTTCTAAAAGTGCATTTTCATAAGTTTCATAATAGGTTACACTTAAATCCAATGGAAGTCCGTTAAGTATTTCGCTGTTTGCTTCTAAGAGATTAAACTCGTAATAGCCATCTTCTAAATCATCATTATCGCATTTTACTAACGCTGTATTTTTAGCTTCTGTTGTACTAACGGCAATTGTTAACTCAGCGTTAGTAGAGCAACCTGTTGTATCATCAATAACGTCTACATAAATAGTTTGAGGGTTTGAAACGTTTGGATAAGCATTGGTGTTTAATAGGATGTCTGTTCTTGCTATGTCTCTATAAAATTTTACAGAACGGTTTGGGATGCCTCCAGTTAAAACATCTTGGGCTTCTGTAAGATTAAAAATAGTTAAGCCATCTGTTAATGTATCCTCATCGCATTGTAATAAGGTATCATTAAAAGCATTTGGTTTAGGATTAAACGTGATATTTGCAACACCTTCAAAAGTTTCATTACAATCCCCCGTATTTAAATCAATAAAAACGTTATATAATCCAGGTTTATTAATATCTAAAAAATATCTAGAATTAGATAAAGGTGTTCCATTAAATGACCATTGATATGTAGCTCCAAGCGTGTTTTCTGCGGCTAGCCTAAATTGGTCACCATCGCATAATTGTAATTGTGTAGAAGCACCCTCATTACCAATAATATCAATTTTCTGCGCAAAAAATGATGATATAAATGGGGGTAAACCTTGTCTAGAGTTTTTGGTTAATTTTACAGCGTTATGTTCATAATTACAGGATAACCCAGTTAGATTAGGATTATTTATAACCGATAAAAAAGGTAAGCCTATTTGGTAGGTTCTGCTCATAGCCCTATATATTTTACCATTAGCACCAAGTTGTAGACCACCTCTATACATTTGTCTATCGTCAATTATAACTTCACTACTACTTATGTTTGTAGTTGTTAAATCGTATTGTAATAAAGCACCATATTGAGATGCGATATCGAAAAATTCAAAGTCTGTTTGTGGGTCATAGTATGTGGATACATATAATAATGTATTGTTTTGAGAAAATTCTAGACCATAAGGTGATTGAGGTTTATTGGGTGTCGAAAAATTAATGCTTATACGCTCTTGATTACTAACAATACCCGTATTAACATCAAAATCATAAAGATAAAGACCGCTATTAACGTTGGCACATGCTAATTTAGTACCATCTGGAGATAATTTTAAATAGCCTCTAGCATCTGTTACATTCAAGTCATTAAATGTTGAAATAACAGGCGTTGTATTGATGCCAGTTTCGGAAACTTCGTAGGCGAAAAAAGTATTAAAAACAGGAATTCTTGCAGGTAAACCGCCAGAAGGCCCAAAGGTAATTACCCATAACGTTTGTGAGTTACAGTCTTTAACAACAGAAGTAATTTTTTCTGAGCTATCAAGAAGTAAACTCATGTTTTTAGATGTTACGTCTCCAAATGAACCATTTAAAGTCATATCTACAATGGAGTAGTTAAAACCTCTATCAGCATCTTGGATAAATGGTGTGTCTACAGTAAAAATATAGTAAATGTTTGAGTCTTTTGGCTTAGGTATTACAATGGCAGATTGTGTGCTAGAAGGATCTCCAAATAATCCACGACCTAATGCTCCGTTGGCATTTGGCATTGGTCTATGCAACCTGTCCCAAACCGTTATACCATCTGTATAGAATAGTAAGTTACCATTAGTATCCGATATGGTTGTGCATCCTTCATCAGTACTCAGTTTACCATCCGTTAGTTCGGTAACAGATCCATCAAGATTAAATTTAATACCAGCATTTTGGCCAAAATACCAATTTGAAGCTTCATTTTGTGCTCCTATAAAAGTAAAGGTGAAATAGCAAAATAGTAAAATAAGTTTTTTCATTCTTTACATAGCGGTTGCTATCAAAGATATTATAAATCTCGCTTTTTTAATAATCTATAAGATAAAAACACAAAAAGGGCTGTCCAACCAAGAACGATAGCTATTTCATACCAATGTACACCGTAGTCATAGACTAAATCAGCTTTGTTTGGGAATTTAGACATAGCAACACGCTGAAATGGTTGCTCAATTAATTTATACATGGATTTTAATGGGAAAAAATTCTGAATCTTTTCAGCTATACGCATGTCTGATTGCCAGGCGATTAGTCCATATATAATCCATTCTGCTATGTAAAGAACAAATAAAAATCCTAAAGCAAAGGCTGATCGTTTAACGAGCATACCTAAGTATAAACAGAGACTAAAGAAGCCAACTAATTTTACAAAATAGGCTAATAAAAATTCTGTCTCTCTAAAAATAATAGAGGCTTCATTATAACTCGAATAATAGAGACCAATAGAGAATGATATTAAGGATATTAATACCGTAGAGACTAAAGAAAAGAAGACTATGGTGTAAAATTTAGAAAGTATAAATTCTTTTTTACTCAAACCATCTATAAGGTTTTGTTTAATGGTTTTATTACTGTATTCGTTACCAATCATGCTCACTACAACTATGGCAAAAAAGAATTTAAATTGTGATGCAAAAAATGTTGTTAAATGCCAAATTATAGGGAAATTAAATACACCCAATTCTCCTAGTTCTAATGTGAAAAAACCAAAAACGTTAATTTTTAAAGACGATAAAAGAATGATAAAAAAGGGTAAAACAAATGAAATAAATATAAGGATTTTACTAGCTTTATTAAGCAGTAATTTTTGTAGTTCTAAGTTTAAAAGTCTGAACATGTTGTTAGTTTTGAGTGTTATCGGTAAGTTGTAAAAATTGTTCTTCTAAACTTTCTTTACGTTGCACTAAATGGGTTAGAATAATATTTTTTTCAAACAAGAATTTGTTAAAATCTTCAGAACTCATAGGTTCGTTTAAAAATGCCGTGACTAAATCATCTTCTGTTTTAACAGAACTAAAAGATTCATGATTTTCTAATAAGCTTACCAATTCTTTTTCTTTGTTGCATTTTAATTCAAAAAAACCATGACTAGAAATCATTTCATCTACTCTACCAGAATATAGCTTTTCTCCTTTTCTAAGCACCACAACATGCGAGCATACTTTTTCTACTTCATCTAATAAATGTGATGCTAAGAGTATGGTTGTGCCTTTGGCAGCTATTTGCTTAATAATTTCTCTAATTTGATGAATACCTTGTGGATCTAATCCATTTGTGGGTTCGTCCAAAATTAAAATTTCGGGGTCATTTAATAATGCCGATGCAATAGCTAAACGTTGTTTCATCCCCAGCGAATAGGTGTTAAACTTACTGTCTTTACGTTCGTGAAGGCCAACAACTTCTAATTTCTCATCTATTTTACTATACGCTACACCTTTAATTTTACAGACTAGTTTAAGGTTTTGCGTGGCAGTCATATATGGATAAAAGTTTGGTCTTTCTATGATTGCACCAACTTTTTTTAAGGCATCGTGGGTTGAGGTATTGCCGTCAAACCAATGAAAGTTGCCTTCGGTTTTGTTTACCACATTTAAAACAATACCAAGTGTGGTAGATTTTCCACTCCCGTTAGGTCCTAAAATACCATAGACATTACCTTTATTGATTGTAAAGGATAAATCTTTTACGGCGGTTAAGTAACCAAATTTTTTTGTGAGATTGTTAATTGTAAGTATTGTATCCAAACTCAAAAGGTTTTTAATGCTTATGTGTTAAAAAAGCATGGGTTAGTTATTATAAAGTATGACGATGCTGTTTAAATTTTGTTACAAGCCTTTTCAATAAAATTTTATTAGTAGATGGCAAAAATCAACTTTGAACATGTAATCATTTAAAAATCAACATCATGATTTTTAATGTTTTAATAGACCTGACAGGTTTTAAAAACCTGTCAGGTCTTGGTAATAAATTGATTATTTTTTATAAACAGGCTTAGTTATTAAAACTAATATCTAAATATAGAATGTTTTTTTTGAATAACTTTGTAATATGCAAGATTTAAAGATTTCTAAAAAGAAACCATCATTTCCTATAACAATTAAACTAAACGAATATCTATCAGAATATAATAGGAATATAAAAATCCCTATATTTTATGATGATTTGTTGCGTTTTCAAGGGGCTGTAGAGGTTTACGATAAAGATGATAACGATACACTTTGGGTACGTGTGTATTATAATGAATTTGAGCGTGAAGAAATTGATTTATCTTTAAAACGGGTTTATACCATTTTACATTCTGATGGGAATAAAGAGATTTTACCGTTTTTAAGTGTAGATGCTATTGATTATTGCACTTTTGGAAATTCTAAACCTTTTAGAATTAAAATACGGAATATTTTAAACGATAACTATACATATTTTTATGTAAAAACTGCTGATGCATCTCGTGTATATGGTCTAGAATTAGAGCATATGCTTTCGCCGTATAATTTAAATTTTATGGTCTATAAAAACACACTTATTGAAGAGCATATTGCAGGTATTCCAGGAGACGAATTTATAAAGAATTTTTTGCCAAAATGCGATAAAATGGAGCGTTCACAAATAGCAAAGGAGTTTGTTAAATTTAACGAGCGTTGTATGATCAGGCTTCTTGGCGATATGCGTTCTTACAATTATGTTATAGTACCCACACACGATTTTGATCATGTGGTTTATAAAATTAGACCTATTGATTTTGATCAGCAATCTTACGAAGGTAAGTTTAATATTTATAGACCTCAATTTTTTAAAGAGAATCTAGATATGGTAAAATTGGTTGGAGATGGCATGCAAAAGCTATCAATAAATCAATACAAAACCGAAGAACGCTCTATTTTAGTAAAACGTTTAAAAAGTTTTCACGATAGAGTAAATCAACTTTTAGATTGCATGGAGGATGATACTATTTCAAATAAAGAAAATATAGACTTACTAAAGTTTAAGATTTTTGAATATACACAAGATTCTAAATTTAAGCGCTGTAAAAATATGGGGCAAATACTTAAATACTCTTTAGCATATTTAACCCGTAATTATGAAAATGTAAATTTGGAAAATTTAAAACGAAATGGATAATAAAAAACCGGTTTTTATATTAATTCCAGTTTTCGTCAAAATCTAAATTATCATAATCATCAGTATCTAGGCTGTCTTCAAACTCATCAAAATCATCATTTTTATCAGCTTCAAATTGTTTTTCTGGTGCAGTATCTGGTACTTGACCTTGCACAAACATTAAGTTTGGGTAGTCATGTCCTTCGGCTTCATCAACAATTTCTGCCAATTCAACGTAAAAGGTCCACATGCTTAAAAAATCATAAACGTATATAAGTTTAGGACTAATTTCATGTACGACATCATTAATAGCTGTTTCGTTCATTAAACGAGCAGATTCATCTTCACTTAAATCAAATAACGAAATTTCTTCACCTTGATCCCATTGGTCGTTACTTATATAAAACGAAGCCATTTCTGTACCATCAAATCCAAAAGATTGCGTAATAATGTTGTGCAAATCTTCGAGTGTATCAGTTTCACGTATTTCTAAATCACGAAAAATATCATCTTCGGTATCGTTGTCTAAAATAATTCTAAATCTATAAATCATAAACCTGCTTTTTTGGGTTTGCAAATATACAATGTCTGGTTAGTTGTTCTTACGATTATGAATAAATTCTTTTTGGTTTTCTAAATATACATAAAATTGAATACCTATCATTATAGCAGCAATGACGATATGCAATGGTTGCGATAAAAACGGGAAATCTAAATAATACATGATAATACCCGTAAATACTTCTAGAATGACGCATAACATAATTAAATTAAGTTTTTTAAATCCTAAATTTAATGACTTATTTTTTATGTATAACCAAGCTGTGGTTAAAAATACAAGTATAGAAAATGAACGGTGCACATAAAACTGAAGCGTAGGGTTAGCTAACCAAAGCTCTGGGCTATTTCCAATAATTTTAACTTGTTCGTCCACATATTGTCTTACCTGAGTTCCTATAATAATTTGTATTAGCGTTAATATAATTGAAAACAGTAGAATCTGTTTAAAACGTTTGTTGTATAGATGCTTTTTGAAATTCGTTTTTGAAGCGAAAATAACGTACAATATTAACGCAATAATAAGTAATGCCATAACCATATGAATGGTTATTTTGTAAGGTGCTAAGTTAGAGTCTACCACCGTTTTACCAAGCCATGCCTGAAATGCCATGCCCAATAAAACCATTATGGACGCTGTGGTAATCCATTTATTTTTTTTGAAAAACCATATAGAAAACACAGTCATTAATAATATAGGTATACCTGCCAATACTGTAGTTAGTCTATTAATATATTCAATCCAGGTATGTGTTGGGTTATAAATAGCATAATCATGTTTTGTGTAAGTAGACCAGTTATTTAAATCTATGTTTTGTGATGATTTAAAATCGTTTTTAGAGACCAATAAGCCTTCATTATGGATAATGATAATACCTTCTTTATAATCATGTTCGGGTTTAAATTCTATATCTTTAGCTTGGCTAGGTGGAATATAATAACCAAAACATTTAGGCCAATCTGGGCATCCCATACCAGAGCCAGTCATTCGTACCACGGCACCTGCAATAACAATAAGATAAACAAATACTAAGCTTATTTTTGCAGTGGTTCTAAAGTGTTTTTTTATAAAGTTTATCATAATTTAGACTAATAACTTTTTGAAGCAAATGCTGTTCTCAGCATTTTTATATTGCCCATAATTTGCAATAGCGGAGTACCCCATTTGTTTATAAAAGGCTATAGCTTCAATTTGCCTTTTACCTGTTTCTAAAATACAGGCTTTATATGATAGTTGTTTAGACCATTGCTCGAGTTCTTGTATAATTTTAGAAGCTAACCCTTTTCCTCTGTAGTCTGTTTGTGTATACATACGTTTTATCTCAACAGTATCTTTATCATAAGATTTAAAGGCTCCACAGGATACAGGTGTATTATTTATATAAACTATAACCACATGTTTTATAGTTTCAATACTATTAAATTGATTGTAAAACGTATGGTCTTCGCCATCTGTAATTTTTAAATACGCATCTAATTGTTCAATAAGTTTTACAAAATGGATGTTTTTAGAATCTGTTCTAATAATCTTAATCATTTAATTATTGATTTTTTAAACCTAGTTTTTCGCCTTTTTCTAGCATTAGCTGATAGGCTGCGTCATATTCGTTAGGAATATCGCCTTCTAAAATAGCCTCTTTAATGGTTTCTTTAATAAGACCTATTTCTCTAGATGGCTTTAGGTTAAATGCTTTCATGATTTCTTCACCAGAAATAGGAGGTTGAAAATTTCTTACGTGATCACGTGCTTCTACTTCAATAATCTTATCTCTAACCAGTTTAAAGTTATTATGGTATTTCTGGAATTTTTTAGGATTTTTTGTAGTTATATCGGCTTCGCAAAGTGTCATTAAATCATCAACATAATCGCCAGCATCAAATACTAAACGGCGTACAGCGGCATCTGTAACGTCTTGTGCTAAAACAATAGGACGAGAACTCATAAATACCATTTTTTGAACAAATTTCATTTTATCATTTAAAGGCATTTTTAACCTTTTAAACAAATGATACACCATTTTTGAGCCTTCAAATTCATGCGCATGAAACGTCCAGCCTACTTTTTTGCTAAACTTTTTTGTTGGAGCTTTGCCTATATCATGTAATAATGCGGCCCAACGCAACCATAAGTTATCGGTGTTTTTAGCAATATTGTCTAAGACCTCTAATGTGTGGTAAAAATTATCTTTATGACGTTGTCCTTCAATCTCATCAATGCCTTTTAAATTAGTTATTTCTGGAAGGATGTGTTTTAATAAATTGGTTTTTTCTAATAATAAAAACCCAATAGAAGGCGTTTTGCTTTCTATAATTTTATGAAGTTCTACAACGATACGCTCGTTTGTAATAATATTTATTCTTTGTGCGTTTCTGGTAATGGCCTCTAAACTTTCTGCTTCAATTTTAAAGTCGAGTTGCGTAGCAAAACGTATAGCACGCATCATACGTAGAGGGTCATCACTATATGTAATGTCCGGGTTTAAGGGCGTACGTATAATTTTTTTTTCTAAATCGTTTATACCATCAAAAGGGTCTAGTAAATCGCCAAAATTAGTATCATTTAAATTTAAGGCCAACGCATTTATGGTAAAATCTCTACGGTTTTGATCGTCTTGTAGTGAGCCACTCATAACCTTTGGATTTCTGCTATCTTCTGTGTAAGATTCTTTACGAGCTCCAACAAATTCTATTTCTATTCCCTTATAACGAAGCATTGCTGTTCCGTAGGTTTTAAAAACTTGTACATTAGGTTTGTCTGGCAAATTATAAGCAACTTGTTTTGCTAGCTGTATGCCGTCTCCAATGGCAACAACATCTATATCTTTAGCATCGCCTCGTTGTAATAAGAAATCCCGAACAAAGCCCCCAATAACATAGCTGTCTATGTCTAATTGTTGAGCAGACTTAGATATTATTTTAAATATAGGATGGTTTAGTGCTTCTTTGTAATTCATAATTATTAATGCTACGAATTAACGAATATTTCTCATCTGTTAGGTATATTATTTGTTGTTCTGAGGCTGTTATGCTCTAATAATTTTAACAATACCTTGATTACTTAATTTAATAATTGATGAGGGTTTATTACATATTTTTTCGTGATGCAAATTTACGACATAGTCCACACCTTTTAAAACCTCAGGAGCTATTTCTTTAAAGGATTTAGGAGTGGGATATCCGCTAATGTTTGCAGATGTAGATACAATGGCGCCATTTAGTTTTCTGGATAGTTGATAGCAGAATTCATCATCAGGGATTCTTATAGCAATAGTTTGATCTTCTGCCATTAAATTTGATGCTAAATTTTGAGCATTATCATAAATTATGGTTGTTGGTTTATCTGCTATATCTATAATATTTAATGCTGCTGGAGGAATTTGCTTCACGTATTTTTTTAGCATTCTATCATCGGCTACCAAACAAATAAGCGCTTTGCTGTCTTCTCGTTGTTTTAGTGCGTATACTTTTTTAACGGCTTCTATGTTTGTAGCATCGCAGCCAATGCCCCAAACAGTATCTGTTGGGTAAAGTATGGTGCCGCCTTGTTTTAGTACTGCGATAGCTTTGGTTATTTGGTCTTGCATAACATTGGGTAAATAATTGAACAAAATTAATAATTGCCAGTCAATTGAAACAATTATATTTGTTGAAAACTAATTATTTTATATTTATTAATGATTAATGTTTCTAAATCGTTTTTGCCAAATCAAGAGGAATACCAAGCACACTTAAAAAAATCTTGGGATAATGTTTGGTTAACCAATAGAGGAGCGCTTGTTAAAGCGCTAGAAAAACAGATTAAAGATAAATTTAATATTTCAAATATTATCGCGACTACCAATGGTACTTTGCCATTACATATTGCTATAAAAGCGTTAAAATTAAAGGGCGAGATTATCACGACACCTTTTAGTTACATTGCAACATCGTCAAGTATAGTTTGGGAAGGTTGTGTTCCAATTTTTGTTGATATTGATAAAGATACATTTAATATTGACCCCTCTAAAATCGAAGCTAAAATCTCAAACAAAACCTCAGGTATTTTAACGACACATGTTTTTGGCAATCCTTGTAATATCAAAGCCATACATGCTATTGCAGATAAGTATAACCTTAAGGTTATTTACGATGCAGCCCATGCCTTTGGTGTAGAATATAAGGATAAATCGATTTTTGAATATGGAGATGTTAGTACGTGCAGTTTTCATGCAACAAAAATTTTTCATACAGGAGAAGGAGGCGCTATATTTACTAAAAATGAGGACTTATATAAGATTTTATATTATCATCATAATTTCGGGCATGATGGTCCAGAACGATTCCATGGTTTGGGGATTAATGCTAAAATGAGTGAATTGCAAGCTGCTATGGGCTTGGCTATATTGCCATATTTTGATGATATTTTTTATAGAAGAAGGTTGCTATACGAGAGATATTTAAGTCATCTAAAAAATAATAAAAATTTAGTTTTTCAAAAAATAAAGGAACACGTGGTTTATAACTATGCTTATATGCCTCTGGTTTTTGAAAATGAAAAACAATTATTAGAGGTTGAAAAAGCGTTAAATAACAGAGATGTTTTTCCAAGACGTTATTTTTACCCAGCTTTAAATACCATACCATATTTAGGAAATCAAAATATGCCTATTGCAGAATCCATTGCTGAGCGAATATTGTGTTTACCCTTGTATCATGACTTAACAGAAATACAGGTTAATGATATATGTGAGATTATTTTAGACGTTATAAATTAATCTTAATAAAGCGGTCTAATGGTTGTAATTATTGCTTTTATCTTTACAAATATTAAAATAAGTTATTTGTCACTATTTAAATTATCACATTAAATGCAGTTACCACAAAAAAAGGCAGTTTTAATATTTAGTGGTTATAATCAAAGAGGTATTATACCTTTTTTAAGAACTTTAAAACAAAATAAACTTAAATTCTACATTATAGCTAAAAATAATGATGATAGCATATTTAAAACGGATTATAAGGACAACGTCTTTTGGACAAGAGATAAGCTAGAGTTAGATATTAATGATATAGTTACAAACATAAACAAACTAAAAAACGAGTACCATTGTAGTAAAATATTAATTGCTCCGTCAACGGAGTTTTTAAATCGTTTTTTGTTAAAAAACAGGAATGTTTTTTTATTATTAGACTGTATTATCCCTTTAATTGATGAAACATTATACAAAAGTATATCAGATAAATTGAGTTTTTGTAAAGTTTGCACCGATTTTGGTATTAGAGTACCAATACAAACAAATAATATTGAATCTATTAAAATTCCTTTTGTAGCAAAACCTGTAAGTTATAGTTCTAAAAACGGCTCTATACATGTGCCAAAACTTATTTTCAATGATGATGAATACAAGGCGTTTGTTAAGTTTGAAAATACAAATGAATATTTTTATCAAGAGTATATTGATGGCAAATCATTTTATCTATTAGCATATTTTTCTTTTAATGATGCATCGTATTTTAAATTTTCGCAAGAAAATTTAATACAGCAAGCAGATGGTAAGTCTATGATTCTTTCTGTTTCGTCTAACTTTCATTTTACTAAAGAATCAAAAAAATATATAGATTTATTAAAAAAACTTGATTACAAAGGCTTTGTAATGATTGAAATTAAATATTTTAATAATAAATATTATATGATAGAGGCTAATCCTAGATTTTGGGGACCCTCACAATTATTGTTAGATTCTAATAATAATTTTTTTGAGACATTATTAAAAGATTTCGGATTTATTGACAAAAAACTCAATATAGATGATAGATGTGGAAATGTATATTATTATTGGAAAGGGGGCTTTTTAGAAGATTTAATTCATAAAAAAACAAGCAAAATTTATACTGCAAATTATGACCCTAAATTATTTATAAACAAGGAAGTTTATAATAAAAGAGACACTATTAATATTAGTAAATTGGAAACTATGGAAAAAATAGAACAGCTAAAACTACATTATTCAAATACCAGTAAACATTCAAATTACCAAGTATTATCCAATAAATTATCATTAATATTAGGTAATGCCGAGTTAGATATACAAACAAGGTTTGAAAAAGAAAGGTTAGATTATTTTCTTGATAATTTAGACTTTGCAAATAAAAAAATTCTAGATATAGGTGGAAATACTGGTTTTTTTACTTTCGAACTTTTAGAAAATAATATTGCAGGAGCAGATTACATAGAAGGTAATAAAGATCATTATGAATTTGTTAAATTATCAGCAGAGATTTTAAACTATTCCAATAAAGTACATGTAGAAAATAAATACGTTAATTTTGAAAATGATACAGTAAACTGGAATTATGACACTATACTTTTATTAAATGTTCTACATCACATTGGAGATGATTTTGGTCACGATACGGCTATAGATAATGCAAAGCAAAAAATTATATCTTACTTAAATAACTTAGCTAGTAATAGCTCGTATATTATTTTTCAATTGGGATTTAATTTACATGGTAATATTAATAAAGGGTTATTTGAAAATGGTACAAAAAATGAAATGATTGAGTTTATACAAAACGGTACTTTAAATTTCTGGAAAATTAAAAAAATAGGTATCGCAACTAAGATCAATAATAGCGTAAAATATGAAGATTTATCTTCTAATAATGTTGAAAGGAATGATGCATTAGGAGAGTTTTTAAACAGACCTATTTTTATTTTAGAGTCATTAGTAAAAAAGTAAAACTGGTTTATTTTATTTATAATAAACTAAATCATTTTTTATATGGAGTTGATTTAAAATTTTTTAGAACACTGAAAAAGTTAAGATAATTTCTATATTAAAACAAAAACAATAGTAGTTTAAACAAGTTCTAAATATTAAATAAATTTGAAACCACTAGTTAGTATTTGTTGTACATGTTATAACCATGAAAAGTATATTGAAGCGACTTTAGATGGGTTTTTAATGCAAAAAGCGACATTTCCAATAGAAATTATAATACATGATGATGCATCTACAGATAATTCAAGAAAGATTATTGAGAAGTATGCCAAATTACATGATAATATAAAAACTATTTTTCAGAGCGAAAATCAATATTCACAAGATATAAAACCGCTACATAATTTTTTACTTCCAAAAACTCAAGGTAAATATATAGCCATTTGTGAAGGGGATGATTATTGGATAGATACACTTAAAATTAAAAAACAAGTTGATTTCTTAGAGGCTAATCCAGATTATGTGGTGTCTTGGACCAATTACAAAACTTATAATGGAATAAATTTTAAAGAGAATCATTTTAATTTTAAAGAAACCAACAGAACTATTGATTTTGATAATATATTTTCGCCATATTGCACACTTACCTTAACGGTTTTATTCAAAAAGGCAGCATTAGACTTAAAGCGTATTCCGTCTTTTAAACACTTTAAAGATAATACAATATATGCCCTTTTACTGCTAAATGGAAAAGGTGTTTATATGGATTTTGTCTCTGCTATTTATAGACAACATTCAGGTGGTGTGTATTCTTTAAAATCAAGTTATTTTAAAAACTACTCTTCTTTTTTGAACATTAAAGAAATTATTGATTACATACCAGAGGCCAACACAAGCAATATGCGTAAAGTACTTAAATCGTTAGGTAATGCAGCAGCGTTTAAAGTTTTAAAATTAAAACAAAAAGGAAAGCCTGTTACCGAAGATCAGCTTGATTTTATGCTTCAATATTTTAGTAATGCTAATATTAAAACAAAGATCAAGTACTATAAGAGAAAACTATTAAAGCAGACTTTTAAAAAATAACATTAACTTATCTACTACCGAAATCTGATGATAATAGCCAGATTCATGTTTTAAATATTTCATAAAATTAGTATCTATACCTTTCGAGTTTCTTATAGTTCTTATAATTGTCTTGTCTATAAGGTTATTAAATGATTTTACATCATAATAATGGTTTGCATTATTTTTAAGCTTTAGTTTTTTTGATGCTTTAATAGCTAAAATGGCATCTTTGGTGCTAAGTTTACGTTTAAGCGTTAATGCATTTAAATAGTCGTTTATATGCGTATCATTTTCATTAATTCCAAAATGCTTTAATTGTCTTTTTTTTATGGCAACTTCAGATTTTCGTAGATTTTTTTCTTTTGACTGACTAATGTTGTTTGGGTGCCATCTATAATTTAATAACGATTCGGGTATGTTATAAAACTCAGTAACCTGTATTAATTTACTCCATAACGCATAGTCTTCTGCGGGTACAAATTCAGCTTCAAATTTTAAATTTCCTAGAATATTTTTTCTAAACATAACGGTAGAGTTGCCTATACCACAACTATTTAAAAATTGCACTTTTAAGGCGTCATGATTTTCATTATGTCTGATGGTTTTTTCTTTTTTATCACCAAAAATAGTAAACCATGTACCACAAAGACCAATTTTAGTATTGTTTCTAAGTACTTTTATTTGTTTTTCAAAACGGGTAGGCATAGAAATATCGTCGGCATCTTGTAGTGCTATAAACTCGGTTTTTGCATATGCAATACCTTCATTTCTTAATAGTGCAGGGCCAATGTTTTGTGTTTTGTTAATGACTTCAATTCTATGATCTTGATTTTGATACTGTTTTAGGATATGTTTTGTTCCATCTGTAGAATTATCATTTAAAACCAATAATTTAAAATCTGTAAACGTTTGGTTTAAAATACTGTCTATGGCTTCTTTAAGATATTTTTCGCCATTGTAGACAGGCATGATAACAGTTAATTGAACCATAGATTAGTATTTTTACATACAAAAATAAGTATTTATAACCCTTAACATTATATTTGTAAAATAATTATGAGAAAAATACAAGTAGGTTTTTTAGTTTCGTACGATTACAATTTGTTAAGGCATGCAATCCCTAGGGTTTATCATGAAGCAGATAATATTTTTTTAGCAATAGATAAAGACAGAAAAACATGGAACGGTGCCTCTTTTGATATACCTGAATCTTTTTTTAAATGGGTTGAAGACATAGATATTGATAACAAAATTATAATATATCAAGATAATTTTTATAGGTCTAATTTAAGCACCATGGCTTGCGAAATTAGAGAACGAAAATTATTGTCAGAAAAAATGGGAATAGGCAATTGGTTGATTCAATTAGATGCCGATGAGTATTTTTTAAATTTCAATAATTTTGTTAAAACTCTCAGGAAATACGATTCGTTTTTAAAGAATCCTAGCCAAAATAATATTCAGATTGCTACTTTTTTAGTAAATATTTACAAATTTGTGGACGATGGTTGCCTTTATATAAATGAACCAACAAGATGTTTGGCTGCTACCAACTATCCAAATTATAAGGTGGGAAGAAATACGCGAAAACGTATTATCTATACAGATAATCTTCTTTTGCACGAAACTTTGTCTAGAGAAGAAAGCGAATTAGAATTTAAATTTGAAAATTGGGGTCATAAAAATGAACTCAATACTGAGTTTATGGATAAATGGAAATATGCCAATTCTACTAATTATAAAACATTGACCAATTTATTTTATTTAGAACCTCATAAATGGAAATCTTTAGGTTTTGTTAATGGAACTACAATTTCACAGATTTTAGATACGTTTTTAAAAAATAACTTTAAACCTTCTAAATGGTTTATAAAGCGGAAAAACTTTGGGCAGTGGTTTAAGTTTTTATTTAGAAAATAATTTCAATAAAATCACAGATGCTATTTAGCGTTTTTTATCACAGTCTTATAGACAGAAATATATTGTTTTGCTGCTTTTTCCCATGTAAATGTATTAGCCCTTTCTATGTAATGCTTTTGGTAAAAAGTTTTATTATTGTTGTATGTAGCTAAGCTTTCTATAACTTTTTCTGCCATTTTTTCAGGATTTAAATCATTCCAATAAAAAGCATGCTCACCACCAATTTCTGGTAAAGAAGATTTATTGGCTAATAATATTGGCACGCCAAATTTCATAGCTTCAACTATGGGTAGACCAAACCCTTCGCTAGACGAAGGAAACACAAAAGCTGTACAATTTTTAAGGTAAAATTGTTTTTCTTTTTCAGAAATTTTACCTGTTAAAGTAACTCTGTTTTTTAAAGATAAATGTTCTATTCTTTCTTTAACAAAATTGGCATAGTTACGGGTGTTATCTCCAGCAATAACGAGATTAAAATCTGGTAGATGTTCTAGCATTTCCACAAGCAGGTGAAAGTTTTTCCTTTTTAGAAAGTTTCCAATACCAAATAAATAGGGTTTAGATGTGTCTACTGGTGTAGAAACGTTAGTTAAATCTAATAAATCCCTAGCAGGATTACCATTATGAATAATATATTCGGGTATGTCTTTAGGAACTTTAAAGTTTTTATGAGTAGATGCTTTTGCAAATTCCGAAATATACGTAATGGCATGAGCTCTGTTAAGTTTATTGATGAAATTTACATTTACTTTATGGTTCATATCGCTAGATATTTCTTCAATAAAGTTTACATCATGTACAGTTAAAACATAAGGAATGTTATGATAAGGTTCTATTTTTGTATTTTGGTTTAATGAGTGCCATAGGTCATAACGTTTTCTTATTCTTGCAAAATTATAACGCCTGAGTCCTAGGTATAATTTTTTATTAAAAAACGAATCTATTTTTCCTTCAGTAATGGTTTTTAAATTGGTGTGCGCAGTAAATTTTAGCTCAGGATCATTAATGTCTTTTATTGCTTTTAATAATTGTAAATTAAACTGCCCAAAACCTGTATAAAGGTTATTAATGTTATGAGTCTCTAAAAAGATGTTATGCATTATTATAATTACTTTACTGCAAAGTAATAAATTGTGGCTATATAAACTGTTCAAATATTAAAAAGTAATTGTAATATTGTTGCATGATAAGGTTAGAGATTAAAGATCAGTTCTTAAAGTATAAAAACTTGCTTGACGATTTTACCAATAATTTTGATTATAGTGGCATTCCATTTGGCAATCAAGATAGGAACTCGCTAAAGCTCTTTAAGTTAGACGATAAGGTAATAAATATAAAATCGTTTAGAATTCCTAACCTAATCAATCAGGTCGTTTATAATTTTTTTAGGAAAAGCAAAGCTCAACGTTCTTTTGAATATGCCAATAAGTTAACAGATTTAAATATTGGAACACCAGAACCTATAGGCTATTATGAGTTTAAAACACCACTTTTATTTAAAAAGAGTTTTTATATAAGTGAACAATTAGATTGTGATATAACTTACAGGGAACTAACCACTGATCTTAATTACCATAATCATGAATCTATATTAAGGGCATTTACAAGATTTACATACCAAATGCACCAAAAACAAGTTCATTTTTTGGATCATTCTCCAGGAAACACATTAATTCAAATTAATAATGGCGACTACAAGTTTTTTTTAGTAGACTTAAACCGTATGGAATTTAAGAGTTTAGATTTTAAGACTCGTATAAAGAATTTTTCAAGATTAACAATCCATAAATCTATGGTAAAAGTTATGAGCCATGAATACGCTAAATGTTCTGGAGAAGATTATGATTCAATTTTTAATTTAATGTGGCAGGAAACACAAAATTTCCAAGACCGTTACTATAAAAAGAAGCGCTTAAAGAAAAAATTAAAGTTTTGGAAGCGTAATTAATCGCTTTAATTCTTGATATCTAAACCAAACACCATAAGCATTTAATTTACAAATAGTATACCCTGCTTTACCATCTAAAAAGCCTAGTCGCAAAATATAGTTGGTTATAAATTTGATTATAGGTCTAAGATAATAGTGATAATAGTTAGGGTTAATACCTTTTTTTAAAAGCTCTTGTGCTTTTAGAGTTGCATAATGTTCTGTTTTCTTTTTATAATGCGCAATACTAGAGAAAGAATGATGTAATAAATCATGCTTTAAAATAGCACTTTTACCATTAACAGATAATTGCTCATGTACTATTTTGTCTTGAGAATAAGTGGCACTTCCTCTTTTAAACAATCTAAATACTTGGTCGGTTTGCAATCCGCTAAAGCGCATTATTTTATTTTTAAAAACAAACTTTCTTGGAAATTTGAAAGCTACAGTATTTGTGTTGTTTTTTACTACGTTTATAATTTCATGTTGTAATTTAGTAGTAATACGCTCATCGGCATCAATAAACAAAATCCAATCTTCTTTGGCTTGAGTTATAGCAAAGTTTCTTTGGTCAGAAAAATTTAAAAACTTACGCTGAATGACCTTTACATGTTTGTTTTTTTTAAGTTTTTCAAATGTACCATCTGTACTAAACGAATCAATAACAATAATTTCATCTACAAAACGTAGTTGTTTTATTAAATGGTCTACATGAGATATTTCATTATAAATTATAATTAAGGCCGATATTTTATTGGAAATCTTTGTCAATATTTGATAAGAAATTGTTGTTATTGGATGATAAAAATAACTATTTTTGAACTAATGAGGGCATTTAATCTATCAGTAATCATAAGCACATACAACCATCCAATATGGCTTGAGAAAGTCTTGTGGGGTTATGAGTGTCAAAGTTTAAAAAAATTTGAGATAATCATAGCAGATGATGGTTCTAGTATTGAAACCAAACAACTCATAGATAAGATGCAAATGGTTGTTTCTTATCCTATTAAGCACGTATGGCATGAAGATATTGGATTTAGGAAAACAGTAATTCTTAATAAAGCAACTTTAGCAAGTAAAAGTGATTATTTGGTTTATACTGATGGCGATTGCGTTCCTAGAAAAGATTTTTTGCAAACACATATAAATCATAGGCAAAAAGGCTATTTTTTATCAGGTGGATACTTTAAGTTACCCATGGGTATTAGTCAGGTAATTACTAAATACGATATAGAACAACAACATTGTTTTGATGCCGCTTGGTTAATAGATAAAGGACTAAAAAAATCTTTTAAAATTAATAAAATCACTGCTTCTGGACTTAAATCTAAGCTGTTAAATAAGCTAACACCAACCACAGCAACATGGAATGGACATAATGCCTCTGGCTGGAAAGCAGATATTATTAACGTTAATGGCTATGATGAGCGCATGCAGTATGGTGGAGAAGATAGGGAGCTAGGAGAACGCCTTTTTAATATGGGTATAAAGGCAAAACAAATACGATACAGCGCAATTTGTATTCATCTAGATCACGAGAGAGGCTATGTAAAGCCTGAGATGATGAAAAAAAACAATAAAATTAGAAAGGTAACTAAATCTAATAAAGTAATTAAAACACCATATGGGATTAAAAAGGATAGTGTAAAATGATTCAGATTAAAAAGGACCATTATATAGGTGAAGGCTTAGCAAGAACTTGCTATTGTATTCCAGATGATAATCATTTATGTGTTAAGATTGGAAAACCTGATGTTGAAGTTTCTCATCTTTACAAAGAAATAAATTATTACAAAAAAATAAAGCATAATGATATTTCTAAATTTGATTATCCTTTTTATGCAAAGTATCACGGAGAAGTTGAAACCAATTTAGGAACTGGTTTTGTATACGATTTAATAAGAGATGAGACTACGCAAAATATATCATTAACACTTCGTCAATATTTACAAATGGAAGATTCTCCTTTCCCTGATTCTGTTTTTATTAAAGGCCTTAATAGATTACGGCATCAAATGATAAAGCACAAGGTTTTTGTTGGAGATTTAAAAGCACGAAATGTTTGTGTAAAAGTGTTAAAAAATAATACTGTAGAATTAATTGTTGTTGATGGTTTGGGGCACCGAGATTTTTTTCCGTTGGCAGACTGGTTTCATTATTTTGCTAAAAAAAAGGTGTCTAGACGTTTTTTAAAAGCAAAATTTCATTCTTTGTCAGCACTAAAAGAATCGTTTGAATAATTGAGTAGCCAAAGATTATAAATGTAAATAAATAAACGTATACAATTTTTCTAAAAAGTAAGAGGGCAGAAACTCTTGGTATAAAGATTGCCAATGCGATTTTAAGTCCTTACTAGATTTACCTTCAAAGAGTGCTGTCTTAAAATCTTTTAAATGTACAGAAACATGTTTTTTGTCATCTTCGAACATGCTCCATGCTTCTTTTTTTATCCATGGCGAAAAAATGGTAAACGTAGGTATATCTATAGCTTTTGCCATATTTACAGCACCACCTTCATTGCCTATTAATGCATTACAATGTTTGGTAATAGCTAAAAAATCTCTTAAACTCTTACCAAAGGCATTAAAGAATATGTTGTTTTGAGTTGTGTTTTTGCATAAATTAAAAACTGCTCTCGCTTGTTCTTTTTGAGAGGGTATGTAATTAAATAAAATTTGAGCATTCGTGTTTTTTACAATGGCATCAATAAGTTTTGCCATGTAGGGTAGTGGGTAGGTCTTATTATCACCGCTACCTAAAACACTAATCATAAATAAAGGCGTATTTAAATCTATATGATGCTTTAGTAAAAATTGTTTAGAATGTTCAATCTCAGAAGCTGTTAAATATATCTTTGGTTGAATAATCTTTAGACTTTCTTTTAAAATAGGTGTTATAAGCTGTAGTCTATTCTCTATGGCTAGGCCAGCATTAGTTTTAGCGACGTTAGCTTCATTAAACGTTTTTGTGTAAATAGCAGCACTATACCATTTGTGTTTTGATATTTTTACTTTTGCACCAGAAAATAAAGTAATAATATTACTAGAAAATTTAGAATACACATCTATTACAATATCGTAATTACTTTTTTTAACCGATTTTGCAAGCTTAAATAATGCTTTTTTACTCGAAGCTTCAGCTTTTGTAAAAAAGATAAAATTATTTATAAATGGGTTGTTTTCTACAACAGGATAAGTATGGCTATTAATAAGATAGTCTAATTGTGCCTTTGGATATTTTTGGCGGAGTGCTTCAAACAGTATACTGCTTGTAAGCACATCGCCAATCATTTTTTGTTGTATAATTAAAATTTTCATGTGTATAGTATTCAGTCTTTAGTTTTATTATGCATAAATATTTAGGCATAGAATAACAACGGCTAACTGAGACTTGCAACTGGTTATTTTTTTAAACCGCTACACTATGATCACGTAAAGCATCGTTAAGTGAAGTCTTTTTATTCGTACTTTCTTTTCGCTTGCCAATTATTAACGCGCAAGGTACATTATAGCTTCCAGAAGGGAATGTTTTAGCATAACTTCCAGGGATAACTACAGAACGTGCAGGGACTATACCTTTATATTCAATAGGTTCATTACCTGTTACATCAATAATTTTTGTGCTCATGGTTAAAACAACACCAGCTCCAAGAACGGCTTCGGTTTCTACTTTAACACCTTCAACAACAATACATCTACTACCAATAAATGCATTATCTTCTATAATTACGGGTGCCGCTTGTAAAGGCTCTAAAACACCACCAATACCAACACCACCAGATAAATGTACGTTTTTTCCAATTTGCGCACAACTACCAACTGTGGCCCAAGTATCAACCATAGTGCCTTCATCTACATAAGCTCCTATATTAACATAACTAGGCATTAAAATGGTACCACTAGAAATATAAGCGCCATGTCTAGCAACAGCATTTGGTACAACGCGTATACCTCGTTCTGCAAAATTTCTTTTTAATGGAATTTTGTCATGGTATTCAAAAATACCAGCCTCTAGCGTTTCCATTTTTTGAATAGGGAAATACAAAACTACCGCCTTTTTTACCCATTCATTAACTTGCCAACCATTAGCTGTAGGTTCTGCAACACGTAATTCACCTTTATCTAATAAATCTACAACATTTCGTATAGCCGAAATGGTGTTTTCTTCTTTTAATAATGCTCTATCTTCCCAAGCATTTTCTATGATTTGTTGTAATCCTGTCATTGATATTTATGTTTTGGACAAATATAATAGCTATCATTTAAAAAAATGAATTAAAAAAGATTTTATATCTGAAGGATACATATTTCAAAAAAAATGAAACCATTTTTTATATAGAGTTTTACTTTTTTCTTCTTTATCTTAATAATATATGACGATGAAATGTAGTATTGAGGTATTTCATCGATTAAAAATGTAGTTTAAACTATTGGTCGATAGAATTTTGTCATTTCTCTAATAATCGAAAATACGTGGGTTACAACTAGTATTTTGCTGTCAATAGTCTGCCTAAATATATATTTGCCTCTTTAAATGATATGTCTTTATGAAAACAAGTTTTTATATTTTTTTAGTTTTATTACTTTCTATCACATTTGGAAATGCACAGAGTAATGAGGTAAGTGTTGCAATAGAGTCTAATAAAGCTGTTTCTTTTATTAATGATGAGGATGGTAAAGAAGTTGTAAGCGATGAAAAGACTTTAGTTAATAACCCAAAAGAAGAAGCTACGTTAATTAATAATGATGCATTAAAACAAATTATAGCACGAACTAGCGATATTAGAATTTATTTTAATCGTAAACGAAAAGTAGGTAATATTAGCATGTTATTCCCTAGAATTAATAAACCTGTTAAAGCCTAATCTTAATAGTTTTAATAGTTAGTTAAGATTAATCCAAAAAGTATAGGCCATTCGTAAAGATGGTCTTTCTTTTTTATTGATGTATTTTTGTTGAAAAAATAAATACATGCCACGCATTTTAGCCATAGATTTTGGAACAAAACGAACAGGTATTGCGGTTACTGATGCGTTACAAATTATAGCCTCGGGACTTACAACAGTAGATACCAAAACGTTATTACCGTTTTTAAAAGATTATTTAAAACAAGAAGATGTAGAGCTCTTTTTAGTGGGAGAACCAAAACAAATGGATAATACGCCATCAGAGAGTGAGGCACATATACTACCTTTTGTCTCTAAATTACAGAAAATGTTCCCAAATATTCCTATAAAACGTGTAGACGAGCGTTTTACTTCAAAAATGGCATTTCAAACCATGATAGATAGTGGCTTAAAAAAGAGCCAAAGAAAAAATAAAGCATTAGTTGATGAGATTAGTGCTACACTAATTCTGCAAAGCTATTTGTATTCAAAATAGTTGAATTTTATTTAATATTAATTAAGGTAAATATAATTATTAAATTATAGTATTAGTATTTTTGCAAATTATAACAGAATATAAATAATGATTTTACCAATTATAGCATTCGGCGATTCCGTATTAAAGAAAAAAGCAATAGACATTAGCCAAGATTATCAAAACTTAGATGAGCTTATAGCTAACATGTTCGAAACCATGTATAATGCCTTTGGTGTTGGTTTGGCGGCACCGCAAATAGGTTTACCCATAAGATTATTTTTGGTAGATACCACACCTTTTGCAGAAGATGAAGATTTAACTAAAGAAGAGCAAGAAGCGCTTAATGGTTTTAAACGTGTTTTTATTAATGCAACAATTACTAATGAAGAAGGCGATGAATGGGCATTTAACGAAGGGTGTTTAAGTATTCCAGATGTTAGAGAAGATGTTTTTAGAAAACCTAAAATAACTATTGAATATTTAGACGAAAATTTTAAGTCTCATACCGAAACTTTTGACGGATTGATTGCACGTGTTATTCAACATGAGTATGATCATATTGAAGGCGTATTATTTACAGACAAGTTATCAAGCTTAAAAAAACGTTTAATAAAAGGAAGGCTCTCTAATATTTCTAAAGGGAAAATTAATGTAGATTACAAAATGCGTTTTCCCGACCAAAAAAAGAGACGTTAATATTTGCAATCTAGCAATAAACAGTAGATATTTACCATCTTGAAAAAATAATTTATGAGTTTAGAGAAAGTTTTATCAATATCTGGAAAGCCAGGATTGTACAAATTAATTACACAAACACGTGGTGGTTTTGTAGCAGAATCGTTAATGGATAATAAACGTATATCTGTAAATATGCAAAACAATGTTAGCGTATTAAGCGAAATTGCTATATACACGTTAGCTGAAGAAGTCCCTTTAAAAGATGTTCTTGGAAAAATAAGAGCTAAAGAAAACGGACAGCCAACCTCTGTTAAACCAAAGGATAGTAAAGATAAATTAGAAGAATATTTCTTTGATGTTTTACCAGATTATGATGAAGATAGAGTGTATGCAAGTGACATTAAAAAAGTATTGCAATGGTATAATTTATTGCAAAAGCATGATATGTTAGATACCTTAGATGTGGTTGATGATGATAAAGCTTCTCAAGAAGAAGAGTAATTTAGTTTAAAAACTAATCCAAAAACAATAAAAAACCTCCAATTTGGAGGTTTTTTTATACAGTATTATCATTTATTGTGGTTTGATATAATTCGATTAAAACTTCCAAAAACTATTTTTATCTACTATCAGAGTATACTAAAAAACGAATTTTTTAGTTATACAAAATACTTTCACAATCAATTTTATATTGGATTATCAATTTTAATAAAAATGTGATAATCTAATATTATCCAAATAATTTATTAGTTAAATTAAATATTTAATAAATTAATTTATCAATTTATAAGATTTAATCAATAAATAATAAATTAATACGTTCATGTAAGTTATAATATTTTTATGCGACAGTTAACAAAAATGTTATGTGTTTTTTACATCCACAATAATAACATCATCGTATAAATAATTAGATATTTAAAACAAAACGATAAAACCTAAAACTTAATTAAAATGAAATCATTATGGTTTTTTGACGATGTTAATCTTTTTAAATTACTTTGTCCTCACAAATTAAACGGATACAGAAATAGTCATGATTTTGATGCTTACAAAAAGAAAGATTACATCTATTTTGAAGAAGATTCTGCAAACAAAGTTTATTTAATAGAAAAAGGAAAGGTTAAAATTGGTTATTATAGTGATGATGGAGAAGAGGTTGTAAAAGCCATTTTAACTCGAGGCGAATTGTTTGGCGAAAATGCAATTTTGGGAGAATCTGTGAGAGGTGAATTTGCGCAATCCATTGATAAAGATACCAGTATATGCCAAATTGGAGTAAGTACAATGCACGATTTAATGCGTAATAATCAAACATTTAGTTTGAAAATTTATAAAGTCATAGGGTTTAAATTAAAAAAATTGGAGAGACGTTTACAATTACTTCTCTTTAAAGATGCTAAAACTAGATTGGTTGAGTTTTTAGACGAGTTATGTGCTGATTATGGATATGATTGTGAAAAAACAGGAGATAAAATTATTCATCATCCTTATACGCAAAAAGACATAGCATCGCTTATAGGCACATCAAGACCCACTTTAAATATTTTATTAAATGAACTAAAGGAACAAAAAGTTATAGAATTTTCTAGAAAAGAGATACGAATACGTCAAAAAAGCGCATGATGTTAGATAGCTAACATTTTATGAAAATTAAATAATTTACTTTTGAAAATTAACTAAATACTTTTAAAACAATGATGATTAAAAAAATGTTTTTTGCAGCACTAGCACTTGGAGTTTTTGCTAGTTCATGTAGTGACGATGATGATAACAATACAGCGTCAAATACAGCAAATTTAACTTTAAACCTAGAAGGCTTAGAGCCATTAGGTAGTGATTTTGTATACGAAGGATGGATTATTGTTCCGGGTGAGCAACTTCCAGTATCAACAGGTTTATTTAATGTAGATGATGCAGGAGCTTTATCTCAAACATCATTTACAGTAGATGCAGCACAATTAGAAGCTGCAACACGTTTTGTAGTATCTATTGAGCCCGTTGGAGAAACAGGTCAAGCTGCTCTAGATCCAGCAGATACAAAGCTATTAGTTGGAGAGTTTTCTGGAACTACAGCACAAGTAAATACAGGTATTGTTGGTGATTTTAGTGATGCATCTGGGACATTCTTTTTAAGAACACCAACCGATGAAATGCCTATGATGAATAATGGTAACGATCAATATGGTGTATGGTTTGGAGCTCCAGGTATGCCACCAACACCTAATTTTGTATTACCAACGTTGCCTGCAGGATGGGCCTACGAAGGTTGGGTAATAGGAGAAACAGGACCAATATCTACAGGTACTTTTACAGATTTTGGAGCTAGAGATAGTTTTAGTGCTTTTAGCGAAACTATGCAGCCTGGACCACCAGTACCTGGAGAAGATTTCTTTTTAGCTGCTCCAGCAGGAGAAACGTTTCCTTTAGATGTTAGAGGTAGAATGGTTGTAGTATCTGTTGAACCAGTACCAGATGATTCACCTAGACCATTTGTTATGAAACCATTAGTAGGTACAGCTGGTCAAGAAACAGCTCCAAGTTCACATGACTTTGGTCAAAATTTAGGAACTTTACCAACAGGTACAGTAACTAGATAATTTAAAAAATATATAGATTTACAAGGCATGGTTTCCATATAGAAACCATGCCTTTTTTAATTATAGCATATAGCCTTATGAAGCGCTCTAAACCTAATATTAAGAATATTGCTTTTTTTGTATTAATAGCATTATTTCTTATACCTCAAACAAGACAGCCCATACAAGTAGCTTTGCATAAGGTTTTTACTTTGTTTAGTCCTTCTACTATAGAAAAAACAAAGCAAGTTACGATAACAGATTATAACTGGAAATTAAGAGATACCAATGGTGTTTTGCTAAATTTTCAAGATTTAAAAGGGCATGTTGTATTAATAAATTTTTGGGCAACTTGGTGCCCACCTTGTATTGCAGAAATGCCTAGTATGCAAAATCTGTATAATGATTATAAAGATAACATTGAATTTCTATTCGTTTCTAACGAAGCACATTCTAAAATAGACCAATTCTTGATTGAAAATGATTACTCATTTTCGGTATATAATCCAATAACAGATTATCCAGAAGAGTTTAATGGGGTAACAAGTATTCCAAGAACATTTTTAATAGATAAAGCAGGGCATATAGTTATAGATAAAAACGGTGCTGCTAATTGGAATAGTGAAACCGTTAGAAGTACTATAGATGAATTATTAGGGGTGTATTAATTTTTATTTAATAACAATTTTTTTTGTTTTAGTTTTACCAAAGGCTTCTACTTTAATAATGAAAAGTCCTGTTGAGAGTTGTTCAGATTGGAATTCGACTTCATTTAATCCTTTAGCTAAATTTAATACCTTACTCAGAATTTTATTACCATTTGGATTGAAAATATGAATTATAACTTTTTCTTTTAGTGATAAATCCAAAGCAAGTTTGATTTTATCTTTTTTCTTAATAGGATTGGGATTTATAGAAAATGTATATTTTGTGTCTTTTTGATTATTATTTTGTTCGAATTTAGTATTAGATAGCGTCGAATTTAAAGTTCCATATGCTTTAAATTCTACAATATGTACGCCTATATTTGCTGAGTTATAAGTCATATTTACTCTCAAATAACGAGCAGTATGATTATTAGGATAAAATGCATTTCCATTGCTTGATGCTGGAATAGTGTTTTTGCTGAAATCGCCTATATTCTCCCAATTAATGCCATCTAATGACGCTTCAATATTATACCTGTAATATCTGGAACCATCATAATAATTAATCATAATGATTTGATTTAAATTATAATTATTACCTAGGTCTACTTGCCACATTTGTGGATATGGATTAGCACCCCACCAACTATTTAATGAGGTATTATTGTCTACAGCACTAGAGCTAGGGTGACCAATTTCATTTTTAAGTGCTGTTGTAGGTTTATTTAGAGCTATATTTGTTCCTGGTACTGGCTTAGCAGGAATAGTTCTAAAGTATTGTTTCCCTATCCATGCATTGTGGGCATCATTCCAAGTACTTGGATGAAATTTGTCAGAAATGCCAGATGTAGTGACTGCCCATGTACCAATACTTATCATATAATTTCGGTTGAAAACATTTTGAGCTCTTACTTCTGTATTGTATTCAGTATAGAGGTTCATAGTAACTCTTCCCATATTTTTTGCGACATCTTGCATTATTTTTGAAGTACTTATATGGTCAGGATGATCGTTAGGGTTAATAGTATTATCAGTATCAGCTAGATTAAAATTAATATTACTTGAACCTTGAGATTCTGATTCGATAATTCTCCGAATGGTTGTTTTTAAGTCGGATAAAGAGTTGTAAGTAGTGCTATTGTCGATGGCGGTAATTTTTGAATTTGGATTATTATATAAATTACCTAATTTTCCTGCTTCAGAAAGCCTTAAGAAGTAAGCAACAGAATTTCTATATGTGAATTTCAAAATCCTATGGCCATTTATAGAAACAATGGCTTTATTCATATTTGTACCTAATACAGACTCATTTCTAAACGTATTAGACATAAATCTAATTGCTCTTAAGCTACCTTCTTCCCTTGCTAGGTAACGATTATTAGCTGTATTTTGAGAACCTGCTGTTGTATGTAAAAAGACTACTTTTTCATTAGGTGTTTTTAGACTATTATAAGCATTAGGATTCATAAACAGCTGCCAATCGTCAGGATGTGCAGCAACATATACGCTGGTATTCTGAGATTCTAAATTTTGAAAACTAAATATTATTATTAATGCAAAATGATATAAAAAGTTACTTTTCATGTTTAGTTATTTTATGATAGCTTTTATTTTTTAACAATTTTATAATTGGCTATCTGCCCTTGAACTGTTTCTATTTTAGCTAAATATATACCAGGTTTTAAATTTTTTATAGAAAAACTATTAGATTTAGATTCTAAAACATAGCGTCCGCCAAGATCGTAAAGACTTACTTTATTAATTGGTGTAGAAATAGATACTCTATCTGTTGCTGGATTTGGGTATATAGTTATGTTTTTTAACTTAGGATTTTCGTCATTAGATAATACAGTAGTATTAACAACATTTATTTCAAGAGGAGCCATACTAGCATTAGATTTACCTATACCTGTATTTGCTAAACGAACTCTATATTTTCTGTTACTAGTTAATTCATTTGTAGCAAGAGATGGTGCTTTCATATTAAAAGAAAATATACCATTTCCATTATTATACACTTTAGCATTACTTGTGGTAATAAGCACTTGGTTAGCTGTATCATTAATGTTGTTTATATCGGTAGCATCAACTTCATGAATTTCCAATATTACTTCTCCAAAATTAATAGCATAGTTACTACCATTAATCATAACATCTGGAATTGAGGCATCAACATTAATAGTATAATTTAAGAGAGCATTGGTTTCTATAGTTTCTATAGGTGTTTTAGCAAAAGTGGCTAAAACATTGGTTTGCGCCATCATCATTGAAGATGATAATACAAAAAGTAATATTAATAGTTTTATCGTGCGTAACATAGTTGTAATTTATTTTATTAATAATTTCTTATCTTCAATTAATTGTCAGTTTACGGAAAAGCAGTCTTTCCTGTTGAAGATAAATTTTTCGTATGCGTTTTACTTCCACCTGTTATTTTAATTTGGGCATTATCATTATGCTGCGCTGCATTTGGTACTATTCGGGCTCTAAAAGTAGAGAAACCATTAGCCGGTAATTTGTATGTAAAGCTACCAGAGATAGCCTGTCCACCTACGTAATTAAATGTTTTGGTATCTTTTACAGAATTAAATCGGTCAACACTAGTCTCTACAATTACTTTACCTCCAAAGCCATATTGACTTTGCCCAGTTACATTGATGGATATGGTTTCGTTTGGTTTACTATAAAAGTCACCATCTATATTTTCTAAAACCGAAGGGAAAGCATATACTCTTACTTTAATTTCATCTCTTATGGTGTTATCTTCTTCAGAAAATGCTATAATGCCAACTTCACTTTGTCTAACGGGTGTTACTAGACCATTAGCGTTAACTTTAGCTGTTTTTTCATCTCTAGAGCGCCATATGATTTTTTTGTTTGTGGCATTATCTGGAAATACTGTAGCGTTTAGTTGTAGGCTACCTCCATAAGGAATTAACCTATCGGTACTACTTACAGGCGCTATTTTTACAGATGTTGGTTTCACATTGATAACTGTAGGCATTACTGTAACAGGAATACGTGTCTTTACTTCAGGAAAATCTTTTGAAGAAACAAATATAAAAGTACTGCCAGCCAAATTAGCATTAATACGTCCTGTGTTGTTTACACTAGCAATTCCAGGATTATCTGAAACCCAGTGATAACCTCCGGGATTACTGTCTGCAGGAAAAGCCTCTGGAGTTATTACTATAAAATCCCCTACAGTTAGATTAGCTGTGCTTGGAATAACATTAATAAATTCTGGTTTTTTACCTAATACGGTAATGGGGATTTGAGTTTCTACATCAGGGAAAAATTTTGACGCTACAAAAACCGTAACTTTGCCAGCTGCATTTGCATTGATGCGTCCTGAACTATTTACACTAGCTATTGCAGGATTAGAGGAAACCCAATCATACCCTCCTGCAAAACTATCGGCAGGGAAAGCTTCTGGTGTAATGACTAAAGATTCACCAATATTTAATCTCCCAGAACTAGGAATAACATTAATAAATTCTGGTTTTTTTACGACATTGATTGAAACTTGAGTCTTTATATCTGGAAAAAATTTTGAAGAAACGTTTATTTTAGCAGCACCTTCTGCGATAGCTTCTATTTGTCCAGCATTATTAACGGTTGCTACAGATGTATTATCAGAACTCCATTCGTACCCACCAGGATTGCTGTCCACAGGCAAGAAGGCCGTATTTATGTCTAATACATCTCCTGCTTTTATGTTAGCAGAATTTGGTGTAGCACTAATTGATTCTAAAGTTATATATGAAACGTTTACTGTTATTTCTGAAAAGATATGTGGATGGGACTCAGATCTAACAAATACTTTAGCAATACCAGGCCTTAACCCAGTTATTTTTCCAGTATCATCAATACTAATATTCCCTGAATAGCTTACCCAGTTAACATTTTTATTAGCTGCCATGCTTGGCTCTACTGTAGCTGTTAGATTAACACTTCGGTTAACATATACATCAACCACGTTTGATGATGGTGTTATTGATGTTACAGCTTCTGGATCTATTTCATCTAAAACTTCTATTTCTATACTGTTAGAGACTTGGAATCCTGACGAGAGTTCATATACTGTTTTACCGGGTTTTATACCAGTTATTGTTTTTGTGTTAAAATTAAAATCAACAATATTTTTTCCACTATATCGAAAATTGGTTATACTAGATTCTTCTCCTGCTGGATCTGTAGTAACTGTAAAGTCTACAATCTCACCAATTTTTATTTGAGTTTTTTGAATATTAAAGGTAATAGAATTAACTATTGGACCAGAATCTATATTAACGGATATTTCAAGATTTTTGACAATACCCGAAGGCGTCGTAATGGTTATTGAATAATTATCAGTATTAAATACAGTAAAGCTAAGGTTGCCTGATCTTTTGTTATTTCTGCTGTTTAAAGCATTTATATTAATGTCAATATTTGATATTATATCTCCATTAAAAGAGGTGCCAGTTACCTCAATGCCTTGATCTGATGCATTAATAGGGTAAACATCAAAAGGGATATCTATATAAGTTATGCCATATGGTGATGTATCGTAATAGCTTAGGTATTCGTTACCAAAGTCTAAATCTTCAATAGGCGCATCTATATTAGATACATTAACAACTCTATTTAAAAATAATCTAGATCCGTTAACATTTAATTCGTAGGTAATTATGTATTCACCAGGTGTGTTGGTATCTAATGCGCTATCATCTGTAATAACTTTGTCTTCAATATCTCCAGCTATGGCATCTATAGCTGTAAAACCAGCATCGGTAAAATTATCACCTATTTTTAAATAAACTATGTCTTGTCCTTTGAGGAAAAAATTAGTTTGTCTAGATATGGTTTTAATAACTCTAGTTTGAGAATCGCCAGTTAATACGTCTGTTAATGTAATAATTAATGCTGAGCTTCCAATTTTGCTAGGTGTTAAAATGATACTATGGTCTCCTGTGAAGATTTTTTCGGGAGCAGAAAATGTAACACCATTATTGTTTTTTATGGTTCCAAAAGAAGTATCTTCGAAGTTGTATGAGATTTCTAAATCTCTTGTAGTTTTCGGTTCGCTAATTGAGAAGTTTAAAGCAAATTCTTTACGGTTAAGTAAATCTAGGTTGTATGAACCACTATATCTTATTAAAAAAAGTGAGGCTAGTGATGTATTAGAATCTTTCTTGATTTCTTCAACTGGTGCGATATTTATTGTGTTTGCATAAGTTTTAATAGGTTTAATACCTAAATATGTTATACAAATGAATGTGAGATAAAATAATATTTTATTCATTTTTCTTGATTTAGCAAGTGGATTAATAATTAACTAAGAGGTTAAAATTAATTATTAGTAGTGCTAAATACCTGTATTAGTGATAAACAGTATGGAAATAGTGCTAAACGTTAATATTTTGTTGACAAACGTAATTTTTTATCTCTTTTTTTATGCTTAGTATATTGTAATGTTTTAAAAAAGAAGTGTTTGTGGGTTTTTTACAATTGTTTTAAATACGGTTATAATGTTTTAAAAAACGCTTTGGTAAAGCTCCAAGAAAATAGCGAACGCATAATTTTAAGTTCTTCGATAAAGCTTGATTCTTCGTCGAGGAATTTAAACATGGTCTGGATAGAATTTTTATCATAAAATTGCTCGAATAACCATTCTCCTTTATGGTTTTCGTCTTTTAATACTTTTAAAAATATTTTGTCGTAAAATTTATATTTCGTCTTAAATAGTTTGTAAGAAGGTATTCTGTTTGCTTTTATATTTTCAATAAGTTTGGCTACTTTTTTTTCGGTATGTTTAAAGGAATATCCTGTAGACGCTTTAACCCAACCACCAGCCGTACCAATTTTGGTTATGTTTTTTGTATTCGATTTTTCGAAAGGAAATGTAGTCATAGGTATTTGTCCTGTTTCAGTTTCTATTATCGAATAATCATCTATATTTAAATAGTGTTTAATATATGTTTTTATAAATTTATCGTAAGTCTCTTCTTTTACAATAGATGCTGTAAAATAAGTAAACTCGACAAGAGCCTCGGTTTTTGAAAACGGTAAAACATAAGTAAACGTTGTTTGATTACCGTCTTTTAAGCGGTAATCCATCATGGTTATGGTCTCTTCATTAAAAACGTCAGAATCCGTTTTAATAATACACCCTTTAAAATGTTGA
The DNA here is from genome assembly GCA_947499935.1 of uncultured Algibacter sp. Lineage (GTDB taxonomy): Bacteria > Bacteroidota > Bacteroidia > Flavobacteriales > Flavobacteriaceae > CANMQH01. Next base: position 66,665 of record CANMQH010000002.1, on the reverse strand, counting down.
ATTAATGTCGTGTTGTTTTTTGATGTGAGTGTAAATTCTTCTGAAATTCTACTATCAAAAGCATGCGTACAAGAGTAAGTATTTAATTCTGTTTTGACAGTAACCAAGTCTAACGATTTAACACCGGTTACGGCATCTACAATAAAATGAATATGCTTATGCTTGCTAAGTGTGGCTTTGGCTTTATTATAAAAATCAATTGCTCTTATGGTTTTGTATTGATAGGGTTTTAAATGTAATGCAATATGCTTTTTTGAAGTAAAAATAGATGCTTTTTGCCAAGATTTATGGACAATGTCATCCCATTGTGAGGATTCTTTTTCCCAAAAACTCCAGGTTTTGTCATTTATTTTTTTGTCTGAAGCATCTATTAAAGCAATTGTTTTATCATTAAAAAAAGCATCAGAAACCATTTTTAAAGCCAATTGTAAACCCGCTAAACCATTTCCTATTATTATATAATCAAAATGGTTATTATCTGACATATAATATGTTAAATGTTATTTTTTAAAATATTTAAAAGGGACAAATAACATACCAAAGCATTCGCCATGTTTTTTGCCTAAATGCTTGTGGTGTATTTTATGAGCACGTCTAACACCTTTTGCATACCAATTATTAGCTTTTCTAAATAATTTAAAGCGTTGATGTATAAATATATCATGTACTATAAAATAAGATAACCCGTAAGCAAAAATACCAAGCCCAATAGGAAGCCCATACCAAAAGCTAGTATATTTCCAGAGTAGAAAGAAACCAATACTAACAATAGCATAAAATATAAAAAAAGCATCGTTTCGCTCAAACCAACTTTCATGATCTTTATGGTGATGGTCTTTGTGTAAACTCCATAAAAAACCATGCATGACGTACTTATGAGTAAACCAAGCCATAAATTCCATGATACAGTAAGTACCTAAAAAAACAATAATCCAAAGTAAGGTCTGCATGATTAAAATTACATTAAATTTAATTGATATTTGACATAACTACGCATTAATAATTCAATTTTTTTAGGATTAGAAACGCGTATTCTAGAATCTTTTATTTTAAGTGCGGGTGTTTTTTTTAGCTTCTTAAGTAATTGACTATAGTATCTGTAAGCCATAAAAACCCCAAACTTGGCTTCGATAGGTAATTTTTTAATGCCACTTAGTCCTTTTTGAAAATCTTTTTCAATATCGTTTATAATGGTTTGTTTGGACGATTCATCAAGGTTTTTTAAATCAGTATTCGGAAAATATGTTCTATCTAAACCTTCAAAATCAGCTTTTAAATCTCTTAAAAAATTAACTTTTTGAAAAGCAGAACCTAAAGACATAGCCGTTTCTTTTAGTTCTTCGTATTTTGATACATCGCCATTTACAAATATTTTTAAGCACATAAGTCCAACAACATCAGCAGAGCCATATATGTATTCTTTATATTCTTCTTCGGAAAGGTATTTGGTTTTATGCAAATCTAACCGCATACTTTTCATAAACGAATCAACCAAACATTTGTCTATATTGTATTTATGAAACGTGTGTTGAAAAGAATTTAAAATAGGATTTAAACTAATTTTATCGTTTAGTGCGTTTTCTAAATCATCAGAAAAACGGTTGAAAAGTATTTGCTTATCATAATCATGAAAAGAATCTACAATTTCATCTGCAAAACGTACAAAACCGTATACGTTATAAATATCACAACGTATAACTTTGTATAGCATTTTTGTAGCTAAAGAAAATGAAGTACTGTATGTTTTTGTTACAAGTTTGCTACAATTACTAGAAACGTCATCAAATATTGATTTCATATTATATGCTACAATGTTTTGTTATTAATTCTGCTACTAGTTTTCCAGATATTAAAGACGGCGGAACACCTGGGCCAGGCACAGTTAATTGTCCAGTAAAAAATAGATTTTTTACTTTTTTACTTTTTAATTTAGGTCTTAAAAAAGCAGTTTGCAGCAAGGTATTTGCCATGCCATAAGCATTGCCTTTGTACGAGTTATAATCTTTAATAAAATCGTTTATGCAAAAACTTTCCTTAAATATAACATCATTTTTTACATTTTGAGATGTTAAAGCTTCAAAACGTGTCATTATTTTTTCAAAATAAGCTTCTCTTAATGTTTCGGTATCTTCAAGCCCCGGTGCTAACGGGATTAAAAAAATACCAGCTTCTTTTCCTTCAGGAGCAACACTATGGTCGGTTTTACTAGGGAAACTAGCATAAAATAATGGATTTTCTGGCCAGCTGGGTGTGTCATAAATCGCTTCGGCATGTACGTCAAAATCGACATCAAAAAACAAAGTATGATGGTCTACATTAATTAGTTTTTTATCAAATCCAACATAAAATAGTAAAGAAGAAGGTGCAAAGGTCTTTTTAGACCAATAATGTTCTGAATATTGTCTATAGGGTTTTTCGATTAAAGTTTCAGTATGATGATAATCTGCACCACTTAAAACAATATCTGATGTATATGTTTTACCATTACATATTAATCCTTTGGCTTTTCCGTTATCTACAATAATTTTTTCAATATTAGATTTTGTTTTTATGGTAACGCCTAGCTCTATAGCTAATTTTTCCATGGCTAAGATAACTTGATACATCCCTTTTTTTGGATGGAATGTACCCAAGCCAAAGTCGGCATAGTTCATAAAGCTATAAAAAGAAGGTGTATCACTAGGTTTAGCACCCAAAAATAATACGGGAAATTCTAGAATTTTTACGAGTCTATCATTTTTAAATTCTTTTCTAACATCTTTTTTGATGGTACTAAAAAACTGATTAAGCTTTTTTATAGTAGCAGGAGTAACAAGCTCTAATGGAGAAACACCAGGATTGTAAACCAAATCTTTAATGGCAATGTTATAATTGCTTTTAGCTGTATCTATAAATTTTTTAAGCTTTTTTGCACTACCAGGTTCTTCGGCTTCAAAAGCATCAGTAATCTTTTCTAAAGTATCCTCAATGGTTATATAATCGTTTTTTCCAAAGTATACACTATATGCAGGATTTAACTTTTCTAAAGTATAATAATCAGAAGGTTTTTTATTAAAATCTGAAAAAAAACGCTCAAAAACATCAGGCATCCAATACCAAGTTGGACCTATATCAAAAGTAAAACCGTTTTTTGTTAATTGTCTGGCACGTCCTCCTATAGTATCGTTTTTTTCAAAAACTGTAACATTGTAACCAGCTTGTGCTAAATAACAAGATGCTGCAAGAGAAGAAAACCCTGAGCCAATAATATTTACTGTTGATTTCATTTGTTTAATAAATATTGTAAAATGTTAAACAAAGATAGATTTTTATAAGTCTTGTACCAAACTTTCAATAGAATTGAATAAAGTTATTTTATTTGGTATAGTCTCTTCAGGAATTTCAGAAAGTTGTTTACCTAATAACATGAGTCTTGTATTGTCTTTTTGTAAAAGTAATTTATCGAATTTTTTAATATAACTAGGTATTTCTTTGATTAAAGGGTAAATGGTAAAATACGATACAAAGGTTACTTCTTCAAAAAAGTCAAGCAAATCAGTTAAGCTATCCATAGGGACACTTTCTCCTAAAAAGATAGTATGATAGCCTTTACTACGCAATTGATAATTAATAAATAACAAGCCAATGTCATGAATCTCATTATCGGGTAAAAATAAAACAAATGTTTTAGATACAGGTTTAGGTTCTAAAAGCTGAAGTCTTTCTGTATTAAGAAGTATTTTTTGCTTAATGTGTACCGATAAAAAATGCTCATGTGCTGGCGTTATGGTATTGGTTTGCCATAGAAGTCCAATTTCGTTTAAGAGTGGCAAAAAAACCGAGTAAAAAATTTCGCTAAATGATTTATTTTCTAAGAGATTATTGTACGTGCTGTAAAAAAGGACTTGATCAAAGTTAATCATAGCCATTTTTAAAGCATTAATAGCATGATCTTCTACTTTTGCTCTAGATGCAATTTCTCTTACCTTTATTGGGATTTCTTCTTCTTTTAAGCTAGCAATTTTAGAAATTTTAATTCCATTATTATTCAAATAAGAAATATTTAATAATTTCTGGAAACTAGTTAAACTATAGTTTCTTATGTTGGTTGTCGTCCTGTTAGGACTAAGTAAATTATAGCGTTTTTCCCAAATACGTATGGTGTGTGCTTTTATACCTGTAAGATTTTCTAAATCTTTAATGCTAAAGTTTACCTTAATATTGTTCATTAATATTTAAATTAAGTTAAACAAAAATAAGTATAATTATTAAGGAAGCAATAGCATTTGTTTACAAACGATGAAAAGAAATTATTTAAAAAGTTAAAAATGCCTTGAAATCACCAATTAATAGCAGAGTATTAATTATGAGGTTTTTTAAGGTTTAATACTTGTGAAGTAGTGCGCACGAGAAGATTCGAACTTCCACATCCTAAAACGGATACTGGCCCCTCAAGCCAGCGCGTCTACCAATTCCGCCACGTGCGCATTTAGTGCGCAAATATACAGAAGTTTTTAAGTTTTTAGTGAAGTTAAAAAAATGTTTTTACAAGAAATTTGTAGTGTCAGGTAAAATATTAATCTACCGCCTTATATTTAACCGTTACTTAGCAGTTACAAATACCGTATTAACCCATTTTTGTTGTATTTTAATATAATTTAAATCATATTTGGTTTCTTAATATTATAACATCTTATTAAAGTCAACTTCTATATCAATTAACAATGAAATATAGTATACTAACATTTGTAACCTTCACGCTTAGCTTATTTTACTCAATTACAGTGCTTGGTCAAAAAGAATTCTCAACAGCAGGTTTTTTTGAGGTTAAGAATAATTCACGAAAAGTCTATAATTTTAATCTTGGATGGCGGTTTTTTAAAGGTGATGTACATGGTGCAGAAACCTTAAATTTTGATGATTCTAATTGGGAAGGTGCTAATCTACCTCATGGATTAGAAATTTTACCAGAAAACGCAAGTGGAGGAAGAAATTATCAAGGTAAAGCTTGGTATAGAAAAGTGTTTACTATAGATAGTAAAGATGCTTATGGTAAAACATTTTTATATTTTGAAGCCATAATGGGAGTCGCCAAAGTATGGGTAAATGGTAAATTAGTTGGTGAGCATTACGGAGGATATTTGCCTTTTGCTATTGATATTTCTAATGTTTGTAATAAAAGCGATAAAAATATTGTAGCGGTCATGGCCGATAATAGTGATAGTAAGTTATACCCACCTGGTAAATTTCAAGCAGGTTTAGATTTTAGCTATTTAGGAGGGATTTACAGAGATACTTATTTGATTAAAACCAGTAATGTACATGTCACTTTACCAGAATTAAGTAAAACAGTTGCTGGTGGAGGTGTCTTTGTTGGTACAATTGACATTAATGGAAATCAAGCAACCCTTGGTGTACGTACCGAAATTACTAATAATTCTAAAAAAACAAAGCAGATTATTGTGAAATCGGTTTTGGAAGATGCTAATAAAAAGGAAATAAAAGGTATACAGCAATCTATTAAATTATCTTCTGGTGAGGCTAAACAATTATCAAAAGAGATGCAGGTGAAAGATGTGCATTTATGGCATCCAGATGATCCGTATTTACACTATTTAAGAACCGATATTATTGTTAATGGAAAAATTGTAGATCAAATGCGAACTAGAATTGGTATTAGACTTTATGAAATGAAGGGCCCCAAAGGTTTATTTATCAATAAACAGCCTTTTAATAAAAAACTTATCGGTGTAAATCGTCATCAAGATTATGCTTATGTTGGTAATGCTTTGCCAAATTCTAGCCATTACCGAGATGTGAAATTACTTAGAGAGGGCGGTAGTAATATTATAAGAGTTGGACATTACCCCCAAGATGATGCTTTTTATGATGCTTGCGATGCGTTGGGTATGATCACTACTACAGCAAACCCAGGATGGCATTTTTTTAACTTCAAGTCTAAAATTTTTGAAGATAGACTGTATGAAGACACGCATAATCTGGTTAGAAAGGATAGAAATAGGCCATCTATTTTATTATGGGAAACGGCCTTAAATGAAACGCCATCACAACCAGGACATGTTATGAATAATATGCATAAGGCAGCGCATTCAGAATACCCATTTCCAGGGATGTATACGGTTACAGATTTCGAAGAAGCCAAAAAAGGAGGATTGGATGTTTATTATCACGGGTATGATAAAAATATAAATTCGTTTAATAGAGAATTTGGAGATGGCAACGAAGTAGATGATTGGTATTCTCAAAACTCAATAGTTCGTGTAAAAAGAGATTGGGGAGAAAAAGCAATGTTAATTCAAGCACTTAGGCAAGCAGAACGGTTGTCAGAACGTTATAAAACAGATAAAGTTAGGTTAGGAGGTGCCATGTGGGCTGGTATAGACCATCAGCGCGGGTATCACCCAGACCCTTTTTGGGGTGGACATTTAAATGTTAATCGATTACCTCGATACACATATCATTTATATAAAAGTCAAACCCATGCTAATTATAAATTAAAGGGTATTAAATCTGGTCCTATTGCCTATATTGTTAATGAACTTACGCAGCTATCACCATCCGATATTACAATTTTTAGTAACTGCGATGAAATTAGACTCACATGGCTTGGTAAAGATTACGGAACATTAAAACCGTCTAAAGATCCAAAATATGATGGTTTGCCACATCCACCATTTGTTTTTAAAAACGTATTTGATATCATGCAATTAAAGCAAAGAACAAAAGAAGAAAAACAAGGTCTAGCTCAAATGATTGCTGAAGGATTTATTAATGGTAAAAAAGTGGTTAAAGATGTAAAAACATATGCACAAAGGTCTGAAAAATTAAAGCTTAATATTGATAATCAAGGTTTATCACTTATTGCAGACGGCTCAGATTATGTGCCAATCCGTGCAACTATAGTCGATAAAAATGGTATTAAAAAAGTATTAGCCAATGAGTTTGTTTATTTTGAAGTAGAAGGACCGGCCGAAGTTATTGGAGGTATTAAGAATTTTGGGAACCCTGCAAAAACCTCATTTGGTATTGCTACAGCTTTAATAAGAGCAACCAACATTCCCGGAAAAATCACTGTAAAGGCTTATGTAAATGGACTTGAGCATGACCAAATAACTTTAGAGTCTAAGCCATCTATAATGAATTTGATGTACGACCAAGATTATATGGCGACATCTATATCTCAAGATAAAAATACGATTGTTATTAATCAGAAAAAACAAGAAGAATTATCAAACGATGTAAAGGTTTTACAGGAGCAGGTTAAGGCTTTAAGATTAGAAGTTGTTGGTAAAAATCAAGCTCTAATGGAGCTACGAAGTAACCCAAAAGGGAAGTAGTTTTTAAAACGGAACAGTTAGTATATTTTTTAAGCCTAAGTTAGTTCGCTCTTTGCCGTAAACTTCATATATCGAGGTGAAGTTTTGTTTGTTGTTCATATATTTATTCTTAAACACCTCAAGAGAATCTTTATTAGTAAAATGCTCTACAGTAGCTTTTACACCTATATCATGGTTAGAAAAAAATATAAAGCAGTCATTATTATCAGGGCCCTTAAACCTTGACACTATAGAGAAATCTCGATCTACACTTTTGTAATGTGTTGTAAAGGTTTTACTTGGTAATGTAGGGTGATTATCAAAATATAACCTACTTCCATCTATTTCAAAATAGGGGTTAGAGTCGTTAAAAAGTGAAATAAATTTATTTTTATTAGAATGAGGCCCTACAAAAATTAAATTTCCTTTTTTTAAGTCAATTATAGAGGTGTTTGATGTAAAACGGATATCAAAATGACTATCGTTTTTAAAAAAAAGCTCAGATATGTTATGCGTGGCCAGAGCTCCCATACTAGTTATGTAGTGGTAGTCAGCTGGTTTAGTGGTTTCTTTTAATTGAGGGTTTTTATCAATGTATTTATAATAATCCCTGGCTGAGTTAATAGTGTAATCACGTGTCCAACCATGATCTCCCGTTATTGTTTGCCCTTGTATACCAAAAAAATCAGCTATAATTAATGTGTTAGATTTTTTGTTATCAAAAAAAGAAGTCCAAAGTATTGGCGATTCAGGTTTTATACTTATTACAGCAAAAATGATACAAACAATAGCTAAAAAGGCATAAGGTAAAATCTGTTTTGCATTTATATTACTGAATTTAATTTTTTCTATATTTTGGTTTTCAAATCTAACACTGTATTGTCCTTTATCAATACAGATTTTCCATATAGAGTTCCTTCCTTCGGTTAAATAATATTTTTCTAATTTTTTTCTGAGATTATAAACATTAACTCTTATTCTAGGGCTAGTTTTATTAGTATTTGGGTTTTCACCAAAAAACTCAAGGTCTATAATGTCTTCTTTTAAATAATTACCAGCAACTGTAGACTTTACTAGATACCTAAGTAAGGAAGAACTCTTAGGAGCCTTGCTAAATACATCACTGTTTATGATGTCTTCACATATTTGTAGTTTTTTTTCGTCTGACAGCATTTTTTTAAGGTATTAAATAAAGATTTTTCAATTATTTAACGGTTACAAGTACCGTTAAGTCAATGTTAAATATAGTGTTTTTGTAATTACAGTTTAATTTTAACAAAATATTTACACTTTTGTTTTTACTCTCATATAAAGAATAAGTCAGCTTTTTGAGTGCGTTTTTTAAAAATTGAAATTATTTTTTAAAATTTTAAAAATCAGAGTTATATAAGTTAAATATTATAAATAATTCGAATGACTATTTAAGTTTTTTGAATTTACAATCTAAACTAAAACCAACTATATGCTATTAAACAAAAAAAAGGAAAAGAATAAATCCTTGGCTAAATTATTACTATTGGCTTTATTCCTTTCGGTGAGTTTGTATACTCATGCGCAAGCACAAAAAACAGAAGTAAACGGTACCGTTACAAGCGTAGAAGATGGAATGCCATTACCAGGGGTAACCATACTTGTTGTAGGTACTAATGTGGGTACAATTACAGACTTTGATGGTAATTATACTATTAAAGCAAAAATTGGAGACATTTTAAAGTTTTCGTATTTAGGCATGTCTGACGAAATAGTTAAAATTACCAAAACAAGAATGAATGTTAAGATGGAAGCTTCTGCTGAAGATTTAGAAGAAGTTGTGGTTATTGGTTACGGACAAGTTAAAAAGAAAGAAGTAACAGGTGCTGTGTCTAGTGTTAAAGCAGATGATTTAGAAGCTATTGTAACGTCTGATTTAGGGTCGGCCTTACAAGGGCAAATGGCTGGTGTCAATGTTATTTCAAGTTCGGGACAACCAGGAGCACCTTCCGAAATATTGATAAGGGGGGTAACATCTGTTTCAGGTGGCAACACGCCATTATACGTTGTAGATGGATTAATTCAAGATGGAGACCCATTAATAAGCCCAAACGAGATTGAATCTATAGATGTTTTAAAAGATGCAGCCTCAACGGCTATTTACGGTACACGGGGTGCTCCTGGGGTTATTTTAATCACAACTAAACAAGGTAAAGTAGGTTCTTTGTCTGTTAGAGCGACAGCTACTTATGGTATTCAGAGATTAAGCGGAGAACCTACACGGTTAATGAATGCAAGTCAACAAACGTATTTTGATTTATTAAGAAGAAGGAGTCCAACAGTAAATGATGAGCAAAACCCTTATTTGGGGCTATTCCCTGCAAATAGATTTCAATATGATACTAACTTTTTTGATAATGTAGTTAAAGATGATCAACCAGTAAAAAATGCTACTGTAACAATTTCTGGAGGAACTAAAGATATTACTTATAGTGTTACTACGGGTTTATTTAAAAGAGAAGGAACTCTTATTAAATCTAGTTTTGAAAGATTTAATGTTAGAATGAATACAACATACAAACATGATAAATGGGATATTAGAGCGAGTCTTTCTCTTAATTCTGAAGATAGAGAATTTACACCAGGTGGACTCGTTAATCAAATTCTTAGATATCAACCTAACAGGCAAAATATTTTATCCATAGCGCCAGATGTAGCCATTGTAACAGAAAGTAATAGTGGTAATGACGATATTAATAGAACCAATTGGGTATTAGAAAGTTTTGAAAATGAAAGATCAAGAGACGATGTTAGAACACAGACCAATTTAAATATAAATTACGATTTGTTTAAAGGTATGAGATTAACAGCAAGATATGGTTTGTCTACGGGTAATAATTACGAACGTCGCTTTAACCCGTTTAGAGAAGTAACTACATTTGATGGCGATAATTTAAACCCTCCATCCAGTAGTGGTGTTAGTAATAATGCTTTAAGACGAAAAAACCAAAGTTTTGATGCTTATGCTACATATAAATTTAATATAGACGATACTCATGATTTTACTTTTACAGGAGGTATCACTTTTGAAAACTATCATACCGAGCAGTTTAATGCTAGTCGTTCAAATGTATTTAACAATAATATTAAAGTCCTTAACGGAACTACAGAAAATCCAGATGTTTCATCGGGTCGAGATACACGCCATAAATTACAAGGTATTATTGGGCGTGTTCAATATGGTTACAAAGGAAAATATTTATTAAGTTCTAGTGTAAGACGAGATGCTTCTTCTAGGTTTGGCCCCAAGTTTAGGTCTAATATTTTTCCGTCTGCAGCCTTTGCATGGAACATGTCTGATGAAGCTTTTTGGAGAGGTATGAAAAGTACTATAAATAACTTTAAATTGAGGGCGAGTTATGGTGAAGTTGGTAATGAGAGTTTTGCAGATTATGCTTTTGACCCTGTTATATCTATTGATAGAGATTATGTTTTTGGCTCTGGCAATAATGAAGATTTATCTAGTGGAGCCACACAAAGAACTTTTGCTAACCCCGAAATTAAATGGGAAACCTCTATTCAGTCTAACTTAGGTATTGATTTAGGGTTATTTAAAAACAAGCTTACTTTAACGGCGGAGTATTATGATAAGACTAATAAAGATATGATATTTCCTGTAACGGTGCCTTCTTCAGCAGGTGCAGGGTCAGGAAATCTAGCTAGGAGAACATTAAATATTGGTAACATGACCAATAAAGGTTTTGAATTTACTACAGCCTATAGAACTAGAATTGGAGGTGTGCGATTAAGAATGAACGGAACCTTTACAACCAATAAAAACAAGATAACTAAAATTCAAGGTTTAGGCGGATTTACGTTTACTAATGATAACGGATTAATTAATAACGATAGAAGCAATTCATTAGTTACAGTTTTAGCAGAGGGTTACGAAGCAGGTGCATTCTTTTTATTTCCAACGGGAGGTATTATAAAAACAGATGAGCAATTGCAAGCTTATAAAGATTTAGGAAATCCAGGAGCAGCCATTGGAGATTTAATTTATTTAGATACTGATGGTAATGGTTCTATTGGCGAAGAAGACAGAGTGTACAGTGGTAGTGGATTGCCAGAGTATGAAATAGGTTATAATTTTAATGCGAATTACAAAGGTTTTGACTTTTCAATGAATTGGTATGCAGCTTTAGGGCACGAAATTATGAATGGTTCTAAAGCCACAGCATTTGCATTTGGTAGACATGAAGACTTAATTTTTCAAAGAACTGATATTAATCCAAATTCAGAAATACCAACGTTTAGAGGTATTTCTAGAAACCATCCTAACTATAGAGGGCATACAGACCAATGGTTAGAAAAAGGAGACTACTTAAGATTAAAGCAAGTAACATTAGGATATAGTTTCTCAAAAAAAATATTAGAAAGTTTAGGTTTAAATAGATTGAGGTTTTATGTGTCTGCCCAAAATGCTTTAACCCTTACAAATTATACAGGATTTGATCCAGAAATTGGTGGAGGAATTTCTAGTAGAGGTCTAGATAAAGGTAACTATCCAATCACTGCGCAGTATTTAGCAGGAGTTAACTTAAACTTTTAAAACATGATTATGAAAAAAATAAATATCAAATATATATTAATGCTTTTTGTTACAGCATGTTTATCTGTAGCATGTGATGATGATAATTTAACAGAAGTAAATCCAAATAACCTGTCTGTAAGTTCTTTTTGGATGAACTTAAAAGATACTGATGGCGGTTTAACAGCCACTTACAATGCTATGTTAAATGAAAATCTACTAGGTATATTAAATGAAGGAATTAGGTCAGATATGGGTTGGCCAGGTTTTGGACGACCACGATCTAATAGAGATGGACTTAGAACGTTTTACGAACAAACTTACAATGAAAGTGACGGCTTTATACAAGCTAAATGGGATGCTTGTTATACACTTATTTTTAGAGCTAATCAAGTTATTGAAGCTCTTGAACGTATAGAAAGTAATATTACAGAAGGTGAAAGAAATAACTGGATATCTCAAATGGCACAAGCTAGGTTTTTTAGAGGTCTAGGGCATTTCTATTTGCATTCATCCTACAATAACGGTAATGTTATAATTAGAAATAAAGTGCCGCTTACCACCGAAGATTTAGAACAACCAGTATCACCAGCAGCAGAAGTTCTTTCGTTTTTTAGAGAAGATTTACAGTTTGCTTTTGATAATTTACCGCTTCAATATAACAACCCTCAAAGTAATTCGGGGTGTGTTACAAAAGGGACAGCTGCAACAATTTTAGGAACTAGTTTTCTTTATGAAAGTCAATATGAAGCAGCAATCCCTCTTTTTAATGGCGTTATTAGAAGTGGCGTTTATGAGCTAGTAGACGATATGGATTTATTATTTACCAGAGCAGGAGAATTTAATGCAGAATCTATTTTTGAATTAAATTATACTAATGATTTTAGAACAGACATTGGTGTTTTTCAACCAGATGTATTAACCAATCAGTTGGCCGTTAAAACAACGAATAATGAAGGTCCTAATTTACCAGTATGGTTAGTTAATGAATACAAAGTAGACCCTATTGATTTTGCCGATGAAAGAAATACCTATGAAGTTCCATCTTCACTAGGAACTTTTGAACAGCGATCAGTATCTTTAAGAACAAACGCCATGGTTGCTATTGTTGATGATGATGATCCAATTAATTTATATTATCAACAAGTTACAGGAATTAGAATTGTTTTAGGTAATTCTGGTTGGGGATTTGGGAGATATAAAAAATATACGAACCATGATATAGGCACAGGAGAAGGCGGAATGGATCCAAGAGGCTCTAGAGCATCTGGTAAAAATATAGTTGTGAATAGATTAGCAGAAGTGTATTTAATGCAGGCAGAATGTTTGATTAAAACAGGAAATATATCAGGAGCGTTAGAATTGATTAACACGGTAAGACATAGGTGGGCTCTGCGTTTACTTGGACCTCCAAATCCTAAGTGGCCAAGTTCAACTTTTGATGATGAGGTATATGATGAAACTAGGCTTATGGAACATTTAATGTTTACAGAAAAACCTTTAGAATTATCTCTTGAAGGCCATCAAACACGTTGGAATGATTTAAGACGATGGGGAGTTATTAGAGAAAATTTCCAAAGGTTATCCGAACAAACATTTTATGCAAGTAACAAACAGGTTAGACGATTGGATGGTACTTTAGGTAGAGCAAGGCCAAGTTCGTCTATAGGCACAACACCTATTCCAGCTGTTGGTAATGGACTTAATATTATTGATTATGAATATGAAGATGCAGCCATAAACTACACACCAGAACTTCATGATTATTACCCTATTCCTTTGGGAGAAATTAGAACGAATCCTAATATCAATTAATAAAATATAAGATGGAAAATTTTAAAAAAGTAATATTTGTTTTCGCCCTTGTTTTTATTTTGGGGTGTGATAAAGATGAAGATTTGCCACCCGCATTTCAAGATGCTACGTGGGGGATTAATCTAAGACCAGAAGATGCTAGAGTTACACAGGTAGGAAAAGCACTGTCATTTAGAGATTTATCTCAAGGGGCATTATCTCATGAGTTTATTATAGAAGACGGGAATAAATATTTATTTCCTGGTTATGGAGCTAACGATTCACTACCTCTTTTTATAAATAACGATTTGGGGTTAAGAACAACAAATACTGATGCTCATGTTTTGTTTTTAAATCAAGGTATAAACAAGGTTACAATTAGAAATACGTTCAAAGACTCTTTAAGTTTTAATGGCAATGAGCGTATAGATGCCGTTCAAGAGAATGGTGTATGGGTTATAGAAAATACATGGGAGATTGATGTATTTGGTCCTTTAAAACCAGCTTTTGAAGTTCGAGATAAAAATGATAATGTACTGGTAAGTATTTCTGGAGAAGACTTAGTGTCTAATGAAGATTCTAGTACATGGCCTGTAATTCAAATAGAGGCTGGTGATGCTCTAACTTATGTAGATTTGACATTAGAAGATCGCCCAAATGATAGGTTATGGACGTTTACAAGAGGTAACCCAGGAAATTCAAGAGATGCTACAGCAGAAGTGGGGTATTTTTCTCTTGGAACATTTAATGCAGGAAGAATCCAAGCTATTAGAGAAGGTAATGATGTACCTGATGAACGAGTGGCTAAAATTATACCGCTTGTTATAGAGGTGATTCCGTCTTCGCAGCCTTTTGTTTTTAATGAAGAAGGAGGCGCCCTGCTTAATGATGACGATTCTATTACGTTTGGTGTTACTGGTGAGATTGAACCTTTTATTGATGAGGTAGATAGTTTTACAGTACGTGTTGTTAATACAGCAGCAGGTTTTGATCAAGAGATTCCTGTAATTTCGGCAATTATTAACAGTACTGATGCTACTAAAATAGATTTAATACTTGCTGAGCCCTTATATAATACAGATGATATAACCATATCATATGCAGGGGGCAATATAGAATCAGTTGATATGCGTACTTTACAGCCGTTTAGCTCAATGGAAGTTCAGGTATCACTTGATGCTAATATTCTTGTTGATCCAAAATGGGGATTTGAAACAGCGGCAACTACGGGTAACATTACTCGAAAAGCTGGATTAGATGGGTATTGGGCTGCTGCTGCAAATGACCCTGAACGATTCTTTTTTAGAAATACAGATATAGTGGCTACAGGATCAGCATCTGTTCGATATTTAAATCCAGATGGAATCAGTAAAAATGTAACATTAACAGGTAACGGTATTTCTAGTCCTACAGGTATACCTGCTGGAGATTATTTAATTTCATACAACGTTTATTTAGAGCCTGGTAATACCATGAAAATGTTTAGGAATTCAAATAATTTTGGAACATTTGGAGATATTGTCTGGGATTTAGAATCCTTGCCAAGAGGAGAGTGGGTAGAAATTAATCAAGTAGTTACTACAACAGCTATTCCTAGTGGAAAACAATTTCAATTAAAAGTACACCAAATTGATAATCCAGGCGTGACTGGTCAACAGGTTATGTATTGGGACGATTTATCATGGGTGCTTTTAGAAAGGAGACCATAAAGTATAAATATTATTTAGTTAGTTTTTCTTTGTTTAAAAGGCTGTTAAATTACCAACAGCCTTTTTTATGAAGGTAAAGTTAAAGTATATTTTAGACTTATAAGCGTATTGATAACTCGCAATTATTGGTTTGAAAATACATTTGGAAATTAGATTTTGGATTAAAATTCTTTCAAATTAAAAAGGACTGTAACATTATTAAAAAAGCAGTTAGTCATAGCTTTTTAAGAGTTTTTGTTTGTTCAAATTACAGTTAGCTTAGCACCGTTTTAAAAGCGATTATAATTAATGAAAAATACCATAAGAAAAATATTGATACTGCTTGGTTTTATACCTTATTTGTATCTATCTGCACAAGCTCCTTTTCTTGAAAATAGAGACATTCTTAACATAGAAAACTGGAAATTTTCAAAAGGTTTAAATAACCAAGGACAGCATCTAGAATTAAATGATAGTTCATGGAATTCAGTAATGGTTCCTCATACATTTTCTATGGATGCTATAAATGATATCGGTTATTACAAAGGGCAAGTTTGGTATAGAACAACATTAGAAATTCCAAAATCTATGTATGGTAAGCGAGTTTTTATTCGCTTTGAAGGTGTGGGGCAAGAAGCGGTTGTTTATTTAAATGGCAAAAAAGTAGGAAAGCATATAGGTGGATATTCAGCATTTTGTTTTGAAATAACCGATGATATTGAATTTAATAGTGAAAATTTAATAGCCGTAAACGTTACAAATGCACCCAATTTTAAGCGAATACCTGTTGATGATGCTCTCTTTAACCACTATGGTGGTATATATAGGCCTGTTCATGTTTTTGCTACACCGCAATGTAACATTTCGCCACTTTATTTTGCGTCTTCTGGTGTATTTGTTGAAGTTAAAAATGTAACGAAAAATAATTCTGAAATAGAAGTTCGTACACATATTAGTAATCTATCTAGTCAAAATAACTTAAAATTAAAGTATGTTATAAAAAATGCTGAAAATAAAATAGTTTTAGAATCAGAAAAACCTTTTTCTTATTCTAAAACAGATTCTGTAGTTGTAAATCGTTTTAATATTGATAACCCAATATTATGGAATGGGAAAATAAATCCGCATCAATATAGTATAGAAGTTCAGTTAATTCATGATAAATCGGTTGATAAAGTTATCCAGAAGTTTGGTGTAAAAACGTTTAAAGTTGAAGCGGATACAGGTTTTGTGCTAAACCATAGGAATTATAGCTTACATGGTGTGTGTAAACATCAAGAATGGAAGCAAACTGGGCCTGCTGTTACCAATGAACAGTTAAAAAAAGATATGGAACTTATAGATGAAATTGGAGCAACATCTTTACGATTATCTCATTATCAACATTCTGATAAAGCCTATCAATTAGCCGATGACTCAGGAGTATTAGTATGGGCAGAAATACCTTATGTACACGATTGGAGCGGTAGAGAAGGCGGTAATGCTAAACAACAATTAAAAGAGTTAATATTACAGAATTATAATCACCCAAGTATAATAGTTTGGGGGCTTTGGAATGAGGTTAGGGCATGGGATGGAGAAAAAACACCAGCTGTAGTTTTAACTAAATCATTACAAAAATTAGCACATAAACTAGATAAAAATAGATTAACTATTTCTGCAAGTGATAGGGGAATGGTTTCTAATATGGGCGGGATTACAGACTTGCAAGCGTGGAATAAATATTTTGGATGGTATACCAAATCTACCAACGGTTTGGCTACATGGTTAGATACTTCGCATAAAGAACATCCAAATATTAGTATTAGTATAAGCGAATATGGAGCAGGAGGCAATATTAAACATCAAGATATAAAAGCGTTACAAAAGCCTAAAGGCTACTATTTTCCAGAAATGGAACAAACCAAATATCATGAAGATTCTTATAAAATTTTAAAAGATCGACCTTATGTTTGGAGCACTTTTGTATGGAATATGTTTGATTTCTCTGTTGCTAGTTGGAACAGAGGAGGTACAAGAAATCTAAACCATAAAGGGCTTGTAACCTTTGATAGAAAAGAAAAGAAAGATGCGTTCTATTTTTACAAAGCCAATTGGAATAAATCGCCAATGTTGTATATATCCGAAAGAAGGCATAATATTAGAGATAATGAAGTTACTACGATTAAAGTATACACCAATTTAAAAAAAGTGTCATTATACCTCAATAATAAAAAGATTGATACACAAAAACTAACTTCAGATATTAATATCATTAGGTTTAAAGATGTTAAACTTAAAAAAGGTGATAATGTCATTAAAGTAATTTCAGAAGATGAATTTTTAAAATTAGACGATGAGGTCATTTGGAAACTTAAAGGATAAGCGCATGGTGTTAAAACGACTTTATTTGGTATTATTTTTATTAACTACATTAATTACAGTTTCTTGTAAAACAAGAACTAAGGCAGACGAAACTAAATACATCACTCAAAAAGTTGCAGATTGGCAAATTAAAACCTTTGCGGAGATGGGTAAATATCGTGCATTACCCGCTGTAGAACATAGAAAACCATGGCATCACAGAATAGCTTATCATGATTTAGAATGGCATTGTGGGGCGCTTTATGCAGGCATGTATCAATTTAGTACTATAACCGATAATCCTAAATATATTAATTGGCTAAAAGATATAGGAGATAAAAACAACTGGCGACTTTTTAAAAGGGTTTATCATGCCGATGATCAAGCTGTAGGGCAATTTTATTTAAATCTTTATGATAATTATAGAGATGAAAAAATGATAAAACCAACTCAAATGCGATTCGATTCTATTATGCAAAGCGATAGGTCTAATAAAAGTCTTTGGTATTGGTGTGATGCATTGTTTATGGCGCCACCAGTTTGGGTAAGGCTCTCAAAAGAAACTAAAGATTTAAAATACCTAGATTTTATGGATACTCAATATCATATGGCTTACGATAAGCTTTGGGATAAAGAAGAGCATCTTTTTTTTAGAGATAAAAGTTATTTTAAAGCAAGAGAAAAGAATGGTAAAAAGATTTTTTGGTCTAGAGGAAATGGATGGGTGTTTGGAGGATTAGCTCTTATGATTCCAGATTTTCCAAAAGATTGGAAACATAAAGCATTTTATATTTCCGTCTTTAAGGATATAGCCAAAACATTAAAAAAAGAACAACGTGAAGATGGTACATGGTCTGCCAGTATTTTAGCAAATGAAAAGGCGTATCCAAACAAAGAAACAAGCGGTACTGCATTTTTTACTTTTGGGTTAGCTTGGGGTATTAATAATGGTATTTTAGATGCAGAAATATACGAACCCGTAATGATGAAAGCTTGGGATGCTTTAGTGTTATGTGTTACTAAAGAAGGTATGTTGGGTTATGTACAACCTGTAGGAGCTGCACCAGGAGAGAGTTTTAAAGATTATACAGAGGTCTATGGCTCTGGTGCATTTTTAGCAGCAGGAACCGAGATGTATAAATTTTTTAAAAAACGGAAAGCCTTGTAAATAATAGATTAAGATGACATTTAGAAAATCTGTACATATATCAATAGCAATAGTAACATTAATAATATTTTCTGTTGTTCATGGCCAAGAAAAAAAGCCTGTTCTAGAAAATCCAATGTCTACGGCATATCTTCAAAAAAAGATTAAAAAAAGCCTTCCTCGCATAGTTTACACAGAGAAAAGTGTTAAAAAAATTAGAAATAAAATAAAGAAAGATGTTGTTCTTAAGAACATGTATGCAGCTATAAAACTAAATGCTGATAGCATTTATAAAACACCACTTTTAGAACGTGTTATAGAAGGAAGACGTATGCTAGATGTATCTCGTGAGTTTCTATATCGTATAAATATGCTGGGGTTTGTCTATTTAATGGAAGAGGACGAAAAATCTTTAACCCGTATTAATAAAGAATTATTGGCGGTTTGCAATTTTAAAAATTGGAATCCTTCTCATTTTTTAGATGTTTCCGAAATGGCTTTAGGTGTTGCTATTGCTATAGATTGGACTCAAGGTAATTTACCAGAATCTACTATAAAGTTGGCTAAAGCATCTTTATTAGAAAAAGCTATTCAGAATACATGGAGGGAAAATAATAAAATATGGAAAATTGCGTACGGTCATACCAATTGGAATCAAGTTTGTTCAGGCGGATTAATAGCAGCATCAATAGCTATTGCTAACGAAAATCCTGAGATAGCCGCAAAAACAATTCATAGAGCTTTAGATGGTTTGCCCAATGCTTTAGATACTTATGGACCAGATGGTGCATATCCAGAAGGTGCAACGTATTGGGATTATGCAACAGCATATTCAGTAACAACAAATAGTATGTTTGAAAGTGCTTTTGGAACTGATTTTGGGACAAATTCGGTCTCTGGTTTTAAAGAAAGTGCAACATTTAGGTTACTTAGTGAATGCCCATCAGGAATGTATTTTAATTTTTCGGATTGTGAAGCCATGCAAAATGCTAATGGTAATGCCTGTTTAGCATGGTTTGCAATGAAATCTGGAAATGAAGCTTTTTTTAAAAGAAAAAGTTTTTTAAGGCCTGTTGAGGAAATACATAAATTATCACGATTTGATGGTATAGCTATGTTATGGTTAGGTCAATACAAGAAAAGATTTTTTAAAGATATGCCAGAGGCATGGAAAGGCGATGGTAAAAACCCTATAGCTATTTTTAAATCAAATAAAGAAGATGATCATCAATTTTATTTAGGTTGTAAAGGCGGAAGGGCGAGTATAAGTCATGGTAATATGGATGCAGGCTCATTTGTTTTCGAATTAAATGGAATAAGATGGTCTTTAGATTTAGGTCAACAAGGTTATCATGAATTAGAAAAAGAAGGCTTTAATTTATGGACAAATGCACAAGATGGAGATCGCTGGACATTACTCTCAAAAAACAATTACGGGCATAGCACACTTACCATTAATAATGAATTATTTTTAAATAATGCGTTTTCCCCATTAATAGATTATAAAGAAGGATTAACGCCCGAGGCTAGTTTTGATTTAAGTTCTGTTTTTGGCAAAAATATTAAGAAAGCGCACAGGCGTTTTTTAAAAGAAAGTGCAACGTCTTTATTAATAGAAGATGATTTAGAATTTTCAGATAAAACAAAGTTAATAACTTGGCAAATGATAACAACAGCTGATGTTGAAATTATTGAAGGTGGTGCTATTTTAAGTAAAGAAGGTCAAAAATTAAGGCTTGAAAATATATCGCATCCAGAAATAATGGTTTCAATAACGTCTTTGTCTCCTGCACCTTTAAAATTAGACAAACAAATTAAAAATTTAAAGCGCATAGAAATACAAATTCCTGCTTGGATTATTGATTCTAGAAAAACTACTATTCAGGTAAGATTATCCGAATTTTAAATTCTAATTACTTACGAAAGTTGTTTTTTATAAGCACAGTTGGGTAAGCTTCTTTTAATGCATGCATCATTTTTTCTATGGTCTTTGGGTTTTTATCTGCTATGTTTTTTAGTTCTCCTGGGTCTGTGATGTGATCATATAATTCATGATTTAATTTACCTAATTGTCCAGATACAATTAATCTATATTGTTCGTTTACTATTGTTGTAGGACCTCTCCAAAAACTGATGACTTCGTTACGTACTTTAAAATCAGGGTTTTTTATAGCAGGTATTAATGATACACCGTCCAAAGGTTTATAAGTGTCTCTGTTTTTTAATTGGCAAGCCTCTATAAGTGTAGGGAATATATCTATAGACGCCGCTAAAGCTGTTGTAGATTCTCCAGGTTTTTGTTGATGAGGTGTTTTTATAATTAGAGGGCTATGCAACCCTTTATCAAGTGGGGTATGCTTGCCCCACACATTATTTTCTCCTAAATGCCATCCATGATCACCCCAAAGTACCACAATGGTATTATTAGATAAACCAACATCTTCTAATGTTTTTAATACTTTTCCTATTTGAGTATCTGTGTATGTTACACAGGCCATATAAGCTCTTCGTATATTTTGTGCATCTTGTTCAGATAATGTTTTAGAATCTACAGGCCTTTTAAAAGGTCTATCTGTTCTATACTTATAAAACTCAGCACTTTTATTAGTCTTTTTTGTGTCACCTCTTTGCATTCCATAGGCAGAAGGTATATTAACATCGTTATACATGTCGCGATATTTTTTTGGAGCAACAAATGGAAGATGCGGTTTTAAAAAACCAAGTCCCATAAAAAAAGGCTTACCAGATTTACCAAAGGTTTTTAATTGTTCTATAGCAGTATCTGCAAACATACCATCAGGTAACTCGTTATCTTCTATCTTAGGAAATAACGAATACGGCATGTAGCCCGAGCCATCATCACGATCTTTTCCATTTGGATACGCTACAACTAAAGATTTTTTCCAGTTACCAAGTGGTGTCATAACTTTATCCCAAGCATTTGGTAAATCGTAATTTGTACTGTCTTTGATGCTGTTTTTACTAATCCAGCCATCATCAGAATGTGATATTTTACCAATACAAATAGTTTCATATCCATTTTTTCTAAATAACTCGGGCATGGTTCGAGCTATGTCCATATAATTACGAGGTAGCGACTCCAAGGCCTCCTTGTTTTTAAGTTGGTTTTTAGTTCTGGGTAACCTACCAGTAAGCATTGAAGCTCTAGAAGCCCCACAGGTAGCAACTTGCACATAATGCTTTCTGAATAAGCGCCCTTGGGAAGCTAAATGATCAATTTGTGGTGTTTTTGCAAATTCAACACCGTAGGCCCCCAATAATGGACGTAAATCATCTACAGCAATAAAAAGGACATTAGGTGTTGTTTTATTATGAGATGTATATTGATATCCTGTGCTTTTTTGGATATTGTTTCTAGTGCCGCAACTGCAAAACATTATAGATATAAATAGTATTATTAAAAGGCTAATTTTTATATTATTGGGTCTCATTTTTTCTTATAAGGATAAGAGATAAATTTAATCTATTTTACTAAAAAAGCAGTGGTGTTTGTATAAAAATAATAGTATATATGGTTAACAGATTGTTTCGTAATATTCACTTTTTTTAATGACTTAAATCAAATTAATTTTAAATTATATTTTTTTTAAAAATGGGTTTTAGTATAGCCATAGTAGAAATAATTAAAGGCATTGAAAACGACGAAACTACAAACCTATTACAAAATTTAATACCTTTAGCCTTATCAAAAAATTAAAACTAAGCGTATTCACTTGTGAGTTATTCAGTTATTGGTTAAAACTAAATGTAATCATTTATAAAATGTTTAAAAAAGAGTGTATATTATTTTGTTTGAGCTTTTGTATTGGTTTTTTATTGAATGGTCAAAACTCTAGTTTAGAATACTCTTTAAAATTGACTATTTCTGATGGATTAGCACATAATGGTGTAACGTCTATCTTGGAAGACTCTAATGGTTTTCTTTGGTTTGGTACTTATGAAGGTGTAAATAGATATGATGGCTATGAGTTACAGACTTTTAAAAACACGCTAAATAATACTATTCTTTCTAGTAATCGTGTGCGTAGCTTAAGTGAAGATGTAAATGGTGATATTTGGATAGGTACAGACGATGGTATTACTATTTATGATTATGACAAGCAAGAGTTTAAAGAAATTTATTCTAGCGATGTTTCAGGTAGTAATGCCCACGGTAAGATTATTAGAAAAATCTTTACTGATATAGACCAACAAACAGTAATTGCCATAAGCGAAAAAAAAGGATTACTGCTATTTGATGCTAAACAAAAGAAATTTAAAGAAACCTACACTCCGAAAGGAATTCAATATAAAGACATAACGTTTTATAATGGTATCGCTTTTACAAATTCCAAATATATTTTATCCACATCTAAAGGTTTATTGGTCTTTGATTTAGTAGATAAAAGTTTTAAAAAATTATTAAGCGATAAAATCACGTTTTCTAATTCAATCATTAAAATTAATAACGAGACAATACTGGTTGGTTTATTGCGAGGTGTTGCAGAAATTAAGATAGATGCTCATAATGTTAGCGGTGCTAAATTAGTATATAAAAGCCTAGAGAAATACAGGTTTAATTCCATGCTATTAGATGACTCTAAAAATTTATGGCTTGGAACTTTAAATGATGGAGTAGTCAAAATAGAAGATTTTAAATCGATATTAGATTTAGAGTTAAAGCAGAAGCATTTATTTAAAGATAATCTCCCTGTATTAAGAGCGAGTACTATTGTGCCAACCACTAATAAGAATGTATGGCTGGCAACTTTTAATGAAGGGCTTTACTGTTTTAATGCAATAAAAAACCCATTTAAAACACTGGATATAAAAGCTAATGAAAAACATGGATTAAACTCAACTAATGTAACACATATTGCAAAATTAGATGAAAACCGATTATATCTAACATCATCTTTAGGTGGTCTAGGACTCTTTAATATCAAGAAAAATACTTTTGAGCCACTACCAATAGATATAGATAAAAATGATTTTAAATCTGTTTCTGCAGTATTTGTAGATTCTAAAAATTATGTTTGGCTGTATTTAAAAAACAAAGGAATATTACGTTACGCTCCTAATACACGAAAACCTCTTTATGTAAATACTTCAGACTTTTCTTTTGATAATAACACGATAATTAGATCTATTACAGAGGATAATTTGGGTAATATTTGGATTGGTGCAAATGATGGGGTTCATAGGATTTTATTAAATGAAAATCATGAAATAAAGTCTATTGATAACTTAAATAAAAACCCTTTTTTTAAGCATAGTAATATTAAATTGGCTAGAATAATTTACCAGGATCCAAATCACGATTATTTATGGATAGGTACTGGTTCCGATGGTCTTTTTTGCTTAAAACAAACCAATCAGTTTTCTGTTAATCAAATAGAAGTTATACAGTATAAAAAAAATAAAGCCGATAAGTTTTCATTACCAAGTAATTTTGTTTCATCTATATTGAGGCTGCCTAATAGAGATTTATGGTTAGGTACAGAAGGAGGCGGGATTTGTAAAGTTCTAGATTTAGAGACTAATGCAAAATTTATTACCTATAGTGAGGAAAAAGGATTATCTAATAACGTGGTAAAAACCATACTTTATGATAATAACTATAATTTATGGATAACAACAAATATAGGTCTTAATCAGTATAACCCGCAAAGTGATACTTTTAGAAAGTTTAATATCTCAGATGGTTTAGCTTTTGAGGATTTTTGGTTCGCATCAAAGCGGTTAAATAGTGGAACCATGTTGTTCTCTGGTCTAGATGGACTTACATATTTTAACCCTGAAAACATTGCTAAGAATGAAGCAATTCCAGAATTACAATTTGAGAATCTTACAATTTTCAATAAAATTGTTAAGCCGGGAGATACCATTAATAATAGATTTCTTCTTTCTAAAAGACTTTCTAAACAAAAAGAAATTGTTTTAAAACATAATGAAAATGTGTTCTCTCTAGATTTAACCAGTTTACATTTTTTAAATCCAAGAAATCATAATTTAAAATATAGATTATTACCTGTTAACGACACATGGGTGGAAGTGCCCTCTTATCAAAAAACAATATCGTATAGCGGGTTACAATCAGGGGAATATCAATTAGAAGCCATGGCTTCTAATTCACTAAACGATTGGTCTGCTCCTAAAAAATTAAAGATTATTATTAAGCCTTCTATCTGGAAAACTAATTTTGCCTATACCATTTATACGCTTTTAGGAATGCTAGCCATATATCTTGGAGGTAGAATTATCTGGAAAATACAAGCATTAAATCACAAGGTAGAAATTGAACAACTAGAAAAAAATAAGGCAAAAGACATTAATGAAGCCAAATTACGATTTTTTGCTAATATTTCTCATGAGTTAAAAACACCTTTAACACTTATTTCAAGGCCTTTAGAGGTGCTTTCTAAGAAATTTTATAATAACAGTGAAGTTTTAGAGAAGCTCAATTTAATGAATAGGCAATCCAAAAAAATAAGCCAACTTATAGAGCAAGTTCATGATTTTAGGCGAGCGGACGCCAACAAACTTAAAATGAAATATTCACGATTCAATTTTAATCATTTTTTAAATGAATTGTTAGTAGATTTTAAATTTTTAGCTGATAATGATGATAAAAGTTTTGAGATTGTTACAGCCGACGATAATATAATTGTTTCTGGTGATAAGGATAAGCTAGAAAAAATTTTTAATAACCTTTTAAATAATGCTTTTAAATATACTAGAGCTAAAGATACCGTTAAAGTAGTATTAAAGAAAGAAGGTAAAGATGTAATAGTAGACGTTATAGATACGGGAAAAGGTATAGAGTCTACAGACTTAGAACGTATTTTTGAACGATTTTATCAAGCAAAAAATAGAGATAATACACATTCAAGTGGCTCAGGCATTGGTTTAGCTTTTGCAAAAAGATTGGTAGAAATGCATTACGGCTTTATAGGTGCAGAAAGTGTTTTAAATGAAGGGACTACTATTACTGTACGCTTACCTATTGTAAAGAAACACTTAGCTACTGATATTTTAGAAGAAGTTGATTTACCCTCAGAAAAAGAAGTACCGGTAACCAGTAAGATTATCCAAGAAAATACATCTACCGATATTGTGGTAAGTGGTGCCTTTAAAGAGGCTGTTATTTTTTATGCTGAAGATAATCATGACATGAGAGATTTTGTGTCAAAATTATTAACTAAGTTTTTTATAGTAAAGAGTTTTAGTAATGGTAAAGATTGTTATGATGCTATGGAAGATGAATGGCCAGATATTGTAATAAGTGATGTACAGATGCCAGAGATTAATGGATTAGACTTATGTCTTAAAGTAAAATCAGATTTAAAGACAAGTCATATACCTGTTATTTTGTTAACGGCTTTAACCAATATAGAAGACCATTTACAAGGCATAAAAGATGGGGCAGATGCTTACATTAAAAAACCGTTTAATGTACAACAGTTGGTTACAGTAACGGAGTCATTGTTAATTGGTAGAAAAAAATTGAGAGAGCGCTACCAAGTTGGTATTCCATTAACTAAAGAAAACAATAAAAATAATAGAAATGACAATGCCTTTTTAGAGAAGCTCTATAGTCTTATTGAAGAAAATTTAGATAATCAAGATTTTGATTTGAATCATTTGGCACGCGAACTTTATTTGAATAGAACACATTTCTTTCAGAAAGTAAAAGTATTGACTAATCAAACACCATTTGAACTCATTAAGATGTATCGCATAAAAAAAGCTGCAGAATACCTTTTACACAACGGACATTCTGTTAACGAAGTGTTTGCAATGACTGGTTTTAAAAGTAGAACGCATTTTATTAAAATATTTAAAGAGAAGTATCATACGTCTCCAAGTAAATATGCTTCAGAAATGGAAATTAAAAACCGTACTAATTCATAATATGTGAAGAAGAGTACTGTAAAGACATAAAAAACATTTTGTTAAAGCAAAATAACTAGAACTTTATTGTGCTGAAAATCAGTTTTTTGTGAATTTCTGTATTTGTAGATACATTTTTTGTATTACTAAAGACAAGCTCTTTTTATGCTTTTACTTTCTTTATAAAAGTAAATTTTTTTTTACGGGGTATGAGTTATCCTAAAGTAAATTTAGTTTTATAGAGTTTAGTTGACAAAGCCGAAATGAGCAATTATTTCGGCATTTGTTTAAAAATTAAGTTAGACCTATAAATTAAAATATCAGTATTAAAAAAAATATTTATGAAAACAAGATTTAAGTTTTTAAGCTTTTTAATGGCTAGTTTGTTAGTGTGTTGTTCTAAAACAAAAGAAGAATCATCTGTCAATATAGTGGCGCAAGATCAACGTCCAAATATTATTCTTTTTGTAGCAGATGATCATGGCACAGATGCTATAGGTGCATATGGCAATCCTATTATTAAAACACCTAATTTAGATCAATTAGCTAAAGAAGGTACAAGGTTTAATAATGCATATTGTACTAGTGCCAGTTGTGCGGCAAGTAGATCTGTAATTCTATCTGGTATGTTTGGTCATGCCACGGGGTCTTATGGTCACGTTCATGATTATCATCATTTTAGTACTTATGATGGTGTTGCATCTTTACCAGTTTTATTAGATAGTGTAGGGTATCAAACGGCACGTATAGGTAAATATCATGTTGCACCCGAAAAAGTATATCATTTTAATACAGTTTTGGAAGCCGACCCTAGAAATACTGTAGAGATGGCACAAAAATGTGCAGATATCTTAAAATCTGAAAAGCCATTTTTTCTATATTTCTGTACAGATGACCCTCACAGAGGACATCCTTTTGAGCCAGAACAATGGGATATGCCAAATAATTTTGGTAATAAAAAAGAAGGCTACAAAGATGTAGAAACTATAACATATAAGCCCGAAGATGTTTTAGTTCCAGAATTCTTGCCAGATACAAAACAAACTAGAGAAGAAATTGCACAATATTACCAAAGTGTATCTCGTATTGATCAAGGCTTTGGGAAATTAATGCAAATGTTAAAAGAAACAGGTAAAGCAGATAATACCATAGTGTTTTATATCTCTGATAATGGGATGGCTTTTCCAGGAGCAAAAACAACAGTACATGAGCCTGGCATAAAGCTACCTTGTATTATAAAAGACCCTACAAAAAAAGAACAAGTTGCAATAAGTGATGCTATGATCTCTTGGGTAGATTTAATGCCAACCATTTTAGATATGGCTAAAGTAGATATTGATGCTAGTAGGTTTCATGGCAATTCATTCTATGATGTTTTATATAAAGACAATGTACAAGGTTGGGATGAAATTTATGCATCGCACACGTTTCATGAAATTACCATGTACTATCCAATGCGTGTTGTACGTAGTAAAAACTATAAACTAATCTGGAATATTGCATACCCTTTAGAATACCCTTTTGCATCAGATTTATGGGCTTCTTCTACATGGCAATCTATTTATAAAAATGATGTTGCGTATTTTGGACCTAAGACAGTTAAAGATTTTTTGTTTAGACCAGAGTTTGAATTGTACGATTTAAAAACGGATCCTAATGAGATTAATAATCTTGCCTACAATAAAAGTTTTAAAATTATTTTAGATAAGATGAAAAATAAAATGAAAGCTTTTCAAACTAAAACAAAAGACCCTTGGATGATTGCTTGGAGTCACGATGCATCATTGCAAGGAACAGGTGTTAATTTATAAAATTAAAATGAAAAACATTACATATAGAATAGTATTTGTTTTACTGGTATTATGTTTTTCTAAAGTTTGTCTGGCTAAAGAAATAATAGAAATAAAGCATGCAAAGGGCGATATAACAACCACCATTCGCAAAGCTATTGAGCATGCAAATGAAAAAGATATTAAACTTGTTTTCGAAAAAGGGATTTATACGTTTTTAACGGATTATGCTATTGGTAAATATAAATACATAACCAATCATGGTAATGGTTTCAAAAAAATCATTTTTAATTTCGAAGATTTTAATTCTGTTGAAATTGAAGGCAATGGATCGGAATTTATTTTTAGCGGACAAGTAGCACCTTTTGTTTTTGAGGGGTGTAAAAAAATTAGTGTTACTAACATTACTATAGATTGGGATATTCCGTTTAGTTTTCAAGGAGATATTATCGCTATCAATAAAAAAGAACATTACTATGATTTGCGCCCACACAAAAAAGGGTTTTCTTGGAAATTAGTAAAAGGACATATTACGTTTCCTAATATTAAAGGCTTTAGTTTTTCTAATTTAGGAAGCTCACTATCACACAATAAAGAAACCAAGGCGGTAGATTATGGCGCATGGGATCAAAATATAAGGTCATCTAAAGTAGAAAAATTACCAAATGGGCTACTTAGATTTTATAATTACGGTATTAAAAATTGGCCACGTGTAGGCTCGGTATTACAGTCTAAAGGGGACAAAGCACATAATAGATATGCTCCAGCATTTTTAGTGAGAAATTCTAAGGATATAATTTTTAATAATACAATTATCCATCATGCTTTAGGGATGGGGTTTCTTTTTGAGCGTTCAGAAAATATTAATGTAACTAATAGCGGTGTTTACATTCGCAAAGGTTCGGCTAGATATATGTCTATAGTGGCAGATGCTACGCACTTTGCGAATTGTAAAGGCTATATTTTAATAGAAAACTGTCGTTTTGAAGGCATGTATGATGACGGAACCAATGTTCATGGTACTTATGTAAAAGTAGATACAATTATAGATGATAAAACCATACGTGTAGCACTGGTTCACAAACAGCAAATGGGATTTCAATTTGCTGATAAAGGAGATGAAATATGGTTTATAAAACAACCTAATCCAAATCGAGGTGAAATAAATAGGGTTGTTAAGACAGAAACAATAAATGATTATTACACCGATATAACTTTTGATAATGTAATTCCATCAGATTTAAGAAAAGGTGATATCCTAGAAAACAAAACATGGAATCCTACTTTTACTATGCGAGGCAATACCATTAAAGACCATAGGGCAAGAAATATTATTATTAAAACCCCAAAAAAGATACTTATCGAAGATAACGATTTGTCTTCCATGATGTCTTCTATAATGTTGCGTGGGGAAACTTTTTTTTGGTTTGAGTCTGGTAATGTTGAAGATGTAACTATTAGAAATAATCGTTTTAAGCATTGTGCTTATGGAGGCGCAGAACACGCTATTTTAACAGTGTCTCCAAGGCTAGGTAAAACATTTGACCATACCATAACCTATGATAGAAATATAATTTTTGAAAACAATAGTATAGAAACCTTTGATAACCGAATTATATGGGCAAATAGAGTAGATGGACTAATTATAAGAAACAATACTATTAAGCAAACATTTACAGAGAAATCTCAATACCCAGATGCGCATATGTTTGATTTAATTAATTGCAGCAATGTAGCCATAAAAAAAAATAGATATATTGGTAACTGTAGTAATGTATTAAAAGCAGATGAGGTTTCTAAAAAAACATTGTCATTTAAAAACAATAAAGGATTTAAGAAAAAGAAATAAAATAGTATAAAAACTCATGAAAAATTATAGCTACTTATTTATTATAATATGTTTTACATTTTTAGGATGCAAAACAACAACTGTTGAGAATACCAAAAACCAGCAAGATGTTATAGAAAAAGAAGAAAATAAAGATGTACATGTAGTCTTATTGGCAGGACAATCTAATATGCAAGGCGCGGGAAATTTTGATGCTTTAGACCCAACAGAAATAAAAAGAATTGAAAAAATAGCCAGTAGAGTGTCTTTAAGTTTTAATGGAAAAAAAGTAATACCATTAGCAGCATATAATAATAAACCATCAAAAAAGTATAATTTTTTAAAACGATTTGGTCCAGAGATTTTTATAGGCTTAACCTTAGCAGAGAATAATCCTAAGCAAGAATTTTTACTTATTAAACGTTCGCAAGGTGGAACAGCTTTGTATGGTGCATGGAACCCTAATTGGACTGCCGAAAAAGCCAAAGCTGTTGAGAAAAAAAAGAAGCAAAACATACAGCTTTATAATATGCATATTGCAGATATTAAAGCAAACCTTGAAGCTTTAAAAACCCAAAATAAGACCTATAAAATTATTGGATTAGCTTGGATGCAAGGAGAAAATGATGCAGCTATAGAGGTAAGCGCAAGAACTTATGAAGCTAATCTTAAAGTATTGATTAAAAGTTATCGCGAAGCATTTGGGGTTAAAAACATGCCTTTTGTTCTAGGTCAAATCAACTCTAGATACGGTAAATTTAAAAAGCTTGGCCCAGCAATGGTTCGTAAAGCTATGGAAGATGTCGCTATGTCAGATAAATATGTTGATGTTATAAAAACAAGTATGGATGATAGTTGGAGTGATTATCCAAAGCATTCAGATAATGTGCATTATAATGCAGAAGGACAAAGAGGTTTAGGAATAGCATTTGGTTCTAAATTATTAGCACTACAAGAGTAATCTACATGAAAAAATATATTCTAAGTATTGCGATACTCTTTATTTGTTCCAAGGTATCTTTTGGACAAAAAAAGCGTAGCTCTAAAAACTTTAAAGCACTTAGGTATATATTAAAATGCAATCCAGAAATAGATACTGATAAAGACGGAATTTTAACAGAAACAGAGTATAGAACATTTCAAGGACATGGTATCCCAAATAGAAAAAAACTAGATTTTAAAGGGTATTATAGCTATGTAAACAATCTGCCGTATGCAGATACTGGTAATGAAAAGCAAACTTTAGATATTCTTACACCCGTTATTCAGAAAAATAAAAAATTACCAGCTATTATTTTTATTCATGGTGGAGGGTGGAAAAAAGGAAGTAAGGAGTGGGTACTTAGGGTTATGGATCCCATATTAGCATCAGGAGATTATATAGGGGTAAGTGTAAATTATAGATTATCTGGCGATGCTAAATGGCCAGCACAACTATATGATTGTAAGGCCGCTATTAGATGGGTAAAAGCTAATGCAAAAGCGTATGGTATAGACAAAGATAAAATAGCTATTTGGGGAACTTCTGCAGGAGGTCACATTGCATCTATGTTAGCAGTTACAGCAGATAATAATAATTATGAAGGTAATTTAGGAAAACATTTAAATGAGTCAAGTACTGCAACTTGTGTAATTGATGGTTATGGACCTAAAGACCTATTAATAAATAAATCCGTTTCAGCGATTCCTAAGTTGGTTGGTAATAATTTTAAAGATACAAGTTACAATGCTTTTAACTTATTGGTGGATATAAAAAAACTAAAAGAACGCGCCAAGAAAGCTTCTCCGTTATATCATATCAACCCAAAGATGACACCTCTATTCTTATACCACGGAACAGAAGATTCTATTGTTGATATTGCGCATTCACAATCGTTTTATGCTAAAGCAAAGGCGCTGGGGGTTTCAAAAATTTTTTTAACAAAAGTTAATGGATTAAAGCATGAGGCTATAATTTCGAAAGCATTAAAATCACGTCTTTTTAAATTCTTGGAAGCTTACTTGTATAATAAAAAAGGGATGATTACAAGTGGAAGTATCTAATAAAAAATAACTAAAAGCCATTTAGTATTTACACTAAACGACTTAAGATAAAATTATCTAAACGATATGAATATAACTTTTTTTAAAATACCAACAATATGTATTGGTGTTTCGTTGTTTTTTTCTTGTAATGCTCAAAAACAAAATAATAAAACATTAAATAATATAGACACTAAAGATAAACCCAACCTTATCATTATACATACCGATGAGCATAATTTTAGAACTTTAAGTTGTTACCAGAAATTATTATCAGAAGATCAGGCTTTTGTTTGGGGTAAAGGAAATAATTCTAAGACACCAAACATAGATAAGTTAGCAAATCAAGGAGCTATAAGTACAAGTTATTATGCATCTTCGCCAGTTTGTACGCCATCAAGAGCTTCGTTTGTTACAGGGTTATACCCACAAGCAACAGGAGCTCCAAAAAATGGTATGTTTATTAGTAAAAATGTTTCAACGTTTGCAACAATTTTAAGAGATCAAGGGTATGCTACATCCTATGTTGGTAAATGGCATTTGGCTGGTCATGAAAAATATCAATTTAATATAAAGTATAAAGCTGGTTTTGAAGATAATCGTTATATGATGACAGGTGGACACGCTCCGTATTTTCATGTAACAGATGATGCATTTAGTGGTGTAAATGAAAAAAGAGCAAAAAACTTACCACAAAATCAAATTGTACATGCCACTGATTTTTTTACAAATAAAACTTTAGAGATTCTAGAACGTGATAAAGACAAGCCTTTTGCAATCATGTTGTCTATCCCAGATCCGCATACACCAGATGTTGCAAAACCACCTTATGATAAGATGTATGCTGATTTAGAATTTAAAGCGCCAAAAACAATGGCGCCAAAATATGTAGCTATTAAACCATCTTGGGCTACAGATACTGGAAAAAATGAAACCATAGGCAAAAAATCTTTTGAAAATGATAAGAAATCACTTGCTAATTATCTTGGCATGGTGAGTCATATTGACGATAGTGTTGGTCGAATTTTAGATTATCTTGATGCTAACAACCTAACCCAAAAGACCATTGTTGTATTTACTTCTGATCATGGAGATATGTTTTTTGAGCATAATAGAAGAAATAAAAGTGTTCCTTATGAAGCTTCAGCTAGGGTACCGTTTGTAATACGCTATCCAAACAAAATACCAGCAGGGAAAATCATTAATACAGCATATACTAATGTAGATTTTACGCCAACTGTTTTGGGTTTAATGGATGTAAATAGTAATATAAAATTTCATGGTTTAGATACTTCAGAAGATTTTGTGAATTCAAAAAAAGTAGTGGATAGTGATAGAATAACCTATTATGCCAAGTCTGGTGGCTGGTGGGTAGTTGCTGTTAATGATCGTTACAAGTTAGTTATAGACAAAAACGAAAAACCGTACCTTTTTGATTTAGAGAAAGACCCAGACGAGTTGGTTAATTTTTATTATGATAAAGCATATTCTAGTATAGCCAAAATGATGCAAACTGAATTATTTAAACAGCTTAGGCAGTATGATGAGCCGGGCTTAAAAATTAAGCGGCCTTTTATTACAGAATAAAGTTTAACCATTCTATAGTTTCATTGGATTTTGAACCTATTATTATGGTGAATAGAATAAAAAAAGGAGATAAAATATTACTTTAAAATTTATAACGGCAATAACATTTAATTTGGGTAAGGGTAACAACTCTGCTTTGATTTATCCCATCCTTGCTATAAAATACATTATTAATTTTGTAAAAATATATTCTAGAATACATTTTTAGTACCAGTAAGCACAAGCTTAATTTGGTTTAAATAGAAATTGAATTCAAATTCAAATTTTAATATAATGTTGAGAATGTCTGGGTTTCAATTAGGATTTTTATGTTTGTTTTTAGTAGTGCAGACATCCTGTAAAAAGCAAAAACACACATCTAAAAAGGAGTATAAGAAACCCAATATTGTTCTTTTGTTTATTGATGATTACGGTTGGTCAGATATTAATTATCGTAATAACATTTTTACAACGCCTAACTTAAATGCGTTTAAACAAGAAAGTTTAGAGTTTACTAGAGCTTATATTCCCACGCCAACGTGTAGCCCAAGCCGTTATTCGTTATTAACAGGCAAAGAATCTGTAAGAGGCGGCATGGTAAGACATATAAGAACGGATTCTGATAAACCAAATGAAAAATATCATTATTGGGAAAAAGACCCAGCACAAATGCCATCTATAAATTATTTGCCTCTAGAAGAAATTACATATGCAGAGCGTTTAAAAGAGTATGGTTATTATAATATGTTTATAGGGAAGTGGCATTTAGGGAAAGAAGGGCGCTACCCTACAAATCAAGGTTTTCATGATAGTTATGGAACTACAAATGCTGGACACCCAAAAAGTTATTATTATCCATTTTTTAAAGAAAAAGATGACCCCAAAGGGTTTTTAAAATCGGGTTTAAAAGAAGGTGATTATTTAACAGATGTCTTAACAGATAAAGCTGTAAATTTTATAGCAGAATATGATAAGAAAGAACCATTTATGATGTCTTTTTGGTATTATTCTGTGCATGGTCCATCAATAGGTAGGAAAGATTTATTGAAAAAACACCAAAACGCTGGTCTAAAAGGTAAATATGCACATCATGCAGCTATGATAGAAGCTATGGACGAATCCATAGGTCGTATTAGACAGTCTATTACAGATAAAGGTATTGCTGATAACACCGTAATTATAGTATTATCTGATCAAGGCGGTGCTTATACAAATGCACCACTTAGAGGCGGTAAAAAAGGAGGCGATGCTTTAGCAGAAGGGGGAGCAAGAGTTCCTTTACTAATTAACTATCCTGGTAATACTAAAAAAAATACCGAAAGTAATATTCCTGTCCAATCTATAGATATATACCCAACTTTAGTAGAAATTGCTTCAGGAAAAAAATGTGAAGACAAACACATTCAAGGTGTGAGTTTAATGCCAATTTTAAAAGGAAAGACTATTAAAACGCGAAACCTTTATTTTTTTAGAAGTTACGAAGATCAGTATGCTGCTGTGATTTTTGGTGATTGGAAACTCATCAAATACCATAGCGGAAAGTTTCAATTGTATCATTTAGATAAAGATTTAAATGAAAATAAAAACCTTATAGGGCATCATTTTTTAATGGAATCAGTCCTTAAAGCATCACTTTCTAAATGGGAAGCTGAGGCTGTACCTAAGTTTTAAAAAATAATAACGATGAGAATTTATTTAAAAATAAAAGTTGTATTTGTTAGTGTATTAACAATGCTTTCTTGTGTAAATAATAAGAAAGAAGCCGTTGCCAAAAGTAAAAAAAAGCCACCAAATATTATTTGGCTAATGGCAGAAGATATGAGTACAGATTTAGCATGTTACGGTCTTCCAAATGTCAAAACACCTAATTTGGATAAAATGGCATCAAACGGTGTTCGGTTTAATAATGCTTTTGTAACAAACTCAATTTGTTCGCCAAGTCGCTCTGCTATGATGTTAGGAACACATCAAGTAAAAACCAATACGCACCATCACCGTAGTAATAGAAATGTACCATTAGATCTTAGTTTTAGTCCATTTACACATTTACTTAGAACAGCAGGTTACACAACAATTTTGGGTAACCATGCGGTAATGAATAAAGGACGTAAAATAGATGTTAATTTTAAACATAAAGCTATTGGTGCTTGGGATGGAAAAAAAGAATTTGGACTTTTTGATAAGTATGATACTTTTAATAAAACCGACGAACCGTTTTTTGCGCAAATTCAATTACAAGTAACGCATCGAGGTGATTGGTGGGATGAGGTTAGAAGTCAATCTAAGCACCCTGTAAATCCAAATGAGGTAAAAATGCCTCCGTATATGGCTGATCATCCTACAGTAAGATTGGATTGGGCAAAATATTTAGACCAAATTGAATATATGGATAACGAGGTTGGTATTATTTTTAAAGAGCTTGAAGAAAAAGGCATGGCAGATAATACGGTGGTTATTTTTATTGGAGATAACGGAAGATGTAATATTAGGGGTAAAGGTTATTTACATGATCCTGGTTTGCGCATTCCTTTAATAGTTTATTACCCAAAACAGTTTAAAGAAGGTAACGTTAGAGAAGATGTAGTAAGTGCTACAGATATAACAGCTAGTATTTTAGATTTTGCTAATGTGGATATACCAACATATATGACGGGAAAACCAATATTTCGTCCTGATTTTAATCGAGATTATGTTTATGGAGCTCGTGACCTTTGGGATGAAGTTGCAGAAAAATCAAGAACAATTACGTCTGGCGAATGGAAATATATAAGAAACGACAAACCCGAAATACCATTTGATGCGCACCAAGCGTATCTTGAGTTTTATCGTCCAGCTGTACATGTAATGCGCAAACTAAATAAAGCAGGTAAATTAAATAAGGATCAACAATTTTTCTTTCAGGATACCAAGCCTTCCGAAGAATTATATCATCTTACTACAGATCCTTACGAATTGGTGAATTTGGCTCAGAGTAGCAATTATAATGAGCAGCTAAAAGCGATGCGTTTAAAAACTAAAGCGTTAGAACGTTTTATGGCACCCATTTCAACCATTTATGAGCCTAAATCGGTAAAACAAACTGTTGCTGCGGTAGCGTGGATAAAGCAACAACATCCAGAAGTTAGAAAGCAAATGGAAAATGGAGAAGAAGTAGGGTTTAAAAAATGGATGACTGCGTATAAGAAATATAAAGCAACACAAAAATAGTATTGATTATAGATATGAATAAATTAAAAAATTTATCGGTATGGTATGTATTATTATTAGTTATCCTCAATTCCTGTAGTGATAATCCGTATAAAAACCAAAGCATAAACATTAATACAGATTGGAAGTTTAAGATTTTAGCTAATGAAACTTCTTCTGAAAATTATGAAACTATTACTTTTAACGATACGGGTTGGGAAAATGTTAATCTTCCGCATACAGCACATTTAGAACCCTTAGTTGTAACAGACCAATGGCAAGGCGTATGCTGGTATAGAAAATCTATTGATGTCCCTCAGTATTCTAAAAATAAAGTAATTACCCTAGAATTTGAGGCTGCAATGAATCATTCTACTATTTGGGTTAATGGTGAAAAGGTTTCTACACGTCATGGCGGATATTTACCTGTTGTTATTAATATTACCGATTACATTAAAAAGGGGGCTAAAAATAATATAGCCGTAAGACTGGATAATACAGATAATGCTGTAACAGGTCCAAAGCCTTTAAAAATTTTAGATTTTAATATGTACGGTGGGCTTTATAGAAATGTAAAACTTAGCGTAAATGATGCGGTGCATATCTCTCATCCTGTTCTTGCAGATAAAACTGATGGAGGCGGAATTTTTATAACATACCCAAAAGTTTCAAAGCAAGAATCTAGTGTTAATATTAAAACTAACATTGTTAATAGTGGTGATGTTAATACAAATATTCAACTAATACAATCTGTGTATGATGAAGGGAAATTAATACATCAAGATAAAACGGATAAAATTAGTTTAAAATTTAAAGAAGATATTGATATAGATAGGAAGATTAATATCTCCAATGCTAAATTATGGTCACCAAAATCGCCTAACTTATATAAGTTAAAGACAGAGATATTATCCAACGGTAAAATAATAGAAGAGAAAATAACAAGATTTGGAATACGCGAATTTGCTTTTAAGAACAATCAATTGTACATAAATGGAGAAAAAACTTTTTTACGTGGTGTAAATCGGCATCAAGAGTATCCTTATATAGGTTATGCGTTATCTGATAATGCTCAATATCGAGATGCAAAGAAAATAAAAGAAGCGGGTTTTAATTATATAAGACTTTCACATTACCCGCAGTCCCCAGCATTTATGGATGCTTGCGATGAACTTGGTTTGGTTGTTATTGATGCTATTTTAGGATGGCAATATTATAATGATACAGATGCCTTTAGAGCCTATTGTTATCGTTCGGCAAAGGAATTGATTAGAAGAGATAGAAACCATCCTTGCGTTATGGCATGGGAAGTTTCTTTAAACGAAACAAAAAATATGCCTTTATATTTTATGGAAGCGTTGCATAATATCACACATGCAGAATATCCAGGTAAAAATGTGTATTCCCTTGGTTGGAAAGATGAAGTTTATGATATTTATATACAAGCTCGACAACACCGGATTTTAAGACCGCACCCATATGCAGATAAGCCACTTTCTGTTTCCGAATATGGAGATTGGGAATACTATTCTAGAAATGAAGGGTTAAATCAAGATAAATTACCTAATGAACTTAGATTTGAAATGAGTAGTCGGCAAGCACGTGGTTTTGGAGAAGAACGCATGCTAAGGCAAGCAGTAAACGTACAAGAAGCTCATAATGATAATTTAGCTACCAGAGCTTACTCAGATAGTTATTGGGTCATGTATGATTATAATCGAGGAAATAATGATAATATAGAGCAATCGGGGTTAATGGATATTTTTAGGCTACCAAAATTAGCATACTATTTTTATCAGAGTCAAACAGATTTTAGTAGTAAGCCTATAATTAAAATTGCAAGTTATTGGAATAAGAAATCGCCATTACAGGTTAAAGTTTATAGTAATACAGACGAAGTTAAGTTGTATTTGAATGATAAACTTATTGCAAGTCAAAAACCTGATGAAGATGAAATTTCAAGTCACTTAAAGCACCCGCCATTCACATTTAATATAGAGAATTTTCAACAAGGAGAATTAAAAGCTGTTGGTTACTTTAAAGGGAAAGAAGTCGTTACTGATGTAGTGAAAACACCAAAAAGACCTATCAATTTAAAATTATGGTTTGATGATAGTGGTAGAGCACCAGAAAGTGGTGTTAATGACGTCGTTTTTCTCTATATAGCTGCGATAGATGAAAACGGAACCATAGTACCAGATTTTACAGAAACTATTACTACAAATATAAAAGGTGATGTAAAAGTTTTAAATACAGATACTATTAAAACGGAAGCAGGAATAGCTACAGCGTTAATTAGAATAGGTGATTTAAGCGGAACAAATACGATTGAAGCCTCTTCTAAAAATCTTTCGGGTAGTATTCAATTCAAATCAAAGTAAAAAATGATGGCACTATGTTTATTTACATAGTAATAGTTAAATAGTTAGTAAAAAGTTTAAATCATTAAAGCTAAAAGCCTCTTAAATTTAGATCTTTATTTATTATGAATAGGATGATTTACAGTACAATAAACGATGCTTTTATTAAAAACCACTTGTGTAATTCAAAACAACTAATTATTGTAATTAATTGATTATTAGTAATTTAATTGTTTTCGTTGCGAGTTTTTACTATGAAGCACATCGGATTTACGCATATATACAAATACTCTTAATAAAAAGTTAATCTTTAACGTATAGAAATAATAGATGAACATTGCAATTAAAATTTTTAAGACAGTAAAAGCAATAGCTACAGTAGCCATATTGCTCATATCATCACAATCCTACAGTTTTTCAAAATGGTCAGATGTAGTCCTTGAGTTTGATGTATCAATTTCTGAAGATGCAACGCCTGCTTTATTAAAAGGGATTTTAGAAGCAAAAGACACAGGTATTAGTGCCATAAATTTTGAAAAAGGAACTTATCATTTTTATCCAGATAAAGGTTTTGAAAAATATTGCTATATATCTAATCATGGAGATTTAATGGTGAATACAGCCTTTCCTATACTCAACATGAAAGACCTAACCATTAATGGTCGTGGTTCTACTTTTGTTTTTCACGGTGTCATGATTCCTTTTTTAATAGAAGACTCTAAAGATATTACGGTACAGAACATTACTATAGATTGGAATCAAACATTCCACAGCGAAGGTTTAATAGTTGCTAATGATGTAATAAATAAAACTTTTGATATGAAGATTACAGACCAATATCCTTACGAGATTAGGAATGGCGAAATTTTCTTTATAAAAGAGTACTATCAACACAGTATGGGGCAAACAATTTTGTATGACCCCACGAGAAAAGCAATTTCGTATAATACAGAAGCTTATACAGGAATAACCATCAAATCTAGAAATACTTTAAGTAACAATCTAGAGAACATAATTTATAAATATGACCATGATGCTAAAGATGTAGAATTTAAACCTATAGGGTTTCAGAATAAAGTTCGTGTAGAACAGTTAAAACCTGGTTTAATACGAGTTTATGGTCATTCAAAAAAAATGCCTCCTGTAGGACATATATTAACCATGAAAGGGGAACAAGGAATCAATAGGGTAGCTCCAGCCTTTAGAGTTTTAAATACAGATGGTTTTAATGCTAAAAATATTAATATTCATCATGCAGGGGGAATGGGAATCATTGCCGAAAATTCTTCTGATTTAATTTTAGAGCGTTTTAATGTTACGCCATCAAAGGGTAGAATGGTTTCTACAACAGCTGATGCTACTCATTTTGTAGGCTGTCGAGGTAAAGTTGTATTAAGCCATTGTACATTTCAAAATCAATTGGACGATGCAACCAATGTGCATGGTACGTATCAAAAAATTGTTGATGTTATTGATGAATATACTATCGGGGTAAGAATGATGCATCATCAACAAAAAGGTTTTGTTATTGGAAAACATAATGATAGAATAGGGTTAATAAGATTAGCAAATTCTTTTTTTCCATATGCAGAACTAAGTATAGATAAGGTATCATATTTTAATAATAGGTATCAGATAGTTAAGTTAAATCAAAAAATACCAAAAAATATAAAAGTTGGAGATCTAATTGAAAATTTAGATGCTTATCCAGAAGTGCATATTACAAACTGTACTATTAGTAATAATAGGGCAAGAGGTCTTCTCATTTCAAATTCAGTAAAAACAATAATTGAGAATAATTTTTTTAGTACAGAAATGGAGGCTATTCTCATTCCTGTAGAAAGTGGTTATTGGCATGAGTCTGGTAATGGAGCAAACATAATTATAAGAAATAATACATTTCAAGATTGCCAACATAGTGGTTTTAATAGAGGTATTATTCGCTTAGAAACCGATGATGATAATGCTAATGTAGCTTTTAAAAATATTAAAATCATCAATAATACATTTAATCATTTTGATAGTGCAATTCTAGAAGTTTCAAACACAGATGGATTGACTTTTAAAGGAAATAAAATTTTCGATTCGGGAACTTTCCCAAAATTACACCCCAATACTCCAGTAATTCAGATTAAAAATTCTTTAAACATAAATTTTAACAATAATTCTTATGAGGGGAAAGCAAAAAATAAACTGAAATCAGACACTAAACTAAAAATCGATTTTTAAACAATTTAAACTACAACTATGAAGATAACTAACAACCAAATAATCATTAGCAGGAAGACGCTTTTAAAGCTATCTTGTTGTTTGGTTTTACTACTTTGTGTATCTGCTATAGGACACGCGCAAACTATTGTGAGAGGTAAAATCATAAACTCAGAAGATGGTATTCCATTGCCAGGGGCAACTATATTAGTAAAAGGTACAACAAATGGTGCGGTATCAGATTTTGATGGTGAGTACACCATTAATGTTTCTGATAAGGCAGAGACTTTACTTTTTTCATATATTAGTTACGAGCCACAAGAGATTAAAATTAATGGGCAAACAATTATTAATGTCACTATGGTCCCAGATGCTGGGGTGTTAGAAGAAGTTATTGTAATTGGTTATGGTACCAGAAAAAAGAAAGAGATTGCGGGAGCCGTTGCTCAAGTAAAAGTGCAAGATATTGAACAATATGTAACTCCCGATGTAACCTCTACATTACAGGGGCAAGTCGCTGGTGTAAGTGTAACATCTAATTCTGGGGAACCAGGCGCACAATCAAGTATTCAGATAAGGGGTATAACAACACTTCAAGGAAGTAATGAGCCATTGTATGTTATAGATGGTATACCTCAAGAATTAGGATATCAACTTACTTTAGCTAGTAATGAGATACAAACTTTTGATATATTAAAAGATGGCGCTTCTGCGGCTATTTACGGTACACGTGGCGCTGCTGGGGTAATTTTAATTACCACTAAACGCGGTAAAGTAGGCAAGATGGCT
This sequence comes from uncultured Algibacter sp., assembly GCA_947499935.1. Lineage (GTDB taxonomy): Bacteria > Bacteroidota > Bacteroidia > Flavobacteriales > Flavobacteriaceae > CANMQH01. Next base: position 24,174 of record CANMQH010000002.1, on the reverse strand, counting down.
ATTACTTTTAATCATTCGTATGGTATTCAGCGTTTAGGACAAAATATTCCTTTAATGAACACAGAACAGCAGCTGTTTTATGAAACGCAACAAGCCAACACAACTTTAATTACTCAAGGTAGTAGTGCTTTTGAAGCTGGGCCGACAAGACCTGAATGGCTTACAAATGAAAATGATCTTAGAGATTTGGTACTTGTTAATAACCCCGTAAACGAAGTTTACAATCTTGGAGTAAGTGGCGGTGTAAAAGGTTTTACTTATAGCGTTAATGGAGGATATTCTAATACTCAAGGTGTTTTAATAGGGTCTTCTTTTAAAAGATACAATGCTAGAGCTTCAACATCATACAAATCAGATCATTGGAAAATAAATACTAGTATTGGTTTTGTTTTAGATGATAGACAAAGAGCAGCAAATTCTTTATTAACTAATGCAATAAGGTACAAGCCTTACTTTCCTTCGGTAGATAACACATCTGATCAGTTTTTTACAGATTCTGATAATGGTGGGGTAAATACGCCTTTGGTTGCTTTGTCTCAAGGTTTAAGACAGCGTGATAATACAAGAACAGACAGAATAAATACAAGTTTAAGTATAACTCGGGATCTTACTAAAAATCTTAGTGTTACTAGCCGTATAGGAACCAATGTTAATAATACAATACGAAATGTTTTTATGCCAAGGATTGAATTGATAGATATTCAAGATGGTACGGTTGAAGTTGATCCAACTAGAAATGGCGTAACTGCTATTGCTTCTCGATTAAATGTTTTTAGTTGGGATGGTAGATTAAATTATAAAAACACATTTGGAGATCATACTTTTGATGCCATGTTAGCAGCAACCTTTGATGAGCGTACTTTTCAAAGATTTTTAGCAGCAAGAAATGGTGTTGAAAATAATGATGTTGAGGTTTTAGATGGTGCTACTCTAAATCAAAGGGCAGATTCTGGTGGTGATAATTTTGTGGGAAAAAATATTGGTTTCTTAGGTCGTGTACAATATGATTACAAGGGGAAATATATTGTACAAGGTATTATAAGACGCGATGGGTCGTCCAAGTTTGGGAATAGAAGATGGGGTAATTTTCCATCAATACAATTGGCTTGGAATGTATCCGACGAGAATTTTTGGCAATCAATGTTACCATCAGTTAATAACTTTAAAATTAGACTTTCTAGAGGAACTATAGGAAACGACAGTTTTAACTCTTATTATGCTTTTCAAGATGTTATTGCAAGAGAGCAAGATTATATTTTTGATGAAAATGATGGTAATATTACTTTTGGTTCTTCTGTAATTTCCTTTCCTAATCAAGATATTAAATGGGAAACTACAATATCTAAGAATATAGGTATAGATGTAGGGATTTTAAAAAACAAAATCAACGTAACTGCTGATTATTATCAGTCAGATAAAGAAGATATGATTTTTCCTATTCGTTTACCTGGTTCGTCTGGTGTTGCTGTAGTCAATGATAATTCGTCGGTAATCCAATTTAGAAATATTGGTAACATGACTAATAAGGGATTTGAATTAGGTATAAATTATAGAGAGAAGATTGGTAAGAGTAAACTAAATATAAGTACTACTTTTTCTAAAAACACCAATGAAATCACTAAAATAACAGATGGTTTTGATAGAATAAATAATGAAGATTCTAATGTTTTAGCAGGAGCAAGAGGCGGTAACTCTTCCACTGTATTTCAAGTTGGTAGAGAAGCTGGTGCTTTTTTCTTATTTGAAACAGGAGGTGTTGTACAAACAGAAGAACAGTTGTTGGCATATCAAGAAATTAACCCTAATGCAGCATTAGGCGATTTAATTTATGTAGATCAAATTACAGAAGATACTAATGGCGATGGTATTCCAGATACAGCTAATGGTCGTATTGGTGATGAGGATAGAAAATATTCTGGGAGTAGCTTACCTGATTTTGAAATTGGTTTTAATTTAAGATGGACCTATAAAAATTTTGATGTTGGGATGAACTGGTTTGCATCAGTTGGTTCAGAAATTATAAATGCAACTAAAGCAGATGCCTTTGCTAGAGGTAGACACAGAGATTTGGTTAATATGTGGACTTTTGAAAACCCAACATCTAACATTCCTTTATTGGTTAACATAGCACCAAGGCATCCTAATTATGCTGGTAATACAGATTTATGGTTGGAAAAAGGAGATTATTTAAGGCTTAAACTGGTTACATTAGGATATACTATTCCTAGAGATGTATCAGACAAAATAGGAATAAATAAACTTAGATTTTACGTTTCTGCTCAAAACCCGATAACCATAACAAATTATGATGGATATGATCCAGAAATTGGAGGTAATACCATTTCTAGAAGAGGCATAGATGCCTCTAGGTTCCCAATAACGTCTTTATATAGTCTTGGGTTAAACTTAAAATTTTAAATTAAAAACTAGTTATCATGAAAAGATATATATTTACTTGTCTTGCGTTTTTCTTATTGATTACAGAATCCTGCGAGAGTGAACTTGAGCTTAATAACCCTAATTTTATAACTTCAGATGGTTTTTTTAGTGATTTAAACGCCTCAGAATCCGTACTAACATCAGTGTATGCTGCGATGTTAAATGAGTTTGTTATAGGTGTAGAATATGAAACACTTAGAACAGATTTAGCTTATCCAGGAGCACGGGGAAACATTTTTGGACTTTACACAGAATGGCACCAACAGAATGTAACAGAAAATACGGGTCGACTATCTAGATTATGGGATGCTAAATACAGAGTAATTTGGAGAGCTAACCAAGTTATAGAAGGTCTTAATAGCATGAGCGACGATTTAAAAGCAAATGATAGGTGGACAGAGCAAATGGGGCAAGCTAGACTATTTAGAGGCTTAATGCATTTTTATTTACATGCTGTTTTTAATGAAGGGAAAATCATCATTTTTGATAATGTACCCAAAACCGAAGCCGATTTTTCTAAAGCAGTATCTTCATCAGATGAGGTAAAAGCTTTTTTTAGAGCCGACTTAGAGTACGCTTACCAAAATCTACCCGCTCAGTTTGAGCAAAAAAGTAGAGTAGATGCAGGGTTTGCAGCTACAATATTAGGGACAAGCTACCTTTATGATAGTGATTACGATACTGCTATAACTTTTTTCAGAGATGTTATTAATAACGAAAATGGAGATTATGGTTATTCTTTAGAACAAGATTTAACTAAGCTTTTTACAAATGAAAGCGATTTTAATTCAGAATCAATTTTTGAAATTAACTACGCTGACCAATTTCAATTAGAAGATGGTAGTTTTGATGAAGATTCTTTTTTTAATCGTTTGGCTAGATTTTCAGGACCTCCTGGAAGAAACCTTGTGGCTAGGAGACCTTTTGGAGGTCAAGGTGTTTTGTTACCTTCTGCATGGTTAACTTACGAATATTCTAATGAACCTATGGATACTCAAGATTCTAGAAATTATGTTGATAATGATGTAACGGGCAATTTAAAAAATATTTCTTTAAGAGCAGCGCAATCCATAGCTGTGGTTAATGATGAATCTTCTAATTATTATGGAAGTACAGCACCGCAAGTATATGCATTTGCAAGAACTCGATTCTCTCACTATAAAAAATACACCAATCATGATATTGTTGTTAGTGAATTTGATGTAGCAGGGACAGGTTTTAAATCGGGTAGAAATGTTGTTGTAAATAGGTTAAGTGGTGTGTATTTAATGTATGCAGAATGTTTAGTTAAAACAGGTAATGTTGCTGATGCATTAGTTTATGTTAACGATATAAGAAAAAGATGGGGACTGCAATTATTAGGTGTAAGTGATGGTTCTACTCATGATTTTGATGGTATAACCTACGATGAGACAAGTTTAATGGATCACTTAATGTATAAAGAATATCCTATGGAGTTGTCTTTTGAGGGACATGCAAACAGGTTTATTAATCTTCGTAGATGGGGCGTAGCTGCGCAACGATACTCAGACTTAAGTTCAGAAACATTTAGTCTAACTAATTATAGATATATGCGACCTAATGGTAGTTTAGCAAATAGAAGAAATAGTCTTTTAGTAAAAGGTAATAGTGGAACTTCTCCATTTACGGAGTATACTGAGGCTGCAGCAGCTTGGGCATCAGGTAATGCAGCATACTATCCATTGCCATTAAGTGAAGTGCTTTATAATCCTAATGTTAGCAACTAGAAATAAAAGATAAATAAGATGAAAACATACTTAAAAATATTAGCAACACTTACTTTAGTTATTTTTATGACTAGTTGTGAGGAACAGGATGATAATGTTAATCCTTTTGATGATTTCTCAAGCCTTACTTGGTGGTTATCAGGAGGCACTGATCACGCACTTACAGAAAAAACTATTGCAATTAACAAATTTATAGCTTTTAAAGATTTATCAAGAGGCGTTATTAGTCACGAATGGAGAATATCTGATGGTAGTAGTTTACTTAGAGAAGGTTTTAGTGAAACAGATACCATTTATTCAAATTTTGAAATAAGGGGTAATACTACAGGTAACACTTTAGCATATGTATTATTTAAAGAAGCAGGTATAAGTGAAGTAAGATTAATTAATACTTTTAAAGACTCTGTAAAAGAGTCTGTTAGAGAAGGTAGTTTTTGGAAAGTAGAAAAAATATTCACAATTACAGTAACAGAATAAATTTTATTAGTGAAACTTACTTTTGAGAAGCCTATAAGATGTACTCAAAATTTTAAGTTTCACTAATCTTGATTTTTTCATTAGAATCTAGGTTTAATACCTCGCCCTTTGCAGGGGTTTAATACCTTTTTATTTATTACATATTAAAATCATTAACATTTAATCCATTTAAAAATTATGAAAAAAATTAAACAGAAACATTTAGTAATTACTTTTTTATTGGCCATGTTTACATCTTCAGTCTTTTCACAAAGACTCAATCGTAATGAAGGTAGGTTCTTTACGGATAATATTTCTAATAAGAGAGTTAATGTTAATAATTTAACTGGAGCAAAAAATGCTACAGATTCTAGCCTTTTAACTAAATTAATTGATGAGACTTCAAGAAGTGGTGGTGGTACCATATATTTAATGCCTCATAAGGGGAAAAGCACATTTTATTTTAACAATGTTATATTTAAAAGTAATATACATCTTAAAATAGACCCTAGAGTTACTATAATAAACTTACCTGTTAGCCGAAATACAACGGTATTTAACATTGGAGATTCTGGACCTGTAGAAAATATAGCCATTACCAGTTTAAAAGAAAATAGCACAAAAAAATCTGATGCATTTAAGGTAGAGTTACAAGGGAAATTTGATACAGCAGTATCTCTTATAGCGCTTAGAAATGTTAAAAACTTTAAAGTTTCCTCTATAAATATCAAAGACAATTATACCAAATTTAATAATATTGTCATGAATCTACCTAAATCTAGAATTAAAACACAAATTGCTACAAAAGGTATAGTTCAAAATATCTATACCGTAAATAATCACGTTGGTTACGGAGCAATTCAAACACAGTCAGCTAAAACTGTTTTATTTAAAAATATAAATTGTACAGGAGGAACTGCACTTAGAATTGAGACAGGGTCTTCAGTAATTAGTGTAAATAATATACAAACAGTTGATGATCTTGTAGGTAAAGGAATAAGAAGTTTTAACGGACTCTGTGCTGTAGATTTATCGCCACATCGTGTTAACCAAGGTCAAGTAGATATTACAAACGTGTCTTCAAGTGGATCTACATATGCGGTTATAATTTCTGGAGGTTTTAAAGACAGAAGAGAGAAAGGAAGTATTGATAATCTTGGTACTTTTAGTGACAAATCATACGTTCAAATTTCTAAAGTAACAGGAGGAAACACCGCCCAAGTTAAGGGTAAAGATTTTCCGTTTTATAGTTGCGTTGTAGCAGCAGAATTAAAAAAGAATGCTAAAAATAACCCAGATAATGAAAGTACTAATGCTACTTCAATTGCAGTAGTAAGAGACAGTGCAGATCCATCAAACGGTTGTAAATCTACTGGAAATAAAGCAAGAGGGTGTTATAAACCAACAGTTATATTACCTAGGGATTCTAATATTTCAGGTTCGTTTGCAAGAAGTGGTAGAAGTAAAAAAACTGTATACGATGGAGATAAAACACGCGGTTGTGGAAGGTCTAGAAAAATAGCAACAGAAATTGACTTTAATGATGAAAACGAAGAAAGTGTTGATGCATTTGCTATATATCCTAATCCAGCTTCAGATATTTTAAACGTAAGAGGCGCTAAGTCAAAAATTGTTATATACGGAGTGACTGGGCAAGTAGTTATGGAATCTAAACCAACTCAAAATAGCGTTATCACACAGTTAGATATTAGTAAACTAGATAGAGGTGTTTATTTTATTTCTAATGGTATACAAACTAAAAAAATTATTCATAATTAAACTAAAATATTAATTACGAAATAGCATTGAATCGTTATTAGTATATATACTTTTTTATTTTAAAAGCTCAAGATTAAATTTAATCTTGAGCTTTTTGTTTAATGATTTTAGAAGATATATTTAAGTTGTCAACTTACGTTGCTTTTTTTAAAGATTTTACTCTTATTTTAAGGCATCATGTTAATCGAAATAACGTATTTGCGGTAAAATATCTTTTCATGCAATGATTAAAGCTTTTAGAGCGGAATTAGAGAGGGGCTGAATGTAGTTTTTTTGTTTAGGCACAACATTAGTCTTGATTCATCCTTGATTTCTAAAAACTTAATTTGTGTGTAAATAAAAAGCCTGAAAAATATTTTTCAGGCTTTTTAAATTTGTGACCGGGCTGGGGCTCGAACCCAGGACCCTCTCCTTAAAAGGGAGATGCTCTACCAACTGAGCTACCAGGTCATTGTTTTAATTTAACTAACATAGTTGTTGTTAGCGGGTGCAAATATATAATGTTTAATTAATAAAACAATATTTTTTTTAAATAAATTTTTGTTTTTTTGCATCAGTAAAACGTATGTTTTTAATAATCAATTTATAGCGTAAAAATGATCATTGTATTAATTGGGTATATGGCCTCTGGAAAGACGTCTTTAGGTAAGAAATTAGCAACTAAATTGAAGTATAATTTTATAGATTTAGATGATTATATAGAAGATAAAGAAGGATTGTCTGTTTCTAATATTTTTAAAGACAAAGGAGAAATTTATTTTAGGAAACAAGAATCAATACATCTAAAGGGTTTGGTACAAAGCGATAAAGATATTGTATTGGCTGTTGGAGGAGGTACACCTTGCTTTAGTGGTAATATGGAGTTGCTTACTGGGAGGCAAAATGTTAAAAGTATCTATTTAAAGGCATCGATAACAACGCTAGCCAATAAGCTTATATTAAAAAAGGCTAAACGTCCATTAATTTCGCATATTGAAACTATTGAAGATATGACTGAGTTTATTGGTAAACATTTATTTGAGCGTTTATCGTTTTATAACCAAGCACAAATTAAGGTTACTATAGATGGTAAAACTAAAGACGATATTGTAGAAGATATTATTCTAGAGTTATTCTAGAACAGCTTTATATGTTTTTCCTTCTAAAACCACATTAACATGCTCATGTAAAGATGTAGATAAAGAAATACCTTTAAAATCTGCTTTTACAGGATATTTTTTATGATTTCTATTTACTAAAACAGCAGTTTTAAATTGTTTTAAAGGCACATTTAAAAAATGCTTAACACCATAAATTAGTGTAGTTCCAGAGTTTAGAACATCATCAACCAGTATGATAGATTTATTTTTGTAATCATCCTCTGAGATAGACGTTTTAATCTCTAGCCAAGGGTTTTTCTTATCAATACTCACTTTACAAAGTACAGGATTAATTTCAGATATTTTTTGAAGCACCGTTTTTAACTTTTTCGCAAAAATATAGCCGTTCTTATCTACACCAGCAAGTACAACTTCCTTTTCATTAACGTTAGCTTCGTATATTTGAAAAGCGATGCGTCTAATCTTTTGGTTTATTTGATTGTGATCTAGTATTACATTGTTTTTTACGGTCATCATATGCCTAACAGTTTATTGTATTGTAATAGTTATTTATGTTGATAATTATGGCAAACTTATTTAAACTCTTATAGAGCATTTAAAAGCGGTTCTATTCATCAATATTGGTGTCATCTGTAAAATCATCAATATCTCGTCTATCTTTTTTAGTTGGCCGACCTACACCTTTTTTTCTGTAATAATCTTTAGAGTATTTTAAAAGCTCTTGAGCTTCAAATTGTTCTTTTGGAGTTGTATCAGTTCTATAAATATCGGTTAATTTGGCGCCAACTCTGCTTTCTGGTATATCATTAACGGTTAACCTGTAATTTATTTGGTTTTTTCGTAGTTCTACAACATCCAAAGGATAAACGTCTCTACTAGGTTTTACAATATCTTTGTTTACACGAACTTGGCCTTTCTTGCAAGCTGTTGTAGCAAGCGTTCTTGTTTTATAATACCTAACACACCATAAATATTTGTCTACACGCATACAAAATCTTACTAAATCTACGTTAATGTTTTTGCACAAGATTGCATTAAAATTGTATCTTGCCACCTCAAAAATAAGCAATAATGACAAAAGGAAAAGTTACTTTATTCATTTTAATTTTAATTATCAGTATCATATCTTGTAAAAATGATGATGATGGATTTAATCTCACCGCTGAACCACCCAGAGATCGTGGCATACAACAACTTGCCGATAATGACTCAATAGTTAAATATCTAGAAACGCATTACTATAATTCTAGTGCTTTTGATGGTTCTAATACAAACCCAAGTATAAAAGATTTAATAATAACAGAAATAGAAAAAGGAGCCGCTGTGCCTAGCGGTAATACGCTTTTATTTGATGCTGTGGAGACTAAAACTACAGTCTCTTTTGAAACAGATTACGAATATTATATACTAAGATTAAATCAAGGAGGCGGTGCCGAAAATGACGATTTAATAGATTCACCCACGTTTACAGATAATATACGAATGACTTATGAAGGGTATTATCTTGATGATACTGTTTTTGATGGTAATAATAATTTACTTCCAATTAATTTTGAATTAATAAACCTAATTGAAGGTTGGAGAAATGTTTTTCCTCAATTTAATACAGCCGAAAGTTTTATTGAAAATACCGATGGTAGCCTTGAATATATAAAACCAGGCATTGGTATCATGTTTTTGCCATCAGGTTTGGGGTACTTTAATGCCCCTCCAAATGGTATTAGAATTTATGCGCCATTAATTTTTGAATTTGAACTTTTACAGTATTTTGAGAGTGACCATGATAACGATGGTATTCCTTCATATATTGATGGTTTAGATGAGAATGAAAATAGATTTACAACCATTGAAAGATTAGCATCAGTAAACACAGATGGTGATAATTTAGTTAATTTTTTAGATCCAGATGATGATAATGATGGCGTTGCTACAAGAAATGAGATTGAAATCACAACCATAGAAGAAAATACCAGAGAAGAGGTGTTAGAAGTTGAGTTAGAAGATAATCAGGTACTCTTAGAAAAAATCAATATCAAAAGAAATCAAAATACAGGAATGATGTCTTATGTTGGTACCATAATAACATTCACAGATACTGATAATGATGGTACACCAGACTATTTAGACGCTAATTAATTATAGAACAATTAAATAATAAAAAAGCATCCGTAAGTATTATACTTATGGATGCTTTTTTTATAAATAAAATAGAATCTATAAAATAAGTGATAAACTCAAAATAAGCTGATCAGGTCTTGTATCCAATCGACTTTGTGTGTTTACAATATTTCTGTTTATAAAAGTAGCTTCATTATCACTAAAACCACGTTCATATCTTAAGTCAATACCAAGTTTATTAAAGTTTAAACCAATACCAAAGTTAAGCCCTACAGAAAAGTCGTTTTCAATATCATCAACATTTACGCCTTCAAACTCTGTATCTAAGATATATTGTAAAGATGGTCCTCCAAAAACACTAATAGGACCAAACACTTTTATACCAACTAATAATGGCGCATCAAGTTTTTGCATACTAAATGTATCATCTCTGTAATCACTTTTGGTGCTGGTATAAACCAATTCTGGTTTAAAATAAAGGTCTTCACCAATTTTACCAAATAGGCCAATATGGTAACCAACATTTCTATCAGGGTTTTCTGCGTTGGATGATATCGACTCAAAATAATCGCCATTAGCATTGTAATTTAGCCCTGCTTTAATACCAATACCTTGTGCTGTTTGTGCCATAGCTACCGATGACGTAGCAATGACAATCAATAAAATAAAAAATGGATGTTTCATAATATTCGTTTTTTAGATTTGAATTATACTATCAAAAACGCTGCCAAAAGCTTATTATTTTCTTTTCAATACAATAGTTATCATTTTTCAGTTAATTATCTTTGCCATATATATAGGTATACAAATGAAGTTTGAGTTAAAAGCAAAAGACCCACAAAGTAAAGCTAGAGCTGGTAAAATAACAACAGATCATGGCGTAATAGAAACTCCCATATTTATGCCTGTAGGTACTGTGGCTACAGTTAAGGGCGTACACCAAAGAGAACTTAAGGATGATATTAACCCAGATATAATTTTGGGAAATACGTATCATTTATACTTAAGACCTCAAACAAAAATTATTGAAAAAGCTGGTGGGCTTCATAAATTTATGAATTGGGATAGAAATCTCTTAACAGATTCTGGAGGTTATCAAGTTTATTCGCTTTCTGCAAATAGAAAAATTAAAGAAGAAGGTGTTAAATTTAAATCTCATATAGATGGTAGTTACCATACATTTACACCAGAAAATGTTATGGAAATACAAAGAAGCATAGGCGCAGACATTATTATGGCGTTTGATGAGTGTACACCTTATCCATGCGATTATAATTATGCAAAACGTTCTATGCACATGACACATCGTTGGTTGGATAGATGCATTAATCATTTAGAAAAAACACCTTTAAAGTACGATTATAATCAAGCTTTTTTTCCAATTGTACAAGGGAGTACTTATAAAGATTTACGTAAGCAATCTGCAGAATATATAGCCAACGCAGGCGCTGTTGGTAATGCCATAGGCGGTCTTTCGGTTGGAGAGCCAGCCGAAGAAATGTATGCCATGACCGATGTGGTTTGTAGTATTTTACCAGAAGACAAACCACGTTATTTAATGGGCGTTGGTACACCTATCAATATTTTAGAAAATATAGCGTTAGGTGTAGATATGTTTGATTGTGTTATGCCAACACGAAATGCTAGAAATGGCATGTTGTTTACAGCGTTTGGTTCAATTAATATTAAAAATTTAAAATGGGCTGATGATTTTTCGCCAGTAGACGAAATGGGTATAACTTTTGTAGATACCGAATATAGTAAGGCGTATTTAAGACATTTGTTTACCGTTAATGAGTTGTTAGGTAAACAGATAGCAACCATTCATAATTTAGGATTTTACTTATGGTTGGTTCGCGAAGCCAGAAAACATATATTAGCAGGAGATTTTAATGTTTGGAAAGAGAAGATGGTAAAGCAAATGAATAATCGTTTGTAGTAAATTAAAATGATGATATAATAACCTCAATTTTTCAGAAACCCAGAAAGGCTATATGAAGATTTTAGATTGGTACATACTAAAGCGTTATTTGCTAACATTTTTTATGATGTTGCTGCTCTTTATTCCTATTGGTATAACAGTGCATTTAGCTGAAAAAATAGGTAAAATTTTAGATAATGATGTGCCTCTCAATGCGGTGCTTATATATCTGTTTGATTTTACAATCTATTTTGCTCACTTATTATTTCCGTTGTTTTTGTTTTTATCGGTGATATGGTTTACGTCTAAGCTAGCTAATAATACTGAGATTGTCGCATTTTTAAGTTCTGGAGTATCATTTAGTAGGTTTTTAAGACCGTACATGATTGGGGCTACTATAGTTGCTATTTTATCCATTATACTTGGGTTGTTTATGGCGCCAAAAGCCAGTAAGGGGTTTAACGATTTTAGCTATAAGTATTTAAAAAAAGGGAGAAGCGCGGTTGATAATACCAACGTTTTTAGGCAAATAAATGATAATGATATTATATACGTAAGTCGTTTTGATGTTAAAAACAATTCTGGAGATAATTTTACTTTAGAACATTTTGAAGATAATGAACTTAAGTATAAAATTACAGCAAGCAAAATTAGATTTATTGAAGAAGATACACTTTATAGATTAACCAATTACGTAAAGCGTGATATTGGTAAAAATGAAGATGTGTTAGAAATAGCCAGAAAAAAAGACACTATTTTTTCTTTTGATGTAGATGATTTAATACCTGTTATATACGCTGCAGAAACTAAGATGTATGGCGAATTAAAAGAGTTTATAGCTAAAGAGGAATCAAGAGGCTCATCTAATGTTGGTCGTTTTAAATTGGTATTATATAGAAAATGGAGTTTACCAGCATCTGTTTTTATTTTAACGATAATAGCCTTAGCAGTTTCGGCTAAGAAAAGACGTGGTGGTATGGGTATTAATTTAGCTCTAGGTATATGTATAGCCATGGTTTTTGTATTCTTCGATAAAATATTTGGAGTTATGGCAGAGCAATCAGATTTTTCACCATTAATAGCGGTTTGGTTTCCAAATATTCTATTTGGTGTCTTAGCAATATATTTGTTATACAATGCCAAGCGCTAAGTTAAAAAATCAACTACACCTGCATTTCTTGGTGTTTATTGCTGGTTTTACAGCTATTTTAGGAGAATTAATTACTATAAAGGCAGTAGCTTTGGTTTGGTACAGGATGGCCATTGCAACGATTATAATATTTGCTTATGTTAAAATTTCTAGAGTTAAATTAAAAATTAATTTAAAAGCACTCCTCAAGCTTAGTGTTGCTGGTGTTATTATTGCCTTACATTGGATTACTTTTTTTGGAGCGATAGATGCATCAAACATATCTATAACTTTAGCGATGTTTTCTACAGGCGCATTTTTTGCTTCTTTTATAGAACCCATTATTTATAAACGAAATATAGTATGGTATGAAATTCTTTTTGGAATTATCGTTATTGTAGGCGTGTGTGTTATTACGCAAAGCCAGATAAAGTATTTAACAGGCATACTTTTAGGTATTTCTTCAGCATTTTTGTCATCATTATTTGCGGTTTTAAATGGTAGTTATTTAAAGCGTCACACGGCAACAGTAATATCGTTTTACGAATTTGTAAGTGGTGTATTATTCATATCATTATATATGTTATGTTTTGGTGATGGCTTTTCAGTCGATTTTTTCAGTATAAGTAAAATCGATTTTTTTTATCTTTTTATACTGGCATCTATTTGTACAGCATACGCTTTTATAGCTTCAGTGTATGTTATGAAAGTAATAAGTCCTTATACGGTTGTGTTAACCTATAATTTAGAACCAGTTTATGGTATAGTAATGGCTATAATTTTATTTCCTGAAAAAGAAAAAATGACAGCATCATTCTACTATGGAGCCATAATTATAATTGCTATCGTAGTTTTAAACGCCATATTAAAACATAGTAGAAAATTAAAAAGAGCGTCTACTTGAGGGTAAACATAATTAAAGTTTTTATATTTGTTGACTAACTTATTTAATAGTCAAAAATAGAATTCTTATGGAATATTTAGAATTTGAACTCCCAATAAAAGAACTCGAAGATCAATTGCTAAAATGTAAAGTGATTGGAGAAGAGAGTGAGGTAGATGTCACTGAGACTTGCCAACAGATTGAAAAAAAACTAGCAACAGCCCAAAAAGACATATACAAGCATTTATCACCTTGGCAGCGCGTACAATTATCTCGTCACCCAGATAGACCATATACCCTAGATTATATTGGGGCTATATGTGGAGAGTCTTTTTTAGAACTGCATGGAGATAGAAGTTTTAAAGATGATAAAGCCATGATTGGTGGTTTGGGTAAAATTGGAGACCAAAGCTTTATGTTTATTGGCCAACAAAAAGGATACAATACCAAAACAAGACAATATAGAAACTTTGGGATGGCCAACCCCGAAGGTTATAGAAAAGCATTGCGATTAATGAAATCTGCAGAAAAATTTGGGATTCCTGTAGTCACACTTTTAGATACGCCTGGTGCATATCCAGGCTTAGAGGCAGAAGAACGAGGACAAGGTGAGGCCATAGCAAGAAATATTTTAGAAATGACCCGTTTAAAAGTACCCATTATCACTGTAGTTATTGGAGAAGGAGCCTCTGGTGGAGCCTTGGGAATAGGTGTAGGCGATAAGGTACTTATGTTAGAAAATACATGGTACTCTGTTATTTCGCCAGAGTCGTGCTCTTCTATTCTTTGGAGAAGTTGGGAATATAAAGAGCAAGCTGCCGAAGCCTTAAAATTGACAGCTACCGATATGAAAAAATTAAAATTGGTTGACGAAATTATAAAAGAGCCACTTGGAGGCGCACATAGAGATCGTGAAAAAACATTTAAAACGGTTAGCGATTCTATAACAAAATCTTATGAAGCATTAAAAAACTTATCACCAAAAGATTTAGTGTCACAACGTATGGAAAAATATAGTCAAATGGGAGTTTATAAAGGTTAAGACTTTAAAAATCCTAATATAATAGAATCCGAAGTTAATCGCTTCGGTTTTTTTTATGCTTATCCACAATATTTTAAAGTTATTAACAGTTCATTTGTTAAGGGATAGTTAACAATGATAAATCAAATAATAGGTAAACAACTTTCTTTTTAGTTAATTTCGTCAACATGAAACAACCAAACCAACTCTCAGGGTATAAAGTAGATAAAAGCACATTAATAAGTCTTGAAAAAGGTAAAATACCTCCTCAAGCCATTGATTTAGAAGAGGTTGTTCTTGGTGCTATGATGATTGATAAAAAGGGTGTAGATGAAGTGATTGACATTTTAAGCCCAGATGCATTTTATAAAGAAGCACATCAACATATTTTTGAAGCTATTTTTCAATTATTTGAAAATAGCGAACCAGTCGACTTATTAACCGTTTCTACACAATTAAAAAAAAGTTCTAAATTAGAACTTGCTGGAGGTGATTTTTACCTCATATCTTTAACGCAAAAGGTCTCATCTTCTGCACATATTGAGTTTCATGCACGTATTATTTTGCAGAAATTTATTCAGCGTAGTTTAATAAAAATATCTAACGAAATTATTGAAGATTCTTATGATGAAACTAAAGATGTTTTTGATTTATTAGATAAAGCTGAATCTAAATTATATGAAGTAACACAAGGTAATATAAAAAAATCGAGTGAAACAGCACAAGATTTAGTTATTCAAGCTAAAAAGAAGATTGAAGAAATTTCTAATAAAGAAGGACTAAGTGGGATTCCTACAGGCTTTAATAAGTTAGATAAATTAACTTCGGGCTGGCAACCATCAGATTTAATAATTGTTGCTGCACGTCCAGGTATGGGTAAAACGGCTTTAACGTTATCTATGGCCAGAAATATTGCCGTAGACCAAAATATACCCGTTGCTTTTTTCTCCTTAGAGATGGCATCGGTACAATTAATTACACGTTTAATTTCTAGTGAAACAGGCTTATCTTCAGAGAAATTAAGGACAGGTAAACTTGAAAAACATGAGTGGGAACAGCTTAACGTTAAAGTAAAAGGTTTAGAAAAAGCACCTCTTTTTATAGATGATACGCCATCACTTTCAATTTTTGATTTAAGAGCAAAAGCACGTCGTTTATCATCGCAACATGGTATAAAACTCATCATGATTGATTATTTACAGTTAATGACAGGAGGTTCTAACCATGGGGGTAACCGTGAACAAGAGATTTCCATGATTTCTAGAAACCTTAAAGCATTGGCCAAAGAATTAATGGTGCCAGTTATAGCCTTATCTCAATTATCTCGTGCTGTAGAAACGCGTGGTGGTAGTAAAAGGCCACTTTTATCAGATTTACGTGAGTCTGGTGCAATTGAGCAAGATGCCGATATTGTAAGTTTTATTTATAGACCAGAATATTATAAAATTGATGAATGGGATGATGAAGAACGTTCGCCAACCGAAGGTCAAGCAGAGTTTATTGTTGCTAAACATAGAAATGGTGGTCTAGAAAGTATACGTTTAAAGTTTATTGGAAATCTAGGTAAGTTTGATAATTTAGATGATTTTGATTCGCCTTTTGAGTTTCATTCTAAAATGAATGCAGCCGCAAACGATGATACTTTAAAAACAGATAATTTTAAAGCGAGCCCAGATCAAGCTTTTGGTAGTTCTTTTAATGATGATGATAACGATGTTCCGTTTTAAGGATTAAACTCCTGTTAAAGGGCAACCAATAAAAATAAATTTTAAGTATCTTTCAACTTAATATTTTATGTTGTCGTTTCTATAACGAGACAGATAAATAAATCACTTAAAGTTTAAAGTCATATTGAAAAAGATATTTGTAGTATTACTGTTTATATGTTTAGGATTTAAAAGCTATGCGTCATACGTTTTAATTCCTATGGATGCCGAAAGTCAAAAAAATCATTTGAAAGCTTATGGCATTACATATTGGACACTCAATAAATCATTAAAAGTAAAATGGTTATTAAATTATAGAGGTGGCTCTTTTTTACTGCCAGACTCTGAGGCTATTCAACGAGAATGCCAAATACGAGGTGTTACATTTGAAGTGTTGTCCAACTCAAAAGCAGAAAGTATTCTAGAAGATATTAGCAGCCCCAGCCAAAATATGGAAGCGGTAGTTTTAGAAAAAGCGCCTAAAATTGCTGTTTATACGCCAAATGGTAAACAACCTTGGGATGATGCTGTAACTATGGTATTACAATATGCCGAAATACCTTATGAAACCATTTATGATGAAGAAGTACTAAATGATGGTTTATTATTATTTGATTGGCTTCACTTACATCACGAAGATTTTACAGGCCAGTTTGGAAAGTTTTATGCGCAATACAGAGCATCTTCTTGGTATATTCAAGAGAAAAAAAATGCAGAAAGCTTAGCTCAAAAATTAGGCTATAATAAAGTTTCGCAAGAAAAATTAGCTGTGGCTCTAAAAATTAGAGATTATGTTGTTGGAGGAGGATTTATGTTTGCCATGTGTAGTGCTACAGATAGTTTTGATATTGCACTTTCTGCCGAAGGTGTAGATATTTGTGAGCCTATGTTTGATGGAGATGGAAGTGATCCAGGTTATCAAAATAAAATTAATTACAATAAAACGTTTGCATTTAAAAATTATAAATTAGAAAGAAATCCTATTGTCTATGAGTTTTCATCTATAGATATGACTAGAAAAAGAAAAATTCCAAAGACTACAGATTATTTTTCGCTTATGGATTTTTCTGCTAAATGGGATCCAATACCAACCATGTTATGTCAAAACCATACAGCACTTTTAAAGGGGTTTATGGGGCAAACAACATCGTTTAATAGAGAAGAAATAAAATCTAACGTTTTAGTTTTAGGAGAAACCAAGATAAATGGCGAAGCTAAATACATTCATGGTATAAAAGGAAAAGGTTTTTTTACATTTTATGGCGGTCATGATCCAGAAGATTATCAGCATAGAGTAGGAGACCCTAAAACAGAACTAGATTTACATGCAACCTCTCCGGGTTATAGGCTTATACTTAATAATGTTCTCTTTCCTGCTGCCAGAAAGAAGAAACAAAAAACCTAATACGCGTAGCAATACTTTTATTATAGTAATTTCAAATAAGAAATATATTGGTCTAAATAGCGGTTTTTCTAATCATGCATCATCTTAAACAATTTTTTAGGTTATTATTAACCTCAATATTATTCTGGCCTGCGGCCTTTTGTCTTTTTATATGCATTCGTTTTGTGGGTTATGGCGAAGAGCAAAGTATATATCAAGTAACCAATGATCTTAGTTTTATATCGGGTTGGTTACACTTTGGTTTGTTATTAGGTGTTGTTATTGGTATACCATATGCTATTATTGAGTTTCTGTTTGAAAAAAATATAACAAAAAACCTATACTTAGGCCTCGTTATTTTATTGAAAACCATTATATATTTTTTAATTCTAATGGTTTCTTTTTTGTTTTTAATTAGATTGATAGAGATAGATTTAGATAGAGATTTACCTAATAAGATTAGTTGGTGGTTATTAAATGATATGTTTTGGCTAGCCACAGTTTACTTTTTTATATGCTTATTTATTTTTCAGTTTGTTAAATTGACTACCGAGAAGTTTGGTAAAGGTGTTTTATTAAATTCATTATTTGGAAAGTATAGAAATCCAATAGAAGAAAATCGTTTATTTATGTTTATAGATTTACAATCTTCTACCAGTTTAGCCGAAAAATTAGGACACTACAAATACAGCCAACTCATACAAGATTGTTTTTTTGACCTTAATAAGGTTTTAAGGAAATATAATGCGGAAATTTATCAATATGTAGGTGATGAAGCTGTAATAAGTTGGAGTTTTAATGAGGGTATTAAAAATAATAGATGTTTAGATTTATATTTTCATTTTATAGATCTATTACACAAACGTTCAAAATATTACACTAAGAGTTACGGGACTGAGCCCTTTTTTAAAGCAGGTGTTCATGGTGGAAAACTTATGGTAGCAGAAGTTGGCATGCTTAAAAAGGAACTAGCATATCATGGCGATGTTATTAATACGACAGCTAGAATACAAGGTCAGTGTAATATACACAACCAATCTTGTCTTATATCTGAAGACGTATTAAGCGTATTACAATTAAATAAGAAATACACATCAAGCGAAATTGGCGATTTATTATTGAAAGGGAAACAAGAAACCTTAAAGATTTTAGCTATAAATAAGGCTTGATTTTTAATTATAAAACATGAAATTTTATCAAAAAGAAATAGAGCTACAACCTTACAAAAGAGGATTTCATTTGATTACAAATCATGTTTTGTCATCGATACCCGAAATAAACCAGATTAATATAGGGCAACTGCAAATATTTATTAAGCATACGTCTGCAAGCATAACCATTAATGAAAATGCAGACCATACCGTTAGAGAAGATTTTGAAAGTCACTTTAATAAAATGGTTCCAGAAAACGCGCCATATTACAAACATACTTACGAGGGATCCGATGACATGCCAGCCCACATAAAAGCGTCTTTACTTGGAACATCGATAAATATACCTATTACAAATGGTAAATTAAATTTAGGTATTTGGCAAGGGATATACTTATGCGAACATAGAAATCATGTTAGCTCTAGACAAATTGTAATAACTGCTTTCGGAGATTAGATAAATCTTATTTTGCCCTCACTAGTTTTTCTAGAATAATTTCTACACCATAAGCATCATTGTTTTCTGTTTCAAAACGAGCTACATCTTTAACGTTTGGGTGCGCATTCTTCATGGCATAACTGTAATGTGCACGTTCTAGCATTTCTAAATCGTTGTTATAATCTCCAAACGCCATAGTCTCATCTACCGATATATTATGTAAGTTCTGTAAAAAGCGTATAGCATGACCTTTATTTGCAAGATTATGTGAAATATCTACCCAATGCGTTGCCGATGTTTTTACCTTAAAATCACTTTCTAAATGTTTAACATGCGGATACACGTATTTTTCAGAGCTATCTTCATGATAGATGGCTACTTTATATATGGGCTCATCAATTTCAGAGATATTGTCTATAATTTTATAGTTGGGGTAGTATTCAGAAAGTAGTTTTAATAAGACATCAGAATTGTTTTTTATATAAGCTTTTGTATGACCACAAAAAACGGGATGCGTATTATCTAACCCATCAATTAGATTGGCAAATTTAGTAACATCCTCTTTTACTAAAGGGGTAGATAGAAGCATTTTTTCTTTATACGAAATAAAACCTCCATTTTCAGATACAATGTAAATTTGGTCTTTTATACTTGATAGCTTATCACAAATACTATAATGAGGCCTTCCACTAGCAGCAACAAATAGAATGTTATGAGCTTTCATTTTGAGGAATAATTCAAAAAAAAGAGTGCTAACCTCATGGTTTGAATTTAATAACGTGCCATCCATATCAGATACCACTAATTTAACTTTAGCTAAATCCATAAAAAGTGTTTTAAACACAATAACAAGATACCACTGGTTTTCGTGGTAAACATGGTTTATACCATTTCTGTATTGAAATTACTGTAAAATAAAATGATGATTTTTTTCTTTATACGATATAGAAAAATAAAGCATAGCCTTAGTTACGATTTCTTTTTATGTTGAAGTAGAAAGGGAAAAAGGGCGTTTTATTACGGTCATTTCAATGCGGGAATGGTATTAATTATTAAATTATTATCATAAAAAAATCCGACTCAATTAAGAATCGGATTTTTAATATATTAAGCGAATAATATGTTTTACAATAGGCTAAGTGCCTTATTTTACTTTCTCGATTACAGCTTTAAAAGCCTCAGGGTTATTCATAGCTAAATCTGCTAAAACCTTACGGTTTAATTCAATATCATTAGCTTTTAACATACCCATAAATTGAGAATAAGATAAACCATGTTCTCTAGCTCCAGCGTTAATACGCGTTATCCATAGTGCACGGAATGTTCTCTTTTTGTTTCTTCGGTCTCTATACGAATATTGCATCGCTTTGTCAACCGCATTTTTTGCTACTGTCCAAACGTTTTTACGACGTCCAAAGTAACCTTTTGCTTGTTTAAGCACCTTTTTTCTTCTGGCTCTTTTAGCTACAGAATTTACTGATCTTGGCATAATTTTAATTGTGTTTTGTAGTAGGCGGTCTATACATAGACACTTTGTTATTTTCTCTAAATCGTAAATTAAAAATTTACAATCTTTAATTAAATAGGCCTAACTCCAGGGTTTATAAATTGTTTAACCGATTAAAACAAATGTTACTTTAAACGCATCATTGTTTTAATGTTATTCTCATCTGCTTTATGTACTAAACCATCATGAGTTAACTTAAGCTTACGCTTTTTAGATTTCTTTGTTAAGATGTGACTCTTAAAAGCGTGCTTTCTTTTAATCTTTCCGGTACCAGTTATTTTAAAACGTTTTTTGGCACTAGATTTTGTTTTCATTTTAGGCATGTTCTTTTCCTAGTTTTAATTATTTCGCTTAATTATTTTTATACTAAATGTATTTTAGTTTCTTAAACACGGTTATTACTTTCTTGGAGCAATAAACATGGTCATACGTTTACCTTCTAATCTAGGCATTTGTTCTACCTTACCATATTCTTCAAGATCTTGGGCTAGCCTTAATAATAAAATTTGCCCTTGTTCCTTAAATATGATTGATCGACCTTTAAAGAAAACAAAAGCTTTAAGTTTTGCACCTTCCTTTAAAAATTTCTCAGCGTGTTTCTTTTTAAAATCATAATCATGATCATCGGTTTGTGGACCAAAACGAATCTCTTTAATAATGACCTTAGTGGCCTTAGACTTTAAAGCCTTGTCACGTTTCTTTTGTTCATAAAGAAACTTCTTATAATCCATAACCTTGCAAACAGGCGGATCTGCATTTGGAGAAATTTCCACAAGATCTAATTCTTGATCGTTTGCTATTCTCATGGCATCTCCCTTGGTATATATACCAACTTCAACATTATCTCCAACAAGACGTAACTGTTGTGCAGTAATCTTGGAGTTAATTTTGTGTTTGTCTTCCTGCGAAACCCTTCTAGGTTGCTGTCTTCTTCTAATAGCTATGGCGTTATGGTATTAAATTAAACTTATTATTTTTAAAACGATTTTAGCGTTTTTTTAATATCTTCTTTTATTATTTCAGAAAAAGCATTTATAGAAATCATTCCTAAATCTGCCCCACCATGTTGGCGTACAGTTATTTTTCCTTCAGCTTCTTCTTGTTCACCTATAATAATCATATACGGGTGTTTTTGCATTTCGGCTTCCCGTATTTTCTTTCCTATAGTCTCATTTCTATGGTCTACAAGGGCGCGAATTTCGTCATTTTCTAGCAAATTTAAAACTTTTTCAGAG
Source organism: uncultured Algibacter sp. (assembly GCA_947499935.1). Taxonomy (GTDB): domain Bacteria; phylum Bacteroidota; class Bacteroidia; order Flavobacteriales; family Flavobacteriaceae; genus CANMQH01. The sequence goes on along the minus strand of CANMQH010000002.1, from coordinate 2,158 downwards.
TATTTTTCATATTTCTCGCTAATTGATAATATAACAACCTGTATTGGCATCAACCAGAGCGGGAAATTTCCACCTGTATGTTCTAATAATAATGCAACAAAACGTTCCATACTTCCAAATGGCGCTCGGTGTATCATAACAGGTCTGTGAGACTCGTTATCACTACCTTTGTAAGTTAAATCAAAACGTTCGGGTAAATTATAATCAACCTGAATGGTACCCAGTTGCCAACGCCTACCCAAGGCATCTTTAACCATAAAATCTAATTTAGGACCGTAAAAAGCCGCTTCTCCAGTTTCTATAACAAAATCTAAACCTTTATCGGTAGCAGCATTAATAATAGCCTGCTCTGCTTTTTCCCAGTTTTCTATATCACCTATATATTTATCTGGATTTTCAGGATCTCTAACAGAAACTTGCGCTGTAAAATTTTCAAACCCTAATGAGCCAAAAACATAAAGTACCAAATCTATAACATCCTTAAACTCTTTATCCAATTGTTCAGGCATGCAAAATAAATGCGCATCATCTTGAGTAAAGCCTCTAACACGCGTTAATCCATGTAGCTCACCACTTTGTTCGTACCTATAAACCGTACCAAATTCAGCATAACGTTTAGGTAAGTCTTTATAACTCCATTGCGAACTGTTGTATATTTCACAATGGTGTGGACAGTTCATGGGTTTTAGTAAAAACTCTTCATTATCTTTTGGAGTTAGTATAGGTTGAAAACTATCCTCGCCATATTTCGCGTAATGCCCAGAGGTAACATAAAGCTCTTTTTGACCAATATGTGGTGTAACCACCATTTCATAACCCGCTTTCTTTTGTGCAGCTTTCAAAAAGTTTTCTAAACGCTCACGTAAAGCAGCACCTTTTGGTAACCACAAAGGTAAACCTTGTCCCACTTTTTTTGAGAACGTAAAAAGCTCAAGCTCTTTGCCCAATTTTCTATGGTCACGCTTCTTAGCTTCTTCAAGTAATGCTAAATACTCGGTAAGGTTTTTCTGTTTTGGAAAAGATATACCATAAACACGAGTTAACTGTGGGTTATTTTCATTACCTCTCCAATAAGCACCAGCAACACTTAAAACTTTTACAGCTTTTATAATACCAGTATTGGGTATATGCCCACCACGACATAAATCTGTAAAAGTAGAATGGTCACAAAATGTAATAGTTCCATCTTCCAGATTTTCAATAAGCTCAGTTTTAAATGCATTGTCCTTATATAAGGATAACGCTTCTGCTTTGCTAACAGCTCGCATTTTAAAATCATGCTTACCTCTAGCAATCTCTAACATTTTATTTTCAATGGCTTTAAAGTCTTTTTCAGAAACACTATGTTCACCAAAATCAACATCATAATAAAACCCATTTTCAATAGCAGGACCAATGGTCAGTTTAGCATTTGGGTAAAGTTCTTCTATAGCTTGTGCTAAAACATGCGAAGAGCTATGCCAAAAAGCAGTTTTACCATCATCATCATTCCAAGTATATAAAACTAAAGCACCATCTGTTGTTAAAGGAGTTACAGTTTCTATAGTTGTACCATTAAAATTTGCAGAAATCACGTTTCTAGCAAATCCTTCACTAATGCTTTTTGCAACATCCATTGGTGTAACGTTTTTTTCAAACGTTTTAACACTGCCATCGGGTAATGTAATATGTATCATTAAAATAAATTAAAATCAGTCTACAAAGATAAAGGTATAAACAAACCCACACAATATATATGTATAATTTTAAGTAATGGGCGTTTCCCCTCCTAAGGTCGGGGTCGTGCTCTCGGCAGTCGCTCTCTTCGAGGAGCTCCAACAAAGCCTCCATCACTAACGCGGGGTGTATTTGCCAAGAAAGTTAAACAACTAGGTGATATAGGTTTAATAAACTCACTTCTTTTAATATAACAATAACTAAAAATAGACCCTATATATATAGGTGCATAAAAAAGAAAGCGTTACAATCTTGTAATAAATGATGTGATAATATATTAATACATTTATAATCAGCTATATAATTAGGTTTAGTGAGCTAAAAGCGCATAAAGTGGAGTATTGTTAATTTACCTTACCTAGTAAATACTTACCCAATCCATATGCATATAGAAAAAAGGTTTAAATATAACGTACGGGAAATAAGGGGTTTAAATGTGGGT
>CANMQH010000001.1 GCA_947499935.1 uncultured Algibacter sp. | reverse complement strand
ATTTAAAACTTCTACTATTTTATAATAATTTGTTGCTATATTTGACATAGATATTGGGTTTGTTTCGCAACAATAAGATACTGAAATTCAGAATCTTATCCAATATCTTTTTTTGTTTAATATACCCAAATAATTACACCCAACGGGTTAATTAAAACTATTCAAGTACCAATGACAAACAAAAATGTTTCGGGTGTTTATCTTAATACTAATTACAATAAGCCACATTGTTGCGTTGAAGCCCCACATATAGTCGATACATTAATTTTAAAAGAAAGTGGTAAATTTTATAGCCCTTTTTTTGGACATGGAAATTATCAAATTAGTAACAAATTATTTTACACTCAAATTGAAGGGAAGCCTACATTAGTACTTAATCTAAAGTTTAGTGTGTTTTTATAATGTCCGCCAAATCTTTTGATTTGGCTTTAGAACAAAAAAGATAAAACAAAATAAAAAGTTTTGGCTAAATGCAATTTAAAAAAAATGAAAATAGTAATCTACATATATAACGGAATAACAATGCTTGATGCAATTGGACCATATGAAGTTTTAAGAAATATGAAAGATGCAGAAGTATATTTTGTAGCCGAAAATAAGAGAGAAATAAAAGCAGATTCTGATTTTGTACATTTAAATGCAAAATATGATATTAATGAAATCGAAAGTGCTGATATTTTATTAATTCCAGGCTCTGCAATTACTTTCATTAGAGAAATGAAAAATAAAAAAGTACTGAATTGGATTAACAAAATAGACAAGACCACTAAATGGACAACTTCCGTCTGTTCTGGCTCTCTTATTTTAGCAGCAACAGGATTATTAAAAGGTAAAGATGCTACCTCACATTGGAAACCTATAGATTTATTAAAAGATTTTGGAGTAACACCAAAAAACAAAAGAATAGTTAAACAAGGAAAGTATATAACAGCAGCAGGAGTTTCTGCGGAAATAGATATGGCATTATACTTATCAAACGAAATTGTTGGAGAAACAGAAACTAAAGCAATACAACTTGTTATTGAATATGACCCAAATCCAATTTACGATTGTGGCAATATCTCTAAAGCCTCAAATGAAGTTATTAAAATGGCGGAAATAAAACTTGCAAAAGATGCGAAAAAGGAAATAGGACTAATGGACATATTAAAATCAGGAAAGACACTAATGAAAATAAAAACTGCATGCAGGTAACAATGTATATAAAAAATAGCGCAATTCGTTTCTAAAACAAAGGTTTAGGCATTTTTTGAAAGTCGCCAAATTTTAAATTTGACGACTTTCAAATAAAAAGATAAAAGCAAAATATTTATATTTAGCCAAGTAATAAACCGAAACGTATCGCATGTCACCTGCCCTACGTTTCTTATACTAGACGATGCGATGCCATATAAAAATTAATATGGAATAAAAAGTTTAAGCTTCGTTATTATATTTAACTCAATTTTGGCTTACAAGACTATCAAGGAACAACAAAAACAGATGGTTGAAAACTAAATAAATTTATACAATAATTTTTGATATTGATGAAATGACAAAAGACTTGACCAAAAATATTCTTTCAAAAAAATATTTTAAAGAAAAATTAAAAATAACAGGTTAAATGAATAACGAATCAATAATAGGAATAGTAAGCTTTATAATTGTTGCGTTATTTTTACTTTTCTCTGCTTTTCTATTAACAGTAAAAACCAATAAAAAACTCAGTAACCAACTACTTGCTAGTTTTTTAATTATTACAGCTATTGATATTAGCGTGTTTTTTTTACCACAATTTCATAGAACTTCCGCCTTTTATAGAAATGTTGAGAATTCAAATTTCTAGCTTTAAAGACCCTTTATTATTTCTTTATATTCTATCTGTTATTTATTCAGATTTTAGACTGAAGGCCAAACATTTGTTTCTTTTACTTCCTTGGGTTATTAGTATTCTTATATTAGTCCCAAATTTCTTTTTGGCATCTCATACGGAGCAATTTGAGTTTTTATCGCATTATAGCGAAACCTCAGAAGGTAAATTCATAACAGTAATGAACCGTGTTATTGAGATTGTCTATATCATCGCCGAGATTTACTATTTAATTAGATATAGAAAATTACTTTTAGAGAATTACACCAGTAAAGATGCTTTTTACAATTACCATTGGGTAAAACAACTTATTATTTTTATACTAATTGGTCAAGCATTAACTTTTATAAAAGGCACAATAAGAGATTCAGGAGACTTTGATGTAGAATTTGTAAATATTTTTAGAGTTATTTTATTACTATTTGGCTTATTCTTTAGTTTTTGGTTGGTTTTTAAAGCACTATTATCTCCAAAACTTTTTAGAGGTATTGAAGTTAATCTTCGTTTATCTAAAGAAATGATTTCAGATGATACTATAAAACCAAATGCCCAACTTCAACATATTAAATCGTACATGGCTAAAGAAGAACCTTTTCTAGACCCATCGTTAACAGTTAAAAGCCTTTCAGAAAAAATAAGCATACCTCATCGAGATTTATCTATTTTAATAAACCAAGAACTTGGTCAGCACTTTTTCGATTTTATAAACAGTTATCGCATTGAAAAAGCTATGTCTCTATTAAAAAATCCTTCAAAAAAGAAACACACCATACTCGAAATTTTGTATGAAGTGGGTTTTAACTCAAAATCTTCATTTAATACGGCATTTAAAAAGCATACTGGGAAAACGCCTACCGTATATCGAAAATCACAGTAATAACAAGGCTTTGTAAAAAGTCGAACGTTTTTTTAAAATAAAGTCGAACGCATTTAAATTGTAAAATGCGTTCGACTTTTTTCATTCGGTCGCACAGTACTTCTTTCCATTAGATATTTGCCAAGAACAAATAATCTATAGCCAAATGAAATCTTTAAAAACACTAACCTTATTAATTACATTGCTGATATGCATTACAACTTCAGCTCAAAAAAAAACGATTCAAAAAGAAATTATTCGCAAAACTTTATTTGATGAATTAAAAACAAATCTTGAAAAACAAATGAATCAGTTAAAACTAAATGGACTTAGTTATGCTGTTTTTGAAAATCACAAAATCATTCATAAAGAAGTCATAGGTATAAAAGCTAGCGACTCAAATGAACTAATTAACACTAACACTGCTTTTAATACCGCTTCTATTTCAAAACCTATAACAGCACTACTTTGCGCACTTCTTGAGGAAAAAGGATTGATAGATTTAGAAGCACCTATTAGTACTTATTTAAAAAACTGGACACTTCCAGAAAGTAAATTCACAACAAACAGGCAAATATCATGGAAAGATCTCTTATCTCATACAGCAGGAACGAGCCAACATGGTTTTGCAGATTTTTATGAAGGCGATACCATACCATCAATTATAGAAAGTTTACAAGGAAAAACACCAAGATATAATAAAGAAATAGAAATTTTATTTACACCTGGAACAGATTGGAAATACAGTGGCGGTGGTTATGTTATTGTACAATTAGCATTAGAAGATTACTTTAAAAAATCGATTTCGAAATTAGCTAAAGAATACATTTTCAACCCTTTAAAACTCAAGAACACCACCATGGTTCAGCCTCATGAAAAAGGGTTCTTGTCCAATGTTGCTAAAGTGCATGATAAAAATGGACTCGTAATTAAAACGGGACTTCCCATTACCCCTCAAGTATCAGCCTCTGGAATGTGGTCTACCCCTTCTGATATGGCAATGTTATGTATAGAAATACAAAATGCACTTCAAAACAAAAATAATACAGTAATCTCAAATAAAGTTGCAAAGCGTATAACCAACATTGTTTCAATAAAAACGTCGGGAGGTGCTAGCATAGGTTGGGCTAGAGCTTTTGGTTTTGGTAATATTGATTGGTTTAGTCATAGTGGTTCTAATACCGGAGTAGGTGGTGATATGATGAGCTCCATGACACGAGGTAATGGTTTTGTGATTTTTGCAAATGGGGAAAAACCAAATAGGTTTCCAATATTATCCTACACTAAAAAGGAAATTATTAAGCTAATGGATTGGGAGAACACTATTCACAAAAAAGAAATTAAAGACATACCATCTGTATTAATAGAAAGTATAAAAGGAAATTACATCGATTTTCTTTATGGAGAACAAAACGTTACATCTTCAATCGTTGTTAAAGACAATAGGCTATACTTAAAATCTTTGATATTCAAGTTTTTTATAGGAAAAGATGAAAGCGAAATGGTTTATTTAGGTCACAATACCTTTAAAATTATCGACTATCCTAATTATATAAAATTTAATCTAGACAATAAAAACCAACTTACTGGTATAACCTTTTTTAGAGATGCTTCTAAAAAAAATGCTGTTACTAGAGATATAAAGAACATTAAACTATAAAATATCTATCAAAATAATCAAATCAAAATCATGAAATATTTAATCACCCTATTATTATTAATTTTTCCATTATTCATCTTTTCTCAAATAGACATTAAAGGTCAAATTAAAGACGTAAACGCACCTGTAGTTTGGGCTAATATTATTTTAACAACGCCAAATGGCGATACGGTAACTGGAGGAATAAGCGATGATAATGGCGTTTTTAATTTAAATACTAAAGCAGGTAATTACAAACTAACCATAAGTTTTATAGGGTATAAAACCTTTAGCAAGGATATTGTTTTAAATGAAACATTAGATTTAGGCATCATTACACTAAATAAAGATGACAACGCACTTGAAGAAGTTGTAATAACGCATCAAAAGAAACTGATTGAGCAAAAGCCAGACCGTATCATCTTTAATGTTGAAAACAGTATTTCGGCAAGCACTGGCGATGCTTTGGATGCTTTAAAAGTGGCTCCAGGGTTGCAAGTTCAAAATGGCATTATAAATATGTTTGGCAAAGGCATACCTCAAGTGATGATTAACGATAGACTACTTCCTCTTACAGGTGAAGAATTGACTAATTATTTAAATAGTATTTCTGGAAACGATATTAAAAAAATTGAAATCATTACTGCACCTCCTGCAAAATATGAAGCTTCGGGTAATGGCGGACTTATAAATATCGTTCTAAAAAAAGGTCATGAAAATTCTTGGAAAAACACATCATCTATAATGCATAACATTGACACTTATAATTTCACAACCTTTAGAAACAGCTTATTATACAACAAAAGCAAAGTAAACTTATCGTTTAGTGTCGATAAAACACGTGGATTCATTAGAGGTATTGAAGATTTCCAAGTATTTTATCCAACCAGTACTTGGGATATCGATATTAACACAAAAGATAGTAAAAAGGCACTTTCTAGTCGCTTGCTTTTAGATTATGAACTTACAAAAAACACGACAATTGGTGTTCAATATCTGGGGAGCAAAAACAATCCTAGTATAAGCGATAGAAGTACTACTAGAATTTTTAACACCAATAGTACGATAGATTCTTTACTAATAAACAACGGGCAAGAACATGATGAAAGAATAAGTCATGCTTTAAACGTACACAGTGTTACTAAATTAGATACTTTAGGAAAAATATTATCTTTTGATGTGGACTACTTTAATTATGATGCGCAAAAAACAAGAGATTTTAGAACTGAAAGCTTTAATGCAAATAATGAATTTCAAAATATAAATTTTTCTGCCATTGCAGATTCTGATCAATCTATAAAAAACTTAAGTTTTAGAGCAGATATGGTACATCCGTTAAAAACCATGACCTTATCGTATGGCTTTAGAACGAGCTCAACAGTAAGTAAAAGTGGTATTGCCTTTTTTAATACCATTACGGGGACTCCAGAATTTGATAATACGGTTTCTAATCGTTTTACTTACGATGAAAATAACCAAGCTGTTTACATTGATGGGAGTAAAAAACTAAACAACAAATGGCAAGTAAAATTAGGATTACGCCTAGAAATAACGGCCACAAAAGGGTTTTCGGTAGAGTTAAATCAAACCAATAATAACAACTACACAAAACTCTTTCCTACCTTTTACGCATCGTATAAAAAAGATGAGAATAATGATTTCTCATTTAGTTATTCCAAAAGAATACAACGCCCTAGATTCAATAACTTAAACCCATTTAGAGTTTATGTAAGTAGTAATACTTTTAGTGAAGGGAATCCGTTTTTACAACCCGCTTTTAATGATAATTTTGAGATAAAGCACACCTATAAAAACAAATTAACAACAAATGTATTTTTAAATAGAAGAACCAATGCTTCTGGAGTTATATTTGCATCTAACATTGAAGAAAACACACAAATAGTAACTCGAGATAACTTTTTTAACCAAACTACGATTGGATTTGGTCAAAATTATTTATTTAACACGTTAAATTGGCTTCAAAGTAATAACGGTTTCACATTAATTCACAGTACAAGTAAATTCAAAAAACCAATTGATGCAAGACCTCAAAACGGATTCTCATATATTGCTTCTAGCAATAATACTATAAAATTCAGTACAACCAGTAAACTTCAAATTGATGCGTTTTACAACTCTAAATCCCAGTCTGATTTATTTACCTTTGGAGATATTTTTAGTTTGGATTTAGGTTACAGCAAGTCTTTTTTAAACAATAATTTAAAATGCAATGTGGTTATAAAAGATATTTTTGCAACCTCTAATTTAGATAATTTAGAGTCTGTTGTTAATGGCGTAAGACAAGTATATGGACAAAGTAGAAACAATAGATATGTGCGTTTTTCATTAAGTTATAGCTTTGGCAACAACAAAATAAACTCGAAAAATAGAGCTTTTGGAAACGAAGAAGAAACCAATAGAATTAATTAGTACAACTAAATTAGTTGCGTACGTTTCGTAGAATAACCAGCTTTTATAAGCTGGTTATTCATTTTATGCCACTGTTAACAAATTCCATTTTTATTCCTCATAAATAATCGTATTTTTGTTACTAACAAAACCAAATCAATTAATGGGTAAAATCATTGCTATTGCTAATCAAAAAGGTGGTGTAGGTAAAACAACAACATCTATAAATTTAGCTGCTTCGCTTGGCGTTCTAGAAAAAAAAGTACTACTCATTGATGCTGACCCACAGGCTAATGCAACGTCTGGAATTGGTATAGATGTAGAAACTGTAGATATAGGCACTTACCAACTTTTAGAACATTCTAATACTGCTAAAGAGGCTGTTTTAAAAACTGAAACACCAAATCTAGATATTATTCCGGCTCACATAGACTTAGTGGCTATTGAAATAGAACTTGTTGATAAAGATGAGCGTGAATATATGCTTAAAAAAGCATTAGTAGATATTAAAGATGATTACGATTACATTATAATTGATTGCGCGCCATCATTAGGTTTATTAACTCTAAATGCGTTAACGGCAGCTGACGCTGTTATTATTCCTATACAATGCGAGTATTTTGCTTTAGAAGGTTTAGGAAAACTTTTAAACACCATAAAAAGTGTTCAAAAAATTCATAATCCAGAGTTGGATATCGAGGGTTTATTACTCACCATGTACGATTCTAGGTTAAGATTATCTAACCAAGTGGTAGAAGAAGTGCAAAAGCATTTTAACGATATGGTTTTTAAAAGCATCATACAACGTAATGTGCGTTTAAGTGAAGCACCTAGTTATGGCGAAAGCATTATAAATTACGATGCCAGCAGTAAAGGCGCAGATAATTATTTGAGTTTAGCTAAAGAAATCATCAATAAAAACTCCTAAATTATGGCTAAGGCAACCAAAAAACAAGCTTTAGGTAGAGGTTTATCGGCATTATTAAACGACCCTAAAAACGACATACAATCTGTACAAGATAAAGATGCAGATAAAGTTGTAGGCAATATTGTAGAATTGGATATCGATTTTATTGAAGTTAATCCGTTTCAACCTAGAACTAATTTTAGCGAAGAGTCTTTACGAGAACTTGCCTCTTCTATTAAAGAGCTTGGTATTATACAACCTATAACGGTTAGAAAATTAGGACTTAACAAATTTCAATTAGTTTCTGGAGAACGTCGTTTTAGAGCATCAAAATTATTAGAGTTAGAGACTATTCCTGCTTATGTGCGCATAGCAAACGATCAGGAATCTTTAGAAATGGCACTTGTTGAGAATATACAACGCCAAGATCTAGACCCTATTGAAATAGCCTTGTCTTACCAACGTTTAATTGATGAAATTAATTTAACGCAAGAGCAAATGAGCGACCGTGTGGGCAAAAAACGCTCTACAATTGCCAACTATTTGCGTTTATTAAAGCTAGATCCCATTATACAAACAGGCATGCGAGACGGCTTTATATCTATGGGTCACGGTCGTGCTATCATTACTATAGAAAACCAAACTGACCAACTTGATATTTACGAAAAAATACTTTCTAACAAATTATCTGTTAGAGAAACAGAAACTTTGGTACGCAACTTTAATGCCTCAGAAGCTATTGAATTACCATCAAAACAAACGCAATCTGAAAACATGCCAATATTCATAAAAAAAGGCATAACGGCATTCTCAGAATACTTTGGACACAAAATTGACGTTAAAGTCTCTAAAAACGGTAAAGGAAAAATAACGATTCCTTTTCATTCAGAAGAAGATTTTAATCGTATTAAAAAATTAGTTCAAGGTGATTCTAAATAAATTTATTATTACTAGTCTACTTTTATTTTTATCTTGTTTTTCTTTAATAGCTCAAGATAAAGACAAGAAAAAGAAGCCTATTACCAAAGACATTGTTATAGATTCTATAACTAAAGTTAGTAATCCTATAAATCCTTTATCGCCAGCAAAGGCAGCATTCTATTCTGCTATTTTACCAGGCTTAGGGCAAGCTTACAACAAGAAATATTGGAAAATACCTGTTGTTTATGCTGCTATTGGTACAGGTGTGTATTTTTATGTTACAAACAATAAAGAATATAACCGATATAGAGATGCTTTCAAAAGTAGATTAGCAGGCAATACTAACGATGAGTTTTTTTTTGATAGCCAAGGTAATCAGCTAGAAGAACCTAGAATATCAATTGAAGGCTTAGAGCGTGCGCAAAGACTCTTCAGAAAAAATCAAGAAATAGCATTATTAGTCACTATAGGGCTGTATGCTCTAAATATTATTGATGCCAATGTAGATGCGCATTTATTGCAATATAATATCGATGAAAATCTATCACTAGCACCAAAATATCAATTTAACGACATTGATGCTTCTAGTAATATTGGATTAACTTTAAACTTTAAATTTTAAAATGAAGATTGCTTTACTTGGATACGGAAAAATGGGAAAAACAATAGAACAAATAGCTATTAAACGTGGCCATGATGTTGTATTAACTATAGATAAAAGCAATACAGATTACGATATTACTAAAGCAGACGTTGCTATAGATTTTAGTATTCCTACGGTAGCTTTTAACAATATATCAAACTGTATCAATCATAATGTTCCTATTATTTCTGGCACAACAGGTTGGTTAGATTATTATGATGACGCTGTGGCACTGTGTAAAGAAAAAAAAGGCGCTTTTATTTATGCTTCAAACTTTAGTTTAGGCGTTAATATATTTTTTGAGCTTAATAAAACATTAGCTAAAATGATGAGTACACTTAAACAGTACAACGTTTCTATGGAAGAAATTCATCATACCCAAAAGTTAGATGCACCTAGTGGGACCGCCATTTCTTTGGCTGAAGATATCATACAAAAACATAACAGTTACCAAGCTTGGGCACTAGACCAAGAAAAAGAGGCGACAATCCCTATTGCTGCAAAACGCATTAAGGATGTTCCTGGTACACATACTGTAAATTATAAAAGTGAAGTAGATACTATTACCATAGAACACATAGCCCATAACAGGCAAGGTTTTGCTTTAGGGGCTGTTATCGCTGCAGAATGGATTATGGGCAAAACAGGTATTTTTACCATGAATGATGTGTTAAATATTGGTTAATCCTTTATTATTTTGTAACCACATCAATACTTTTAGCTTCTAACAACAATAAAATGATAAGACTATGACGATTTCCCAATTGATAATTTTTATCTTGATTATACAAATTATCCACGCCTTAGGCACATGGAAACTTTATATAAAAGCTGGCAGACAAGCTTGGGAAGCTTTTATCCCCGTGTATAACGCCATAGTTTTAATGAAAATTATTAACCGGCCTTGGTGGTGGACTATCTTATTATTTTTACCCATTGTTAACCTTATTATGCTTCCGGTAGTATGGGTTGAAACGGCTAGAAGTTTTGGCAAAAATATGCCTGTAGATACCGTTTTAGCGGTTGTTACCTTAGGTTTTTACAACTATTATCTTAATTACGTAGCCGATGTTACTTATGTAGAAGACCGAAGCTTAAAACCAATCACATCGGCTGGAGACTGGGTAAGCTCTATATTATTTGCTATTGTAGCAGCAACCATTGTACACACGTATTTTATACAACCATTTACAATCCCGTCATCATCTTTAGAAAAATCGTTGTTGGTTGGTGATTTCCTATTTGTTAGTAAGTTTCATTATGGCGCTAGAATACCTATGACCACAGTAGCCGCGCCTATGGTTCATGATACGATACCCAAATTAGGTATTAAGTCTTATTTATTTGACGATAATTTTTCTAACCGAAAATCATCATGGAAAAACAAACTACAATTACCTTATCTCAGGTTTCCAGGATTTGAAGATATAGAAAGAAATGATATTGTTGTATTCAATCAACCAGCAGATACTCTGTTGGATATGAATAATTTTAATCCCGATAGAAATTATTATAAACCTATAGATAAAAAAACAAATCTAGTAAAACGTTGTGTTGGTATTGCTGGAGATTCGTTAGAAGTACGTAATGGCTTTGTTTATATAAATGGCAAGAAAAATGAATTACCAGACAGAGCACACCTGCAATTTAGTTATTATGTTCAACCAAAAAACAGTCAATTTAACCCAGCTCTTTTAAAAAAGCGCTATGATATAACCGATAATTTTGGAATCATTAATAACCAAAACACTTATTATTTTTCTGCTATTTCAGATGAAGCATTAGCAAAATTTAAAAATAATCCTAATGTAGCTAGTATAAAACCTAATATTAAAGAAAAAGGTGTTAGAGATTCTAATATCTTTCCTCACGACCCAAATTACAATTGGAATGTTGATTTCTTTGGACCTTTATACATTCCTGAAGAAGGCAAAACCATCAATATTAATTTAGAGGTTTTACCTTTATACAAGCGTGTAATTACAGAATACGAAGGCAATACATTACAAGTACAAGGCAATCAAATATTAATTAATGGTGAAGTTGCTAAAACGTATACTTTTAAACAAAATTATTATTGGATGATGGGTGATAACCGCCATAACTCTATAGACGCCAGAGCATGGGGTTTTGTACCTTTTAATCATGTTGTTGGTAAACCTGTATTTATATGGATGAGTTGGGATGGGTTAAGTAACCCACGTTGGAAGCGTTTCTTTACTACAGTTAGTGGTTCTGGAAAAGCCACATCTTTTTTAATTCCGTTTCTGGTTTTACTCTTAGGCTGGTTTGGTTTTAATAAATGGAAAGACAAGAAAAAGAAAACGGCTTAAACAGATTTTTTATTAATGAAAAACTTCATACTATTAGCTAGTTTATTTATTGTTTTACATGCGTGTAATCAAAAAAAAACGACGTTAAAACAAATCGCTAAAGTTGAAACGAAAGTAGCCGTTGCAAAAAAAACAGACAGCAGTAAACAACAACAACAACAACGCATTACAAAAGCGTTTGTATTAGGTAAGTTTAATTATAAAACGGACACCAGTTTTGTTAAAGCTAACGCTATTTACACAACGAAAACCATATACTTAAAAAACACTGTTTATAAGGCTTTTATAGCCATGTATAATCATGCTAAGTCTGATGGTATTACTTTAAAGATGGTTTCGGGAACAAGAAATTTTTATGAACAAAAAGCCATTTGGGAAAGAAAATGGCATAAATATGCAAACCTAACGCCTATAAAACGTGCCAAAAAAATATTAGAGTTTAGTTCTATGCCAACAACGTCCAGACACCATTGGGGAACCGATATTGACATTAACAACCTAAATAATTCTTATTTTGAAAAAGGCCAAGGCAAAACCGAATATGACTGGCTTGTTAACAATGCTAATAAATATGGTTTTTATCAGGTTTATACAACTAAAGGTGCAGGAAGAACTGGTTACAACTTAGAGCGTTGGCATTGGTCTTATTTACCATTATCTAGCCAATATTTAGAGGTTTACAATACCAGTATTAGCTATCAAGATATTAATGGTTTTAAAGGCAGTAAACTTGCAGAAAGCCTAAATATAATTACCTATTATGTAAATGGTATTTCTGAGCAAATAAAGTTACTAAGTGCTTCTAAAAAATGAGTGTATTAATACATCCCACATATTTTCCTAATCTAGCGCATTGTATTGCTGCTGTACAGACTAAAGATGTTGTTTTTGAAACTGATGATAATTTTTTAAAGCAAACCTATAGAAATCGTACTTATGTATACGGTGCTAATGGCAAATTAGCTCTGAATATCCCTGTGATTCATTCACAAAAAAATCGTCAAAAATATAGAGATGTAAAAATATTTAATGAACAAAATTGGCAAAGTCTGCATTGGAAATCTTTACTTTCTGCTTACAGAACATCTCCTTTTTTTGAGTATTACGAAGATGATTTGCTTCCCTTATTTACAGATAAAGTAAACTTTATTTTAGATTTTAATTTAAAATGTTTTGAGGTTATATGCGAATGTCTACAATTAAATCTTAGTATAAGTCAAACCAAAACATATCAAAAAACAGTAGATTATAAAACGGATTATAGATTTTTAGTAAATGCTAAAAAAACAATGCATGATGATTTTGATTCTTATACCCAGGTTTTTAATGCAAAGCATGGTTTTATTTCAAATTTAAGTATTTTAGATTTGCTTTTTAATGAAGGCCCAAATAGCGTTAATTATCTAGAATCTCAAACTATAGTACGCCTATAATGCTTCAAACATTAGCACATTATGGGTGTCATATTTTATTACCACTCCTTGTCGCATTATTATTTTTTAAATCGAATTGGAAGTATGCATATCTTGTTATGATAGCAGGTATGTTAATCGATTTAGATCATCTACTAGCAACCCCTATTTTTGACCCAAACCGATGTAGCATAGGGTTTCATCCTTTACATTCTTATTTTGCTATTTTGTTTTACATCTTTTTATCCATCCCTAAAAAATCTCGATTTGTAGGCCTAGGTTTGGTAATTCATATTATTTCCGATGCTGTCGATTGTTCGCTTATGTAGAGCTACGCAAAGATTAGCAGAGTTTTTACAGAGGTTCACAGAGAAAAAAACATCTTGTAAACACGCTAATAACCAAAGTTTTATAATAATAACGTTTTATAGACTTCTGTAAATTAGATTTCATACAATATCTCTGTTTTATTAATAAAAGATACTAAATATAAATCCCGCTGAAAAAAATCAAGGTTCGTTCAACTTACAATATTGCGCAAATCTTGCAAACTTCTCAATATTGAGTTTCATTAATAAAATGATTAGGAGAGAAGAGATAATGCAAAAAGAACAGCAAGATTACGCTTTATGAATTAGTGAATTAAGTAGGGAGTTACTAATAGTAATTTGTTGTGATTTCTATGGAAACTCATTTAAACCCAAAGTCCTAAATTCTTGGTTTTCATTCTCAAAAATCAAAAACACTTTAAGTTCTTGATGTTGTTTTAAAAAAGCTTTTATTTTTTCGATACCCATCGCTTTAAAAGCAGTAGCATAAGCATCTGCAGTCATACAATCATCAGCAATAACAGATATACTTAACAAGTTAGTTTTACTTGGATAACCTGTTTTTGCATTTATAATATGAGAATATCGATTTCCGTGTTCATCTATTTTAAATTTTCTATAAACTCCAGAAGTGGCCATAGCCTTATCCTTTAAATAAAATACTTTGTCCCAACTTTGTGAACCATCAAAATTTGGGTTCTCAATACCAACGGTCCAACCTGTTTTTTTTTCAAGATTAACACCTTTTACATTTAACTCCCCGCCTATGTTTACTAAATAATTTTCTACGTTTTTTTTATTTAAAAAATCTGCAATAACATCTACAGCATACCCTTTTGCTATAGCATTAAAATCTATAAATGTATTGGGTTGTTTAACGACTCTATTTTCAATAATTGAAACTTTATTAAAACCAACTGATTCCATTAAATTATCAATTTTAAGACTATCTAAATTCGTTATTTTTCCATCTGGACCAAAATCCCAAGCATTAACAACGGCACCAATTGTTGGGTCGAAAGCACCATTTGTTGCTATATATATTTTTTTTGAAGCATTAAAAACATTTTTAAAGTGCTCACCCATAGTAACTAATTCATTTCTATTTAATTTAGAAATATCTGAATCTATTCGATATGTTGACATTGATTTATTTATAACATAAAACAAACTATCAAACTGCTTTTTATAATTAACTTTAGAACTGTAGGTTACTTGATAAAATGTACCAAAAATACCGCCTTCTATTTTTGTGTTACTTGAAATTTGAGCTTCGGTATTAGTTATTTTCTCCTTACAAGAAGAAAAAATAACACAGAAAAAGAGAATTAATAACCGGTCCATTTAATTCAAATTAGTTTCTAGAACCTGAATTCCATTATATTCTAGCAAATAGTCTTCATCTAAATATATAGGTGATTTTTCGTCGTATTTATTTCCTAAACCTACTCCTGCATATAATACCTTGGCATCTTTATCTCTGGCGTGTTTTTTAAAAGATTCCATCCAAACTACATCATAATTATTTGGATTTTCGGGTAATATAACCGCTCTAACAATCACAAAATAATACTGACTATTTTTATCTATACATACAAATTGCGGATGCTTTTTGAGCTTACTATTTATGGCAATAAATTCGAAGCCACGGCGTTCTAAATCTTTACCAACATGGTTCATTGCCAGGTTATGTAATTCCTGCTCTGTAAGTGATTTACTCATAGTGCAAAAATACTATAAAAGTTGTAAAAACGATTTATATTTTAAAGTTCTACAGTGTAGAATAAAATTATTATTATCATGATAGAAAACGATAAACGAATTAATAACCCTTTAATAGTTTAGTATTTGTGTTAATACCAAATAATTGTACATTCATTTTTCTTAAGAAAATATGGTGAAAAATATAAAATTTAAAAACCCAACGCTATTCTTAGATGCGTTTAAAAACAATAATACTAATGTTTTTAAACGTTTATATATAGAAACCTATTCTAAAACTGAAGCTATAATATTAAATAAAAAGGGATCTGTTAATCTTGCAAAAAAAATACACCAAGATGCATTTCTATCAGTTTGGATGGATATTAAAAACAATACATTATCCATTAGTAATGATACAGATTTAGAATCTTATTTATTTGAAACATCTAAAGCAAAGTGGATGAAACATATTAGTAATGAATCTGTTAAAAACACAAAACCTACAAATAAAAAAAAGCAGACTATTATAACAAAAGATGGATGTTTTAATATTGAAAACAAAAAACTTAAAAACGCCGTTAAAGCCTATAGAAATTTAAAACAACCTTGTAGAGAACTTTTAAGCAGTATTTATTTTGACCGAATGCCTACAGAAGAATTAGCTATTAAATTAAATACTGAAGCCACTGTAATTAAACACCAAAAATACACGTGTATAGAAACATTATACTCGAAGCTTTACTAACAAAATCAATACCTGTTGAAATATACTAACGATATAACACAAGAATTACTTGAAGCCATAGAGCGTTACATTAAAGGCACTATGGACTCAAAAGAGCTTAAAGACTTTAATGACTATATCAAAATTGACCCCGAATTTAAAGCTCAGGTTGAAGATATTAAAGTATTACTTTTAGGTATAGAGAAGCAAACCTTAGAGGATAAGTTAAATGAGTTTCATGAAGACATTATAAATAACAAGAAACAGTTACAACCATCACTTAAAGTTCAATTTTTAAATCATAATAAACTAGCCATTGTGGCATCCATTATTGTAGCGACATTAAGTATTTGGTATTTTATAACACCAAAAAACATAAAACTTTATGATAACTACTTTAAACCAGATATTGGTATAAATACTAATATTAAAGATGCTAATAGTTCAGACTTTAACGATGCCATGGAAAAATATAAAAATGGTAACTATAAAATAGCTATTGATGCATGGCAAATATTATCTGAGAGGAAACCTAAAAACGACACACTAAATTATTTTATAGGTATTGCACATCTGGCCAATAAAAAAACTAAGAAAGCCATTCCTTTTCTAGAGCGTACTGTACATTCTAACCATACTTTTGCCCTTATGGACAATGCACGTTACTATCTAGGCTTAGCTTATTTAAAAGAAGGCAATTCTCATTTAGCAAAAAAATACTTAAAACTCAGTCGTATAGATTCTGCTAAGTATATTATAAATGAGTTGAACTAATTATTACAATCTTCATTTAAACTTATAGCTTTTAAAATGTCCATTTATGCATATTAGATTATTTTTTAGTAATTTACTACTAAACAAAAAGTATGAAAACTACAATTCGATTAGAAGCTGCTTTAAACAAACTATACACTGCATTCCATAACAATAGCCTAAATCCCGAATGCTGTAATCAATGTGCTGTTGGAAATATTTTAGATAATACTGATAACTGGAAGCATTTCTCAGATTCGCATGGAGCTTTAGAATTAAATTATATAGGTAAAGTACATCAAACTTTAGGACGAAAATTTAATGGCTACTCACCTTTGGAATTATTAAAAATCGAAAATGTGTTTTTAACCAGTTGCGGCTATACATTACCACTTCATTATAAAAATGAAAAAACTAAAAACCCAACTAATAAAGATGTTTTATTTGATGGACTTTGCAATGTAGTGTCATTTCTATGTAAACTTGATAACATAGAACATGTTATGGATTACACAAAGTTATTCGAGTTTGAAGACCACAAACCTAAGTACCAGTTCTCAGAAATATTGACATAAAAAAACCAGCAATGGAATGTGCTGGTTTTAAAATTTATATTAATTGATTGGGTAATAAATATGTTATCCTCCAAAATCATCAAACCTGATATGCTCATCTGGGATACCATAGTCTTCACCCATTTTCTGAACAGCTTTATTCATTAATGGTGGCCCACAAAAATATAGTTCTATATCTTCTGGCGACTCATGTAAGCTTAAATAATTATCTATTACACAATTATGAATAAAACCTACAAAACCGTCTCCTGGTGCATCTACAGTTTCTTTTACTTTCCAGTTATCTTCTGGTAAAGGCTCAGATAATGCCAAATAAAACTTAAAATTAGGAAAGTCTTTTTCTAACTTATAAAAATGATCTAAATAAAATAACTCACGTTTAGATCGACCTCCGTACCAATACGTTACTTTACGACCTGTTTTTAATGTTCTAAATAAATGATACAAGTGAGAACGCATAGGTGCCATTCCTGCACCACCGCCAACATAAAGCATTTCGCTTTCAGATTCATTTATAAAAAATTCACCGTAAGGGCCTGAAATCGTTACTTTATCACCTGGCTTCTGATTAAAAATAAATGACGATGCAATACCTGGATTAACGTCCATCCAGCCTCCTTTTGCTCTATCAAATGGCGGACAAGCCACACGTACATTCAACATGATTTCTCTACCTTCAGCAGGAAAAGAAGCCATGGAATATGCACGTTCTATGGTTTCTGTATTTTTCATTACCAACGGCCAAAGTTTAAACTTATCCCATTCCGCTTGAAACTTATCAGGAGTTTCATGCTCTTCAGGGTGCGCTGTAATATCCATATCAGAATATTTTATTTCACATGGCGGAATTTCAATTTGAATATAACCTCCTGCTTTATAGCCCATATCTTCTGGGATTTCTACAACAAATTCCTTGATAAACGATGCTACATTGTAATTACGTACAACAGTGGCTTCCCATTTTTTTATACCAAACACTTCTTCTGGAATGGTAATATTCATGTCTTGTTTTACTTTTACTTGACATGCCAAACGTGCTCCATGTTGCAACTCTTTTCTTGTAAAGTGAGGTGTTTCTGTAGGTAGCGCTTCTCCTCCACCTTCTAATACATGGCATTCACACTGAATACATGTTCCACCACCACCACAAGCTGATGGTAAAAATATTTTATTACCACCTAAGGTAGATAATAAACTTCCTCCAGAGGCAACCTCTATTTCTTTTTCACCATTAATGGTGATTTTTACGGGACCAGATGGTGATAGTTTTTGTTTTACAAAAAGTAATAAACTTACCAAAATTAGCGTGATTAATAAAAACGCTCCAATAGTTGCTATTACTGTTTCTGATGTTCCTACTGCTAAAATCATACTATTCTATTATTTTAGTGTTATTAGCTAATTCTTTATCTATATCTGTAGATATATTTTCAACTTGTTCTGTAGTTGGTTTAGATGATTCTTCTTCATCACCACCAGTTAACATGCCTCCAAAACTTAAAAATCCAATACCCATTAATCCTGTAATAATAAATGTAATACCTAAACCTCTTAAAGGTGCTGGCACATTTGAATATCTAATTTTTTCTCGGATAGCTGCAATAGCTAAGATTGCTAAAAACCAACCAATACCAGAAGAGATGCCATAGTTAAATGCCAATCCTAATGATTCAATCTCACGGGATTGCATAAATAAAGATCCTCCTAAAATAGCACAGTTAACGGCTATAAGTGGTAAAAATATACCCAGAGAATTGTATAGTGATGGCGAAAATTTTTCTACCACAATTTCTACTAATTGTACCATGGTTGCAATGGTTGCAATAAACATAATAAATGAAAGGAAACCTAAATCCATTTCTCCTGCTCCCTCAATACCTGTCCATTGTAACGCACCAGGTTGTAATAAATATTGATCTAACAACCAGTTTAATGGCACCGTAATAGCTAATACAAATATTACCGCTGCACCAAGACCAACTGCTGTTGCTACTTTTTTAGATACGGCTAAGTATGAACACATACCTAAGAAAACCGCAAACACCATATTGTCAATAAAAATTGACTTGAAAAATAATTCGATGTGCTCTATCATTGTCTTTTATTTTAAATTCTTAAAAGAATATTAATCTTCAATTAAAGTTTTGTTTCTACTACGCTGTACCCAAATAATAAGCCCTACTATAATTAACGCCATAGGTGGCATAAGCATAAAACCATTATTTTCGTAACCTATAGCATATACGCCTGTTTTTTCTATAGGGTCGCCTAGCACTGGAAATCCAAATAAAGTACCAGAACCTAAAAGTTCTCTAAAGAATCCTACAATAACTAAAATAAGTGCATATCCTAAAGCATTACCAATACCATCCAAAAATGAACGCCATGGTTTATTTGCTAAAGCAAAAGCTTCAAAACGCCCCATGATAATACAGTTCGTTATAATAAGACCAATAAAAACAGAGAGAGTCTTACTCAACTCAAAAGCAAAAGCTTTTAAAACCTGATCAACAATAATTACTAAAGCTGCTACCACTATTAATTGAACAATAATTCTAATTTTAGATGGAATTATATTTCGCATTAATGAAATAACAACATTACCTATACTTAATACAAATAATACAGCTATACCCATTACCAATGATGCTTTAAGCTCTGCTGTAATGGCTAATGCCGAACAAATACCTAAAACCTGAATTGTAATTGGGTTATTATCCGCTAAAGGATCTGTGATTAACTTTGCATCTTTTTTTGAAAGTAGTCCCATATTATTTTAACGTTTTAAAGTAAGGTAAATATAATTTTAAATCTTTTTTGATCATAGCTGATACGCCATCTCCTGTAATTGTAGCTCCTGCTAAAGCGTCTACTTCGTAATCATCTTTGATTTCATTTTTAGGATCATTATTTCCTTTTGCAACAGATATACCTTTAAAAGCACCTGATTCTGTTAGCAAGCGTTCTCCATAAAAATCATCCATAAAATAACGTTGCTTTATATTTGCTCCTAGACCTGGTGTTTCACCAGCATGATCAAAGAATGCACCTTGTACAACCATATCTTTATCTACAGCTACGTATCCCCAGATGGCATCCCAAAGGCCTTTACCACGTATGGGTGCAACATATACTGTTTTTCCTTCTTTATTTTTGCCAACAAATAATGGCAAAAATCTAGACTCCCCATTTTTAGCTTTAGTCTGCTCTTTTTTAATATCTATTAAATAAGGCTCTTGTCCATTACTTTCTTTAAGCGCCATATATTGCTCACGCGTCATTTGCTTAATGATGTTACCACCCTTAACTTCTAAAACAATTTGTTCTGAAACTTTAGATTTAAATGCATCAGCAACTTTATCAGTGCCTATAAAAACGATATCAGAATCTCCATTTTCATTGATTCCCATAGCGTATAGGATGTTCTGTTGCTTTTCCATGCGCTTATTTTCGTCAATATTAGATTTTAACGAAGATGCTGTGAATGCCAATAAGAATCCTACAACCAGTACCATGGCTACTGCAAAGATTATAGTGTATGAGTTTTTTTCTGTATTAACTGCCATAATTATGCTGTTTTAACTTTTAAACGCTTCATCCTACCTTTAATATTACCCTGTATTACGTAGTGGTCTATTGTTGGTGCAAAAACATTCATTAACAATATGGCCAAAAATACGCCTTCTGGATATGCCGGATTGAATACACGAATCATAATGGAAATAAAACCTATCAAGAATCCGTAAATCCATTTCCCCTTATTGGTTTGTGATGCTGTAACGGGGTCGGTTGCCATATAAACTGCTCCAAAAAGAACACTACCAATAATTAAATGTTGCCAAAATGGGATACTCATTAATCCGTAAAATTTACTTGATTCTGATATCCAATCTGCACTTACAACACCATTAAATATTAACCCCATAACTAGAGCTCCAATAATAGTACTTAGTATAATTCTCCAACTTCCTATTTTAGTGAAAATCAAAAATAACGCGCCTATAATTATTAAAAATTTTGAAGTCTCTCCTACCGAACCTGGTATAATCCCCCAAAACATATCCCAATAATCTATACCTGCTAAAGAACTGTTTTGAGCATAAGCTCCTAACAACGTTTCTCCAGAAATAGCATCTGGTGTACCTTCTAAAGCTTTTGCGCCGTGTACCCAAACTTTATCTCCAGACATCCATGTAGGATATGCAAAGAATAAAAATGCACGAATAGTTAATGCTGGATTAAGGATATTCATCCCTGTACCTCCAAAAACTTCTTTACCGATAACGACACCAAAAATTACAGCTACAGAAAGCATCCAAAGTGGAATATCTACGGGCACAATAAGTGGCACTAACATCCCTGTTACCAAATAACCTTCTTCTACTTCGTGACCTTTAATAACAGCAAATAAAAATTCTACCGCTAAACCTACTCCATAAGAGACCGCTACCAATGGTAAAACGGTCCAAGCACCAACTATTAGGTTATCAAGAGTCCAAAATGAAGCTCCTAAAAATCCTTCTGCTGAAGTAATTAAACCTTGTGCTAAATAATGCTGATAACCAGCGTTAAACATACCAAATATTAAACATGGCACAAGAGCCATAATAACAATATTCATAGTACGTTTTAAATCGTCTGCTGCTTTAATGTGAGTGCCTCCATGGGTAGTCTCATTAGGCAGATATAAAAACGTATGAAGCGCATTAAAGGCCGGAGCCATTTTTTTGCCTTTATACTTTTCCTTTAAATCGTGTAATTTACTTTTTAAACTCATTATCCTATCTCTTTAAGCATTAAGTCTAGACCTTCTCTTATAATCTTTTGATGTGGTTGTTTAGAAACACATACAAACTCGGTTAAAGCAAAATCTTCTGGAGCTACCTCATACATTCCCAAAGCTTCCATTTCATCTAAATCTTTATACATACAAGCCTTTAATATTTGCATGGGATAAATATCTAAAGGGAATACTTGTTCATAAGTTCCCGTAATAACAAAAGCTCTATGCTCTCCGTTTGTGTTTGTATTTAAATCAAATTTTTTCTTAGGTGTTAACCAAGAGAACGTTAATGCTCTAGATGTTGATACTTTATTAAAAATAGGCTTATTCCAACCAAAAAGCTCGTAATCATCACCTTCTGGAATAACAGAAATTACATTGCTATAATAATCTAAAGCGCCATCTGGCTTAATTTGCTTTCCAGATAAAACATTTCCAGAAATAACTCTATCGTTAGCATCTTTATCAACGCCTTTATCGTAAATCATGGTAGCTACTTCACTACCAATTAGGGTTTTAAAATACCTAGGTTGTTTAACTGACGACCCTACTAAAGCCACTATGCGTTCAGCATTGAATTTACCAGTTAATAACAACTCTCCAATAATCACCAAATCCTGAGGATTAATTGTCCAAACAATTTCACCTTTATTTACAGGATCTAACTTGTTTATTAACGTCCCCACATTTCCTGATGGATGTGGGCCAGAAACTTTATGTATTGTAACCCCAGACAAACCCGCAAGTGGTGAGTTAGAACTACCAACACCAACATGTACACTACCTTCTGTAAGTTTACCTATTGCGGTAACTGCAGCTTGTAATTCTGCTTCTTTTCCAGTTAATGTAAAGTCTAAATCTGCTGCCAATGGTGCGCTCGCATACCCTGAAATAAATATCGCTTTTGGCGATTTATCTGGGTTTGCAATAACATCATAAGGACGTTGTTTTACAAATGGCCAACAACCTGTGGCTAACAAATGTGCTTTAATAGCTTCTGGATTAGCTCCATCTACATCGAACACACCGTTATCTTTATACGATTGTGGCTTATCGGCTTGAATTTTAACAGCATCAATGCGTCGCTTTGGACCACGAACTACCTCAACAACTTTACCAGAAACTGGCGAAGCGAACATAATTGACTCATGGTTTTTATCATAAAACAAGGTGTCTCCAGCTTTAACTAAAGCCCCCTCTTTTGCAACAAGTTTTGGAATAACGCTGTGAAAATCTTCTGGCCTAATGGTGATGTAGTTGCTTATTATAGCTTGTTCAAGACTTTTTTCAGCCTCACCATTAAGTTTAATATCCAGACCTTTTTTAATACGAATGTCGTTTGACATATTTATTTTATTGAAATTAGTTGTCTAAAAATCGGTGCAAAAATACGAATAAATAGCTAAATTTTTATTCTATTTACAACCATCATGCTATTTATATCTGTTCTAAATAATCTTTTAGTTTAGGCATGAATTTTGATTATCTTTACCTCGTAAACCTAAATTTATGATATTAAAGCCTAAATTCTTTCTTTTATTATTTTTCCCTTTTCTAATTACAGCACAAGTCAGTGAAGTTAATCCTCCCGATTATATAAAAACGATTAACTTTAGAGGAAACACCCCAGAAACCCAATTACCCATTTTAAAAATTGGGGAGTTTGTAGTACTAGAATTTGATGCTCTAAACGGTGATGAAGACGATTATTATTATAAAATTGAGCATTTTAATTTTGATTGGACACCTTCTGTTTTAATTAAAACGGAATTTATGGACGGCTTTGACAATCAGCGTATAAGAGATTATGAAAATTCATTTAACACCTATCAAATGTATTCGCATTACAAACTCACCATACCTAATCAATTTACAAAAGCACTTAAAGTGTCCGGTAATTATATGATTTCTATATATAATGATGATGGTGACCTTGTTTTCTCTAGAAAATTCATGATTTTTGAAGACAAAACTAATGTTGGCGTAAGTATCAAGCGCGCAAGAGACGTACAATATATAGAAGAGAAACAGCGTGTAGATATTACGGTATCATCTAAAAGCATGCAATTTAATAACCCTTTACAAACCGTAAAAGCAGTCATCATACAAAACAATAATTTAAACACTGTAATTTCAGATTTAAAACCACAATACACTATAGGTAATCAATTGATATATAAATATGATACCGAAACTAGTTTTTGGGGCGGAAACGAGTATTTTTATTTTGAAAATAAGGATGTAAGAGCTGCAAATACAGGAATTCAATTTGTAGATTTATTAGACTTATATCATAACCACTTATACACTAACATTGTAAGAAGAAAAAGACCATATACTTACAACCCTGATATAAATGGTAATTATGTGATTTTAAATATTGATGCCGATAACCCGAGTATTGAAGCCGATTATGTTTGGATGCATTTTTCTTTAGAAGCCAAAGAAGCTTTAAAAGATAAAGACATACACGTTTATGGTAATTTTAACAATTACGCCATTAATAAAAGCACAAAACTACTATACGACCCTGAAAAAAAAGTTTATCAAATTCCTATATTGCTTAAACAAGGGTTTTATAACTACAAATTTGTGGTTCTTAATAAGGACAATTCTATTGACGAAGGTATCATTAGTGGTAATTATTATCAAACTGAAAATAATTATAAAGTACTCATATACTACAGAGACTTAGGTGCAAGATTTGATAAAATTATTGGATTAGGAGAAGGAAGCTCTGTTAACATATCTAATTAAAAATATAATTTTTATCTGATTTTTTTAGTTTGATATAGACATAATTTACTAATAATCAGTTATTTTTATTATTTTAGCAGTTAAATGCGTGTTGCCCAATCCCAAATTATATGGTACAACAAGTTACAAGAGGTATTAAAATTTCGGTAGTTACAACTTACGAAGGTTCGTTTTATAAAAATTATAAAATACAGTATGCATTTGGATATACTGTTACGATTACAAACCAAAGTAAAGATTCTGTACAACTCAATGCACGCCATTGGAAAATTTTGGATGCCCTAAATAATGTAGAAACCGTTTCTGGCGAAGGTGTTATTGGAAAAAAGCCTGTTATACAACCAGGAGAATCTTATACTTACAACTCTGGCTGCCTATTAACATCGCCTTTTGGCGCTATGCAAGGTCATTACAGTATGGTAAACTTTACCACGACTAAAAAGTTTAAAGTTACGATACCCACATTTAAACTGAGTGCACATTTTGCTGTTAATTAAGCTTTAACTAGAAAACTACTAGTCTCGCGTAATAAAATTTATTAAACCCATATTCACTTGAAAAAGCGGAATTAGTTCAACTTACAATATTGAGGACGTCTTACAGACTTCTCAAAACTGAGTTTCACTAATAAAATTAGTGATTAATTTTTTAAATCAAATCTAAAAACCTTTCCTTCTTGCTCAACATGAAAGAATTTGCAATTTGAGTAATGCACAAACTTATAGCCTTTATTATAATCGAAAGAGGCATCTTCAACTATAAAAACAGCATCAACATTTACATCTCCATAAGGAGAAATTCGTTTATATCTGTATTCTGATGTTTTATCCGTTTTCTGCAATTCAAACCATGCTCCTGCAGCAATACCAGATAACCATTGCGCACTTTCATGTAATCCATCAACACTTTTAGGCTCTAATGTTCCAACAAAATTAGGCTCGTGATCTTTTAATTTATCTAAAAAACAACGTAAATTTTCACTTTTTTGAGATCCTTTAAATTCTGATATATCACCAGCAGCCGAAACTCTAAACGGATATTCTCCCGTATTAGACAATAAAACATTACCAACAGTACTTGGTGTAAACCATTTAGATTGCACCAGTTGTTTTTCCATATGAGTATCTTTAACCGATGCAATTAAAGCATCTGTTACAAATCTAGCACAATTTGTACCTTCTTTTAAAAACGCCGCATACCTTATAAAATGCCTATCCTGCATCATGGTTATGTGCGTTCTTGCTTTTTTATAATCTACACATTCACAAACAGAAGCTATTAAATCGCCATCACCATGAGTTAACTTAGGTTGTGACGCTAAAAAAATTAAAATATCATTTAAGTTTTTTATAGTTCCGTTTTCAACATGTGCTCGTATTGGAAAATCTAGTTCATTATCGGTATCTCTCCCTCTTACCCTTCCGTTAGGCTCAGGTGTAATATAACGTCCAAAGTCATGATATTCTAGAATACCTGTTTCTTTTTCAATTAAAACCAAGGCCGCATGCCCAGCTTTTAAATAATTTTTTTTACCAATACCTATAAATCTAAGCATGGGAGAATACCACTCTTCTGCCACCATCACCACAGTATCCGGATAGGCCAATGTTAAAATAATACCCGTATTATCCATTTACTACTTCTGGGAGATTGAACGTTTTAACTGCTACAGATTTATCTACAATGTTTTCAAAACGTATATTAACATCATGTTCATGCTTCTCTATTTGAGTCACACTAGTTGTTTTCACAGACCCACGGTTCATGACCACTCCATAATCATCGTTATTATCGCCAGCTGTTTTATGGAAATTTAATAATGAACCCGCGTTTAATTCAACATTACTTTTGTAATCATTAAACCATTGTAAACGTTCCTGTTTCATCATTTCTGTATATAAGGTAGAAGACGACCAAATTTTTGGAGCTAAAGGCAACTGAGTAAAATGCTTTTTATAACCATCCCATACCAATTCATAAAATTTTAATTCTGGATTCCAATCTGCAATAACCATGGTAAAAGGCTCTACACCGTCTAAGTTATAAGACTCGACATCTGGAACAATATCGTTAGACAGCATAAAATCATTAGCCACTATGCCACGACTCATTCTATAACGTTCTTGTTTTTTATGATTAATATAACCGCCATTTAAAATACAAACTACTCTGTTTTTTTCGCTTATACCAATCCATGTTCCTCCTTTTACATCTTTAGGAAACAAAAGTTTAGTTTCGTTAATGGTATAAAAATCTGGAATTAAGGGCAACCTATCTGGTGCTTCATCCCGATTAGAGGTTAATATAAAATCGTTTTTTCCCTTAGGAATAATAGTTACTGTACACATAAAAAAAGTAGTCTTTAAATGGTTTGGCAACTTACAAAAAATAAATAAAATTTAACGTGCTTTTATGCAATGTTAGACATCACAATGATTAAATAATTCGTAAATTTGACCCTTATTTAATAAAAATTCAATAACAAAAACTTAATAATGATGGGAAAAGGCTTTTTTAATGTACCAATAGCTATTAATGAACCTGTTAAAAGTTACGCTCCTGGCTCTCCAGAACGAGAATCTGTAGCCAAGACTTACAAAGATATGTTTAATAGTCAAGTAGATGTCCCTTTGTATATAAACGGAAAGAACATAAAAACAGAAAAAACAAGAACCATGTCTCCTCCGCATGATCATCAGCATATCGTAGGAACATATCATTTAGCTGAGCAATCTCATGTTGAAGATGCTATAAATACAGCACTAGAAGCTAGAAAAACATGGAGTTTAATGCCATGGGAACAACGCGCAGGTATATTTTTAAAAGCTGCTGAGTTAATTGCAGGTCCATACAGAGCCAAAATTAATGCAGCAACCATGATTGCGCAATCTAAAACGATACATCAAGCTGAAATTGATGCTGCTTGCGAATTTATAGATTTCTTGCGTTTTAATGTTCAGTTTATGACTGATATATATATGGAGCAACCAGAAAGCACAAGTGATGCTTGGAACCGTGTAGAATATCGTCCGCTTGAAGGTTTTACTTATGCTGTAACACCTTTTAACTTTACAGCTATAGCTGGAAACTTACCAGCATGTATGGCACTTATGGGTAATGTTGTGGTTTGGAAACCAAGTGACAGCCAAGTGTATTCTGCAAAAGTAATTATGGATGTTTTTGAAGAAGCTGGTGTTCCTCCAGGCGTTATTAATGTTGTTTTTGGAGACCCTGTAATGATTACCAATACCGTATTAGCAAGTCCAGATTTCTCTGGTCTTCACTTTACCGGTTCTACATTTATCTTTAAAGAACTTTGGAAACAAATAGGAAATAACATCCATAACTATAAGACGTATCCAAAAATTGTTGGAGAAACAGGAGGTAAAGATTTTATTGTAGCTCATAAATCGGCCAATTCAAAACAAGTATCTACAGCTATTGTGCGTGGTGCTTTTGAATTTCAAGGTCAAAAATGTAGCGCGGCATCTAGAGCTTACGTTCCTAAAAGTTTATGGAGTGATGTTAAAGCACAGATAATTGAAGATGTTAGCTCTTTTAAAATGGGTTCTCCAGAAGACATGGGCAACTATATTACAGCAGTAATCCATGAAGGGTCTTTTGATA
Organism: uncultured Algibacter sp.; assembly: GCA_947499935.1. Lineage (GTDB taxonomy): Bacteria > Bacteroidota > Bacteroidia > Flavobacteriales > Flavobacteriaceae > CANMQH01. The sequence goes on along the minus strand of CANMQH010000001.1, from coordinate 548,550 downwards.
AATTAGCAAAATACATTGATCAAGCCAAAGCAGATAAAGATGCTGAAGTTATTGTGGGTGGTGGATACGACAAAAGCAAAGGGTACTTTATAGAACCTACAGTTATTGTTACCAAAGACCCAAAATATACAACGATGTGTACCGAACTTTTTGGTCCTGTAATCACTATTTATGTTTATGAAGATGATGCTTACGCAGAAACTTTAAAACTTGTAGACGAAACTAGTGAATATGCCTTAACAGGTGCTATTCTTTCTAAAGATAGACATGCCATAACACAGGCTACAGAAGCTTTACAAAACTGCGCTGGTAATTTTTATATTAACGATAAACCAACAGGTGCGGTTGTAGGACAACAACCCTTTGGAGGCGCTAGAGCATCTGGCACAAACGACAAAGCAGGAAGTTCGCAAAATTTATTGCGTTGGGTATCGCCAAGAATGATAAAAGAAACTTTTGTAACACCTACAGATTATCGTTACCCATTTTTGGGAGAATAATAATAATAATACTGTAAGAAACAAAAAATCTATATATTTATAAAAACCGAGGCTATTATTTGATAGCCTCGGTTTTGTTTTTTAAGATATCTTGGAAGTCTTATTAATTGATAACGTAACATCTACATAAATTTAAGGATTACAAACAAACAAAACTCAACTAAGTATTACATAACCATAGTTATTCGTTAAAAAAAATTAATTATCTTTCATTTTATTTATTAAATCTCACATAACGGCATATTATTTGTTGCATATTTTTACTATGAAAAAATTACGACTCGCACTATTTATAGTTATTCCCATACTTAGTTTTGGACAAGCCAACAAACTTTACCGAAAAGCCCTAAGAACATCAAACCTAAACGAAAGAATTTCTATTTTAAACCAAGTTATAGATGTAGCTCCAAAACATTTAGATGCTTATTTTCAAAGAGGTATTGCAAAAAATGATTTGGGTGATTATCATGGTGCTATTGTAGATTATTCTAAAATAATTATAGACGAGCCCGATGCTGATACCTATTATAACAGAGGAAACTCCAGGTACAGTATAAAAGATTTTACAGGCGCTAAAGAAGATTATGCTAAGGCTTTAATATTTGACGAAAACTTTATAGATGCCTTATACAGTTTAGCATGTGTTAAATATGATTTAGAAGACTATAACGATGCCATTAAAGATTTTACTAGTGTTATAAAACTAGCCCAAAACAGTACCAAAGCATATTTATTTAGAGCATTATCTTATAAAGCTCTAAAACAATACACCAATGCTTTAAATGATTATTCTACAGCTATTTTATTAGAACCTAATGCTGACAACTATTATAATCGTGGCGCATTTTTAATGGACATAAAATATTATAAAGAAGCTAAAGGTGACTTAACAAAATCGTTAAGGCTTAACAATAAAAATGCATATGCTTACTTTTACAGAGGTGCTGCAAACCAATTTCTTGAGTTGTACGACAAAGCTGTTATAGATTTTTCTAAAGCCGTAGAATACGATACTACAGATTTTGATGCTTATCTTGGTCTAGCAATGGCGTATTTAAAACTAGAAGACACCAATAAAGCAAAGTTAAATTTTAAAAGAGCCAATAATATTCTTTCTATTGGTGTTAATCTAAATAATATACAGCAATACAACACGACCTATTGGTTTCAAAATCAATACTTCTACTTTAACAACCAAATAAATGAATTAGTTAAACTAAAATAAAAGACATCAAACCCAAATCCTGCTTAACTCAGAATGAGTTCAGTTATAATTTTCACTTATTACTGACTTCTCAAAATTAAGTTTCACGAATAATTACCCTTTATATTTTACAGGTAAGTGTACCATTTTTTTGGTTTCATAAAAATCTTCGGAAAAATAATCGCTTAAATTATAAATGGTGGTGGCTTTGTAATCTTTAAGTTCTTCAGATAAATCACCGCCTTTTAAATATAAAATTCCATTTTTAAAATCATGGTTTTGCTGTTTTGCAATTTTATTTTTAACCCAATGCACAAAAGTTGGCATAGCTGCCACGGCACGGCTTACAATAAAATCGTAATGATCTTTAATCTCTTCTACTCTACTATGCGTTGTAGTAACATTGGTGAGCTCTAATCCAGCAACAACCTCATCAACTACTTTTAATTTTTTGGCAATGCTATCCACCAAATGAAAATGGCATTCTGGAAATAATATAGCTAATGGAATACCCGGAAAACCACCACCTGTGCCAACATCCAAAATCTTACTACCCGCTTTAAAGGTTATCACTTTAGCAATACCCAAACTATGCAACACATGCCTTAAATAAAGTTCATCTATATCTTTTCTAGACACCACATTAATTTTTAAATTCCAATCTTGATATAGAGCCTCTAACTGTGCAAATTTATGCTTTTGGTCTTCGGTTAGATTTGGGAAATATTTTAAAACAAGTTCCATATTTTGCTTATAATTAGTTAAATAATGAGATGTAATTAATAATTTATTTAAAGGTTTTGTTTTTAATCAAAAAATGAATTAAAATTTGTATTCATTGGGCTAACCTTGATAGACATAGCATCTTTACACAAAAAAATACGGACTAATTTCAATCATTTTTAAGACCATAAAGAAAATCAAGATGAGTGCTTTGTTAAATTTTCAACAAAAATATACTTTTTACGTACATATTTTTACAAAAGAAACGTTATTACTTCAATTGTTTTATACTTACCTTTGTAATTGGTTTGATAAACGATTATTATTAAACCTTTTAATAACAAAAGCATGACTAAACAAGCATTATCCTTTTCGAGAACCGACTCTGCAAAGTTTTTTAGAACACTAAACAAACGTGTTAATAGTTACTTTAAAGAGAATAATGTTAAACGTACTGGTAATTGGAAAATATGGGTAAAGACTATTGTTATGTTTACTTTATTTTTATCACCATACTTTCTTTTATTAACTTTAGATATATCTGGATGGCTTCAGTTTTTATTAACCATAGTTATGGGGATAGGCATGGCTGGTGTTGGCATGAATGTAATGCATGATGGAAATCACGGGGCTTTTTCAAATAAAGATTGGATTAACAGACTTATGGGCAGTAGTATCTATATACTTGCTGGCAATACTTATAACTGGAAAGTACAGCACAATGTGTTACACCACACATACACTAACATACATGGTCATGACGAAGATTTAGACGCTGGACGTATTTTACGTTTTACTGAGCATTCTGAATGGAAGTGGCATCACAAGTTTCAACATTATTACTCGGTGCTACTTTATGGATTACTTACTATAAATTGGGCCATTACAACAGACTGGCAACAAATGAGACGCTTTATGAAACGTAAGTTATCATACGGCAAACTACCAAATCCTGTTTGGAATTGGAGTAAATTAGTTATTTCTAAAATTATATATGTAGCCATCTGGATTGTTGTACCTATGGTGTTTTTAGAGATTGCTTGGTGGAAAATTTTAATTGGCTTTTTTGCTATGCATTACACAGCTGGTTTAATTTTAAGTGTGGTATTTCAATTAGCACATGTTATGGACGAAGCCGAGATGCCTGTGCCACAAGAAGATGGTACCATGAAAAACACTTGGGCTATTCATCAATTAAAAACCACCATTAATTTTAGCACTAAAAACCGTATAGTAAATTGGTTTACAGGAGGCTTAAACCATCAAGTGGAGCATCATATTTTCCCACACATAAGCCATGTTCATTACACTAAAATTTCAAAAATAGTTAAAGAAACCGCCAAAGAATTTAATTTACCATACCACGAATATAAATCAACCCGTGGCGCCATTATTGCTCATTTCAAATATTTAAGAAACATGGGTATTAAACCAACTTTACACGTATAACCACTTTTATTTACTATAAATTACATGCAATTACTATCCGATAGAATTTTAAACATGGCTACATCTGCTACTTTAGCAATGGCAGCCAAAGCAAGAGCGTTAAGAGGAGAAGGGAAAGACATTATTGGCCTAAGTTTAGGAGAACCAGATTTTAACACGCCAGATTTCATTAAAGAAGCTGCTATTAAAGCCATAAATGATGATTATAACTCCTACACACCTGTTGATGGTTATGTAGAGTTAAAAGAAGCCATTATAACAAAATTTAAGCGTGATAACAATTTAGCGTATACATTACCTCAAATTGTAGTGTCTACTGGGGCAAAACAAGCTTTAGCAAATATTGCTGGTATTATGTTAAACCAAGGCGACGAAGTTATTTTACCTTGTCCCTACTGGGTTAGTTATTCTGATATTGTTAAGTTAAATGATGGTGTTCCTGTAGAAGTTAAAACGTCTATTGATACTGATTTTAAAATGACACCAGCGCAGCTTGAAGCAGCTATTACGCCCAAAACAAAAATGATGTGGTTTAGCTCGCCTTGTAACCCAAGTGGTTCGGTTTACAGCAAAGCAGAATTAAGAGCCTTAGCTGATGTATTAGTGAAACATCCTAATATATATGTTGTTTCTGATGAAATTTATGAACACATAAATTATGGTGAAGGTCATGCTAGTATTGCAGAGTTTAGCGATATGTACGATAGAACAATTACCGTAAACGGAGTTTCTAAAGCTTTTGCCATGACGGGATGGCGTATAGGCTATATTGGAGCTCCAGAAAAAATTGCTCGTGCTTGCAACAAACTACAAGGTCAAATAACTAGTGGTGCTAATTGTATTGCACAACGTGCCGTTATTACTGCGTTAAACGAATCGCCTTCGCGTGTTCAATTTATGATTGATGAGTTTAAAGTACGTAGGGATTTAATATTAGGCTTGTTAAATGACATTGAAGGGTTTAAGAGTAATACCCCAGAGGGTGCTTTTTATGTATTTCCTGATGTATCTCATTTCTTCGGGAAAACATTACGTGGTACAACCATAAACAATGCAACAGATTTTTCTTTGTATTTACTAGAAGAAGCACTTGTAGCAACCGTTACTGGTGAAGCTTTTGGTAATCCAAATTGTATTCGTATTTCTTATGCTGCCTCGCAAGAACAGATTATAGAAGCCATAAAACGTATAAAAGGTGCGATAAGCTAATACTTAGCCTATCTTATAATAAAAAATAAAAAACCTGTCAAGTTTATATCCTGACAGGTTTTTTTATGAGGCATTCTAATTAAATTATACCTATTCTTATTTAAAATTACTGTAAAATAAAATGGTGATTTTTTTCTTTATATGAATTACAAAACTAAGACATAGCCTTAGTTACGTTTTCTTTTTTTAATAAAATAGAAAGTAAAAAAGGACGTTTTATTGCGGTTATTTTAAATAAGAAATGGTATTACACTAAAACACTACAAACCGTAAAAAAAGAACCAAAGCTAAAGCCATTATAACAAACATAATAATATGCTTTACTCTTGCCTGGCGGTTTTCCTTATTAATTTTTTCTTTAATAGCATGCAATTGTGCCTCTGTCGCCTTTGGAAAATCTTTTAATTCTATATGCGCATAACTACCTTCTAAAGCTTTTCTATCTTTTCTTTTGGACATTTGTCCTCTGTTATTTTTTAATGACGCATTTGCTGCAGCCATAGCACCTTCTCCACCCATAATTGTTAATTTAATTAATAAAACAATTTACATATATGTACTCATTTAGATAAAAATGTTACATAAATAATGTGGTACATTTTTAGTTTATCTGGTTTTTTTTTTAATATTTTCTACGTTGTAAGATTTAAGCTTCTTTAAAATAAACACTTAATCGTGTTTTTATGTATTTAATCTATTTTTTATTAAGAAACATCAAAAAAAACACGAAACGTTACTTAGTCCGTAATATTGTATAACATTAGTTTTAATATCATATTTTACCTTATAGTTATGACAGACGAAGAATTAGTTTCTGGATTTTTGAATGATGGCGACACTAAGCTTTTTGAAATTTTATACAAACGATATTCAATAAAAATATACAACAAATGCTATTCTTTTGTAAATAATGAAGAAGAAGCAAAAGACTTAGCGCATGATATTTTTTTAAAATTATTTACTAAAATAACAAGTTTTAAAAATCAATCAAAATTTTCGACCTGGCTATACGCTTTTACATTTAACCATTGTGTTAATCATTTAAAACGTAATAAATCAAAGAAACTTGAAAATAGAATTTCTGATGTATTTGATATTAATAACTATCCAGAAGAAATAATTACCAGTAACAGTTTAATTACTAATCTTGATGAAAAATTAAATTTAGCATTAGATAAAATACCACCAAAAGACAAGCAAATCATTCAGCTAAAATATCTAGATAATTTAAGTATTAAAAACATAGAATCTGTTTTAGGTATTGGTCCAAGCGCAATAAAAATGAGAATAAAAAGAGCTAAAGAAAAGTTGCTAATTTGCTACGCATAAAAGATTATATTACTATCTATTCCTCCAAAAGAAAGGCGTCAATAAAATAAGTACTGTAAACAACTCTAATCTTCCAATAAGCATTAAAAAAGATGCCCACCACTGTGCTAATGGCGGTAATGCCGAATAATTATTTACTGGTCCAAAATCGCCTAATGCTGGTCCAACATTCCCTAAAGTTGATGCTGCCAAACCAATAGCAGAGTCAAAATCTATTTGAAACATAGAAAAACCTAAAGCCCCTATTATAAATGACAACATATAGAGAATAAAAAAGCCTAGAATATTAAATACAATATCTCCCGAAATGGCTCTTTTATTATACCGTACTGGCAAAATTGCATTAGGATGCAGCGTACGCTTAAATTCTAAAAATCCATTTTTTATCAATATAATATGGCGTACCACTTTAACACCTCCCGATGTACTTCCTGCGGATCCACCTAAAAACATTAATCCAAAAAAGAAAACGACCAAAAACGGAGTCCACAATGTGTAATCTGCAGTAACAAAACCTGTGGTTGTAATTATAGCTAAAACTTGAAATAGCGAATGTCTAAAAGCACTCTCAGCCTCTCCCCAAACCATTGGGTGCGCTATAGAAGATGTAGAAATATCAGCTTTAAAATATATAATTAGAGCGGCTATAATGGTAAAAATTAATACAAATTTGAAGTATAATTTAAATTCTTCATCATGAATTATTTTTTGAACCTTACCCTTAAAAGCAAAATAACTCAATACAAAATTGGTTCCTGCTAAAAACATAAACAATATAATAATATACTGAATAATGGGTTGCCCATTCCAATACGCTACGCTGGCATTTTTTGTAGAAAAACCTCCTGTAGATAACGTACATAGCGAGTGGTTTATAGCATCAAAAAAAGACATACCTGCTACACTTAGCAACAATGTTTCGGCGGCGGTATAACCAAAATAAATAAGCCATAATCGTTTAGCGGTGTCGGTTATTCTAGGATGCAATTTATCGGCACTTGGCCCAGGAGCTTCGGCTGCAAAAAGTTGCATGCCTCCTATGCCTAACAATGGTAAAATAGCAATGGCTAATACAATAATACCCATGCCCCCTATCCAATGCGTTAAACTACGCCAAAACAACACCCCTTTAGGCACAGCTTCTATATCATTTAATATAGATGCGCCAGTGGTTGTAAAACCAGACATGGTTTCAAAAAAAGCATTTGTGAAATTTGGGATACTACCTGTTAGAATATAGGGTAGTGTACCTGATAAAGACATAATTACCCAACCAAAAGTTACCACAATGTAACCTTCGCGCTTATTCATTTCTTTATTAGGCCTTCTGGTAGCAATCATAGAAATGGCACCACAAGTAATGGTTAACAATCCTGCTAAAAATATCTGTAATGTAACACCATCTTTATAGATGAGGCTAATAAGTGCAGATAACAACATAAAACCGCCATTAAACAAAAGTAGCAATCCTAAAAAATGAAAAATTATTTTATAATTAAGTTTCATGTATTGTATTAACGAAATAGTTTTTCAACACCTTTTATAGATTGCAGCAAGCTACAAACTACAATACGGTCTCCTTCTTGTATTTTAAAACTTCCTAATGCTATAACGCCTAAGCCGTTTCTAACAACACCACCTATAATAGCTGATCTAGGAAAATCAACATCTTTAATATATTTGTTACAGATAGCCGAAGTTGCTTTAACCTCAAACTCCAACAACTCAGCATTCATGTTACTAAGTTTTGTCATAGCAACAACTTCCCCTTTTCTTATGTATCTAAATATATTGTTGGCCGCTAGTAGTTTTTTATTGATAAGTGTCTCGATACCTACAGAGTGCGATAATTCAAAATAATCCATATTCTCAACTAAAGCCACTGTTTTTTTAACACCTTTAGATTTAGCGACTAAACAGGACATAATGTTTGTTTCAGAATTAGCAGCAACCGCAATAAAAGCATCCATTTCGCTAATATTTTCTTCTTCTAATAAATCCACATTTCGTCCGTCACTATGTAATACTAAAACATTTGGCAAATCGTCAGCAATATCAAAAGCGCGCTCTTTATTTCCTTCTAAAAGCTTAACATTAAAACCTTTTTCGGATAAATCTCGAGCGGTCTTATAACCTATTTGGCTTCCGCCTAAAATCATGACATTTTTTATATCCTTGTTAACCTTACCTGTAAGTCTACAAAGCTCTTCTCCTCCACCTTCGGTCGTTATAAAAACAACACTATCACCTCTTCTAAACTGGGTATCGCCTCGTGGTATAATGGTATATTGTGTCCCAAAACGTTGAATGGCTATAGGTATAAAATGTAATTCTGGAAAAATCTTTGCAGCTTCCTTAACCGTTTTACCAACAAAAGATGCTGATCGAGATAATGTTAAACCTACCATGGTAAGTGCGCCTTCTTCAAACTCATAAGTATCATTAAAAGAAGATTGTTTTAACGATAATTGAATTTCTGAAGCGGCTAAGGATTCAGGAGAAATCAACTCATCTATGCCAAACTTAGTAAAGCCAACTTCGTCTTTATGAACAATAAACTCGGTATTGGATATTCGGGCTATGGTTTTACCAGCGCCTAACTGTTTCGCTAAAACGCATACTGTAATATTTGTAGTTTCGCTTGCGGTTACGGCTATAAATAAATCGGAGGTCTCTACACGAGAGTCTTTTAAAACAGCAATAGAAGTCGCATCGCCTCTAATAACTTTTATATCTAAATGTGTATCAGCGTATGCTAAACTTTCTTTATCGGTATCTATTAATGTAATCTCTTGAGATTCGTAAGATAACAATTTTGCTAAATGAAACCCAACTTCACCAGCGCCAGCAATAATAATCTTCATTCTTTATAAATCATAAAAAGTAGAACAAATATACTATAATTAGATTGTTTCACATTGCGATGCTAAAAATATAATATTTACTATCCTGTTGGCTAATACTTTTCTAAAAGTTTATCTTTGCACAAAAAACATAACATTGTCAAAAATAAAGCCCTACAAGAACAGCGATTTAGGTAAAAAAGAACAAGTTACTCAAATGTTTGACACTATTTCTGGAGATTATGACGGGTTAAACCGTGTTATTTCATTTGGTATTGACATTAAATGGCGAAAAAAAGTAGTTAAGATTATTAATAAAAGTAATCCTGATACCATTTTGGATATTGCAACAGGAACAGGCGATTTAGCTATAAATTTGGCTGAGACTAATGCCTCTAAAATTGTTGGTTTAGATATTAGCAGCGGTATGCTAGATATTGGTAGGGATAAAATAAAAAAGAAGGCTCTAGATACTAAAATTGAAATGGTATTAGGAGACAGCGAAAACATGCCTTTTGAAGATAATAGCTTTGATGCTATTACTGTAGCTTTTGGTGTTAGAAACTTTGAAAATTTAGAAAACGGGTTAAGAGAAATACTTAGAGTATTAAAACCCCATGGAACTTTTGTTATTTTAGAAACTTCTATGCCAGATAAAACGCCGTATAGGCAAGGCTATAATTTTTACACAAAAAACATTTTACCTCTTATAGGACGTGCATTCTCGAAAGACAGAAGTGCTTATAAATATTTATGCGAATCGGCCTCTGTTTTTCCTTATGGTGAAGCGTTGAACAATATTTTACGCAAAATAGGGTTTATTAATGTTGAAGATTTACCGCAAACATTTGGTGTGGCAACAATTTATAAATCATCTAAACCTTAACATGAAGTATTTTTTTGCAATAATATCATTTATATTAATTTCCGAAACTTGTAATGCTCAGCTCTTTAAGAAAGAGAAAGTAAGGTATGATGCCAACCAAGGACGTGGCTCTACAGATAATAAATTATTACGCTGGGGTTATTATTTAGGCATAAGCAGTTATGATTTTAATTTTGACTATAATGATGTTAATTTAGAAGATGTTTTTGTACAAAGAAATGCTGGTTTTAATGTTGGTTTAATAGGTAATTTACGTGTTAATAGTTTTATAGATTTGCGTTTAGAGCCTGGATTACATATTACCACTAGAAATTTAAATTACAGTCAAAGCTATTTTGATGGTGTTACCAATGTAAAAAGCTCCGACTTTATTCGCGAAGTAAAATCTACATACGTACACATACCTTTATTGATTAAAATATCTACGAAACGTATTAATAACTTTAAACCTTTTATTGTTGGTGGGTTTTCTACCGCCATAAACTTATCAAGTAATCAGGATAACCCAGAAGATAATAGTGCGGGACAATTTAGAACTAAGAAAAACCCTGTGTTTTATGAGCTAGGCTTTGGTATCGATTTATATTTATATAACTTTAAATTCACCCCATCTATTAGAGGTCTCTTTGGTCTTACTGATGAGCTTGTAAGAGATGAAGACCCTAATAGCCCTTGGACTAGCAATATTGCTAGCATGAAAACCCGTGGATTATTTATTAATTTTACATTTCAGTAAAATTTTTGTATAAATTTAGATATCTCATAGTTTAAAGTAAGCTTATTCTAACATTTAATGAATTTACCTGTAAATCTTTATCATTATTATGAAATTGAACAAGGTCCTTTTAAAAATATCACACAGAATGAATTTGACAAGGCTTTAGAAATCCAAAAAAATATTTCTGTTGGCTTTAATAGTAAAAGGCCTTCCAATTATATTAAATTAAGATTTGCTGTAGAAAAACGATTAAAACAAGCGTTTGTCGTTAAAGGAGGTATTCCTAAAATAGACGCCCCTTTTTACTTCACTCTAGGAGAATGCCCTTGGCTTAAATCTTGCTACGACAACCCTGGCGTTATAAAAATTCCATTATCCAACTTTAAAAAAGAATATATCAGCTTTACATATCCTGATAGTATGATATCCTTTCAAATACACGATGAACCAAAGCTATCATTTTATAAAAAGTCTTATTATGGTAAGGTGTATTTATTAAATGAGATGATACATTTAATAAATCAATACGGTTTACCTTCAGAAAAAAAATGGCAAAATCAAGAAGCCATGAAATATGATAGATATATAGAAGCACAAGTTTGGGATGATTTCATAATAAACCAATACAAAATCTAATTTATCATAAATTCTGTTTATTTAATAACTATTAACTAACTTTTCAACACCTCCTAAACTCATTTAATAATATTGCAGTAGCTGTAGCCACATTCAAACTTTCTGCGGCTTGTACTTCTCCAAATCTAGGAATAGATATTTTTTGATTTATTACCGTTTCAATCGTTTTAGAGATTCCATTAGCCTCATTACCCATAACCAAAATTCCATTTTCAGGTAATGGTTTAGTATATACTATTTCGCCTTCCATAAAAGCTCCATAAATAGGTAAACTTGCAGCTTTTAAAAACGCTTCTAAATCAACATAATTTATATTAACTCTAGTAATAGACCCCATAGTGGCCTGTATAACTTTTGGGTTATAACAATCTACCGTTTCTTTACTACAAACTAATTGTTTGACCCCAAACCAATCGCAAAGTCTAATTATAGTTCCTAAATTACCTGGATCTCTAATAGCATCTAATGCAATAATGAGCCCTTTATTCTCAATGGGTATGGGTTTAGGTATTTTAAAAACAGCCAATGCTTTATTAGGTGTTTTTAAAAAACTTATACGTTTTAAATCTATTTCAGAAATCAAAACCTCCATTTTGGCATCAATATTGAAGGATTCTGTAGTATATAATGCACTAAGTGATACATGAGAGTCTAGTAACTCTTTGATGTTTTTTATACCTTCGACAACAAATAAACCATGCTGTTGTCTATATTTTTTTTGCTTTAAACACGTTATTAATTTTATTTGACTTTTAGAAAGCATCGCATTATTGTTAATTTTTGATAAAGAAAAGAAATATTAACAATATTACTTAGTCTTGTAATTATTTAAATATAATTTTAAGCTTAAATGATGTATTTTTGAACGCGTAAGGATATTGTTCATCAAAAACACTTATTTAGATTAAAATCTTAACATTGATTACCAAAAAATAATTATCGTTTTCTTTTGAAACAACATATTTTTAAAATACTGATTTTAGTAAGTTTTTTTAGATGTCTTACATCTTGTGATACTGTTAAGCGAGTTGCTGCAGATGAGCATTTACTAACCGAAAACACAGTAACTATTAATGGTGAAAAAGATAATTCTGAAACTATAAACAGTTTATTATACCAAAAACCTAATAGTAGAATTCCTTTATTAAAAATACCACTTCGTCTTTACATATATAATACGGCTAGAGAAAATAGAGATTCTATCTTTGAAGCTTGGTTAAACCGCAAACCAAATCGTAAGAAACGTTTAAAAAACATATATTCTCAAAAACAAGTAGATAAGTTTAAACGATCGGCCTTAGGTTTTAATCAATGGGTAAAAAAAACAGGAGAATCGCCAGTTATTGTTAGTGAATTAAGAACAAAAAAATCTGTTAAGCGTCTGCAAGATTACCATATAAACAATGGTTGGTTTGATGTTAAAACAACATATAAGATTTCTAAGAATGATAACAAAACAGCAACCGTAGAATATAACGTAGAATCAGGACAAGCATTTATTATAGATTCTATTACTAAAACCATACAATCTCCCGTTGTAGATACCTTATACAAAAAAATTCGAGAAAAGGCTCTAATAAAACGCTCTCAGCAATATAGAACCTCAAATATGGATAATGAGCGTGAAAGGATTTCTAAAGAACTTCGTAATTCTGGTGTTTATCATTTTAATCAAGATTACATCACTTTTGAAATGGATACCATAGGCACCAATAAAAAAGTAAATATTGATATAAAAATACAAGACAGAGCCATCAGAACTCAAGATTCAATAAGGCGTGTACCGTTTAAAGTCTATAATATTAAAGATGTAAATATTATAACCGATTATACGTTTGAGAATAGAAACAAACCCTTTCAAGACTCTATATCATATAACGGCTATAAACTATTTAGCTATAATAAAATGCGATATAATCCAAAAGCTATAACAGATGCTGTGTTTATAACTCCTGGAACTGTTTTTAAAGATTTGGATAGAACAAGAACCTACAGGCATTTAAACGAACTTCGCACATTTAAATATCCTAATATAGAATATATTGAAAATCCCGACAATACACTTACAGATACCATAAGATTAACACCCCTTAAAAAATTCAGTTTAAGCTTTAGTGCCGATGTATCGCAAAGTAATATACAAACGGTTGGTTTTTCATTAAATCCAAGTTTACTTATTAGAAATATTTTTAGAGGTGCAGAAACGTTGCAAATATCGGCTATTGGGTCTATTGGTGCATCAAAAGACGCTAGAGAAGAAGGTGATCCATTTTTTGATATTAATGAATATGGTGTAGATTTTAAATTAACCATTCCTAGGTTATTTTCGCCTTTCAATACAGAGCATATCATCCCTAAATATATGTTACCTAGTACCAGAATAAGCTTAGCAACCACGAGCCAAACTAACATAGGTCTTGATAAACAAACATTTAGTGGCATTTTTAATTACAATTGGCACCCAAACTCAAAAGTAACCAATAGGTTAGATGTCTTTAATATACAATATGTTCGTAATCTTAATGTAGATAATTATTTTGATGTTTATAGTAATTCCAGAAACGCTCTAGAAAACGTAGCAAGAGGCATCAACTATATTGGTAATGACGAGTCGTTAAACATTCCAAACTCAGAAAACCCCGTAAACGAAGCCGATATATTTATAAACGATGTTCTAACAAATAATACCTCATTAAACCCTAATGACCCAGAATTTAGAATTGTTTCTAGTATAGATGAGCGCAAAGAACGTCTAACAGAAAATAACCTAATTTTATCGTCTAGCTATAATTTTACAAATGATGAACGCACCAATTTGTTTGATAATGACTTCTCAATATTTAGGTTTAAATTAGAACTAGCAGGAAACTTACTATCGAGCGCATCAGACCTTTTAGGCTTAAAAAAAGATAGTAATAACCGTTTTGAGCTATTTAATGTAGCCTTTTCTCAATACGTTAAAACAGAACTAGATTACGTTAAACATTGGGATTTTGGTAATAAAAACGTCTTAGCCATAAGAAGTTTTTTTGGTATTGCTATACCTTATGGTAACTCCAATAGTATTCCTTTCTCTAAAAGTTTTTTTGCGGGAGGGCCTAACGATAATCGTGCATGGAACCCCTATAGTCTAGGACCAGGAAGTTCTGAAACAACTAACGAATTTAACGAAGCCAACTTAAAACTTACATTAAGTGCAGAGCAACGGTTTAACATATTTGGAGATTTAAATGGTGCGCTATTTATTGATGCGGGCAACATATGGAATGTGCTGGATAATGTTGAAGAAGAAAGAGCCACGTTTACCAGTTTTAATGCATTAGAAGATATTGCCATTGGGTCTGGATTTGGTTTGCGTTACGATTTTAGCTTTTTCGTTTTTAGATTCGATATTGGTTTTAAAACCTACGACCCTTTTTTCCGAGACGAAAACAGGTGGTTTAATGACTATAATTTCTCTAATGCCGTATATAATATTGGTATAAACTACCCTTTCTAATACTAGCGAACACTATAACGTTTTAGTATCCCTTTCTTCCATTAGAAATACAAAACAAGAACTTATTATCCAAAATTGATTACTTTTGAAATGTACTAATTACAAATTTAATTTTAAAAAATGGGACATAATATAAAACCAGGAGTTGCTACTGGACAAGAAGTTCAAGCAATTTTTAATTTTGCTAAAGAAAAAGGATTTGCTTTACCTGCTGTAAACGTAATAGGTTCTGACACTATAAATGGTGTTTTAGAAACAGCTGCAGCTTTAAATGCTCCAGTAATCATTCAGTTTTCTAATGGTGGCGCACAATTTAATGCTGGTAAAGGTCTAAGTAACGATGACCAAAAAGCTGCTATTGCTGGTGCTGTTGCAGGTGCAAAACATGTACATACCTTATCAGAAGCTTATGGTGTTCCCGTTATTTTACATACAGACCATTGCGCAAAAAAATTATTACCTTGGATAGATGGTTTATTAGATGCTAGTGAAAAGCATTTTGCTGAAACTGGAAAATCATTATTCAGTTCGCACATGATTGACCTTTCTGAAGAGCCTATAGAAGAAAATATAGCAATCTGTAAAACCTATTTAGAGCGTATGAGCAAAATGGGTATGACCTTAGAAATTGAACTTGGTATTACAGGAGGTGAAGAAGACGGTGTTGATAATACAGATGTTGATGATTCTAAACTATACACACAACCTGAAGAAGTTGCTTATGCTTACGAAGAATTAAGCAAAGTAAGTCCGCAATTTACTATAGCAGCAGCTTTTGGTAATGTACATGGCGTTTACAAGCCAGGTAATGTGAAATTAACACCAAAAATCTTAAAAAATTCTCAAGAGCATATCTCAAAAAAATACGGTGTAGAGCACAACCATATTGATTTTGTATTTCATGGTGGTTCTGGTTCTACAGTTGAAGAAATTAGAGAAGGTATTAGCTATGGTGTTATAAAAATGAATATTGATACTGATTTACAATATGCCTTTATGGAAGGTATACGTGATTATATGGGTTCTAAATCTGAATATTTAAAAGCTCAGATAGGAAACCCTGATGGTGCAGATGTTCCTAACAAAAAATATTATGACCCAAGAGTTTGGTTAAGAGAAGGCGAAAAAACGTTTGTTGAACGTTTAAAAAAGGCTTTTGAAGACTTAAATAATGTAAATACATTATAGTTTTTAAGTAAAATAACATTAAAAGACTCTACAATTACGTAGAGTCTTTTTTGTTTATAGTTCTCAAAAACAAATAATTGCAAACATCATATCAATAAAATTAAGATGGTGCTACCACAAAATTAAAAAAAGGTTTAATTTTGTGTTTATACTATTGTTTTAACATTGCTCAGAAAAAAGATTTAAAACAATTGTGGTTGCTACGAAAGTAGAAACATTGTTATACTAACTAAACATTAAAAATTCCTGTTTACATAAAGGAATTTAAAATCGCATAGCATTATGTCTTGGTTTAAAAGAAAAACAAAAGGAATTACAACAACTACCGAAGAGAAAAAAGACACTCCCAAAGGGCTTTGGTATAAATCACCAACGGGTAAAATTGTTGATGCAGAAGAGTTAGAAAAAAACTTTTATGTAAGTCCAGAAGATGGTTACCATGTTAGAATTGGTAGCGTTGAGTATTTTGAAATACTTTTTGATAATAATAAATTTAAAGAATTAGATACCAATCTAGAATCTAAAGACCCTTTAAAGTTTGTTGATACAAAAAAATATCCTGATCGCTTAAAAGCGGCTCAAGAAAAAACCAACTTAAAAGATGCCGTAAGAACTGCTGTAGGCAAATCTAAAGGAAAAGACTTAGTTGTAGCCTGTATGGATTTTAGCTTTATTGGTGGCTCTATGGGCAGTGTTGTTGGCGAAAAAATAGCTCGTGCTGCAGATTATGCTTTAGCAAAAAAAATTCCATTAATGGTTATTTCTAAATCTGGAGGTGCCAGAATGATGGAAGCTGCATTATCTTTAATGCAATTAGCCAAAACTTCTGTAAAACTAGCTCAATTAGCAGATGCCGGCATTCCTTATATATCTTTATGTACAGACCCTACAACTGGTGGAACTACAGCTTCGTTTGCAATGTTAGGTGACATAAACATTAGTGAACCTGGAGCTTTAATTGGTTTTGCAGGACCTCGTATTGTTAGAGATACTACTGGAAAAGAATTACCAGAAGGATTTCAAACTTCAGAGTTTTTGCTAGAACATGGTTTCTTAGACTTTATAACACTACGTAAGGACTTAAAAGATAAAGTTAATCAGTACATAGATTTAATTTTAAATAAGCCCTTAAGAGCTTAAATTTATTAAAAGACTTTATAAAACATTAAGCTTGTCAAAAATATTTTGCTTTCATTTATATGAATTGAAATATTTTTGACAAGCTTTTTTTCTATTAATACCCATTGCGGGTTTAATTTCTTCTTATAAAAATAGAGTCACTTTTTAATCTTTTCTTTAACCATTTTGTTAATTCACGTTCTTTAATCGTTACTAGACTATCCTTAAGAGACAGTTTCCATCGCACAGTTGCGATGTCTAAGGTATCAATATTTATAAAATCTTTAGAAGATAGCATTTTAGAATATCCAAAATATTCCATATCACTAAAACGTACTTTGGCATCTCTAGAAAGACTAACAAAAGACACCGTGTTATCTTTAGTTTTTGATTCTATTTGTTTGTTAAGGTTAACAATATTGTTTTCTAATACTCCTATCTGATTTTGCAAGCCTATGATAACATTATCTTTCCTATCTAAATCATCATATGCTCGATCTAAAGATTGTAGTAATCTGTCGGCATTTCTAGTCTTGTTTGCATTGATAACCAAATCAAAATCTTGAATATCTTTATAGTCTTTCATCTCGTTATGTAATGCACTAATCATATCATCCGAGACATCACCATTAAAATATAAACTAATTTTTTTACTCTCAATATCTATAGTTTTACGTTGCAACCATAAATTTGAATTCGCATCAATTTCTTTTTCTACAAAACTATTATAATCACGTTGGTATTTACTCTCTTGTAAAACTTTTAAAAATGTCCAAATAGCAGGTATCATAACTATAACTGCAATAAGCCCAGCTAATCTAGAAGTACGTTTACGCTTAGCCGAATTGGCATATTTAAGCATAGGAAAACGTAACACTTTTAGTACCACAAATGTAGCCAGAGCAATAAATATGGTATTAATACTAAATAAGTACATGGCGCCTAAAAAGTATTTTAAATTACCTTGAGCCAGGCCGTAACCTGCTGTACATAAAGGCGGCATTAAAGCTGTAGCAATAGCTACACCAAAAATAACAGAAGCAATTGTTCCTTTTTTTGTTCGCGCTATAATTAGAGCCAAACCTCCAAAAAATGCAATTAAAACATCGCGAATATCAGGTCTTGTTCTTGCAAAAAGCTCTGATGTCTCCTCATTTAACGGAAAAAGTGCAAAGAATAAAAAAGCTGTTAATAAACTTAACACAATCATGGTCGCTAAGTTTATCAATGATCGTTTTAAGGTATCTATATCGTTTATAGCTATAGACAATCCAACACCCAAAATCGGCCCCATTAATGGAGAAATTAACATGGCACCAATAACTACCGCCGTAGAATCTGCGTTTAAACCTATAGAAGCCACAAAAATAGAACATACTAAGATCCATGCCGTAGCGCCTTTAAAAGGTATATCTTCTTTTATAGCTAATATGGTCGCATCTCGGTCTGTATCATCCCTAAAATCTAAAAGCCCACTTAAAAAAACTTTTATACTAGCAAATAAACCTTGAGCATCTTTTTTAACTTCTTCTTTAGAACGCTCTACGGTTTGTTCTTTTTTAATTTCTTCTTCAGAGAAATTGAATTTATTTTCTTCGGCCATAATTATCCATATTGTTCCCCAAATTTACCTTTAACACTTTGAAGTACTTTTTTAATATCCTGCTCTTTTGTTTTAGGGTAGATTAGTAATACATCGTCTTTATCTACAATAATATAATCTTTTAAACCATCTACAACTACTATTTTATCATTTTTGGTACGTATCATATTACCAGAAGCATCTTGCGTTAAAGTTCTAGAATTTACTACGGCATTATCAGATTCATCTTTATCTAGCTTATCATATAAACTACCCCAAGTCCCTAAATCATTCCAATCAAACTCTGCTGCGATAACAAATACATTTTCAGATTTTTCCATAATAGCATAATCAACTGAAATGTTTTCTGCTTTTGGATAATTTTCGTTAATAAAATCATCTTCAAACTCTGTATTATATGCTGGAATACCTGTTTCAAATAACTTAAATAATTCGGGCTGATTGTTTTTAAATGCAGCAACAACACTTTTAATACTCCACATAAAAATACCAGCATTCCATAAAAAATTACCTTGATCTATAAAATCTTTTGCCGTTTCATAATCTGGTTTTTCTCTAAACTGATTTACATATTTTATGGCTTCTGCAGACGTTTTATCAAATTCTATATAACCGTATCCTGTATTTGGAAATGTAGGCTGGATTCCCAAGGTCATTAAGGCATCATGCTCTGCACAAAAATTAAAAGCCTGCTGTACATTATCAGAAAATGTTTGCTCATCTTCTATCCAATGATCACTGGGCGCCACAATAACTTGAGCATTAGGATTTTCTTTTTGTATTTTTAATGATGCATACAAAATACAAGGTGCCGTATTACGCATGGCAGGTTCTAATACCACTTGCCTTTTTGTAACGCCTGGCAACTGCTCAAAAACCAAATCGTTATAACGCTCATTAGTTAAAATAAAGATGTTTTCTTTAGGAATAAGTTTTTCTAAACGCTGAAATGTTTTTTGTATTAGCGTATCTCCTGTTCCCAACATATCGTGGAACTGTTTTGGGAAATTTTGCGTACTCACAGGCCAAAATCTAGAGCCCACTCCTCCTGCCATTAAAATGGCATAGTAATCTTTGTTTTTCATAATGTGTTGGTTTGTTTCCAAAAATAAATTTATAATATTATGTGTAATATTTTATATTCACAATAATTCTACCTCAGCATTTGGGTTGAAAAGATACGATTTTCCTGTTTTAACCTCAACACATTCAAATCGTTTTACGCGTTTATGTCCCATTTTAAAGACTCTACCGTTATATAATTTAAAAGTACATCCCAATGGAACTTCAAAAATATAGGTTTTATCGTTAGGTTCGTCAAATTGTTTTAATGCAAAGGCTAGGTTTGTATCTGAATCGCTACTAGCCTTAGGGTTTTTAAAATGTTGAGCTAATAATGGTAATATATGGTTAGGAAAAATCTCTGGGTTTAAAAAAGGTAGCATTAAATGCTGAAATGTACGTTTCCATTCTATACCATGAGGTTTAATATATTTACCATAGTTTTTATATGCCTCAAAATGTGCGATTTCATGAATTAAGGTTATTAAAAAACGATACACATTTAAGTTAGAATTAATGGTGATTTGATGTTGATCATTAGGCAAGCGCCTATAATCTCCATGTCGTGTCTTACGTTCTTGCTTAATTTTAACAGATAAATTATCATGCTCCAATAGTTTTAATATAGATACTAGAGCTGGTTTAGGAATATAGTCTTGAAGTTGGTTTTGCATTGGTACAAAAATACAGGATTTCTAAATATTAAAAACTTGACTTTGTCAGAAAAATTATTGAAATTCGTTTATCATAGCATATGACCTTATTTTATCAAAAATCATCATTCATTTAGTAATTATAATGAAAAAGTATCTAATTATTTTTATTTTATTATTCAGCGGAATTGCTCTTGTTGTTTTTAACAGAATTAATCTTGACATTTATAAATATTATTCTGTAATAATTGATTTTCAATTATTAGGCTTAATAATTATCTTAATTTCAATATTATTAACCTTACGTCCAAAATTAAGAAACCCTCTGTTTTTAAGAGCTTTATTAATTTTTACAATTTTGTTAATATCATCAGAATTGGTTTTATCATATAAGTCGTTTCAAGAAATTAATAGAGTCGATTTTATAAAAAATTATGATAACAAAAATTGTAATCAATTAATTGAACGATTAGAATTTGATAAAACTCAAAATAAATTCGCTTATTTTGCTTTTGGATTAAGTGCAGATTTTAAAGGCATTAAACTTAAATTTAAGGAAAAATATAACGTTGATGTTATTGCAATAGGTCAAGGTTGTATTGGAAATAGTAAAAATCATTGTTATAATATAGCTTTAATAGATTTTCTAGATTCGAAAAAAAATAATCAATAAGACTTTACATAACAAACAAGGCCATAGTGCTAAATTTAAAGTTTGTTGTTTATTTGTAAAGCTACTAAACATCATTTTTTTACCAAATACAAGGGCCATCATATAAATCATGAACTGTTTAAAATTATTATTTTTAGTCATAATATGTATTAACACTAATCTTGTTAAAGCTCAAGACCTTAATACTTATAAATGGTATAATAGGCTCATTATAATCTTAATTGATGATGAAAATAACGAAATCTATAATAAACAGCTCAATGAATTTAAAAAAGAGTCCTCGGGATTAACCGAACGTAAACTGCTTGTTTTTCACATAAAACAAAATATTTTTAAAAAAGGGTTATTTTCTACAACTTGGCAAGAAGGGAAAACTGCATACAAATATTTAAAAAAGACAAACAAATCATTTGAAATTATATTAATAGGTTTGGATGGTGACGAAAAATTAAGGCAAAATACATTTTTACCCTGCGAAACTCTATTCTCTAAAATTGATTTGATGCCAATGCGTATTAATGAACTTAGAAAAAATTAAATTCATTTTATGTGATTTTTTGTTCTGCTAACAAGAAAAAACATAACCTATAGTTTTGCTTTAAAAGGCTTTTTACCTACTTAAAACTGCACATTATTAACAGTAATAATAGAATAAGCATACCCAATACTAAACTAAACTCTAGTATATTGCATTATTAAACTATTACTATGAAATTAAACTTATTATCTTGTAATGCTCAAAGACCCGATAGAAGAGCAATAGCTAAATGTATTGCAGAGATTTCATCTAACATTAATGAGTCTTTATCAAATGAACTTACAAACATACTCTTAGAAGGAGACCCTATAGATATTGAAATGGAAGACAAAAACACGGGTTCTGCACTAAGAGCTTTGCGAAAACTAAGCATTGACTACGAAATTATAGAATGAGTTTTTATCAATACATAAGAGAATTTACAAATCCCTTTTATTTATGCATTAATCCATAAACAGTATTAGTTTATAAAACTAAGAACCAAATTCAACCTTAGTATTTAATAATCTCAAACTCGCTACGTCTGTTTAATTGGTGTTCTTCATCGGTACATTCTAACATAGGACATGCAATAATAGGAGACAACTCTCCAAATCCTTCAAATTTCATTCGTCTGGCATTAATATAAGCTTCTAAGGCTAAATAATTTCTTGTAGACTCAGCACGTCTCTCCGATAAAAATTGATTGTAACGCACCGTACCTCGACTATCTGTATGCGCACTTATTTTTAAATAAATATTTGGATATCGCTCTAACTTTTCTGCCAATTCATCCAATGTTTTTTTAGAATCTGCCCTTATACTCCACTTATCAAAATCAAAATAAATAGGTTCTAATTGAAAATATAACTTACCATCTTTCTCAATAATTGGTGGTCCTTTAGAGTCTGTGAGCATTTCAAAACGCTTTGGATCGTTATCTTTTAGTTTTTTATCGATTTTCTTTTTAACTATAATGGCTTCTAGAGGATCTATAACAACTGGCGGTGGCGGTGGAATCTTTTTTAAATACAAAACATGCTTTTGGTCTTGCGCTTCTAAAACTTTAACTTGTAATATACCTGCTTTATAATCTGGATGTTCTGCTTTAAATTCGTAATTATCTGCTAACAAATTCATATTAAATGCTGCTGTGGCATCTAAAGTATTGGTATATAATTCTGTATTCTTTTTATCATGCAATACCACTTTAACATTGGGTACAAATGCTTTAGTAACAAAATCTCTAACCTCAAAAGTATTAATATACTCCCTGATAAATATTTCCCCTATTTGCGTAAACTTAAAAATATCGTCATGCTTTTTATTTCTATTTGAAGATATAAACCCTTCATTTTCGTTATGATAATTTAAATTAAAATCGTCATATCGAGAATTTATTGGAGCACCTAAATTTATTGGTGTCGTAAATTTATTATTAACACGTTCGGAAACAAAATTATCTAACATCCCTAAACCTAAATGACCATTAGACGCAAAAAATAGATTACCATTTTCTGATATAAATGGAAAATGCTCCCGATTTTCTGTATTTATGGTTTCGCCTAAATTAACAGGCGTTCCCATACTATCGTCTACAGCAATGTTTACATAATACAAATCGAAACTACCAAAACCGCCCTCCATATCTGAAGAAAAATACAGTTTTTTACCATCTGGACTTAATGCTGGATGTTGGTATGAATATCCGTTTTTATTGAATGCTAATTTTTCTGGTTTAGACCATTTACCCGCAACACGTACAGATTTATATAAATGGATATTGTTATTTCCTTTATCATTAAATTCCTTTTTCCCTTTATTAAGATTGCTCTTCGAGATATACATGGTATTTCCGTCTTTTGTAAAACAAAAATTACCATCATGAAGCTTTGAATTTAAAGTTTTAGACACCAACTTAGGTGCTCCTATGGTGTCATTCTTATCATTAACTTTTACGGCATATATGTCTAAAAAGGGTTGATGTGTCCATTTATAAGTTTTACCTAGTAATTTTTTATTATCTCGGTCTGAAGTAAAATAAACACTGTCTCCATATTTTACTGCTCCAAAATCTGAAGCTCCCGAATTAAATTGCGATTTTTTTACTGTGTAATCAGGGTTTTTTAGTTTAAATGTTTCAATAGTTTCTATAGCAGTTTTTTCATCTATAACTTTGGATAGGTTTTCTTTATATAATTTAAAATATTCTAAACCTGTTTCATAATCACCCAGTGCAGAAAGCACTTGGTATAGTTTAAAATTATATTGGTTATTGTATGATTTATCTTTTTCACCATATCGACCTTTTACTAGTTGCTTTAAGTATCTAGATGCCGGTTTATATTGAAATGTATTATAGTAACATACGGCTATATTTTCTATATCTTTTTTATGACGTTCTTTACTAATATCCGTTTCATAATATTTAGCAGCATTTATATAATCGCCTTTTTCAAAAAAACGATCTGCTCTTGTTTTTTGCCCAAAAGACCATTGACACACAAAAATGGTTATAATAACCAGACTTATTTTCTTTATCATATTAATAGAATCTTGGAGATGAATATTTTTTACTTAACCCTAACACATCAAACCTGTATAATAATATAAATTCGTGACTGCCATTATTAAAATCATTGAGCCTACTGGTATTAAAATCGTAAGCGTACCCAACTTTTAAATTGGGCGTTACATTAAATCCGGCTAATCCAGATATGGCGTCTAGATATCGATAAGACACCCCTAACTCAAACTTTTCGTTATAAAGTACATTTGCAGACACATCAAAAGATAAGGGTGCGCCTCCAACATATTTTATAACTGTTGATGGTTTTATTTTAAAATCATTAATATTAAACACATAACCACCAATTAAAAATACATGCGATGCATCTGTATAAGCCACTTCATTATCAATACTTAAATCACTGGGTATTAAATTAGGTAAAGAAATACCTGCATAGTAATTTTTATCAAACAAAAATACACCTGCACCTATATTAAGTATGGTTTTGTTCGTGTTTCCAAATGTTGGATCCGAAATCACATTACTTCCTATAGCACTAAAATTTAAATGGTCAAAGCCTAATTTTAATCCAAAAGATATGTTTAAATCCTTCTTTAGCTTTAATATATAAGACGTATTTATATTAAAAACATTTTCGCTTATATTTACTTTCCCTCCAATATTATCATTTAAATAGTTGGCACTTAATTCTATTTTATTGCTAAGTGGTACATTTGCAAATACATTTGCTGTTTTTGGTGCTCCTTCTATACCAACCCATTGCGAGCGGTATAAACTCCCTACTTGTACTATGCTTGGTTCATTAATCACATAACCCGGATTAACTATACTCATATTATACATGTATTGTGTATACTGCGGCTCTTGCTGGCCATACACCGTTACATTATATATTACAAATAATATAAATAGTTTAACTCTCATAATCTAACTGGTTATCTGCTTAAGTAAAAATTTCCTTGAAAAGGTTTAGAAATCCCATCTTTGGGGTCAAAAACATAAAAATAAGTTCCAGAAGGTAATGCTTTACCTATAGTTAAAGGCTGATTAGAAACCCCATTAAATAATTCGGTATTTCTATTTCCTCGGTACACTTTTGTACCATACCTATTAAAAATATTAATTTCAAAATCAGGAAAAGCCACAGGCAATCTACATAACGTAAACGCATCGTTTTCGCCATCTCCATTAACCGAAATACCATCTTTAAGACAATCTATACATTCTAAATTACCTAAAGGTAAAAGAGTTACTGTTATAGAAACTCTTGGCGATTCGCAATCATTACTATCTACTGCCGAAACAAAATAATCTTCACCATCTATTAACAGTTCGCTAGATGATAATGCTATTGTTGATATAGCATCAGCATACCAATTAAAATCTTGAGCATTATCGACTACAAGTTGATCTATAGTTGCGCCGTCTGTTACGCAAAATGTTTGATTAGTTACAACTGGTGGTACAACTTCTATAATAGAAATTGTAATTATAATAGATGACAAACCACATGATGGATGTCCTTGTATTTCATATTGAAAATCATATTCTCCAGCATCTAATTGAGATACATCTAAAAGACTTCCTGTTAAAAGATTAGTCATATCTAAATCTCTAAAAGAACCACTTGTATCTACGCCAGAATCTAAATAGTCTATTAAATCTATTTGAGCTTCAGATTGACATACAGAAAACAAACCACCTGCACCTATATTAGGGCTTTGGTGTAATGTAATGGTTACTGTTGCAGAACTTCCTATACATAGTATATCGTCGTCGTCATTTACATTATCTGGTACGGTATACGTATATACGCCAGCATCTAAATTAGAGGGGTCTAACACAGCGTTGTGACCTGTTGTAGCATAGTCGTTAGGTCCTGCCCAGGTTCCATTTGTATTAGGAGTACCACCTAATTCGTTAAATAAATTAAACGTTATATTATCATTACAAACATCAATACTAGTACTTATACCGGGCTGAAATTCTTCGAAAATTTTGAATGATAAATTTGCACGATCTAAACAACCATTAGAAGATGTCGTGCTGTATATAAAATTAAACGTTTGTTGATTATTTACTTCTAATAAGTTTACAGGATTGTTTACTACGTTACCTCCAACATCAGACCATACTCCCAAAGGACCTTGATAAATAGGTCCCTCAGCAGGGTTTTTTTCTAAAAGCGAAAACAAATCTAATGGTGAAGCTACCAATACATCTGTTTCGCAAAATTCTAATCCAGATGTATTTTCTCCCGCATATAATTTAGGATGCACGGTAAATATAACCCGAGCAGTTTCTGAGCTACAAAAGCCTTGATTATTTGGTGAGGGTATACATTGATTTGGTGAATTTGTTACTGCAACAAAAGCATCATCAGGATAATTAATTCTATGATTTACTTGGTATTCAAATACATAATTACCAGGAGCTGCATTTTGTAAATTAATAGTACCCTGCGATGTATAATTGGCTTGAGTATTGGAAATCAACCCTAATCTTGAAGGTCCAGAAATAAGTTCCCAATTAGTATAATTAATAATCCCTCCATTATCAACATAATCAAACAAGACACCATTTTCGGTAGTAAACTCTAACTGATCAAAAAGATTTAAAGTTGTAGGTTCTGTTAATGTATCTTCACAAAACTCCAAGGTATCATCGTTTTGAGAAAAAGGTCTCAAATATTCGTACACCTTAAATAATACTGTAGATAACGCATCATTACATACTCCTGAACGTTGATCTACCGAATAAGAAAATCCAAACTCAGAAGATCCAAATCGTAAGCCTTCATTAGCTATTATTTGTTGGTATACATCGTTAATATTTATATTAGAGTCATTAGGCGTTGTTATTTGTCCAAAAGCATCCGTTATCCAAAGACCTTCTAAATCTTCTTGTAATAAAAACTCATCGTCAGTTAAATCTACATCGCTATTGTAAACGCCATCTAATATATCTAATTCGCAAATACGTCTTGCTAATGGATGTCCAGAAAATACTTGTCTAGTAACAGAAACATTAACCGTTGTTTCAAAAGTACCACCACAAGGAGGAATACCACTTATACGGTAAGTTAGCTCGAAAGTTTCTTGATCTGCCAATGGAGGCCCAGAAACATAAGGAATTGTTACTGTAAAATCTGACCCCGCC
Source organism: uncultured Algibacter sp. (assembly GCA_947499935.1). Lineage (GTDB taxonomy): Bacteria > Bacteroidota > Bacteroidia > Flavobacteriales > Flavobacteriaceae > CANMQH01. Next base: position 521,050 of record CANMQH010000001.1, on the reverse strand, counting down.
AAGCTTACAAAATTAGGACTACTACCATTATAAATCCATTGTCCATTTAAGTGCGGACTGGGTATAGACTCTAAAGCTTCAAAAAGGTCTACGTCTGGTAGTACGAAACATGCTTCTTGAGGTGTTGATCCAACATCACAAATTTCTAAATTAACATCATCAATATCTAAAACTGGTCTACCAAAACCCGAAAACGGACCTAAAATTAAATTGATAGTCACCAAAATCCCATCAGTACATGACGATGTGGCATCAATAAGTTGAAATTGATAATCCGTAATAGATTCTGAGGCATTGTCTAAATCCCACAAGAATAAATCTCCTGAGGCCTCGTTGAGTGCAAAATTAAAATTAGGATCAAACCAAGTTCCAGTTGACAGTGATATGGGTGTCATCGCTCCTGATTGATCATTATATTGTTCGTATAAGTTGATTATACCATCAGGTTCACCATCACTATTACCATCAATAATAGTCATGTCACAAATACTGATTGTAATAACTTCATTGCACTGCGCTTGAATTTTTGTTATAAATGAAACAAGCATCACAAAAATTAGTAGAGTAGTTTTTTTCAATATATTTACGTTTTAGCTTTGGTAAAAAAAACGATTCTAACAAACTAATTATTAACAGAATAATATCGCTACAGAAAGAATAGTATTACCAATAAAAAAATGCAAAGCTAGAAAAAAACATGACCTAACCTATAATTTTAGTTAAAAAACTAATATACAGGCTATTTAAACATATAAAGTATTAATTAAGGTGTAGAATTAGAAACCTGTAGCAATTTACCGTTATAATACTTATTACCTGTTAAAGAAAAATCAAAAACATATTGAGCCATTTCTAATGCCGTGGTTGGAGCTTGATAACCAGGAAAAGCCTCTTCTAACATTTCGGTTTGCACAGCTCCTAATGCTAAAACATTAAATGAAATACCAGATGCTTTATACTCTTCTGCCAAAAGCTCTGTTAATGTTATTACCGCAGCTTTGCTAGAACTATATGCCGCAAGCCCAGGGAATTTCATACTACCTTGAACACCTCCCATAGAACTAATAGTTACTACATGACTATTCTTTTTCATAAAAGGCAACGTAATTCGAGTTAATTCTGCAACTCCAAAAACATTAGTTTTATAAATATTTTCAAAATCATTCATAGAAATTTCCGAAAATGGTTTATTTAACAAAGCTCCAGCGTTATTAATTAAAACATCTACATGGTTCCATGTATTCTTTATAAAATCTTCAACTTTACTATAGGCTTTACCTTCACTTAAATCGAACGAAAAACAAGTTACATTTTTTAATTTAAGGTTTTCAATTGGCTTTTCATTCCGCGAAAGCGCCAAAACCTGATGTCCCGCATTTGAAAATAGCTGAACCAATTCATAACCAATACCTCTACTTGTACCTGTGATAATAATGTTTTTCTTATCCATCAATTCATTTTTATTTCTTTAGTAGGTGCATTTGCCATCCCTTCTAAAACAGGAATCATTTTATTCATAAAATTAGTCATATGATTAAAGTCCATCTCATCAACTTCATCATCTACATGGTGGTAATACTCAAAATTTGTAAAATCGAAAGTAGAAATAGCGTGTGCAGGTACTTTAAAGGCATTATAAAACGGATAATTATCAGACCTTTGAAATAAATTATAAGATTTAGCTTGAGCTAAGAATCCTAGAATGGTTTCACCACCATAGCCATTTAACTTATCTGCCATATTAGATTTATTAAAGCCCGTAAGATAAGCCATAATCGCGCCTTCTGCTCTAGGAACACCAACCATTTCAAAATTAATCATGGTATATAAATTCAAGTTTTCTTTTTTTAAACGCTCAGCTAAATGACCAGAACCTTTTAGACCCATTTCTTCTGCAGAATATAATGTAAAGAGCATACTACGTTTATTTGTTTTAGATTTTGCAAAATATTTAGCCCACTCCATAACTGAAACTGTACCAGATGCATCATCGTTTGCTCCATTAGCTATAACATCGCCATTAACAGATTTTGCTGTACCAATATGATCGTAATGAGCACCAAGAATAACAAATTCGTTCTTTAATATGGCATCGTTACCTTCTATAAAGCCAACTATATTGTATCCTACAATTTTTCCAATATTAAATGTATCTCTATATGTTTTAAAATAAGGCTTAATATTGTTTTCTTTAAACATGTTTTCAATAAATACAGCAGCTTTCTCTATACCTTGAGTTCCCGTATTTCTACCTTCTAATTCATCTGAAGCTAAATATTCTAAACTTGATTTAATATCTTTTAAATTAATATGTTTTTTAATTTCAACAGCATTATTTACAATGATTTCTCCTTGCGCTTTTTCAGTATTTTGAACCACTTTTTTTATGGCATCGGGATTAGTTTCTATGATTTGTTTTTGCCCTCCACAACTTAAAACAATAACTAATACGAGTAAACTAAATACTTTTTTCATAATTTATATATTTCGATTAAAGATAAAAAACCTGTCTCAATTATTTGAAACAGGCTTTAATTTATTTATAAAATTGATTGCTGTGCTTTTGAACAACAAGATTACACTTAATTTTAAACAACCATTACACCAACATGGTTACAGGACTCTCAATATATCCTTTTAAAGTTTGAAGGAATTGAGCTCCCGTAGCACCATCAACAGTTCTGTGATCACAGGCTAACGATAATTTCATGGTATGCCCAACTACAATTTGACCGTTTTTAACCACTGGCTTTTCAACAATGTTTCCAACAGAAAGAATTGCCGAATTTGGTTGGTTTATAATAGATGTAAATGTATCTATACCAAACATACCTAAGTTAGATACCGTAAAAGTACTTCCTTGCATTTCGTCTGGTGTTAACTTTTTATGTCTTGCTTTTCCTGCTAAATCTTTAACGGTTGCACCAATTTGTTGTAAGGATTGCTCATTAGCAAAACGTACAATAGGTACAACTAACCCATCTGGAACTGCAACAGCAACTCCAACATGTACATGGTTGTTTAAACGCATTTTATCTGCAAACCATTGCGAGTTTACTTGAGGATGTTGTTTTAATGCTAAAGCACAAGCTTTAACAATAATATCGTTATAAGAAATTTTAGTATCTGGAATAGAGTTAAATTGTGTACGGAATGCCATAGCATTTTCCATATCAAACTCTACATTTAAGTAATAATGCGGTGCCGAAAACTTAGAGTTTGTTAAAGCTTTAGCAATAGCTTTACGCATTTGTGAGTTATCAATCTCATCAAAATCTTCTTGACCAGAAGGCACAAACTTACCTACTGAAGCTGCTCCTGCTGCTGGCTCGTAGTTTTCTATATCACGCTTAACAATACGTCCGTTTTCTCCAGAACCTTGGACTCTAGTTAAATTAATACCTTTTTCTTCTGCTAACTTTTTTGCTAAAGGAGATACATAAACACGTCCGTTTTCCGTTACTGGCGTTGGTATTGGTGCTTTTTCTTTTGATGTACTAGTTGCTACTTTTGGAGTGTCTTTTTTTACATCGGCTTTTGGTGTGTCTTCTGTTTTAGCAGAAGAAGCTCCAGCTCCTGTAGAAAAATTAGCCGCTATACCTGAAACATCTGTTCCTGCTGGTCCTATTATAGCTAATAAATCATCTACTTTTGCAGATTCGCCTTCTTGTAAACCAATTTCTAATAGTGTACCAGATTGAAAAGATTCAAACTCCATGGTCGCTTTATCGGTTTCAATTTCGGCTAAAATATCGCCTTCTTCAACGTTATCTCCTACCTTTTTTAACCAAGTGGCAACAGTGCCTTCTTCCATGGTATCGCTTAAACGTGGCATGGTAACTACAATAACACCTTCTGGTAATTCTTGACTAGCCGTTGAAGTCTCATGAGTCTCATTCACGACACTCTGGGCTGCATCTTCTTTATTTTCTGTTTTGGTTTCTGTAGCTGCGCTATCACCTCCATTTAATAATCCAGAGATGTCCTCACCCTCATCACCAATAATAGCCAATAAGGCATCTACTTTTGTTGTTTCGCCTTCTTGAACTCCAATATGCAATAGAACCCCTTCATTAAAAGACTCAAACTCCATAGTCGCTTTATCCGTTTCTATTTCAGCTAAAATATCGCCTTCTTCAATTTTATCTCCTACTTTTTTTAACCAAGCCGCAACGGTTCCTTCTTCCATGGTATCGCTCAAACGCGGCATATTTACTACTATTGCCATAGCTTATATTTTGTGTTTTATAAATGGATAATCTTCTTGCTCGTAAACCATATCATAAAGCTGTTGCTTATCTGGGTATGGAGATTCGTCTGCAAATTTTTCGCATTCTGCTACTTTATCCTTCACACGTTTATCAATAACCTTGATATCATCTTCGGTAGCATATTTTTTTTCTAGAATAACATCTTTAACTTGAGTTATTGGGTCAATCTTCTTATATTCCTTTACTTCGTCTTTAGTTCTGTAATGCTGAGCATCACTCATAGAATGCCCTCTATAACGGTATGTTTTTAACTCTAAAAATGTTGGTCCACCACCGCGACGTGCACGTTGTATAGCCTCATCAAAAGCTTCGGCAACTTTTATGGGGTTCATTCCATCTACAGGGCCACATGGCATTTCATAACCCTTACCTAATTTCCATATATCTGTATGATTAGCTGTCCTTTCAACCGATGTACCCATCGCATAACCGTTGTTTTCGCAAACAAATACTACGGGTAAATTCCAAAGCATAGCTAGGTTAAATGTTTCGTGTAATGAGCCTTGTCTAGCTGCACCATCACCAAAACAACAAAGTGTTACAGCATCGCTATCGTGGTATTTATCTCCAAAAGCAATTCCTGCTCCTAAAGGAATTTGTCCTCCAACAATACCATGACCACCATAAAATCTAAATTCTTTAGAAAAAATATGCATAGAACCACCCATACCTTTGGATGTACCAGTGACCTTACCAAACAACTCTGCCATAACACGTTTTGGGTCTACACCCATACCTATTGGCTGTACGTGATTACGATAAGCTGTTATCATTTTGTCCTTGGTCAAATCCATAGCATGTAAAGCTCCTGCTAATACAGCTTCTTGTCCATTGTATAAATGAAGAAATCCTCTTACTTTTTGTTGAATATAAACCGCAGCCAGTTTGTCTTCAAACTTTCTCCAGAACAACATGTCTTCATACCATTTGAGGTAGACCTCTTTTGTGATTTTTTGCATCGACTCCTGTTAAATTATAATTTTGCGAAATACAAAAGTAATACATTGTGCTGTATTGCAAAAACCCATTACGGCTTAAAGTAAAAAAAAAAGGTATTCTGGACATCTTAGATTGAATAATTATATTTTTATTCCAAAATCATGCAAAATTTGAATATATTTTACAACATAGACTTATCAAATACTAAAGGTAACAGGTTAGAAAGCGAGTTAGATTTAAAAACTGCCCCTGTTTCTCCCATAAAATAAATCTCTATAGGTGATTTTTGTTTCATTTCATATTCTGCCATAGATTGTCTACATGCACCACATGGAGGAATAGGTTTATTTGTTTTATTTTTTTCGGATGCTGCAGTTATAGCCATTTGTAATATTTTAGCATCTGGAAACTGAGATCCTGCATAAAAGATAGCTGTTCGTTCTGCGCAAAGTCCCGAAGGATAACAAGCGTTCTCTTGATTATTACCTGTTATAATCTCGCCATTATCCAATAACAATGCAGCACCTACTTTAAAATTAGAATATGGTGCATAGGCCTTTTCTCTTGCATGTATAGCTTTGTTCATTAAATTTAAAACATCTTTTGGTAAAGCCTTTAAATTTTGAAAAGCATACAAAGTAGATTCTATTTTTATTTCTTTCATACTATTTAAAACAAAAAAACTATTGCCTAAGCAATAGTTTTTTAAATATTTATGCGAATTATTACTAATATTCGTTGTATTCTCCAGCACCTATATTAAAGGTTAATGAAAAACGTAATGTATTTTCTAAAGGACTCTGTACTTTTGAAGCTGAAAACAAGTAAGATAAATCTATATTAACAACATTAGCTTTGAAACCCGCTCCTATAGCTAAAAATTTTCTGGCACCTTTATCTTCGCTTTCGTTAAAATAACCAGCTCTAAATGCAAATGAATCTTGGTAAGTATACTCTGCACCTAATGCCCATGTAAATTCTTTTAACTCTTCGCTAACCCCATCTGGAGCATCACCAAATGATTGAAATACACCTCCTAAAAAACCAACATCTGGATCTTTACCTTCTACAATGATTGTTTCTTCACCATTATCTTGAGTTTCGTTGCCATTAGTATCTACAAATCCTAAAACAGGTGGTGTTGGCACTAGCAATTTAGCAACCTCTGCTGTTACAGAAACTTTGTTATAATCATCAAAAATAAAATCAAAACCACCACCTAAACGTAAATTTGTTGGTTGGAAATTTTCTTCGCCAAGTTCATCATATTTAAATTTAGGTCCTAAATTTTGAATAGCAAAACCAGCTCTCCATCGTCCGTTAAAATCTGAATACGCTTGTTCTTCACCTTGATAGAACCCAGAAATATCAACCCCAAATGTGCTAGCTGCAGACGGGTCTGCATCTACACCTTGAATTCTTAAATCTGAACGTAAAAAACGCATAGCTACAGACATAGCAAACTGATCTGATAATCTTAAAGCATAAGACGCATCTAAAGAAAGCTCATTAGGTTTTTCTATTCTAGGTGTATCATTTTCATTATTTATAAACTCAATATCTCCCAATGAGAAATATCTCAAACTAGCAGCAAACGCACTACGATCATCGATACGATTGAAATATGTTACATTTCCTAAAAAAATATCATTTACCAATTTACTTAGGTAAGGTGTATAACTAACGGCTATACCCGATTTTGTTTCAGAAAACGCATATTTTGAAGAGTTCCATTGTTGAGAAAAAGCATCAACCGATGTTGCTACCCCCATATCTCCCATACCAGCAGCACGTGCATCAGATGCAATTAATAAAAATGGTACTCCCGTGGTAATAACTCTTCTATCTTGATTAGCGAATGTTATAGTTTCTTGTGCATTAACCTTCACTATAAAAGTAAATGCTATTAATATTAATAATCTATTCTTCATGAAATCTTTTTTAGTTAGCAAATATAATTTTTTATTACAGTATTACAAGTTTCTCTATTTTCTCTACAGTTTTATTTAAAAAAGATGAATGTACTTTTAACTTATACACATATACCCCTTTTCCAATTCTATCTCCAAAGTCATCTCTACCATCCCAAATAATATCTTTTGACAATGAACTAACTGTTGTTTGACCACCAGTTGTTTGCCCATTTAATGTTCTTACCAATTTCCCGGATACGGTGAATATCTGTATAGAAACGTCTAAAGACTCCGAACTATTGTGATTAAACCAAAATTCTGTATAATTAACAAACGGATTTGGGTAATTTAAAACGTTATTTATAACTAAATCTTGATCTTTATCGAATACAATAAATTGAATTTCAGATATTGACGAATTATTATAAACATCCCAAGCTTTTAATGTTAAAGTGTGCAATCCAGGCTCTAAATCTCTTAAAGGGAAACTTACTGTGCCTTTTCTAAAGGTATCTATATCGGTTTGATAATAATCATTTAATACTATAGGGTTAGTTTCATCGCCATCAATAATAGCAATAATATCATGCCCAACTCCACTTGCTGTATTTATACCGTTGGCATCTTCTAATTTAGCCAGTAGTGTAGGGGACTCATTTGTTATACCGCCAGAAACAAAATTTTCATCATTCATGAACAAGGTTACTACTGGACCTATATTATCTTCTTCTGCATCTTCGTTTATCCCTCCAATTCTAACCGTATTTATACTGGCACCTGCTTGATTTTCTGTAAGCAGCTCATTATTAGAATAAAAACTAACTTTACCAAACCCAACAGGAATTCCAATATCTTTAGGCACAACAAAATCAAATTCAAATTGCCCGTTTTTCACAGTTGCCTGTCCTCTAAATATAACTTCTCCTAAGGTTTCAAAATCTAACTTGACAATCTCACCATTTCTTCTTATACCATCATTTGCGAGTGTTTGTCTCTTTACAAATTTATCGTAAATCGTTGTTGAAAGCACACCATTATAATTAGAAATTATATTACCCGAAGCATCGGTAACCTCTCCTGACAATTTTACATTATCTAAAGCTTTTAAGGGCTCATTAGTCGTACTAAGCGGCACATCATTAATTTTCGTCAACTTCACATCGGGCTTTGCAAATGCTAATTTCATGGCTGGGTCTCCAATTAAAAACACAAGACGCCTTTGTGATCTTGTAGATATTCTAGGATCAATCTTGGCTAATCTCAATGCTTCACCCAAAGCAGGATACTCATCATCGGCAAAATTATCATTATCACTATATGAAAACAAATACTGTCCAAATTCTCTATTAAATAATATCCCGAAGCTAACAAAAACTTGCCTAGTTGTTGTTACCAAACCAACAGAACCAGCACGTTTATTCCAAAATGTAAACTCTCCAGCAGTTTCCCTAAATGGATTATCAAATCTTGTAAACTCACAGGTAACGGTTACAAAAAGGTTTAACCTATTAAAATTACGAAGGCCATTAATATCAGGTTTTAAAAATATCCGTTCTTCTGCCAAGCCATCTTCTCCACCATGTCCAAAATAATTAACAACCAATGCACCATTATCTATAGCATTTACAATCTCGGTTGTTACCTCAGGATACCTATCGCCACCAGCAGATGATTCTTGTTGAAAAGCATCAGAATGAATTTTAACCACATTTAAAAATGGTTTTTCTGCTGACACCAAATCACCTATATCATTTGTTGTTTCCTGCAAATCACCAGGTACTCTACTATCATTATCATCTGAAACCACAACAATATTATTTCTCCAACTACCTGTGGTTTCCTTATTATAATAAGATTCTATCTTATCAACCAAATCTTTTGCGCGACTTGGTGTATCGGCTAATATCCTACCAACAGCTATATCTAATTTATCATTAACCGCCATGGCTCCTTCATTTTCGTCCATCATCCCATAAAAATCATCTGAAACAAAAGATACAGCCAAACTAAAACTTTCGAAAGAATACCAAGAAGGCATAACATTAGTGTTATTTGGTAGCCTATCCTTGTAATCATATGAACCATCACCAAAAAGGCATAAATATTTTACTCGTTTTTCGGGAGTACTTGCATTATCATAAATATATTTTACGGCATTTCTAATAGCGCCTATATCTTGATTTCCGGAACTAAATTCGTTGTATATTTCATTTAATCCCAAAACCTTAGCATTAAATCCGTATTGAGTTCTATTAATCTGTGCTAAACGCTCTGCCTGAGCTAACATGTTATTAGGTGCTATCACGACATAGTCTATATCCTGAAACTCACCTAAGTTGTTTGTAAAAATACTCCCTTTTATATTTTGGTTGCCAATGCTTGTATTAGAATCAAATTTAGGCTCAAAATAATCCAATGGTGTAATTGCTCTGTATATTTTTAAACTTCCAAGAGCTGCTTTAAAACTTATTGTTGCATCGCCACCTGTATTAATATAGCTACCAACATTATATATATTTGTTACATCCCAAACTTCTGAAAGTTGAGAAGCATTAGTTATATTGTACTGACCAACTCCTGAGGCTGTTGCTACTGCATTATTTTTAAACTGAAATTGTTTATTCACAAAGTTTAATGTACGGGTGGCTTCAATAGATATATAATCCAAAAACCCGACCGCGCTAGGATTACCTAGATTATCATAGTTAAGGTTTACAGATATATTAGGACTAGTTACATTAACTGCACCCCGATAACTTCTACCGCTAGCCAAATTTGTATTTGTTAGTGCTGCAAGCGATAAAGAAGCAACGTCTGTACTATTAACTTGTACTGCCATAGAAGAAGCCGATTGAGACTTGGCAGCAACTAAAACATTTAAATCTATAGGCTCGGTTGTTACAATATCTGGAAAATCAAACTCAAAAGTCTTGTTATTCTCCACATCAAACCTATCACCAAACCAGCGTCTTCCTAGAGCTGCTAAATTCTCAATATCTAACTCATGAAATTGATAATCTTGAAACGTATTAATAATTAGATCTGCTGCTCCTGTTGGTTCTGCTAATGGCTGAATTCGTTTACCGTTGCCAGACCCTACATTTATATAGTAATATGTTTTATCTGTATAAATATTAACATTAGTTCCAATCTCTTGATTAAAGCCCTTTGGACCTTCAGCATAAAACAATATAAAATCTTCATCATTAAAAACACCATCTTCTTCACCAACAAATTTTATAGCATTTTCTGGAACATCAACAGGGTACTCAATAGCATTTGAATAAGGTATCATACGACCTCCATGCCCAAAAACTTTTATATTTCTGGGGTTAACATTATTTACATTAACTCCCAAACGCTGTAAAAAATTTTTAGTAAGTTTAAATACACCTGTTTTTTCAACATAAAACCGATACCAATTGCCAGAATTTAAAACAGAATTAGACACCACTCTAGCAGATGAACGTTGTCTTCTACTTAAAGATGCATTTATATTTCCTGCAAATCCATTTTTATATACTATTTGAAAAGAAGTTACTTTTTTATATGTTCCATTAGCATCTTTTATAATAGGGCTAATAGTTAGATAAACATATTTTTTATTTCTAGCGGTTGAGTTTTTTAAACTGTATTTAATTTCGGTTGGAATTTTATTTACATCCAAATCTTTTAAATTAGTTTTAGATATTGATTGATAAGAAATATTACTTAACGTTACGGATGATTCATTTACAGCAATATTAGTTTCCCATTGATCTACAAACAATAAACCTTTATCAAAATCATAAGTAAAATAAGACTCGTTAAATGCAGGGATTTCTATAGAAGAATTTCCAATAGATAATATTTTTGAATCTGTCCAATCAATATTATATTTCTTTTGTTGCGCCGAAACAATTCCTGAAACAGCCAATAGTAAGAGTAAAAATTTCTTTTTCATTGCTAAAATAACGTCATTAACACCTTGTTATTATTCAAAAAAACAACAATTTTAAAAACTGCTCCAAAAATACAATAATAAATTAGTAAATCGCACGTTATTATATCTGAATACAGCGATGAGCAAACAACAAAATCATCGTTGTAAGGTTAAAAAAACAAGACGAAATACGTCTTTTTTTGGTTAAAATGCATAAAATAGCTTGCTTTGTTAGGTTTAATTATTATATTGCACCTCCAAAAATATTATTAGCTTACTTAAAAGTATGAATATGAAAAAAGTAGTAGCATTCAAGGTTTTACTCATGTTAGCATTGACAGTGGCTTCAACCAGCTGTAAGAAATCTTCGAGTTCAAAAAATAGCTCAAGAGCTACAGGATGGCAAATCAACTCTAGAGAAGGTGGTTTCCAATATAATACAGATTTTAAGGAACAAGAAACAGCTCCTGGATTAGTATTTATTGAGGGCGGTACATTTACTAAAGGTCGTGTTCAAGATGATGTTATGCATGATTGGAATAATAGCCCTAATCAACAACATATACAGTCTTTCTATATGGATGAGACTGAGGTTACAAATGCCATGTACTTAGAGTATTTAGATTACTTAAAACGTGTTTACCCACCATCTGATGAAAATTATAGAGCCATTTATTTAGGTGCTTTACCAGATACTTTGGTTTGGAGAAACCGTTTAGGGTTTAACGAAGTTATGACGGACAACTACTTACGTCACCCTGGATATGGAGAATATCCTGTTGTTGGAGTAAGCTGGATACAAGCTGTAGAATTTGCTAACTGGCGTTCAGACCGTGTTAATGAGTTTAACCTAGAAAAAGCTGGATACCTTAAACGTGATGCTAAAATAACAGATGTTAATGCAGACCAAACGTTTAGTACAGACACTTATATAAATGCACCTACACAAACATACGGTGGTAACGAAGAAATTATTAATCCACAAAGCGGTAGAGGTAGAAGAAATTCTAGAACTGATGCAGAAGGAAATGAAACTGGTATTTATGCAACTCGCGAAACTGGAATTATTTCACCAAAGTATAGACTCCCAACTGAAACCGAATGGGAATATGCAGCACTTGGCTTAAGCGAATTAAGAAGCTTTAACCTATACAGAGGACGTAAAAAATACCCATGGGACGGACAATATACACGTTCTGGAAAACGTAAATATCGTGGTGATCAATTAGCTAATTTTAAGCAAGGTAAAGGTGATTACGGTGGTATTGCTGGATGGTCTGATGATGGTGCAGATATTACTAACGCTGTTAAATCTTATAGCCCAAACGATTTTGGATTGTATGACATGGCTGGAAATGTTGCAGAATGGGTTGCCGATGTATACCGACCTATTATAGATGATGAATTTAATGATTTTAACTACTATCGTGGAAATGTATATACTAAAAACGCATTAAATGAAGATGGTACTGTAAAAGTAGTTACTTCTAATGATATTGTATATGACACTTTACCAAACGGAAAAGTTATTGCCAGAAATTTACCAGGCGAAATATTACAAGTTCCTATTGATGAAAACGAAACATACCTAAGAACTAACTTTGATAAAAGTGATGAAATAAACTTTAGAGATGGAGATAAACGCTCATCTCGTTATTTTGAAAGTTTTGGTGAAGATGATGACGAAAATACCAATGAGTCTAACAATACTAGAAAAATGTATAACTCACCTAAACACAGTATTACTAGAGATTCTCTAGGTAATATTATTAGAGAGTATGACAAAGGTAGTAACAGAACTTCTTTAATAAATGATCAAGTAAGAGTTTACAAAGGTGGGTCTTGGAAAGATAGAGAGTATTGGTTAGACCCAGCACAAAGACGTTATTTCCCTCAAGATATGGCAACCGATTTTATAGGATTTAGATGTGCTATGTCTCGTGTTGGATCAAAAAGCAAAGTTAAGAGTAAGACAAAGAATTAAATTTTATAAATTCATATTAAATAAAAAAAATCTCCAAGACAATACTTGGAGATTTTTTTTGACTTTTAGTTAAATTCTATAAGTAGTAACTCATTAGTGACAGGAAAGAAAGCCAATTGGATGCGATTCCTTCTTGTTAGGAATGACAAATTATAGATTACATAGTAATCACTACTATATCTATGAAAAACACTAACCAAAATAAGATTATTGGTATTTAGTATACGCATTTATTTACACCATTTCTGCATTGAAATTACTGTAAAAGAAAAAAAGGGCATTTTATTACGGTCATTTCAATGCAGAAATGGTGTTACACAAAAAACTAAATAAATAATCATCTAAACCGTATGCGAACGGCTTATAAAAAAGCAGTAATAGTTTTATTTTTTTCGATCTATCACATAATTCACCATAAGAATTAGTGAACTTTTATATTCCGACTCTGGATATATGCTAAGTAACTGTAGCGCTTCTTCTTGAAACTGTTTCATTTTTCCAATAGCGTAATCTAATCCTTTGTTATTTTTAACAAAAGCTATAACTTCTTTAACACGCTTAACATCTTTATTATGGTTTTTAATAGAATTAATTAACCATTTTTTATCTTTTTTTGATGCTTGGTTTAATGCATAAATTAAAGGCAGTGTCATTTTTTGCTCCTTAATATCGATGCCTGTTGGTTTGCCTATTTGCTCATCTCCATAATCAAATAAATCATCTTTAATTTGAAATGCCATACCAATCAACTCCCCAAATTTTCTCATAGATTCTACATGAGTAGATTCTGGTTTTACAGATGCAGCCCCTAAACTACAACAGGCTGCTATAAGAGTAGCTGTTTTTTGGCGAATAATTTCATAGTAGATATCCTCAGTAATATCAAGTTTTCTGGCTTTTTCAATTTGAAGCAACTCACCTTCACTCATTTCCCTAACCGCTACAGATATAATTTTAAGCAAATCAAAATCACCATTATCTATAGATAATAACAAGCCTTTTGATAATAAAAAATCGCCAATTAAAACGGCTATTTTATTTTTCCATAGGGCATTTACCGAAAAAAAGCCACGACGCATATTACTGTCATCTACAACATCATCATGTACCAAAGTTGCGGTATGGATAAGCTCTATAACTGAGGCTCCGCGGTAAGTACGATCTTTCACCTCGCCGTCCGACACCATTTTGGCTACTAAAAACACAAACATGGGGCGCATTTGCTTTCCTTTTCGGTTTACTATATAATGCGTAATTCTATTTAGCAAGGCCACTTTACTAGACATAGACAAAAGGAATTTTTGCTCAAAAAGATTCATTTCAAACGCTATGGGCTGCTTTATTTGCTCTACTACTTTCAAAAAATTACGACATTAAATTAAATCATAACAAACCTAATAAAAAATTACATTAGTTTGGGTAAGGGTTGCCCTAAACTTAATTGTCTTAACAAAAAGAAAGTTTGTTAATAGATTCATGAGTTTTATGAATTATCATCAAAATGCCAATTGATATAGCAAGCTATTTCTCAGTTTTTAGATGTTTTAATCAAGAAAGAATAAAAAATAATTAGCTTAATTATTCGTCTCTATTAATAAAAATTTTTATAATATCTCAAAACATTATGTCTAATTTTAATATATCGGATATAATATATAATCAAAAAAAATAATGAACTCAAAAAAACTTTTAAACATATTATAATTCATCCTCTGTAAGGGAAGAATCAAATTTTTATGGGCTTAAGCTCTAAAACTAAATCAATAATTATATTTTAACTTAAAACAAACATTATGAAAAAAATTACTTTATTATTAATTTGTTTATCATTTACAATTATCACTAAAGCACAAAACACACTTTTCTTTTCAGATTCTAGTGATGGAAGCATGTTTACTACCATAGATGAAGATGGTGATTTTAATGAATGGTTTAATCTTACTTTTGCAGATCTTGGTATAATTCCTGCATACCCTGGATTTTCTGATGACACAATATTTACATCTGATTCATTTGGATCCACAATTGATGGTAATAATTCATTAATTACTCCAAACATTACTATTCCTTCTGATGCTAGCTCCATAAATTTTTCAATGATTGTTTCTGGATCTAATGATGGAAGTTCATTAGAAAATTATGCTGTTTATGTTTTTGATGCTGATGTGGTGACTACATTTGAAGGCACGGATGCAGAATATAATGCTCCTGAAGTTACAGAAATTCTGCAAGAAACTTTAACTGCTGCTGATCAAGGTATAGGAAATGTTAGAACAGCTTCTATTCCTGCTTCTTTAGCAGGCAAAAATATGCGCGTTGCTATAAGACATTTTAACACAGATGACCAAATTGCAATTTTTATTGACGACATCACAGTAACATCAGACGGAACTTTATCTATTAAAGACAACCAATTAAACGTTACAAAAACGTTCCCTAACCCTGTAAAAGATGTTATGACTGTTAATGCTGATTTTAACATAGAAAAAGCTACGGTTTACAGTCAATTAGGACAGGAAGTAAAAACATTTAATACAGTTTCTAACAACGCTATTAATATGTCTTCATTAAATACTGGTCTTTATTTTGTAAGATTAGAGGCTGATGGAAAACAAAGTACGGTTAGAGTTATAAAAGAGTAAATAATTCTCTTATTAAATTATATTTTAAAGGTCGTTTAGAAAACTAATTCTAAACGACCTTTTTTTTTAACTTATAACTTTATAGTTTTCCAAATAATGGAGAATAAGCCTAAAAAACTATGATAAAAGAACTATCCAAAGTTTTAACTTTTATTAGCTAATTGTCCACAAGCAGCATCTATATCTTTACCTCTACTTCTGCGTACATTAACGACAATTCTATTTTTTTCTAAACTAGCAATATAGTTTTCTAAAGCTTCATTTGAAGCTTGCTGAAACTCGCCATCATCAATAGGGTTATATTCTATAATATTAACTTTACATGGCACATATTTACAAAACTGAACAAAGGCATCAATATCTTTTTGAGTATCATTTATACCCTTCCAAACAACATATTCGTAACTTATTTTTCGTTTTGTTTTTTCATACCAATATTCTAAGGCTTCTCTTAAATCTTTTAATGGGAAGGTTTCATTAAATGGCATAATGGATGTTCTAACGCTATCAATTGCAGAATGTAACGATACAGCTAAATTGAAT
Source organism: uncultured Algibacter sp. (assembly GCA_947499935.1). GTDB lineage: Bacteria > Bacteroidota > Bacteroidia > Flavobacteriales > Flavobacteriaceae > CANMQH01. The sequence goes on along the minus strand of CANMQH010000001.1, from coordinate 504,836 downwards.
TTAACAGCATCATCAGCCATTTTTTTAATAATTTTTGGAACACCAGATGTTGACACCGTAATACGCTTAGGAGACATTCCTAAGCCTTCAGACGATGTTATTTTATCTATAGCTTTAATAACATTATTATAATTCATGAGCGGCTCTCCCATACCCATGAATACAATATTACTCAGCGGTCTATTATGGTACAATCTACTTTCGTTATCTATAGCAACTACTTGATCATAAATTTCATCTGGATTTAAATTGCGCATGCGCTTTAATCTTGCTGTAGCACAAAATTTACAATCTAAACTACAACCTACTTGACTAGACACACAAGCTGTCGTTCTTGTTTTTGTTGGTATTAAAACAGATTCTACAATGAGACCATCATGTAATCTTACCGCATTTTTAACTGTACCGTCATTACTACGTTGCATAGTATCGACCTTAATATGGTTAATAACAAAGTTATCTTCTAGCATTTGACGTGTTTCTTTAGAAACATTGGTCATATCTTCGAAGGTATGTGCAGCTTTTTGCCAAAGCCACTCGTAAACTTGATTGCCTCTAAATGCCTTATCGCCATGTGTTACAAAGAAATCTCTTAATTGCTCTTTGGTTAATGCACGAATATCTTTTTTATTTGTTGCCATAAATAATAAACCGTATGCTGCAAAAATAGTGAAAGGCTTTTGCATTAGAAATTAAAACTATAATCTACTGGAGTCTTATAGTGATTACCAAAGTTATACATAATAACCAACTAACAAAATGGTGCATATTTGTAAACTACAAAGCATTTTTGGGTAACACCATAAAAAAAGCCTTGAAAATCAAGGCTTTTTTTATTTTTATATAATTAACATGGCATCGCCATAGCTATAAAATTTATACTTTTCTTTAACAGCTTCTTCATAAGCCTTTTTAATAAAATCATGACCTGCAAATGCTGAAACCATCATTAATAATGTTGATTTTGGTGTATGAAAATTTGTTATCATACAATTGGCAATGCTAAAATCGTATGGAGGAAATATAAACTTGTTCGTCCAACCTTCAATTTCGTTTAACCTTCCATTAGAAGATACCGCACTCTCAATAGCACGCATCGCAGTTGTACCCACCGCGCAAATGCGCCTTTTATCATCCAAAGCATTATTAACGATTGATACCGCTTTTTCTTCAATTTTTAGCTCTTCACTATCCATTTTGTGTTTAGACAAATCTTCAACCTCTACCGGATTAAAAGTCCCTAGCCCAACATGAAGCGTAACTTCGGCAAAATCTACACCTTTAATTTCTAAACGTTTTAATAGGTGTCTAGAAAAGTGAAGTCCAGCTGTTGGAGCTGCTACAGCACCTTCATTTTTTGCGAAAATAGTTTGGTAACGATCTTGATCTTCGGGTTCAACGTCTCTTTTAATATATTTTGGTAATGGTGTTTCTCCTAAATCATTTAATTTTTCTCTAAATTCTTTATAAGAACCATCATATAAAAAACGAAGCGTACGACCTCTAGAAGTCGTATTATCTATAACTTCTGCAACTAACGTATCATCGTCTCCAAAATATAATTTATTTCCTATTCTTATTTTACGTGCTGGATCAACCAATACATCCCAAAGGCGTTGTTCTTCATTTAATTCTCTTAATAAAAAGACTTCAATTCTTGCTCCAGTTTTTTCTTTATTACCATATAATCTAGCAGGAAATACTTTGGTATTGTTAAGGACTAATACATCATCTTCCTTAAAATAATCGATAACATCCTTAAACATTTTATGTTCAATAGTTTGTTCTTTTCTGTTTAAAACCATTAAACGAGACTCATCTCTATTTTCCGCAGGGTATTCTGCTAATAATTCTTCTGGTAAATTGAAGCCGAAGTGTGATAATTTCATGTAATCTTTTCGTTTTTAAATTAAGAATCCATTATATATCTATCATATTATACTACAGACTAAATATTAGCCATAATAATACTTATAGACAAATTTTTAATTGGCAAGCTGCAAATATACAATCTGAAACTAGGCGTTGTCAAGTAAATACGTGATTATTATTCGGTTATTTGAAAACCTAGAGATTTTAAATCTTCCCAAAAGGTTGGATAGGACTTAGAAACCACCTCGGCATCTTGAATTTTTATAGATGTTCTTAAACCTAATGGCGCAAATGCCATAGCCATTCTGTGATCATTATAAGTCGTAATAGACACCCCTTCTTTTATTAAGTTAGACGCTAATAAGTGTAAAGATTTATCTGTTATCTTTACCTCTCCTCCAAGTTTTTCAATTTCAGTTTTTAAGGCCACTAGCCTATCGGTTTCTTTAATTTTAAGGGTATGAAGTCCTGTTAAATCACAAGCCACACCTAAAGCAAAACATGTTACTGCAATAGTTTGGGCTATATCTGGTGCATTTTTTAAATCTAAAGTAAGCGGTTTTATATTTGAATCTTCCTTTTTTAATGTCAATGAATTTTCATTAAAAATAGTCGATACTCCAAAATGTTTATAAATCTCAACCAATTTAGAATCGCCTTGTAGCGAGTTCGCATTATATGAAGACAATGTTATTTCTGTACCAACCTGAGATAATGCTACAATACTAAAATAATAGGATGCCGAAGACCAATCTGATTCTACAACTAAGGTCTTAGTTTGTTTAGCGCTAGTGTTTGGTTTTACCGTAATAACATTATTTATAAATGAGGATGCTACTCCAATTTCATCTAACAAACTCAATGTCATATTTATATAAGGAACAGATGTGATTTCACCATTTAAAGTTAATTCTAATCCATTTTCTAATTTTGATGCAATTAATAACAACGCAGAAATGTATTGGCTACTAACATTTGCATTTAAAGACACTTTGCTCTTAGTTAATTTTTTTCCACTTATTTTTATGGGAGGAAAACCTTCATTCTCAACATAACTAATGTCCGCTCCTAATTCTTGCAACGCCTCGACTAATATCTTTATTGGGCGTTCTTTCATTCTTTTAGAACCCGTAAGTATAGTATCTCGTCCTTCTTGAATAGAAAAGTATGCTGTTAAAAAACGCATTGCTGTTCCTGCATGATGAATGTCTATAATTTCTGAGGCAGAACTTAATGCATTAGTCATTAAATTACTGTCATCAGAATTTGAAACATTTTCTAATTTAAACTCAGGGTATAGTGCCTGAAGCAATAATAATCGATTAGATTCACTCTTTGAACCTGTTATGGTAATGTTAGACTTGCGGTTTGCAAGTTGCGATTTGTGCAGCGTAATATTCATTAAAATAGTCTTAGTCTTACGTTATAAAGCTTGTAAATTTACTTTAATTTTTCGTTATTATGGTGTCTATCATGGTCGCGTTTGCCTTTTTTATACATACGATCATCAAATGCTTTTTGTAAATCGACACCTGTTTGGTTTGCAAGGCATAGTACCACAAATAAAACATCGGCTAATTCTTCGCCAAGGTCTTTACCCTTATCACTTTCTTTCTCGCTTTGTTCGCCGTAACGTCTTGCTATTATTCTAGCAACTTCTCCAACTTCTTCAGTTAGTTGTGCCATGTTTGTAAGCTCGTTAAAATAACGTACACCATGTTCTTTTATCCAATGATCTACGTCTTGTTGTGCATTTTTTATATTCATTTATATTTTTGTTAAAATAATTTGCTCTCCCTCTTTTGCAATAAAATCATTAAAATATGACTTAATAGCATCATAATATTGTGATGATACAATAGGTTCACTAAGCTCTGTAGAAATAATGACTTGAATTAAGTTTCCTTTACTTGAAATATTATATTTAAATCCTCCTAAGTTGTCTGGAAGCTTCATAACAACTTGCTCTGGATGATATTCTACCTTATAGCCCTGTGGCAAACTAATACTAATTCTATATGTTGTTTTTGACGGAAAACCAAAATCTATAGGAAATTCTCGCTTATCTAATTTAAAAGGGCTTTCGCTAGTTTTAAAAAAGAACAATGGAGAAAAATAAAGTTTATCACCAACGACATCTGCTTGATTTTCCTTTATAAAACTATAAGATTCTACAATAGGTTTAGATACATCATAATCATTTTCAACCTTATAATCTAATATTTCAAGTCCATTGTATTTATTGTCTAGTTTAGCTAAAAAATCATCTTTACTTAAACTATTATATTGTTTTCTAAAAGATAGTGCTTTATGATTAGTTTTTGTGCTTCTATATTTCCCTTTAAGATTTCCTTCTTCATCTAAGTTTAATAACATAGAAACAATGTTTTTAGATATTGTTTTTGGATATAAATCAATAAGTTCGGAACCACCATGTTCTGCCATAACACGTCCTTGCCAATTTAAAGTTCTTAATGGTAATACATTAATTGTACTATATTGACTTGTTGCATCTAATAACATTACTCCTTCAGGAAGTCTTACATGGGTAACAACATAATTGTAACCTTCTCTTGTAGGGAATAATGGTATCCCATTTTTTCTAGTACTAACCAAGACAGGATTAGCCTTTAAACCTGCATAGCGTAGCATGGCTGTTAACATCAAATTAATATCTGCAACATTCCCTGTATTATTTTTAAAAGCAGCCTTAACACCCTCATCTGTATAATAACCATAAAAACCATTCCATTTGACTTGAGATTTAAGGTAATTGTAAATAAGTGTCATTCTTATAGCTGGGTTAGAAACCTTATCTATTAATGCATCTATTTTATCTTCAAAATAGCCAGATTTATTTAATTCTTTACCAAAACTTGGACTTTTAAAAATACGTTTTACAACATCTTCCCAAGTTGTTGAATAATACTCAATAGTACTCTGAGGGAATTTGGTAAAAGACAACTCGTAAGCAACAGATGATCTATAATTATTTATATTATTAACATAAGGCTCATCTTTTAGTGCTGGTATATTTTCTAAATTAAATATAGAAATATTTTTACTGTATTCTACCTCAGAAGTACTAAACGAAGTCCGGCTAGCAACTCTAATACTTCCGCTAGTCCTAGTTTTATTGACAAACGTTATTTTACCATTCGCTTTAGTGTTTTTAGGTCTTATAGGTAAAAATCCTTTGGTATTCATTTTATAGGTAAAGTATTCTGGCGCTTCAAATTTAGCGTCTAGCTTTTTTATAGGAATATTATGCTGGAGTATAAAATCGTCTACAGTAGAAACAAAGGGCGATTTTATTGTATACTTATACTCTACCACAGAGCCGGGTTTTATGTTAGGCATGGTAAACTTTACTTGATTATTATATTTATTTAATTTAGATTCAAAAATTCCATCTTTTGCGAGCTTAAAATCTTCGATTTTACCACCTATAATATTATATGTATACCCCTTTATGCTTGTTAACTCTTCTCGACTACCAGTACTACTTACATGCAATCTTAATTGTTTTGTAGCATAATTAAAACCTTCTTGATTATAAATTTTTATACGTTCATGCACATCTGTCATCAATCTAAATCCTTCTCCTTGATCGTATTGAAAATACGTATAACGCTTTTTATATAAATAGGTTGCATTTGCAGTAGAGTCTTTAGGGTTAAACTTTTCTTGAAGTTCTTCTTTTGATACTTTTCCAAATTTATAATCTTGTGAAAAAACTGTAGAAGCAAAACAGAATATCAATAAAACGGCAATAATTCTCATTAAATATTATTTTTAATTAATACGACTTTTGTGTTATCTAATTTTGATACTTTTTTATAAAAATCTCTAAACGCGTTATAATCTTCCTTAGGAAAAGCCCCATCTTTAATAACAAATTCTCTCTTATAAACAAGTGTGTTTTTATCTTTAACATTAATCTCGAAGCTGTAATTACCAAACTTACTCTCTATATTGCTTTTAGCAGGTAAACCTTCTAACTTGTAATCTTTTGGTAAACTTATTTCTATTTCATCAATATCTTTAAATCCCCTTTTTATAAGAAGAGGAAACTTTCTATCTCTATAACGATTTGGTATATGAGAATTTCTATTTAAAGCATTTATAGTCAATAACATTCTATCTCCAATAATTTTTGAATAATTGGGAGCTAAAAAACTCACATTTTCATTGAACTTAATATTTTGCTTATCGTTTTCTATTTTCATGTTTGAAATAGACATTCCGTTAATATATTTCCAACGTTTTTTATATTGCTTATCCAAGTCTCTTTTTGTTTTGGTTTCTAACCAATATTTATCGTCATATTGGATACCTTTTGAAACAATATTTACATTAACATTTATGGTACCTTGGTTTGAAAGACTATATTTACCTTTAATAATTTGTTCATTTTCGTTTAGGAGATATTTTTTCGTATGTTTAATTTTACCACCTTGGGGTGTTATAACCAAAACATCTCTATCATCTGTAAAATCACCTATAAAACCAAAAGGTAGTTTTTGATTTGTACACTCTAACCAAATATCTTCATCATTTTCAACAGGGATATTAAGTATTACATGATTACCTTGCATTGCTGCAAAATCCTTTTCCATATTACGTTGCGACTTACCTGCAAAAACCACTGTATAATTTGACTCTACATTGACCGCTTTAAGCAGGGACATGGTATAATTTGTTAAAGCTTTACAATCTCCATAGCCCAATTTATCAACTTTTGAAGCCCTAAATGGTTTCCAACCACCAATACCTACCTGTACACTTATATATCTAGTTTTATCTTGAACGTATTGGTATACCTTTTTTGCTTTATCAATAGCATTTGTTTCATCTTTTACTAATTCTTGAATGGTATTTACTGTTTTTGCAGGCAAATCATGAGTATCTTTTATCAAATCATGATACATCCATTTTCCAAAATCATCCCAATTCTCTATATGGGCACTAACCCCTTCTAAAGCAAACTCTGTTGAAGCTATCATAACCTTTGGCACCATATCATCAAATAAAGGACTATAATTCTCTTTTTTTACGGCTTTAATATGATTTACCTCATAATGATACAGACCTAGAGTTTCGCTCTTAATTAATTCTAAATCACCAAAATTCTTCTCTTTTGTTATTATTGTCACATTTTTAGGATATGCTATAGTATAAGAACTATTTTCAACACTTAAATAATACCCGTTTAATGGCTGAAAAGACTTAATAAATGCTGTATTATTATTTACTATTTTACTGATTAATTCAATAGTATAGGGATAAGAAACGGGTGTGTAATCTAAAAATTTTACTCGAGAATCTGAATATAACGTACCTCCACTAATAGCACTTGCATCTTTGAAATCATGCATTTTTATTTTTTTAATTTGAGTTCCTTGTTTATTAAAAACTAAAACTTCTAAACCTTTAATTTTGATATTATCATCATAGTGAATATAAGCATCAATATGTGTTTCTCCCTTACTGTTTAATACCGTTATAATCTTTTTTTCGGTGATATGCATTTCATTAAAAGATTTCATATCTACCTTTACATCATGCATTCTAATTACTGCATTGGCATTCTCCTTTAAATTTAACGGAATGCTAAAAGCTGAATATAAATTTTCTTGAGAAAACATTAACGATGTTATCAAGAAAACAACAAGAACTGAGAGTATTTTTATCTTCATAAACTAAGAAAAACAAGTTATAAATTTAAATATATTGTTTTGTAAATTATTGAATTATGAAACAACTTATATTTCGTTGTAATGCATATCTTTTAGCCTAACAACAAAAAACCTTACAGTTAATATAATTAAACATGGAATCATTATATATTTTAATTCACTTAAAATAACCCGCATTCCCCACTCTGAAAAAAAATTATCTACACCTATTGGAGATACTTTAATATTTCTAAAAGGAAAGAAAAATCTATTATTATTAAAAGGAATTAAAAACCCAACACCTTTGCCTCCGGAGGTCATCGCATCTAAGATACCATGAGATATAGTTGATAGAAAAATAACTAAAAACCAAATGAGTTTATTATTTCTGCCCAATGTAAACATTAAAACTAACGCCCAAAACACCGCAAAAACAATAGAATGCGTAAACCCTCTATGTCCTAAAGCATGACCATAAGGAATGTTTAAACTAAAACCAACAACATCTAAATCAGGAAGGATTGACGATAATATAACTAATAAAACCAACCATTTGGTATTACGATTATCAATAACTTTTGATAATGTATACCCAACCATACCATGACCAAATATAGATGCCATTACACTTTGTTTTTTGTATCTATAATTATAGTTACAGGACCGTCGTTTACCAATTCTACTTTCATATTTGCACCAAAACGTCCTGTTTGCACTTTTTTTCCTAAATCATGCTCTAGCTGACTAATAAAACGCTCATATAAAGGTATTGCAACATCAGGTTTTGCAGCTTTTATATAACTTGGTCTATTTCCTTTTTTTGTTGAAGCATGCAGCGTAAATTGACTTACCACAATGGCTTGTCCATTTTCAGCTTTCAACGATGTGTTCATCACTCCGTTTTCATCATCAAATACACGAAGATTTGTTATTTTATTTGACAACCAACTAATATCTTCTTGAGTGTCTTCATTTACAATGCCTAAAAGAATTAAAAGTCCACTTTTAATTGAAGCGACTTTTTTATCGTCTATAACCACATTTGCTTTTGAAACTCTTTGGATAATTGCTTTCATGTTAATAAAACTAAAATTAACTACTGATTATCCCAAATATCAGTCCTATAATGCTCATCTTCTCCTTCAATAATTTGTAGATAACTTCGGTATCTTGAAAATTCAATATCACCACTATCCAAAGCTTCTTTAACAGCGCATTTTGGTTCTTTTACATGCAAACAATTATTAAATTTACAATCTTGTTTTAAGGCAAAAAACTCAGGAAAATAATCGCCTATTTCTTCTTTATCCATATTTACAACACCAAAACCCTTTATACCAGGCGTATCTATAATTTTGGCATCAAAATTTAAATCGAACATCTCAGCAAATGTTGTTGTATGTTGGCCTTGGCTATGCTGCAAAGAAATTTCTTTTGTTTTAATATTTAAATTGGGTTCAATAGTATTTACTAAAGTAGATTTACCAACCCCAGAATGTCCAGAAAACATACTTATTTTGCCCTCCATTAAAGCTTTTACTTTGTCTATATTTTTTCCTGTTTTAGCAGACACTCCAATACACTCATAACCAATTTTTCTATAAATATGAGCCAAATATTTAACTTCATTTAATGTTTCAGTATTATAAACATCAATTTTATTAAAAAGCAATACTGTTTTAATAGAATATGCATTGGCTGTAACTAAAAACCGGTCAATAAAACTTGTTAAGGTTGGAGGGTTATCTATAGTAATCATTAAAAACACCTGATCTAAATTAGCCGCAATAATATGAGTTTGTTTAGATAGATTTACAGATTTTCTAACAATGTAATTTTTTCTGTCGTGTATTTTATGAATAATGCCTGACTCTTGATTGTTATCTGTTTCCAATTCAAAATCCACGATATCTCCAACAGCAATAGGGTTTGTACTTTTAATGCCTTTTAACCTAAATTTACCTTTTATACGGCACTCGTATGTCTGACCTAAATTAGTTTTAACGGTGTACCAACTTCCTGTAGATTTATAAACTTGTCCTGTCATTCATTAAATTATCCTACAAAATAACAATATTTAAGTTGAAATACATTAACCAATAATTGCTTTTTTTGACTCTAATGGTTTTCTATCTGCAATTATGTTAATAATATATAATCCAGAAGGGTATTGAGATAAATCAATATTAATTTTATTGTTTATGTTTTTATAATTAAAAGATTTTATGTGTTGCCCAGAAATAGTACTAACTTGAATTTGAACATTTGTATATGGTTTTAAAATGTTTAATTTAAACTGACCACTTTTTGATGGATTTGGATAAAGTTTTTCTTTAATAATATCTGATTTAAATTTTTTAAAAGTTTGATACCTCATATCCCTTTTACAATTAGTCATACAGCCTGTACAACTAATAGAACGACAAGATACTGTTCCATATCCAACCACCATGACTTCATCCAAAGCAATGTTACCTTCTAATTTCAAGTTTATTACTTTATCATTATTTACAACTATTTCTTTTGTAATATATCCTAAGTAAGAAAACATTAGTGTATCTCCTTTTTTAGCTTCAATCTCATAATGGCCTGATTTATCAGACACAACACCTTTAATTGTTTTCTTTATAGATATGTTTACATCAGATAGTGCACCTATTTCATCTGTTATATTTCCTGTTAATTTAATCTGAGCATTTAAAGCAAATACCGCATTTAATACAAAAATTATACATGTAATTTTTTTCATGGTTTGATTATTTATTAGTTAGTAATACAAACGTACTTTTAAATATAATTTACAAAAACCTAGAATGAGTAAAACCTCTATTTAGATGAGTAAACGTTCTTTTAAAATATTCTAAATCACCAAAACAAAAAGAATATTAACCGAATTAATGAAAAATCATATATTTGAAAAATTAATCATACAAAACAAACATCATGAAAAAATCAGTATTAGTTATCGCCTTAGTATTTATTACATTCATCGAGGCTCAAGCACAAGTTAAATATAAAGTTATTACAAGTGTAGAGTCTATTGTGCCAAGTGGTTTAGGACGTTCAAGAATTATTAGCGCTAACGAAGAAAAAGATTATAAGGAATTTACAAGTACTCAAACAGAAGATGATAATAGCCGTAACAAATCTAAGCGTAGTGAAATAAGAGTTAAAGATTTTGATGAAACCAAATTATTAAACTTTTTTAATATTGGAGGTATCCGTTTTCAAAACATAGCCGCTAATGATGCTGTAATAAGCTCTAAAATCAATACTATGGTTGCCGAAGGTTGGGAACTTGCTTTTGTAACAAGCGCTGTAGAAAGTGCTGGTAAAGGAGATAATCAAGGTATTTTTATTACACGCTATATCTTTAAAAAATAAAAGCACAACAACAGTTATAAACAAAAATGCCTCACAAAAGCGAGGCATTTTTATTTTAAAAACAATACCATTTACCCTTTAATCACCTTTTCTTGGTGATTAATAGACTCTTGGTGTATCGCTTTAAACATTTTTAAGATAAACTCCTCACTTAATCCTTGTTGCTCACCTTCAAGCACCATTTTACCTAAAATTTCGTTCCAACGTTTAGACTGCAATACAGCAACATTTTTTTGTTTTTTAAGTGCTCCAATACTATCCGATGTTTTCATACGCTTACCCAATAAATCAATAATTTGATTATCAACCACATCAATCTGAGCTCTCAAATTGTCTAATGATTTATTATAATCAGCCTCTTGATTTGTTTCTTTTCTAATTTTCAAATCTTTCATAATTTGAATTAGAGTAGACGGTGTTACCTGTTGAGCAGCATCACTCCATGCATTTTCTGGATCATAATGTGTTTCAATCATTAAACCATCAAAATTAAGATCTAAAGCCGTTTGCGACACATCAAAAATCATATCTCTCTTACCAGTAATATGAGATGGATCGTTAATTAAAGCAATATCAGGATATTTATTTTGAAAATCGATAGCCAATTGCCACTCCGGATTATTTCTATATTTTGTTTTCTCGTACGTAGAAAACCCTCTATGTATAGCTCCTATATTTTTAACACCAGCCTTATAAATTCTTTCAATACCACCTAACCATAAAGCCAAATCTGGGTTTACAGGGTTTTTAATTAATACTGGCTTATCTGTACCTTGTAAAGCATCTGCAATTTCTTGCATAATAAACGGACTCACTGTAGAGCGCGCACCAATCCATAACAAATCAACATCATGCTCTAAAGCCAATTTAACATGCGCAGCATTAGCGACTTCGGTACATATTTTCATACCCGTTTCTGCCTTTACTTTTTGCAACCATTTTAAGCCTAAAGCGCCAACACCTTCAAACATACCTGGGCGAGTTCTTGGTTTCCAAATTCCAGCTCTAAAATAACTCACATCAGTATCTTTAAGCTCATGTGCTATTTTTAAAACTTGTTCTTCTGTCTCGGCACTACAAGGTCCAGCAATTACTAACGGATGATCTAATTTTAAATCATCTAACCAGGTTCTCATTTCTTTTTTATTCTCCATCTTTACTTAATATTTAGCCGCTTAAGCTATTTTCGTTTAATATTTATTTTTTTACTTTTCAATATTCTTTTTTGGGCGTTACCACAAGGGTCGGGCTTTCCGTTACAAGTCCTCGCACCTCCTGCGTCGAGCTGTGGGCTTTTCTCTACAATCCCTAACGCGAAAACCTATCCAAATCTCATCAAAAGACAGTAACACTTCTATTTTTAAACAATACCATTTAAAATATCTTTTATATGATTCGTACTTTCCATCTCCCCATATATAGCCTCAAAATCATCTTGCTGCATTAACGCTTTAAAATGAGTAAGATTTAAAATATACTCCTCTAACGTTTCAATAACATTCGTTTTATTTTGCTTAAAAATAGGGGTCCACATGGCTGGCGAACTTTTTGCTAAACGCACTGTAGACGCAAAACCACTTCCTGCCATATCAAAAATATCGCGTTCATTCTTCTCTTTTTCAATAACTGTTTTACCTAGCATAAATGCACTAATGTGCGACAAATGCGATACATACGCAATATGTTTATCATGTGCTTCAGCATTCATATACCGTATACGCATACCAATGTCTACAAATAACTTTAAAGCTTTTTCTTGAAGCTTAAATGTTGTTTTTTCAACCTCACAAATAATATTCGTTTTACCTAAAAACAAGCCCCCAATAGCTGCACTTGGCCCAGAATGTTCTGTTCCTGCAATAGGGTGCATCGCTAAAAAGTTTCTTCGTTTTGGATGATTTTCTACAGCTTTACAGATATCAACTTTAGTAGACCCTACATCTACAACCAATGCGGTATCTGGTATCTTATCTAAAATTGTAGGCAATAATTTTACAGTAGCATCTACAGGAATAGATACGATAACTAAATCGGCGTTTGCTAAATCATCTAAACTTGCTTTTTTATCTATAACCCCTAATGAAATAGCATCATCCAAATGCGATTCATTTTTATCAATACCATATATATTAAGTGTTTCATCTAACTTCTTTATATCTAAAGCTAAACTACCTCCTATTAAACCTATGCCTAAAACGTATATATTTTTCATCTACTCTAAACCCGTTCTAAAGAACAAGGTTATTTAAATTCACTTTCTATTTTTATTACTAAACAACATCACTTATTTAACTCGCAATATAGCTTCTTCTAAAACTTGGCTTGATGCGCATAACGAAAACCTAATATAACCCTCGCCTTTACTACCAAAAATAGTACCCGGCGTAATAAATAAATGGTTTTCTTTTAATACTAAATCTATAAATGCTTCGGACTTTAAATGTGGTGGTAATTTAGCCCACACAAATAACCCAATAGCCTCTTTATCGTATGTGCAGTTTAAAGCATCAGCCAATTGCCAAACTAAATCTCTACGCTTCTTATAAACATTATTTAAGGTAGCAAACCACATTTTAGAGCATTTTAAAGCTTCTATAGCACCTTTTTGAATGCCATAAAACATACCCGAATCCATATTACTCTTTACTTTAAGTATATTATTAATATGTTTACTATCTCCAACAACCATACCTACACGCCAACCCGCCATGTTAAAGGTCTTGCTTAACGAGTTTAGTTCTAAACAAACATCTTTAGCGCCTTCAATACTTAAAATACTTTCAGGGTTATCATTTAATATAAAACTATAAGGGTTATCGTTTACAATTAAAATATTGTGACGCTTGCCAAATGCGACTAATCGCTCTAAAATAAAAGTATTGGATTTTGCTCCTGTTGGCATATGCGGATAATTTACCCACATTAATTTAATTTTACTTAAATCTAATTTTTCTAAAGCATCAAAGTCTGGCTGCCAATTATTAGACTCATCTAATTCGTATAGCGTCGCTTCTGCACCAACCAATTTAGTAACAGATTGATATGTAGGATATCCAGGATTAGGAATTAAAACACCATCGCCCTCGTTTAAATATGCCATAGAAATATGCATAATACCTTCTTTACTTCCCATAAGTGGTAGCACCTCGGTTGTTGGACTAAGGTTTACCGAAAAATGTGTTTTATAAAATCCTACAATAGCCTCTCTTAATTCTGGAAGCCCTTGGTAACTTTGGTATTTATGAGCCGCTGGGTTTTTAAAACTTTCAGATATGGCATTTAAAACCTTTTGTGGCGGTTGCATATCGGGGCTACCTATACCTAGATTAATTATAGGTTTACCATTAGCAATCAGTAAATTCACCTCTCTTAATTTTTTAGAAAAGTAATATTCCTCTACGGTTTGTAATCGCTTTGCTGGTTCTATCATAACTTGGCGTTTTTATATTCACCTAATATTTTAAAATCTAATGCCATGATTTCTATTATTGCTTTTGCTTTTTCAAAATTTTTATAATTATCAAATGTAACATCTACAAAAAAAGCATATTTCCAAGGTGTTTCTATAATGGGTAAAGATTGTATTTTAGTCAAATTCATTTTACAATCACTTAATACATTTAAAATGGCCGCTAGACTACCTCTTTTATGATCTAACTGAAATTTCATAGACGCCTTATCTATACTATCAATACCATTATTTGGTTTTTCAGTTTGAATAATCACAAACCGAGTGGCATTATCTTTCATGGTTTGGATATCGTCTTCAATAACTTCCAAATTAAAAATTTCTGCTGCAATTTTAGGCGCTATTGCAGCAACACCCATTAATTGATTATTTGATATTCTTTTAGCCACTTCTGCCGTATCTACATCTTCTACCAATTTAATATGTGGATATTGCTTAAAAAATGTTTTACATTGTAACAATGCCATAGGATGAGAACTAACTTCTTTAATATCGTTAATACTCTGATTTGGCAATGCCATTAAATGGTGATGAATATTTAAATACTGCTCTCCACAAATGTGCAAATCATTTTTATCAATTAGTGCATAATTTGGAATAATTGAACCTGCAATAGTATTCTCTAAAGCCATTATAGCTTGGTCTGACGTTTTATCTAATAAACTATAGACCAACGTATCAAAAGACAAACATTCTTTTAACTGAATATCATTTCCATAAAAATCGCGAGCAACTTTATGATGATTTGAGCCTTCGGCACCTTGTATAGCTATTGTTTTAATCAAAATTTACATCTTTCTAGAATTTTAATGTTACTTAAAATTCAAACCTTTAATTGTTAAACAAAAAAAAGTCTCGATTTTCATCGAGACTCATATTTTAATTTATTGTTATAAATTATACATACAACGTCTCGGTCTTTTTGCTAAAAAAGAAATAGAAGTTAAAATATGTATAAAATGCTGTCATTGCTTTAATTATGAGGCTAAAATAAATAAATATTTAAGAAAACAAAATACAATAAAATCTTTTTTGCTTTTTTTTAAAAAGTTTTAGAGATTATACAGAAAAAGCACTCTTATACCTTATAATTTTAAATTATACATCATAAAACTTATCACATCTTAAACGCTTCAAAATAGAAACATTAATTATTTAAATCCAATAACACCCAACAATATAGACGTTCAGTTATAGTTATACCATAACAATCGTTACAAAGTTTCTTATATAATTTAGAAATATCCCTATTTTTGAACAAACAACATTAGTATGTCCATTGAAGTAATAGGTGTTTCAAAACTATACGGCACTCAAAAAGCATTAGATAATATTTCTTTTAAAGTAGATAAACCTGAAATTGTTGGCTTTCTAGGTCCTAACGGCGCAGGGAAATCCACTATGATGAAAATATTAACAACCTACCTAAAGGCTAATAGTGGACAAATTATAGTAAATGGTTTTGATGTTAGCAAAGATATAAAGCAAGTCCAACAAAGTGTCGGGTATTTACCTGAACACAATCCGCTGTATTTAGAACAATACGTTAAAGAGTATCTAACTTTTAATGCTGGTATTTATGGTATTAATAAACACCGCATAAATGATATTATAGAACTTACTGGATTAACGCCAGAATCTCATAAAAAAATAGGACAACTCTCTAAAGGGTACCGTCAAAGAGTAGGCTTAGCAAACGCTTTGCTACACGATCCCGAAGTATTAATTCTTGATGAGCCTACCACAGGTTTAGACCCTAACCAATTAATAGATATACGAAACCTCATTAAAACTATTGGTAAAACTAAAACGGTATTTCTTTCAACCCACATCATGCAAGAGGTTGAAGCCATGTGTGATCGTGTTATTATTATTAACAAGGGCGAAATCGTTGCCGATAAAAAACTTAAAGACTTAAGAGACGAGAAAGAGCAAGTGGTTATTGTAGAGTTTGATTATCGTATAGAAGATGCCTTCTTACTAAAATTACCCAAAGTTAAAAGTGTAAAAAATACGCATGATTTTGTTTATGAAATTACATTTAAAACATCCGAAGATATGCGTTCTCATGTTTTTGATTTTGCACACGATAATCAATTAAAAATCTTGCAACTCAATCAAAAAAACGCAAGTTTAGAGAGTTTATTTATTGATTTAACCTCAAAATAGACCTTAAATAAACTATTATCAAACTAATTAGTGCTTTTATTAAGATTTAAAACACAGTGTTGCTTAGCTTAAAACTGTGTAATCAACTATCTTTGCTATACGATATAAACTCATATGAATAAAGGAATTTATGTAGCAACTATTGAGCCTAACAGCGGTAAATCTGTTGTTGTTCTTGGGCTTATGCGTATGCTTTTAGGAAAAACAGCTAAAGTAGGATATTTTAGACCTATAATTGATGATACTCTGGATAACGAACCAGATAATCATATAAACACCATGATTTCGCATTTCGAAATTGATATCAATTACAAAAACACTTTTGCTTACACCAGAAATGAAGTTCTAGATTTATATAACAAAGGAAAATCTGGTGATGTTATAGACCAAATCATTAAAAAATACAAATACCTAGAAGAACGTTTTGATTTTATTTTGGTAGAGGGCACAGACTTCTCACACGAAAATTCTAGTTTAGAGTTAGATATTAATATTCTAATTTCTAAAAATCTTGGTTTGCCTGTTATTATCGTATCGCAAGGCGAAAATAAAAAACTATCTGAAATTGTAGAAAATGTCCAGTTAGCACATGATGCTTTTAAAAGAGAAGTTGATGTTCTTTCTATAATGACTAACAAAATAGACCCCAAAGACATTTTAGAATTAAAAACACTTTTAAGAACACGTATTAGCAATGGCACAGACATATCTGTAATCCCTAAAATTAAAAGTTTAGCTAATCCTACGATAAAAGAAATTGTAAAAAACCTAAACGGCAATGTTCTTTTTGGTAAGGATATGGTTAATAACCAATCTGAAAATTTTAGTGTTGGTGCTATGCAACTTCGCAATTATTTAACACATTTAAAAGAAAACGCTTTAGTAATAACCCCTGGTGATAGGGCTGATATTATTTTAGGAGCGTTACAAGCTAATATCTCAAAAAACTACCCAAAAATATCTGGTATTATTTTAACAGGTGGCTTAATTCCCGAAGAACCTATTTTAAAACTCATAGAAGGCCTCTCTAGCGTTGTACCCA
Source organism: uncultured Algibacter sp. (assembly GCA_947499935.1). Taxonomy (GTDB): domain Bacteria; phylum Bacteroidota; class Bacteroidia; order Flavobacteriales; family Flavobacteriaceae; genus CANMQH01. The sequence continues at coordinate 487,222 of CANMQH010000001.1, read as the reverse complement.
TAATTAGCGTTAAAGAAGGTACTTTTTATGTAACTAACAATATTGGTAAAATTAAATCTAGAATTTATGCTGAAAACACCGAGAAGATTGAAACATCTATAGCTACATTTGAAAAACATGTGGCTACCGAAAAGCTCTCTGAAGATTTGGTAACCTTTAAATCTGAAATTTTTACACCACGAATGTTTCAGTACAACTTATTACAACGCGCCTTAAAAAACAAAAAACACATTGTACTTCCAGAAGGTTATGATGAACGCGTGCTTCGTGCTACAGCTAAATTAATTGATGCACAAGTAGTTGACCTCACTTTAATTGGTGAAAAACAAAAAATACAACAACGCCTAATAAAGTATGATATCCCTTTAAATATTGATGATATCAATATCATTTCGCCTCAAAAATCGCCTCACTTTAAAGATTATGTAAACACATTCTATGAACTTAGAAAACATAAAAATGTGAATTTAGACATGGCCAAAGATGCTATGTCTGATGTATCGTATTTTGCGACTATGATGATTTATAAAGGCCACGCAGATGGTATGGTTTCTGGCGCTGTACACACTACGGCGCATACGCTACGTCCTGCTTTACAGTTTATAAAAACCAAACCTGGAGTTAATATTGTTTCTTCTGTGTTTTTTATGTGCTTAGAAGATAGAGTCTCTATTTTTGGAGATTGCGCTATTAACCCAAACCCTAATGCAGAACAGTTAGCAGAAATTGCAATTTCATCTGCAAAAACCGCTCAAGATTTTGGTGTTGAGCCTAAAGTAGCCATGTTATCTTATTCATCGGGTGCTTCTGGAAAAGGGGAAGATGTAGAACGCGTTAGAAAAGCCACTGAAATCGCCAAAGCCAAAGCTCCAGACTTAAAAATTGAAGGGCCTATTCAATATGATGCTGCAGTAGATATGCGCATTGGGCAAAGTAAATTACCTGATTCTGAAGTTGCAGGACAAGCTAGTGTTTTAATTTTCCCTGATTTAAATACAGGAAACAACACCTATAAAGCCGTGCAACGAGAAACAGGTGCTTTAGCTATTGGCCCTATGCTACAAGGACTAAATAAACCCGTTAACGACTTAAGCAGAGGCTGTACTGCTGATGATATATACAGTACCGTAATTATAACCGCCATTCAAGCCCAAGATATTTAATATGCAAGTATTAGTTTTAAATTCAGGAAGTTCCTCTTTAAAATTTCAATTGTTTTCTATGCCAGAAGCCACTATTTTATGTTCTGGGCTTATAGAACGTATTGGATTAGATGATGCCATATTTACATTCAAAACAGATAAAGACACTATTAAATTTATAGCATCTATACCAAATCATAAAGTTGGCTTAGAATTACTTTCAAAACAATTATTAGATAGTGAAACTGGCATTATAAAATCTACGGATACTATTGATATAGTGGGACATCGTGTAGTCCATGGTGGAAAACATTTTACAAACACTACAGAGATTACCGATGCTGTTAAACAAAAAATTAAAACATTATCATCATTAGCACCTTTACACAATCCTGCTAATTTAGAGGGTATTGAGGTTGCCGAAGCTATTTTCTCTAATGCCAAACAGGTTGCTGTTTTTGACACTGCTTTCCACCAGTCCATTCCCGAACATGCTTTTAAATATGCCATTCCTAATGAGTTTTTAGATGAACATAACATTCGATTATATGGATTTCATGGTACAAGTCATAAATATGTTTCAGAAAAAGCCATTGCCTATTTAGGTAAAAAACAATCAAAAATCATTACTATTCACTTAGGTAACGGATGTAGCATGACAGCTATTAAAGATGGAAAAAGCATGGACCATTCTTTAGGGTTTTCTCCCGTAAATGGACTTATCATGGGAACGCGTTCTGGAGACATAGACCAATCTATAATATTTCATTTAGCTGAAAAATTTGATTATAGCTTAAACGAAATCAATACTCTGCTTCAAAAAAAGAGTGGTATGTTGGGTTTAACTGGGTTTAGCGATTTAAGAGATATTCAAGCTGAAGCTGAAAAAGGAAATAAAGCCTGCCAATTAGCATTACAAATGAATGCCTATCGCATAAAAAAATACATAGGAAGTTATGCTGCTATTTTAAATGGATTAGATGCTATTGTATTTACTGCGGGAATTGGTGAAAACTCACCACTAATGCGAGAGCTTGTTTGTACTGATTTAGATATTTTAAATATTAATCTAGATATAGAAAAAAACAATTCAGATTCAAAGGACATTCGTACCATTAATACCGAAACTTCTAAAGTAAAAATTATGGTAATCCCAACCAATGAAGAATTGGAAATAGCCAAGCAAGCTGTAAGGTTATTCAAAAATTAGTTGCCCTCTAAATAAAATATCAACCTCAACAACTGGTGGTTTATTTTTTGAAATTACGTTTCCTGTGCTATTTAAAATCCCTTTTAAAGATTGTTGAGGGTTAACAATCATATCATTAGTCCCTCTGTGAAATATTGTAATATTTTCAACTAATAAATTAGCCCCTTCAAAACGTCCATTACCTGCAAAAAAAGAAACATTAAGACTATTCGTTATACCAGTAACAAAACAACTTGATAAATTATTAAAACTTACTCTCAAACTATTATTATTAATTTCCAATCTAAAATCACCTGTTGTAAACGAATTGGGCGCCCCAACATCTTCAGATAAAATAGCTAAATCAGGATATGTTAAAACACCATCAGAGCTAATATCGTATTGGGTAGAACTTCTTATCTCAGTAATATTTGGTGATGTCACATACACTTTTGTTATACCAAAATCTCTAACATAATTACACGTATTATTATCTGTTAATGTTAATTTTCCATCAGTAACACTAGCAGACACATCATTTAATAAATTCTCACCCGTTTCAATTATGACTTGTTGCCTAGGTCCTTCTTTAATAATTAATTCAACATCCCTATTTACTAAAATTTTATCGAAACTAGGTACAGTAATTTCTTGCTGAATAATGCTGCCCGCTTTTTGAAAACAGTCGTTAGCATTTTCACTATCGCAAGCCACCAAAAAGAAAAACGCTGCTATATAAATTAGTTTTCTCATAATCTTATTCCAACTCCAAATTCAACACCTTCTGCTTTTGCCCCATGTGATTTAAGTGTCATTGCTCCAAACCATTTTTTATAAAAATAGCGTTTTAGCCCTATTCTAAAATAGGTGCGACCTTCAAAATCTACAGGATAGTATGTATAATAACCTAATTGCGTAACTAGTGATGTTTTATTAATAAACAACTCATGACCTACAAAAAACCCGACACGTTTAAAATCCTCATCTCCCGAAATATTATCTTCTGGAAAAGCAACACTTCGATACTTAATAAATTCTTTTAAAAAATTCGAAAAAAATACATCTGTACCTAATTGAATAGCACTGCTCTTATTAATTCGCTTATCTGCGTAAGCAGAACCTATATACATAGCATATTGCCCACTACCAATAACATCACTCTCATTAATACCTGTTCTAAACACCAAATTATATTTTATAGGTTCAGAAAAATCTTGATCTTCTTTTTTATCTAAAGTTTTTTGATACTCCAAATCAGTATCATCCAAGTTATAATTTACACCTATATTAAAAGTTATAGAGTTTGTTCCATTATTAGGAGATTTTACATTCGCATTACTATAATGAATTAAAGAAAACCCGGCTTGTAGTCCAAATTTATCAATAATGCGTTCTTTTTTATAGTTAAGCATCACATAAGTACTACTCAGTAATTTAGAACCAAACGCCACGTTTTTAAAATTGGTCTCTCTATTATACGGATTTGTATTATAGCCCAAGCCTTGCCCTATTCTAAACATCAAGTTTCGCTTAAAAAAGTAAAAATTATAATGCGCGTATAATGAATAATTATTACCTAAAACATCATTCTTTAAATTTTGATACGCAAAAGACACACCATAATCTGGATAGTTAAAACGCTGTTCCCAATCGTTAAATCCATAAGTTTTCTTATTCCAACTTATAATAGTGCCCTCAGGGTGCCCATTAATTAAATGCAAAATTTCATTATTATGAAGCGCAATATTACCTCTAAAATAATTTACATCCACATACGATGTACTCGTTTTTTCTTGTGCAAAAGAAAACACATGTATAACAAAAAAAACGCACAAAATAATATAACGCATAGGCAAGCTTACTTAAGGCGTAAAGGTATAAGAATAATTAAAATAATTGAGAAGCAATAGCATGTACATTATCACTTTTTCCCATGGAATAATAATGCAAAACAGGTACACCCGCATCTCGCAACGCTTTAGATTGCTGGATAGCAAACTCTATACCTACTTGCCTTACCGCTTTATTGTCTTTACATCCCTCAACCGCATCAATTAAATCTTCGGGTATGTCTATTTTAAAAACTTGAGGTAATAATTGTAAATGGCGTTTAACAGCAATAGGCTTAATACCCGGAATAATAGGTACATTAATCCCCATAGCTCTAGCTTTGTCTACAAACTCAAAATATTTATTATTATCAAAAAACATTTGGGTTACTACATAATCTGCTCCAGCATCTACTTTAGCTTTTAAGCGTTTTAAATCGGTCATTAAAGACGGTGCTTCCATATGTTTTTCAGGATAGCCAGCCACCCCAATACAAAAATCAGAATTATGTTCTACATCAACATCGTTATGCAAAAACTGACCTCTATTTAAACATGCAATTTGTTCTACCAAATCGCTAGCAAAGGCATTACCTCCATCTACGGGCTTGAAATACGCTTCATCTTTCATAGAATCCCCACGTAATGCCATAACATTATCTAAACCCAAATAATGGCAATCCACCAAAACATACTCTGTTTCCTCTTTAGTAAAGCCACCGCAAAGCAAATGCGGTATAGCATCTGCCCCATACTTATGCATAATTGAGGCACAAATACCTACAGTTCCTGGGCGCATACGTGTAATGCGTTTATCTAAAAGCCCATTACCTTTATCTATATAAACATACTCTTCTCGAGACGTTGTTACATCAATAAACGGAGGTTTAAATTCCATTAACGGGTCTATATTATTATATAAATCCTGAATGTTTTTACCTTTTTTAGGCGGTATTACTTCAAAAGAAAACAATGTTTTACCCTTAGCATTTTTTATATGATCTGTTACTTTCATGAATTATCTTTTGTCATTCCCACCAAAGTAGGAATCTCATCAATATTAATTTTATATGTTCTTAGCCACGAATTTACAAATCAATTCTTAAAGCTGTTTTTTTTATTTTTATGGGCGTTACCACAAGGGTCGGGCTTTCCGTTACAAGTCCTCGCACCTCCTACGTCTGGCTGTGGGCTTTCCTCTGCAATCCCTAACGCAACTCCCCATAACCCTTTCAAGAAGGAGAACTCTCGCCTTTATATTTTTTACAGACCTCTCACGTTTTAAAAACGTGAGAGGTCTAAAACACGTAAACCACCATACATCTTACTACTCTACAGGAAGCTACGCGAATATTACTCCTCTGCTAAAGTAGGATGCAACCACTTTCTGGCCTTTTCTTTTGTAATACCTTTTCTTGTAGCATAATCGGTTACTTGATCGTCTGTAATTTTACCTAAACCAAAATATTTCGCTTCGGGATTACCAAAGTAATAACCAGACACTGCTGCAGCTGGCCACATCGCTAAACTTTCTGTTAATGTAACACCAATTAGTTTTTCAACATCTAATAATTCCCAGATGGTTTCTTTCTCTAAATGATCAGGACAAGCAGGATAACCAGGAGCAGGACGAATACCTTTATAACTTTCTTTTATTAAATCTTGATTTGTTAAATCTTCATTAGCTGCATAGCCCCAATGTTTAATTCTTATTTGCTTATGTAAATATTCTGCAAACGCTTCGGCGAATCTATCTGCAATGGCTTGTGCCATAATCGCATTATAATCATCTTCCTTTTTTCTATAACTATCTGCTAATTCTTGTGCTCCAAAAATACTAACACAAAATGTGCCCATATAATCTGTTTTACCAGATGCTTTTGGAGCAACAAAATCTGCCAAAGCAATGTTAGGAATCCCATCACGCTTTTTTAATTGCTGACGTAATGTTCTAAAAACAGCAATTTCTTCGCCTTTTTTCTGAATAGAAATATCATCCTCATTTATAGTATTAGCTTCAAACAATCCAAAAACAGCTTTGGCTTTCAATAATTGTTTGGCAATAATTTGCTTAACCATATCTTGAGCATCTTCAAACAACTGTGTAGCTTGTTCTCCAACAACATCATCAGTTAAAATATCTGGATATTTACCATGTAAATCCCAACTTCTAAAAAATGGACTCCAATCAATAAATGGCAATAATTCTTTTAAACTAAGCTGTTTTAAAATCTGAACACCCAATTCTTTAGGTTTTACAATTTCAGACGTTTGCCAGTCAATTTTATATTTTCTCTTTCGTGCTTCTTTAATTGAAATATATGATTTCTCTTTTCCTCGTTTTAAAAACTTAGTACGGAATTCATCATAATCTGCTTTCATCTTAGCCACATAGGCATGTGATGTTTTCTTATTTAATAAATCGCCAACAACCGTTACTGCTCTTGAGGCATCATTTACATGAACCACAGCGTTTTTATACTGGGTATCTATCTTTACGGCTGTATGCGCTTTAGATGTTGTTGCGCCACCAATTAATAATGGCAATTCGAAATTTTGACGTTGCATTTCCTTGGCTAAATACACCATTTCGTCTAAAGACGGTGTTATCAATCCAGATAATCCAATGGCATCTACACGCTCTTTAATAGCGGTTTCAATAATTTTTTCTGGCGGTACCATAACGCCTAAATCTACAATCTCGTAATTATTACAAGCCAGTACCACACTTACTATATTTTTACCAATATCATGCACATCACCTTTTACAGTTGCCATTAATATTTTACCAACAGGCTCTTGTTTATCACCTTTTTCTGCTTCAATAAACGGATTTAAATAACCTACAGCCTTTTTCATCACACGAGCAGATTTTACTACTTGAGGTAAAAACATTTTTCCAGCACCAAATAAATCGCCCACCACATTCATTCCAATCATCAAATTACCTTCAATAACTTCAATAGGCTTATCTGCTTCTTGTCTGGCTTGCTCAATATCTTCAATAATAAAGGCATCAATACCTTTTACTAAAGCATGCGTAATTCTATCTTGTAATGGATTTTCTCTCCAAGATAAATCTAATCCTTTTTCAACTTTAGAACCTTTTACGGTTTCAGCAAAATCTAATAAGCGCTCAGTTGCATCATCTCTTCGGTCTAAAATAACATCTTCAATATGCTCTAATAAATCTTTTGGAATATCATCATAAATCTCCAATAACGCAGGATTTACGATACCCATATTCATCCCTGCTTGAATCGCATAATACAAAAACACAGAGTGCATGGCTTCGCGAACACCATTATTTCCTCTAAACGAAAACGACACATTACTTACACCTCCACTAACAGAAACATTCTCTAAATTTTGACGAACCCATCGTGTAGCCTCTATAAAATCTATAGCATTTCTGCGGTGTTCATCCATTCCTGTTGCCACAGGAAATATATTTAAATCGAAAATGATATCTTCAGATGGAAAACCAACTTTATTAACTAAAATATCGTAGGAACGTTTAGAAATTTCTAATCGTCGTTCGTAATTATCGGCTTGCCCAACTTCATCAAAAGCCATAACAATGACCGCTGCTCCGTAACGTTTTATTTGTTTTGCTTCCCAAATAAATTTTTCTTCGCCTTCTTTTAACGAAATAGAATTAACAACACATTTGCCTTGTACCACTTTAAGTCCAGCTTCTATAATTTCCCATTTTGAACTATCAATCATGATGGGCACGCGACAAATATCTGGCTCGGCAGCAATTAGGTTCAAAAAACGGATCATCGATTCTTTTCCATCAATTAAACCATCATCGAAGTTAATATCGATAATTTGCGCACCGCCATCTACTTGATGCCTTGCAATGTCTAAAGCCTCATCAAATTTTTCTTCTTTAATTAATCGAAGAAATTTTCGAGAACCAGCTACGTTAGTTCGCTCACCAACATTTATAAAATTGCTGTTTTCGTTTAGGATTAGAGGTTCTAACCCTGAAAGCTTCATGTATTTATTTTGGTTAATGGTTACTCGTTTTTGGTTATTAGAATCACTCATACTTTTAATTTCTTGTAATAGTTGATAAATCCATTAAGCAACTTTTTACAAGTTTCTATTTGAGATAATAAATTATTTAATTTTTCTTCTGAAATAAACTTTAGATCGTTTGAAAGATATAATTGAGTTTCTAATTCATACAAAGAACCTCTTGAAATATATAAAAAACGAATAATATCTTTTGATGTTTGTCTTCCACAGCCTTCAGCAATATTAGATGGAACAGAAATCGAACATCTTCTAATTTGATTTGTAATGCCGTACATCTCTTCTCTTGGAAAATCATTAGTTATTACATAGACTTGATTAACTAGTTTCCTAGCTTCAATCCAAACATCAAGTTCTATATATGATTTCATTCTATTTTTGCTTTTTACAAAAAATATGGTTGCTCGTTATTAGTCCTTCTTAAACTTTCCTAATACTTAATTAAGCTTGTTTTTTTTTCTCTAATCTCTTTAAATTACTTTTTAATATTGTTTTCACTAATAACAATTAACGAACAACCAATAACTAAACATAATGTTCAACTGTTGGAAACGGCTCATAAAAATGATGTAACAATATTTTCCATTCTTGATATTCTTCTGACTTCCTGAAACCAATTTGATGGTTTTCAATCGTTTCCCAGTTTACTAATAATATATATTTATCGTCTTGCTCGATACACTTTTTTAATTGATGTGAAATGTAACCTTTCATTGAAGAAATAATTTTCTCTGCTTTTTGAAAACTTGCTTCGAATTCAGCAGAAAAACCTACTTTTATATTTAACGTGGCTACTTCTAAAATCATTTTTCTAATATTACAATATCTTGATACTCATTTGAAATACTTTTTATATTAGATATCTCATCTTTCCAAATACCGTCCTTTATTGAAGCTAATTTTAAATTATTAGCAACTATCATTTCTTTTAAGCAATTTATTTCTATGGCAATATTAGCAGAAGTTACATCTTTATCCATTAACCTATACCCATCTTTTTTAATTGGAAAACTAAACCCTTCAATTATAGATGTCTCTTCTTCTTTTTCACTTGTGTATAGAAAGAAGGTTGCTAAACATTTCCCTTTTGGTTTTAAAACCCTTTCTATTTCTCCAAAATAATTATCAATTTCAGAAATTCCCATATGAGTGAATACTGAAAATAAAAACACTACATCAAATACTCCATCTTCATAAGGAAATTTAAAACTATCAGCTTTTTCATATGAAGTATTATACAAATCATTATTTAGTGGTACATAAATAAAATTAAAATTAGGTAAATCCTTTTTTATTTTAGAATTACACCACTTCACTCCTTTTTCTACAACATCAAACCCCTCATATCTAGCATTTATATTTAAATATTTTGTTAAGGCAACTGCAGTTCTCCCAATACCACTTCCAATATCTAAAACACTATCAGACTCCTTAAGATTGGTATATTTTTTTAATAAATTTAAATGATGTTTACCTTGACTAATGAAATCTCCTGAACCAATATAGATATCTCCTTTTTTAGGTTCATATTTTTCACGCTTATCTATTAACGACTCATACAAATCTATAGGCAAATAATAAATTTTTCGAACTAAAAGCCTTAAACTCGGAGAAAGCATATAGTACATTCCTCTTAAATATTCCTTCTTCATATAATACGCGGTTTATACTTAGCAGCTATATCAGCAATAACACGAATATGCTCTGGACTTGTACCACAACAACCACCAATAATATTTATTAAATTTTTCTTTAGATATTCTTCAATTTGCTCGCCCATTTCTTCTGGAGTTTCATCGTACTCTCCAAAGGCATTTGGTAAACCTGCATTGGGATGCGCTGATATTGCAAAATCTGTTTTGTTAGCAATCGCTTCTAAATGAGGTTGTAATAAATTAGCACCTAAAGCACAATTAAATCCAACAGATAATAATGGTATATGTGATACCGAAATTAAAAAAGCTTCAGCTGTTTGCCCTGATAAAGTTCTACCCGATGCATCAGTAATTGTTCCGCTTAACATGGTTGGAATATCTATATTACGTTCATCTTTCACTTCTTCAATAGCAAATAATGCTGCTTTAGCATTTAGTGTATCAAATACTGTTTCTACTAATAGCAAATCTACACCACCATCAACTAAAGCTTCTATTTGTTGTTTGTACGCAATTCGTAACTCATCAAAAGTAACAGCTCTATAACCAGGGTCGTTAACATCTGGAGACATACTAGCTGTTCTATTTGTTGGCCCGATGGAACCTGCAACAAAACGTGGTTTATGAGGTTCTTTAGCTGTGAATTCGTCTGCAACTTCTTTAGCTATTTTAGCCGATTGAAAATTAAGTTCATACACTAAATCTTCCATTTGGTAATCTGCCATAGCAATCGTAGTTCCAGAAAATGTGTTGGTTTCAACAATATCTGCACCGACTTCAAAATATTTTCCGTGAATGGTTTTTATAGCTTCTGGCTGCGTAATAGATAGCAAATCGTTATTACCCTGCAAAGGTGTTGGATAATCCTTAAAGCGCTCGCCTCTAAAATCTTCTTCCGTGAATTTATAAGCTTGTAGCATGGTGCCCATAGCGCCATCTAAAACTAAAATTCGTTCTTTTAATGCTTTATATATATCTGACATTTTTCTTTTTATATATCAAAACCTATTAAATTTTAAATATCTAACAGATTTATTATTTTAAATGTCATCAAGAAAAGTTAAGAAATCACTTTTCGTTATCTTTCCAATAATTTTTAAAATTACAAGTAGAATTTAGCACCTTCTTTAAAAGATAAAGGGTTGCCAAGGCTTCAATGGGTCTAATCCCTCTACCTTTCTTGATAACACTAGTACGTTAATGAACTGAGGCGCAAAAATAAGAACTATATTTTTGTTATCCTATTTTAATTATGTCAATAGACCCGTCAGGTTTTAAAAACCTGACAGGTCTGAAAACAGGTCTACTCAAACAAAGTCGAAGATAAATACCTATCACCTCTATCACAAATAATAGCAACAATAACACCGTCTTCAATTTGCTCAGCAATTTTTAAAGCACAGTATACAGAGCCACCGCTACTCATCCCCGCAAAAACCCCCTCTTCTTTTGCTAAACGTTGTGTTGTTTTTTTAGCATCGTCTTCTGTTACGTCTATAACAATATCAACTTTAGAACGGTCAAAAAACTTTGGTACATAGTCAGGCGACCATTTTCTAATTCCAGGAATTCTAGCACCATCTGCTGGTTGAGCTCCTACAATAGTTATATTTTTATTTTTTTCTTTTAAATAAGTTGAAGTCCCCATAATTGTCCCAGTAGTACCCATAGTCGCTACAAAATGCGTAATCTCCTGTTCTGTGTCGTTCCACACCTCTGGGCCCGTGGTTTTATAATGCGCTTTCCAGTTATCATTATTTTCAAACTGATTCAATAAGGTATATCCTTTTTCATCACGAAGTTTAAAAGCCAAATCTCTAGACCCTTCAATACCAATATCTTCTGGTGTTAAAATAACTTCTGCACCATAAGCTCTCATGGTTTTTACACGCTCTTCAGTTGAGTTTTCGGGCATGATTAAAACCATATTCAATCCTAAAAGCTTAGAAATAAACGCTAGAGCAATACCCGTGTTTCCACTAGTGGCTTCAACTAAAGTACCTCCTTTTTTTATGTCGCCACGTTTTAAAGCCTCATTAATCATATTAAAAGCAGGCCTATCTTTAACACTTCCGCCAGGGTTATTACCTTCTAGTTTTAAAAACAAACGCACGCCTTTTTTAGAAATAAGATGCGTTGCCTCCACCAAAGGCGTATTCCCTATTTGACCAATAATACTATTTTTATATTCCATTCTTTTTTGGTCTTATTTTAATTTCTGTTTGATAGGTTACTAACGAATCTTCTGGAACCGATTCCGTAATCCAAACATTAGCACCAATAATACTATTTGCACCAATTACAATATCACCGCCTAAAATGGTTGCATTAGCATAAATACATACATTATCTTCAATGGTTGGATGCCTTTTTGTAGACGCCATATTTTTAGATACCGAAATACCACCTAAAGTCACCCCTTGGTAAATCTTAACATGCTCGCCTATAACAGAGGTTTCACCAATTACAATACCAGTACCATGATCAATATAAAACGACTCACCAATTGTTGCACCAGGATGAATATCTACCCCAGTAATACCATGGATATATTCGCTCATCATCCGTGGTAAAATATAAACTCCAAGTTTATAAAGTGCATGACTCAATCTGTAAATCGAAATCGCATAAAACCCTGGGTACGCCATATAAATCTCAGCTAAAGAATGCGAAGCAGGATCATTACTCTCAAAAGCAATAGCATCTAAATCGAGTTTTTTTCTAATTTCAGGAAGTTCCGTTTTAAATTCTTCCCAAATGCCCTTACCATTTTCAATCTCTAATTTAGACACAATTTCTAGAAATGTTTTCTCCAAATAATCTCCATGAACCTCATCTTGCTCACAATCAAACAAGGAATAAAACAAACGTTTCGTGAATGTTTTTGCAGTATCTTTTAAGCAAACGTTATAACTTTTCATCTGTTAAATATCAAATCCTACAAGGCATTTAAAATCTTGCAGGATTGTTTTTTAGTACTTTTTATTTTTTAGCATTACCCTATCGGGTCGGGCTTTCACTACTCGCTCCCTTCTTAGGTCGGGGAGCTCAAACACACCGTTCAATCCCTAATGCATCTATCCGTTAAAGTCATTTACAGCCTCAACGTTTAGGTTATTTACTATGTCTCAGACCTCACAAATTTTTAAAACTTATAAGATTTCTAACTAGGCTAACTATAAATTCAAAACTTTTAATTAATAGCCTGAACTACTGCTTTTGGCGCTTCTTTTCTAGAACCATCAAAACCATCAATACCACTAACTGTTGTATATTTTAAAACGTATTTTTTCCCTGGGTTAATAATTTTATAAGCTGCCTGACACATTATGGTAGCTTCATGAAAACCACAAAGAATTAATTTTAATTTACCAGGATAAAAATTACCATCTCCAATGGCGAATATCCCAGGAATATTTGTTTGATAATCTAATGCGTTATTAACCTTTATAGCATTTTTTTCAATATCTAAACCCCAGTTAGCTATAGGTCCTAATTTAGGCGACAACCCAAATAATGGAATAAAATGATCTGTTTTCAAAACCATAGGATCTTCATCTTTTTTCTTGATTTCTATAGCTTCAACCTTACCATCTCCTAAAATATCTGTGACTTCAGCAGGTGTAATTAAATTAATTTTACCTGCATTTTTAAGCTCCTGAACTTTCTCAACAGAATCTAAATGCCCTCTAAACTCGTTACGTCTATGGATAAGTGTCACACTTTTTGCAACATCTGCTAAAAATATACTCCAATCTAATGCAGAATCACCACCACCAGCAATTACAACATCTTTATCACGATATACTTCTGGCTCTTTTATAATATATTCAACACCCTTATCCTCATATTTAACAAGATTTTCTAGTTGTGGTTTTCTAGGCTCAAAACTTCCTAAACCACTAGCAATAGCGATCACAGGTGCTTGATGCTGTGTTCCCTTATTTGTAGTCACAATAAAAGAACCATCGTCTTGTTTTTCTATAGTTTCGGCACGCTCTCCTAACGTAAATCCAGGTTCAAATTGCTTACCCTGTTCTAATAAATTTTTAGTTAAATCTCCTGCTAAAATCTCTGGAAACCCAGGGATATCGTAAATAGGCTTTTTAGGATATAACTCCGAACATTGTCCACCTGGTTGTGGTAATGCATCAATTAAATGACATTTTAATTTTAATAAACCTGCTTCAAATACTGTAAATAAACCTGTTGGTCCTGCTCCAATGATGAGTATATCTGTTTTAATCATACTATTTTTAATTTAGACCCACATGTTTTAAAAACCTGTGAGGCCTTTTTAATTTAAGATTCTCTTTTTTCTATTAATCCTTTTGTGAATTCGTTTAGTGTCTCCACTTTTTGTTCAAAATCTCCTTTTATTGTTTTTCTATATTCATTTAAATTCTTAACCAAATCGTCTACATTTTCAGGAATAACATCCTCAAAAAACTGACGCAAACGCTTGGCTGTGGTTGGCGACTTACCATTGGTACTAATGGCTACTTTTACATTCCCTTTAGTAACTATACCGCCCATATAAAAATCGCAATATGGCGGATTATCGGCAACGTTTACCAATATGCTTCGTTTTCTACAATGCCCATGAACTTTTACATTCACTTCTGGAATATCGGTTGTTGCCACAACCATGTGCTTTCCTTTTAGATATCGTTTTCTGTAAACATCTTTAACTAAAGTTACACAACCTTTTTTAGCTAAATCTACCGTACCTTCTCTAAACATAGGAGACACCATTGTAACATGTGCATCTGGACTAGATTTAAGTAAAAATGTTAACTTTTCTTCGGCCACATAACCACCACCTACAATAAGAACATTTAAGCTTTTAGCTTTTAAAAAAATAGGATATAAATTATTTCTTTCCATAATTTATTCTTGAGCTACTTCTCTTGATATTGAATCTAATGTTGCGCGTTCTTTTACAACATCTCCAATAATAATAATTGCTGGGTTTGCTAAGTTTTTTTCTGCTACAATTTGCGTAATCGTAGCAATGGTACCTATACCTACGTTTTCATTATCTCTTGTCCCATTTTGGATAATGGCAATAGCGGTTTCTTGTTTATTTTCTTCTGAAAAAATACGAACTATTTCATCTAATTTGCTCATTCCCATCAAAATCACAACTGTTGCTGTAGATTTTGCAGCTAAAACCACATCTGTAGATAGTTGGTGTTTTTTGGTTGTACCTGTAATAACCCAAAAACTTTCAGACGCTCCACGTTTTGTTAACGGAATACCTTGATACGCTGGCACGGCTAACGATGATGAAATCCCTGGCACCATATAAGTCGTTAAACCAAATCCTCTTACATAATCAATCTCTTCTGCGCCTCTTCCAAAAATAAATGGATCCCCACCTTTTAAACGAACTACATGCCCTTTCGCTTTAGCTTTAAAAACTATAAGTTCGTTGATTTGCTCTTGCTGATATGCATAACACCCTTTACGCTTACCTACAAAAATAAGTTCGGCATTTTTTGAGGCGTACTTTAACAAAACCTCATTTATAAGGGCATCATATAGTATAACATCTGCAGATTCAATGGCTTTAATAGCTTTAAGTGTTATTAAATCTTCATCACCTGGTCCTGCACCAACGACAGTTAATTTTGGGGTTTTATTAATGTTCATTATTATTTTTTAGTTAGGCTTAAGCTTTAACTTGTTCTGCTTCTCTGTATGCTCTTACTGCTGCTAAAAATTTATCTGAATTTGATATATAACTCAAAGCAAAATCTTTAGTTGGCGCATTCTTATTAATTTGATAAATTAATTCTGAGAATGATGTCCCTAAATTAATTTTTCCGCTTTCAATAAAGAATTCATCAAACTGTTTGATGATACCTGCATGCGTATTTGTTTTCTTGTTTTCAGCTAATAATAACGCTTTCGCGGAATTAACTAAAGATGTATAAGCGTAATAAATAGCACTTGAATACACCTCATCTTCAAAAGAGGTTTTAGCATTTTCAATTTTCTCTTCACTTTCAAAAAATAGCGTTGCAATTAAATCGATAACAACACCAGCACATTCGCCAATGCCAATCTCTTTAACA
Source organism: uncultured Algibacter sp. (assembly GCA_947499935.1). Lineage (GTDB taxonomy): Bacteria > Bacteroidota > Bacteroidia > Flavobacteriales > Flavobacteriaceae > CANMQH01. The sequence goes on along the minus strand of CANMQH010000001.1, from coordinate 471,283 downwards.
TACTTTTTTTCCTCTCCCCAATCGATAAAATCTTCTTTTGCTAAATTAGTAACATCTTGTAAATCATTTAAGAAATCGTAAAAATATTTTTCTCCTTTTTCTTTATAATAATCTACAAACTGCTTTCCGTTAGCATTCGCTTCAAAATCATTTAAGATTCGCCTTAATGCTTCTGGCCCTCTTTTACTTGGCACTTTTACTACTTTATCTGCAAATGCCGCATTACCATCTCCTAAATTACCGCCTCCTAAAAGCACCTGTAACGCTGGAGCCACTAATTTATCTGGAGTACGAACCGTCATCCCTTGGAAACCAATATTGGCCATATTGTGTTGCCCGCAAGCATTCATGCAACCACTAATTTTAATCACTAAATCTTCGTTCTTTAAATACTGTGGATACTCCGCTTTAAGCATACGCTCCAATTCTACAGAAATACCTGTACTACTTGCTATACCTAAATTACAAGTATCTGTACCTGGACAAGCTGTAATATCAATAGCTTTATTGTAACCCGCTTCTACAAAACCTAATTTCTCTAATTCTGTATAGAAAAATGGCACTAAATCTTCCTTAACAAAAGGAATAACTATATTTTGACGTAATGTTAAGCGCACTTCGCCTGCGCCATACTTATCAACCAAATTAGCCAATAAACGCGCTTTATCCGTATAAAAATCTCCTAACAATACTTTAACCCCTATGGCGACATACCCGTCTTGTTTTTGAGGAATAATATTTGTTGATTTCCATAAACTAAAAGCAGCTTCGTCTTTTATGTCAACTTGTGGCGCTAAAACCGAAACTGGTTTTGAAGCCACATAAGCATCGGCATCAATAGCAACGCTTTTAAACTCAATCGCTTTTTGTTCTTCGGCTATTAACGTTTTAAAAGCATCTAATCCGATATCTTTTAGTAAGAATTTCATACGCGCTTTAGCACGACTTTTACGTTCGCCGTAACGATCAAAAACTCTCAAAACACCTTCCATGATTGGAATAATTTTATCCGTTTCAACAAAATCAAACAATACATCTGCATGTCGTGGTTGAGAGCCTAATCCTCCAGCTACCATAACTTTAAATCCGCGAACGCCATCTTTTATTTTAGCAATGTACCCTATATCATGTAAGTATGATAATCCTGTATCTTTATCTGTAGAAGAAAAAGACACTTTAAATTTACGTCCCATTTCTTGACAGATAGGATTACGTAAAAAGAATTTATATAAGGCATCTGCATAAGGAGACACATCAAAAGGTTCATCTACATCTATGCCTGCTGTTTCAGAAGCTGTTACATTTCTTACTACATTTCCACAAGCTTCACGTAAGGTAACATCATCTTTCTCTAGCTCAGACCAAAGTTCTGGAGTTCTATTTAAATCCACGTAGTGAATTTGAATGTCTTGACGTGTTGTAATATGTAAACGACCACGAGAATACTCGTCTGAAACCGCTGCAATTCTTCGTAATTGATTCGTCTTTAGTTTTCCGTAAGGCACCTTAATACGTATCATTTGAACGCCTTCTTGACGCTGACCGTAAACACCACGTGCTAAACGCAAGCTTCTAAATTTTTCTTCGTCTATTTTACCGTTATGAAAAAGCTGAATTTTATTAGCTAATTCTATAATGTCTTTTTGAACTATCGGATTTTCTATTTCTGTTTCAAAACTTTTCATCTTCTTTTTCTTTTTATTGAATAAATCCGGCTCCAACCGTATTATTTGATTGTGGATCAATTAAAATGAAAGACCCATTTGTTCTATGATTTTTAAACTGATCGTAAAAAATTGGCTTGTTTAATTTAAATGTTACCGAAGCAATATCGTTAATTGCTAAACCTGTTACATCTTTTTCTAATCCTGAATAATCTGGATTAATTTTATGATTAATTTTATCTACTTTGGCTAATACTTTATTGATACCATGTTGCACGATATACTTTCCTCCAGAAGTTAGATGATCTGAATCCATCCAACATACATTGGCGGTAAATTGTTTATCTATAGTTGGTAAATCGTTTTCTTTAACAATCATATCGCCACGACTTACATTAATATCATTTTCTAAAGTGATGGTTACAGATGAACGTCTTGATGCTGTTTCGTATTTTTCATCATAGACATAAATAGCTGCAATTTTAGAACGTGTTTTTGATGGTAATACAACAATATTATCGCCAACACTTAAATCACCTCCATATACTTTACCTGCATAACCTCTGTAATCATGAAAATCTTCCGTTTTTGGACGAATAACATATTGTACAGGGAAACGCGGTGTACCTACATTAAAAATATCGGCTTTATCCAATTGCTCTAAATGCTCTAATAAAGCATCGCCTTTATACCAAGGCATTTTATCTGTTTTGTTAACAACATTATCACCTTTTAAGGCACTAACTGGAATGAATGTTATTTTTTGGTCTTGATAATCTCTTTTGCTCATCAACTCAGAAAAATCAGCTTTAATTTTGTTATAAACCTCTTCTGAATAATCTACCAAATCCATTTTATTTATGGCAACAACCACATCTTTAATTCTCAATAGATTATTGATAAAAAAGTGACGGTTGGTTTGCTCAATAACACCTTTTCTAGCATCAATTAAGATGATGGATGCCTGTGATGTTGAAGCTCCTGTTACCATATTACGTGTATACTCAACATGACCTGGTGTATCTGCAATAATGTAACTTTTCTTTTTAGTTGAAAAATAAATATGTGCCACGTCAATGGTAATCCCTTGTTCTCTCTCGGCAACCAATCCATCTGTTGCTAAAGAAAAATCTAAGTAATCATAACCACGTTGTTTACTTGTTTTTTCAATGGCTTCTAACTTATCTGTAGTTAACGATTTTGTATCGTAAAGAATACGACCAATCAACGTACTTTTTCCATCATCTACACTTCCTGCTGTTGCTATTTTTAATACTTCCATCTTTGCTGTTATTGGTTGCTGGTTTATGGTTATTTGATTTCTCTAAATCTCCAATAAAACTTAAACAACTTATTTTTTAATATTTTTTTGAGTTTTGATTGGCTATTATTAACTAATAACCAACTACTATTAACCATTCTAGAAATACCCCTGTTGCTTACGTTTTTCCATGGCGGCTTCCGATCGTTTATCATCAATACGCGCCCCTCGTTCTGAAATTGTAGAATCTCTAATTTCTTCTACAACTTTTGAAATTGAAACAGCATCTGATAATACAGCTGCTGTACAACTCATGTCTCCAACGGTTCTAAAACGCACCATTTCTTCAATAACTTCTTCGTTGTCATCTCTATAAACGATACCATCTTCGGCAGACCAAATCATACCATCTCTTAAAAACACTTTACGTTTGTGTGCAAAATAAATGGATGGAATTTCAATATTTTCTTTTTCTATATAAGACCAAACATCTAATTCTGTCCAGTTTGAAATGGGGAACACACGTACATTTTGACCATGATCAATATCACCATTTAGCATATCAAACAATTCTGGTCTTTGGTTTTTCTCGTCCCATTGTCCAAAATCATCACGAACAGAAAAAATACGCTCTTTAGCTCTTGCTTTCTCCTCATCACGTCTTGCTCCACCAATTGCTGCATCAAATTTAAATTCTTCTAAAGCATCTAAAAGTGTTGTTGTTTGCAACATGTTTCTACTTGCGTAACGCCCAGATTCTTCTTTCACTTTACCTTCGTCAATAGAATCTTGTACGTTTCTAACAATCAATTCTAGACCCAATTCTTTACACAAGCGATCTCTAAACTCAATCGTTTCTGGGAAGTTGTGCCCAGTATCTATATGCATTAATGGAAAAGGCACTTTTGCTGGATAGAATGCTTTTACAGCTAATCTTACCAAAGTAATAGAGTCTTTTCCTCCAGAGAACAACAATACAGGTTTTTCAAACTGTGCCGCAACTTCTCTCATTATATATATAGCTTCGTTTTCTAGTGAATTGATATTTGATGTATCTTTCTTCATAATATTATTTTTTTTAAGCGTGTAATCCACACTCTCTATTTTCTAATGCTTTAGTTGGATCGAAATATTTGAACTCATTTGGCAAGTTATTTTCTTCTAAATAGGCATCTAATTTTTCATCAGACCAAAAATAGAATGGACTCACTTTTAAAACACCATCTTTACTTAAACTAAAAATCCCTATACTGTTTCTAAATGCAGTTTGCCCCTGACGTAAATTTGTAAACCATACGTTTGGTTTATGCTCTTCCATCGCTCGCTTAAAAGGCTCTAACTTTACTTGTTCTGTAAATAAAGCGTGCTCTGGCGCATCTACGCTAGGAATTCCCATAACCACATCTCTATGAGACGATGTTTGTTTTGGCACATATAATGATACATTCAAGCTTAAATCTTTAATCACTTGTTCTGCGTGCTTATAAGTTTGTGGTGTATTGTAACCTGTATCGCACCAAACCACAGGGATATTAGCTTCTACCTTACTAACAGCATGTAAAATAGCGGCTTCATAAGGTCTAAAGTTGGTTGTAACAACAGCTTTATCGCTAAGCTTAAAAGCTTTCTCAATAATTTCAGCTGGCGTTGCTTTTTCTAAACTTATATTTAATTCTTCTATTTGACTTTCTGTAAACATCTTAATTTATATTTATTTACCCCACTTAATGGAGTTCCATGCGCGTTCATGAAAAAAGTATAATATCATTTTAGTAATAAAATCTATGGATGCAATAGAGGCTGCTACTGAAATCTCACCTGTTAAGACATAAGAAACAATTAAAGTATCCAAAGTACCTATAACCCTCCAACTCAATGCTTTTGCTATACTTCGTATTGGCTTCTCACCAGCACTATCATCTTTATAAGTAGACTTATCCTTACCTTTTAATAACATTTGCGCTATCATTTATTTTTATTTTATATTATTCCTATCAATTTAGTAGGGATTACAAAAATAGTATTTTTTTTGTAACTACAAACCCACTTTAAAAAAATTAATAATATTGAAGTATTTGGACAATAAAATGAAGAAAACTAACAAAAAAAGATACTTTTATTAAAGTATCATAAAGATTATACACCTGATAAATCTGCAAGTGTGGTATTTCTAAAGACCTGAAGTGTATTATCACGCACCTCAATCATTAACTTATGAACGCTGCATTGATGCTCATCGGGGCAATCATAACATTTTTCATAATAATTTAAACTTACGCAGGGTATCATAGCGATTGGCCCTTCAAGAACGCGCATAACATCGGTCATTTTTATTTCAGAAGGTTCTTGACGAAGGTAATACCCGCCATGCTTCCCTTTTTTAGAACCTAAAATGCCAGATTTTCTTAATGTTAAGAGAATACCTTCTAAAAATTTCTGTGGAATTTGTTCACTTTTAGCTATCTCACCGACTTGCACTGGTGAATCACCTTCACTCCTAGCAATAAAAGTGAGTGCTTTTAATCCGTATTTTGTTTTTTTAGATAGCATAGGGCTAATATAACTATTTTAATAAAGTGCTAAAATATTAAGTTAATGAAATAGTTAAAAGAAAAAACCGTTTATAAAGTTTGAAATTCAATTAACGAATTTCAATTAACTAAAAACCATCTTAAAACTAACTAAAAACTCCTAATTTTCGCTGTAATTTAAAAAGTTTAAATGGCTCTAATAATAATAAAACAGTTTTTACGCGAGCACGAGAAAATAAATTATAAATTATACACTAATAAACTCCTTTTTTTTCTTTAGTTTTATGACTTTTAGGTCAACAACATACTAACTTAATAAATTACAATTTAATACATGGGATTTTTTGATTTCTTAACTGAAGAAATTGCAATAGATTTAGGTACTGCAAATACTCTTATTATTCATAACGACAAGGTAGTTGTAGACGCTCCATCTATTGTTGCACGAGATAGAATTTCTGGTAAAATAATTGCTGTTGGCCAAGAAGCCAGCTTAATGCAAGGTAAAACTCATGAAAACATAAAAACCATCCGACCTTTAAAAGATGGTGTTATAGCCGATTTTGATGCTTCGGAACAAATGATAAGTATGTTTATTAAAAACATACCTGCACTAAAGAAAAAGTTTTTTACACCTGCCCTTCGTATGGTTATTTGCATACCATCTGGTATTACAGAGGTAGAGATGCGTGCTGTTAAAGAAAGTGCCGAACGTGTTAATGGCAAAGAAGTATATTTAATACACGAACCTATGGCTGCAGCTATTGGTATTGGTGTAGATATTATGCAACCTAAAGGTAACATGGTGGTAGATATAGGTGGTGGTACAACAGAAATTGCTGTTATTGCTCTTGGTGGTATTGTTTGTGACAAATCTGTAAAAATTGCAGGAGATGTATTTACAAACGATATTGTATACTACATGCGTACTCAGCATAATTTATACGTTGGAGAACGCACAGCCGAAAAAATAAAAATACAAATTGGTGCTGCTACCGAAGATTTAGAACTTCCTCCAGAAGACATGAGTGTTCAAGGTCGTGATTTATTAACAGGAAAGCCAAAACAAGTCTCTATTTCACATAGAGAAATAGCAAAAGCTTTAGATAAATCTATTTTACGTATTGAAGATGCCGTTATGGAAACCTTATCTCAAACACCTCCAGAATTAGCTGCCGATATTTACAATACTGGTATTTATTTAGCTGGTGGTGGCTCTATGCTACGTGGTTTAGACAAACGTTTATCGCAAAAAACAGATTTACCTGTTTACATTGCTGAAGACCCACTGCGCGCTGTTGTGCGAGGCACTGGAATTACACTTAAAAATTTACCAAAATACAAGAGTGTATTGATAAAATAGTTGACTCTTATTAGCCATGCAACAAATCATCAACTTTTTTATAAGAAATACAAACTTCTTGTTGTTTTTGGTGTTATTTGGCCTTTCGTTATTGTTTACCATACAATCTCATACATATCATAAAAGTAAATTTATTAATTCGGCTAATTTTCTAACGGGTGGTGTTTACAATTCTTTAAACAATATTAGTGGTTATTTTAATTTAAAATCACAAAACGACCTATTAGCAGAAGAAAACAAACAGTTACGTGAGCTGCTGCACAACACGGTGACTAACATTGATTCTGTTTATGTAGACAGTGTCACTTTTGGAACATCTTATAAATTTTATAATTGTAATATTATAAAAAATAGTTATGCATTAACCGATAATTTCTTAACTATAAATAAAGGTTCAAAAGATAGTATAGGTCAAGATTTTGGAGTTATTTCATCCAAAGGTATTATTGGGATTATTGATAAAACAAGCAAAAATTACGCTACAGTACTTTCTATTTTAAACACGACGAGTAGGATAAGTGCTCAGTTAAAAAAAACAAATCATTTTGGCACCCTCAAATGGAATGGGAAATCTCCAGAATATGTTCAACTTACAGATATTCCTAAAATAGCAGCTTTACATAAAGGAGATACCATAGTTACCTCAGGGCGTTCTTCTATTTTCCCTAAAGGCATTCACATAGGAATAATTAAAGATTACAAACTAGATGTTGCCGAAAATTATTATGAAATTAATGTACAGCTATTTAATGATATGACTAATATTGAATACGTTCATATCATAAAAAATGTTAATCGAGAAGAAATTAATAATCTTATAAAAAATAATTAAATGAATAGTATTTTATCTATTCATAGTATCCGCTTTATAGTACTTATACTTTTACAGGTGCTTATACTTAATCATATTAATTTTTTAGGCTATATAAATCCTTATATATATATCATATTTATTGCATTATTCCCTGTTAGGAACAAACGCGTTTTATTTATAATACTAAGCTTTCTTATAGGGCTAATAATTGATTTATTTTTAGACACGGGTGGCATACATGCAGGAGCATCAGTTTGTATTGCTTACGTAAGACCTGTTGTTTTAAAATCATCTTTCGGTACTATATATGATCATCAAACTGTTCGGTTTAACAGCGTTGATTTTGGAGCAAAACTAACTTATTTTACATTGTTAACCGTTTTGCATCATATTATTTTATTTTCTTTTGAAATATTTAGCATTTCTAAAATAATTTTAATCCTTCAAAAAACGTTATTCTCAAGTATATTTACTATTTTATTAAGTATTACGTTAACTATTATTTTTAGTAGAAAAACTAAATGAGACAATTTTTACTTTTCATAACCATAATTAGTGTTGGTGTTTTATTTCTTTCAAGACTTTTTTATCTTCAAGTCTATAATTCAAGTGCACATAATTTATATGAAGATAATGCTATTAGAAAGGTTTATGATTATCCAAAACGCGGATTTGTATACGATAGAAATGGTCAACTTTTAGTAGCCAACCAACCATCTTATGATGTTATGGTTATTCCTCGCGAAGTAGAACCCTTAGACACTATAGAGTTTTGTAATCTATTAAAAATAAACAAAGAACAATTCATTAAAACATATAAGAAAGCCTATCGTCATTCGCCCAGATTACCTTATGTTTTTCTATCGCACCTCTCCAAAGAAGATTACGCTGTTCTACAAGAAAAAATGCGAAAATTTCAAGGTTTTTATATTCAAAAACGTTCTCTTAGATACTATGAAACTACAATTGGCGCTAACGTTTTAGGAGATATTGGAGAAGTTAACAATAAAACCATTAAAAAAGACCCATACTATATAATGGGTGACCTCATTGGTAAACAAGGTGTAGAAGCCTCATACGAAAAAACACTACGCGGTATTAAAGGCATAAAATTTATTCAGAAAGATAGATTTAACAGAAATATTGGCCCTTATAAAGACGGGAAGTTTGATACCATACCTGCACAAGGTAAAGATATTAAAATTACTATCGATGCTAAACTACAAGCTTATGGTGAGCTATTAATGCAAAATAAACGTGGGGGTGTTATTGCCATAGAACCATCATCAGGAGAAATATTGGCTATGGTTGCAGCGCCAACATATAATCCTAATATTCTGGTAGGTAGAGACCGCTCAAAAAACTTTACTAAATTATACAACGATTCTATAGCAAAACCATTATTTAACAGAAGTTTACAAGGTGTTTACGAACCTGGCTCTCCTTTTAAACTCATGAATGCTCTAATTGGATTACAAGAAGGCGTTATAACGGCAGACGAATCTGTAACATGTTATAGAGGTTATAAATATGGTAATCGCTTTATGAAATGCCATTGTAATTCCGGAACAAGGAATAATCTGATTGCTGGCATACAACGCTCATGTAATGCTTATTTTGCTACAGCTTACCGAAAAATTTTGGATAAAGAAAGTAATGCTTCAAAAGGTATCGATAATTGGAGCAAACATGTTAAAAGTTTTGGTTTAGGTCAGTTTTTAAATAACGATTTATTTGTAGGCCAAAAAGGTAGAATTCCAGATAGAGCTTACTACAAACACATATATCCAAAAACGTTTTATTCTACATATACTATTTCTAATGCCATTGGGCAGGGCGAAGTAGCAACAACGCCTATACAATTAGCAAATATGGCTGCCGCCATTGCCAACAGGGGGTTTTATTACACACCACATATCATTAAAAATATTGAGGGCGAAAAACTTAAAGAACAATTTACAAAACCTAAAAAAACAACCATTGACAAAGCGCATTTTGAACCTGTCATTGAAGGTATGTTACAAGTATACAAAAAAGGAACAGCGGCCTCTTTACAGGTAAAAGACATTGATATTTGTGGAAAAACAGGTACTGTAGAAAATTTTGCGATTATAGATAGTACAAGAACTCAGCTTACTGATCATTCTATTTTTTTAGCATTTGCTCCAAAAGATAATCCTCAAATAGCTATTGCAGTATTTGTTGAAAACGGATATTGGGGAAGTCGATTTGCTGGTAAAGTTGCTAGTTTAATGATAGAAAAACACATTAAAGGACATATAACTCGAACAGATTTAGAAGAATGGCTTTTAAAACACAGTTTGGAAAATGAATATGCTAAACCTTACTCTGGCGAACCTTTTAAAATTAATGGTCAAACCGCTTTACAAATTGTTGAAGAACAAGAATATTATAGACTAAAAAGACTTTTAAAAACTATAAACAAACCCAAAAATTAATGGTTAGGGACACTAACAGACATTATAAATTTGATTGGACTACCATTATTCTTTTTTTCTTGCTAGTTGGATTTGGTTGGTTAAATATCTTATCGGCTTCTCATACAGGTATAACTGTTGATTATTTTGATTTCTCGCAACCCTTTGGAAAACAACTTATATTTATTTTTTTAACCTTTGGCTTAATTATTCTTTTATTAGCTGTAGACGCCAAATTTTACGAGCGTTTTTCCAGTGTATTATATATAATATCCATGCTATCTCTAATCGGATTATTTATATTTGGTAAAAACGTAAATGGAGCTACTTCGTGGTATGGTATAGGTAGTTTTACAATACAACCTAGTGAGTTTGCTAAAACAGCTACAGCTCTAGCTGTAGCAAAATATGTAAGTGATCTTAACACAAATATTAATAGACTTAAAGATCAAATACAAACATTTATAATTATTATCATTCCTGCTATACTGGTACTATTACAAAATGATACAGGTAGCACGATTGTTTATGGTGCTTTCTTTTTTGTTCTTTACCGAGAAGGCTTACCGCAATATTATTTAACAGTTGCCATTTCTGTTATTTTAATATCTATTTTATCATTAAAATTTGGTGCATATATAAGCGCTTTATTAGCATTGTTATTTGTATTAATTTTTCATTTTTTTAATAAAAAGAAAATTAAAACATTTCAATCTATATTTATCCTAACTATAGCTGTAGCAATTTCTTTTGGCGTAAAATTCTTTTACCAAAATATTTTACAACCTCACCAGCAAGATAGAATTAGCCTATGGCTTCGTTTAGAAAAAGACCCTATTAAACTTCAGCAAATGAAAAAAACATTTGCATATAACTTAAATGAATCTGAAAAGGCTATAAGTTCGGGAGGGTTTTCTGGCAAAGGCTTTATGGAAGGTACAAGAACTATGGGTAAATTTGTACCCGAACAACATACCGATTATATTTTTAGTACTGTTGGCGAAGAATGGGGTTTTCTTGGTAGCGCTTTTGTTGTTATTACATTCGTATTACTTTTACTGCGTATATTGCATTTAGCCGAAACTCAAAAATCACAATTTAGTAGAGTATATGGCTATGGGGTAGCTTCAATTATTTTTATACATTTTCTTATTAATATTGGTATGGTCATGGGTTTAATTCCTACCATTGGTATTCCATTACCTTTATTTAGTTATGGCGGTTCTGGACTATGGGCATTTACTATTTTAATATTTATTTTTATAAAACTAGATTCTAATAAAATTAACGAATGGTAGACTGGTAATCAACATTTATTTATTGCTTATGAAAAATTTGACGTTCTTAATATTCACTTTTCTTCTAATAACAAATTGTTCTAGTACAAAAAGTATTAGTAAAAATTATTTTTCTTCTAAAGACGTTAAGCTAATTACAGATGGGGGCGATTTAAAGCCAATGCGCGTTTACAAAATAACCAATAAGACAGACTCGCTTTTATTGAGAACTAAAAGTACATATGTAAAACCCAATGCTAAAAATCTTATTTTACAAAAGTTTGTAAAACGACTTTACGCTACGGTAAGAGACAGTATGTCTATGGGTGTAGGTATCGCTGCTCCACAAGTTGGTATTTTAAAAAATATTATTTGGGTACAACGGTTCGACAAAGAAAATTTTCCGTTTGAAGTCTATTTAAACCCTAAGATTATTAAATATTCGGATAATAAACAAACTATTAAAGAAGGTTGTTTATCTATCCCTAACCGTTCAGACACCTTAAACATTAGGTCAAAAACCATTATTATTGAATATGATACTATGGAAGCGATTCATAAAACGGACACCGTAAATAACTTTACTGCTGTTATCTTTCAGCATGAAATAGATCATTTACGTGGTATTTTGTACCTAGACCACTTGGCTAAAGATATTAATGATTCTAAAAATTAATCCACTCTAAATGCCTTTTCTTATTTGACTAAATTAAGTCTTAAGTTATTTTTTAAGTTCTAATTTTTCGGCAAAATAATCACAGAAATCCTTCATCGTTGCTGTCATTTTTTCATCTTGGGTTGCACGATTAAAAGTATCACTCATAGCCACAAGTGTTTGATAAAAAAACAACTTCATTTCATCCACAGGCATATCTTTGGTCCATAAATCAATACGTAAAGCTTCCTGAGTTTTAGAATCCCATACTGCTAACATCATGGCTTTTGCCTCTTCATTAGTTATACCTCCATCTTGTGCAGTCCAATGTAGTTTTTCTGGCACACGATTTTCATCCAGTTCAACATTTAACTCTATTTTCGAGGTTATATTTTTTGCCATTATTTTCGGGGTTTAAACTTAGAATTATTAAAGATATCTTCTGTACTAGTTATTAACATATCTTTTAGAGATACATCATTTTGATTAAGATAGGCACGTACAATTTGCCAACCAATATATTGTCCTAAACGTCCTGGGGAATCTGCATCTATTTCTTCTAAATAAAATTTAGTAAAAGGTGCAGGGTTTATAAATCTTCCCAATAATTTAGAATCTGTACTAAATAAAAGCTCGCGTTTTACAAAAAAGCGCCAAATATCACTTTCGTTAGCTATTGCCCAATCTAGTTGGCCTTGTGAATAACCAATACGTTCGGCATCAGATTTAAAAGGGATAACTGCATCTTTAAAACAAAGCTGTTTACCAAAATAAATCATTTCGTCTAACAAGGTTTTATTTTTATCTTGATAAATATTTTTTTTAGCGTAAGCATCTGCTAAGTCTACCACAATATGTTCTTTAGTAAAATTAGTCCTTAAGTATTTAGGTATGCCCGCATAAAACTCATGATCTTTACCCAAATAACAATCTAACGCTAAAAGCGCAATGGTATCTGTAACTATAATCTTATTTCTATAATCTACATCATTAGTAATTGTAATTAATCTAGGTGTATTAGACTCCGGGAAATAATATTTTAAATGTTTATAAAACAATTCTATATCATTTTCTACAGCATCAATATCTTTAAATGTACGGTTTACTTCATGCATAAGTTCCGCCTGTAACGTGTCCTTTTGTTTTTCTATCCAAAAAGAATCTGGATAACGTTTTGAGAACATAAAAGGATACGCTTCTTTTAACTTAGGCAAGTTATTTGACGTTACGTTTGCAAATAACGTATCAAAACGCTCAACATTTATATCTACATGTATTTTAGCTATATTTTGCTCTAATTTATCTTCCTTTTTACAAGAAATAAAAGCAAAAATGAATATTATAGTTAATATCCCTATTTTAGTGTAAAACTTGAATGGCATAAATTTTTATAAATTAAACGTATAGTCTATTTTTGTTAGCAAAGGTACTACTATTAGTTAAAAATTCATTTAATATGCAAACAGAAAAAGTTGTAGATTATATTGTAAATTGGTTAAAAGACTACGCTAATAAAGCCCGTGTAAATGGCTTTGTTGTAGGTGTTTCTGGAGGAATAGACTCAGCTGTAACATCTACTTTGTGTGCAAAAACTGGATTAAAAATATTATGCATAGAAATGCCTATACATCAAGCTGAAAGTCATGTAACTAGAGCAAAAGAGCATATTACGCATCTAAAAAAACACTTTAAAAATGTGAGCGATACGCGCACAGATTTAACACCTGTTTTTGAAACGTTTAAAACTGAAATACTCGCAGATGCTGATCAAGCAACAGTAGATATGGCCTTGGCAAATACTAGGGCACGACTACGAATGACTACACTATATTATTATGCTGGACTCTACAAATTACTTGTTGCAGGAACGGGTAATAAGGTTGAAGATTTTGGTGTAGGTTTTTATACAAAATATGGAGATGGAGGTGTCGATTTAAGTCCTATTGCAGATTTATTAAAATCTGAAGTTTATCAACTTGGTGAATTTCTAGAAGTACCAGAATCTATAATGAATGCGGCTCCAAGTGATGGCTTATTTGGTGATACAAGAAGTGATGAAGATCAGATAGGTGCCTCATACCCAGAGCTAGAATGGGCTATGAAAATGGATAACGATGGTAAAACTGCTGATGATTTTTCTGGTAGAAAAAAGGAGGTATTTAAAATTTTTAAACGCTACAACTCAAACAATAAGCATAAGATGATTCCCATACCGATTTGCGAAATACCCAGTAATTTGACATAAGTATTGTAAATTATTCAAAAAAGTTTTACTTTTGCGCCAAGCTTATTCTCTCAAATGTAACTACAATTCAGATAGTTATAAAAAAAAAAGCTTTACAATTATGATAAAATTATTAATAGCTGACAACCACCCGATTACACGCAAAGGACTGGAAGTCCTTTTCTCCGCTGCACCAAACATTAAAGTTGTTGGTAGCGTTGATGATGGCGAAGCCATCTTAGAATTTGTTAAGAAAAACCCTGTAGATGTTATTTTAACTGAAACAGATTTTCCTAAACTTAATGGATTAACCGTATTGCGGTATTTAAAAAATGATTTTCCAGACATAAAAACACTTATTTTAAGTGGACAACCGGAAGATGTTTACGCCATCAATGCTATTAAAGCTGGCGCGGCAGGTTACCTGCAAAAATCTGTAAATGTTATTACCATTAATGAAGCCGTAGAAAAAGTTCATGATGGAGGGATTCATTTAAGTAACGAACTAACGCAGCAATTAGCCTTTGGTACTAGAACCAATAAAGGCGGTAGCTACTACAAGAAATTGTCTACAAGAGAATCTGAAGTTTTAAAACTTTTAACTATAGGTAGAAAAAATAAAGAAATATCTAAAGAGTTAGATATTAACGAAAAAACAGTTAGTACTTACAAAGCAAGATTAATGCGAAAACTTAAAGTAACTAACTTAGTAGATTTAGTAAATCAAGCTAAGCTTAGCCAAGATTTATTATAATACTCTAGATAGTTTTCTAGATAATAACATTTTAAGACCCGAATAGTCTTTTACTTCTTCAAGTATATTTCTATTCGAGTCTTTTTTGTTTTCTAACGTTTCTTGCTGAAATTCTTTTACCTTTTGATCTATTAAATAACAACGAAGACTTAAAATAGTTTCGCTAACAAGCTGTGCAACACTATTAATTTTTTCTTTTGGAAAAATATTCATTCGGTTCCAATCATCGAGTGCATAACGCTCATCTTCCATTAAAATAGTGGTAATTTCGTTAGACATTTCAGTATCTACAGAATTAATAAAGGTCTTTAACTCAAAGTTAGTATCTTGATTAAGTCTATCTATAATCGTATAATACAGCGTTTTAAAATGCGCATTGGTAAATTCCATTTCGTCATCTTGCAAGTCTAAAAATATTTTCTCGTACACTTTAGCCTGGTGTATAACCGGTTCTAAAATCAACTCTCCCTTTTGGTTCTCTTTAAGTATTAAATCTTCAAAATCTTCTATTTTATTACCATATAAGAGTAAAACTTCAATAATTTTTCGCTCAAGGATATATTGTACATCAACTTTTTCTACAGATTGTTGCTTAATAACCTCAAAAGCTTTTTTCTCATTATTGTTTTTTTTATTTTCTTCTTGGGCTTCTTTTTTATCAATTTGTGCCAATGTACTGAACAGAACACCCTCACTAATATCCATAATTCGGGCACACTCTTGTATGTATATCTCTTTTTTTATACGGTCGGGTATTTTAGAAATACTGTTAACAATATCTCGTACTGTTTCTGCTTTTTTAATAGGGTCGTTTTTAGTGTCTTCAAATAAAATTGAAGCTTTAAACTGAATAAAATCCTTGGCGTTACTTTCTAAATATTGAGATAACTCGTCCAAAGTATTCTGCTTTGCAAAACTGTCTGGATCTTCACCCTCTGGAAAACCACAAACTCTAACATTCATGCCCTGCTCTAAAATTAAATCAATACCACGAAGCGATGCCCGCATACCCGCAGCATCACCATCAAAAAGCACTGTAATATTTTTAGTAAGTCTGTTTATAAGTCTAATCTGTTCTGAAGTTAGCGCCGTACCAGAAGAAGACACCACATTTTTTATGCCCGTTTGATGGAATTGAATAACATCTGTATAGCCCTCAACCAAATAGCAATTGTCTTCTTTTGCTATACTTTGTTTAGCATGATATATCCCATACAATACTTTACTTTTATGGTAAATATCGCTCTCGGGAGAATTCATGTATTTAGCCGCTTTTTTGTCTGCAACAAGTATACGCCCTCCAAAACCCAATACACGACCACTCATACTTTTTATAGGAAACATGACACGTCCTTTAAACCTATCAAAACGCTTATCTGTTTTTACAATAGTAAGTCCCGTTTTTTCTAGATAATCAATGTTATAACCTTGCTTTAAAGCTGTATCTGTAAAAGCTTGCCATTCGTCTAAAGAATACCCTAAATCAAAAGTCTTAATGGTCTCTTCAGTAAAACCACGCTCTTTAAAATAACTAAGCCCTATAGATTTTCCTTGATCCGTTTTCTGTAATATATTTTGAAAATACGTATTTGCAAACTCACTAACCAAATATAAACTTTCACGCTCGTTAGCTTGTTCTTTCTGCTCGTTAGATTGCTCGGTTTCCTCTATTTCAATATTATACTTCTTAGCTAAGTATTTAATAGCTTCTGGATAAGTGAAATGCTCATGCTCCATTAAAAAAGAAACCGCTGTACCACCTTTTCCAGTAGAGAAATCTTTCCAAATTTGCTTAACAGGAGACACCATAAAACTCGGTGAACGCTCATCACTAAAAGGACTCAACCCTTTAAAGTTACTACCCGCTTTTTTAAGCTGAACAAAATCGCCAATAACCTCTTCTACCCTAGCGGTTTCAAACACTTGATCTATGGACGATGGTGATATCAAATTTATAAATTAGTTTATGGGTTAGAGAATTTATTCTACAACAATCACAACAAAACATCACTTTTCCGTTCTATGAAACTGATAATGATTTACAAGAATAATTATGTAAAAGTAACATAAACAATCCATATTAAAAACCTAAGTTTTCAAATTTGATTATATCAAAATTTACATTAAATTCGTTTAATACATATGCGCTAACGTTAAAGCACAATACCTTAATCTTTTGACCATACAACAATTACACAGTTACTTTCTAGAATGCCAATCGGTATGTACAGACACTCGAAAAATAAAAAAAAACAGCATGTTTTTTTCGCTTAAAGGCGATAATTTTAATGGTAACATCTATGCTAATAGCGCATTACAAAACGGCTGTAAATATGCCATTGTAGACGAAGCACAATTTAATACATCTTCGCAAACTATTTTAGTTGACAATGTTCTAGAAACGCTTCAAAAATTAGCTGCATTTCACAGAACATATCTAAAAACCCCTATAATAGCCTTAACAGGAAGTAACGGAAAAACAACAACTAAGGAATTAATTCATGCTGTATTATCTCAAAAATTTAATACCTCTGCGACAATTGGCAACTTAAACAACCATATTGGAGTACCATTAACGCTACTTTCAATGACTAAAGAAACTGAAATTGGTATTGTTGAAATGGGTGCCAATCACCAAAAAGAAATTGAATTTTTATGTAATATAGCAACACCCGATTTTGGTTATATAACTAATTTTGGAAAAGCACATTTAGAAGGTTTTGGTGGTATTGAAGGTGTTATTAAAGGTAAAAGTGAAATGTATGACCATTTAATTAAGCACAATAAAACCGTTTTTGTTAATGGAAACGATAATATACAGGTTAAAAAAACAAATACTACCAAAAGAATCACTTTTGGTGGTTTAAACAATGATATACATATCGATTTCATTGAAGCTAAACCCTTTGTTTCTTGTCGTTTTAATAATTTAACCCTTAAAAGTCAAATGATTGGCGACTATAATTTTAACAATATTGCAGCAGCTATAGCCATAGGGCTTCACTTTAATGTTGACGATGATAGTATAAAACAAGGTATAGAACAATATACCCCAACAAATAACCGCTCGCAAATCATAACAAAAAGTACTAACAACATCATATTAGACGCTTATAACGCTAACCCGAGCAGTATGCAGGCTGCATTGCGTAATTTTGAAAAGCAAAAAGGCCATAAAACTGCAATTTTAGGAGATATGTTTGAGCTTGGTATAGAAGCAAAAAAAGAACATCAAAATATTGTTGATTTGGCTTTATCACTTAATATTGATACCCTTATATTTATTGGAGAAAACTTCTTTATATCTAAAATAACAGGTAAGCAAGCAAAACAATACAAAACCTTTTCAGAGTTTGAACTTAATTATGATTTTTCAGAATTAAAAAATATGACAATGCTTATAAAAGGATCTCGAGGAATGTCTTTAGAACGTATTTTAAAAGCCTTCTAATTATTAAAAACAAAAAATCCTAAAGCTAAACTTTAGGATTTTTTTAGTGGGCGCGAAGGGATTCGAACCCCTGACCCCTTGGGTGTAAACCAAGTGCTCTGAACCAACTGAGCTACGCGCCCTTCAAATAGGTGTGCAAATATAACCTAGTTTTTAATATTCCAAAACTTTTTTTAATAAAAAATTTAAATTATTTCTGCTACCACAAACGTACTGCCACCAATAAATATAAAATCATCTGGTTTAGCTTGGGATAATGCTTTTTTATAAGCTTCATTTACAGAATTATACGTATCACCAATTAAATTATGGTCGTTAAAAAAATCTTTTAGCACTTTAGGTTCAAGACCTCTCGATATTTTAGGTTTACAAAAATAATATATTGCTTTTTGAGGAAGTAAATCTATAATGGAATTTAAATCTTTATCATTTACAACACCAAAGACAATATGAAGTGTCTTATAATCCTCTTTCTCAATCTGATTTATTACAAAACGCAAGCCATCTCTATTATGTCCGGTATCGCAAACCACTTTAGGATATTTACTTAAAACCTGCCATCTCCCCAATAAACTGGTATTTTTAACAACATTGAGTAACCCTTGTTTTATATGCTGATTAGAAACAACATAGTTTTTTTCTTGTAATAATTTTATGCTTTGAAGAACTGTTTTAATATTTTTTGCCTGATAATCACCTTTTAAATCTGAAGGATATATGACATTAATTTCCTGATCAGCAAAGGTTATTTTTGAATCATTCTTTGCTGCTAAAGTTTTAAAAATTGACTTAGTTTCTTTTTGAGTTTCACCAATAACTACTGGAACATTTTGCTTAATAATGCCTCCTTTCTCAAAGGCAATAGCTTCTAGCGTATTCCCAAGAAACTTTGTGTGGTCTAAGCCTATATTGGTTATTACAGAAACTTGAGGCGTGATAATATTTGTAGAATCTAATCGTCCACCTAAACCAACCTCAACAACAGCGATATCTACTTGCTCTTTTGAAAAATAATCGAAGGCCATACCTACCGTCATTTCAAAAAACGATAATGCATTAGTCTCAAAAAATAATTTATTATCCTTTATAAAATCTATGACAAATGATTCGCTAAGCGTTTCTCCATTAATTTTAATACGTTCTCTAAAGTCTTTTAAATGTGGCGATGTATATAACCCTACTTTATATCCAGCTTCTTGTAGTATGGAAGCCAACATGTGGCTAGTAGACCCTTTTCCATTGGTTCCTGCAACATGAATAGATTTAAAATTCCGCTCAGGAAAATTTAAATGCTTTGCTAATTTTAAAGTATTGGATAAATCTTTTTTAAAAGCAGTGCTACCTTGCTTTTGATACATTGGTAGTTGAGAAAACATCCAATTAACGGTATCTTGATATGTCATTTTTACTGTCCTAAGCTAAAATTAACTTTCACAAAACCTATTTGCTTTGTAGGTGCTTTGGCATCTGCAGGCCATTTATGAGATAATGCTATTTTCTTAGCTGGTGCTAACAAACAATCTGATGTATTCGTTGTACCCTTAACCCCAGGAACAGCTTCTACCACTTTCCCGCTCTGGTTTACTACAATTCTAACAATAACCATCCCAGACTCATTACAATCTTGTTTGAGTCTAGAAAATGAGGCATTGCCTCTGCCATTTAAACCGTAACCAACACCTCCACTACCAGAACCTTTTCCGCCAAAATAACTTGGTGCATAGGGATTACCATCTAATTGTCCTTTATCTCCAGATCTATTATCGTTACCTTCACTTCCTGTCTCAGAACCATCAGATTTGCTTACACCTCCAATTAAAGCATCTAATTTTTTCTTTTTTTCGTCTTGTTCTCTTTTTTCTTTAGCTTTTTTGTCAGCTTCTTCCTTTGCTTTTTTAGCTTTAGCATCTGCGATAGCTTTTGCTTTTGCATCAGCAGCTTCTTTTTGTTTTTTTATAGCTATGGCTTCAGCGTTCTCTTGGGTCATTATATTTTCTGTAGCTTCAGACGCTTTTGCAGGTTCTGGCTCAGACTCAGCAGCTTCCGGCTGTGGTGGTTCTACAACCTCTCTAGGTTCTGACTTTACGGGCTTTAAAGGTTGTTTATTTCCTTTACCAAAATCTGAATTACCAAAATTTACAGCAATGCCATATTCTTCTGGAGGCTTAACCTCTGGAGTACTTACAACAAAAAGCAACAACAAAACAATAACAGTAATTAATGCCGTTAGCTTTGCAGAGTTTCTTTCGTGTTTTGTTTCTAAGTACTTCATTTTAGAATAATTATTTTAAAAAATCCTTAAGGCTTAACAGCCAATATGACTTTAAATTTATTTCTATTGGCTATATCCATAACCTTTACAACATTTTCTACTGGTACAGATTTTTCTGCTCTTAAAACAATGGTTGGGGCTTCTTGAGAAGACAAAACTCTTAAAAGTTCATTTTCTAAAATACTCTCTCCAACACGCTTTTGGTCAACATAATATGTTAAGTTCTTTTTTATGCTTACAGCCACAGATCGTTTATTTTCTGTTTTACCACTTGCTTTTGGTAATACAATATCTATAGCATTAGTGCTCACTAATGTGGACGCTATCATAAAAAATATAAGTAGTAAGAATACAATATCTGTCATAGATGACATATTGAATTCTGGTGTTACTTTATTTCTTCCTCTAAAGTTCATATTACGTTGGCTCGTTTAAGTGATCTAAAAACTCTAGCGAATTGGCTTCCATTTGGTACACCACTTTATCTGTTTTAACAACTAAATGGTTATAGGCTATATATCCAACAATACCAACAATTAAACCCGCTACGGTTGTAGTCATGGCAGTGTAGAGACCACTTGCTAAAACATCCATTTGTATACTACCTCCAGCATTTGCCAACTCGTATATGGCCAATATCATCCCAACAACTGTACCAAGAAACCCAATCATTGGAGCTGCTCCAGAAATGGTTGCTAAAATGCTAACATTCTTTTCTAAACCATATATTTCTAATCGGCCTGCATTTTCAATGGCTGTATTAATATCGGCAAGTGGTTTTCCTATTCTAGAAATCCCTTTTCCTATTAAACGCGAAACAGGCGTATTGGTTTGTGCACAAAGCATTTGAGCCGAATCAATTTTACCGTTGGTTACATGGTCTTTAATTTGATTCATAAAATTTGAATCTACTTTAGACGCCGCTTTTATTGCAAAAATACGTTCAAAATAAATATAAATAGCACCAACTAGTAATAAGAACAGTATGGCTATTATAAGCTGTCCCGCAAAACCACCACTACTAATTAATTCTATAATGGAGAGTGTTTTTTCAACAGCTTCTTCATCTGGTAATACTTCCGCACCTTCTTGTGCCTTTTGTAACAATGTATTTAGCATATTATATGTGTGTATTGAAATGTATAACGTTTCTTTTAAATTTTAAGTATAGCTTACTTACTTTAAGCTATTTCTATGTGTTCTAAAATAATGTTCTAGTAAACATAAATGCAACCGAACCAACTAAAAAACCGATTAAAGCCAACCAAGAGATTTTCTTTATATACCAGAAAAAATCTATTTTCTCCATTCCCATGGCAACAACACCTGCTGCAGAACCAATAATTAACATACTACCACCTGTTCCTGCTGAAAAAGCAATAAAGTGCCATAACTCATGATCCATAGGTTCTGAAAACATCCCTAAACTAGCAGCTACTAAAGGTACATTATCTATAACAGCAGAACCTATACCTAGTAATAAAACAACTAAATCGGACACACCTCCTTCATGAATCTCTGTGCCCATTTGCGGCATACTATCTTGTAATGATGTTGCAAAATTGAATAAAATACCCAAAGATTCTAAAGCAGCTACAGCCATTAAAATTCCTAAGAAAAATAATATACTCGGCAACTCAATTTTAGACAACGATAAATGTACTGGACTATGATGTGCATTAAGGTCACTTTCTTCATAATCAAAATCTGTCATACTAAACTTAGAACTACTATATATTTCTGCAAAAATAGCAACAACGCCTAGTGATAACATCATACCCACATAAGGTGGTAAGTGTGTTACCATCTTAAAAACAGGCACAAAAACTATAGCGCCTAATCCTAAATATAACATCTTACCGCTAAAACGAGATTTTTTCTTTTCTACGTTCTCTTCAACATCTATATCGCCTTTAAATGCAGGCAAGAACGATGCTATTAATGTAGGCACAGCCATACATAAAAATGAAGGCAATAACAAATAGCCAATTAAATGTCCTGTTGTTACTTTTTTGCCTATCCAGAGCATGGTTGTGGTAACATCGCCAATTGGAGACCAAGCACCACCAGCATTTGCGGCAATAATAATAAGACCTGCAAACCAAATACGCACATCTCTATCTTTTATTATTTTTTGAAGTATGGAAATTAAAACAATGGTTGCCGTAAGGTTATCTATTATAGCCGATAGAATAAAGGCAAGGATAGCAAAAATCCATAATATCTTTGATTTTTTCTTCGTTTTTATAAAATCTTTTATGGTTGAAAAGCCATCAAAATAATCAATGATTTCAACAATAGTCATCGCACCTAAAAGGAACACCAGTATTTCGGAAGTCTTACCTAAATGATGCAAGAGTGTTTCTTCCATAAGGTGCATTTTTTCATCAGAAGCAAAATTACCAAAACCTTCTAATAATTTGTGGTTAGCAGAATCAAACCATTGCGGAAAGCTTTCTATACCTAAAGCAATCAATGCCCAACAAATAGCCATCATGACCAATGCTGGTATTAATTTATCTATTTTTATACTATGCTCTAAAGTAATGGCTAAATACCCCATTACGAATACTAAAATAATTGCTGCTTCCATAAATTTTTAATTACACTAATTGACTTAACGCTATTTCAAATGCTGTGGCGCTAATTTCTGTTTTGGATTTATTTCTATTATATACGTTTTTTATTGCTTTACTTATTATTTGCGATGTATCATTAAAAATAGCCTCATCTGTCATTTGTACTTTACGTTCCATAAAATAAGCAAAAACTCTAGCCATACCACAGTTTGATATAAAGTCTGGAATTAAACTTACGCGCTTATCTGTATGCTCCATAATAGGTCCAAAGAAAATTTCTTTGTCTGCAAACGGCACATTTGCCCCACAAGAAATAACTTCTAGTCCACTATCTATCATCTCATCTATTTGATTGAGCGTTATTAATCTTGATGCTGCACAAGGTGCAAATATTTCTGTTTTTAATGACCAAATACTTCTATTTATTTCATCAAAAGGTATCATATTATCTGCTACCAAAGTGTTTCCTGTTTTTGCCAAAAACAAATTGGTTATCTCTTCAAACGAAAAACCTTCTTCATTTATTAAACCTCCAGCTATATCTATAATTCCAACTATTTTAGCACCCATTTGTGCCAGATAAAATGCTGCTGCCGCTCCTACATTACCAAAACCTTGCACTACAGCTCGCTTACCTTTTACAGAGCCACCATAAACCCGATAATATTGTTGTACAGCTTCGGCAACACCAAAACCTGTAATCATATCGGCTACTGTATATTTTTTTAGAACGCTTGGAGAATAGTCAGGATTCTCTATAACCTTAATAACACCATGGCGTAATTGACCTATTCTATTGATTTTATCGGCTTCCGAAGGCCTAAAATGACCATTAAAAACACCCTCTTGCGGGTGCCAAACACCACTTGCTTCGGTTATTGGTATCACTTCATGTATTTCATCTACATTCAAATCACCACCAGTGCCATAATAACTTTTTAAAAGCGGAGAAACTGCAGCATACCAACGCTCTAAAACACCTTGTTTTCTAGAATCTTTGGGATCAAAATTAATACCCGATTTTGCTCCTCCAATAGCTGGTCCAGAAACTGTAAACTTAATTTCCATGGTTTTAGCTAAAGACAAAACCTCATTCATATCTAACCCTTTTCGCATTCTAGTTCCTCCTCCTGCAGCTCCTCCTCGCAATGAGTTTATAACAACCCAACCTTCAGCATCGGTTTCGGAGTCTTTCCAGTTAAAAATAATTTCAGGTGATTTATTCTCATATTTTTTTAATAATTCTTTCATTTTTATATCTCAATTAGTTTATTTATAATTTGCACTTAAATTTCCCGAAGTTTATGTTAAAGCACAGCTATAATTGATTCATGATAAAAAAATTAAATTATTAATGTAACAAATATAAAAAACTAAAAATCCTTTAAGATTAATTTTTCATTATTTTTATGGATAATATATCTCACCAGAACTATGGTTTTTTGATGCCCCAGTAACACTTTGTAGACAGTTTACTTCATTTCTAAGTCTTAAGACCCCTAAAAAACCAAAAATAAGAGCTTCTTTAAACTCAACTATAGCATTAGAAGGAACAACTATATTGCTATGAGTTAATACTTTAAGTCTATTTAGAAGAAACCTGTTGTAAACACCACCACCAGTCGCAAGCACAGACGCCGAGTCTTTTTTATTTATTTCTGTAGCGATTTGAATAGCTATATGCTCAACAAAAGTGCAAAGCACATCTTTAATTTCTAAATTAAAAGTATCTATTATTGGATATACATATTCTTTAACCCATTCTAAACCTAACGATTTTGGATATGGTTCTTGATAAAAATCTAGAGCGTTTAATGCACCTAATAATTGCTTATGTACTTGACCTGTAGAAGCTATATTGCCACTATCATCATAATTAAAACCTAAAGATGAAACATAACGATTAAGCACAATATTTACAGGACATATATCGTATGCAATCCTCTCGCCATTTATGTTGGTGGAGATGTTAGCAAACCCTCCTAAATTTAAACAAAAATCAAATTCAGGAAACAAGACATCATCACCAATAGGCACCAAGGGTGCGCCTTGCCCACCAAGCGCTACATCTTGAACTCTAAAATCGCAAACCACAGTTTGTTTCAATAATTTAGCTAAAATAGGCTGGTTACCTATTTGGTAGGTCATTTTATTTTCTGGTCTATGCAGCGCTGTATGACCATGTGAGCAAACGGCATCAACACTTTTAATATCAAATTTTTTTATAAAGCCATTTATTACTGTAGACAAGTAGGTTGTATACCTCTTGTCTATTTCATGTAATTCTTTAGTAGAATACCCAACTAAACCCTCTAGTATATAGCGCCATTCATTAGTATAAGGTATGGTTACTGTGTTAACAACATCAAAATGCCAGCGCCTTTTAAAATGAAAAACGGCATAAACCAAATCAATTCCATCTAAAGATGTGCCAGACATAACGCCTACAATACTATATTTTTTCTTTGCCATAATCACGCAAAAATAATAATCTGATTAAAAAATTCACACCAAAAAGCTATATTTGTAATTATATATCACAAAATATTCAATATAATTACGATTTATGGATTTCAACCTTTCAGAAGAACACATTATGATACGCAATGCAGCTCGCGATTTTGCACAAACCGAATTACTCCCGGGTGTTATTGAACGTGACAATAAACAACAATTTCCTGATGAGCTCGTCAAAAAAATGGGGAATTTAGGTTTTATGGGTATTATGGTAGATCCAAAGTATGGTGGCAGTGGCATGGATGCCATTTCATATGTACTCATTATGGAAGAATTATCTAAAATAGACGCCTCTGCATCTGTAATAGTATCTGTAAACAACTCTTTAGTATGCTATGGCTTGGAAGCTTATGGCTCAGAAGAGCAAAAACAAAAATATTTAACCAAATTAGCCACAGGAGAGTTTATAGGGGCGTTTTGTCTTAGCGAACCCGAGGCAGGCAGTGATGCAACATCACAAAAAACAACCGCTATAGATAAAGGCGACCATTACATAATTAATGGCACAAAAAACTGGATTACAAGTGGCGGACGTGCCGATGTATATATTGTCATTGCACAAACAGACAGAGACAAAGGCTCGCATGGCATTAACGCTTTTATAGTAGAAAAAGGTACCAAAGGATTTGATGTTGGTCCAAAAGAAGACAAATTAGGCATTAGAGGTAGTGATACACATACACTGCAATTTAATGATGTAAAAGTACCCAAAGAAAACAGAATTGGTGTAAATGGCTCGGGATTTAGGTTTGCCATGAAAACCCTATCTGGTGGTCGAATTGGTATAGCCGCTCAAGCTCTAGGCATAGCATCTGGTGCTTACGAATTAGCCTTAAAATATTCAAAAGAACGAAAAGCCTTTGGTACCGAAATTTGTAACCATCAAGCCATCGCCTTTAAATTAGCCGATATGTATACAGATATAGAAGCAGCACGACACATGGTCATGAAATCTGCCTGGGATAAAGATCAAGGTTTAAACTACGACAAATCTAGCGCTATGGCAAAATTATACGCCTCTAAAGTAGCCATGGAGCACACTGTAGAAGCGGTTCAAATACATGGCGGCAATGGCTTTGTTAAAGAATATCATGTAGAACGCCTTATGCGAGATGCAAAAATAACGCAGATTTATGAAGGCACATCCGAAATTCAAAAAATAGTTATTTCACGAAGCCTTATAAAAGAATAAAACCCTTTTCTCCATAAACTACAACATACTTTTTTGTTAAAAAAATCGTCAATTAATAAAATTCAAATATTAATTGGCGATTTCTGTTAAGTTCTACATAAATTATCGACATAAGCAATTAGATTCATATCTTTGGACAAAATTTTCTTATGCAAAAGACGTATTACGACCCAGCTGACTTGAAAAAGTTTGGAAAAATAACAGAATGGAGTAAAGGATTAGGCGATAAATTTTTTGAGTATTATGGCAAAGTATTCGAAGACGGTGCACTTACAACCCGCGAAAAATCTTTAATAGCCTTAGCCGTAGCACACACAGAGCAATGCCCGTATTGTATAGATGCCTATACTAAAGACGGATTGCAACGTGGCATAACCAAAGAAGAGATGATGGAAGCCATACATGTTGGTGCCGCTATAAAAAGTGGAGCAACCCTAGTACACGGTGTACAAATGATGAATAAAGTAAACAAACTAGACGGGTAGTATAGTATTAGGGCGCTACCCAAGGGTCGGGCTTTACGTTGCAAGTCCTCGCTCGCAAACTCGCTGTGGGCTTTACACTACAATCCCTAACGCAACGCTCAACTAAGATAAAAATGATGTCACACAAATAGATATGACAAAATTAAAAACACAATCTTTACAAAAACGCGATAGCGATTTAGCACAAAGCAATAGACAATTAGAAATTTTATCTAATGGTATTTTCCAAAATGGAGAGTTACCAACGTTTAAAGCTAAAATTTCTGAAACCAATCAGTTTCCGCTTAAAGCTAAAAAACTAGAAATACTTCAAATAAACGTAGGCTACATGTGTAATCAGGTCTGCGAACATTGTCATGTAGATGCAGGTCCAGACCGTAAGGAAATCATGACCCGAGATACCATGCGCCAATGCCTAGACGTTATAAAAAACACAGGGGCTCATACCTTAGATTTAACTGGTGGTGCTCCAGAAATGAACCCCGATTTTAGATGGTTTGTAGAAGAAGCTGCCAAAGCAGGTATTAAAGATTTTATAGTACGCTCTAACTTAACTATAATTAGAGCCAATAAAAAATATTACGATTTACCAGAATTCTTTAAAAAACACAATGTACATGTTGTAAGCTCCATGCCACACTGGACTCGTGGAAAAACGGACAAACAACGTGGTGATGGTGTTTTTGATAAATCTATAAAAGCATTGCAAGAATTAAACGCTGTAGGCTACGGCATGCCGGGCAGTAGTTTACGATTAGATTTGGTATATAATCCTTCTGGTGCTTTTTTGCCTGGAGACCAAGCCTCTATGGAAAAAGACTTTAAAAAAGCATTAAGAGACGATTTCAATATTCAGTTTCATAATCTATTTGCTATTACCAATTTACCTATTGCTAGGTTTTTAGATTATCTAATTGCTTCAGAAAATTATGAAGATTATATGTATGCCTTGGTAGAAGCCTATAACCCTGCCGCTGTAGAACACGTAATGTGTACAAATACCTTATCTGTAAGTTGGGATGGTTATTTATTTGATTGCGATTTTAATCAAATGCTAGAATTACCTGTTAATAGCAAGTCTAAACATATATCTGAATATAACGAAGAACTTTTAGAAGGTAGAAACATCGTTATATCACAACACTGCTATGGTTGTACCGCAGGTGCAGGAAGTAGTTGCCAAGGCGTTGTAGCATAAAAAGTATATTATCTAGATGATATTAAGACCTCGCAGGTTTTTAAAACCTGTGAGGTCTCATAAAATTATAATTGTATTGATATAATAGCTAAACAAGTATATTGAACAATAAAACAGCCATATTAATTTTTGCTAACTCTGCTGAAAAAGAAGCGACCTCAAAACCCTTTCAGTTTTCAAAAGATGTTTTTAAAGCATTAAATGCGCAAACTCTGTCTATTGTAAAAAAAACAGGGTTGCCATATTTTGTCCAGTCCGAGAAACAACAAATTGGTCTTAATTTTGGCGAGCGTTTTACAAATGCTATCCAATCTGTTTATAACAAAGGTTTTAATACGGTTATTACCATTGGTAATGACACGCCACATTTAAAGGCAAGCCATATTTTAAATACCATTACAAAACTAAAACAACATGATATTGTTTTAGGTCCATCTAAAGATGGTGGCTTTTATTTAATGGGACTTAAAAAATCACATTTTAATGCCGATATTTTTTTAAAATTGCCTTGGCAAACCTCTAAACTTAGTCGGAGTATTTCAAAATTACAAGCATCTAAAGCAATTAGCATAACTTATTTAGAAGTGCTAACCGATATTGATTCGGCTTCCGATGTAAAATATGTGCTTAATAGTTTTAAAAACATCTCAAAAGTTATCAAAAAACTTTTGATTCAATACATTATACTTGAAAAAAAGATAATTTCAAATCTTTATCACTGTATTAAAAATAGCATTCTAAGCCAACCATTTAATAAAGGCTCTCCTTCACTATTTCATTTATAGTATTCTTATTTTATTCAGATTTAATTTTAAATTTAAACATTTTAAATGAAGCATATTTTGTGTTGCATCATGCTAATGCTTGCTAGTATTGGTTATGCTCAAATTACAATAACAGGTACCATTACAGACGCTTATAACCAACCTGTAGCTTTTGTAAATATTACTAACAATTCTAAAAAAGGAACCATTTCTGATGAAAATGGAACATATTCCATAATAGCCTCATCAAAAAATGACAATCTAACATTCTCATATTTAGGCTATAAAACGCAAACCATAACCGTTGGAGATAGAACACTTATAAATATTGTATTAGACGACGATATTACTAGTTTAGACCAAGTTGTGGTTACGGCATTAGGCTTAGAACGAGAAACTAAAGAGTTAGGTTATGCCATACAAGCCATAAAATCTAAAGATGTAACCCAAGTAAAAACGGTTAATTTTCTAGACAATTTACAAGGCAAATTAGCTGGAGTTACTGTAACACAAGGTGCTACTGGTGTTGGTTCTTCTTCAAAAATCACAATTCGTGGTGAAGCCTCATTCTCAAACAACAATCCGCTTTTTGTTGTAGATGGTATCCCTATTAATAACGAAACTGTTTTTAACTTTACTAACGAAGCTGCTGCTGGGTTTCAGGAAATAGATTTCGGAAATGGCGCCATGGAAGTTAACCCAGATGACATAGAATCGGTTACCGTGCTTAAAGGTGCTAGTGCAGCAGCACTGTATGGTACTCGCGCATCAAATGGCGTTATTGTTATAAAAACTAAAGACGGTAGTAAAAAGAAAGGATTCAGCGTTAGTATAAATACCTCAATCACTGTAGACTCTGCTTTTAAATTACCAGAATTTCAAAATGAATATGGTCAAGGTCAATCAGGCGAATTTGAATTTATTGATGGCCTTGGTGGTGGTACAAGCGACAACATAACCTATTCATGGGGGCCACGTTTAGATGCTGGAAATTTAATTGCTCAATTTGATAGCCCTGTACAATTACCCGATGGCTCTTTTGTTCGTGGTGGTGATACGGCATTATACAATGGTTTAGCAATTACACCAACACCATTTAATTCTAATCCAGATAATTTAAAAGATTTTTATAAAACCGGTGTTACAACAATAAATAACGTAGCTATTTCTAATGGGTTTGATTCTGGCAACTACCGCTTGTCTTTTACAGACTTAAGAAGTGAATCTATTATCCCAGGCGTTAATTTAGATAGACAAACGGTTTCGGCTAAACTTAATTTTAAGCCTTCTGAAAAAACAGATGTAACAACATCTATTAGTTATGTAAATTCATCAAGTGACAACAGACCATCTAATGGTTACGGTAGCGAAAATGTAAATTACTCTTTAGTAGCTTGGGGACCTCGTTCTTTAAATATAGATAGTCTTAGAGATTATTGGCAACCTGGTTTAGAGGGCACACAACAGTTTTCTTTTAACTATACATTTTTTGATAACCCCTATTTTATTTTATTAGAAAACAGAAATTCGTTTGAACGTGATAGAATTTTTGGAAATATTTCATTAAAACATCAATTCACAAAAAACTTAAGCGTATCCTTAAGAACAGGTATGGATTACAGTAGCGAAATACGTCAATTAAGACGTAACTTTAGCAGTAATCGATTCCAAAATGGAGGTTATGCTGAGCATGACGTAAAATATAGAGAAGTTAACACCGATTTTTTAATTAATTATAATAATACCTTTGGGGAATTTTCATTTGATATTTCTGCTGGTGGTAACCGTTTAGACCAAACAGCTTCAACAAAACAATCGCAAACGGTTAACTTAGCTCAACCAGGTATTTTTAACCTAAACAATGCCGCTTCACCTATAGAAATTTTTCAGTTTGAAAGCAATAAACGTATCAATTCCTTTTATGGAATAGCAAAATTAGGGTATAAAGATTTCTTGTTTTTAGATATTACAGGTAGAAATGATTGGTCTAGTGCTCTAGCAACACCTTTCTCTGTAGATGGTACATCGTTTTTTTATCCATCGGCTTCAGCTAGTTTTGTGTTATCAAATATTACCGAACTTCCAAAAGTGTTTTCTTTTGCAAAATTGCGCGCCAGTGTTGCCCAAGTAGGTAACGACACAGGTGCTTTTCAAACCTCTGGAGCTTTCGTTTCTCAAACGCCTTTTAATGGGCAGCCCACATTTAGTAACCAAAACTTTATTCCAAATTCAAATTTAAAACCTGAACAAATTACAAGTTATGAGTTTGGAGCCGATTTACGCTTTTTTAAAGACCGTTTAAATTTTGATGTCACCTATTACAATGCTACAAATAAAGACCAAATTATTTCTTTACCTATTGCAATATCTTCTGGATTCAACCAACAAGTTATTAATGGAGGAAAAGTAAATACCCAAGGAGTTGAAATTGTATTAGGGGTTACACCAATTAAAAACGATAACTTTAATTGGAATACGACATTTAATTTTGCAACCAACCGCTCTACAATTAAAGATTTACCTCAAAACGATGGGCGATTAACACTTGCGTATAGCCGTGTTTACGACAGTGCAAACCAAACGGTTTGGTTTCAAGTAGAAGAAGGAGGTCGTATTGGTGATTTTTACGGAACAGGATACTCTAAAAATGAAAACGGAGAATTTCTAATTGACGATTCTGGTCGCTTAATTGCAGATAATAATTTAAAAAAATTAGGAAATTACAATCCAGATTTTACCCTAGGCTGGAATAATAATTTTAATTACAAAAACTGGAACTTAAGCTTTTTATTCGACTGGAGACAAGGTGGCGAAATAGTATCTAGAACAAGAGCATTAGGTAATGTTGGAGGCCAATTAGCAGAAACAGCATTTAGACCAGAGGCTGGCATCATAGCACAAGGTGTTAACCAAACAACAGGCTTACGCAATACCGTTGCCGTTAGTGCAGAAAGTTACTATCGTCAATTTTTTGATAGAAACCATGAAGAAAACAATGTTTATGACGCCTCATTTTTAAAGCTTCGTCAGTTTTCTATTGGTTATGATTTTAAATTAAAAGACGGGTTTTTAGGATTAAAAGATGGTGGTAACCTTAGTGTATCTATAACAGGTAACAACCTTTTTGCTATCACCGAAAATCCACATTTTGACCCAGAGCAAATTGCTGTTCAAGGTAATGGTTTTGTAAGCGGCGTTGAAGATTTAAGTTATGCCACCACAAGAAGCTTTGGATTTAAAGCAGGGTTTGATTTTTAACTGAATAAGTATTAGCCTTTTTAAGCCATAAGGTTTAATGAAGAAAACAATAAAATCTGTCAGGTTTTTAAAAGCTGACAGATTTAAAACAGAAAACATGAAAAAATTTCTATATATAATTACAGTATTAGGAGCATTTGTAATCTCAAGTTGTACAAAAGATTTTGAAGCCATAAATACGAATCCAAACGCTCCTGTTTCAGTACAACCTAGCTTATTATTACGACAAGTTATATACAACTTTGGCGAAGAAATGAGTTATGAAGGCTTTGTTGCTGGAGATTTATTATCGCAACATCGTACAGCTTTAGATTTTAATCTATTTGATAGGCATGCCCTTAAATCTCCCCAATTGGGTGGTAATCCGTGGCCTGTTTTTTATACAAATCTTCGAGATAACGAAATTATTTTAAATCAATCTAGAACTACAGATGCTTTTAGAGTATACGAAGGACCTGCATTAATTTTAAAAGCCTACATAGCTGCTGGTTTAACAGATTTATTTGGAGATGTGCCCTATTTTGAAGCTTTTGATGGAGTAAATAGCACCGTAACACCTGCTTATAATGAACAAGAAGCTATTTACATGAACGAAGGTGGTATTCTAGACAATTTAAACAAAGGCATTGTTGCTATTGAAAACTATAACGATGCTATACAACTAGAAGGCGATATTTTATTTAATGGCGACTTAAATGCTTGGATTAGGTTTGCAAATAGCTTAAAGATAAAACACCTATTAAGAATTTCAGACAGAGTAGATGTTTCGGCAGATTTACAAGCTGTTTTTAATGATGATAATTATATTAAAACAAATACTAAAAACGCTGTTTTTGATTTTACAAATTCTGACCCAAACAGTTTTAGGTTAGCACAGTTGCGTATAGGCGATTTTAATAATTTTGTTTTATCTGAAACCATGGAAGATATTTTAGTGGACTTAAACGACCCAAGAATAGAGACCTTATTTAGGCCTTTTTCTAATAGCACTTCGGGAGAATTTAATGGTTTACTAAATGGTGTTGATGCGACTTCAACATCGATTACTTTAGCAGACTACTCTTTAGCAAGTAGCATGTTTAGAGAAGACACCTCCACACTTGATGCTAATTTTATAACCGCTTGGGAAGTTCATTTTGCTTTGGCCGAAGCTGCCGCAAAAAATTTAATTTCGGCTAATGCGCAATCACTATATGAAACAGGAATAACATTAGCTTTCGAATATTGGAATACCGAGTTACCTCCAAACTATATATCTGGACCTGCATCTTTTAATGCATCTGGCGCATCGTCTATAGAGCAGATTATCACTCAAAAATGGATAGCCAATACGATTAATGGTTACGAAGGTTGGATTGAGTATAGACGTACTGGTTTTCCAGAATTAAGAACAATCTCAGCAAGTTTAAATAACGATTTAATACCAACAAGAATGCCTTATCCTGATGAAGAAGCAGCATTGAATGCCGAAAATTATATTAAGGCGGCTGATGCGACAGATAATAACAGTATTAATGTAAAGGTTTGGTGGGATGAATAAAACACACCTCTAATCTTTACTAATAAAAAGAATCGACCCAAGACTCGAGGTAAACTTAGATCCCGCTGAAAAATCGGGATTAGTTCAACTTACAATGTTGAGTACGTCTTACAGACTTCTCAACATTGAGTTTCACTAATAAAAAAACAAATGATAGTATCAACTCTAATTTTAAGCGAAAATTCATTCCTTTCTGGACATCTAGAATGGGCACAATGGTTATTGATTATTGTTTCGAGTTTAATATTATTTATTATATCGCCTTATGCAAAAACTGAGAGTCAGTTTTTTAAAGCTACAAGAAGGTTAAAAGCTCCCAATACTATTGTTTTAACAGGGAGTTTAATCATTTCATGGATCTTTGCAAAAAGCATAACCAATGCCGCTAACCTTGGATTAGATTATGGTATTGTTGGAGGTGTGGCCTATGCGGGGTACTATTTATCTTTTGCTGTTGCAGGGATAATAATTTACAACCTAAGAACCAAAGGTGGTTTTAAAAGTATTCATGAATTTTTAACCACTAAGTTTGGTAAACGTGCTATGGCACTTTTTTCTATTTTAATTGCCATACGCTTGTTTAATGAAGTTTGGAGTAACACTATGGTTATTGGCAGTTATTTTGGAGAGCAAGGCAGCACACCATATTATTGGTCTATTATTTTATTTACTTTATTAACCTTAGCCTATGCTATAAAAGGTGGCTTAAGCAGTTCTATTTTTACCGATGTTGTGCAAATGGCATTATTTTCTGTGCTACTAATTATAATTTTATGGAATATATTTTCAGTTGAAAGTTTTAGCGCAAAAGACATTGCTATGTCTGGCAATTGGAGTTTTGAACTGGGTTTAAATTTATTTTTTGCAGCCATAATTCAATCTTTTAGCTACCCATTTCACGACCCTGTTTTAACTGATAGAGCTTTTATTTCATCACCAAAAATTACACGACAAAGTTTTTTAATAGCTAGCCTATTAGGTGCTATTTGTATTATTCTATTTAGTGTTGTTGGCGTATATGCTCAAAACCAAGATATGCAGGGACAAGCTGCTGTAGAGGTTGGCAAAGCTTTTGGAGTTGTTATATTATTAATAATTAATTTTATCATGATTACTTCTGCAGCATCTACTTTAGATTCTACTTTTTCATCGTTTTCAAAACTATTGGCTATTGATTTAAACTTAGGAAAAAATATAACTTTTGGTAGAGTATCTATGGGTATTATTGCTGTTTTAGGAACGCTCCCTGTATTTTTAAATGCCGAAATTTT
This sequence comes from uncultured Algibacter sp., assembly GCA_947499935.1. Classification (GTDB taxonomy): domain Bacteria; phylum Bacteroidota; class Bacteroidia; order Flavobacteriales; family Flavobacteriaceae; genus CANMQH01. Next base: position 435,775 of record CANMQH010000001.1, on the reverse strand, counting down.
ATCGGCCACCACCATTTCTGGCACTATGGTTATAGGGTTAACACCTGTATTTCTATTATGGAAAATGAAGGTTCCTAAAATTAGTTTTTATCTGAGTATTACCTGTGGACTCATATTTGGGTTTCTCTTAGTATTTAAAGTATTTCCTAAATCTCTCATATTTACACACGGAAAATATGCCGACCTGTTATGGGTAAACATTTGGGGTATTGCAAGTTGTAACATTTTATATTGTATGCCATCATGGATAAAAAAATAAAACATTTAGGTAACATATCTGGTAAAACACTACTTTTTGGAGGTATTTATAGCAATCTTCAAGCATTAGAAGCTTTAAAACAGATTGCTGAAAAGGAAAATATAATACCAGAAAATTGTATTTGCACAGGTGATATTGTTGGCTATTGTGCTCAACCAGAAGAAACCGTACAATTATTCAAACTATGGCATGCTAACAGTATTGCTGGCAATGTTGAAATCCAACTTAGAGCAGGTGCCGAAGATTGTGGATGTGATTTTAAAAAAGGCTCTCGCTGTGATGGTTTTTCTCAGCAATGGTATCCTTATGCACAAAGTAAACTTTCTAAAAACTCTTTAGATTTTATGGAGACCTTACCCGATCATATTACATTTAATTACGCTGGTAAAAAAGTTATGGTTGTTCATGGGTCGTATGCTAATACATCAGAATTTATTTTTAAATCTACGCCATGGGAAACCAAACTACCTAATTTTGAGGTTGACGATTATGATGTCATTATTGGCGGGCATTGCGGCTTACCATTTCATGAAGAAAACAACAACAAACTATGGATAAACCCTGGCGTTATTGGTATGCCAGCAAATGATGGTAACCCAAGCGTTTGGTATGCTATTTTAAATGATACAACTGGTCTCTTAGATTTAAAACATTACACTCTAGATTATAATCATCAATTAACCAATACATACATGCAAAATGGTATTTTACCTGAAGAATATGCCAGAACCATTATAACAGGTATTTGGGATAATACAGAGATTTTACCTCCTGTAGAGAGTGGCTTGCAAGGATTCGGTATTCAACTGTAATTTTTTCTTAAATTTGAAAGACTAAATCTATATGAAAAGCATTATTACTATTTTATGTGTACTGTGTAGTTTTCAAATATTTGCTCAAAAATCTATTGACAAATTATTGAAACGACATAATGATAATAGCATTCCCTATATATCTCCACAGGAATTAGCCATACCAAAATCCGACATTATCTTACTAGATTCCAGAGAATTAAAAGAATACAATACCAGCCATTTAAAAAATGCCATCCATGTGGGTTACGATCATTTTAATATAGATTATGTAAAGAAAAAAATACCAAATAAAAACGCTAAAATTGTAGTGTATTGCTCTCTAGGAATTCGTTCAGAATCTATTGGAGATAGCCTTACAAAAGCGGGATATAGTCATGTAAAAAATTTATATGGTGGTATTTTTGAATGGAAAAGCAATAATTTCCCCATTTATAATACTGCTGAAAAAGAGACCGATAGTGTCCACACTTACAATAAAGCATGGAGTAAATGGCTAAAAAAAGGCATAAAAATATATCCAAAAAAGAATATAAATGAGTAAAAATGCATTGATTGTCTTTACTAGAAACCCCGAATTAGGCAAATGTAAAACCCGCTTAGCAAAAACTGTTGGAGATGAGGCTGCTTTAAACATCTATAAATATCTTTTACAACATACAGCTAATATTTCTAAAGCCGTAGAAACGAATCGCTTTGTGTTTTATTCAGAAAACATTATTGAAGATGATATTTGGGATGCAAAATTCTTCAACAAAAAACTACAAAAAGGCATTGATTTAGGTGAGCGTATGCTTAATGCTTTTAACGAATTAATTAACCTTGGCTACACCAAAGTCATTATAATTGGTAGTGATTTATATGATTTAGATGCTAAAACTATTAATGAGGCATACAAAACACTAGACGCTAACGATGTGGTTATTGGCCCTGCCGAAGATGGAGGATATTACCTTTTGGGTATGAAAACACTACACCCAAACGTTTTTAAAAATAAGGTTTGGGGTACAGATTCCGTTTTAAAAGATACCATAAAAGATTTAAGTTCTATATCCTTGAAATTTTTAAAGACTAAAAACGACATAGATACTTGGGAAGACATCAAAGACATTCCCTTTTTAGTATCTAACTTTATAGAATAAACCAACATGAAGAAAACACTACTAACTTTAACACTTTTATTTTTAATTCAATATGGATTTTCTCAATGTGCTGTTTCAGCTAACAACTTTGGTAACAACCAAGTAATCTCAATGTACAATGTTACTGGAGATGTAAACATAACTCTAAATTCTAGCAATTCAATTTCTCTAGATTTGGGAAATAATTTTGCAACCGCTGACGGCCCAGACATTAGAGCTTTTTTAGTAAAATCTAACGGCATGTCTAACGAGGCTTTAAGTTCTGCAAGAATAGCAGACTTAGAAAGTATAGAATTTGGTTTAGTTGGTTGTACGTCTTGTGGCATAAGCCCTAATGGCGCCAAATCTTTCACCGTTGATATACCTACATCTGAAAACATAGAAACTTACGATAGAATATTCTTTTATTGTTTACAGTTTAATCAGTTTTGGGACTTTGGTAGTTTCACTCCATTTTCAGCTTCAAATTGCAATAGTATTTTAAGTATAGAAGATAATATTTTGAATAATGTGACTCTTTACCCTAATCCTGCTAAGGATAAAATAAATATTTCTGGAAAAGTTCCAAATATAGAGAACGTTACCATCTATAATACTTTAGGAGAACTTGTTATCAATCAAAAAAATGATTTCACTAAAGGCATTAATACTTCTAATTTAGAACCAGGGCTATATGTTGTATCTATTAATACATTAAATAGTAACATTTCTAAGCGTATATTAATAGAATAAAAACAACTCATATTCAATAATATTAATCTATTTTCTGTATTTTCAATACCCTAATTAAAGACTATAATATGATTAAATATATAGAAGAAACAGTAAACTACTTAAAAGACAAAGGGTTTGAAAACCCAGAGATTGGTATCGTTTTAGGAACTGGGCTAGGGCAACTCATTTCAGAAATTAAAATTATTGAAGAAGTTAGCTATAACCATATACCAAATTTCCCAACGGCAACGGTAGAGTTTCACAAGGGTAAACTTATCTATGGTCTTCTTGAAGGCAAAAAAGTTGTTGTTATGCAAGGTCGTTTTCATCTTTACGAAGGCTACACACTTCAAGATGTTACATTCCCAATACGCATTATGGAAAAACTAGGCATACAAACCCTATTAGTTTCTAATGCTGCAGGTGCTATTAATCTCGATTTTAAAAAAGGAGAACTTATGCTTATTGATGATCATATTAATCTTCAAGGAGGTTCTCCTCTAGCCTTTAAAGGCGTAGAAGATTTAGGTGAGCGTTTTACAGACATGAGCGCACCATATAATCAGGTTATAAATGCTAAACTTCAAGATATTGCAAAAACTAATCATATAAAATTACACAAAGGTGTTTATGCCAGTGTTGTTGGACCTCAATTAGAAACTAGAGCTGAGTACCGTATGCTAAAAATTATGGGAGCCGATGCTGTTGGTATGAGCACTGTACCAGAAATTATTGTTGCTAATCATTTAAATTTAAAAGTGGCAGCTGTTTCTGTTTTAACAGATGAATGTGACCCAGAACATCTAAAACCTGTGGATATTAGTGATATTATTGCAAGTGCTGTAAAAGCCGAACCTAATATGATTACACTGTTTAAAGCATTAATTAAAAATATATAAATACAAAGTCGACAAATAACGAAACCAAATACTTAAAATTATGAGTTATCTAGATACTACATACGACGTATATAAAGAAGCAGCATTAACACCAGATGTTGGCTTATGTTGTACCACCAACCCTATTTGGGAATTACCAGGCTTAAAAATTCCTAAAATCATGCAAGAGATGAATTATGGTTGCGGAAGCACCGTTCATGCACGCGATTTAACCAATAACCCAAAGATGCTTTACGTTGGTGTTGGTGGCGGTATGGAATTACTGCAGTTTGCGTATTTTAATCGTCAAAAAGGAGGTGTTGTTGGTATAGATGTAGTTGACGAAATGCTTGAGGCCTCTAGAACAAACTTCATAGAAGCAGAAGCACAAAACGATTGGTTTAAAAGTGAGTTTGTAGACCTTATAAAAGGGGATGCTATGAATCTTCAAGTTGAAGATAACAGCATTGATGTGGCTGCCCAAAACTGTCTTTTTAATATTTTTAAAGCAGATGATTTAAAGAAAGCCATAGCAGAAATGTATCGTGTTTTAAAACCTCATGGTAAGCTAGTAATGAGCGACCCAAGCTGTGAGCAACCCATGAATGACACTTTGAGAAATGACGAAAGGCTTCGTGCTTTATGCCTAAGTGGTAGCTTACCAATAGCAGAATATGTTAAAGCATTAACCGATGCAGGATTTGGTACTATTGAAATTAGAGCCAGAAAACCATATAGAATTTTAGACCCAAAGCATTACCCAACTGACGAATTAATTTATATAGAATCTATAGAAGTGGCAGCTATAAAAGACCCTATGCCAAAAGATGGCCCTTGTATTTTTACAGGCAAAGCTGCGATTTATTATGGAACGGAAACTTATTTTGATGATAATAAAGGCCATGTGTTAGTAAAAAATCAGCCATTAGCTATTTGCGATAAAACTGCTGATGCTATAGCCTCTTTAAACAGAGATGACATCTTTATTAGTGAGTCTACATTTCATTACGATGGTGGTGGGTGCTGCTAAAAAGCAGGCATCTTATTATGCTTTATTGAAAATAAATAGCTGTTTTAAAATGAGTATGATATAAAACTGTAGGTTTCATTAAAATTTAGTTCTAGTTTATGCTTCATGTATTATGGAAAAATATATTGACCTTATAAAAAACTCTTATTCTGGATATTGGAATTATCTCAAGGCCGAGGTATTTTTCCAAAATCACTGGGATAATTATTTTTATGGACTCATTGCAATTTCATTATTAGTTTGGTTGTTAGAAATTATATTTCCTTGGCGAAAAAATCAATCTATTTTTAGAAAAGATTTTTGGCTAGATGTGTTTTATATGTTCTTTAATTTCTTTTTATTAAATCTCATTATTTTAATAGCACTATCTAACGCAGCTTCTCAATTTTTTAATGACTTGTTGGGTGTTGTTAATTTATCATTAACAGATTTTCAATTATTTAATATTAATCAATTACCAAAAGTATTTGGGCTTTTAATATTCTTTTTTGTATCCGATTTTGTACAATGGAATACACACAGATTGCTACATCGTATTCCGTTTTTATGGAACTTTCACAAAGTACACCACTCTGTTAAGGAAATGGGGTTTGCAGCTCACTTACGTTACCACTGGATGGAGCCTGTAGTTTATAAATCGCTACTCTATATCCCCATAGCTATTATTGGGCATTATAATGCCGCCGATGTTGCCATTGTTTATTTCTTTACCATAGCTATCGGACATATAAATCATGCTAACCTTGGTTGGGATTATGGTCCTTTAAAATATATTTTTAATAATCCTAAAATGCATATTTGGCATCACGCTAAGCAATTACCTAAACATGTTAGGTTTGGTGTTAATTACGGACTAACGTTAAGTCTTTGGGATTATATTTTTAAAACCGATTATATACCACATAATGGAAGAGATATTGAATTAGGCTTTGAAAATGATGAAAGTTTCCCAAAACATTTTATAAATCAAGAATTATATCCATTTAACAAAAAATAGATTCACAATGTATATGAAAAATATATACCTCATTTTTATTTTGATAGTTTTGTGTGCGTGCTCAAGCACGAAACGCGTAACAGAAACCACTACAAAAGAAATTACAGTTGTTGTTGCTAATACTACAAAAGATTCAACCGTTGAAAACACTCCAATACAAGAGCCTGTAACAAAAACTTTAGAAACGCCTAAACCTAATAATTTAGATAAAACGGGAGATATAAATGTAGCAACAAACACAAAATCACTTGAGGCTTTTAACCATGATGCTTGGAATCGTTTATTACAAACCCATGTCTCTAACCAAGGCAATGTAGATTATAAAGGCTTTAAAGCCAACCGAAAAACACTATTAGATTACATTAGCGCTTTGTCTAAAAACACACCTTCTGATGGTTGGAAAAAAGAAGACAAACTAGCCTATTGGATTAATACATACAATGCCATGACCGTAGATTTAATACTTCGTAACTACCCTATTAAGAGCATTAAAGATATTAAAGACCCATGGGATCAACGTTTTTGGAAACTTGGTAACAAATGGTATAACTTGAATGATATAGAACATGTTATTTTAAGAAAAATGGACGAACCTAGAATTCATTTCGGGATTGTATGTGCCTCTTTTTCTTGTCCTAAACTACAAAACGAAGCTTTTACAGCTTCAAAAATGGAATCACAACTAACCAAAGCCACAAAAGAATTTTTAAGTGATTCTAATAGAAATCAAATTACAGAGAACAGTTTAGAACTTTCTAAAATTTTTCAGTGGTTTTCTAAAGACTTTAAACAAAACGGTAGTTTAATTGACTTCTTAAATTTATACACGGATATTAAAATTTCGGATAAAGCAAAAAAACGTTTTAAAGATTACAATTGGGATTTAAACGAGTAAAACCATTACTTAACAATATTTTCCCAAACGCATTTATATGATTAGTATTATTATTCCTGTTTTAAATGAAGAAGCTAGTATAGCTAAGCTGTTAGAGCATTTACTAATTAATTCATCTCCAAAATATGTTTCGGAAATCATTCTTATTGATGGAGGCAGTACGGATGACACACAAAACATTATAAAAAATTATGTAGCTGTTAATAACGCAGAAAACGTAGAAACGTTATTCTATCAAAATCTTGAAACCAAACGTGCTGTATCTAATACAGATGTTAATTTAAAGACCAATATTACACTTTTACACTCAAAAAAAGGGCGTGCCAAACAAATGAATCTTGGTGCTAAATCTGCTTCTAGCGAAATTCTTTATTTTTTACACGCCGATTCTTTTCCGCCTAAAAATTTTGACAAACTTATTATTAACGAAGTTAAAAAGAATAATAAAGCAGGTTGTTTTAGAATGCAGTTTGATAGTAACCATTGGTGGTTACGTCTTGCTAGTTGGCTAACCCAATTTAGCTGGAGAGCCTGCAGAGGTGGAGATCAAAGTCAATTTATAACCAAAACCCTATTTAACGATATTGGTGGTTTTGATGAGCGTTTTTTTATTTATGAAGACAACATACTAATCAATGCTTTGTATGCTAGAAAGCAATTTGTAGTCATTAATAAAAAATTACAAACCTCAGCAAGATTATACAGAAAACATGGCGTGTGGAAACTACAATATCATTTCTGGACCATATACGTTAAAAAGTGGTTTGGAGCAACAGCAGAAGAATTATTGGCTTACTACAAAAAAAACATTTACTAGTCTGTTAAATGTTAAATGTTAAATGTTAAAAAGTGATAAATATCACTTAACAAAATTCTAAATGTTACAATTTCAACTTACAATCGTTATACTTTTAACGCAAGTTCTATAGCTGTATATTTTTATAGCGAATCACTTTTACTGATTTTAACGGAACTTAATTTAAGTAGTTCAATACTATGAAATCATTTTACGCCACATGCTGTTTCTTTATTTTAGGTATTATTTCTAATCATGCACAAGATGCTTTTAATGCAAGGTTATTAGATTCCATATCAAAAAAACCGATTCCTTTTGCTACTATAGCTTTAAGTCATTCATCTGGCGTAATTAGCAATGCTGATGGTAAATTTCAACTGTATCTTGGTAAAAAAACAAAACAGACAGATTCTATATTTATACGTTGTTTAGGTTATAATAACAAACGCTTACTAGTAGGAACCTTAAAAGATAGCATCTTATTTTTAAGCCCAAAAACCATAGAATTAAACGAAATTATGGTGTCTAATAAAAATTATAGCGTTGAAGAAATTATTGAAAAAGTAAACGAAAAATTAAACCGTAATTACCAAGCCAAAATCACAAAAAGCAAGTTATTCTATAGATCGTCTAACTTTACCAACATTTTAAAAAATAATATTAAAATAAAGAAAACTACCATACCAGAGTTTAATCAACAATTTATTGATAGTATCTTATTGGCGCTACCAAAGGATTATGATGAATACACAGAAATATTAGCAAATTTATATGATAAATCTGGCGCTGAAGATTCTAAGAAACTAGATATTATAAAAGCATCTCATTTATATGATAAAAGTAAAGAAATTTCGCTTGATGGGTATGAAGAAAAATTTAACCAAGCCATAAAAAAACATGTCAAACGCAACTCTTATTTCAAGATAAAATCTGGCTTTTTTGGCGTAAAAACCGACATGGACTCTACTCTTTTTGAAAGTAACACAGAGGAAGACACCCATAAAACCGAAGCTTTTTTAGAGGCACAAAAGAAGAAAGATCAAGAACGAAAAAAAGACTTTTTAAAATACAGAAAAAAAAGTATTGATAATATTAAACACAATAGTTTCTTATTTAAAGATAGTGATTTAAACTTTTTAAGAAAGCCAAACAGGTATCTTTTTAAAATAGAAGATTATACATTTATGAACGACTATTTTGTTTACAAAATAAGTTTTAAACCTAAAAGAAAAGCCGATTATAAAGGTATAATATATGTTAACACTGAAGATTTTGCCATAATAAGAGTAGATTATGAAAATGTAAAAGATTTAGAAAACTTTAATCTTTTAGGCCTCTCCCATAAACATTATTTAAAAAAAGGCACTTTTATTTATGCCAAAGACACCACCAATACATACCGTTTAAAATATGCTGATATTAAACGTGGTAGTAAATTTGGCATTAAAAGACCTTTAAAGATTATTGAAAAAAACAAACATACTAAAGGCAGAAGAAAGCAGAATGAGTTATCATCAGATATTCATTTTATAATATCTAACATCACTAAAAACGAGTTGGTAATTTTTAACGATAAAACTATTTCTAAAACAGACTATGATGCTTTTTTAGAAAAACCAAAAGTAGAGCCTGTGTATTTGCCAAAATACAATCCCGAATTTTGGAAAGGCTATAATATTATAGAACCTAACCAAGCCATTAAAGATTTTAAAAGTATTGAATAGTAAACTTAATGTAATGGTATCAATTTATATATGGACGTATACTCCATTTGCATAAGCGATACTATACGTGTGTATTGTGCTGCATCTGGTGCATTAGGATTCCAATCTCGTCTACCTTTGTTATAGTTATTAAAGTATGCTTTCCAGTCTGGAAATTGTTCTTGCGCTAATTTTAAAGTCGCTACTAAATAGGTGTTAACTTCTTCTTTTGTGAGATAACCTGAAGCATATCCTAATGCAGCATTATTAGATAAACGTGCATAGTCCCATGCTTTAAAATCACCTGCAGTATTCTTTAAAGCATCTAATGTTTTTACCAAACTTGCTTTATCTGTAATATCCCAATAATCTTTTAATGTAGAACTGCATTGGTCTTTATAAGATGTGTCGAAAAAAAAGACCCAGTTTTTCTTGTATAAACTTATAATTTTTTCTTTACTAGGGTTACCTTTAAGCCCCATATATTTTTTCATTTCATTAATACCGCCATAGCTATTTACAACATAAGGTCCTGCTAACATAAAACCTTTAAGAGTATCATCAGAATGTTCTACTTTTTCACCACAAGATTGAAGGTTACAAGTTATTAAACCTAGTATTAATAAGATTACCACATTGCTTTTTAAAATATTTTCCATAGTGTTGTTCTGGATTTGATTAATCAAATGTCTATGGCGTAAACTTATTACTATTTTATATTGTAAAGGTTTCAGTTTATAAATTGGGACATATAAAACAGAAAACAAAAGGTATTATACCAAAATCTCTCTAAAAAAATTGGATGAGTTAAATTTATAATTTTGAGTACATCTTACAGGCTTCTACAATTAAGTTTCACCATAACACATTTAAAAGACTATCAATTAAAAACCGATGTATTATTATTTATTACGTCCTTTTTCATTTGGATATAACGCAGGTAAATTATCACTTTGAAAAACGTTTTTAGACTCTAAATCCATGGCAGATAATTTGCCTTTAAATGCAGCTCCTGTATCTACATTCCAAACATTGGCAGCTTGCATGGGCGTATCTATACCAAAATTTGTAGTTGGTGTATGGCCTATATATATCTCGCTATAGTGTTTTAAACGATTGGGGTATATTGACGAATTTTCCTCTATAGTTTTGTCCATGGTCAATGCCATTTCCCAAAGCGTTCTATCAAAATATAAGGTTTCTTTATACACCTCTCTTGTAACACCATGCAAAGACGTAAAACCTGCATGAAGAAACAAACGGTTTTTATCATCTAAATAATACATTTTTAAGTTTTCAAAAAATTGGAGATGCTTACTTTTTTCATCAGCTGTAAAACCTTGGTAACTTTCAATGGTTTCTTTACCTCCATGCATATACCACGTTGGATTAACCTCTCCATCGCTTAACCAATTTTGGCACCATACATCATGATTCCCTTTTATAAAAACACAATTAATTTTTTGGGATAAATCCATTAAAAACTGAACAACTTGTGCAGACTCGCTCCAGCCATCTACATAATCGCCCATAAAAATAAGAAGATCCTTTTCTTTTACTTCTATTTTATTTAATACCTGTAATAAGGCTTTAAGGCCACCGTGTATATCTCCTATGGTAAAAATTCTCATCAATAATATTATTTATTTATAACTAAAACAACGCTTAATATTTTACAAAAACAACAAAGCCTTATATGGCAAAACCTACAAAGCAAAATCAAATTTATAATGTTTAAAAATATTGACCAATACCAAAAACAAATCCTTGCGTAGCATTTGGTGTTATTCCGTAACCGTAATCAATTCTAAACGTAGCATTATATATTTTTTTATGAATAAAGCGTAACCCAAGACCTGGATAAACCCGGATACTATTTTTGTCAGTAAAATCGCTAAAATCACCTCCAGGATTTCGCCATGTACCTGCATCTACAAAAGCATTGCCTTGCAGCAAAAACGAATCTTTATCGTATAGCGTATACCTATATTCTGTATTTAAAACAACTACGCCAGTACCTCTGTCTATAGTGTTACCAACACCTCTAACATTCAAATTATTATCTACCGAGAAAGGTGCAAAAGGTGTATTATCGTTATTTGACAAGCCTAACCTTAATCTATTGGCCCAGTTTCCTTTTTCGCCTACTCTTTTGTAATAAAAGAAATCGTTCCAGCCAATTAAAAAATCTGGAAGTACGTCATCTGTAGAAAAAACATATTGAAAATTAAAATTACTTTTAAAGCCCGAAACATAATGGTAATAATAATCTAACCCACTATATTCATATATACTTTTAATAAGCCACTTCTTTACATTTAATTCTTGAGGCACATCTGGACTTGTGGCACCAAATTTATATTCATAATCTTCAATAAAATAGTTTAAACCAAATTCTAATCTATTCTTAAAATTGAATTTATATAGTCCTAAAACTTCGTATGATGTATTATTATACTTGTAATCTGACGTAGAATTATTAAAAAAAACAGGTTCTTGTGTTGTTAAACTTTGATGACTTATTGCGATTCCTAATTTATTTGAGAATAAAAAAGGGGCTCGTAAACTTATAGCATAACTGCTATAAATATCTTTTTGATAAAATCCTCCAAAAGTAATATTTCTGCCTAGTGTATTAAATTCATATAGACCTACCCGATATGCAAATTCATCATCGTTGGTAGTGTATACATTTACAGATGGTATTAGCGTAAAATTTTCTTCTATATTAAAAAATACGTTATACTTATTAGCTTCAGAATGAAAAACTTGATAATAAGCGTGACCTACAGAAGGCAGTCGTTTAAGCCGTAAAATATCTCTTTCTAAAACTGTAGAATCTAGAGGGCTACCTGGCTTAATATTCGATATTCTTTTTACAAAAGATGATTTTAACTTTTTATTTCCTTGAATTTTTAAATCATAAACTATGTTTTCTTGACTAAATCCAAAGACACTTACCATCAAGAAAAAAGCTAAGGAAGTTTTGATCATTAAAATATCTGATTTTAAACAAAAATAACAGATATATATTAAAAATATTGCCCTATTCCAAAAACTATCCCATTTGTTGCTTCTTTTCCTATACCATAACCATAATCTAGCCTAAAAACAGCATTAAAAATTCTTTTGTGTATAAATCTTATTCCTAAACCAGGGTAAAATCTTACTGTACTACCATCTACTAATTCACCAAAATTACCTCCGGGGTTTCTCCATGACCCTGCATCTATAAAAGCATTACTTTGCAGTACAAACCAATTTTTTTCGTATAAGGTATGTCTATACTCACTATTAAGCACAATGGCTGCTGTACCTCTATCTATAGTGTTACCTACACCTCTAATATTTAATTGATTATCTACAGCAAAAGGTGCAAAAGGCGAATTATCGTTTGAAGCATAAGCTAAACGTAATCTATTTGCCCAATTACCTCTATCACCTACGCGCTTAAAATATTCAAAATCATTTCGAGCAATAAAAGCGTTTCTTAAAAGATTGTTTTCTCCGTTAGCTCCTGTTACTAATCTGTACGTTAAAAGGCTTCTATAGCCACTTTTGTACTGGTAAAATATGTTAATATTATTGTATTCGTATTCGCCTATAATCGACACTTTATTCGCGTTTAGGCTTGGTGGTATATCAGATGGTAAATCACCTTCTAGAAATTGATAATCTTCAGACCCAATATTTAATCCTAACTCAAAACGGTTATGAAAGTTATGTTCATATTGCAATTTTATTTCAAAAGCTTTATTTTGAAATTTGTAATTAACATCGTTTCCATTATTAAAAAAAACAGGCTCTTGTGATACTATGTTTTGATAGCTAACTCCTAATCCAAGCTTTCTTGTAAATAGATTTGGTGCTTCCCAGAAAACGCCATAAGAATCAAAAATATCTTTACTATAATAGCCGCCAATGATTTGGTTTCTACCTAAAAAATTAAAATCGAACAACGACGTTCTGTATGCAAACTCTCCATTATTATCTGTTGATATATTTAAACCAGGAATAATCGCAAAATTTTCTTCAATTAAATATGTTAGCTTGTATTTCCCATCAATAATAGGCTCTACTTTAAAATTTGCATTTGCTACAGATGGTAATAATTTTAAACGACGTATATCTGACGCTATATTTACAGAATCTAGGGGCTTCCCTTCCTTTACAAAGGCTAAACGCTTAAGAAAGGATGTTCTTGTTCTCTTATTTCCTTCAATTTCTATTTGAGAAATTATTGATTCTTGTGCGTTTAATAATGCTACAAAGCACATAAAACCTACAAATATTATTTTTTTCATTGTGTGTTAAATTTTTTATTAAAAACAACGGCGTTAACCCAATTGTCTTTACTCACATCCATTAAAGTGATATTGTATGTATTTCTTAAAATTAAATCTGGCGGGGTTTCTCTAGTTATATTTAAAACCAGATTAGATGTTTTATAATATTGAAATTGATTTTCTATGGTATAAGTACCTGAAAGTAAATTATTTTCAATATCTGAAACGACATGAAAATAAATAGCATTATCACCAAATGCATTGGCTTCCCAAGAAAAAACAGGCATACCCGTTTGAGCTTGATCAATAGAAATAGCATTATGCCATACAGATGGTTTTGTAATTTGTTTAGTTCGTATAGGGTTGGATATTTTAATTTCTCCTTCTAATTCAAAGGTTATAACAATCCACTTCTCTTGGGTTGAGTTTTGGGTAAACTGCCCTAAATAACCATTAAATAAAGGAGTGCTTTCTAGGTCAACCATTTTATAATTTAAAAAATCTTGACCGTCTAACTCATCATTTTCGGTTTCATAGTATCGTACATTTGATGTCCCTGGCTCTGGGTAATAATATGTTAGTATATCATTAGAATCTATATCACTAGCTGCGCATGCAATAACAGCACCTGTTTCAAAAATTTTTCCATCTATATACGTGGCTAAAGTTTCACTTTCTGTAGAAATATTATCATCTGATTTTCCACAAGAAGTTATTAATAAAAAGCTAATGCATATGTATTTTATTTTGTCCATTTTTTACTATAATACTGCCTAATTACGGTTTCAACAGGCTTATTTTGTGGTGTAAATCTAGAATTGTTATGTCCTCCAGATGCTTCGTAATTATGAAACCATTTCCATACAAATCCGCCAGCAAACCAATCTTCTTTCCAAAAGGTTTCAAATAATGCTTTTGTGGTATTGGTTTGAGCTTCTAGATTTACTTGATTCATACTTCTATCACTCTTCCAAGGCTCTTTACCCGAATAATCTACACTTCTATATCCAAACTCGGTAAACAAAACAGGCTTATTATATTTTTTAGAAATCTCAGAAATAACCAATTTATGAGTTTTCCATCCCGCTAAACAGGCATTTAATGTTGGTGTTTTACTATCGTTTACAGGAAAATAGGCATCTATACCTATATAATCTAAATCTTCCCATAAAGGTGTGCGTTTAAACTCGTCCCAATTAGCAGCATAGGTTAACTTACCTTTATAAACTGTTTTAATTTTAGAGATTAATTGTACCCAATACGATGGTCTGTTCGTTATAAATTTTTCTAACTCGGTACCAACACAAAACATATCTGCCTTTATATCTTGGGCTAATTTTGCATACTCTAAAATAAATTTAGAATACGAGTTTTCTAAAATGGTCCAGTCTGTCTCATTTTTCATTTCAATATACCCTGTAAACTCACCATGCCAAACCCAAATTTGAGGTTTAAGCATAATTTTAATATTTTTTTTATTGAGTTCTTGGATATACTGTTTTACGCCAGCCTTACTTTCTCCAAACCATTGTCGCTCAGTATTAAATGCAATTTGAGGATACTCTAAACTTTTAATGTAACCAAATGGCATTATTGCAGCATAATTGGCATTAAGTTTTACTAAAGGTGTAATGTTTTTATCGTTTATGGCCTCTCCAGAAGCCACAAAACTTACGCCATTTACTTTATTAGCTTGCGTTGTACACGATTGATTTACAGTAAATATTACAAATATTAGGAGTTTGAATTTATTCATATAAAATTAGATTTATAAACAAACTCCTAATTTACTATTTATTTACTACTAAAATAATGCTCTAAGACCGATATTAAAAGTTTGTCCTAAACCTGTATTATTTCCTCTAACAAAATTAGTATAAAGCGCCTCAATATTTAACACATCTGTTATTTGGTATTTAGCACCTCCTCCTAAAGCTGTAAAATCTTGTTCAAAATCGTTACCTGTATCAATACGTTGAGAATGCTGTGCTAAAACTAATATTGTAGATTTTTGACTTGGAAAATAACTTAGAAATATTCCTGGTGTTAAGTTTAAGCTATCGTTAGCAAAACTACCTTCAACAGTATCAAAATTACTATCAAATTCTGCTTCTTTACCAAAATTATATTCCGCATTCAACTCAGTAAAAACTTGAAATTTATCTCCTGGAAATGTGTAATCATAGAAAAATCTATTTTGAAAAATAAATCCTTTCTGATCTAAAAACACACCACCATCACTCTCTTGATTTACTAATGGAATATGAATTGCAGATTGAATTGTAAAATTTGAAATACTCTTAATTGGATTAAATTTTATAGCTGGTGCAAAAGAAGTAAACCCAGAACGAGCTGTCCCGCTTTCTCCATCAAAGGAAAACACATCAAAAGCATCTCTACCTCCAATAACATTAGAACGAAATTCTAATAAAAGTCCAACATTTAAATTATTGCTATCAGAAACTCCAGTAAACACATCTATAGTTGAGGTAAAAAATGTCTGCCTTGGCTCTTTTCCTTTTGAGAAAGTACTTTTAGTTTGTGTATATAAATTATTAAACCACTTAATATCCCACTGTCCTTTATTTAATAATTTTGAAGGTGTGTAAGTTTGTATATTACTCTTTGATGATTCTCCATCTTCTTGAGAAAATCCAGAATATCCTATTGTAACTAGTGCTAGTAATGCTATTATTTTTTTCATCGGTGTTAGGTTTTTATTAATTTCCACGGTAGTGAAAACCTTTATTAAATTATTTTTTAGTTTAAATTAATTATCTATTATTATTGCTTATTTACTTTCCAGTTATATGTAAAGTAGCTTAACTTAAATTTAGCTGGAATTTTCTCTGTTCTGTATTTATTTATAAAATCTATTTCAGATTTACCTTTCATAGTAAAATCGCCCTTATACCACTCCATAATTTGAGAGGCTTGAACACGTTTTTTCTTAGCGTTAACTCTTAAAAAAACACCGTTTAATGCTATTTTTGTTTGTTTTTCTAATTGAGCGTCTAACGTTTTTGGTAAATATGCTTTATTAATTAATGGAGGACATCCTACAGCACCGCAAACCAACACAAAATGGAAACGCGCATCTTTAAATTGTGCTCTTAATAATTTATGCTCTATGTTATTTAATGTTATTTTTTTACCACCTATATTATAAGTTGTTTTATCAAAAAACCCTTTATTGTCTAAAGGAGAGTTTGTAGGATAGTTATCTATTATACCTTTTATAACAGATAAATTATAACTGTTTATCCAGAATGCTTGATATACATCAGCATCGGTTTTAGAGACCTTAATACCTTCAGCTAATTTTAAAACCTCATGTAAAGCATCTTGGTTTTTATGGATAGAAGCATAATTAACTTTTCCATTAGCTACGTTGGCTTTTAAGAAAGCATCTGCTTTAGTAAAAAATAAATTCACATCTTGCGCAAATAGCGACAAATTACCTAATAACATTAATACTATTACACTTATATTTCTCATTTTTAATGTGTTTAATGATTTTTTATCGTTGCTTCAGTCTCAATCATTCCAATAAACTTTCAAAAAAAATATAAAATTTTCACGTCTATTTAAAACTTTAAAACTTACACGTCCCTATTTATTCTAAGTCAATTTAAAGCCATTCTAAATTAAAGGCTTAAGATAAGTTATTATCTTTAACTTCGACTTAACACCTTCAACAACCAAATTATGGAAGAACATATCGTCATTATAGGCAACGGAATTTCTGGTGTTTCAGCAGCTAGACATATTAGAAAACTTTCTAATAAAAGCATAACTATTGTATCTGCAGAAACAGATTATTTTTTCTCTCGTACCGCTCTTATGTATGTATACATGGGACATATGAAATTTGAACATACACAACCTTATGAAAATTGGTTTTGGGAGAAAAATAGAATAGATCTAAAAAAAGGATTTGTTGAGTCTGTTGATACAGCATCTAAAACACTTTTATTTACAGGTGGAGATAAATTAAAATACAGCAAACTCATTATCGCAACTGGCAGTAAGCCTAATAAATTTGGCTGGCCAGGGCAAGATTTAAATGGTGTTATGGGCATGTACCACAAACAAGATTTAGATAATTTAGAAAAATACGCACCCAACAATAAGGTATGCAAGCGTGCAATAATAGTAGGTGGAGGATTAATAGGTATAGAACTTGCTGAAATGCTTAACTCACGAGGTATTCCTGTAACTTTTTTAGTACGCGAAGATAGTTTCTGGAATGGTGTTTTACCCAAGGGAGAAAGCGAAATGATTAATCGTCACATAGAAAATCACCATATCGATTTACGATTAGGTAATAATTTAAAGGAAATAATTTCTGATGAAAACGGTAAGGTAAAATCGATAATCATCCAAGAAACGGGTGAAGAAATAGCATGTGATGTTGTTGGTCTAACAGCAGGAGTGTCTCCAAATATAGATTTTATAAAAAACTCAAATATAGAAATTGGCAGAGGTGTTAAAGTAAACCGATTTTTAGAAACCAACATTCCAGATGTTTATGCTATTGGTGATTGTGCAGAACAGCATGAAGCCATTGGGCAAAGACGCCCTATAGAAGCTGTTTGGTATACAGGTCGTATGATGGGAGAAACCTTAGCGCAAACTATTTGCGGTAATAAGATTGCATATAAACCAGGACATTGGTTTAATTCTGCTAAATTTTTAGACATTGAATATCAAACCTATGGTTGGGTATTTTCTGCACCAAGAGAAGATGAAGCCCATTTTCATTGGAAACATGAAGATGATACTAAATGCATAACCGTTTGCTACAATAAGAATACTAACCAATTTTTGGGCATAAATACTTTTGGAATACGAATGCGTCACGAAATTTTCGACACATGGCTTACCGAAAAACGCGAACTAGATTACGTTATCAAACATTTGCCTATAGCAAATTTTGACCCAGAGTTCTACAGCCATTATGAAGCTGATATACTTTCAGCCTACAACAAAACATTACAAACCGCATAATTATGAGTAATAAAATAAACCACAGCATGTCTTTGGCTAAGCCAGATGCTTTAGAAATTTCGAACAAACAAAAAGTCGCTTTAGCCATTGGACTTATTGGACTGTTTATATTAGTTTTAGCCTTTTTCAATATCAGTTTTCCTAACAGAGGATTATTTTTAACATTATCTCTTGGGCTAATATCTACAGGTATTATTGTATACTCTAGAGATGCTTATTTAACAAAACTAGAAGGTATTAAAAATGATGGTGTTTGGTTTAAATCCATATCCTCTAGAGGTGCCTTAGGCTGGGGATTAGGTATTATTTTAACCTTATTCTACATTGTACTTTACTTTTTTCCTCAATATTTAGGGTTAGGCAAAGATGGAGCAGAAAACACAGGTTTAGTTGCTCTTTTTGACCCACTAAGTAAACTTTTAAGCGGCAGAGCAGCAAGCCAATGGTTTGTTTATGGCTCATTATATACCGTTGCTATTATTGCTTTTGGATATAAATTTATTCTTAAATACAGACATAATCGTTACCAACAAATACGTACAATTTCGGTTATGTTCTTTCAATTAGGATTTGCTTTTTTAATTCCAGAATTTATGTATGTTATGAATTCTGATTTACCCTATTATGACCTAAAAAGTGTATGGCCACTTAATTATTATATTTTTGATGAATGGTCTGTAAATGGTTTCCTTTCTAACGGAAATATAGGACTTGCTTTAATCCTTTTTGGTATTATTTCAATCTTTGTTATCACACCAATTTTAACTTATAAATATGGTAAGCGTTGGTACTGTTCATGGGTTTGTGGTTGTGGTGGATTAGCAGAAACAGCTGGAGATTCTTTTAGACAATTATCATCTAAAAAAATGTCGGCCTGGAAATTAGAGCGCTGGTTAATACATACCGTTTTAGTTTTCTCTATAGTGATGACGGTTGCCATGGTATATACCTATTTAGGCTATGATAAAAATGATTTTTGGTTAACTCGGGGTGTATTTATTATGCTTGTTATTGGGTTTTTAACATTAGTCTTTGCTGGAGTCATGTTTTTTAAAGGTAAAGAACTAGGTAAAGACGCTAAATATGGTGCCATTGGTTATTTTGTAGTTATTGCTTTATTATTAGTAATGCATTTTACAGGAACTACCGAACATGTATTTCTTGTAAAAGGTAGCGCTTTACGATCAACATACGGCATCTATATTGGTTCTATATTCTCAGGTGTTATAGGTACTGGTTTCTATCCTATTTTAGGGAGTCGATCATGGTGTCGATTTGGTTGCCCAATGGCTGCTATTTTAGGTTTCCAACAACGTTTATTCTCTAAATTTAGAATAACCACAAATGGTGGACAATGTATTTCTTGTGGTAACTGTTCAAATAGTTGCGAAATGGGTATAGATGTTCGTGCCTATGCTCAAAAAGGAGAAAACATTGTACGATCAAGTTGCGTTGGTTGTGGTGTTTGTAGCGCTGTTTGCCCTCGTGGAGTACTTAAATTAGAAAACGATAGTATGGAAGGCAGAATTAATCCGACTGAGATATTATTAGGAAACGATGTAGATTTAATGGATTTGGTAAATAAAAAATAGTTATCAACTCATTATTACTCTCAAAATTTTTGAAGTGTAAATTTAATTAAATGAAAAAAATAATAGTTCTATTCTTTTTATGTTCCTTAAGTGTTACTGCTCAAAAAAGCTACAAAAGGAGTTATCATGATAATGGCAAATTACAGTCTGAGGGCTGGGTTGAAAATAATCAAAAAGTAAAATACTGGAAATATTACTATGACAACGGAAATTTAGAAAAAGAAGGTCATTATAAGGCTAATAAAGAAGCCAACTATTGGAGGTTTTATACCCAAAGTGGTAACATACAAAAAGAGGGGCATTTTGAAAATGGTAAAAAAAGTGATTGGTGGCTATTTTATGATAGTATGGAAAAAATAAATCATAAATGCCAACTAAAAGACAATTTAAAAAATGGTTACTGTTTAATGTATAAAAACGAAAAATTGATTTCTGCAGTAAGATATAAGGCAGGTAAAAGATTAAAAGAATGGACTACCTTAGCCTCTTTTAAAAAAGAAAACAACTTAAGCGACCTTAAATAATGACCCACATAAAAGTCATCATCCCCGCATTTAACGAGGCTGATTCTATAGCGCATGTTATAAAAGATATTCCAAGCACTGTTAATGAAGTTATTGTAGTTAGCAACAACTCAACTGATGACACCGAAATTAATGCCAAAAACGCAGGAGCTACCGTTTTAATAGAAACCAACAAAGGCTATGGCTATGCTTGCTTAAAGGGCATGCAATACATAGCGAATCAAGCTCAAAAACCCGATATTATCGTATTTTTAGATGGTGATTATAGCGATTATCCAGAAGAATTAACCAAATTAGTTGCCCCAATAATTAACGACAACTTAGACTTTGTTATTGGAGCTCGAGTAAAACAACTAAGAGAAGCTGGGGCTATGACAGGACCTCAAATATTTGGTAATTGGCTAGCTACAACACTTATGAGTTTATTTTTTAGAGCTAAATTTACAGACTTAGGCCCGTTTAGAGCCATAAAATACCAGAAACTGTTAGCCCTTAAAATGGAAGACAAAACATACGGTTGGACTGTAGAAATGCAACTAAAAGCTTTGAGACAAAAACTTACATATATCGAGATTCCAGTAAATTATAGAAATAGAATAGGCATTTCTAAAGTGTCTGGTACAATAAAAGGTGCTATATTTGCAGGCGTTAAAATTTTAGGTTGGATTTTTAAATACAGTATCAAAAAATGATTCTCGAGATAACAATCATTATTATATATACCATATCGCTAATGCTTATATTCTTATATGCATTGGCTCAGCTCAACCTATTATTTAATTATCTCTCATCAAAAAAGAATAAAGATAATTGCTCTAAATTAGACCTTTCTAACCCAAATGAAGTACCGTTTGTTACCATACAACTACCAGTTTATAACGAGATGTATGTCATGGAGCGCCTGTTGGATAACATTGCTAAAATAGATTATCCAAAAACAAAATTAGAAATTCAAGTTTTAGACGACTCTACAGATGAAACTGTAGCTAGCACAAAACAACACATTGAAACTTTAAAAACTACAGGGTTAGACATACACCATATTACTAGAATAGACCGTACTGGCTTTAAAGCAGGTGCGCTAAAAGAAGGTTTAGAGATTGCTAAAGGTGAAATTATTGCTATTTTTGATTCTGATTTTTTACCAGAAGCCGATTGGTTAAAACGTACCGTACCCTACTTTAAAGACAAAAAAATAGGTGTTGTACAAACCCGTTGGGGCCATATAAATCGTAATTACTCCATACTTACAAAAATTCAAGCTTTTGCTTTAGACGCACACTTTACCTTAGAGCAAGTAGGTAGAAATAGTAAAGGGCATTTTATAAATTTTAACGGTACCGCTGGGTTATGGCGCAAAGCCTGTATTATAGATGCTGGTAATTGGGAAGGCGACACCCTAACCGAAGATTTAGATTTAAGTTACCGTGCTCAATTAAAAAACTGGAAGTTTAAATACCTAGAACATGTAGAAACTCCAGCCGAGCTTCCTGTAGTTATAAGTGCTGCCCGTTCTCAACAATTTAGATGGAATAAAGGTGGTGCAGAAAACTTTAGAAAAATGCTTTGGCGTGTTTTAAAAAATCAAAACATTTCTGCCAAAACTAAAGTACATGGTTTATTGCATTTATTAAATAGCACCATGTTTTTAAACGTACTTATTGTTGGCGTATTAAGCATACCTATGCTATACATAAAAAATGAATATGCGCATTTAAGACCATACTTTTACGTGATGAGTTTTTTCGTAATGAGTACTATTATATTTTTTATCTGTTATTGGCATATGTATAAAAACATATACGGTAGTGGTTTTAAAAATTTTATAAAGTACATAGGTATGTTTTTCGTGTTTTTCTCAATAGCTATGGGTTTCTCGCTACATAATTCTATTGCAGTTTTAGAAGGACATTGGGGTAAAAAATCAGATTTTATTCGTACACCTAAATTCAATATAAGCAGCTTTAAAGATAATTTAAAGAACAATCAATACATCAAGAAAACAGTTTCTATACACGTTATTTTTGAAGGTTTACTTATGCTTTATTTTGGTTTTGGTATGTACAGCGCCTTTATTGTTGGTAATCAGGGTGGCGATTTTGGACTTTTCCCTTTTCACCTTATGCTATTTATTGGATTTGGATATGTATTTTTTAAGTCTTTGGCTTCAAAGGTTTAAACGTATTTTAAATATAAATGGGTGTTACCCTTTGGGTCGGAATTTATTCGTTAGTTTCTATTTTAAATTATTGAACATGACTCGCTCTCTTTGGGGAGCTCAAATAAACCTTTTAATCCCTAACGCAGAGTTTACATTTTCATAGCCAAGTACATACTTATTTATAAAAAACATGTAAATAATCCTTGTGTAAAATCAACAAATAAATAATGTTATATTTATCTCATGCAACTAAATTCTGCCATTATAAAATTAAATAAAGTGCCTTTATTACTGGCACTATCTAGTATCCTACTCTACTTTTTATTTGCATTTAATTTAGTAAGAACAGAGTATATAAAATTGCTGTTTCTGTATATAACTCTATTTTTTGTTTTTTATAATTTAATAAAACACTTAAAAAACCAAATAACATTATTAACCTGGTTGGCTTTTATATTTAGGGGTGTCTTTATATTGGCAATCCCTAACTTATCACAAGATTTTTATCGTTTTATCTGGGATGGCCGCATGATACTTGAAGGCATAAACCCTTATCTACATACCGTTAAATCATTTATAGATTCAGGTACGTTTCCTGTAGCTCAATCTCAAGAATTATATACTGGTATGGGGCAGTTAAACGCTAGCCATTTTACTAATTACCCACCAATAAATCAATTATGTTTTTCTATAGCTGCATTATTTGCTGGAAAAAGTATTTTAGGATCTGCCATAATAATGCGTTTACTCATAATAGTTGCAGATTTTGGCACACTCTATTTTGGTAAAAAATTACTAACAAAACTAAATATACCTATTTACAATATTTTCTGGTA
Organism: uncultured Algibacter sp.; assembly: GCA_947499935.1. GTDB lineage: Bacteria > Bacteroidota > Bacteroidia > Flavobacteriales > Flavobacteriaceae > CANMQH01. Next base: position 412,140 of record CANMQH010000001.1, on the reverse strand, counting down.
TATTTTAAATCCTTTTATTATCATAGAACTCACTGGTAATTTACATTTTGAGGGTGTCATGATTTTCTTCCTCATATGGAGTTTATATCTGCTTTACATAGGCAAATGGCAATGGGCTGCTATTGTTTTGGCACTATCGATTTCGGTAAAACTTATACCATTAATATTTCTTCCACTATTTTTTCAGTGGTTTATATCTAAAAAGACAAACTCGTCTATATCAAGTAATATCATTGGCACAACGCAAGGAATCCAAGGTGGTAAAAAAAATAGTTCTACACTATCAAGATTAACTAAACTTGTGTGGTTTTATGCTATAGTAGGTATTACAACTATATTATTATTTCTACCATTTTATTCATCAGAGTTTATAAATAACTACTCCAAAACGGTTGCCTTATGGTTTCAAAATTTCGAATTCAATGCCAGTATTTATTATATAGCAAGATCCATTGGATACACTTTTAGAGGTTATAATGAAATTGCCATTATTGGAAAAGTAACCCCTATAATCGTTATTGTATTTATTTTAATCACAACTTTTTTAAGAAAAAACAAATCCTTTATAGAACTTATAACAGCCATGTTATTCGTTTTAAGTTTTTATTACTTTACGACCACCACAGTTCATCCTTGGTATGTAGCTACACTGTTAATACTGTCTGTTTTTACTAAATATAAGTTTCCTTTGGTATGGAGTGCCGTAATTATTTTAAGCTATTTAGCATACGTTAATGTAGATAAAGCAGATAAGTCTGAAAATTTATGGGTTATCGCTTTAGAATACATCATTGTCTATGGTATTTTTATTTGGGAGGTTTTCATAAAAAAATATCAAAAAAAATATTTAAGCCAGTAACCCTATAGCTTGCTATTTACTTGTTTGAAACAGCTAACCTTAACATTTTTTAGTCAAAACAACTTATCTTATTTACAACATCTTAAGCGTATTAAGCTCTTGTTCTGTAAGGTGTTTCCAACTCCCTCTAGGAATATCTTTTTTGGTAAGGTGCCCAATAGCTACACAATCTAAGTTTATTATCTCGTACTTATAATATTCAAAAATGGTTCTAATTATGGTATTACCTGTATTTTTAATTTTTAAGCCAATTTCGCGTTTAGAAGCTCCATCAATATAACTAATTTCCTCAACCTCAATAAGTTTTCCTTCAGATTTAAAACCCGACTGAATCTTTTTTAAATCTTCAAGTTTTAAGTTTTTATCTAATTCTATATGAAACAAACGAGCAACCCCATGTTTAGAGTTGGTAAACTTTGCCGTTACAGCATCATCGTTGGTAAACAACAACAACCCTTTGGAGTTTCTTCCTAAACGACCAATAGGCTTTATACGAGACGCTGTCGCATTAGCTACTAAGTCCATTACAGTTCTACCTTTACCTTCGCTAGTTGTTGTTGCAAAACCTTTTGGTTTGTTTAGTAATACATAAGCTTTTTTCTCAGGGTTTATTCTGGCACCATCATAACGTACCTCGTCTCCAATTTTTACTTTAAAGCCCATCTCGGTAATAATTTTTCCGTTTACCGAAACCAAGCCCGTAGCAATATGTACATCGGCCTCTCTACGTGAACACATACCTGAATTAGCAACATATTTATTCAGCCTAATTTCATCGGGATTAGACGTTTTAGATGCTGTATTCGTTTTTTTAACAGGCGCATTCCCTCTAGCTACGTTTTTACTCTTAAAGTTATTACCGCCTTTGCCCGAACTTTTATTTGTTCCGCCTTGTTTTCCTTTATTTGATGGTTTACCTTTTCCGCTAGTTCCCTGCTGTCTGTTCATAATCAAAAATTTTATGCAAAGGTAGAATAATAGTTAGCATAAACTATGGTTCTTTTTCTTTTTACGATTTAAAGGCAACAGTAGACTGTCGCTCTCTATTTACCATAAGCTTAGTGACATCTGGTCTAGAATAATGACCTACAGGGTCAAAATTTTGGCGCTCTTGGTAAACCTTGTTAAAATCTATGGTTTCTATAATTAAACCTTCTTTATGCAAAACAGGTTCTGTAATCCATTCGCCATCTGGTCCAGCTATACAACTGCCTCCATTGGCTAAAACCTCTGGTGCATGTTCCAATATTTTATTTAGATGTGGTGTGTTTTCTGGAAAATTATCTTTATGCATTAAACTAGATACCGAAACGACAAACGAACGAGACTCACGAGCAATAAAACGTGTAATATCTTTAGTATTATGGTCGCTGCCTGGCCAAACTGCAATATGCAAATTCTCTCCTAAACCATATAAAGCCGCTCTTGGTAAAGGCATCCAGTTTTCCCAACAATTTAAACCGCCAACTGTAAATTTTTTAAGGGGGTGTACTTGCAATCCATGACCATCTCCGGGTGCCCACGTTAAACGCTCATCATACGTAGGTTGTAATTTTCTATGTACCGATTGTATATTACCGTCTTGATTTATATATACCAATGAGGCATAAATGCTATGTCCGCCTCTGTCTAAAGGACACTCTATAACGCCCAAATAAATAGCCATTTTATACGCTTTTGCTAATTTACAAACAGCGTCTAAGTCACCTTTTTCAATGGTTACAGCATTATTTACATAGTGTGCATGCAACTCTTTATTTACTGTCTTATTCCATTCTGCTCCACCTGTTAATGCTAACCAAAAAGGATATCCAGGTAGTAACCCTTCTCCAAAAACAATAAGTTCCACACCTACTTTAGAAGCTTCAGTAATTGAGTTTTCTACTTTTTTTAGGGTTTCAGTTTTATTTAACCAGACGGGTGCTATTTGTGCCAAGGCTATTTTTAGTGTATGTTCCATTATATACTTTTTAAAACCAAATTTACATTAATTAAAACAATACAAAAAACACCAGCTACAATTATAAATTTTAAAATATTATGCAAAATAAGATAATGTGTTTTCGTTTTAGATTTCCAAAGTAACATAAGAAACATAATCAAAAGTAGAATGCATAAATAAAAATATAGATACATAAACCCTATATTAAAATAATACAAGAGCAAACAAATTGGAACAATAGTTACGATTGATAATCCTGTTAGCATAATTTTTGACGCTCTTTCACCATATTTAATAGGTATGGTTTGATAATCTTGAGCCAAATCGCCTTTAATATTTTCTAAATCTTTAGTAAGCTCACGCATAGATACCATTAAAAACAAAAAAATGGCATGTACAAAAATGACCGTTTCAAAGTTTCTATAATACATAAAAATCGCAAAAAATGGCGTAATGGTTAATATGGCAGACGTAAAATTACCTATAAAAAGTATTTTTTTAAGTTTGTGTGAATAAAACCAGATTGCAAAAATATAAATTGAAAAAAATAAAACAGCTTTAAAAGATACATAACTAGCCATAATTACAGCCGAAAAATTAAGCACAAAATAAAACGATAATTTTGTATTCTGACTGACTAACTTATCTAACCTAGATTTTATAGGCCTGTTAATTAAATCTTTTTCGGAATCGTAAAAATTATTAATAATATATCCCCCTGCAATGGTTGCCGCCGAAGCAAGCACAATCATAAATAAGTTAAGATCAAATAATACCTGCTTAACTGGTATATCATGCGCTAGAATATAAATTGAAGTTAAGTATTGAGCAATAACAATAACTAAAATATTGTATCCTCTAACTACAGAAAACATACTGAAAAATTTGAGCAGAATGTGTTTTTGCCTTCTAGATAACATGAAAATAAATATTTCGGGAGCTGTTTAGGCTTTAAATCAAAAAAGTAAAATAACTAGAAATTATAAACCACTTCTAGTTTATAATCAGAAAGTGCTTTTTTTGCTTGATCCATATCTTCTGTAAATCCAAGAATATAACCTCCACCACCAGAACCACAAAGCTTTAGGTAGTATTCGTTAGTTTCTATTCCTTTTCTCCAAAGGTCATGAAACTGATTAGGAATCATGGGTTTAAAATGGCTTAATACAACCTTAGACAGGCTTTTAGTATTTCTAAACAAGGATTTTACGTCGCCTTTTAAAAAATCATCAACACAAGCATCAGTATGTTTAATAAACTGGTTTTTAAGCATACTACGGAAACCTTCTTGTTTCATATTCTCCATAAACAAACTTACCATAGGCGCTGTTTCTCCAATAATACCGCTATCTAATAAGAACACTGCCCCCTTACTATCAGGACTTTGTGATGGAATACCAGTAGCCTCGATATTATCTTTAGAATTTATAAGTATTGGTATACTTAAGTAACTATTTAAAGGATCCAAACCAGAAGATTTACCATGAAAAAAAGATTCCATTTCAGAAAAAATAGTTTTCAATTTGAGTAGTTTGTCTCTCGTTAAGTTTTCTAAAACCGTGATTTTATCTTGAACATATTTATCATAAATAGCAGCTACTAAAGCGCCACTACTACCAACACCGTAACCTTGAGGTATTGAAGAATCAAAATACATACCTTGGTTTACATCCTGCTTTAACGCATCGATGTCAAATTTTACTAAATCAGGATTTACACCTTGTAAATAAGCAACATACCTCTTTAAACTTTCGTTAGATTTAATAGCACTTTCCGAAGGATTCTCATCGGTTTTTAAAGCCCCATTGTAAAAATTATATGGAATGGATAACCCTTTAGAATCTTTTATGATTCCATACTCTCCAAAGAGTAAAATTTTTGAATAAAATAAAGGTCCTTTCATATGTTTAATTAATAATTTGTATTAAAAAATTAATAATTATTGCTCTAACAATGTTACTATACTATCACTTAAACAGTTTTTTATAGCCTGTGATGTTTTGCGAAATTACAACAGTTTGGCTCCTAAACCAATTTTATCACTAATATAGTGATCATTTTGACAATACACAACAAGCTCCTCTTTAATAAAATCGAGTACTTGATTCGCTTCGTCCTCAGGATACAACACATGGACGTTAGCACCCGCATCTAATGTAAAGCATACATTAGAATTTGTTTTTTCTCTATAAGCCCATATTTTATTAATAATTTCTAAGGTATTGGGTTTCATTAAAATAAAATAAGGCATGCTTGTCATCATCATAGCATGCAATGTTAAGGCTTCGCTTTCTACAATTTTTATAAAGGCTTTTAAATCACCTGTTTTAAGAATATCAATAATACTAGAAAGATTATTATGGGCTTGCTTAAAACGCTCTTTTGCAAACGGATGCCCAAACATTAAATTATGACCAACAGTACTACTTACCTGTTTTTCACCTTTATCTACCAACAAAATAGTGTCTTGATAATTTTTGAAATTTTTGTGAACTTCAAAAGGATATTTTGTACCAAATAAATTTGAACTTCCCTTAATTTTTTCATGCTCTCCCCAAACCACCAAATCACCTTCAAGACTTCTGCAAGCGCTTCCAGAGCCTAATCGCGCCAAAAAAGATGCTTTTTGTATAAAGTAATTATTATCAAAAGACCTTTCAACTGAGTTCAAGGTTGTATTAGATGTTATAATAGACTTTTCAATACTCATTAAACATAAGGCTAAGGCACTCATACCAGATGCCGATGATGCAATACCCGAACTATGCGGAAAAGTATTTGAGGTTTCAATTTTAAAATGAAATGCTTTCAAAAAAGGCATATAAATTTCTATACGTTTAAAAAAAGTTTCTATTTTAGGTTTAAAATCATCTTTTTTATCGTCATCTAAAAACACATCAAACGAAAATTGATCATCGTTTTCTTTTTTAGAAAAACTTAAGGTAGTAATGGTTTTACAATGATTTAAGGTAAAACTGATGGATGGGTTTTCTGGAATTTGATGTTCTTTTTTACCCCAATATTTCACCAATGCAATATTACTTGGCGAGGACCAAGTAAAATGGCCATCTTCTATAATATGTAAACGGTCTGTATAATGCTTTGCATTGGGAATAAAATCTTTTTCAGTCATTTTAATTTGAATCTGACGACAAAGATAATAACTTTAGCATAGTTTTATAATTTCTTGTGGTTGCTGAAACTTTTAATTTGCGTTCAAAAAAATTATTATTGCATTTTGCTTTACCATATCCTAATTCCGAAAAGAAATACACACATTGAGGAGATATTACAAAGCTTTCATTTTTATAAACTTCTTTTGAAACAACATCTACCAATGTATTATTTGGTGAGGTATGCAATAACGTAAAATAACTACGTTGCATTTTCTCATCTGGGTATGGGCAATCATCTAATATTTCTTGAATATCGTTAGATGTTTTCACTAAAACAGGCACCAAAAACCCAAAATGTTCCTCTATACGTTTCGCTATTTGTTCTTCTAACTTATTTTTATCTGTTTGAGAAGATTTAAACACAACATTACCACTTTGTATATAGGTTTGTATGCTTTTAAAATCTATTTGAGTAAGCAACTCTCGTAAATCTGCCATAGGGACTTTTTTCTGTCCGCTTACATTTATACCTCTTAATAGTGCAATATATGTTTGCATTTAAAATTTTGTTATTTCTTTATTAACTCTTCAATAGTTTTTTCTATGTCACTAATAGTCCTACTACCTAATCCACTAGCTTGATATACAATTTTAGAATTTTCGTCTATAATAATATGCGTTGGGTAACCAATTACACCATATTCTTTAGCTATGTTTTTACTATTTGGTATTATATTATAAGAAAACACATTGTTATTCAAAAATGATTTAACCTCTTCTTTATTATTTGTGGCAAACCCTATAAATACCACATCTTTGCTTTTGTAATCTTTTACTAATTTATTTAAATCGGGCATTTCCATGACACAAGGTTTACACGCTATATACCAAAAGTTCATGACAATAATTTTCCCTTTCAAGCTATTAAGTGAATATTCATTACCATTAATATCTGTAACAACAAAAGCAGGGGCTTTTGTTCCAATTAGCTCGCTTTTGTCACCCATGTCACCTTGTATATCTTCCATCTGCTTTTTTTCATCTTCTGTTAAGAATCTTAAAACAATAGCTTTAATCTCTTTATTAGTATCTATATAATAATCCGATTTGTAATCTCCTGATACCATTGCTTTCATCATTTCCATGCCTCTTATTCTTTCCCCTTTAATATCATATACAGGTATACTTTCTCCATCAAGGGCAATTTCTTGGTCTGACAAATCATTTTCGCTGGCTTTTGTTAAGCCTTTTAAATATATTTTTGTGTCGTTGGATTCATTATTTTGAGCATACAAATTAATTGAGTTAATACTACTCAGTAAAATTGTTAAAAGAATAATTTTAGCAAGATTCATTTTTAATACATTCATTTTTGATAATTGATTTAATTTAAATAATAACTGTTTAAAATTATTCTGATATAGATTGAGCTGCAATATAAGCGCCTGTCCACGCATTTTGAAAATTAAACCCGCCAGTAATAGCATCTACATTAATAACTTCGCCTGCAAAAAACAAGTTTTCTACACGCTTACTTTCAAATGTTTTAAAATTAATTTCTTTAAGATTTATACCGCCTGCCGTTACAAACTCTTCTTTAAAAGTACTTTTACCATCCACATTAAAAACAGCTGATGTAAGCTGGTTTGCTAACTTTTCGAGTTGCTGTTTATTTAAATCTGCCCATCTTGTTTCTTGATTCATTTCTACATGCAACACCAATTTATGCCATAAGCGTTTTGGTAAATCAAACTGCGTAGATTTAAATACCGTTTTTTTAGCAAGTTCTTGCTTTAATGTTTTTAAAACATCTAAACAATCCTCAAAGGATTGCTTAATAAAATTGATTTCTATTTTAAATTTATAATCTAGTTGCGCTAATTTTAATGCTCCAAAGGCAGATAACTTTAATATAGACGGTGCACTCATACCCCAATGTGTTATTAGCAATGGGCCTTCACTCCATAAATCGGTATCCAACACCTTTACCTCAACATTTTGAGCTACCACACCAGGAATATCCTTTATGCGTTCGTCATTAATATTAAACGTAAAAAGTGATGGCACAGGCTGCGAAACAGTATGTCCTAAGTCCTCTAACATACGCCATATTTTAGGATTACTGCCTGTTGCTATTAATATTTTTTGGGCTAAAAATGTATCCTTAGTAGTTTCTACAATAAATGAATTATCTTGTTTATCTATAGATTTTACGGCATGACTATATAAAACTTCTACGTTATGTTTTTCAGCTTCATTTAAAAAACAATCGATTATGGTTTGAGAAGAATTAGAAACAGGAAACATGCGACCATCATCTTCAATTTTTAGAGCCACACCTCGCTCTTCAAACCAAGCTATGGTATCTCCAGTCATAAATTTATGGAATGGTCCTAACAATTCTTTTTCGCCTCGTGGATAATTATGCACTAATTCTGATGGTATAAATTCAGCATGAGTAACATTACAACGCCCTCCTCCAGAAACTTTTACTTTGGTAAGTACATCTTTACCACGCTCTAAAATAACTACTTTTAGGCTAGGATTATGCTCTGCAATATTAATGGCCGCAAAAAAACCAGCAGCTCCGCCACCAACAATAACAACATCTTTTTCTATCATAACCGTTCTGGAAAATCTGAAATTATACCATCTACACCATAACGCTTCATCCTATCTATATCATCTTGATTATTAACCGTCCAAGTAAAAACTTGACACCCCATGGCTTGAATTTCTTTAACATTATGCGCTGTAAGCATTGTATAATCTGGATGAATAGAAACGGCGTGTACTTTTTTAGCAAAAACCATAGCGGCATGAACACTTATATCTGTTAGCACACCTATTTGTACTTGCTTATTTTTATTATATACACGTTCTAACAAATCTTCTTGAAAGCTAGACACTAAAAAATCTCGATACGCCCAACCTTTGTTTTCCACACAATCCTCTATAAAACGACAAACATCTTCAGCAGTATTTGCTCCTTTTAACTCAATATTTAATAACACCGAATTGTTAATAACACCTAAAACTTCATCTAAAGTTGGAATTGCAAATTCTCCGTCTACCTGAAGTGTTTTTAATTCTGTTAACGTGATTTTCGAAATTTCTCCCGTACCATTAGTAACCCTGTCTAATGTGAAATCATGAAAAACCACCAATTCTCCTGAAGCACACTTGTGCACATCGACCTCAATACCATCAACGCCTATATCTATTGCTTTTGTAATGGATGCTATAGTGTTTTCAGCAATATGACCTTTTGCTCCTCGATGTCCTATTTTAAAAATATCCATAGTTTTATTTTTTTGGACGCATTAACCCTTCTTGTGTTACAGACGCAACTAATACACCTGTTCTTGTAAATATATGACCTCTAGCAAATCCTCTGGCATTAGACATGTTTGGTGACTCCATTGAGAAAAGCATCCAATCATTAAAATCAAATTCTCTAAAATACCACATAGAATGATCTAAACTTGCTGTTTGTGTATTGCCCCAATGCGCTTTACTTGCATGAGGATTAAGCGTAGAAGCTAAAATATTATAATCTGAAATATACGTTAAAACTTGTTGCTTAGTAACCAAATCTAATCCTGTTGTATCTCCTTTTACCTTAAACCAAACATCGTAAAAAGGAGGTAAATCTTTTTTCTCCATAGGATTTACAAATGCCGTTGGTTTAAATTCTACAGGGCGGTCTACTGCCAAAAAAGATTTAAGACTTGATGGCAAAAAATCGCCATATTGACCTAACATATCTGTCCAACTTAATAATACTTCAGGTTGCTTTATATCCATTTTCATGGCAACTTGGTGGTTATAACCATCTTCATGTTTATGAAACGATGCAGACAAAATGAATATGGTTGTATCATTTTGGTGCGCTGTTACCCGTCGTACAGAAAAACTACCGCCATCTCTTACCAAACTTACACTATAAGAAATAGGAATATCTAAATTGCCAGCCTCTAAAAAATAAGCATGCATGGAGTGTAGCACTCTATGATTAGTAATCGTTCTACTCGCCGCATTTAAAGCCTGAGCCAAAACTTGGCCACCAAAAACTATGGGACTCCCAACACCTCTACTAAGACCCTGAAACGTATTATCCTTAATCTTCTCTAAGACCAAAAGATCTAATAAATGGTTAACTGTAGTCATACATTATAAAATTTAGGGTTTAAAGCTTAATTTAGCAACTTTACAAACAAATTTTAGAAAGAATTATTTCGGGCATTGCCTAATTATATCTATCTTTTTTTAACTAAAATAAAAACACAATTTATGACTTTTACATGGAAATTTTCATGCATTTCTGCATTACTTTTTTTATCGTGTAATACAGGTAACTTAAATTTAGTTGCTGATATTCCAAATCACTTAAAAGAAGTTTCCGCAGTTGAAACTTTTGAAGATTCTGATATATTTTGGGTTATTGAAGATAGCGGAAAAGGCGATAGAAATTATGTTTATGGCATAGATACCAATGGTAGTATCCAATCTAGACTCCTTATTTTAAACTCCAAAAATAAAGACTGGGAAGATTTAACAACAGATAAAAAAGGTAATCTTTACATTGGTGATTTTGGTAATAATACTAAAAAACGTAAAAAATTCACTATTTATAAGGTTCCCAACATTATCGAGGCTAAGGTTGAAACAACAGCCGAAGCCATAACGTTTACGCTACCAAAAGAGTTAGACGCTCATGATTTTGAAGCTTTTATAGAACATAATAATGCCTTTTATATTTTTAGTAAAGACAAAAAAAGTGGTTATGTAATTAAAGTTCCAAATACTAAAGGTGCTCATGAAGCAGAATTTATGACACACTTTAAATTATCTGGAAAAGATAAACGTATTACCTCAGCAGATATTAGTACAGACGGCAAAACCTTAGCCTTATTATTTCGCGATAGAGCGGTGTTACTTTCCGATTTTTATAATGATGATTTTTTTAGTGGTCATTTAAAAACAATCGATTTTAACCATGATTCTCAAAAAGAAGGTATTTGCTTTAAAAATAACGAAACATTAATTATAACAGATGAACGCTATGGCGATTCTGGGGGAAACATTTATAGTATTTCATTTAAAAATTAGTCTTTTAAAATTTAAACCCAAATCCAAAACTTACCCTAAACCCTTCTTCACTATTAAAAAAGTTAAAGGTTCCTGACACACTTTCTGCTGCGGTTACCCAAAAACCAAAACCATAATCGTTATGCCAAGTCTTAGAAGCATCGTTTTCTAACCAAACTCGACCTACATCAGCACCTCCAAATATACCCATTTGCAATGGCAAAGTTTTGGTTTTAAATGACGGAAAACTATATCGCACATCCGCGCTTCCTACCAATGCATTTTTACCAGTAAAACGCTGATTTCGATACCCTCTTAATCCGCTTTGCCCACCTATATTAGCCGCTTGATAAAATAAAATATTGTCTCCTAATCTTATTTGAGACCTAACATCTGTTTTAAGTACCCATTTTTTATTTTTAGACAACGCATTATAAAAACCTATACTAGAATTAAGGTAACCATAAGTGTTTTTAGTATCCTCAAATTCTGTTTTACCTCCAACATTTAAGTTGAATGTCATCCCCTTAGAAGGGTTTAAAGCATTATCAAAACTCTTGTAATTAAATGACGCTTCTAGGCCACCAAAAAATCGTCTCTCATAAAATTCTGCATTATTAGCTGGTATGGCCTGTGTTATAAATCTATCTTCTGTATCCTCAACTTTAATACCTTCTAAAATTGCCGTTATTCCATAATCGCTACCAAAGTTTCCTTTTTTAACAATACCGCCTCTTGCCATGTATATACTAGTTCTAACACGATTAAAGTCCAACTCTAATTCATCATCATTATTAATGGTTTCATTTCCAAAGCCAAAAAAGTTATTCGTAAAATTACCTGTTGTAAATTGCCCACCAACCTGCAAATTCCATCCGTTAATAACATTGGCAAATTCACCATCATACAAAAGCGAAAGCCCATTGGTTGCAAAAAAATAACCTCCTCTAAAACGATGCTGCTGCGAAAATGGATTTCGTTGAAAACCTTTAGTCGTCTTGGTATAAGATAATCCCAGAGACAGACCATCATCTGGATTAAAACCAATTGCTGGCATTAAAAAGCTTGAACTTATAATATTTTTATTAAAATCGAACAGATTATGATTATAAATATCTGTTAATCTAATTTTCGCTCCTTTATTTTCCTCAATGGTATTGGGTTTACTTTTATGGTCATAAACTTTAACTCGCTTTCCAGCTTTAATACTATAAGTGTCATTATCTTGACCACCTATGAGTCTTGTAAAAATTAAGTTCTTGGCTTTTCCTTTAACCTCAAATACATCCTTATCATCTAATCCATAAACCCAAATTTCTTTAGTTGTATTCTTATTAAAGGTTTTATCTACTATAACTTCACCTTTACCGCCATCTTTAATTCTTGAAATTTTTACATGAGTCTCATTATCTCCTACACGTGTTATTTCAATATAATCATCTTTATCTGTTGCTGTTAGAATAACCAATTGGTTTAAATAATTAAAATAGCGCGTAGCTATATCTAAAAGGTTTGCTCTTCTGCCTATTAATTTTTCTTTGATATCTTTTAAGGTTTCATCTCGAGCTTCTTCTGGCACCTTTAAAAAAGCTTTATCTATAACCTGATTAGTAATATTTTCTTGAAGAAATTTTGCATGCTCTAACCAAGTTTCTTTATTAGCTTGTTGAACCAAGACACGATCTAGCTTAATACCAGCATTATTCATCCATTTAACATCCTTAAGATCTTTATCATAAACTTGAAGTTGTTTTGTAGAACCCGAAATAACTTTCATAACATCTAAAAGAGCTCCATCAAAGTTTGAAAATACCTGATCACGATCTCTAGGGATGGGTCTATATATTTTGTCGCCATTATCTTGATTAAACTGTGCCCAACGCCATTGATCTTGATGCCTATCCCAGTCCCCAATAAGCATATCAAATAACCGTGCTCTTATATATACATTCTCATCAATTTTATATTTCTCATCCTTTCGGATTTTTTTTATAATATCATGTGTACTTTCAATATCGTCTGCAAATCCAAAATTCTTTTCTTCTGCGTAAGCTTCTTCAGGACGTTCTTCTATCAAATATAATTCGTCTCCATATTCTGTATTAAATTTCCCAAGGTGTTTATGTTTTGGAATATAATATAGTTTTGGATTGGTATGATAGACCATGGCAGCATCAGATAAATCTGGAACAACCGTAAATGCATAGGGGTGCGATGATGTATAAAAATCTAGAATAAGATTTTCTACAGCTGTTTTTTCAAACTCATCTTGTATGTAAGTATCTTTAAACAACACGGTTTGCAAATATTGCGTAGCACTTTTCCTAAGAGCTCGCATATTAAGCTCTTTACCATCTTTGGTCTTTAAACGTAAAGAGCGTGTTTGGTGCCCACCTCCTTTTCTCACAACTTCTAATCCTCCATAGAGCGTATCTAGAGTAGCCACTTTTGCTTTTATTTTAGTACTATAAATATCTCGATAATGCTTTCCCCAAACCGATTTAAAAAACCCTGTTTTATCTGTTTCTTCCTTGGAGTATATGGAAGCCTCAACTTCTTTTGGAAATGTTTCTTGTAAACCTGAAATATCATATGTTTTTGTTGGCGGATGCACTTCCTTTGTAAACAATAATTTAGGCGTACCATTTTCTGCCCCATAATATCTTACCCAACTACTCCCATCTTTAAAAACACTTAACTCAGCAAAGCCTTGTTTTCCATAGGCAAATAGACCATTATTACTTAATGTAGCTGAAGATTCTTTGGCACCAGAACCAGAAACAATTTGCTTAATCCCTTGGTTTTCTATATACTGTAATGTGTGCTCGTGCCCAGATACAAAAATGACATTATCCGCATCAAAAGTTATAGTTTGCAAACGACTCATTAATTCGTGATAGCGCTCATTAAACCTATCTTGAATAGAAACACCACCTTGCGTTCTAAGTTGTGTTATAAGAGAACCTAATATAGGCAGCGGCACTTTTTTTTGTAGAGGAAACAAATGTTTTTTAAGCGCATATTTACCGCCATGTGTACCATTTGTAAACATAGGATGGTGCATAGCAAAAACAATAGTTTTGTTTTGTGCCTTTTTTAATTCGCCTTCTATTTCTTCAAAAAAGCGTTTTCTAGTTTTAATTTCACATTTATCATTAATGGTTGGATGGGTATTCCAATTTTCTAGATACCATTGGCTGTCTATTATAACAAGCTGTATCGTTTCGCTAACATTAATGCTTTCTATTGGGCATCCATTTTCTGGCTGAAAGGTGTTTTTTCCTAGTAAATCTTCTATATATTTTTCTTCACGTTTTAAACCTTTTAAACCATCTGCATACCAATCGTGATTCCCAGGAATAAAAACTGTCTTCCCTTTAAAATTTTTAACAGATTTTGATTGGGCTATCAACGCATTTTCAGCATCTACTCTATTTTTATCATCTTTTGATGGTAATCCTGCAGGATAAACATTATCGCCCAAAAATATAGTATAATCACCTTTTGTTTTTGCGTTTTCTATATATTTACTAAACGCTGTTAGTCCTAAAGACATCTCCCCTTCTAGAGATTTACCTGCATCACCTATTAGATAAAATGTTTTCTCTATTTCTTTATCTATTGGAAATTTAATGTCTGCAATTTTATCGTCTACATACTGTGGTTTATATGTGGCACACGCACTAAAATAAAATAAGGCAGTGATTATGAGGGTAATTCTGATAAATTTCATAAGTGACTGTATTTAATCTACAAAAGTACTATATTTATGTACTCTTGCATGGTTGCTTTTAAAATAAATATATTAATTCTGAAAACAAATTACAGCTTTCATTTAAGTAGTAAATCAATTCCAAATTAAGCTACTACGTTCTTCCCAATAATCTTTTGGAGTTATATTTATTTGCTTTAACACTTCTAAATCAGTATCAGACAACTTAAATGTTAAGGCCTTCATATTTTCTTTTAATTGCTTAAAACTGGAAGCGCCACTAAGTACATATTTAGGTGCCAAACTATCTATAACAAAACGTATCGCTATGGCATCTACGCCAACCTTATATTTCTTAGATAATTGATTTAATAATTTGTAATATGATTGATAATGCGGAAAGTCTTCATTTTGAAATACCCGCCCATTAGCTAAAGCTTCTTTAATAATGACTGTTTTACCGGCAGCAATCATTTTTTTTAAGATTAAAAATGTAGCTTGTTCTAATACGTTGTAGGTTACTTGAAAACTATCAAATAATGATTTCCCACCCACTTCTATATTAAGAGCTGTTTCAAGAACTTTATTTTGATTAACACCACTTGTAGTTACGCCAATTTGTAAACCTGTTTCTTCCTTTATTTTAAACAATTGGTTTAATACCTTAGTATTTTCTAGAATGCCACTCTCAAAAGTTGCCGAATGGACCTGATAATATTTTAAATTTGGCAATAATGCCTTAGAAACCTGCCATTGCTGCAATAATTTTTCTAGCGAATGTTCTTTAACCTCATGTTTACCATTAAAACCCAGTTCCCAATTAGCAACGTATGTGTACCCCCACTTGGTACCTAAAACCACATCGGGAAATGAGTTTGCATCATGCCACTTTTGCAAAAAAGCTTCACCTTTACCATACGAAGGCGCCGTATCAAAATAACGAATACCTAAGGTGTAAGCCTTATCGAGCATAGAGTATGTATTCGTCTTAAATGCTTCTAAAGATTTATTAATGGTCTTACCATCACGAATATTTATATATTCTGGTCTACCTAAGGCCGCTAACCCTAATCCTATATTAGTTTTTAAATTTTTAATAACTAGCTAATTAAATCGGTTTCTATAATAATTTCGCTTTGTAATGTTCTATGTACGGGACATTTGGATGCTATTTCTTTTAATCGCTCTATTTGCTTTTCGTCTAAATTGCCAATAAACTTTAATTGCTTATGTAAATAATCCATTGGTTTAGGGTTTTCTACATCTACCGTTACACCATGACTATGTCTTTTAGAATATGTTACATAAGCAAATATTTCTTTTACATCCCATTTTTTTCGCTCGGCATACATTTTTAAAGTCATAACAGTGCAAGCAGCCAAACCAGCACTTAAAAAATCGTACGGAGATGGCCCAAAATCATCGCCACCCACATGCTCGGGTTCATCGGCTATAAATTGATGCTTCTTGGTTTGTATGGTTGTTGTAAAATTATCGTCTTTTAAATTTAAATGCGCTACCAATTGCTCGCCTTGTGTTGTAAAGCTATCATTATTTTCTGTATTAAAATAACGCTTTACCCATGCCCCAATAACATCGCCAACATAAATACTATCTGCTTTATTTGTTAATAAATGGTCGGCATCATCTAAACTTATAAAACTTTTTGGGTGTACGGCATTATGGTAAAGTTTTTGGGCATTATCTATACCTACAATGCTATCTAACGGCGAATGCATAATTAATATAGGTTTTCTTAAAGCTTTTGTGATTTCTGGTAAATCAATTTTACCAAAATCTTCAACAAAGGCATTATTAATTTTAAACGGACGACCACCAATATTAACTTCTACCTCACCTTTTTCTTTAATATCCTCAACACTATGCGAAAACAAATGTGTTACGTGACTTGCTGTTGCTGGAGCTCCAACGGTGGCTACGGCTTTAATATTATTTAATTTTGATGCTGCCACTATTACTGCAGCACCACCTAATGAGTGTCCAACAAGTAACGTAGGCGCCTGATAATGCGCTATTAGATATTGATTAACTGCCAATAAATCGCCTACATTGGATGAAAAATGGCTGTTAGCAAAATCACCTTCACTTCTACCCAAGCCTGTAAAATCAAAACGCAATACCCCAAAACCATGAGCCGTTAGTGCTCTACTTATATTTTTAACGGCACTTAAATTACTAGTACACGTAAAACAATGCGCAAAAATGGCAAAGTGACTAGGTTTTTGGTTTGCTGGAAGTTCTAAATAGGCTTGTAATTTTACACCTTCATTATTTTCTATAATTAATTTTTCGCTTTTCATTTATCTACGATGTTTTGACTGTCTACAAATTTTGAAAATTGCTTTGTTAACAGGCATAATTTTGGATTAATATATGTTTTACAAAATGGTTTTTCGGGATTTTCTTGATAGTAATTTTGAATGGCCTTGCGAGATGGTTTAAATTTAAAAAAGGGCAACACTTTGGTAATCAGTCTGTCATTAAATTCCTTTTGAAATTGGTTTATAAGGTTTTGGGCAGCTTCATTTTGTGCTTTAGAAAATGAATAAACAGCCGATCTATATTTATCGCGCATGTTATGATTAGATGTACTTTTATGGGTATATAAATGTATTTCAATTAACGTTTTAAGCGTTATGTATTTTGTATTGTAATGAACAATAACAGCTTCTGAAAAACTACTATTTATTCCATTTGATGCTACAAAACCTTGCTCAACTTTATTAACACCTACCAAAGCCTGAAATACAGCCTCGGTACACCAATGGCAACCACCTCCAAATGCTATTTTAATTTTAGAATTATTATTAACCATCAATTCTATATAAAAAATAAAAAGCCTTTAGACATTTTGAAAACTTATGGTTTTAATTTATCAGCATGAAGCGCTCTTAACTTTGCTAATTTAGGTGTGATTACAAAGCTACAATAACCTTGTTCTTGATTGTTTCTATAATAATCTTGATGTTCTTTTTCTGCTTCATAAAACACATTTAAAGCTGTAACCTCAGTAACCACAGGATTCTCATAATGTTCTCCAACCTGTTTAACAACAACTTCTGCTGTACTTTTTTGTGCATCGTTGTGATAATAAATCACCGAACGGTATTGGGTTCCCCGATCTGCACCTTGCTTATTTAATGTAGTTGGATCATGCGTGGTCATAAAAATGATTAAAATATCTTGATACGAAATCTGACTCGTATCAAAAGTTACTTGTACAACTTCAGCATGTCCAGTAAGTCCTGAGCATATTTCTCTATAGGTTGGATGTCCTGGCACATTGCCTCCAGAATAACCAGACACCACTTTTTCTACGCCTTTTACGTCTTGAAATACCGCTTCTGTACACCAAAAACACCCACCTCCAAATGTGGCTAATTGTAATTTATTATTGCTCATTTACTTGTTTTTCTATAATCATGGATTCTGAATTTATGCAATACCGTAATCCACTAGGTTCTGGACCATCAGAAAATACATGTCCTAAATGGGCATCGCAAGTATTACACATAACCTCAACACGAACCATCCCAAAAGCGGTATCTCTTTCGTACTTAATGGCATTTTCTTTAATTGGCTGTGTAAAACTAGGCCAACCTGTACCCGAGCTAAATTTTATTGTAGAATCAAATAATGGTGTATTACAACATACACAATTATATTTACCAGCATCATGAACGCTACAAAGTGCGCCACTATGTGGACGTTCTGTCCCTTTAAGTCGTGTAATCCTAAATTGCTCTGGGGTTAATAGCATCTCCCATTCAGCTTTCGTTTTTTCAATACGTTTATCTGCTTTGGGGCTACCTTTTACAGAAAAATTAATGATGTCTTTCCAAGTAAGCATATTAAATTGTGTGTTTATTTGTTATATTGTTACACGAAATTTATCCTTGAAATTAGTCGAAATTATATGATAACGCTTACGACTAAAATCTTTATAGATAAAGCAACAATAATATATTAAAAATTTAGTAATTTGTCATTATAACCCAACTTGTTTTTTATGTCAAAATTAATTGATGATACCGAGAAATTTGTTTTTGATTTGTTCAAGAATAAACTTGATAAAACCTATACATATCATAATTACACACATACTGAACGGGTATTAAGAAGCGTTAGAGAGATTATAGCAAACACTGATATTAATGAGAAAGATGCCGAAATACTTGAGCTAGCTGCTTTATTACATGATACAGGCTATATAAAAACACGGGAAGGCCATGAAGAAGAAAGTATTGAGATTGCCAAAGTGTTTTTAAAAGAACAAAACGTTGATGATGCTACCATACAAACAGTTAACGAATGTATTCTTGCTACAAAATTTAAAGATTCTCCAAAAACCAAGCTTGGCAAAATTATAAGAGATGCCGATGCATCGCATTTTGGAAAACCGTATTTTACCGAAGCTAGTGAGTTTTTAAGAAAAGAATTAGAGATTCAAGGTATTAAAACATATTCGTCATCCGAATGGCGCAAAGAGAATATAAAAGTTCTTACCGAAAAACATGAATATTACACCGACTATGCTTTAAAAAATTGGCAACCAGAAAAGGAAAACAATCTTTCTAAACTTATTAAAAAGAAAAAAAACCGTAAAAATAAAACTGAAAAGCTAAAAGCTAAATATAAAGCCCAGTATAAAAACGAAAGTCCAGAACGAGGCATTCAAACATTTTATAGAGTAGCGCTTAGAAATCATATAAAATTAAGTGATATTGCAGATACTAAAGCTAACATATTACTATCAGTAAATGCTATTATTATCTCTCTTGTATTAGCTAATTTAATCTCTAAACTAGATAACAATGCCTATTTAATATATCCTACTGGTATTTTTACCTTTTCTTGTGTAATATCCATGATATTATCTGTTATAGCCACAAGACCTAACATTACTAGTGGCGAGTTTACTAAGGAAGATGTTAAAAACAAAAATGTTAATCTTACATTTTTTGGAAATTTCCATAAAATGAAACTTAATGAGTTTGAATGGGCTATTAGCGAGCTTTTAAAAGATAAAAACTACGTTTATAATTCTTTGACTAAGGATTTGTATTTTTTAGGAAAAGTATTAGAACGAAAGTATAGAATACTACGGATAACATATACTGTATTTATGATTGGTATTATTGTTTCTGTAATTGCCTTTGCTATAGCGTTAAAAACTAATGACACAAATTTAAAAGATGTATTACCTGATAATTCTACATCTATGCTCTATAATACAAACAGCAATATTAAATAGAGGGTTAACTACTAAAACGATTAAACGCTAAGTTCTTTCATTAAATCTTTATATGTGTAGAACTTTTTATTGTCATCTTTTCCGTGATATAAAATATCTGCACGGATAGCTTTTAAACCAGTCACACCCTGAAGATCTTCTAACTCCAGAATCTCTACATTATCAGTCAATACATTTTTACTTTGCAAAAACTGTACATATTGTAAATATTCTATCTCGTCTCCCTTTTGCGAATATACAATGGTGATTTTTCCATTTTGCGTAATACGCTCGTTGGTGCCTTTAATCAAAGCTTTATCTACACGTTTTTTAACAACTTCGTATCTAGCATTGTAAGTACCATCTACATCAAACTGTTTTTCATCCATTCTAAACCTAATAGATAATGGCTGATTAAATACCAAAATCATAGATGCAACATCTAAAGATATAGGATAAGAATGCTTATTGCTATAAAATTCATTCTCCATTTCGCACATAACTTGTAATTGCCACAATCGTAAATTATAAAGATATATAGGATTAAAACTATTGGCTTTGGTTATGGCTTCACCAATGTACATGTTATGCTCTACACCATCGGTTTTATAACGCTCAAAATAATGGGGATACATGGCCTGGGCATCTATCTGTTTTTTATCTAAAAACGATGCCATATTTTTGTTTATAAGCGTTATAGTGTCGTCATAATTTTTTCTATAAAAATATATAACATCTAAATCATCATCAATTCTATTAAAATAATCATCAATATCTTCCTTAAGGTCTTTATATTTAGAAATTTGAAATTTAAGAAAGGGCTCCATTTCATCTCTTAAAAAAACAGCAATAGATTGCTCGCTATCTACCTTAAAATCATTATTAAGTGTTTTAATAAAATTATTGATTTTAAATTGGATTTGCTCATAAACAGGTAGTTGCTCTTTTTCTATAACCTTAATCATTATTTTATCTAATAACGATAATTGTAATAGTAAATCTTTTTGAGTTGCTTGGTTTCTTGCTTGCGAAGATCCCTTTACATCAATTTGTCCAAATAATGGATATATATTATTAAACACTATTTTTTTAAATGTAGCCTTATTTACATTCCTCATTTGATCTTTTAAGAACTTGCGAGCAGCTTCTTCAAATTTCCAATGTACACTTGGGTGTATCGAGGTACATTCTTTTTGAATAATGGCTTCAATTAAATTTTCTTCCTCGTTTTTTGATCGTTCTACGGCAGATACAATAAAAGGCATTACATCAACCAACTTAATGGCATTAATACTATTTAGAACTTGTGGTTTATTAGACACGATTTCTAAAATCCCCATTAAGCCTTCATCATTAGCAATGGGTGCAAAAATAGCACTTCTTATACCTTGATTATAAAGGCTAGTAATGTGCGGTTTTTTTCCTTTAGAGTCTTTATACGCTCGGCTTATATCGGATACAGAAAAGTATTTTTTCTCGTCAAGTAATCTAGCATAAGACCAATCACATAAAACCTTAGAACAAGATTCGCATTCTTGATCACCTAAAAGAAAACTTTTCATCCCTATACCATAAACAGGTTCAAAAACATCTTTTTCTTGATCGTAGATAGAGAACCCTACTTTTAAATCTTTTATGCCTAATAGCGATTGAAAAATCTCATGAAAGCCTTGCATAAAATTATCATCCTTTCTCTTGTCTTCTGCAATAAGGCTGGATTTAATGTTGGATATAGATTGATCATCTGTAACATCAAAAATATTTGAAATTACAAAACCTTTAAATTTATAACTGTTTGGTGGAAATTTCTCTTTCCAAAGCGCTATGTTTTCAAAACTATCCAGCAGCATTCCGTAATCTTCTTTAGTGATTTTAGGAGCTTTATCTGTGGGTATAATTTCGCAAAAATCTGCATTATATAAGATTTTGTAATACCGCAAAATACCGTTTGCATCTGGTATTTCGTAAAAAAATGGCCTTTTAAAATTTAAATCGTAACCATAACAAAAGTTTAAAATGATATTACATTCTATGATGTACAAATCATTTTCTGGCATATTCTGTATATGAAGTTTAAAACCATCTCCTGCTGTTTTTATAATATTTTTAAAGCGCTCTGAAGCATTAAAAATTAAATCATGAAAAGGAACAGAAGCTGTTTTAATTTCATTTTTATTTAATAATGGACTAAAGGTGTCTTGAAGTATTAAAGCTATTTCTTTTTTTCTAGTCTCTAAAATAGAAACATCACTAAAACCGTCTCTTAATTCTGGAAACTTCTTAGCTGTTTTTAAAACTTTTTTAGCTCTGGCTTTAGTAAACTTATCATCACTATCTAGAAGGTTTTCATATTGCTCCAATAGTTTATTGAAGCTAATTTTTAGCTCTAAAGGTGATTCTGAAGTCTCGTTAATATCCATTATATGGTAATTCTTAATAATACAAATTTACAAATTATTGTCTTAGTCTATATTAACAAGACTATATTACGCATAGATTGTTACACTAAACTAACACTAAGTAGATGAAACCAAAAAAGCTCCTCATTTTACTAAGAAGCTTTTTAGTTTTAAAATGTCAACTATTTATTGATTACCTTTTTTATAATCTTCTAAAAACTTAGCTAAACCAATATCAGTTAAAGGATGCTTTAACAACCCTTTTATTGATGATAGAGGTCCTGTCATAACATCACTTCCTAATTTAGCACAATCAATAACATGCATGGTGTGACGTACTGATGCTGCTAAAATTTGAGTTTCAAAACCGTAGTTATCATAAATCTGTCTTATTTCGGCAATTAGGTTTAACCCATCTGTAGAAATATCATCTAACCTTCCAATAAATGGCGATACATAAGTTGCTCCAGCTTTAGCAGCTAATAATGCTTGACCAGCAGAAAACACTAATGTAACATTAGTTTTAATACCTTTATCTGAAAAATATTTACACGCTTTAATGCCGTCTGCAATTAATGGTAATTTAACAACAATTTGAGGGTTTAAAGCCGCTAATGCTTCGCCTTCTTTAACCATGCCATCAAAATCTGTAGAAATAACTTCGGCACTCACATCGCCATCTACTAAATCACATATTTTTTTGTAATGCGCTGTAATATTATCAGCTCCTGTAATGCCTTCCTTTGCCATTAATGATGGGTTTGTTGTTACGCCATCTAAAACACCAAAAGCTTGAGCTTCTGCTATATCACTTAGGTTTGCTGTATCTATAAAAAATTTCATGTCTAATTAAGTTATGTTGTTATACGTTTTTTTGATTTAAATATTCCAAAACATTTTGGGATACTTTTTCTCCTGTAAACCCGAATTTATCGTCTAAGACCCCAGCAGGTGCAGAATACCCAAAGTGTTCTAATCCAAATACTTTTCCGTTATCTCCAACAAGTCCTTCTAAATTTACAGGTAAACCGGCCGTTAAACCGTACAAAGGTTTGTTTTTTGGAATGACACTATTTTGATATGCTTTAGATTGTAATCTAAATACGCCTTCAGAAATTATTGAAGCAATATTTACACGCAATCCTTCTTTTTCTTCTAAAATTTGAGCCGCATCAATTAGAGTTGAAACTTCTGACCCATTGGCTACAAGAACTATATCTGGATTTTCAACTTCTTTTACTAAATAACCTCCCTTTTCGGCAGCAATAGCCTCACTATACCTAGACTCACCTTGAGCTGCTATATCTTTAATCCCTTGTCTAGATAAAATTAATCCAGATGGTGAGTTTGTATTCTCTAAAGCCATTTTCCAAGCAACGCTTGTTTCTGCAGAATCTGCAGGTCGCATAGCTAAGAAACTATTTTTACCACTATGGTTTTTAAGTTTCTCTAATAAGCGTATTTGTGCTTCTTGTTCTATAGGTTGGTGCGTTGGCCCATCTTCTCCTACTCTAAAAGCATCGTGCGTCCATACATATTTAACTGGTAATTCTTGTATACCACTTAAACGAATGGCTGGTTTCATATAATCTGAAAATACAAAAAATGTTGCCACTACAGGAATAATTCCACCGTGTAATGCAATACCGTTGGCAATACATGCCATGGTTAATTCTGCAACTCCTGCTTGTAAAAATGATCCGCTAAAATCTCCTTTTTGTAATGCAGAAGATTTCTTTAAAAACCCATCTGTTTTATCACTGTTAGATAAATCTGCCGAAGACACAATCATGTTTTCAACATTTTCAGCTAAATATGCTAACACATTAGATGATGCTACTCGGGTTGCTAATCCAGCTTTATGCTGAATGGATTCAAAATCCAACTCAGGAAGTTGCCCTGATAAAAAGAAATCAAGTTTATCTGAAAGTGCCTTATTTTCTTTCTTCCAAGCGTTTATAACAACTTTCTTTTCGGCAGCTTTAGCAGTTTTCTTAACCACCAAATCTTTATAAAAATCACTTACATCGCTATAAATATCGAATGGATTATTAATATCTGCTCCTAAATTTAATAATGTTTTTTCGTAATCTGCTCCTGTAGCTCCTATAGGTTGCCCGTGAAGTTCGCAGTAACCTTCAAACATATTACCATCTGCAGTTACACAACCTTTACCCATTATGGTTTTACCAATAATTAGGGTTGGTTTTTCAGTTTCATTATTAGCATCGGTTAATGCTTTTCTTATCTCATCATGATTGTGACCATCAATAGTGACTACTTTCCATCCCCATGCTTCATATTTCGCAGCAGTATCTTCACTGGTAACCTCATCTGTAGATGTTGATAATTGAATATCATTAGAATCAAAGAACATAATAAAATTATTCAATCCTAAATGGCCTGCAATTCTACCTGCACCTTGAGAGATTTCTTCTTGAATACCTCCATCAGAAATAAATCCATATACTTTATGGTTCATCCAATCTCCAAAACGCGCTCCTAAAAACTTAGCAGCAATAGCAGCTCCCACACCCATAGTATGCCCTTGACCTAATGGCCCAGATGTATTTTCAATACCTCTAGCGACATCAACTTCTGGATGACCAGGTGTAATTGAACCCCATTGTCTGAAGTTAGCAACATCATCTTTAGCATAGTTTCCTAAAAGGTAATATTGCGCGTACATTAGTGTAGACAAGTGACCAGCATCCATAAAGAAACGGTCTCTAAAGGCCCATTCCATATCTGATGGATCATAATTAAAAAATTCTGAATATAGAATGTGCATAAAATCTGCACCTCCCATGGGTCCACCTGGGTGCCCTGATTTTGCTTTTTCTACCATAGCTACAGCTAATGCTCTTATATTATCTGCTGCTTGTAAATTAATGTCTTTGTTCATTTTTTTAATTATGATTTATATTTAATGGCTTAAAAATGCGGTATTTGAAAGACTAAATGACTTTCAAAACATTCAATTTTTGCAAATATATAATCTTTAAGTTGTTGGGGATTACTAAATGCCAAAATAATTTAATAACATGTGTTAACATCTTATATTTAAAAGTGTTCTGAATCGTAAAAAATAAGTGATTTCAATATTTTTTCGCAAAAAACTATAAAAGCTACGCATTGTTAAAATCATTACTGTTTTAATCCCATATTTTTTTAAAAATCTATTGAACTTAGGTCTTAATAAAATTGTAACTTTTTGCCATAAATACAATACGTTGCATGAATGCCAAGTTTTTAGTTTTAATCTTATCAATTCTTTTTTTTAACACATTACTAATTGCTCAAAAACCATATGATATATTAGAGGTTGGAGATATTAAATTTGAAAAAATAAAATCTGATGAAGGTTTATTTCACAACTCTATAACTACCATTTTCCAGGACTCAAAAGGTTACATGTGGTTTGGGTCGTTTAACGGTTTATACAAATATGACGGATATCGTTTTCAAATTTATAAAAATGATATAGATAATGATACTTCAATTATAGGGAATGATATTCTGAGCATCAATGAAGATCATGATGGCAAACTTTGGATTGGTACCAAAAACGGGTTATGCTGGTATAATAGAGACATGGACGCCTTTTACAGCAACATACCTTCTCATGACACTAAAACCCCATTTACCATATCTAATGCCACTCATTGTATTTATGAGGATAGCTATAAGACATTATGGGTAGGAACCCATAATGGATTATTTCAACTTACAAAAAAGGGAAAAGGTTATAAATTCAATCATTATAAAAATGGTGTTGATAAAAAAAGCTTATCTCATAATGAAGTTAAAGCTATCGTAGAAGACAAAAACAATAATCTATGGGTAGCCACCAAAAATGGATTAAATAAAGTTTCTATAAATAGACAAGGAAAATTAAATTTTAAACGCTGCAAGAAAAACAAACATATTGAAACCTCTTTAAGCAACAATTTTGTAACAACATTATTTATAGATAGCCACGACAATATATGGGTAGGCACTAGAGATGGCCTAAACCAATATATGCCAGACGAAACAAATGTTGTAAAGTTCAAAAAATACTTTAATGTAGTTGATAAGAAAAATAGTTTACCTGATAATTATATTACAGCCATATCCGAAGATCAAAATGGCAACCTATGGATAGGAACAAAATACGGAGGACTAAGTAAGTTTAATGCCTCTAAAAACACCTTTACAAACTACAAAAAGAACTTGGGTAATGAACATAGTTTAAGTAGTAACGAAGTCTCCGATATCTACGGAGATAGTTCTGGCACCTTATGGATTGGTTTTATCTCTGGCACTTTAAACAAGGTTATCCAAAATAAAAAAAACATAGCGCATTTTAAATTTAATTCGGCAGATAACACTAGTCTAAGCGATAATTTTATCAATACTATTTTTGAAGATAGCCAGAAATCGTTATGGATTGGGACACACAATGGCGGTTTAAATAAGTTAAAATTTAAAGATGGCAAAGTATCCTTTATAAACTATAAAAGTGATACTAAAAACACTATTAATAGTGACAAAATCTTTTCTATTTGCGAAGACAATTATGGTAATTTATGGGTAGGATCTGAGGATAATGGTTTAAACCACATTAAGCTTCAAAAAAACTCTGATGCCATAACTGTTTTTCAACATACTCGTAATACAAGTCATTTACCATCAAACAACATTTCTGTTATGCTAAAAGATAAGGTTGGAGATATATGGATGGGTTCTTTTGATGGTGATGGTCTTATGAAGTTTACGCCAAAAGATTTTGACTCTAAACTTCCAGAAATTGAACATTATCATAATAATGCTAATTCTAAACACCTGCTTAGTTCTAATCATATTTCATATTTATACGAAGACCGTAAAGCTAACTTATGGGTGGGCACATATGGTGGCGGTTTAATAAAAGTGATTAGAGATTTGAACAACAACCCTACACAATTTATTACTATAAAAAACGAACCAAAAAATAAAACCAGCTTAAGCAACAACAATGTGTTTTCTATACTTGAAGATGCAACAGGAAATCTGTGGATTGCAACTTTTGGCGGTGGACTAAACAAAATCCCTGAAAATGAATTAACAAAAAAGAACCCCAAAATAGTTAGATATAATCATAAGCATGGCTTAACAAATGATGAACTTTATGGCATTTTAGAAGACAAAAACAATAATTTATGGATTAGTTCTAATAATGGTATTTATAAGTTTGACATTAAAAAAGAGTCTTTTACAAACTTTAATACCAATGATGGTTTGCAAGCTTATAATTTTAGGAAATTCGCCTTTAGAAAAGGAGCTAACGGCCTTATGTATTTTGGTGGCATTAATGGTTTTAATGTTTTTAATTCCAATAGTTTTACACCAAATAATTTTCTCCCAAATGTTGAAATTGTAGATTTTAAAATTTTTAATAAATCAGTAAAAATTAACGATGTTATTAAAGGAAGTATCATTCTAAAAAAATCTATTTCTGAAACTAAAGACATTGTATTAGACCACCAACTTAATGCTTTCTTATTTGAATTTTCTGGATTGCATTATGTCTCCCCTAAGCAAAACAAATACCAATACAAACTAGAAGGCTTTGATAAAACTTGGAACAAAACTGATTCTAAAAGACGTTATGCTGCCTATTCTAACCTAGATCCAGGCACCTACATATTTAAAGTTAAAGCATCTAACAATGATGCCATTTGGAATGAAACTGCTAAAGAACTAAAAATAATTGTGCGTCCTCCTTGGTGGAAAACTTGGTGGGCATATACCCTGTATGGACTTCTTGGCATTGGTTTAATGTTTTTATTTAGGCATTTTATAGTTATAAATCAAGACTACCAGAATAAGTTAAAAATTGAAAAGCTAGAACAGGAAAACATAAAAAAAATAAATACTGTAAAGCTTGAGTTTTTCACCAACATCTCTCATGAATTTAAAACACCGCTTACTTTAATTTTAGGTCCTTTACAACATTTAATTTCATCAAACCGTATTGATACTAAAGTAAAAAACACCTTAGTATCTGTAGAAAGGAATGCAAACAATTTATATAATCTAATTAATCAAGTACTTGAATTTAGAAAGATTGAAACCAATGAAATAAAAATTAACACATCTAAAGGAGACCTTGTAAGCTTTTTAAAAGACATGGTGAATTCTTTTTATTTTCTAGCTGAAAATAAAAAAATTAAATTATCATTTAATAGTAGTGAAACAGCTCTAGAATCTTTTTTTGATTGGGATAAACTAGAAAAAATCATCAATAATTTAATTTCTAACTGCATTAAATACACACCCGAAAGCGGCCTCGTAGATGTTAACCTCCAAATAGATACTACCACAGTAAAAGAAACAAATAATATAAAAATAACCGTTAAAGATACTGGTATTGGCATACCTAAAAACCAAATGGCGTTTATTTTTAATCGATTTTATCAAATAGACAGCTCAAACCGGTCAAGTTCTATGGGGTCTGGCATTGGGTTAGCATACACAAAAGCTTTGGTTGAACTTCACAAAGGCAACATACATGTTATTAGCAAAGAACATGTTGGCAGTCAATTTACAGTAACCCTCCCATTAGTTATCAGCAAATATCAACCTATAGATGAGCAAATAACTTCTAAAAGTGATTTTATAAATATCCCTAAATCAAAAAATGAATCTTTGTATACACCAGAACCCAATGTAGACGAATTACAAAAACATTTAAAAACAAAAAATAAAGACAATCCTCTTTTACTCATAGTTGAAGACAATATAGAATTACAAACATTTATTAAAGATTCTCTTGAAAACGACTTTACAATCATACAAGCCTATAATGGTGAGGACGGACTAAAGACAGCATTAAAACATGTTCCTGATATTATATTAAGTGATGTTATGATGCCTAAAAAAGATGGCATTCATCTTTGTGATGATATAAAAAGAAATCATCTCACCAATCATATTCCACTTGTTTTGCTTACTGCCAGAGCCTCAATAGAGCATAGAATAGAAGGTCTGGAAGTTGGCGCAGATGCTTATATTCCAAAACCCTTTCATATTAAACATGTATTAGCAACGCTTAAAAATTTATTAGAACAAAGACGTCTCTTAAAAGAAAAATTCTCGATTTCTGAAATAAAAAATGAGGAACCAAACAGCACTGTGAGTAAGTTTGAACAAGACTTTTTAAATACTATTGAAGAGGTCATTTCTAAAAACTTACAAAACCCGCAATTTGGTGTTGAAGAATTAGGGAAAGCTTTAAATTTCAGTAGAATGCAGCTCTATCGTAAATTAAAATCAATAAGCAACATGTCTGCAAATGAACTTATCAGAGATTACAGGATAAAGAAAGCTGCAGAATTTATTACGGAAACGGACTTAAACATTTCGCAAGTTGCTTTTGATGTTGGCTTCCATAACCTATCCTATTTTACAAAATGTTTTAAAAAAGTTTATGGTAAGTCTCCAAGTATTTATTTAAAGGAAAACAGAAAATAAAAGGCTAACTCCTGGGCTATTCATAGATCCAACACAAGAAATCGACACAAGGATTGAGGCATTAAATCAATATCCCGCTAAAAAAAATCGGGGTGAATTCAACTTGCAATTTTGAGTACGTCTTACAGGCTTCTCAAAACTGAATTTCATTAATAAAAAAAAGCGAGATCTCTCTCGCTTTTTCAACTAACTATTAAATAACTAAAAAAACTAATTTCCTAAATTAGGGTTAACGTCTATTTCTCTTTGTGGAATAAACCATTCTGTTTGACCACTGTAATTTAAACCTGCAGCTGTTAAATTATTTAAATCGCCCCAACGTTTTAAATCAAACCATCTGTGTCCTTCAAACATTAATTCTACACGTCTATCTTTTTTAATTTGCTCTAACAAAGCGGTTTGATCACTATTGCTTATACCTGTCATGGTCAAACCTGCTCTAAGTCTTATTTTTTCTAATGCATTCCATGCTTCATTTGTTTTTCCTTGCAACACTAAAGCTTCTGCTTTATTAAGAATAACTTCTGCATAGCGAATTACAGGTATATTGATAGAAACCGAATTATTAAAAAAGGCGCCTCCTGGCCTCCAATTTACAGGGTCGTAAGGCAAATATTTACGTATTTGATAAGCACCAGCCGTCTGTAAATCTGTTCTAAAATTACTGTAAATTGATAAATCTGGAAATACACTAACGACATTAGTTCCATCTGGTAAGACATAATTAATTTCATCCTCTCCAGAAATAAGAATTGAAGCTTCTCTTCTAATATCATCAGCTTCAAAAGCATCGCTAACCACATCATAGCTTGCAGTTTGTCTTGGTATCATGTACACAGCCCAAGGCACTCTTGGAAATATATGCATAAGCAAAGAGGTTTCTGCTAATTCAGCACTAAAAAACCGACCAAAACCAGATACTAACTGCACTTCAAAAACAGACTCAGAGCTATTCTCCATTCTACCATCAAATTGTTTAATATAGTCTGCTGTATTAAGCAACTGATAACTTAGTTTTTCTACTTCAAAAGCTGCATCTTCTGCACCTATGTAATCTTTAGTCCATAATTTTACTCTAGAAAGCAAACCAAATGCAGCGCCTTTTGTTGCTCTTCCTGTTTCTTCACTAGGGTAAGTAGCTGGCAATAAACTAGCAGCCCTAGAAAGGTCTTCTTCCATTTGTGCCCAAACATCTTCTTCTGGCGATTTAGAAATACTATTTAATTCATCTGGAGTTAACAAACTTGTTGTTAGTAAAGGAATATCTCCAAAGCCAGCAACTAAGTTATAATAATACAAGGCTCTTAAAAACAAAGCTTGTCCTTCTAGTTCATTTTTTTTACCTGCAGAGAAATTTGTAACCTTATCTAGATTATCCAGCAAAAAATTAGCGCGACTTATGCCTTTATATGCAGCACTCCATCTTACATTAAAATAAAGGTTATTGCCATCCCAATTATAGGCATTTAATTTAATCATGTCTGGTCCAAAATTTCCATCACCATTTTCATTTATGATATTGTCTGTTGGAATTTCTCCTAATGTTACAAAACTAAGGTTATACATACCCAAATGATTTAAAGGGTCGTAAATAGCCGTAGTAGCCTCAATAGCTTGGCCTTCGGTTTGCATAAAATTATCTGCATTTAAACCGTTTTGATCTGTTAATTCTAAAAAATCTTCATCACAGGAAAAAAAAGTGATCCCTAGTAAAACAACTATATATTTAATGTTTTTCATAATCTTATTTTTTTATTAAAATTTAGCATTTATACCTATTGAAAATGTTCTAGCTACAGGATAAACAAAATTATCAATTCCAGCAGCAAGGTTACTACCTTGAGCATTACCTACTTCTGGATCTGAACCAGAGTAACTAGTAAACGTAAATGGATTTTGTACATTACCGTATAACCTTATTTGAGATATGTTTAATTTCTTTAATATATCTGTTGGCAAATTATATCCTAACTCAATAACCTTTATTCTAGTAAAAGAGCCATCTTCAACATAAAAACTAGAAATTTCACTATTACCAACATCTTGTGCTATAGCTCTTGGAAAAGACGCTGTTGGATTACTTGGAGACCAAGGTGTTATATTCAACTTATTTTCAGTACGGGTATAATCTGTAAGTAGTGTTTTTGATACATTGTAAATATCGTTTCCTGCTACGCCCGTGCCTTGTACTGCAAAATCAAAATCTTTATATTTTAGATTAAGGTTAAAACCATATATAAAATCTGGAATTGGGCTTCCAATAAAAGTTCTATCACTATCATTAATAATACCATCTGGTGTACCATCTGGACCAGAAACATCTCTATATCTAATATCACCAGCAGCATTATCTGTATTTTGTGTAGCATGAGCAGCGACTTCAGCATCTGACTGAAAAATACCATCCGCTATAAAACCGTAAAACTCCCCTAAACTTCTTCCATTTTCAGTACGGGTTAAATTACCGCCTCTAAAACCATAATCACTAATAGGCGCTGGAATATTTAATATTTCATTTTGAATGGTGGTTAAGTTAGCACCAATACCATATTCTAACTCGCCAACACGACCTACATAATTTGCTGAAAACTCAAAACCTTTATTTGTAAGTTCACCTATATTTTGCACCTGATCACCTTGGTTCCTGCCGTTAGAAATACCTGTTACGGCCGATTGTGGCACCCCAACTAGCATATCTTCTTGTGTTTTATTATAATACTCTACAACAAGATTTAAATTATCGTTAAAGAAGCTAGCATCTACACCTACACTGTATTGCGTTACCGTTTCCCATTTTAAATCTGGATTTGATAAACCTCTGGTTGCAGAACCAGAAGACGCTACACCTGGTTGATTACCAAAAGGGTAATTAAAACCTCTAACAACAACAGGAGAAAATAAATAGTTACCTATAGCATCTGAACCTACTTGACCCCAACCTGCTCTTAATTTTAAATTTGATAATGCACCTTCTTTAGATATAAAGTCTTCTTCTGAAATTCTCCAACCTAATGATAATGAAGGAAAGGTTCCCCATCTATTATTTTTACCAAATCTAGATGAAGCATCGCGTCTTACAATTGCTGTCATTAAGTATTTCCCTGCATAGCTGTAATTGACTTTACCAAAATAAGACAGTAAACTTTCTTCAGAAATAAAATCATCAATACTTAAATTCTCTGTCAGATTTGTAATAACCAAAGGTTCTCCTTCATTTAAATTCGCTCCAGACAATGCAATTCTTTGAAATTTACCACGCTGAGAACTTTGCCCTGCTAAAAGACCAATAGAATGATTTTTTATATTAAAATTATAACTTAATGTATTTTCTATTAAAAATGTAATGTTAGTCGCTTGCGATTTTTCTATAGTTTGCTGCTCAGAATTAACGGCATCCAAATCAAATACTCTACCAAAATTTCTTCCAATAAGATTATTAAAAGTGTAAAAACCAGATGTTTTAAATTCTAAGTTTGGTCGTATTTTATATTGCGCATAAATATTACCTTGAAATCTATTATTTACAGGAGGCGCAAGCTGTAATTCTTCGGCTCTAAATAATGGGTTTACTACGGGTTTATAAAATCCGTTACCAGGTGTTGGCGCAAAATCCCCATTATCATCAAATACAGGAATTGTAGGATAGAATAATGTTGCAAAAGACAGTGTCGTATTGGTACCTCTAGAGTCTCCTAATCTTCCTTGTTCAGATTTTGCAAAACCTATACTAGCACCAACTTTTAATTTATCTGAAATTCTTTTATCAACATTTAAACGCATAGTAATTCTTTCAAAAGAAGACCCTTTAACGATACCTTCTTGATTAAAACGCCCTAAAGACATGAAAAAATTACTAGTTTCTGAGCCTCCCGTAAAAGACGCCTGAATATCTGAAACCGCTGCCGACTGTGTTATAGCATCAATCCAATCTGTACCTACCCCAAAAGATTCAGGATTGTCAAAACCTGGAGGAATTGCTCTTCCTGCATTTTCATATGCCAAATTTGTAGTTCTTACAAAGGTCTCTGCATCCATTAAATCTAAGGTATTGGCAACACTTTGAAAACCTGATCTAGCATTAATACTCACCACTCCTTTTTGGCTTGACCTACCACGTTTGGTCGTTATTAAAACAACGCCATTAGCAGCCCTCGTACCATAAATAGCTGCAGAAGCTGCATCTTTTAAAACCGTTATAGACTTAATATCTTGCGGATTAATAGAAGATAAGGGACTACTATTTTCATTACCATTAACTGATATTGGAAAACCATCAACAACATATAAAGGCTCACTTCCATTAACGCCACCTGCACCTCTAATTCTAACTGAAACACCTCCTCCTGGCGTAGCATTGTTTGAGGTAACAGAAACTCCAGCCGCTAAACCTTGTAACGCGTTATCTATAGAAGCTGTGTTGGTTCTATTTAATGCTTCGGTATCAATAGTCTCTACAGCTCCTGTTATTTGAGAACGCTTTTCAGAACCATATCCCACAATAACCACTTCATCTAAAGCGGCTAAATCTTCTTCTAATTTTACATTAATTGTTGTTTTTCCGTCAACTGGTATTTCTTTTGTTTTGTACCCTATAAAAGATATTGAAATTACACCATTAGAATTTACATTATTTAATAAAAAATTACCGTCAAAATCTGTTATAGCGCCTTTATTTGTTCCTTTAACAATGACTGATGCTCCGGCTAAAGGCAAATCTTCGTTGTCTGTAATTATTCCTTTAATATTTGAGTTCTGCGCACTAATAAAATTGTTAAATGCAATCAAAAAAAAGTAAAAAAGCGCCAAGCGCAGTGATTTTAAATGTGATTTGTTTTTAGATTGTTTCATTGTGGTGTCATTATTTAGTTTAACTATGAAACAAATGTATCTTCGTAAGTCTTATTTTATTACCACTAAAGTTTCAAAATTTATAAATTTTATAACCATTCTTTTACCATACTTATATAACAAGCTACTATAAATTTTTTATTAGAATGTTACAAATGTGTTAGTGGCTTTAATTAAAATAAATGTAGCAACTAAACATAAATAATGAAAACAATCTCTTTAAAGCAAAAGACTAATAGAAGAACACAAAATATTTACCTATGTGCAATAACATCAGTTTTACAAAATGAAATGACTTAATTACGTAACATATGTGTTAATAATTTTGTGATTAAACAGATTAAAGTATCTTCGAAAAAGCACCTTTTTATTTGCCCATAATAACAAATAATTTAGACTCATTTAAATATAAAAACGTAATAAAAGTGCTATAATTCGTGCAAATAATTACAGTTTGATAAATGAAAACAAAATACTTTTACAGAAGTTTAAAAGTCATGTATTTTCTATGAAAAAATTACTCTTTATTACCTCCCTAATCATGCTCTCTTGTACTAATCAAAAAAAGCAAGACAGCACTACAGTTATAGCAAACAATCCTTCTAAAAACAAATCACCCAATATAGTATTGATATATGTTGACGATCAAGGCACATTAGATTTAGGATGCTATGGCGCAAAAGATATTAAAACTCCTGTTTTAGATAATTTGGCCAAAAACGGAGTGCGTTTTACCCAAGCCTACGCACATACAGTGTGTTGCCCATCTAGAGCATCTTTACTAACAGGAAGAGCACCTCAACGAAGTGGTGTTAATAATTGGACATCTTGCTCCCCAAAAGATGAGGATGGCAGAGTCATGGATTTAAATGAAATTACCATAGCAGAGCACTTAAAAGCATATGGTTACAAAACAGGAATTGTAGGAAAATGGCACCTAGGCGCACTCATGGATCATGGTCCTTTAGACCAAGGTTTTGATACTTTTTTTGGTTTTAGAGGTGGTTTTATAGATTATTACACACATAACTTTTTACATGCTAAATGGCAACGCCCTCAATTTCATGACCTCTACAGTAATAAAGAAGAAGTTTTTAGAGACGGTGAGTATTTTCCAGATATGCAGGTTGCAGAAGCTAATAAATTTATAGATAAAAATTCTGAAGAACCTTTCTTTTTATACTTGCCTTTTAATTTACCACATTATCCAGAGCAACCAGATTCTACGTTAACAGAGCAATATAAACATCTTAAATGGCCAAGAAATTCTTACGCCCCCATGATTACCACAATGGATAAAAAAATTGGAGAGGTTTTAAATAAAATTGAAACCTCTGGGCTAAAAGATAATACCATAATTATATACATGAGTGACAACGGACACTCAACAGAAGATTACTATAACTGGGACGTAAGTTATGGTGGCAATGGTGGCGGTGGCTACACAGGGAAATGGAGAGGTGCTAAAGGCAGTTTCTTTGAAGGCGGACTTAGAGTACCTGCTATAATTAGTTATCCAAAAAAATTCCCTCAAGGTGAAGTTAGAGATCAAACTATTGTTAATTTAGATATTTTACCCACAATTTGTGATATTTTAGAGATTCCTACACCTAAAAACAAATTAGATGGCAAAAGTGCTTTACCTGTTATACTTTCTGAAAAAGCACCTTCTGCACATGAAACACTACATTGGATGTGGCAACACATGTGGGCTGTTAAAAAAGGGCCTTGGAAACTTATTTACAAAGGCTACGATACCACAGGTAAGTATTCCAACCACCCTGAAAAAGAATTTGAAATGCCAGAATATTATTTGGCTAATTTAGAGGATGAGAATCCAGAAGAAATTAATCATGCTGATGAACACCCTGAGATTGTTAAAACATTAGAAAATCTTCATAAGGTATGGGCAGAAGATGTTTTTAAAGATTCAGGTTATACCGACCCCAACACATTAAATAGCGCTGAAAATGCTAATAATACCAAAGGCAAGGGAACAAAAAAATTATAACGACATTAAACTGCGTTGTTTCATTTTTTCAGATAGCTATTGTTAGATTTAATTCATCTTGACTCTTTTTAGGAAACAGAAAAAGTCAAGATGAATTTATTACAAACCGTCTTGTTTATAAAAAAATCATCAATAAATACTAAAATGAGTTTATCGTTTTCAAATCCTTTTCTAATTTTCTTATAAGCGATACTCATTTGTGATTCTACTGTTTTAAGAGATATGCCCATAATTTTAGCTATATTTTTATACTTTACACCTTCTATCTTGTTCATCTTCAATATTTTTTTACATTTTGGAGGTAAGGTTTCAATAATTTGATTCATCTTTTTTACGCGTAATCCCAAGGCTTCCTTATCTTCTACTATTCTATCTTGCAAGGCTCTTTCATAAATTTGACTTAATGCATTATTTTGTTTTTTCTCTTTCTTAACAATATCCATATACCTATTGTAAGCAATCGCATATAAATAATTTTTTGGAGAACGCATATCGTTCAATTTATCACGACCTTCCCATAAACTTACAAAAGCTTGTTGTACAACATCTTCAGAAATCATTTTATTATGAGAATAAGTTATGATATATGCCACCAATCTATCATAGTACTTATCAAACAAAAACTTAAATGCTTTTTTGTCTCCTTTTTTAAACGCTTCTAGGGTATCTATGTCGTTCATCATTTAATATTATTCTTCAAATATTAAAAAAAAATATTTTTTTAGGGGTATTCGTAAATTTTAGAGCATTAGTTTATACTTAACTTATTTTTTTATTAAAATTTAAAAATATTCATAAAAACAATGAAATCCCATATCGCAAATTTTTATATCACTTGGCTATTTATATTTAAATTAAGGAAGAGGATTTCATAATTATACAAACCATAGCCAATACTAAAATAAAAGCTAATACAGACAAAGCAATTTTAACTTTAGAAGACGGTACAAATATTACATTAAAAAAGAAAAAAATAATACCACAAAATCTACCTCATAAGCTACTATTACTTTATGTCTACAAAAATGCTAAACTAATTTTATGATAACTTTAACTTAAGCTTTTGTTAAGCGAACGATTAGATCAAAGTTATTTTATATAATTTCGAAAAATTTTCATATTTACTAATTCTTCTATGATACTATTAATTGCAAAAAAAGAAGTTAAAGAACTTTTACGAAATAATAGGTTTCGTTTAATCAGTATCACACTTTTGATACTACTTGTATTCTCAATGTTTATTAGCTGGAATACGCATAAAAAAGTTCAACAAGAACATCAAGCTGCTCAAAATTTAGCAAGAGAACAATGGGAGAATCAAGGTGAAAAAAGCGCCCATTCCGCGGCGCATTACGGCACTTTTGCTTTTAAACCAATTCCAACACTTTCTTTAATAGATAATGGGTTAAATAAATATTTAGGAGTTTCTATTTTTTTAGAAGCACACCGTCAAAATTCAGCATCGTATAAACAAATTACAGACCAAAATGACTTAGCAAGGTTTGCAGATTTAAGCCCTGCTTTTGTTTTTATATTTTTAATGCCTTTACTTATTATTTTATTAGGTTTTAATAGTTTTACTACAGAGAAAGAAAGTGGTACACTTCAACTCATACTAAGCCAGGGCGCATCAAAAAGAAAATTGGTTTTAGGTAAAACTATTGGAATATGGTTAGCGCTACTTTTATTATTAGTACCCGTTTTTTTATTAGGTTTTTGTTTTATTGCTTTTTCAGATTACGAAAAAGGAGACCTTTTACGTTATGCTTTTATTTTAATTAGCTTACTATTATACTATGGTATATTTATACATCTTTCTATAGCAACATCAGTATGGGCTAAAAGCAGTAATTTCTCTTTAATTATTTTACTAAGCTTTTGGATAATTTCTGCCTTACTTATGCCAAAATTAACAGCTGATATTTCTAAAAAAACACATAAAACACCTTCTCCTATAGCGTATCAAGAAAACATAAAAAACGAATTAGCTAATGGTATCAATGGGCATGACCCTACCTCGGAAAAAGCCATTGCTTTTAAAGATAGCTTACTAAAAAAACATAACGTAAGCAGCATCGACAAACTCCCCATTAATTTTTATCAATTACTTATGCAAGCTGGAGAAAAACACGAAACAACGGTATATAAAAATGCCATGACGCAATTAAACAATATATATATTGAGCAACTGAAAATTCACCAACTTAATGCATTTATTTCTCCCACAATTTTAATGAGAATGCTCTCCATGCAATTTGCCAACACCGATTTGCAATCACATTATAACTTTACTTACCAAGCCGAAGAATATAGAGGCGCTTTAATTAGCAGTTTAAACAATGGCCCAAGAGGCGCAGTAGATACTGATTTTTTCAAGAAAAACATAACCTTTGAATACCACCCCATCACGTTTTCTCAAACTATGGAAAAAAGCACAAGTAACTTACTCTATTTAATGATATGGTGCTTATTAAGCGGTATTTTGGTAATGCTATCTGTTCAAAAAAATAAATTGAAATGATAAAACTAGAACTTAAAAATATAGTAAGAAACCCTTTAGTATTAATTTTAGTACTATTCCTTTTTGTATTCATTTTATTTGCTTCTTACAATGGTAAATCAAGAGTTAATAAACAATTAGAAGGTATTGAGCTAGTAAAAAATAAAGAAAACACATTTTATACTAACCATAAAAACAACTTAAAATCTATTGAAAAAGGGATAAATGAACCTCCCGATAGAATATTTGAAGACCCTACAAACCCTGTGGCTATGGGTAATTATTACGGTGGTAGGTATTTAACAGTAACACCAGCACCACTTGCCGTTATTAGCAACGGCCAAAGTGATATTTTTCCATATTACAGCAAAGTAAATATAGGAGGCACCAATGCCGAAAAAGATAATGACAATTTTGAAAACCCAATAAATATAGCTACCGGTGGGTTTGATTTAGCCTTTGTATTTGTATTTATTTTACCGCTTTTAATTATTGCCTTTAGTTATAACATCTTGTCTTCAGAAAGAGAACAAGGCACGCTTAGATTGCTACTTTCCATGCCTATTAATATAAAATCATGGTTGCTAAAAAAAATAGTTTTTCGTTATTTTTTCCTAGTGTTATTAATAAGTGCTTTACTAACGTTATCGTTATCTATCATAGGCGTTAATTTTTTAAACGCATCCTATTTAGTTTTACTATTTAGCATTGCTTTATATACGCTGTTTTGGTTTGGTTTAGCCTTTTTAGTAAACTTACTTAACAAATCTTCTTCTCAAAATATCATTTTACTATTAGGCACATGGTTACTTTTTGTATTGATTATACCAAGCTTTGTAAATATAGTAGCGAGTAGTGTACATCCTTCTCCTTCTAGAGTTGAATATATAACCTCAAAAAGAGCTATTGAAAAAGAATTTGAAAAGAAAGAAGAAGCTATTTTACAAAAGTTTTATGAGGAAAATCCATCAGAAAAGGATAAAGAAAATGAGGCAACTAATGGCTTTAGAACTTATTGGAACAAAAACTTTATTCTTTTAAATGAAAAAAATAAATTTATGAATGCGTTTGAAAGTAAGTATGAAAATCAATCCATGAATCAACGTGAATTTGCCAATAAACTTGGTTGGTTTTCTCCTGCTATTATATTACAAAACACCATGAATGAAATTGCTGAAACCGATACGCAACACTATTTGAGTTTTCAAAATACTACAAAAACATTTCAAAAAGAATGGACAAACTATTTTTATACGAAATACAAAAATCATCAAAAATTAACGGTAGAAGATTTTAATAATTTTCCAAAACAAAAAAATAATTAAGATATGTTAGAAGCAACTAATTTAAGTAAAGAATACAACACCTTTTCTGCTCTTAATAATTTGAATATTAAAGTTGAAGCAGGAGACATTTATTGTCTATTAGGTGCCAATGGCGCTGGTAAATCTACTACCATTAATTTGTTTCTAGGTTTTATTGAAGCAACAAAAGGAAGTGTTAGCATAAACGGTTTAGATGTTAGCAAAAAAAACATGGAAACAAAAAAATATTTATCCTATATTCCTGAAAACCTGATGCTTTACCCTACTTTAACTGGCTTAGAAAATTTAGAGTATTTTGTTGGTTTAGCAAAGAAAAAGTATCCTAAAACAGCGTTGATAAATTTCCTTACAGAAGCAGGGTTACAAACTAATGCACATTCAAAAAGGGTGTCTGCATATTCTAAAGGTATGCGCCAAAAAGTAGGTATTGCTATTGCTTTAGCTAAAGATGCTAAGGTGTTGCTTTTGGATGAACCTACATCAGGATTAGACCCAAGAGCAAGTAACGAGTTTTCAACGTTGCTATTAACCCTTAAAGACAAAGGTGTAGCAACACTTATGGCAACTCACGATATTTTTCGTGCAAAACAAATTGCGACCCATATTGGAATTATGAAAGAGGGCCATTTAGTTGAGTCTTTTAAAAGTGAAGATATTAGCCTAAAAGAGTTAGAAGATTTATACTTAGAAACGATTGATTCTTAAAAGGATAAGACTGTGCTCTGAAAAACAACGAAATGGCAACACGTATAAAAATTTGATGGTTAAAAGAAAACTATTCTTTTTCAGCGTGCCATTATTAAACTATAAAACAATTAATTACAAACAGGTTTTATATTGAAAAAAAATCATCAATAAATACTAAAATAAGTTTATCGTTTTCAAATCCTTTTCTAATTTTCTTATAAGCGATACTCATTTGTGATTCTACTGTTTTAAGAGATATGCCCATAATTTCTGCTATATTTTTATATTTTACACCTTCTATCTTGTTCATCTTCAATATTTTTTTACATTTTGGAGGTAAGGTTTCAATAATTTGATTCATCTTTTTTACGCGTAATTCCAAGGCTTCCTTATCTTCTACTATTCTATCTTGCAAGGCTCTTTCATAAATTTGACTTAATGCATTATTTTGTTTTTTCTCTTTCTTAACAATATCCATATACCTATTGTAAGCAATCGCATATAAATAATTTTTTGGAGAACGCATATCGTTCAATTTATCACGACCTTCCCATAAACTTACAAAAGCTTGTTGTACAACATCTTCAGAAATCATTTTATTATGAGAATAAGTCATGATATATGCCACCAATCTATCATAGTACTTATTAAACAAAAA
Organism: uncultured Algibacter sp.; assembly: GCA_947499935.1. Taxonomy (GTDB): domain Bacteria; phylum Bacteroidota; class Bacteroidia; order Flavobacteriales; family Flavobacteriaceae; genus CANMQH01. The sequence goes on along the minus strand of CANMQH010000001.1, from coordinate 370,241 downwards.
CTTAAATGCTTTTTTGTCTCCTTTTTTAAACGCTTCTAGGGCATCTATGTCGTTCATCATTTAATATTATTCTTCAAATATTAAAAAAAAAAATATTTTTTTAGGGGTATTCTTAAACTTTAGAGTATTAATGTAAACTTAATTAAATTTTTTTATTAAAATTTAAAAATATTCGCAAACAAATAATGAAATCCCATATCTCCAAACTTTTATCCAATACCATTACTAATAAAGAGCTCCAAGAGCTTAATGAATGGCTTGTAAGCGAGAAAAATCAAGATATATTAAAACAATACATATTAGATAGTCATGATGTTAACTTATCTATGTTAAAAAACAACCTTGATGAATCGTTTCTAAAGGTTATTGATAAAATAGAACATAAAAATAGCACAAAATCTAACTCAAATTTTAACCTGGTTTTTAAACGTAGGTATCTAAAATATGCCGCGAGTCTCTTAATTTTTATATCATTAGGTTATTTTTATTTAAATAAAAAAGAAGACCCAAAAACCGTACAAACCATAACCAATACACAAATTTTGGCTGGTACAGATAAAGCTATTTTAACTTTAGAAGATGGCACAAATATTACATTAAAAAAGGGAGAAACATACCAATCAAACCATATAGAAAGTAACGGAGAGTCATTGCGTTACAATGCATCAACTAAATCTAAAACAGATATTGCCTATAACTATATAAGTATTCCAAGAGGAGGAGAGTTTTTTGTAATCTTATCAGACGGTACCAAAGTATGGCTAAATTCCGAATCTAAATTAAAATACCCCGTCAACTTTATTTCAGGAGATATAAGAAAAGTAGAACTCCTCTATGGAGAAGCTTATTTTGATGTTTCTTCAAGTGATAATCACAGTGGAGCAAGGTTTAGAGTCATTACACAAGGACAAGAAGTAGAAGTTCTAGGAACAGAATTTAACATAAAAGCCTATAAGAGTGATAATTTTATAGCAACGACATTAATTGAAGGCAGAGTGGCTGTTACTCATATGGATTCTAGTATGGTTTTAAAACCATCTCAACAAGCAATAATTACAGACAAAACCTCTGACATTACTATTAATACGGTTGATATTGATAATGAAATAGCATGGAAAAACGGTTTTTTCAGTTTTGAGAAACAATCATTATACAACATGCTAAAAACATTATCGAGATGGTATGATGTTACTATCGTTTACAAAGACCAAGCAAAGAAAAACTTAGTATTTTCTGGTGCCCTCAAAAGAACTAGCGATATAAAAGAGTTGCTAATAAATATAGAAGAAACAGAAAGGGTTGAATTTGAAATAGAAGGAAAAACAATTATAGTAAAATAATAAAAAAGGGAAAAAACGAGCACCGTCCAAAGTAACTGTTTAATCCCTAACTAATAAAGAGCTAATTAAATAACTAACTCAAACGTAAATTTATGAAATATAATTTAAAAGAGACCATACTCTTTAGAGATAAAAGGTTAATCAAAATCATCATGAAATCTTGTTTTTTATTGTTTTGTAGCTTGGCTTTTAGTTTTAATACAAGCACTGGTTTTTCGCAAAACACAAAGATTGTAATTGATTCCGATAAATCAATTACAGTAGAAGACGTATTTAAACTTATTAAATCGCAAACTGACTACTCTTTTATTTACGATGTAGAGATGGTTAAAGACGCACAATTAATAAACGTAAAAAAGGGAATAGTCAAAATAGCCTCACTTTTACAAAAGGCGCTCGATCCCATTTCATGTACTTATAAATTTAAAAACGACACCTTTATAGTCAAGAATAAGAAAAGACATATTAAAAACGATTTTCAACAAAAAACGTTTATAATTACTGGACAAGTTCTTGATGAATCTGGATTACCAATAGCAGGAGCCAACGTTGTAGTTACTACACCTCAACTAGGAGAACAAACATTTAAAAATCCAAATTTTATAATTAGAGGAACAGCCACAGATTTTGATGGTAGTTTTACATTAGAAGTATCATTAAATCTTGAATTATCGGTGTTCTTAATAGGATTTAAAGATTATTCAATACTCATAACTAATTCAAAACAGAAAGAATATCCTATTATTCTCAAAGAAGACATCAGTCAATTAGATGAGGTAGTACTTACTGGTTATACTAAAACCGATATTAAAAGGTCTTCGGTAGCAGCATCAAAAATCACAAAAAAAGACATTGCCCGTCAAAAGGCGATTAATTTATCTGATAGGCTGGAGGGGTTGTCGCCGGGTTTAAACATCAATTCGGTAACCAACCCTGGGGGACAAAAACAAAATGAACTGATCATACGAGGTAAAAGTACTTTTGACCTTAATTTCGATTTTGGTAGTGAAAATAGCGGCCAAAGACAACAGCAAAATTCGTTAAACAGGCAGCCATTAATCGTTGTCGATGGGTTTCCTTATGAAGGCCCTCTTGACGATATCGACCCACAAACTATAGAAACTATTGATGTATTGCGAGATGCGGCCGCTACGACTTTGTGGGGTATTAGAGCATCAAATGGAGTTTTGGTAGTTACTACAAAAAGGGGGAGCGAATTTTCTGGCAAACCAACCATAACCCTAACAAGCAACCTCACCATTGGCATGGGGCAAGATTTAAGCGGTTTAGGTCTGGCAAGTGCAGAAGAGACAATTAATTTATATAGTAACTATTATCAGTTAGATACAGGTTTTGACAACGTGGCGATAAATGTTTTCAATGACCCCAACGACCCTTTCAATATAGCAGACAGATATGCGCTCTTAGATCCTTTTCAACAAATTTGGGCAGATTTTTACAACCCAAATAACGGAATTTCAGAGCAGGAACGAGACGCTAGGCTATCAGCACTTGCGCAAAATAATATCTTAAAAGATTTTGATCGCTATTTGTTATCGCCAGGTTTTATACAGGAGAACACCTTGGCTATGCGAGGCGGTAATCCTTTAAGCTCCTATAATTTTACAGTGACCCATGTTAACGAGAAAAAACCCGATATAGGTGATGAGTTTAGGCGATTGAACCTGAGTTTGACCACTGATATTAAATTAAGCGAGAAAATCAAATTAATTGTAGATGGATCTCTCACCAATTCCGTTAGTAGAGACAATGGTATCGGCGTCTCAAGTTTGTTAAATGCAGAAGGCTTAAGAATATATGACCGTCTGGCCAATAATGACGGTGTACCCCAAGCGGTACGAAACATATATTCAGAGTTTAGAAATGAATTCAGCACATTAGGTTTTGAAGACCCTTCCTACAACCCCATACTGGATCAAAAACTGAGAGACAATGAGAACAAGCGCTTTAACCTAAGATTGGCCACTGGGTTGAACTACAAAGTGACCAAATGGCTGACCGCCGATTTAAAATACCAATACAACAGAATTGTTACTGATATCAATAATAACAAAGATGTAAGGCTTTTTAATACGAGAAGTAATAATAATAATTACATCACCAATGTTATTAACGGCGCCAATTCCCAAGTAGTGCGAGACGTACCCTATGGTGGTACATTGGAAAACTCGTTGGAACTTACTCTTAATTCCGTACTTAGAGGATCGCTACAATTTAACAATAAATTCGGCGCGCATCATGATGTGTCTGCTTTGGCCGGAATGGAAGTATCGCAGAACACCATTAATCTTAATCGCAGAACTTATTTTGGCTATAACGAGAGAACCGGAATTTCAAACGCTAATTTCGACCCGACTTCAATAGAAGGTTATCAACTTGGGTCCATACCCTCTTATATTCAAATTACGACCCCGATTGCCATAAACAATATATTTAGACCTGATGTTGAAAGTAGGGCCATTTCTACCTTTGGTAACCTTGCCTATAGCTACAAAAGCAAGTATAATCTAACCTTGTCGGGTAAAATAGATCAAACAACGGCTTTTGGCATCAACGAAAGATTAAGCAAACCATTGTTGTGGGCAGTAGGTGGCTCATGGAACCTTGCCGAGGAAGGTTTTCTTGGCAATTGGGCCAATTCCTTAAAACTAAGGGGGTCTTACGGGGTCAACGGTAACCTCCGAAGAGGGCTCTCAACAGCGGTAGTAATCGGTTACGGAGTTAACGAGCTGATTTCCGATGATAATTTTGCACGTATCAGCAGTAGTGGTAACCCTAATTTGACTTTCGAAGAAACCACCACCAAAAATATAGGTTTAGATTTTGGGTTTTTCAACAACAGTATTAACGGTTCTGTAGATGTATACGAAAGAACCTCGGAAAACCTTTTAGTCCCTTTTAATATTAACGAAACCTTTGGGCAAACAGGTGACGTGTTCAGAAATGATGGATCTATTGAAAATAGAGGGGTTGAAATTAACCTGAATTTAGATATCCTCAGAGATAGTGAGTTCACGTGGAGCAGTAACTTTAATTTATCCTACAATAAGAATAAGGTGCTTTCTATTTCAGAAAATAATTTACCAAGATCATTTTTTTTAATCACCGAGGTAAACAATGGAAGGCAGAACATCATCGGAAAAGATATTAGTTCTCGTTATCGTTATGAATGGGCAGGACTCGACAGAGATGGGAATCCGCAAATTTTTAACGAAAATGGAGATATTATCGGGTATGAAAATGGGTTTCCCTCAACCGCGGCCTTAGTTACTACAAAACCCTTTATAGCTCCTGCTTTTGGAGGCTTTAGAAATACTTTTGGATATAAGGATTGGACCTTGTCCTTTCTGGCCTCCTTTAAGTTCGGTCATGTCTTTCAAGAATCTTTGAATCAAAAATATGCGAGTAGTGCAGACAAAATATATCATAAAGATGTGGCCAACAGATGGCGTCAAGCAGGTGACCAGCTTTTTACCGATATCCCAGCATTGCCGAGAAATTTTGACGAATTGAACTTTATAAGAAAAGATTTTTTTACGCTTTCAGACTACGGCATTCAAGATGCTTCCTTCGTGAGGTTAAGAGATATAACACTTGGGTACACATTAGAAAATTATACCACGGAAAAAATCGGAATCCAAGCGATTAATTTTACACTTCAAGCAAGAAACCTTGGGCTGTTATGGAAAGCAAACAATGTAGGCCTGGATCCTGAATCGATTCCATTTACTATCAGTAATGGTTCACTAACCGACAATTTCAACGGAGCCTTTAGGCCCGGTGTCATACCCCCGGTTACTATTGTATTTGGGGTTAATATAAAATTATAATGAAATGAAAAAAGCAATCCTTCTAATTTTGATTTTTACCGTGTCCATAATTCAATCATGTGATGAATATGTAGATATTGAACCTAAAGGCAGTGCCATAGCATCCTCTCTAGATGATGTAGACCAGCTATTGGGTAATACAAGTGAGCTATCTTTTGAACTGGGTGTTAATATAACTTCCATTGTAAATGATAACATACAAATGACAGATGAAGCAATTACTGTCGTCGGGACTTCTCGCGATGCCAGTTTCTTAAAGAATATCTACCAATTGGCACCTGTCTTTTTTGAAGGCGTTCAAAGCGACCCAGAATGGCAACGTCATTACCTTAGTATTGGTTATGCCAATCATATTCTTGAAGTTTTAGAAGAAATCGATACTGATAATCCTTTAAAAAACACTTATGCAGGCGAAGCCAAAGTGCACCGTGCCTATCATTATTTTCAATTGGTGAATATCTACGGCGTGCACTACGGGCTACCACAAGCAGGAGAACCTGGGTCTGGCGTACCCTTGCTTACTGTTTTTTCAGATGATACCATACCTATATCAAGAAGTTCCGTCAACGAAATCTACGAGTTTGTATTACAAGATTTAAACGATGCGGTTAATTTATTACCGGATAGAAACGGAAGGAACAATAGACCGGGTAAAGCTGCTGCTTTAGGTCTTTTGGCGGAGGTATATTTACATATGGGTAATTACGAATCGGCGCTGGTCAACGCTGAAGGTGCTCTTGCGATAAACAGTACACTTCTTGATTATAATACAGATTTAATAGAAGACGTAGGCACATTCTTTATTCCAACTGATATCGATAATCCCGAGAATCTTTTAATGAAAGTGGCCTTAATACCCAATGCTTTTAATCAGATAGATCAATCAACAATAGATTTTTCAGGATTTTCTGATGAGCTCATAGCGATTAACGATTTTGATAATGACCTTCGATTGATGTTCACACGCGAAAACCCTGCTACGGGCAAAATTCAACTCAGCGAGGGCTATATCTATGAATTGGGGGTGACCGTTCCCAAACTACTTCTGATTCAAGCAGAATCATTGGCTAGAACAGGTAACCCCCAAGAAGCGATGAATGTTGTTAACGCGTTGAGAGCTAAGCGTTTTGAAATCTCTTTCGTCGATTCAGGAGGTCACATGCTTATCGCATCAGACGCTAATGAAGCCGTTGCCCATATTATTGAAGAAAACAGACGTGAATTTCACGTGAATGGAAAACGCTTTTTTGACATCAAACGCCTAAATGCCATTGAAAATGCAGGTATCTCTTTAACCAGGGGAACGATTACTTTCTCTCCGAACAGTATCAATTGGGCCATGCCAATCTCAGAAAGGGTAATCAACACAAGTATGGGACAAATACAGCAAAATCCGAGAGAATAAAAAGGGAGCAGATTTACTCTTGAATGGTCACCGGTATTGTAGGTAAGGTTCATATTTACCTTAGTCGTAAAGGGGCAACGATTTAACATTTCATATGATTCATTAAGAAACTACGGGGTAAATAAAAAGCAGGCAACTTAAATACGATATAAACATGATTTCTGACAATTATGTTAGGGCCGACTTGAAGATTAATCTAAACGGAAATAAATGCATCAACAATCATTTTACCTTAAGCTAATTGTAAAATAACACGAAACAAATGAAGAACAATTTTTTTATGCTGCTTGCCGGTCTATTTATAATTACGGCCTGTAAAGACAATACAAATAGTGAAAATTCAAAGGAATATGCGATTATTTCTGGAGAAGTAACCAACTACAACGGATGGTTGAAGCTACGTAACGAGCAAGAGGAACATGAGTTGAGAATAAATGACAACGGCGTTTTTTCAGATACCATTCCTTTAAAAAACCCGATGCGATATTCTTTGGAGAACAGTGTAAATTCTAGTGCAAAAATATACTTAGCACCTGGCGCGAATTTAAGTATCACGATCAAAGGTGATAATCTCACCGAGAATATGTCATTTTCCGGAGATGGATCTTTTGAAAATAATTATCTACAAAAGAAAGATGAACTTTTATTACGCTATCTCAAAAATGATTATAATGAAGAAGTTCCGAAACCTCTAAGTGAAAAAATAGCCGATATAGAAAAGCTACATGAAAACATAGTAGGGGAATTAGAAAGCTCTAAGAACCTTTCAGAGAACTTTATCACGGTCGAAAAAAAGCAATTGCACTACATGCTTTTGAACAAGATTTCAGACCAGGTTTTGTATTATCCTTTTGAGAAGGAGGGTGAAAAAAATGTAATACCTGAAAAGTACGCCAGTGAGCTTAAGAATTTACCAATAGATCGAGAAAGTGATTTTCGTTCATCTGAAAGCTACAGGTCCTTGGTTTTTAATCGAATATCCACCAAGAGTATGAAGCGTATATCTCAAGATACCTTGGCAGATTTTAGAGGGATCGAAATTGCTGAAATCAATAAGATTCCCAACAATTATATTAAAGGTGAAATTGCTTTTGTTAATGCGAAACTTTCAATTCAATCATCACAGACCAAAGACCCACAAGAACTTGCGAACATTAGAGACCAATACATACCTCTCATTGAAAGTGAAAAGAGAAAAAGAGAGCTGCAAGAAGTATACGAGTTGAAATCGGCAAACACTCCAGGAATGCCTTCGCCGCAGTTCATAGGGTATGAAAATTATAAAGGCGGGGCGAACTCATTAAACGATTTCTTGGGTAAATACATTTACATAGACATTTGGGCAACATGGTGTTCACCTTGCGTCGCCGAGATACCTTATTTCGAAAAGCTTGAAAAAGAATACCACGATAAGAATATAGTCTTTGTCAGCATATCTATCGATTCAAAAAGAGACTATGATAAATGGCGAAAAATGATAGAAGAAAAGCATATGAAGGGCGTTCAATTGCTCGCCGATAAAGACTATGACTCAGACTTTATTAAAGCCTATAATATTTATGGCATTCCAAAATTTATATTGCTAGATCCAGAAGGTTTAATTATCAATGCAGATGCTCCAAGACCTTCCCAAATAGTAGGTACCTCATGGCTTGACGAACAGGGCATTTAGAACATTATCAGATTATTAATTCAAACAATAAGAAAATGAAAAGTAATAGTATATTATCAATCGCATTATGCACCTTGATGTTTATCGGGTGTAAAACCAAAAACGTACCCAAAAGTACTTTTGAAATTGAAGAGACTGCTCAAAACACGCTCGATTTGGGTCAAAAAATACCCCAGAATACGAAAATAAAAAAAGGTGTGCTTGAAAATGGCATGACCTACTACTTGTACAGCACCGATATCAATAAAAATGTAGCGGACTATTATATCATTCAAAATGTAGGTTCTGTCCTAGAAAATGATAACCAGCAAGGGCTGGCTCACTTCTTAGAGCATATGGCTTTCAATGGTACCGAGGCATTTCCTGGTAAGGCAATGCTTAACGAGCTACAACAAAACGGATTGGCTTTCGGCAGAGATGTCAATGCATACACCGGTTTTGACGAAACGGTATATAATGTCAATAGAGTACAGACCACTGAAAAAATGACAAAGGTGGGCTTGCAGATTCTTCACGATTGGTCTAACTTTTTATTACTGACCGATGAAGAAATTGATGCGGAACGTGGGGTCATCAAAGAAGAATGGCGAACTTCTAAAAGTGGGCACTCGCGACTCATGGAAAAAACAATAGGGGCGGAATTCGGATATTCGAAATATTCAAAAAGAGTACCCATAGGTCTTATGAGTATCGTTGATAATTTTGAGTATAAGGCCTTAAGGGATTTTTATCACGATTGGTACAGAACCGATCTACAGGCTATTGCTATAATAGGTGATTTTGATTTGGATGAGATGGAGGTCAAAGTGAAGTCTAAATTCTCTAAAATACCAGCAGTAAAAGAAGCACCCGAACGCTACAATGTAAAAATTGAAGACGAAGACAAACTCGTTTTCGCTACGGCAATGGATAAAGAAGTGCCTTTATCGGCGATAACATTTAAAATACGCCATCCAAAATCATTGAAGGATGAAACGGTACAAGATCTTAAAACAGAACTGCTAACAAAGATAGCGGTCAATGTTCTCAACGAACGCTTTTCAGAATTATCCCAAGATCCTAATGTGCCCGCACTTGGTCTTGGTGTTCGGTTTTCGAATTTTGCTCGTCTTCACGAGAGTTTGGATGTCTTTGTTCAACCAAAGAAAAATAGACAGCAAGAAGCCTTTAGCTTGCTAATGAACGAGCTGAACAGGGCTGTGAAATTTGGGTTTACAGCATCTGAAATCAACAGGGCTACAGCCGATGTACTGAAATATTATGAAAGCGCGGCTAAAAGTGTTGAGGATCTTTCCCCTTCTATGATTGTTGAAGAAATAAAAGGGAATTACCTTGAAAACAAGCCCATGGCAGACGCGGTAAGAATCTTTGATATAACAAAGACCATTTTCGAAAATCTAAGACCGGAGGAAGTCCATAATCGTATCAAAACGCTATACACGAAGAAAAATAGGGCCGTCATTGCAACAGCGGTAAAGGGCAATGACAATATTACTGAAGCGCAAGTGAAAGATATCATCACTACCGCCGAAAATAATCTATCACTAAAGCCTTATGAAGATCAGGGAGAGGCGACCTCATTAATGGCAGGTGTGAATATTGAACCCGGCAACATAGTCAAGGAAGATAATAATACTGCTTTAAATTTTACAACCTATACGTTAAGCAACGGGGTAAAGGTGCATTACAAATATGTTGATAAAAACAAAAACGACGTTGTTATAGATTTAGTTAGCGATGGTGGAAATTCTTTGATTGCCACAGACAATTTACCAGCTGCAAATATTCTGCCCATGTACTTGCAAGATGCAGGTTTAGGAAATTATTCCTCGTCAGAATTAAATAGAATTCTATCAGGTAAAACAGCCATGACCAGCAGTGTAATGGACGATACTTCAGAAGGTATTCATGGTTTTTCTACCACGAAAGACGTAAAAACACTTTTACAATTGGTGCATCTACGCTTTGTAAATCCCAGGTTTGATGAGAAAAGCTATAAATCCTTCATGCAAAACATTGGGGCTTTCGTAGATTCTAAAGATCAAAGCCCCCAAGCTAAGATGCAAGATAGCCTGACCGTAGCGGTATATGGTAAGAACCATCCTGTCAAAAGAATCATAAATAAAGAGTTTGTTTCAGACATTTCTTTAGAGAAGATAAAAACCGTTTACGAATCTAGATTTTCAGATATATCAGATTTTAATGTTTTCATCGTAGGTGATATTACCTCAGAAAAGCTAAAGCCTCTATTGGAGAATTTTATAGCTAGCATTCCCACCACCAACAAAAAAGAGCAGTGGAAGGACAACACAGTAGCGTGGCAAAACGAAAAGATTAAAAAGGAAATTTTAATGCCTATGGAGGATGCCAAAGGTACTGTTCACATAAATGTGAAAAAGGACATGGCGTATTCCCTTAAAGACAAATTTTTGACCAGCACGCTCGGAAAGCTTTTACAATTAAGATATACAGCCACATTACGCGAAGAAGAAGGCGGCACTTATGGAGCTAGAGCTACTGCTGAATTAACTAGAAAACCAAGACCATCAGCCTCTATCTCAGTGAATTTTGATTGCAATCCTGAATTGGTAGATAAATTGGTGGGCATCGTACATCAAGAGATGGAGAAAATGAAGAATGGAATTATAGATGAAAAAAGTCTTGAAAAAACCAAAAAGGAACTTTTAAAAGAACGTAAAGATTCTGAAAGCAGTATGGATCATGATATCACGAGTGTAAAGACCTATGTCTTAGAAGGATATAATATGGAGCTGCCCGAAAATTTTGAACAAATTGTTAACGGTATAACCAAAGATCAAATTCAAGACATTGCAAATAGAATACTTACCGACAATCAAGCTTACGAGATAGTGTTTAAGCCTACGAAATAAAATAAATGACATTAATCAACTTAAAACTGATATTATGAAATATTTAAGAATCCTATGTATACCGTTTATTGCATTGTTACTTGGCGGCTGTACATCAGACGATGAAAGTGTAGCAGAAAGAGGTGTGGTAGTGACCACTGCCGATTTTACTGCAGTGATTTCCGATAATGCGATGGTCGGCGATATTGTGGGCGAAATAACGGGGAGAACCAATATCGGTCTTGTATCGTTCGAAATCACCTCTCAAACGCCGCAAGATGCACTTGCCATAGATGAAATCATTGGTGAGTTGACCATTGCCAATTCCGATATCATAGATGCAAACGTGACTCCGGAAATCACGCTGGTGGTCACTGTCAAGAATGGCGATGTTAGTAAAAATTCTAATGTGACGATAACCGTAGAAGCCGCTCCCGTAGATAATGATGGTGATGGTATATTTTCTGATACTGACCAAGATGATAGTGACCCCTGCATGCCTTCACAATTACCGAATTATAATGGTTTTAATGCGACAAACCCTATTTGGATGATGGCAGATTGCGATGGCGATGGCGAATTAAATGGCGATGAGGTTACCAACGGAACCAACCCTTATGAATCTGCTACTTGTGATTCACTAGTTGATACTAGTATTTGGTCTGGTTCGTTATCGTTTACAGATGCAGCTTTTGGAGAGGTTTTCGAATATGATTCAAATCCAGATACGCCACCTTTCGCCGGATGCGGATTCCTGTCTATTACTGACCCTCTTAATTTCGGTCCCTGTGAAGCCGCAGACACACCTGATATAACCTTGACATTTACGCCTTCATCCGATGGCGCTACCAACGGCACGGTAGACGTGGCAACGCAACCGTATACCTGCGGTTTCCTAGTAGCTACTTTTACCGCTACAGGAACCTATGATGAATTGACTAAAACCATAATTTTAAATTATACGGTTGACGACCAAGGTTTTGTTTTTAATGGTATTTTGACTATAACTACAGAATAATTAGAAAGCTACAATATGGAACTTCTAGAGAACTTTGAGGATATTGTAAAAAGTGTTTCAAAAGAAAGCATCCAAGATATTGCAAAGCACCTAACGACAGATGATAAATCCTATGAGATATCATTCACTCCTAAAAAGTGAAGTAATAATTTTGAGTTAGTTATGAAAGGATTGTAAGACTTAGGTCAATACAATCCTTTTTTTGTGAATGGCTCAAGTGTTAAGTCAACCTGTTATTCAACGGCATTACCATAAACATTATCAAAGCCGAATAATATAATTAAAATCGTAGTTAGTCTTTTTCCAATTTTAGCTTCCAAAATTTTAAAGGCTTTAGTTATATGGCCCTCAATGGTCTTCAATGAAATACCTAAGTAATCGGAAATTTCCATATGCGTTAAGCCATCTCTTTTACTAAGAATAAAAACATTTTTACATTTTCTGGGCAACCGATCAATTTCTTGGTTAAGTATTTCTACAAGAGGTTCTAAATCTTTTTCTTCTGCATCTATTAAGGTATCTAGCGCTTCAATATACTTTTTATCTACATAAAGTAATTTAGAAGATTTACGAAATTCTGTGATAAATTCGTGATAAACAGCACGATATAGATAAGCATTAAGTTTCTTTACATTATCCATTTTTTTGCGACGAGACCAAAAATTTGCTATAACCGTTTGTACGATATCTTCTGCTGTATTTTTTTCTTTTGTTAATGAAAGCGCATAGGCATACAATTTGGAATACTTTTCCTTTATCAGGTAATTAAATGCATTGTCATCACCGGTAGCTAATCGTTTTAGTAAAAAAGAATGATTCGTAAAATCCAAAAACGTTTTATTTAATTCTGGAACAAATTAAAAAAAAAAAAAACAAAAAAAAAACAAGGGTATAGATCATTATCAACGTTTTACATATAACATATAGATTATGAATGATAAGAAAATAATTTCTACTATAGCTAAATACCTTAATAACGAGGCTAATTATGATGACTTAACCAAGCTTAATTTTTGGTTGCATAAAATTGAAAACCAAAATCTTTTTAAAAGTTTTGTAAAGACCGAGTACCTTATTAATCTATCTATGAGCGAATTTGATTTTAATAAAATTACCAACCAAATAAAAGAAAAGAAAAAAATCATTTCAAGAAAACAGCGTGTTTTAAAATTCTCAAAGTATGCCGCAGCAGCTGTAGTGCTAGCAGTAATTTCCGCTACTTCTTATTTTTACTATTCTGCGAACAGTATGGAGAATACTACCATAAATGCTTCTAATCAATTTATTTTTATTTCACCTGGATCAAACAAGGCCGTGTTAACATTGGAAAATGGTAATCAGGTTGAGCTAGATGAAGAAAAAAAATTTCAGAATGGTTATTCAAAAAGTAATGGAAAAAGTATTGTATACAACAATACCAAAATCAAAGAAGCTACAGTATACAATTATATAACCGTACCAAGAGGAGGACAGTTTCAATTGCAACTTTCTGATGGCACTAAAGTTTGGATGAATTCTGATTCCAAATTAAAATATCCTACCCAGTTTCAGAAAGGAGAAATTCGAGAAGTAGAATTAGTCTACGGTGAAGTATATTTTGATGTATCTGAAAGCTATAAAAACGAAGGTGCAAAGTTTAAAGTAAAAACAGGGATTCAAGATGTTGAGGTTCTGGGTACGGAATTTAATATCCAAGCTTACACTGATGATGATAAGGTACTAACCACTTTAGTTGAAGGAAAGGTAAAGGTTTTTAACGCATTTACTAGCAGATATTTAACGCCTGGCCAACAATCTAATAGCAACATAAAAACAGATGCTCTAAGTGTTTATAGTGTTGATGTAGCAACCCAAATAGCTTGGAGAAATGGCGTTTTTCTATTTAAGAGAGAGCGTTTGGAATCTATAATGGAAAAATTGGCGCGATGGTACCAGTTTGACATTGTTTTTGAAGATGAGGCTAAAAAACAATTAAAATTTTCTGGCAAACTAAAAATGAGCGATAATATTTCTCAATTATTAAATATAATAGAAGACACTGGTGGTGTCTCTTTTCAACAAAAAAATAACGCCATTCACATAAAATAAAAAGGGGACAGAGCTAGAACCGTCCAAAGCAATAGCCACATCCCCTAGAACATATTAATTAATAACCATGTACTAACTAACACTTTGTAAATTTATGAAAATAAAAACAAAAAGGTCCTTAAGGTGCTATATCCTTAGGGTACTACTGAACACCATGAGAACTTTCCTTTTTTTATGTTGCAGTATTACATTTGCTTTTACACCCAATAATGGGTTTTCTCAAAATAAAGTAATACTAATAGCGATGGATACTACCATTTCTGTTGAAGAACTATTTGAACTTATAGAATCTAAAACAGGATATGATTTCTTCTATAATTACCAGCACATTAGCAATGCGCCACTAGTAAACATTAAGAAGGGCTCTGTAAAAGTAAAAACACTTTTAAATAAGAGTTTAAATCCAATTTCTTGCACTTACAAACTTAATGACAGTACCATAGTTGTGCGTAAAAAGGAAAATAAAAACGCTGTTGTACAACAAGAAACATTTACCATTACTGGGCATGTTCTAGATAAAGCAGGCATCCCTATAGTAGGCGCTTCAGTTGTGGTTGCTACACCTCGGCCAACTGAGAAAACCCAAAGAAATTCTAATTTTATAATTAGGGGAACAGAAACAGATTTTGATGGAAGTTTTTCATTGGAAGTGTCATTAAACCTTGAATTATCTGTCTATATGTTAGGGTTTGAGGAAGCTGTACAGCGTATTAGCACAAAACAAGAACAATATACTATTGTTTTAAAAGAAGATATCAATGAACTAGATGAGGTGGTGCTAACAGGATATACCGAAACTGATATTGAAAGATCCTCGGTAGCAGCTTCAAAAATCACCAAAAAAGACATTGAGCGCCAAAAGGCAATTAACCTATCCGATAGATTAGAGGGATTATCTCCTGGTTTAAATATCAACTCGGTTAATACCCCGGGGGGGCAAAATCAAACGGAGCTAATTATACGTGGCCTAAGTACTTTTAATACAGCTTTCGAAAATGGCAGTCAAAATAGTGGTCAAAAAGAACGTCAAAACTCGTTGAACAGGCAGCCTTTGATTGTTCTAGACGGTTTTCCTTACGAAGGCCCCTTAAACGACATAGATCCGCAAACCATAGAAACCATAGATATCTTGCGTGATGCTGCCGCTACAACCTTATGGGGCATTCGCGCATCTAATGGTGTGGTGGTAATTACTACAAAAAGAGGAAGTAAATATACAGGAAAGCCCACAATAACGTTTTCAAATAATCTAACCATTGGTACGCGTCAAGATTTAAGCGGTCTGGGGCTAGCAAGCGCAGAAGAGACCATAAAAATTTACAGTAATGCTTATGGATTAGATGAATTTTTTGGCAATCAAGCAATTAGAACAGCTAATAGCGATCCGGATAACCCACCAAATAGACGAGACAGATATAGCCTTTTAGACCCTTTTGAAGAAATCTGGGCAGATTTTTACAATCCCAATGGAGGGATTTCGGCATCAGAAAGAGATACAAGACTTGCTGGACTAGCACAAAATAATATATTAAGAGATTTTGAAAAACACCTTTTGTCTCCCGGATTTATTAGGGAGAACACGCTAAGTATACGAGGTGGCAACCCGTTGTCGTCCTATAATTTCACAGCAACCCATGCTAATGAAGAAAGACCTGATTTAGGGGATACATTTAGACGGTTAAACCTTAGCCTTACTACGGATTTTCAAATCAACGATAAAATTAAAGTCATGCTGGATGCCTCATTAACCTCTTCTGTTACTAGAGATAATGGCATAGGAGTTTCAAATTTATTATTGACAGAAGGGTTAAAAATATACGATCGTTTGGTAGATGATAATGGGGAATCGCGCGCAATAAGAAATGTGTATTCAGGGTTTAGAGAAGAATTCCAAACCTTGGGTTTTGAAGATCCATCGTACAACCCCATACTAGATCAGAAGTTGCAGGATAACGAAAACAAACGCTTTAACTTAAGATTGGCGACAGGTATCAATTATAAAATTACCGATTGGTTGGTTGCCGATGTAAAATACCAATACAATAGAATTATAAATGAAATAAACAATAATAAGGATGTAAGGCTTTTTGAAACCAGAACCGATAACAACAACTATATTACCGATGTTCTTGATGACAGCAACGCAAGCGTGAAACGCGATGTACCCTATGGTGGTACATTGGAAAATTCTTATGAAAACACCATAAACAATGTGCTGAGAGGATCTCTACAATTCAATAATACCTACGGAGAGCACAACAATTTATCTGCCTTGGCAGGTATGGAAGTTTCAGAAAATACGATAGACCTGTCAAGAAGAAGATATTATGGATATAATGACAGAACTGGGGTCTCTAATGCCAACTTTGACCCAACAGCTATAGAAGGATTTGAGCGTAGTAGCGTACCATCCTATATACAAAGTGGTGCATTCATATCTACCAACAATATTTTTAGACCCGATGTTAAAAGTAGGGCGATCTCAACATTTGGTAACATGGCATATAGCTATAAAAGTAAATATAACCTAACGCTATCAGGCAAGATAGATCAAACAACCGCTTTTGGTATCAACAAAAGATTGAGCAAACCGTTGTTGTGGGCTGTGGGTGGATCATGGAATTTGGCCAAAGAAAATTTTATGACTACTGATTGGATCAACACACTAAAATTGAGAGGCTCCTATGGTATAAACGGCAACCTTCGCAGAGGTCAATCTACAGCAGTAATTATCGAATTTGACTCTAGCGAGCGAATAACCCAAGAAAATTTTGCAGAAATTTCAAGTGCAGGCAATCCAAACCTCACTTTTGAGGAAACCACGACCAAAAATTTAGGGCTGGATTTTGGCTTCTTTGACAATAGAATTGATGGCTCTGTTGATGTGTACGAACGTATATCAGAAAACCTTCTGGTACCTTTCAGTATCAATGGAACCTTTGGACAAACAGGAAATATATTCAGAAATGATGGCACCATTGAAAATAAAGGGATTGAAATAAATTTAAATTTCGACATTCTAAGAAATACCGGGCTTAGATGGAATGGTAACTTTAATTTTTCGTTCAATAAAAATAAGGTGTTGTCATTTGCGGAAAATAACGTTGCCATACCAAGTGATTTAATGCAATTAGTTAATGATGGCAGGCAAAGCATTATAGGTAAAGACATTAGCTCGCGCTATCGGTATGACTGGGCAGGGCTTGATGGCGAAGGAAATCCGCAGATTTTTAACGAGAATGGAGACATTATTGGGTATCAAGAAGACATTCCTTCAATAGCGGCCCTAGTTACCACAAAACCTTTTATAGCCCCTGGTTTTGGAGGTTTCAGAAACACCTTTGGCTATAAAAACTTCTCGCTGTCATTTTTGGCCTCTTTTAAGTTCGGACACGTCTTTCAAGAATCATTGCTCCAAAAATATGCGGGTAGCGCAAACAGAGTATACCATAAAGATGTTGCCAATGCGTGGAAAATACCAGGAGACCAGCTTACTACAAACATACCTGCACTACCTAGAAATACAGACGAACTACTAAGCTTTTTTGGGAGGGAAGAATTCTTTACCCGCTCGAATTACGGTATTCAAGATGCATCCTATGTGCGGTTACGTGATGTTACATTAGGGTATACGTTAACTAACCAAGCTACTGAAAAAATAGGACTTAATGCCGTTAATTTCACGCTTCAAGCTAGAAATCTCGGGTTATTATGGCGAGCAAATAATGTAGGATTAGACCCTGAATCCGTACCATTTACAGCAGGTGATTTTTCCTTTACCGATAATTTTTCCCAAGCATTTAGGCCAGGTATTATACCTCCCGTTACAATTGTATTTGGTGTCAATCTAAACTTTTAATAAAATGAAAAAAATAACATCCATAGTTTTAATTCTTATCGTATTGATGAACCAATCATGCGACGATTATGTAGATATAGAACCAAAAGGCAACGCCATAGCATCAAGTTTATCTGATGTAGATCAACTATTGGGCAATGCAACTAGGTTATCTTCTAACCTTGGCAATGCCATACCTAATCTGGTACATGATAATATATTGATTCCCGATGCCGATATTTTGGCTGCTGGAAGCTCTCGAGATTCTGACTTTATAAGTAATATTTATCAATTAGAACCCCTATTTTATGATGGTGTCCAAAATGATGTAGCTTGGAATAGCCATTATATTAGTATTGGATATGCCAACCATATTCTTGAAGTTCTTGATGGCATTGATACAGATGATCCGTTAAAAAGCATCTATGCAGGTGAGGCAAAAGTACATCGCGCATACCATTACTTTCAGCTTGTAAACATATATGGCGTACACTATGGGCTACCACAAGCTACAGACGCTGGTTCAGGAGTGCCCATAGTTACCGTTTTCTCTGATGATGCCGTGTCAATTTCAAGAAACACCGTCAACGAAGTCTATGCTTTTATAATTCAAGATTTAGAAGATGCTATTGCAGCTTTACCTAATATAAACGGTACGAACAATAGACCTTCAAAAGCAGCAGCGCTGGGGGTATTGGCAGAAGTGTATTTACATATGGGCAATTATGAAGAAGCATTACGTAATGCTGAAGCCGCTTTGGCCATTAACAATACCCTTCTAGATTACAATATAGATTTAATTTCTGGCCCTGGCGCTGCGATTTTACCTACTCAGATTGACAATCCTGAAAGTATTTTAATGAAAGATACTCGAGTGCTTACAGCCTTTCCCGCAGGTCAGTTTATAGCATTCTCTGGATATTCAGATGAACTTCTAGCGATAAGCGATTTAGATAATGACCTACGCTTACTATTTACAGAGGAAGCCCCTGTTTCTGGTAACATCATTCTCTCGGCCAACTATTTTTATGAGCTAGGGGTTACCGTGCCCAAATTACTATTAATACAAGCAGAATGTTTGGCAAGAACCGGTGATTTTGGAGCAGCCATGAACGTGGTTAATCAATTAAGGGCAAATCGTTTTGAAGCTTCCTTTGTTGCCGCAAATGCCCATATACTCACCGCTGCCAATGCTGATGAAGCCATAGCCCATAGTATTGATGAGGCCCGACGCGAATTTCATGTAAGCGGCAAGCGATTTTTTGACATCAAACGCTTGAACGCAATTGAAAATGCAGGTATTTCCTTGACCAGAGGCGATGTAACCTATGCTCCTAACAGTATCAATTGGGCAATGCCAATTTCAGAGCATGTGATTAATACGAGTAACGGCCAAATAATACAGAACCCAAGAGAGTAAACTATGGGTGATTCATTGTTGAATTGTCGCTCTAAAAGCTAATAACTAGAGTGTTGTTCCTTCCTCTCTAAATTGGTTGCTTCAACGCCTACAAATAATATAAAATACCGTAAAGAAATGCATATAGTAAATAAAAAAATTAAAAACATATTGTTAGGGTTAACCCTACTATTCGTTTTCGTAGGATGTAATGACCAAAAATCAAAAGACGCAAAAAACTATGCGGTATTCTCGGGGCATGTTCAAAATTATGAAGGATCAATATATATGCTTCCCAATAGCTCTGATACCGTTACCCCAGAAATGGTACTCGACGCTAACGGCTTCTTTAGAGACACCATCTTTTTAGAAAAACCGATGAGAGCTAATTTAGTAATTCAACAACAGGACAAAGCCATACGAAGGCTTGGTGTTTACCTATATCCTGGAGCAGATTTAAAGGTTGCCCTAAACGGAAGTAAACCTGTTGACAATATATCTTACTCAGGAGAAGGTAAAGAAATAGCCGATTATCTTTTGGCAAAAGCCAAGATCGAGGAACAAGACAAAGATTTAAACCCGAGCAACATGGTTAAAAAAGGGATGACCATAACACCACAAGAAGCCTTTGGTCGCGCTGAAAAACAGCATCAACAGCTTGTAGAAAACTTGAAACAACACAAAACGCTTTCAACATCTTTTATAGCATCAGAAGAAAATGAACTTAAATATCTAAATATAGATAAATTGAGTTTGATCGTCTCTCTGAATAAGGATTCAAACGAAAATTTAGAGCTAGAACTTCCAAAAAAATATCAAAAAGAGGTAGCGAACATACCCAATGACCTTGGAGATGTTTACAAAAACTCTAGGAGTTACCAATTGGTTTTAATTCACAAAAAGGAGGAACATGTAAAAAAAGTAAAGCAAGAAAATCCTCAGCTTAGTGAAGCAGAGATTGTATTCAGTTGGTTGCATAAAATACCGAACCAATACATTAAAAACGACATGGCTCTTACAACAGCTTTTAGGGAGCTAGATGGTTTTGATATAACTGCCGAAAAATTAAAAAAAATCTATCAGGGTTATTTATCAATAGCCACTAATCAAGAACATATTGATATGGTTGCCGAGCATTATCAGGGAAAAATAGCAATAGCCCCGGGTCAACCCTCACCAAATTTTGAAAATTACATTAATTATGAAGGGGGAACCACCTCGTTGGCAGATTTAAAAGGGAAGTATGTGTATATAGACTTGTGGGCAACTTGGTGTGTACCTTGCCTTGCCGAAGTACCCGCCCTCAAAAAATTAGAAAAGGAGTATCATAACACCAAACTACAGTTTGTAAGCATTTCTGTCGATTTTAAAGAAAATGAAGATGGCTGGAGAAAAATGATAAAGGAGAAAAAGTTACCTGGAATGCATCTTTTGGCCGATAATGCTAATAATTCTAAATTTATTAAGGACTACAAAATTCCAGGCGTACCAAGGTTTATTATTTTAGGCCCAGAGGGAGAAATAATTACACCAAAAGCCTATTTCCCATCCGACCCTAAATTAAGAACTATGTTGAACACTTTAGACATCTAATACCCTAACAATCAAAAATAAAATTAATGAAACATAAATTTTCAATACTATTGGTAAGCATCATTTTAATCTATGCTTGTAAAAATGAATCAAAACAAGATGCTGCCACAAAAAAAGAATATGCCCTTGTATCTGGCAAAGTAACAAACTATAACGGATTCCTTAAACTTATTAATAAAGAAGATCTACATGAGATAAAACATGAGATAAAAATAAGTGATAATGGCACCTTTGAAGATACCATATATTTAAAACAGCCTAAGGAGTATCTTCTTGAGAATGCCGTAGGACAAAGCACCAATATGTATTTGTCTCCGGGCGCACAGCTTCACATAAAAATCGATGGAGATAACCTTGGAGAAGGTGTTTCATTCTCAGGTAACGGAGCTATTGAAACCAACTATTTAATACATAAGAAAACCCTTTTAAATAGCTATAGTATTTACCCAAACCTTAAGAAAGAAACTACTGAAGAAATAGTAGCCAACCTAGAGAAGAGACATGTTAAAATGCTCGACTACCTAGACACTAAAGATGGCCTTACCGATGCTTTTAAGGAAAATGAAAAAAAACGATTGCATTACACGCTGCTAAACAGTCTTTCTGAATATACATCTATGACGAGAAACCGAGAGAATCCAGAAGGTTATGCATTGCCAGAGAAATACAGTACCCAGATTTCCAATATACCAATGGATAGAGAAGCAGATTATCGTTTATCTGAAAGTTACAGGAGGTTGGTTAGCACCAAAATAGTGTCCAAAGTGAGGAAAAAAATAAATCCAGATACAAATTTTATAGGGGCTGATTTATTTTTTGAAGAAATCAAAAAGATTCCGAACGAATACATCATGAATGAAGTGGCTTTTTCACAAGCACAAGGTTCCATTTTATTTGCTGATAAAATGACCACTGAAAGATTGCAAAATATATATGATGATTACATGGGTATGGCCACCGATGAAAAAAGGAAAAAAGACTTTATGAAAATATATGAATCTAAATTGGCCAATGCGCCTGGAAGCATTTCCCCAAAGTTCGAAAACTACGAAAACTACAAGGGAGGCAAAACGTCTTTAGACGATTTTAAAGGGCAATACGTGTTCATTGATGTATGGGCAACTTGGTGTACACCTTGCAAAGCAGAAATTCCCTTTTTAGAAAAACTCGAGAAAAAATACCATAATAAAAATATAACATTTGTGAGTATTTCAGTTGATGCTCAAAAAGATTATGATAAATGGAAAAGAATGATAAAAGATAAAAACATGGCAGGTATACAATTGTTTGCCGATAAGGATTTTGATTCAGAATTTATAAAGGCCTATAATATTTTTGCCATTCCCAGATTTATATTAATCGATTCAGAAGGGAAGATTATAAACTCAGAATCTCCAAAGCCTTCAGAAATGATCGATACGAATTGGATGGAAGAACAAGGCATTTAACACAAAAAATAAGCAATAAATAGACACTAAAATGAAAATAATAAAAATAAATATTCAATTATCAATCATAGTATGCGCTATACTAGTAATGGGCTGCAAAACTAAAGCTACAGGTCAGCAAACTACTACTGATAATCAGGTAGCTACAAAAAATGCTATCGATTTAAATGAGAAAATACCTGAAAGCCCAAAAACAAGAAAGGGCGTACTAGAAAATGGGATGACCTATTACTTACATAGCACAGATTTTAAAAAAGATTTGGCAAGCTATTATATTATACAAAATGTAGGGTCTATTTTAGAAAATGAGGACCAACGTGGATTAGCACATTTTTTAGAACATATGGCATTTAACGGTACCAAGTCGTTTCCGGGAAAGGCTATGTTAAATAAACTACAAGAAACCGGGTTGGTTTTTGGTAAGGATATTAATGCCTATACTGGTTTTGACGAAACCGTGTACAACGTCAACAACATTCCTACTTCTCCAGAAATGACCAAAGTGGGATTGCAAATCCTCAACGATTGGTCTAATTATTTGTTGTTAACCGATGAAGAAATAGATGCAGAACGCGGTGTCATTAAAGAAGAATGGCGTACCCGCCAAAATGGGGGTATGCGAATTTTTGAAAAAAATATTGATGCAGACTATGGGCACTCTAAATACGCAAAAAGAATACCTATTGGCCTTATGAGCATCGTTGATAATTTTGAATACGAGGCACTTAGGAATTTTTATCGTGATTGGTACAGAACAGATTTACAGGCCATTGTTATTATAGGAGACTTTAATATTGACGAAATGGAAACCAAAGTACAGGAGAATTTTTCAAAAATACCCGCTGTAAAAAACCCGCTTAAACGCTATGAAATAAAAATAGAAGACAGAGAGGAATTGGATTTTTCCATAGCCATGGATGAAGAAGTTGCATATTCAAGTTTGACATTCAAGATACGTCAGCCAAAATCATTAAAAAATGAAACCGTAAGAGATTTTAGAAAGGATCTTATCAACGACATGATACAGTCCATGTTAAAAGAACGCTTTCAAGGACTAATGGAAGACCCTGAGTTACCACTATTAGGGGTGAGAATAGCTATTTCAAATTTTGTGCGTTTACATGAAAGTTTCGATTTATACATATACCCCAAGAAAAATAAACAACAAGACGCTTTTTCTGTGGTTATGAACGAATTGAACAGAGCCGTAAAATTCGGATTTACAAAATCTGAAATCGATAGGGCAAAAGCCAGCAAACTTAAAGATTACGAAAGTAAGATTGCAGGTTTAGAAGATACCTATCATGCGGTAATCCTTGACGATATTAAGATGAATTATCTTGAGAACAAACCTATTGAAGATGTATCTAAAACCTACAAGATTGCTAAGGCTATTTTTGATAATTTAAGTTCTGAAGATGTTTTACGGGCTATGAGGTCTTTGTATACCGATAAAAATAGGGTTTTCACTGCAACTGGAGTAAAGGGAAATAATAATATTACTAAAACCCAGGTAAAAGACATTATTAAAACAGCAGAAAATAATACATCCTTAAAACCCTATGAAGACCTAGGAGAAGCAGTATCCTTAATGGCAGGAACAAAGGTTACTCCAGGCACTATAGTTAGCGAACAAAAGAACGACGCATTAGGTTTTACCACCTACACATTAAGTAATGGGATCAAGGTGCATTACAAATACTCAGATAAGAGTAAGAATGAAGTTTTTTTTGAAATTGTAAGTGATGGCGGGCACTCTTTGATTTCTGCAGAAGATTTACCGACTGCAGAAGTTTTGCCTATGTATTTGGGAAAAGCCGGATTGGGGGACTTTTCATCAACGGAATTATCTAAAATACTATCAGGAAAAACGGCTAGATTAAATCCTATGATCGATGATACCTCAGAAAAATTTCGTGGGTATTCAACAACAAAAGATGTCGAGACATTTTTACAAATTACACATCTTCGTTTTACAAAGCCGAGGTTTGATGAAAAAACCTACAGCTCGGTGATGCAAAGTGTGGAAAACTATGTTAATTCAAAAGGCAAAGATCTTAGAGGAAAAATGGAGGATAGTTTAACTGTCGCAATTTATGGTAAAGACCATCCGATTAAGCGCATTATAAACAAAGCATATGTCTCTGATATTAGTTTTGAGAAAATGAAGTCTATTTACAAATCCAGATTCTCCAATCCATCAGATTTTGATTTTTTTATTGTAGGCGATGTAAAGGTAGAAAACCTAAAACCACTATTGGAAAATTATATAGCTAGTATGCCGACCACTAATGAAAAGGAACAGTGGAAAGACAATACCGTAGCTTGGCAAAATAAAAAAATTGATAAAGAGATATTCTTGCCTATGGAAGATGCCAAGGGTACGGTGAATATTGAAATTAAGAAAGATATGCCCTTTAGCATTAAAGATAAATTTTTAACCAGTGCCCTTGGTAAACTCATAGAGTTGCGTTATATCGCAACGCTTAGGGAAGAAGAAGGTGGTACTTATGGGGCACGTACCTCTGCAGAACTTGTAAGAAAACCAAGAGGTTCGGCAACGATTTCTGTAAACTTTGATTGCAATCCTGAGTTGGTAGATAAGCTGGTATCTATCGTACATCTAGAAATGGAAAAAATGAAAAATGGTAGTATTAGTCAAGAAGATTTAGATAAAACCAAAAAGGCCATATTAAAAGAACGTAATGATGCTAAAAATAAGATGGATTATGACCTTAGTACTATGAAAAACTATGTTTTGGAAGGATACAATATGGAGTTGTCCGAAAACTTTGAACAAATTGTTAACGGTATAACCAAAAATCAAATTCAAGACATCGCCAAAAGAATACTTACCAATAATCAATCTTACGAGATTGTCTTTAAACCATTAAAAGAACTTAATTAAAATAAAAACCAAACTAAAAATCAAATTATGAAGTATTTTAGAAAAATAGTAGCGCCACTGCTGTTGGTACTTTTAGTATCCTGTACATCAGATGATGAAAACGCGCCAGATAGAGGCGTGATTGTAACTACTTTAGATTTTAACAACACAATTCTGGAAAATGCAGAATTTGGTGATGTTGTAGGTATTATAAAAGGCAGAACCAATATAGGTTTGGTGTCTTTTGAAATTACCTCGCAAACACCAGAAGGTGCTTTGGCAATAGATGAAATAGCAGGAGAGCTAACAGTAGCTAATCCCGATGTTATTGATGCTTCTACCAGTCCAGAAATTGTTTTAGTGGTAACCGTAAAAAATGGTGATGTATCTAAAACCTCGAATGTAACCATAACTGTTGAACCTTTAATAGATGATGATGGTGATGGTATATCATTTGACGAAGACCCAGATGATACTGACCCATGTATACCATCTCAATTACCAAATTATGATGGTTACGATGCAACTAATCCTATTTGGATGGCTGGTGATTGTAATGGGGATGGCGTATCAAATGGAGAAGAAATTGTTAACGGAACCAATCCATATGAATGTCTATCAACAATTAATGTCAGTATTTGGTCTGGTTCGCTATCGTTTACAGATGAAGCTTTTGGATTTACTAACAATCATAATTCAAATCCGGACACGCCACCTTTGGCGGGATGCGGATCTCTAACTATTACCGATCCTCTTAATTTTAATTCTTTTTTGGGTCCATGTCCGGCAGATTCTATGCTCGAAATAACCTTGAGATTTACCCCTGCATCAGATGGTGCTACAGATGGTACGGTAACTGTACCAGCACAAGACCTTACTTGTGGCTTTCCATTAGGTACTTATTCTGCCACAGGAACTTATGATGAATTGACTGAAACTATAATTTTAAATTATGCAATGGATGATGGCTTTGGCTTTATTATTAATGGTGTTTTGACTATAATACCCACTCCATAAGCCTCGCTTTGTTTATTTAATTTCATAGAATGAATATATTTATTTGAATTAGTTAATGTGAAAAGGGTTGTTTTTGAAGTGTCTTAACCAACCCTTTTACATTTAAGAAATTTTTTAATGGTTCCTTTTCTAACGGTAGTTTTAATTACGGCTTTCGTTTTACACTTTATGAAAAAGGAAATTGAACAATAGTAATATTCAAATAAAAATGATAAACAACAATAAATTAAAAAAATGATGCCAAGCTATGTGAAGAGTATCAGCAATCTATAAAAACATTAAATAGGAAATAAAAATGAATTTACTAAAAATAAACAAAAAACAAAGATTCAATCCCAATACCATTATTAGTATAAGGGTTATGCTATTAATTTCGATAATTGCTATGAGCATATTTTCCTGCAAACAAGAAGTGAAGGAGAAAAGCTATTTATCAATTTCGGGTGAAATTGCCAATAATCAACAAGATTCGCTTGTCTTTTTTACTTTTCACACGGAAGAAAAAACAGTTAAAATTAATCCTGACGGTACATTTTCAGATACATTGCATCTAAAAAAGCCAGGACTTTTATATGTAAATTACAAAGATAGGCAACATTCTTTCTTTGCGAGAAACGGGTATGATTTACATCTTACATGGGATGGAAGTGAAGAAAAGATAGATGGTTTTAATCCTATAAAAACACTTAAATTTTCTGGTTATGGAAGTAATATTGTTACGTACCATAATGATGAAACCATGAACGAATACCTCAATCCCAGTCGCAATGAAGACCGATTTCAACTGAGTGAGGGAGATTTTTTTAAAGAAACCGAACAATATTTTGAAACAAAATTAAATAAGGCTCCCAAGACAGACCCTGATTATACAGCATACTACGCAGTAGATCTTTATCAATCAAAACGATTTGAATTCGACAAATATCAGAAAAAACAGTATAAGGCTTCGGTATTAAAAAAAGGTGCTGTTTCTCCAAAATTCACTAATTATGAAGATGTTAATGGTAAAAAAGTGTCTCTTGATGATTTTAAAGGTAAATATATTTTTATCGATTTTTGGGCAACATGGTGTAAGCCCTGTATAAGACAAATCCCTTTCATAAAAGAACTAGAAGAAGCATATAAGGGTAAGAATATAGAGTTTATAGGAATTTCTGTAGATAAACAAAAGGATAAAGGAAAATGGAAAACAATGGTAGCAGAAAAAAACCTTACTAATGTACAATTAATAACAGATAATGCAACAGAGGCTGAATTTACTAAAGTTTATAAGGTAGAGAGCATACCACGCTTTATTTTAATTGACCCAGAAGGAAAAATAGTATCTGCTGAAGCACCATGGCCAGAAAATAAAGAAGAAATAAAAGCCTTATTTGATGAAATGGGTATTTAACCCTAAGATCCCGCTACAAAAGTGGGAGTTAGTTCAATTATCAATTTTGAAGACATTGCTTCGCAACTTTTCAAAATTAAGTTTCACTAAATAAATAAGGCTAGTATTTGGTTTATGATATGTAGAGGTGGCCTGTAATCATTTCTTTTGGCGTAGAATATGTATTACAAATTTTACCGCTACAGGCACTTATGATGAATTGACTGAAACCCTAATTTTAAATTATACAGTTAATGGCATAGGTTTTGACTTTGATGCTACTTTAACGATAAGGTTTACAATTTTAATAAGATTAACTAAACCGTTGAAACTAGCTAGCTTCAACGGTTTTTATTTATATATTCAAGATTTTATATAATACCATCTCGCATCTGAAATGGTATAACTAAGATTCAAAAGGAAAAGGGACGGGAAATTATGATGCTATTTTATTTATAATAGTCCCAGAAATCAAAAGGATAATTTAATTGGTCTTTATTATCCTTATGCTTTTCAGCTACTTCTTTCATTTCTATTCGTAAAGTCTTTAGTATATCTTGATGTGTTTCTAAGAAAGCTAGATTAGTGGTTTCCCAAGGATCCTTTTTTATGTTAAAGAGTAAGGTTGTTCTAGATCCTGATATAATTTTATTTTTATGATGGTCTGTATCTGGTGCCTTAACAAATTCAATTAATTTATAATCGCCTTTTCTGTAAGCTCTTTGATGTTGCCTATAGGCATGGTAGGTATAATCTCTAACCTGTGTTTTTTCTCCTTTAATTATTGGCAACAAGCTTGTTCCTGTAACTGTTTTAGGAATATCTAAACCTGCTAAATCACAAATTGTAGGATATATATCGTGTATATAACTATAGGCTTTCAATTTTTTTCCAAACCCTTTAACCTTACCAGAAATAATAAAGGGTACATGAATACCATCTTCATCATATAGATTTTGTTTCCCTAATAATCCATGATTGCCAACACCCAAACCGCTATCTCCTGCCAAAACAATAATTGTATTTTCATATTGCCTAGTTTTTTTAAGCGTACTTATAACCTTCCCTATTTGCGCATCTAAATGTGTAATAATAGCATAATAATCTGAAAGGTGTTTGCGAGCAATACTTGGAGTTCTTGGAAAATCATCTAACTTTTCATCGCGCACTGTCATATGTCCATTATCAAAAGGATGCTGAGGCATGTATGAAGGTGGTAACTGTATACTATCCTCAGGATACATAGCCTTGTATTTTTCTGGCGCTTGTCGAGGATCATGAGGTGCATGAAACGCCAAATATAAAAAAAACGGTGTCTTTTTATCGCGTTTATTAATGAATTTACTAGCACTTTCCGCATAAATTTCAGAGGTATGAGGGCCATCTATTTCTGTACTAATTGGTGCTTTTTTATCATCTTTAGAAATTGTTCTTCTAACAATTTCACCTGCTTTATTATATACTAAAATATACCCATCTTCTTTTTTATAATTACCATTAGGCTTCCAATCCCAAAGGGGCATTCTAAACTGATCTTGTAAATACACGCCTCTACTCATAATATGAGAGCCACCATTAAACGTTCTAGCTAAAGACTTATTATCTTGATGCCATTTCCCTATAATATGAGACTGGTAACCCGATTTTTGAAACATTTCTCCAATGGTAATATGTTCTTTTGGTATTTTATGTCCATTACCATCTAAATCAAACAAGTTCCTTCCTGATAGCAATTGTGCTCTACTAGGCATACACGTAGCACCTGTAAAAGCACCCATTAAATAGGTATTTGTAAATACTAAGCCTTGATTGGCTAAAGCATCTATATTTGGAGTTTTTACGTCTTGACCTCCAAGCGCATGAACTCCAGTAAACCTGTGGTCATCCGTATAAATTAATAATACATTGGGTTGCTTAGTTGAGTTATGCTGCGCTTTTGCTTTAAAAGGACATTTTAAAACTATCATTAAAATGATTAGTAGCACTTTCCTTTTATGCGATATAGATTTCATAAACTAAATTAATTATTAACATCAAGAGTTATGATGTCTTTACGTTCATCACTAGAAAGCAATTCAAAAGATACGTTTTTAGTATTTAAATTCTTAACATGTCTAGCATACATACCATAAGCAGGAGAAACACCAAAATTTATAAATTCTGGATATTTTGTTTCGTTTTCTGGAACTATGGTGTTTGTATCTGCAAGAGTTCCACCTCCTGGCAAGCTTATTTTAATATTCTCTAGAGTAAGATTATCTATTTTATGGTTTGGTGTACCTGTAATAAAAATACCCGTAGTTGGAAATAAACGTAAATGTTCTTTTTCTCTTGAGATAATATCAATATTTGAAATGGTTATATTATTCATAGTACCTACAGCTTGTTTGGAGGCACTTCTATAAGTTAATAATCGCTCTCCTAAGCGAATAAAAATAGGCATTTCAACAGCTGTCATTTTAATATTATCAATCCATATATTATTCATGTTTGCACCATCTACACTTAATATTTTAATACCACCACCATGTGTATCCGTAATGAAGCAATCTTTAATAGTAATATCTTCAAAAGCGCCCATGGATTCCGTTCCAAATTTGATTGCCCCCCAATCGCTACTCAATTTACAATTAGTAACACTAATATTTGTGGTTGGCTTAAGGCTTGTGGTTTTAAAACAAATAGCGTCATCATCAGAATTAATCGTGCAATTTTTTATAATACCATTTGAACTAGAATCTATATCAATACCGTCGTTATTTTGATTTGCTTTACTGTAAATATTAATATTGTCCACCTCAAATGTATCACATTGAAAAAAATGTAATGTCCAAGCGGCCGGCTGTCTTAATGTAATCTCCCTTATTTTAGTGTTTGAAACCCTAACAAATCGTACTAAAAAAGGACGGTTAGACCATCTAATCTTTTTACTTACATAATTATCATTTTTTGCTATAAGTTCAGATATGTCTGGTTTTTTTGGTGTTACACCAAGACGTTTATATGTTTTACGAACATTTTTTGGTGTAAACATGGTTCCGTTTCCATCTATGATACCCTTTCCTGTAATGGCTATATTTTTAACATCGGAAGCACCAATAAAACATTGTCCTCGATACTGCCCTGTGGCATCTATAAAAGCATCTATGGCATAAAAATCATTAGGATTATCGCTCGCGATAAGTTTTGAATTTTCAGTAATATGAAGCTCCACATTATCTTTTAAAAGAATAGTTCCCGAAACATAGGTTCCCGAAGTCACCACAACTTTACCTCCCCCCGCCTTAGCACAAGCATCAATTGTTTTTTGAATGGCCTGCGTGTTTTTTACAGTAGTATCTGCAACAGCACCATAATCTCTAATATCCCATTCTTTCTGTTGTGATTTACAGGAAAAAATTAATAGAATAACGATACTAACAAACGGGGTAATTGCTTTGTTTTTCAAATTATCTAATTAAGATTTTTTTAAAATATTTATAGCACTTAATATTACTGATAGTACGCTATCTTTTAGTTAAAGCACTATTTCCCTTTTTAATACGCCTCAATTGTTTCTTACTCAAACTGCGTTTAAAATAATCTTCAGGTGTATAATTAACTCGAGGTTCCTTCATTTCTGGGTCGTGTAAATCCTGACTTAAATCGCAATCAAATCTAGTAAGCATAGAATGAAATTTACCTTTACCTCCTAGCGCAATAAAATGTGCCATTCCCCATGTAATCCCTCTACCATCTTTAGTATCTGTAAATGCATCTGGAACAAATGGAGCAGCTGCGTAAGGCATCATTTCCGTAATCGAGGCAATTTCAAAATTCACACCATCTTTTGCAAATTGTACTGTATTATGCTCATTACCATCTTTGTATACTAAAGCCGCAATACCATCTTTAAATGGAAAAAGTGATGTTTCGTGACCTGAAGATATTACAGGGTTTTGTGGATGTTTAGTAAATGGTCCCAGAGGGTTATCGGCTGTAGCTAGCCCTTGCATTCTAATCCAAGCGCCTTTTTTACCAAAATCTGACTTATAGTACAAGTATATTTTCCCATTATGTACTAAAGGATACGGATCATGAATGGAGTATTGATCCCAACTGCCTTCTCCTCCATTGGGGATTACAATTTTGTTATGTGGTGTCCATGGGCCGTTAGGAGAATCGGCATAAGAAACCGCAACTGGGCAATCATCACCGCGTTTTCCACTAGCTTCCATAAAACCTTGATAGTATAAATAATACTTCCCCTTCCATTGTAAAATGTCTGTAGTTGTTACAGCTCTCCAACCCACTATCGGTTTTTTAGGTCGTTTTATAGCCACGCCTTGCTCTTCCCAAGTAAAACCATCGGTACTTGTTGCATACCAAATCTCGGCTAAATCCCAATCTGAAGAAGGTATGATATCCGTACATTTTGCGGCACCTTGCGGTGGTGTTGGCGTGTTTCTATACGTATACCAAACATAGTACTTTCCGTCATGAAAAATGACTTTTGAAGGATCTCTTCTAGATATGGTACCATCATGATTATTATAATCAAAACCTTTGATATCTGTATATTTAAATTGAGAAAATAATTCGTTTTTTTGAGGTTTTGGGGCTGGATAATTATCATACAGACGATTTAAAGCCGCACTTAATTTAAAATTTGGTTTTTCATTTGGTAGTTTTTGAGGAAAGGTACCATGCTCTAGAATTGGTTCTTGTTCTACAGATACTTCTTGATTACAAGAAAGTAACAAGCTTAAAATGCTTAATATAAATAGTGATTTTTTCATAGTTTGTTTATTGAATAGTTATAGTTACTGTTTGAGTTTGAAAACCTTTTACTTTAGCATTGATTTTTACTGTTCCTTGTTTTCTAGTAGATTGAATAATAGCCAAACTTCTACCTTTAGCTGTAGTTATTTTTTTAGATTGAAAATCTTGAATATTACTTCTTGCACCGTTATCTACACCGAGCCAACGTGCATCGCCTTCAATTGTAAATTCAACATCTTTATCTTCAGTTTTAACCTCTAGGCCGTTTTCATCAACAAGTTGTACTTCCAAATGTGCTACATCATAACCATCTGCTTCCAATACTTTTTTGTCTGCTGTAAATTTTATTGCTACTGGTTTTGATGTGGTGTGTAGTTCTGTCACTATTTCTTTACCATCTAAACTTGCTTTAGCAGTAAGTGTTCCAGCTTCATAAGGAATTGTCCATCTAAATAATCTATCTGGGCTCATTTCTCTACTTCCTAAAGAGCGTCCATTAAGAAATAATTCTACCGCTGTATAGTTTGAGCAAACTTCAACAACAACAGGTTCTCCATCCTTGTAATTCCAATGCATGTTAGAATCTCTCCATACAAAAGCATTACTATTTTCTGGTAATTGTTGCCCAGAAATACTGGTTTGCTTAAATCCTGATTTAGAAATAGGTAGTGTTCCTATAGAAATATGAGGTTTATCTACCCAGATACTTTTAAAGTAGTTCCATCCTTGATATTTAAATCCCGCTAAATCCAACAAATCTCCCCAACCACTTTTTTCAGGCCAATCTCCATGGCGCTCACCCATGTAATCAATACCAGTCCACATAAAAATACTAAAGACACCAGGGTTGTCAATAACTTCTTTCCAGTCATCCCAAGTTCCTGGGTTTTCGTTGATAGTTATGTGCCTTTCTGGCCAATGTTTTTTAGCCCAAGCAATATCTTTATTTCTGTAACTAAACCCAGAAATATCTACTGCATCTGCATATCCACTAACCATACTTGTTTGAGGTACTACCATATTAGTAGTAACCACTCTTGTTGGATCTAGCTCTCTTGTCCATTTAGCTAATTTATGAGCTGTTTCTGCTAAAATATATTCACCTTTTTTAGACGCGTCATAGTTAGCTTTAATTTCTTCGGGTGTTAAAATAGGACCACTTCCCCAATATTTTCCTGATTTCTGAGGATCATTAGGGTCTTTCCAAAAGCCAGTATCATATCTATAATGTAAATACGTCCACTCAATTTCATTACCTATACTCCATTGAAATACAGATGGATGATTTCTATCACGTAGCATAATACGTGTTAAATCGGTTTTAGCCCATTTTTGAAAATGCTTCACGTAGCCACGAGTGATATAATCGAAACTACGGTCGTGATAGTTTGTCCTTTTATCTTTAGCATAGTCCCATTCATCAAAAAATTCATCTTGAACTAGAAGGCCCATTTCATCGCATAATTCTAAAAACTCTTTCGAATATGGATTATGGGCTGTACGGATAGCATTAACGCCACAGGCTTTCAATGCTTCTAAGCGTCTTTTCCAAACCCCTTTTGGAACTGCTGAACCAACTAGACCTGCCGCATGATGAAGACAAACACCTTTAATATTTGTAAGTTTTCCGTTTAGTTTAAATCCGAAATCTTTGCTAAACTCTAGGCTACGAATACCAAATCTAGTGGTATATTCATCAACTGTTACGCCATTCTTTAAAACGGTAGTTACTGCTTTGTATAAATTTGGAGATGCTATATCCCAAAGTAGAGGATTGCTCACTTCTAAATTTTGAGTGAATGTTTCTTTTACATTTGAATCCAATGAAAGCGCATCCGAACTTTGTGACACAACACTTCCTGAAATATCTAAAATTTTGGTTTCCAGATTGAAAGATGCGGTTTTAGTATATTGATTTTCAACATCAATTTTAATTTGAACTTGAGCGGAATTTTTGTCAATTTTAGGTGTGGTAACAAAAGTGCCCCAAATAGGGATATGTAACTTATCTAAAACCACTAATTTTACATTTCTATAAATTCCACTTCCTGTATACCATCTACTATCTGCATATCTAGTACGGTCTACATGCACCGTTAAAATATTGTCAGACCCATCGGTTTTTAACAAATCGGTTAAATCATAATTGATAGGTGAATAGCCATAAGGATTAAATCCTAACTTAATCCCGTTTATCCAAAACGTAGCGTTATTGTAAACCCCATCAAAATTGATAAACGTACTTTTTTCGGTAGGAGAAGCGGGTGTTTTAAAATGCTTTTGATAAATACCTACGCCACCAGGTAAATAACCAGTTGCGCCTTCCAATTCTTCGCTAAAAGATTGTTCTACACTCCAATCATGTGGTAAGCGAATATCTCTCCATGAGTTATCATCTAGTGGAATAGTAGTTGGTAATTTTTTATCTTCTACTAAAGTAAATTTCCAATCAAAATTAAAATCTGTCTCTCTGTTTTGTCCATTAGATTGTTGGATGCCAAAACTTAGAAGGAGCACAATAGTTAAAACAAGTATTCTATTCATTTATGATTTAATTTACCGCAAAGTATTTTAACTAATTAAAATCTGTTATATCAGATGTTCTTTTTATAACTACAAATGTTCATTCAAAATATTATATTTAAATTTTTTGTCTTAAATAAAATTATTCTCAATAAGCATCTGAGTATCAAAAGTAAGTCGTAAGGTTTATTAAATATAGGCTTTTCATAAAAACCATTTATTACTCTAAAAAATCAATCCCATATCTACGAAAAGCATAAACAATCCTATTTTTGAAAAAAATTATTAATTTAAATTACAAAAAAATGAAAAAGATAGCATTATTAATTTTCGCTTTATTACTTACAATTTCTGTTAGCGCACAAGAAAAGAAAACCTTAAAAGGCGCTATGGCTTTTGCTGAATTAACAGAACAGGAATCAACAAAAGTTCTTGAGATGAAAAAAGAAAGAGTTGCCAATACCGATGCCATTAAAAAGCAAAAAATGGATAAGGCTACCGAAAAGGGTAAAATTAAGGAAATTAGAGAACAATATATGACCGAAGTTAGAACTCTACTGGGTAAAGAAAAATTCAGAAAAATGAATAGTTATTGGAAAAAAGATAATTAATCTTATTTCTGATTTAAACGCGCAACATCATTTATAAGTGGTGTTAGATTAAAAATCTCAGGTTAATATTTAATCTGAGATTTTTTTTGTTTATTATTCAATTAGTAGTAATCTAAAAAGACCCAAGAATTCAAAAACAGGTAAAAAAAGACAAGTCATCATTTATACTGACTTATCTTCTCTAGTGACGAGAACTAAACTTGAACCACGGACCTTCGCTTCGGGTTATGAGTAGGACAATGGTAACCATTGTATTTTCCTTTTAAATAAATGGATTAAACTATTATAAAATAATGTCATTATCATGATGTCTTAATTTTAGCAGAAGACACTGTGAAAATTCCAAAATCATCAATAAGCATAGTTTCTTTTTCAATTTTATTAAAAGCCATTAAACGATCTAGTTCTTTTTGAGAACGTCTTCGCATAACCCAATCTTTTTTCTGATGACTATTTAATACATAAGCAATCATTTTTAATTGTGGATGCCAAGGCTGGCCTGTGTAAATTAAATTAGTATCCTTTTCTGCAATAGCGGTAACTCCTTTAAGTGCATTGCTAGCCAATTCATTATCTCCAAAAAGTTCCAATATCCCAGAGATAATTACAATATTAGGTTCAAAGTTTATCTTGGAATAAGTTTCAGTATCAAAACAATCAAAGTTTGTAAATCTTACATTTTCATAATTTTTCGCATCTATTACTTTTTGTCCAATTTCAATATTGTCTTTTACAAACTCGTTAATTACAATTTCTGCATCGGGATATTTGTCCTTAATATCAAAAAGGTAATTTCCAGTACCTCCAGCAATATCTAAAATTTTAATTTTTCGACCTTGCTTTAATAAATTTTCAATATTTGTTTCTAATAGCTGTAATAAATGTTGTTTTCGTATTCTAATACCTCGCCATCCAATAGCTTCAAGATAATTTTTATCCATACTTTTTCCAAAACCAAATTTACCTTGCGGTTTATTATGGTATACATAATCTAAAGATGTACCAGAATCAAAACCATGTTTTAGGCCTATAGCCATACCATTGCTAATTTTTCCAATTTTACTTAGAGACCATTTTTGGAATTTGAAATTTAAATTATTGCCTTCGTTATTTTGTAAGCTATTGTATTCTTTTACCGAAAATTCATCAGGCAAAATACTTGGTTCTTTTTGTGGTTTAGCAAAACATTTTTTGGCAAACAATGCTATTTTATCATAAACAACTTCCTTTTCTTCTTCAAATAAAATTCCATGAAAAAAGTCTTTTAAAACTTCTAGCTCTTTTAGGTTAGTGTCCAGTTTATCAAAAAACATTTTTTGGTCTTTATTAAAAACCACTTTGTCTTTTTCTGCAGATAAAATAAGCGTTGGTGTATCAATAGCTTCGGCATCTTCAACCAATCGTTTTCCTGCGTCTGCTAAGTCTATTAATAATCTAGCATCAATGGATTTAGTAATTAAAGAATCTGTATCATAGGCTTTTTGTTGTTCTAAATTATGAGTAAGCATTTTTGATTTAACATAACTCTTAATAATTAATCCTTTATTTAATTTAGTACCTAAAGTAATCATTTCGTTAGCTAGAGGTACAATAAGATTAATTCTAAAGGCGGGAGCAAGCAAAGCCATACCTGCAATTTTTGGAGCAAAATCGTGTGCCCAAGCAGCAGCAATTACCCCGCCAATACTATTTGCAACTACAAAAACATTAGTAATAGATATTTCGTAATTTAATTGTAAGTAGTTAGCAAAAGCATCCAAATCCCTAACATAGTCCATAAAAACAGAAGATGTTTCTGTCTTTGTATGACCATGCCCACGTAAATCGAATCCAAAAACATTGTAATTAGTGAACTGAGGAGAGTTAGCAATATCATTTAATCTTTCGGAATGCTCGTGTCCGCGGTGAATAATAATAATGGTTTTTTGTGTTGATTTAAAATTCCATTTGCGGTAAAAAATTTCACTTTCATCAAAACTATTAAAATGCCCTGTATTCATATAATAAATGTTTTTAAAAATTCCTGTAAATAATTAGGTATTACAGCATTTTTATGTGTGTTTTTTATTTTTGTTATAGCTTCTCCTATAGGTAGGCATAAAATTTTTTGTGTTGCAAGAATGCCAATAAAAGTACTTCTAGTAAATCCCATGGTACAATGAATTAGTATTTTTCCATCTGAAGGGAGTTGTTTATAAATCTCTGAAATTTCTGAAACAATTTTTTTAATTTCAATAACATTAAAAGCACCTATATCTAATATAGGAGCAGAAAAATACTGCGAATTCTTTACAACTATAGCGTTTTCCTCCAACTCCGCAGAAAAATCGTAAACCCAAGTGTTTTTATTAAAATTGAAACTTTTAATCTCTTCTTTATCAAGTCTTGAAGATATATAAATTTTAGGTATAATTTCTATTGTTGTTGAATTCTTCCTTAAAAATCTCCATAGAAACCAATAGGTTACTAAATAAGGAAAATAAATTGCTTTTTTATATAACGGAATATTACCAAAGCGATCTTTTAAAAAACGAACGTTATTTTTTTGATAATTATAACCTATTAAAAACAGGACTAAAGAAGGCCAAAATAGTATAAGGTAGACAGAATAAAAAAACTCATTTAAAACTAATGATAGTAAAATAATTATCCACCCACCAGTAAAGTAATAATTAGCAATATGAAAATTTCTTGATTGAAAATTATTTTGCTGGCTAGGAAAAACAATAAAGCTAATTTGAGCCAAAATAGCACCTGTTAAAATATCAATTACATGATGCTGATAGGTGGTAAGTGTTGAAAGTCCTAATAATAGAAACCAAATAGCAAATAAGTTTCTCCATTTTTTTCTTAGCTCTTTAAAGACAGTCCAAAAAACAAAAGCGAAAGCAATATGTAGTGAAGGCGCTTCATTATATGGGGAGTCAGTATTTTTTATAAACTGAAATAAGAATTGAAACAATAAATTATTGGTGTCTGGTTTTGTTAATGAAAATTTTAGAGGAAATAAAATATAACATACTCCAGCAACAATTATAATTAATGCCATTCTTTTAAATAGAGTAACCAACTGTGTATTGTTTTTACAACAAAAAAAAACGGAAACAAAAAATAGTCCACTTGTTAAATAAGGAATAACCGTTAGGGGTATAAAAGGAATACGTTTTTCAAAACTGAAAACAAAAGAAGGTACGTAAGCTAACGTAGAAGCATACCAAGCATTAAAATTATAAATTATTCCAAAAAGGATAGAAGTTATAATAGTAAACGTAATTTTCTTTTTCAAACTTATTTTTGTTCCATCCATTTGGCTTTTCTATACATAATTAGATTAAGGAATGAAGAAGGTAAAATGGATAAAAAGCACATTA
The DNA here is from genome assembly GCA_947499935.1 of uncultured Algibacter sp. Lineage (GTDB taxonomy): Bacteria > Bacteroidota > Bacteroidia > Flavobacteriales > Flavobacteriaceae > CANMQH01. The sequence goes on along the minus strand of CANMQH010000001.1, from coordinate 331,177 downwards.
ACCATTTCATTTTAGTAGGGAAAATAATTAGTTTTTTTCTAGTCTCAATAGCTTCATAAATTATATTGGTTGCAGAATCAATATCTATTAGAAATGGTTTTTTACTTAAATCATTGTTATTTAAAGTTCTTAATTTTAGAGTATCAATATAACCAGGAGCAATTGTAGTTATAGAAATTCCAAAAGGTTTTAAGGCTCTATGGTAAGCATCTGCAATTTGAATTATAGAACGTTTTGTTTTGGTATAAAGACTCGATTTTTCATAATCTAAAATACCAGAAATAGATGCTATTACAGCAATACGACCTACTTTTTGATGTATCATAAATCTCCTTGAAACTTCAAAACAATTAATGGTTCCTAAAATATTTGTTTTTAGCATTTGGGCAGCTTCTTCATAAGAAATTTTACCAGCTACATCTTCGGCATAACTTCCTGCACAATTAATAAAAATATCAAGATTTTCTTTTTCATTTATAAAACTCTGTACAGCGGTATTTATAGACGACATTACACAAACATCAGCTTCATAAACATACAAATTAATAGAGTCCTTTTTTGGAACTTTATTAGTGTCTCTTCCACAGATCCCTACGCGATATCCTTTAGACAGGTAATATAAGGCTAAAGTATATCCAATTCCCGAAGTTCCGCCAGCAATAAAAATGTTTGTCATTTAACAGAATTTATAATGTGAATATGTGTTTTGAATGTTTTTTTAGTTTACTTTTTTTTCTGAATACTCTTTATGGTTTGTTGAAACCCATACTCCCATTGCTTGTCCATATCTTCTCTAAATTGCTGATAGTTTTTAGGGTATTCAAAACAAATTTCCTGTTTTTTCCAATGTATTTTTTTCTTTATGTAATGCCCTTCTAATTCTTTTTTTATATTTCTAGTATCAATCTGATAATTAGGAGTGAATTTTTCAATCTCTGTTAACCTCTGGTTTCCACTATACCCTAAAACAGCACGTACTAAAGCTTCTTCTATAGTGCTATAAATTTGTTTATTTTCAATAATAACAGCATTGGCAATATGTTTAGCCAATTCAATTGGAATTAAATCTATAGCACCACCTGCAAAATAATTTCCTTCAGAGTATACAGGGGCAACATAAAACATATCCGAAATTGAAATTCGAGCAGTGCTTAACATTGTCTTATTGGTTATTATTTTTGGCATTTCTGCGACAGCACTATTCTTGTAATTAGCAGAAGAAACTACTATTTCTTTAATATCGATGCTCTTAGCAGTTTCTGGGTCGGTAAAAATTACTTTTTGGTATAATTTGCGATTATTCCGTTTTTGTTTTACCTCTTTGGGACTAAAAATAATTTGAGATCCTAAAATTAGTGTTGGTATTTTATTAGAAAATTTAATGCCTTCTAGAGTGGTAAGGTCTGTAGATAAATCTTGAGGCATTTCTGCTAAGAATCTATTAAAAACATCTTCAATAAAAGGAGCATTTCTTTTATCTACTATTTTCTGTAAGGATAAAAGACCTATTTTAAAAAGCTTTTTCTCTTTTGTAAGTCTTTGTTTGGTTATAAACTTAAAATATTCTTTAGATTTTAAATATTCTTTTTGGGAAGCAGTATCTGGAAATGCATTAATAACCGTTGCGGCAATTGCCCCTCCACAAGTACCAATAATAACATTTGGTTTTAGATGCAGTTTTTCCAGTGCAGCATACATTCCAAGGTAAATCATTAATCGTGTTCCTCCACCAGAAAGTATAAAAGCATTTTCAAATTTAGCATTCATAATTTTAACTTTTAAAAAGTAAAGGGAGTATCCAAAAAAAGATAGGAGCATTAAAAATAAGACTGTCCATTCTATCTAATAACCCACCATGGCCAGGAAGCAATTTCCCTGTATCTTTTACGTTGGTTTTTCTTTTTATAAAAGACATAAAAATATCCCCAAAAAAACCTAAAACACCTAAAATAATTCCTAAAAGAGTATTAATAAAAATACTTGAGGGTAATAAAAAATAGCCTAATAAATTACTTAGAATAATAGTTAAAAATACGCCGCCCACTAAGCCTTCTCTTGTTTTGTTTGGACTAATTTTAGATGCTATTTTATGCTTACCTAAGGACTTGCCCATTAGGTACTGGAAAACATCGTTAAGCTCGGTAATTACCACTAAAAAAATAAGAGTCTTTAGTCCCCAAGTGCTTTCTCTAAGAAAAAAAAGATAAGGAAAAATAAAAACCCCTAAGATTAAACCTATAGCAATACCTAGTATTTTTTTTAATGTTTCTTTTTTAATTATAAAAAATAAAATTACTACTAAAGAAAATATTAAAGTATAGGAAAAATAATTTTTGATATTGAAAAAATACAATAAACAAAATTGAGTAATTCCAACAATAGTAGAAAAAATAGCCCCTTTACCCTTAAGCTGAAACATCCTGTAAAATTCTAAAAATACTTGAAACCCAATCCAAGAAACAAAGATTGCCATTGTAATGGTTTGGGAGACACCAAGAGAAAAAATTAAAATAATAAAAACCCATGTTTTTACCCTAAGTGGGACATCGGCATATTTATTTTCGGAATTGTTATTTAACTTCACTTAACGATTTCTTAAGACGTGTAAAAGTGCTAATTGCTATTAATAAAATAACTGCTCCAAAAATATAATTAGAATAACTAGCCATAGGAACTTCAAAAAACTTAATAAGACCATAAACACCCAATACAAAAGCACGATCACTTTTACCCATAGGTCCATCGTAACGACGATCTGCTCCAATTACTTTTCCTAGTACCCCAGAAAACTCGTTAATAACGCTTAACACTATAAATATAATAACTAAATATAAACTCTCTGGTTGAAATTTTAATAGTGGAAAAAAGATAACCACATCGGAGATTACATCGCCTACCTCATTTAAAATTTCGCCTAATTTACTTATTTGGTTAAATTTTCTAGCCATCATGCCATCTAGTGCATTAAATGCCATTCTTAACAAGAGTCCTATAGGTAAACTTAAAAAATACCATTTATTGGTATCTGCATTCCAAAAAAGTAAAGCGATAAGAATAGAAAGAAAAACAGAACCAATGGTAATTTGATTAGCTGTTATTTTATGTTTATGTAAAAAAAGTAAAACCGGATTTAGAACTTGCTGAAATTTAGGTTTCAATTTATAGATTGAAATCATTATATATTGGGTTTTTGCCTCGTTTACATTCAAATTTAAACCTTTTTTTAAAGTTAATTAACTATTGAAAATATTTTTTTGTGCGTGGCGTTAATTTAATTAACCAATTTTTGCGATTTCTGTTAATTAGATTAGAAAATAATAAGTAGTAAAGGATGTCCATTTTACACATCAAAGATTGACCAAAGATATCCAAGACCTATCCTATTGAGCATTTTTTTCAAAATTCCAGAAAAACTTTAACTGAACGTTATTGGATATTTTCCACCGTTGTTTTAGTCTATTCATTTTCTAATTATTCTTTATATAAAAGTGAAATAATAGAATTCTATATAGCTATTTCTTAGGTAGGTTTTTCGATATTTTAACTACGCTCTTTTTTACATGCTGTTTCAAAACACACTAAGGATAATATTAAATAGAGTTTCATCTTTGTTATATTAAGTTGTAAAATATTATTCAAAATATTGAGTGTATTCTGCTGGAAGGCTATCTAAATCTTGAATCTCGATATTTTTATAAAAGACTTCGGCTGCTTCACTTTGTAATTGAATTTTGCCTTTAGTCATTGGTGTTTTTTTTCCGTCTTTTATATATCTTGAATTTTTAAGTATCATAACAATATGTCCATTTACTATATGTATACTTTTGTCTTCAAAACAAATCAACTCTAAGGTATTCCATTCGCCTTGTTTGTTTTCATAATTTCCGCTACGTAAACAAAAACCTTTTGTTTCTTCGCTTGCTCCTAAAGGAAGAAAAGGTTGACTGCTATCTGCAACTGGATTCATTATATATTCTGGCATAAATGCTTTTATATCAATGGCAGAATTAGCTTGATTCCAATAATCTCCTATATGACCTTCCATAATTTGAAATTCTTGTGATAGCATCCAAGTTCTCCAATGTTCAGCTCCTAAAGGTCCTATAGAATGATATAATATGCCAGAATCCTTTAATAATTTTTTTCTTGGGTCGAATTTCTTATTTCCCCATTTAAATTTTAGTTTTAGATGATAATTAGCATATTCTTTTTTCGTAAAAATACAACCATATATTTCACCACTAATTTTTAAAACTGGTTCGTTGTTTTCTTCCGCTACAGTAAAGACATTGTATTCATCATGGTTTAATCCTATTGGAGAAATAAGGTTTCCATTTTTATCTTTAGGTGCTTGACCATCATATCCAATTTGGTGTCTAAAACTTAGATAATTATCCCATTGGGTTAATTCATTATCTAATAAACTAGTCCAATTTCTATCTTCTTTTACTTCTTTACAAGCGTAAAGCGTTGTTGCTAATAAAATTGATAATACTAAGTTTTTCATTTTGCTTTATTATTTAACATTATAATTATATAATTAAGTAATGCTTGAGTTCACTTTTTTTTAATTTCTTTTAATAAGCAGAACCCAGTCTTGATTAGAAGAAGGATTTTTAATTTCTGGTGGATTTCCTAAAGCGCTCAAGCCACCACCAATTATTGTTTTTACAGAGCCTGTCTGTAATTCAATTCCTCCGGTAAGTGGATTAAACCATTGCAAACTAAATTTACCTTTTACACCTTTCAAGTTAAGTGTATATTTACCTGACTTTGGTAAATAAATCGCATAAATCTCATTGGTTTTACGCAAGCAATAAGCGCCTTTTGAATTTATCAATGAATGCTCAGGTCGCATTTCCCAATATGGTAAGTAAGTGTCAAAAAATACTTTTGCATGATTGGTAAGCTCCCAAAGACGATTTCTTTGACGCCAATCTTCAGAAGTTAAATCATTATGCGGATGCTTTGCTCCAAAATACCACTCTACACCTGCTCCACCAGATAATAATGTACCCCAAAGGGCATAATGTCTTAATGTATTGTGATCAGGGTCTTCACTGTCTGATAATGCTGCGGTGTGCCACTTACCAATTTCGTCCATAGTTATTAACCACTCATTACCTGCTTCTTTTGCTTTAGTACGCCAAGTTTCTACAACAGTACTTGCTTCCTTACGTTCTGCTTGTTGTAGCGAAAGCCCATCGACATCTTTAAATCCTAAAATATCATCTAGTATGTCTGAACGTAAAGGATCTTCTGAATGTGTATGTAACAACACTGGATGATTATAAGGGTCGTTTTGTTTCAAGTAAGTTGCCATAGCTTTTCGTTGCACATCATTTTGACCAATTGGAACCCAAGGTGCTGGACCGTTTTCTTCACCTAAATTCCAAACCAATCCTAAATGATGTCCAAAACGCGCTATCATTTCATTAAAATACAATTGGCGTAAAGCTCCTGTGTCTCCATTATCTAGCATCGTTTCATTTTCGGTTTCTTGTAATACTATATGTAATAAGACACCTTTAGATTGCATGTGCTGAAATAGTATTTCCCATTGTTCTAATTTACTCACATCAAAGCGTGTAAAATCATCTGGATTTATATAAGGCCAGACGTCTTTTCCGTCACCTAAAATATTCATAGTTAAGAAATAAGATGTATTCATACCTTTAGATGCTAAATAATTAATAGCTCCAATAATAGATTTCCCTTTGCCATTCTTCCATGTGGGGTCTCCTGTTTTCCAATCTTTTAAATGCGGTGTATAAGTATGAATATCTTCTGGTGCTGTTGCTTCACCTTTTCTTGCTTCTGCTTTTACACGATAGGTGTCATCAAAATCTACATAGCCCAAAAGGTTTTCAGGACTATTTGTTCCTGCTTTAAGCCAGTAGTTATTTGTATCTCGAAATTTAAAATAGCCTTTAGCAGCTTCTAAACGTCCATGTGCTCTAAAATCAGGTCCTTCTTTATCAGAATCTACGACGATAAAATGACCTTCAGAATTAGAAATATGAATAATTTCAGCTATTTTTAAATCCTTTTTTATAGCAATACTATCCCCTTTTTGAAGCGTTGCTTTATAAGACCATTTTCCTGTTTTATTAGGAGTAAACCTAACCTTCCAAATAGCGCCTGCAGTTGCACTTGTTTCTGATGCGTTTCCGTCTGCTGTATAAAACCCACGAATGGTTTGTTTTGTTTCGTTACAACTAAATTCTACACTTAATCTATAATTTAAAAACGGATTATTAGTTGCTGTCTCTGATGTTTCTGGACCAGAAAAAGGTAATGTAATAGTGTGCCATTTTGTAAAAACAAGTGTGCTATCAACTGTTTTTGTAATCGGTGCTGCGTTTCCTTTAGGCAACTCTAATCGCTCTATAGATGTTAGTTCTGGTTCACCACCTCGTTTTCCACAACCAGATGCTGTATAAACATAGTTTCCTATAACGGCAAAGCCAGAGCCATGTCGTCCTTGATTCAAATTTGGCCAATTACTCCATAAACCCGTTGTACTATTAAAAGCTTCAACTTCATTGTGCGCTACTTCATGCTTGATGCTTTCTCCGCCGCCAATAATAACTTCATTGTTCCAACTAAAAGCAAAATTACCAGCACGCATAGTTGGTATTGCTAGATTATTAGTGACAGATTCCCATTTATGGTCTTCGAAATCATATATATTACCATGGCTTAAAGTTAATGCCATATCTTGATTCGTTTTTTTTGAAGTTGTACGACCAGCAAATGCATAAAGTTTATTGCCGTTAACAACTGCTTGAAAATGATCGCGTGCATTAGGAGCATCTTCCAATACTTTCCATTCTCCAGTTTCTGGATTGTATTCGTCAAGCCAAGCTTTGTAACCATCTATGTGACCATTTGTGATACCACCAACTAAATAGATTTTATTATTGTAAATAACAGCGCCTGCGCCACCTCTTCGTCTATGTTCTGGAATGGTGTGACTGTAAATGTATTCATCACGCTCTGGATAGTAAATAATTACTTTGTCTAATGGTTTTTCGTTTGGCCATTGACCAGTCATGGCACCAATAATATAAATAGCATCATTGAAAACTACTGGTTGAAAATGATGCAATTCTATAGGTGTTGTAGCCTTTTGTGTCCAAGTTTTTGTGGATGGATCATATATCGAAGTTGGGTTTATGCGCCTACCGCCAATTAGATACAACTTGTCCTTATAAGATACAAATCCTGCTTCATGTCTTGCAACAGGTTTATTTATCGTTTCTAGTATTTCCCAAGCCCAATTATCAGGGACATCTTGTTTACAACTTTGAAAAATGAGTATTAAAACAACAAAAATGATTTTTTTTAAAATTGAGATTGATTTCATATTTAATTTTGAATGTAAAAACTATGGTTAGGGTTGTTGTTTTGTTTTCCAGATTTTAATTTTAGAGTCTAAATCTTCAACAGTTAAATTGATAATCGTCTGTATTTAATATTATTAGCTCTGCGTTTTTAATGCCCTCTGTAAGTTTAGTTGTAAAATCTATGATTTTCTCTGGGTCTTCTTTGTACAATGCAGAGATATCATTTAAGGTTACAACAGAGTCATTTTTAAAACTCTCATCCTCAATAACATGGCACCAATGACAAGCTGAGTAGACTACTGAAATTATAATGAGTTTATTTTCGGTTTTAGCTTGTTTTAAAGTTTCAGGATTCCAAGCTTGCCAATTTACAGGGTTATAAGCATACTGAAATAAGTATGGTCTGGTTTCATTAATTAATTCATTAGTAAACTCATGTTGGTTTTTAGTTTCTTTTTCTTTTTTAAAAGAGCAACTAAAAACACAAAAAAAGAATAGTAAACCAATTAAGTATTTATTGAATATAATGATTTTTGTATGTAAAGTAATTTCATGCATTTCAATCTATTAAAGTGAATATAATATATAAATTGAAACCCTTTTTAAAATTTCAGCATTAAAACATGTTGCGTTCGCTATTTTTTTTTGAGAGCTTATAATATGCTTCATTTGTTTTATAGATTGCCCGATTTGTAACATTTCTATTTTTTTATAGCATTACTTTTAATCGAAAACTAATAGTAATAATTTTCTTAAAACAATTCCTATGTCTAAAAAAGCTTTTTTATTACTAATAACCACAATTTCTGCTTTAGGAGGATTATTATTTGGTTATGATACAGGTGCAATTAATGAATTTACTTGGAATGGATCTTTACCCTATTCTATTCTTATCATAGTTTACTTTACTTATAAATTTATACCTAAAACTAAAGGGAAATCACTTGAAGGAATTGAAGGTTTTTGGAAAAAAGACTAAAGTCATTATAAAATTAATGTTTAATAAAAGCGTAAATTTATATCCGTATTGTCATAACAATGGTATTTAATATGAAAAAGAGGTTTTGGGTTTTTATTAGTTTTCTATGCCTACTATGCAATAACTCCTGGTCGCAAGAACCTGTTCAAAATTATAATTTTGTTAGTATAAAAGAAGGCATTTCTAAAGTTGGAATATACACCATTATTCAGGATGATTTAGGATTTATTTGGTTAGGGACAAATGGGTCTGGATTATATCGCTATGATGGTATTAGCTATGAGTCTTACAAATATATTATTAATGATTCTACTTCTTTAAGTAGTAGTTTGGTTTTAAGTTCTTATTTAGATAGTGAAAATAAGTTGTGGTTTGGAACAGAAGATGGCCTGAATTTATACGACCGAGAAAATGATCGATTTAAAAGGATACCGAATTCAGAATTCAATGAAGATGATAAATCAAATATTTCTATAAATAGTCTTAAAGAAGATACTCATGGTAATCTTTTTATAGGAACGTTAAATCTAGGTCTATTTAAAATGAGCTTGAGAGATTTTAAAATTGAAAAAATCTTAAGTAAAGAATCCCTAGAATCTATTTCGTTAAGTATTAAAGAACTTCAAATAGATAATTATGGTAAAATGTATGCTGGTACTGATAAAGGAATTAAAGAATATGACCCTAAAACAAACACGCTAAAACCCTCATTATTCCAAAATCCAGAAAAAGAAAATATTTCTATTTCAAATTCAATTGAATCACTAATAATTGATGAGAACAATAATATTTGGGCTGGAACACAATCTAATGGATTGTATAAAGTAAGCGTTGTTGATACTGTTAAAAAAACACCAGTATATAAAATTGATATTTTTTCATTCTCTACTAATCAATTTTTATCACTAGTTGATTTAAAAAATGGAACGTTGATGTGTGGTACCGAAAATGATGGTTTATATCATATTGATGTTGCTGGAAATGTTTTAAAGAATTATTCATCAAATAAAGCAAATAAGAATAGAATATTATCTAATTCCATTTGGTCGCTATATCTAGATCATAATGATAGAATATGGCTTGGTTATTACAATAAGGGTGTATCAGTATATGATAAGCTTTATGATAAATTTAATGCGATAGAGAATTTATCTGAAAACCCTAATTCTTTACAACATCCTTCGGTAACCGCTATTGTACAAGATGAGTTTAATAAATTATGGATTGCTTCAGATGGTGGGGGATTAGATATATTTGATAAAGAAACAAATCAGTTTATACATGTTAATACATTAAGCAATCAAAAATATTCGGGTTTAACAAGTAATTATATTGAAAGCTTATTTATTGATAGTAATAGAAACCTTTGGGCTGGTAGTTGGGATAAAGGCTTGTTTTTTCTAAAAAAAGGAAGTAAACGGTTTATAAATTATAATTCAGAAAACACAAATGGGGATTTAGACTCTAACACAATATTAAGTATCGCAGAAGATAAAGAAGGTCTTATATGGATAGGGACTTTTAATAGTGGACTACATTCTTACAATCCAAAAACAGGTCAATTTATTTACTATAATTTTGGTCCCTTTTTAGAACATCCATTATCTAATATAGAAATTCGAAAAGTATTAGTAGATAGTAAAAATAGCATATGGTTAGGCGCAACTACAGGTTTTTATAAAATTGAAAAACAAGAAGATAATCAATTTTCTATTGTTTCTATGAGAGATAAGATGCCTTCAGAATTTAATAATCACAATAGCTCTAATAATATTTTATCAATATTTGAAAGTTCAGATCATTCTATATGGATTGGTACTAGAGGTGCTGGTTTGTGTAAATATGATAGAGGGGCTAATGCGTTTATATGGTACAATAATTTAAATGGTTTAGTAGAAGAAAATATAAATGGTATAGTAGAAAGTTTGGATGGAAATATATGGCTATCAGGCAATTCAGGAATTACAAAACTAGACGTAAAAAATAATATTTTTACAAGTTACACTAATAATGACGGGCTTTTGTCTAATGACTATAATATTAATTCTGGATTTAGAGACAATGAAGGTATAATATATTTTGGTAATTTTCAAGGTGTAGATTATTTCAATCCTTTAAATATAAGTGTTAATAAAAATGCCCCATCATTATATTTAACAGATTTTAAATTGTTTAATGAAAGTGTGATGCCAAATCAAAAAAAATCACCATTAAGAAAGGTGATTTCTAAGACAGATAGCTTAACATTAAATAGTAAGCAATCGGTTTTTACCATTGAATATTCGAGTATAAATTACACAAGACCTGAAAAAAATGAATATGCTTATTATTTAGAAGGCTATGAAGATTCATGGAATTTTGTTGGTAAAAAAAGAAGCGCAACCTATACAAATTTAGATGCAGGCAGTTATGTTTTTAAGCTAAAAGCAGCTAATAATGATGGTGTTTGGAACGAATCACCATTACATTTAAAAATCATCATTTTACCACCTTGGTGGAAAACAATATGGGCAATACTTGTATATATACTTTTATTGGTTTTAGGAACATTTTTATTAAATAAAGTAGCTAAAAACAGAATTAAAGACAGGCAACTTGTTGCTAATGAAATAAGTAGCAGGTTATTAGAAAAGGAGCTAAATGAAAAGAAGCTTCAATTTTTTACCAATATCTCGCACGAATTTAGAACACCACTATCTTTAATCGTTGGCCCTTTAGAGGATATTATTAAAAATGATAGTTCAAATCTCCCACAACGCGTTAAAGAAAAGCACTATACAATTCATCAAAACACCAATAGACTTAACAGATTAATTAATGAATTACTAGATTTTAGAAAGCTTGATTTAGGTAAAGTTAGGATTAGAGTAAAAAAGTTAAATCTAGTCTCATTAACTAAAAATGTTGCAAGCCACTTTAAGGAAGAAGCCTTTATTAAAAATATTTATCTTACTATTGATGCTGACATTCAAGATATTTCTGTATGGGCTGATGAAAGTATGTTAGAGAAGATAATTTTCAATATTTTATCAAATGCCTTTAAATTCACACCAGAAGGTGGAGCTATTACAGTTGATCTTTCATCAAAAGAAGATCTAGTGAATTTGCCATTAGCAAATAGCGAAAAGAAAATTAAATCTGTAGAAATAAAAATTTCGGATACAGGCCCAGGGCTAAAAAAAGAACAGTTAAAAAAGATTTTTGAACGTTTTTATCAAGTAGATAACTTAAACAAAACGTACTATGGAGGTACAGGAATTGGTCTAGAAGTAGTTCAAAACTTTGTTAAACTACACAAAGGAAAAATAAAAGTAAAAAGTGAAGTCGGCAAAGGAACAACATTCAAGGTAGTCTTGCCGGCAGCCAAGAAGCATTTTAATGAAGATCAAATATTAACAGAACAAGTAGAGGATTTAATTGAGGAAGAAAACTTTGTCGTTACAAATCCAAATGCGAGAATAAGGCAAGGTGAAGAAGTAAGTACAAGCTCATGCACATTATTAATAGTTGAAGATAATACAGAACTCCGTAATTATTTGAAAAACGAATTAAATAATAAATATAAAATTTTATTGGCAAAAAATGGAATAGAAGGATTAAAATTAGCTGAGGAATTTCTTCCAGATATTATTGTTACAGATGTTATTATGCCAGAAATGGATGGTTTTATATTCTGCAAACATATAAAGAGTAATATAAAGACTAGTCATATCCCATTGTTAATGCTTACTGCAAAAACAACAATTGAAAACAGAATGGAAGGTATAGAAAATGGCGCTGATGCCTATATGGTTAAACCTTTTGATATGAGCTTATTAAAGCTAAAACTATCACAGTTAATAACAAGTAGGCAATTAATTTTTAAAAAATATTTTAGTGTTATTAGTGATGTAGACACTAGTAATGCGACCTCTATCGATAAAGAATTTATAGAAAAAGTATTAGGTTTTATAAACGAGAGTATTGGTGATCCAGATTTAAATGTAGAATCATTAGCAGCACAATTAAATTTGAGTAGAAGTCAGTTTTATAGAAAAATAAAAGCATTGACCAATCAAACAGCAAATGAATTTATTAGAAATATTAGACTTTTAAGAGCTAAACAAATTATAGAAACTGGAAATAGCAATATAAGCGAGGTTTGTTATAAGGTTGGTTTTTCTTCGCCTTCGTATTTTACAAAATGCTTTAAAAGTCATTTTGGAGTCCTTCCAAAAGAAGTTGAGGTTATAAAATAGTAATAGCATTTATTACAAATTCACTATTATTTTAGTCTTATCTTTTTATTAAACTATAAGAAAATTTTAACACGTACATATTTAAATCTCAAGATTAATTACTTGATCTGTTAATAGACATATTTGAATTTTAAACACCTGTTATTTTAAATTATAGTGATTTATCAATCCTAAAAATATATTTCTTTTTTATAAAGAATGCATAACTCAGGAATGTGTAAAATGAGAATTATGTATTTAAACTCGCTTTTATAATTGAAATATTAAAAATGTAGTACTCTACATAATATATATGGCTTAGACACTATTATTCGTGTAAAACGCATCAAAAGTTACATCTAATGCTTTAAAATTCATATTATTTTTTTAATATTTTTTTAACATTTGAATGATTGAAACTGATAGGATTAAAAAAAAAGAAATATCACTAACTAAAACTAACTCAAAATTAATTTATATGAAGATTATTTTATTTAAAAAACTATTTTTTGTAATTGTCATACTCTGCGGTGGCTTTTTGCAAGCACAAACTGTAAAAGGAACGGTAACCAGTGGTGGAGCTCCGCTTCCAGGTGCTAGTATTTTGGTGAAAGGTACTGCAAATGGAGTGTCAACAGATTTTGATGGTCAGTATATACTAGAAAATGTCTCTTCCAATGCCGTATTATTAGTAACTTATATAGGTTTTGTTGATCAAGAGATTTCTGTAGGTGATAAATCTGTTATTAATATAGTATTAGTAGAAGATACAAGTGCCTTAGATGAGGTGGTTGTTGTAGCTTATGGTACAGTTAGTAAAAAAGATTTAACTGGTGCTGTAGCTGTTATAGGAGCAGAAGAGTTAAATACATTTCCAGCTACAACAGTAGATCAAGCATTACAAGGAAAAACAGCAGGTGTGCAAGTAACATCTAATTCTGGTGCACCAGGTGCTTCAGTGTCTGTTAATATCCGTGGCGTTGGTTCATTTGGTAGCACAACACCTCTTTATATTGTTGATGGTTTTCCAACAACTGATATTTCTTTTATAAACCCTAATTCCATTGAGTCTCTATCTGTATTAAAAGATGCTTCAGCTACGGCACTATATGGAGTACGTGCGAGTAATGGTGTTGTTATTATACAAACTAAACAAGGAAAAAAAGGAAAAATACAAGTAGAGCTAAATTCATTTTATAGTATTCGTAGTAAGCCTAAAAAGGTAGATGTTTTAGGTGTAAATCAGTTTTCGGCTTTAGCAACAGAACTAAGTAGTAGCTCAGATATAAATGTGTCTGGTGTAGCAATACCTTATTCAGGTTGGAGTACGCCAAATTCGTTAAGAAACATAGATTGGCAAGATGAAATATTTAGCTCTGCTGCAACAAAAAGCACAACACTAAATGTAACAGCTGGTGGCGAAAAATCTAGAATAGCATTTAGTACAGGTGTTTTTGAAGAAGAAGGAACACTTCTAGAGTCTCAATATAAAAGATACGACTTTGGACTTAATGGAGCATTTAATATTACTGATAAATTAAGATTAAAAGGAAGCGCAAAATATATAACATCTCAAAGTTTTCAACCATTAGGCACAGGGCGTGATGGATTATTAAACTTATTTTCAACAATACCACACTTAGCACCTGCTGGTGAGGCTAACCTTAACGGTGGCATTAACCCAACTAATCTCCCTGTAGATGCTAATGGTAATTTTGGAGCTTTTCCAGATGTAACAGGAGAAGCATTTCGTGATGGTAGAAACTGGGTAGCTAGAGCCTTAGAGAATGATCAAGATAATGTGACTAATACTATTTTGGCTAATATTGATGCCGAATGGGATATCTACGGAGGTATCTCAACTCAGTTAAAAGTTGGAGCTAGAGTAGATAATTTTGCAAGTGAATTTTTTCAACCAAAATATTACCGTAGTAGTGGTAATCTTGACTTAAGAAATGATGCAATATACACTACTAATCAATCTACAACTAATGAGTGGTTAGCAGAATATTTGTTAAAGTACAAGAAGACGTTTAATGAAAAGCATACTGTTAATGTTTTAGGTGGTGTTTCTGCACAAAGAAGATATAGAAAATTTACAGGAGCTACAGGATTAGGATTCTTAAATAACGATGTTAGAAATATTGGATCTGCTAATGAAATTCAGAATGCGTTAGGTTTTTCAGACAGAAGAACATTAGCAAGTACATTTGCGAGATTAAATTATGATTTTGATAAAAAATATTATGTTACAGGAACTATAAGAAGAGATGGTGTAGGTAACGTTTTTAGTCCGCAAAATTTATGGGGTGTTTTCCCGTCTTTCGCTGCTGGATGGAATATTGATGAAGAAGCTTTTATGGAGAATAGTGTATTTGATGTCCTAAAATTTAGAGCGAGTTGGGGAGAAACAGGAAACTTTGATGGTATTGCTCCTTTCCAGTATTTGTCTTTATTTAGTAGTGGGCCTTCGGCAATTAAAGATACCAACTTTAGTTTTGATGGTACAACAAACAGTTCTTTAGGTTTAGCAACATTGTTTTTACCTAATTCAGACTTGGTTTGGGAATCGCAAACTCAAACGAATATTGGATTAGAGGGAGAACTGTTAGATGGTAGATTATACTTTGCAACTGACTATTTTCACAAAGAATCAAGGGACTTCCTATTTTTACAAAACGTACCTACTACGTCTGGTTTTATTAATCAAGCACAAAACGGAGGAACTGTTATAAATAAAGGGCTTGAACTTTTAGTTGGTTACCAGAAAAGAGACGGCGATTTTACTTATGATGTTAATGCTAATATTAGTATTATAGATAATGAGATTACAGATCTTAGTAATCAATCTGGCGAAGTAGTATTTAATAACGAGTTCTTAGATAGTTTTGATCAAGCTGGTTTTTGGTATGACGTAACTAGATCTGAAGTAGGGGGAGAAGTTGGTTCTTTTTATGGTTTTGTAGCAGATGGTATTTTTCAAAATCAGGCAGAAATAGATGCAGCAGCAACACAAGATGTAAATACATCACCAGGAGATCGTAAGTTTAAAGATTTAAATGGAGACGGTGTTGTAAATGGTGAAGATAGAACAACTATTGGTAGTCCAGTACCTGATTTCTTTGGCAGTCTAAATTTAAATTTTAGTTATAAAAACTTTGATTTAGGACTAAATTTTTATGGTTCTTATGGAAGTGAAATTCTAAACTTAGTAAAGCGCGAATTAGAAAGTGCTTCAGGTTATGGTAATTCAGCTTCTTTCTCAAATGTTAGTACAGAATATTTTAATAACCGCTGGACAGGAGAAGGTTCAACTAATACTTATGCAAGAGCACTTATAGACGATGTAAATATTCAAAATAATAGGGCTTCTAGCTATTTTGTAGAAGATGGTTCTTATCTTAGGCTAAGAAGTCTTAACTTAGGGTACAATTTATCAAATAATGTTACCGAAAAACTGGGCTTAAGTAGTTTTAGGCTTTATGTAACAGCTCAAAATGTATTTACCATTACTAACTATTCAGGAGTAGACCCTGAAATTGGACAAAACACAGATAGAAACGGTAATAGTAGTGTTACAACTAGAGGTATAGATGCTGGAGCTTATCCATTATCTAAGACTTTTACATTAGGGTTTAACTTGAAATTTTAAAAAAATATATTATTATGAAAAAAAACAAAATAAACAAAATAAGAGTTTTTATAATAGTTGCTCTTATTACTATTATGGGATGTTCCGATGATTTTTTAGTAGACACTAATAATCGAGATTTAACTTTTGATATTGTGTTTAATTCTGACGCAACAGCAACGGCAGCTGTAACAGGTGTATACGATGGGTTTCAAAACGATTCGGAAGGAGATCCTGGTTTACCAGTAGAGTATAACGTTAAAGGAATCCATAGATGGGCAAATAGCACAGGACTAGATTTTTTTAATAATGAGAACCCTGCAACTAATGATTATTTAAATTTTTCGGCTGACCCATCATCAAATGATGTTGCTGTAAAAATATGGCCTAACAATTACAGACAAATAGGTAGAGCAAACATAACATTAGAAGGCTTACGTAAAGCGGTTGGAGCTGGAAGTATTAGTGCTGATTTAGGAAATCGTTTGATAGGTGAAGTATTAGTTTTAAGATGTGTTTCTTATCAATATCTAGCTGAAGTTTATGGCGGTGTGCCATTAATACTCAATACATCAGACGACTTCTTCAAACCTAGAGACACTCAAGATGCTGTTTTTCAACAAATTGTATTAGATGCAACTGAAGCTGTTGATAAGCTACCTTGGACTTATGTTACTGAAAAAGGTAGAGTTAGTAAAGCTGCTGCTTACACAGTTTTAGGAAATGCACATATGTGGTTAGGCCAATATGGAGATGCTGTTGATGCTTATCAAAAATTAGAAGAAAGTCCTGTTTTAGATTTAGAAGCTAATTTCCTTGATATTCATGCATTAGCCAACCCAAATGGTAAAGAATCTATTTTTGAAATCCAATGGGCTGCAAATGGCGACTTATCTTGGGGGAGAAACGATGAAGTAAATATTCTGCAATTATTTGCAATGCCAACAGATATTACTGGTGGAGGCGGTTTTACCGGTATCCCAACGAAAGAACTATACAATGCTTTTCAACCTGGAGATACAAGAAGAGCAGCAACGGTTATAGCACCAGGAGAAGAACACACAGACCCATTAATAGATATAATTAATTATGATGGCGTAGATATTAATACATGTGGTACAGTAGCAAATCCATGGGTTGGAGGTTCTCCAGAAACAAGATCAGGGTACTGGGCTATTAAGTCTTGGAGAGATCCATCAATTGAAGGATGGGGAAGAAACATTCTTTTTGGTGGCCAAGGTCATATTTGGATGAGATACGGTGGTGCATTATTAAGCCTTTCTGAAGCCGCTTTAAAAGATGGACAGATGGGTGTAGCTCAAGCTGCCTTTGATAGAGTTAGAAATAGAGCTTGGGGTGGTACTGCTCCTGCTAAACCAGTAACAATGGATGCCTTATTAGAGGAATATAGACTAGAGTTAGCTGGTGAATTCTCTCTATGGGGTGCGATTAGAAGAAGTGGTGAAGCGAGAAATTTTATAATGAATAACTATGGTTTAGACATGCCTATTGGGCGTGACATATATCCTATACCTAGTTCTGAATTAAGTGCTAACCCTAATTTGGTTCAAAATCCAGGATATAATTAGTTTTTTGATTTAGTTTGATTAATGAGGGCTTTGAAAATTATATTTTCAAAGCCTTTTTTTTTATCTTAACAAAAAATAAATATGAAGAAAATTTACTTTGGTTTTATAATTTTAACGTTGTTTTTTTCTTGTCAAAAACAAGTAAAAAAGCAATTTAGCCAAATACTTTCAAAGGATTCGGGTGTTGAGTTTTCTAATAATATAATAGAAACCGACAGCTTAAACTATTTTAATTACCCATATATGTATATGGGAGGAGGCATTTCTGCTGGCGATGTCAATAACGACGGTCTTATAGATTTGTTTTTTACAGCAAATATGGAATCCAATTCGCTATACTTAAATAAAGGCGATTTTAAGTTTGAAGACATAACAGAATCTTCAGGAGTAAAAGGTGACGATAGATGGTTTACTGGCTCAACAATGGTAGATATTAATAACGATGGGTATTTAGATATTTATGTTAGTGTATCTGGAAAAGGAGAGAATAGAAACAATGTATTATATGTAAATAATGGTGATTTAACATTTACTGAAAGAGCTTCCGAATATGGAATAAACCATAACGGTCATACTACACAAAGTACATTTTTTGATTATGATAATGACGGTGATTTAGACTTATATCTTGCTAATTACTCGCCAACACCTTTTAATAGTCCTGTAGCATTATATCATTATAAATTAAATAATCCTAAACTTCAAGATTCGGATATTTTGTACGAAAATAATGGAGATAATACCTTTACAGATGTTACTATGGATGCAGGAATATTAAATTTTGGACTGTCATTAAGTGCAACAGTTTCAGATTTTAATAATGATGGTTGGAAAGATATATATGTATCCAACGATTTTGATTCGGCAGATTTTATGTATATAAATAATAAAAATGGAACTTTTAATGAAGTAGCCTTATCATCATTAAAGCATACCGCTCAATATGGCATGGGCGCAGATATTGCAGATTATAACAACGATAACATGCTTGATATTGCTCAAGTAGATATGACACCTGAAGACAATAGAAGATCAAAATCCAATATGTCTAGCATGAATCCTGTAGGGTTTACAAAAATGGTAAATGCAGGTTTGAACTACCAATATATGCAAAATTGCCTTCAACTTAATAGAGGTAATGATGCCAATGGAAATCCAATTTTAAGTGAAGTATCAAGAATAGCAGGAATATCCACAACAGACTGGAGTTGGTCTATTCTTTTTTCAGATTTAGATAACGATGGATGGAAAGATATTACCATATCTAATGGTACGAGGCGTGACATAAATAATAGAGATTATTTTTTAAAATTAAAGTCTAGAAATCATTTTGGGGGTGTTAAATTATCTGCTGAAGAAATTCAACAAATTCCTTCCGAAAAGGTGTCAAATTATGTATTTAAAAACAATAAAGATCTTACTTTTAAAAATGTAGTAAAAGAATGGGGCTGGGAAGAAAAAACATTTTCTAATGGTGCAGTATATACAGATTTAGATAATGATGGCGATTTAGACTTTATCATCAATAATATAGACCAAAAAGCTTCTGTTTACAGAAATAATAATGTTGCTGAAAATAATTTTTTAAAAGTAACACTCAAAGGCCCTAAAGACAATATAAACGGTTTAGGCGCTAAAGTATATGTGTCTTCAGATAATTTACAACAATATAGTGAGCTTACATTAAGTAGAGGCTTTCAATCGTCTATTGCTCCAGTACTGCACTTTGGTTTGGGTAAAGAGGAAAGTGCCTCGTTAGTAAAAGTAGTATGGCCTAATGGTGATGTTTCAGAAATAAAAGATGTAAAATCCAATCAGAATTTAGAAATAGATTTTTCAACAGTTAAGAGGTTTAAAAAAGAATTACAAGAACAAAAATTAGTATTCGAAACAGTACAATTAGACTCAGTAAACGTCGATTTTAAACACAAAGAGAATAATTATAACGATTATTTTTTCGAACCTCTTTTGCCACACAAAACATCAATGTTAGGATCTGGAGTAGCTGTAGCAGATGTAAACTCAGATGGATTAGAGGATTTTTATATTGGTGGAGCATTACAACAAGCAGGTGCACTATATATTCAAAATTCAGAAGGAAAGTTCAATAAAGCTAATGTAGATATTTGGGAAGCTGATAAAAATAAAGAAGACATGGGCGCTTTGTTTTTTGATGCAGATAAAGATGGAGATTTAGATTTGTATGTAGTAAGTGGTGGAAACGAAAAAAATGGAGATGTTTCGAAATTTCAAGACCGTTTATATATTAATGATGGAAAAGGTGATTTTACAAAAAACATTAAAGCATTACCAACCATAATAACGAGTGGGTCCCGAGTTGTAGCTGGAGATTATGATGCAGATGGCGATTTAGATTTATTTGTAGGAGGGCGACTAATACCTGGTCAATATCCATGGCCAACAAAAAGTTATATTTTACAAAATCAAGATGGCATTTTTAAAGATGTAACATTGCAATTAGCGCCAGATTTGGATAATTTAGGTATGATTACAGATGCTAACTGGACCGATTTTGATGGTAATGGAACATTAGATCTTATAGTGGTTGGCGAGTGGACACCTATACTATTTTACAGTAATAAAAATGGCGTATTTGAAAATGTAACTGAATCAACTAATCTAGAAAACACAAACGGTTGGTGGTCTAGTATTACACAAGATGACTTTGATAATGATGGAGACATCGATTATGTAGTTGGAAACTTAGGTTTAAACTATAAATACAAAGCATCAGCTGAAGAACCTTTTGAAGTACATGCAGATGATTTTGATAATAATAACAGAAAAGATATTGTACTCAGTTATTATAATTTTGGTAAGTTATTTCCAGTTCGCGGAAAGTCATGTTCATCGCAGCAAATACCTGCATTAAAATCTAAATTTAAAGACTATAATTCATTTTCAACAGCTGGTTTAACTGATGTATATGGAAAAGACGCGTTAAATAACGCCGAAATACACTATAAGGTACAAAATTTCGCAAGTAGTTATATTGAAAATTTAGGTAATGGAAAATTTAAATTAACCCAATTACCAAATGAGGCACAGTTTTCATCAGTAAACAAAATTATCTCGGATGATATTGATAAAGATGGTTTTAAAGACATTGTAATTGGCGGAAATTTATATGCTTCTGAAATTGAAACCCCAAGAAACGACTCTAGTATTGGTCTATACCTAAAAGGTGATGGAAAGGGAGGCTTTACTTCTGTTTCAAGTATTAAAAGTGGTTTATACATCACAGGAGATGTTAAAGATTTTTCATCAATATCAATTGGGAATTCTAAATTTATGGTTGTAGTAAAAAACAATGATTATCCACAATTTATTAAGATAAATAACTAGCTAAGATTACCTATATTGTTATAAGATATTTAATAGAATTATGAAAAATTATTTAGTACTTACATTAATCATTTGTGGCTTACTTTTTTCTTGTAAGCAATCAGATGATACAGGCGAGACTACTTCCAACGATACAAATGAAGAAGTTGTTGACATGCGAGATATAACTTCAATGGAGTTAGTAGCAGATATGAAACCTGGATGGAATCTAGGAAACTCATTAGATGCAGAAGGCATAGACGAAACTGTTTGGGGAAATCCTGTGGTTACAAAAGCCTTAATTGATAAGATAAAAGAGCGCGGTTTTGGTACGTTGAGAGTTCCTGTTACATGGCGCTTTCATCAAGGTGGAGCACCAAATTATATAATTGAAGCGTCTTGGTTAGATAGAGTTGAAGAAGTTGTTAATTATGGCTTAGATAACGATATGTATGTTATTGTTAATATTCATCATGATGAAGAATGGATTATTCCAACGTATGCTCTAGCAGATGATGTAAAAGATAGATTGCAAAAAACATGGACCCAAATAGCAAATCGTTTTAAAGATTATAATGATTATTTAATTTTTGAAACTTTAAACGAACCACGCTACGAAGGGCAACCACAAGAATGGTCAGGAACACCAGAATGGCGAGATGTGGTTAACCAATACCACAAAACCAGTTTAGATGCTATTAGAGCGACAGGTGGTAATAATAGCTTAAGGCATATCATGATTTCGAGTTATGCAGCTGGCCAAGGTACAATAGATGATTTAGTGATCCCGAATAATGATATAAGAACAATTGTATCTATTCATAATTATTTCCCTTTCGAATTTTCTTTAAGTGGAACAGATACAACTTGGGGAACGCCAGAAGATAAAGCTCAAATGGACGGAACATTTGACCAAATCTACAATAAATTTATAGTAAACAATAAACCTGTTATTATGGGCGAATGGGGATCTTTAAATCATAATGACACAAATACAGAAGATCGTATAAATCACGCTAGCTACTACGCAAATGCGCTAGCAAGTAGAAACATACTTCCTATTTGGTGGGATAATGGTAATAATGATGAATATGCTCTTATTAATAGAAACACGCTACAATGGAATTTTCCTAAAATAGCAGATGCTATTATTGAGTCGCAAAATGATTAATCCTGAAATAGATTTAGAAAATTAACGAAAAGATAGTAACTGTAATAAAGCCTGTTAAGGCAAGTAAAGTGGTCATCATAGTCCAGCTTTTAAAGGTTTGTTTTTCATCTAATCCTAAATATTTACTTACCAACCAAAATCCGCTATCATTAACATGAGATAGTATTGAAGCTCCAGAAGCTATCGCGATTACTAATAAAGCTTTATCAATTTCAGTAACATCAACAGCTAAAAGTGGTGCAGTGATACCTGCTGCTGTAATCATAGCTACAGTTGCAGAACCTTGTAAAATTCTTACAACAGCTGCTGTTAAAAATGCAAATAATAGAATACTCACACCTTTATCTGCAAAATAATTGGCGAGCATTTCGCCTGTACCAGTATTTACTAATATTTGCTTAAAAACGCCTCCAGCACCAGTTAAGAGAATAATTATTCCTGCTGGCCCCATAGATTTTGTAGTAATATCTAGTAGCTTCTTTTTTGTAAAATTTCGTCTAATACCTAAAAAATACCAAGCAATAATATTGGCAATAATTAAAGCCGAAAACGGATGACCAATAAACCCTAACCAACTTTTTACTTCAGTTGAGATTGTGTTCTCATCAAACAATGGGCTGTTTAAAACCGTATTACCGACAATTAAAACAATAGGTATACCAATAATCGCAATAATAGAACTAACCGAAGGATAATTATCTATAACCGCATCGTTGTCGTCAAGTGCAGGTGCTTCTACAAATATTTTTTTGGCAATGTATTTTCCAAAGACAGGACCACAAACAATAGCAGTTGGTATGCCTACTAAAAAACCAAATAGAATAACCCAACCTAAATCGGCATTTAAAATATCTGCAACTGCAACTGGACCAGGTGTTGGCGGAATAAATGAATGTGTAATGGCTAAACCTGCTAATAACGGAATAGCATATAACAACAATGATTTTTTTGTTTTTCGTTGTAATGAATATATTAACGGAATTAAAATAATAAAGGCCACATCAAAAAATACAGGAATGGCAATAAAAAAACCAGTGAGCACCATTGCCCAAGAGGCATTCTTTTCGCCAAACTTACTTAGTAGAAAAGTTGCCAACGCTTTCGCACCTCCAGAATGTTCCAAAATAGCACCAAACATAGCACCTAAACCTACAACTACGGCGACGAAACCTAACGTGTTTCCCATGCCTTCTTTCATGGTCGTAATAATATCACCAGGATGCATTCCAGCAATAATACCAACCACAATACTTGCAATAAGTAATGCTATAAACGCCTGAATTCTTAATTTCAGAATTAAAAATAATAGCACAGCAATTCCTATAAATACTGCTGCAATAAGGTTGTAATCTATCATAATTTTTTCCAGTTAGTATGAAAGGATTGCGATTTATCCATACCTTTTCGTTGGTATGTGTGCGCACCAAAATAGTCGCGTTGTGCCTGTATTAAGTTGGCTGGTAAATTTTCTGTAGTCATTGAAACCCAATAATTATATGCAGAACTAAAGCTGTCTAAAGCAACACGCTGCGATAATCCATATTGAAGCATGGTAATTGTGTTTTTTTCTTCGGAAATGAGACTGTTCAGAATAGTTTTATCCTCAAAAATATCGGTATTACTTTTAAAAATTGAAATACAAGTTTCCATCAGTTGCGATCTAATGATACACCCGTTAGTCCATATTCTGGTAATTTCAGACAAATTTAATTTCCAATTATAGTTTACAGAAGCTTCGTGTATTAATTTGAATCCTTGTTGATGATTAATAAGTCGCGCAAAACGATAAGCGCTTTTTAAACTTGTAACATCCAGTTTTTCTGAAGCTATTTTAGGTTTTATAGATTTAGACAATTGAGTTCTATCGTCTTTAAAAGAAGAAATATAACGTGCAAAAACAGAGGATAATATCATCGTATTTGGGATGCCAAGTTCTAAAGCTGCTTGACTTGACCATGAACCAGTACCTTTACTTTTTGCTTGATCTAAAACGTGATCAAGTACATAACTACCATTTTCCTTTTTTCTTAAAATAGCAATGGTGATTTCTAGTAAATAGCTAGATTCACTTCCAGAGTTCCATTTAGAAAAAAGGGTAGCAATTTCTTCATTAGTAAGAGACTTACACAATAAGGCGTAAAGTTCTGCTAAAAGTTGCATTTCAGCATATTCAATACCATTGTGCACCATTTTTATAAAATGACCAGCTCCATCTGTTCCAATATGCGTGCAACAGGGTTTATTATTACTGTCTTTGGCTGCAATTTTTTCTAAAATTGGTGCAATATGTTTGTAAACCTCAGTTGTTCCTCCAAGCATAATTGATGGCCCTTTTCTTGCACCTTCTTCACCTCCAGAAATGCCACACCCAACAAAATTTAGTCCTTTTGTAGCTAAATAATTGGTGCGCTTAACGGTGTCTTTATAGTGAGAATTTCCGCCATCAATAATAATATCATCGTTATCTAATAATGGAATAATCTGCTCAATTACAGAATCTATTGCTGCACCAGCTTTAATCATTATCAATATTTTTCGAGGTCTCTTTATAGAGGACACAAAAGCAGATAGTTCTGTAAAGTCTTGAATATTTTTAAAGGATTTGTTCTCGTTAATGAAGTTTTTGGTAATATGCGCTTCTCCAGCTTCCGTTCTGTTATAAACCGAAATATCAAATCCGTTATCGGCAATATTAAGGCTAATGCTTTTACCCATAACACCTAAACCGATTAATCCGAAATCTGTTTTATGCATTTCCTTTTAGTTTTTTTGTGATGTCTTTTACAATGCGTGCTATGTCTTTTGTAATATTAATGTGCAATCCGTAAGACGGAATTTCAAGTGTATTAAACTGTGATTGCAATAAATCTGATTTCATAAAATGGTCTTCTCGCTGTTGCATGCGTTTTAAAATAGTTTCAAAATTTCCTGAAAGAAAAACCCATTCAATCTGTTTTGAATGTGATGATAGAATTGTTCTATACGATTCTTTCAACGCAGAACAAGCTAAAATAGCACCTGAAGTTTCATACCATTTTTCAATCTCCATCGCTAAATTTTCTAGCCAAGGTGTTCTGTCTTCATCTGTTAATGCGATATTATTTTTCATTTTATCGACATTAGATTCTGGGTGAAAATCATCACCATCATAAAAAGGCAACTTTAATTTGGATGCTAATTGCTTCCCTATAGTTGTTTTTCCACAACCACTAACCCCCATTATAATGATAACTTTTTGCATTATTCTTTTAAGTAAAAAGAAGATTTTAGTCCAGCTTCTGCATGTGGTGCAATCCAAACGTTGAAAACGCCTTCTTCAGCAGCATTAATTAGTTTACTATTCACGAATTTTAAATCTTCCGAAGACATTGTAAAAGAGACTTCTTTTGTTTCGCCACTTTTTAAATTAACGTGTTTAAACCGTTTCAATTCTCTAATTGGTCTTGTAATACTTCCAACCACATCTTGCACGTAGAGTTGTACTAATTCTTTTCCATCGTTTTTTCCTGTATTTGTAATGGAAGCCTTGATGGTTATGTCTTTATTAAAACTAATAGTGTCTTGAGAAACCGTAATGTTTTCATATTTAAAATCGGTATATGTTAATCCATAACCAAACGGAAAATGAGGTGCGTAACCAACATCTAAATAATGAGAATCATTACCTAAAGAACTTTGCCACGCAGCGATTGGAATACTGTCCATTTGCACAAACTGGTCTGCTTCTGCAGGTCTTCCTGTGTTTTTATGATTATAAAAATAAGGCAATTGCCCTGCCGTTTTTGGCCATGATACTGGTAAATGACCTTCTGGTTGACTTAAACCAAAAATAATATCGTGTAATGCTTCTCCTCCCATTGTACCGGGATGCCAAGCCATTAAAACAGCATCAACATCGTCAATAATATTTGCAATTGTAATTGGTCGTCCAGCCATGATTACCAATACAATTGGTTTGCCAGTTTTTGCTAGTTCTTTTAGTAATTGTTCTTGCGCGCCAGGTAAATCTATATTTGCGCGACTGTGCGCCTCGCCAGATAAAATCGCTTCTTCACCACCAAAAAACACAATAACATCAGCATTTTTTGCAATACGAATGGCTTCGTTAAAACCTTTATTTGTTCTATCTCTACTATGCGTTAATCCTTCTGCAAATTGAAATTTTACATTCGCTTTTTTGAAAGCATCAGTTGGTGTAACGGTATGTTTTTTTTCGCCATCAAACGTCCATGTTCCTAATTGTTCATGTGGTTTGTTTGCTAATGGGCCAATAACAGCCACTTTAGCAGTATTAGCTAATGGAAGAATAGCATCATTTTTTAGTAATACGGTACTTTTAATCGCTGCTTTTTTAGCTTCGCTTAAATGTGCTTCGGCATATAAATTTCCTGTATGGCCTTCTGGTATATACGGTTGCTCAAATAAATTAAGTCTTAATTTAATACGAAGAATATTCTTTACAAATGCATCTATTTGTTTTACTGAAACTTTACCTTCTTCAACTAAAGTTTTAAGGTGATGCTCGTAAGCTTTACTGGTCATTTCCATATCTAGACCTGCAATTGCAGAAAGTTCTGCAACATGTTTCTCATCTCTTGCAAATCCATGAGTAATCATTTCTACAGTAGAGTCCCAATCGCTTACTATAAAACCATCAAATTGTAATTCATCTCTTAATACTTGTTTTAAAAGAAATTCATTTCCAGTAGCAGGGATTCCGTTTACTTCATTAAAAGAGCTCATTACCGTTGCTGCACCAGCATCTATTGAAGATTGAAATGGTGGTAAATATAAATTTCTAAGTAAAGGCTCAGATAAATTTACTGTATTATAATCTCTTCCACCAATTGCTGCTCCATAACCAATATAATGTTTGGCGCATGCAGCCATACTTGTTGGATTGCTTAAGTCATCGCTTTGGAAACCTTCAACGTAGGCTTTACCTAAAATGGATGCCAAATATGGGTCTTCTCCTGGCGACTCTGCTATTCGCCCCCAACGACTATCTCTTGCAATATCTAACATTGGTGCAAACGTCCAACGGATGCCTGCAGAACTCGCTTCGAAAGCTGCAATTTCAGATGATTTTTTAGCAATTTCTGCATCCCAAGATGCTGCTAAACCAAGAGGAATAGGGAAAATGGTTTTAAAACCGTGAATAACATCTCTTGCAAATATTAATGGAATACCATTTGGGCTTTCTTCAATAGCAATCTTTTGTAATTCTTTAACGTACTCTAAGTTCATGACATTTAAAAACGCACCTATTTCACCTTTTCTAACTGCTGTTTTTAACTCTTCTGGTAATTCGCCTTTAACTCTGCTTGATGTACCTCTTAAATTAGTTTGCCCAATTTTTTCTTCGAGAGTCATTTTAGACAAAATATTATTGATTTTTGTTTCAATTTTATAAGACTCATCAGATGTTTCAATATGCTTCGAACTTTCGTTTTTACAATTAAAGAATACAAGTAAAAGGATTAGTAATGCGTAAGGTTTCATATTTGAAAGTATTGGTTTTATAAATTTAATAATTAGTTTTCAGTAAAAATTATCCTATATAATAACTATTTAAAAAAACTGCTTTTTACACCTTTTACACCAGGAACGACTTTAAAAACCGAACCAGCTAAAGGATATTCTTTTAATTCATCATCACTCATATCTACAGTTGCAGAAGTGATATAAAGTACATCTAAATTGTCTCCACCAAAGGCGCAAGAGGTAATATTGTGCGCTGGCACTTCAATTTTTTCAAGTACTTTTCCTGTTTCAGGATTAAATCTAATAACTGCGTTACCATTCCACATGCCAACCCAAAGCATATTTTCTTCGTCTATAGTCATGCCATCTGGAAATCCTAATTCTGTAGGTATTGAAACTGCAATTCTTTTGTTAGAAATTGCTCCTGTTTCATTGTCATAATCGTAAGCTGTAATTTGAGACGTTGGTGTATCTATGTAATACATGGTTTTTTTGTCTGAAGTCCAAACAATCCCGTTGGAAATAGTAACATTTTTAATCTTTGTTTCTTTTTCGCCACGACCATTGATTGTATATAAATTAGCCTTACCTTCAAGTTGTTCTAAATGCATCGAGCCAACCCATAAACGTCCAGAAGGATCACATTTACCATCATTAAGTCTGCTATCTGCAAGATCACTTTTCATATCTGAAAATAGTGTGAATGTTTCAGTCTCTAAATTTAGATTATACATGCCATCTTCTAAAGCAACTAAAACGTCGCCATCATTTTTTGGTACGATTGTGCCAATACGAGAAGGTGTTGCTATCTTTCGGTTTTTGTTTGTTTTCGGGTTATAAATGTGTACTGCTTTACCTTCAATATCTATCCAAAGTAATGCGTTGGTTTTGTAATTCCAAATGGCGCCTTCTCCAAGTTTCGCCTCTGTTTTATAAGCTAAGGTTACTTCATTTTTAATACTAGTAGCTTTACTATTATCAGTTGTAGCTGTTTTTTTTTCTTTGGAAATACAGCCTACTAAAATTAAACTTAACAAGAAGAAAGTATATGTTTTTATCATAATTTATAAGGTTAGTTGTTTTTTTTTGATTTTGAAAAGAGCCATGGTAATAATTCTGGTTCACTGAATGCTTTTACAAAAGCTTCGCCATGACCTGTGTTTTTATATTCGGTGTATTTAACATCTGCATTTACATTTGACAGTAATTTATGCATATTTCTTGAGCCTTCAACAGGATTCCATTTATCTGTATCTCCATGAAAAATCCAAAACGGAATATGCTTTATAGTTTCAATTTTAGAAGGTTCAGAATAACCAGCCATAGGAATTGCTGCTGCAAATAAATCTGGTTGTCTGGCTGTAAACTCCCAAGTGCCAAATCCTCCCATGGATAACCCTATTATGTAAACACGACTCGCATCAACAGGATTATTTTGTATTGTTTTTTTTATTAATTCTAAAGCAGCTTCGCCAGATTGTGATGGCGCTTCATTCATACTATAAGAACCATCTTTGCTCAAACCTTTAAAAGGTGTTTCGGGATTATTACCAACCCATTTCGCCCATTCTTCATTTTCTGTTTTATTAGAGCATTGCGGTACCAAAATATAGCAAGGATATTGTGCTTGCATATCTTTTGTTAATAATGAATTTGGTTGTGTTATAAAGCCGAATTCATGGTAGATTTTAGAATCGTTATCTGTACCTCGATCTCCTCGTCCATGTAAAAATATGATGAGTGGTTTTTTTTGAACGCTAGAATCTAACGGACTAAATAATCGATAAGGCATTTCTAAACCATTAGAGGCTAAAAAAGTCTTTTTAAACATTTTAGCCTCTATTTGTTCTTTAGTAAGTATTTCGTTTTTTGCGCTGTTTTTACATCCTGAAAACAGGATAACAACTACTATAAAAAAAACACTAAAAACCTTCATTTGTCCCACAAAAAAATAGATAGTTAAATAATTTGTGACTATTTAAAAATCTATTTTATACTTATTTCAATCTTATCAGAAATATTATTTGACGCATTACCAACATGTATTTCGTAATTACCTTTTTCTACGTTCCAATCTGAAATCGATTCGTCATAAAAAGCTAGTTTTTCGACAGGAATTGAAATAGTAACAGATTTTGTTTCACCATTTTTTAAATTCACTTTAGAAAAACCTTTTAATTCTTTTATAGCTCTCTTTACTTTAGAATCTGATTTACCAACGTAAACCTGAACCACTTCAGCACCTTCAAAATCTCCTGTATTTTTAACATCACAAGTAACGGTAATTGTACTTTTCTTTTGGTTTGCTGAAATATTTGAAAGCTCAAAGTTAGTGTAAGACATACCATAACCAAACGCATATTGTGGTTCAATATTTTTGGTATCATACCAACGGTAACCTACTAAAATATCTTCTTTATATTCTTGGTTTAAATCAACACCTGGATACGATGTTTTTCCGAAGGAAACAGCAGCGTTGTCTTCTAATTTTTTAGGAAATGAAAATGGTAATTTCCCTGAAGGATTAACGTCTCCACTAACAATGTCTGCAATAGCATGACCAGCCATAGAACCTAAATACCACGTTTGGATAACGCCTTCTACTTGGTTAAGCCAAGACATGTCTACTGCGTTACCTGTTACTAAAATGAAACCTACTTTTTTATTAAGTGCTTTAATGTCGTTTAATAGTTCTATTTGTCCAAAAGGCAAATCAAATTGTTCTCTATCTAGATTACCCTCAGAGTCTTGTAAATGGCTTTTTGTTAATCCGCCAACAAATAAAACAATGTCAGCAGTTTTTGCTACTTTAATAGCTTCAACTCTAAGAGAATCTGCATTATAGGGCGACGGTAAAACTTGATCGTAAACTGATGCTCCAGAACCATAACCCATGGCATGTACTATGGTTGCATTCTTGTAACGGTCTTTTAAACCTTGTAATGGCGAGATTTCAAATTTGGCTTTTAATTCTGAAGAACCACCACCTAAAGTCATAGATCGTGTTGCATTTTCGCCAATAACTGCAATGGTTAAATTTTTATCATCTTTAATCGGGAAAAAATTATTTTCATTTTTAAGAAGTACAATACCTTCAGTTGCTACTTTTCTTGCCACTTCGTGATGCTCAACATTATTAGCGCGACCAATTGGACGATTACTACTCATATTGGTGCGATGCATTAATCTTAAGATACGCCTAACTTTATCATCTACGACAGATACTGGTATTTCACCGCTTTTAAGTTTTTTAAGAAAAGGATTGGCTAAATAATAATGATCGTAGTGATTTGAAGTTGTTGTACCTAAACCATCTGTTCCTGTCCCCATTTCCAAGTCTAAACCATTCATTGCTGCTTCCATTGTGGTGTGCGCAGAACTCCAATCGCTTATTACAACACCATCGTATTTCCAATCTCCTTTTAATATTTTATTAGTTAAAAGCTCGTGATGCGTGGTGTATTGTCCACGAAATTTGTTGTAAGCGCCCATTAAAGCCCAAACGTTAGCTTCTGTAACTGCGGCTTTAAAAGCTGGTAAGTAAATTTCATGAAGTGCTCTATCGCTTACTTCTACATTTACTTTATCTCTCCAATGTTCTTGATTATTAAGTGCGTAATGCTTTACACAAGCAGCTACACCATTTTTTTGAACACCTTTAATATAAGGCACAACCATAGTTGATGCTAAATAGGGGTCTTCACCCATATATTCAAAATTACGACCATTCATAGGTGTTCTGTAAATATTAACGCCTGGACCTAAAAGCACATCTTTTTTTCTGTAGCGTGCTTCCTCTCCTAGACTAAAACCAAATTCACCAGCCAATTTTGGATTAAAACTTGAAGCTAAACAGGTTAATGCTGGAAATGCAGTAATAGAGTCATTAGTCCAACCAGCATAGTCCCAAGCATCCCAACTTATTTCTGCTCTTACTCCGTGAGGACCATCTGCCATCCAAATTTCTGGTATACCTAAACGCTCTACTCCTTTGGTGCTAAATTTTGATTGTGCATGGCACATTGCAACCTTCTCCTCTAAGGTTAATACTGAAATTATGGAATCTATTTTGGATTCTATTTCAACGCCCACTTTTTGTTCATTTAACTCCTCTGATTGCTTACAAGAAGTTGAAAAAACAATTAGCGAAAAACAAAAAATTATAGAAGTGTATTTATAGATAAAATTCATAGATTAAAGTGGTTGTTAGGATTTTAAATTATAGAGGTTTAAATTGGGTGTTTTCAAAATGATTTATTACGAGTAAAACTACCTTAAATCATAAAAATGCAATAAAACTATTGACGCGAACATTGAAACATTTGTTGCAGTTAACTTTTAAAAGTATTGATTTTAGTAAATAGTCGCTGCTATAAAGAATTTTGAAATACTTTTTATTTTAATTAATTGTCTTAGTAAATACCGATAAGATATGATACTACTTCTACATTTGCTGTGTCCTTTATAATGTTATTTGTAGATATGGTAATTGTAATTTGATTTAAAAGAACATAAGCCTTAAATGTATCTTGTTCAATTTCCTTATTTATTTTTGTCGTTTCATGGTTGTTAGGTGTTGTATCAAAAATAAACTCAAATAATTACAAGCTAGAAACAACATAGTGAACCGCATAAATCTCTATAGATTTTTCTGTGATTTTGATATAATCTAAAATATTAGCGTATATAGTTTTTGCAAACTCAGCATTTTCTGGACCGAATGTCTCACGTTCTTCGTTGGAGAAGCAAGCTTCAAAAGTAATTCCGAGTTTAAACAATTTTTAATTTTATTAATTTGCTCAACAAGTTAAACAAGAGTATCATTCACTCAATTGAAAACAAAAAAAATCGCGCTTTTTAAATTGGCACTTCTATGACCAATATCATTTACTTACCCATTACTTCTCAATAGATTTACTGCTGTTTAATCGTAATACGTAACTCATCATGAAAGTACTCGTTTACAGCGCTAAAGATTTTGAAATTCCATATCTCGAAGAGGCCAATAGAAGAAAACATCAACTCACATTTATAAAAGACGCTTTATCATCTCAAACTGCTATGAAAGCTGTTGGCTATAAAGCGATATCTATATTTTCAGCTGATGAAGCTTGTTTAATTACGGTTCAAAAACTCAAAGATTTTGGGGTTAAGTATATCACACTACGTTCTGCTGGTCATGACAATGTGAATCTTAGAGCTGCTTCACGATTACAAATTAGAGTTGCGAATGTGCCAGCATATTCGCCTTATGCTATTGCTGAACATGCTGTAGCTTTATTATTGGCACTCAATAGAAAACTGATAGAATCTAATTTAAGAGTGAGCCATTACAATTTTGACCTCAATGATTTGGTGGGTATTGACCTAAATGGAAAGACTATTGGCATCATCGGTACAGGAAAAATTGGCGAAGTGATGTGTAAAATAATGCATGGGTTTGGTTGTAAGCTTTTAGGCAATGATATCAAAGAAAACAATACATTAAAAGCACAATATAATATAGAATACACGTCATGATTCGTTTCTTGATTTCACTCCCCAATGTTTGCATATTTGGTCCTAAAGTTTCGTTTGGCGAAATACCATTGTCCTCAAAAAAGTCGAGCATTAATAAAAGTGTCATAGATTTTGAAAGCGACATTTTTTTACAAAAGCCATTAAATTTTTTAGCAACCGAAGTTTTAATACTTAAGCTTTCAAATCGTTCTTTTTCATATCCTTTATCCATTTTTCCGTGAAAAATTTGTTGTTTTTATTGGGCTGACAGCATTTTTCCGTGAAAAAAGATGTTAGAAATTCTAAAATCAAAACAATCAATCGCCGATAGGTGTTGATTTTACTAGGGTTTTGAAAAAACTGAAAATCGAAACATCGCGCTAGCGTGTTACCCTCTTGCTATTCCTTTTCGTCCAGCAAGCTGGACAAAAAAAATACCATCACATCCAAAAATGTAATGGCTTTTTCTGTAATACGAATTGAAATTCGATTTTTTAAGAGTGTTATTCTTGAAGTTTAAAAGTATCTTTAATAAACCACACTTTTTGTTGCAGAATATAAAATTACAGGACAAAAAAAAGACCTTTAAAAACTTAAAGGTCCTGGGTTAATAATTCAATTTTAAATATTAAAAACATAGTCATAAGAATACAAATTTCTTAGAGCTTCTTCTTCCAAAAGTGTATCATATTCTATATGATTTTCTTCGGCATATCTCTTCAAATCATTTCCAAATTTCTGTTCAACATCTTTTTTGGAAACCGAAACTAAACGCTGTTGTGTTTCGTCATCTAGATTATTATAATTTATATAAACCATAATACTAATATTCGCTCGGAAGCATTAGTGTATTATTTACAAAAAATAATCGCAATTCATCCAAAGGGAAATCGGTTACATTATAACGATGTGTTTCAAAAATTTTATCGTTTCCATCGCTATAATTTATAATAGCTTCACATTGTTTTTCAAACTGTTCTTTTTCAGAAAGTCTTTTAAAATCTACCGTAATAAGTTCACTTCTATTCGATAGACTTTTTGCAATTACAGAGGCATCTGTAATTAGCCAAAAGCATTCCGCTTCGTTTGCTAAATATTTTAATCCGTCTGTAAACCGAGTTCCAATTAATGGAATTTTAAAGAACATTTCTGTACCGCAAAAATGTTGTAATTCGGCTTTTATTTTGTTACCTTTATCATTCATTGTTTTTCTATTTAAAAAGGTTAATAATGAAAAAAAGAGAGCGCAACTTTTCGAGAAGAACGCTCTCTTTTAATTTTAGTTATTCCGTAGCGTTATCGCCTTTAATTCCTAAAAGCAAGATTTCATCTACGACCACTTCGGTAACGTATCTTTTTTCTCCCTCTTTAGTTTCATAAGAACGTGAGGTTAATTTTCCCTCTAACGCAACTTCTTTTCCTTTACCTACATATTTCTCAACAATTTCGGCAATCTTTCCCCATGCTACAATATTGTGCCATTGGGTATTTGTCACTTTTTCTCCCTTAGAATCCTTATAAGATTCATTGGTTGCGATTGAAAATTTTGCAACTTTCTTTCCGCTTTCAAGGTTTGCGATTTCTGGCTCGTTTCCTACGTTGCCAATTAACTGTACTTTGTTTCTTAGAGTACTCATAATTAAAAAATTTAAAGATTAATATTGACCTATCTGAACCATTCAGAAAGGCTTTGTTATTGATTTACTTATTATATCCAGAGCGTTTTCCTTTTTTTGTTTTTTTAACTTTTGTTCCGCTTCCTTTTTATTGATTTTGTAAGATTTCATAAGATTCATTTTAGATTTACTTCCCATAGAGCCGACGCTGTTACCTTCTTTTTGTTGCTTAGTGCTTTCGATATTCAGCTTTGTTTAGACATATAAAAAGTGCGAGGCACGAGCCTGGTTATGCTGTCGTTCAAAGCTGAATGTTGTTATTTTGCTGTCAAAAAAAGGTATGACGGTGTTGGATTACGGAAGTGAACCTAAATTCTTTGTGAAATACAAAATCATAGGAAGTGGAACAAAATGCAAATACATTTTTCCTTATTTAGCGGACTTGATTCACGCTTTTTACTAGGGAATGAAGTGTTCCTTTCCAGAGAAACGGAAAGGGTTAACGGAATGAAAAGTCAAAAGTGTGGATTAGGTTCAAGACTTTGATAATGAAGCTCTTTTTCTGGAATGAAGTTTTTACGGAATGGAAGGAAATGTGCTGAATGGGATAGGAAGATAAATTCCCCTTGAAAATTGAATATTTATTTTTAAAACAGTTTCTCTTGAATATCCAAAATACCATCTTCTTTTGACACTTTGTTCTTTTTCAAAATAATCTTAAGCGCTTTTCTTCGCTTATCGTAAATCCATAATCTCAGATTTTTTAAGAGTCCTTTTTCATAATCAGACAGTTCTTTTGGTGCTATTTCAATCATAGCTTCCAATTGGTTCTTACTGTTGTTCTGCATTGCATATTGAAGTCCTAGCCATGTGTAAATGTTTGTCCATTCTGTTTGCATGGGTGCTTCGTAAGTTCTTGGCATCATATAGGCTAAAGTCTCTGTAAGTGATGCCATTTTATCTCCTGTCATTGAGCAAATTATTCTTGATAATTTTATTCTACCGAGAATTTCTTTTGGAATGGTGTCTTGCCATGCCGATTTAAAAACAATGATTGGACTCGCAAGACAATCCATAAAATCGAAAACGAAATCGCTCTTATGCTTTTTAGTTGGTTTTACTACTTTTTCTTTTGCTAATATCGGCTTACATTCAAAACCGAAATCGAACTGAACTACTTTTAAATTTTCCATGATGTGAGATTTTAAATTAAACGCTATCTAATAATACTTGATAATTCACAGAATGTTTGTCTCTGTAATAAGCTAAATGACTTTCCCCACTATCGACATTATAATTTTCACTACTTAATCGGTAATGTTCTTCTGCTTCTTGTAATGACATGTTGGGTTTTTCAGATACTTGTTTCATAATTCTAAAATTTTTGATTAAACAATATTTGAGCAGTATCTAAACGGAAGCTAAAATCACAGCTCAAAAGGAAACGGAATAAATAAGCGTTGGATGATGCGTAGGCTTTATGCCGTAGTCTTTTGATGGGTGTATTTTACGAGTTTACCTTTGCGCTGATATTGATTGAATAGGTTCTACCTACCCTTTTTATGAAGGACTATATAAAAAAATAAGAGCCAGCACGAATGCTGACCCTTACTTCCAACAACAAAAGCTAATCGTTTAATTTCTGAATTTTCTTTTCAAGATTCCCTATTCGCTCTTTCAAACGTGCTTCACGCTTGTTTCTCTCTCCTGCATATTTCTTTTCAATATTGGCGATTTTGGTTTTATAATACCCTTGCATCGCATTGTAGAATGAAATGTTTGTTAAATTGTTAACGTGATTGCTTTCGCCAAAATGTACTTGCTTGGTAAGGATATACCGAATCAACTTATAGAAAGTTTCCTTTTTGAAATTCTTTTTGAAATTCTCGACAGTTTCCACATCAGTCATCTTGGAAATGTTATCCAATAATTTTGAAAAGTATTTTTGTCGACCTACATAGTCCACATTGTTTTCATATAAGGTTAGCGAGAAAGCCACCATTTCATTTACCGAAAGTGATTTCTTCTTTTCAATATAATCGGTTTCACGAATCATCTGAACTATGTCCTCAAATTCCTTATTGTGCTCGATGTGTCGCTTTCGAGTCTCTCTTTCGTTGATTTTAACGATTTGCTCTTCAGGCGAACACTTTGCCATTTTTCTATTTGCCAACGGTTCAGAATATGTGGAATTTTCGTTTTTGGAATCTTCTAACCGCTTTACAAAAACGGCTTTATGAACATACGTTTTTGGATGAAACATAATACCAGTTACAAATCCATTGTCTTTTGCGGAATTATAAACTTCCAATTCTTCCTTGTAATTATCAACCGCTTCGTCAAGTTCAGCTTTTAGTTCATCTTCAGAATAGTCGTAATGTTGGTATTCTATCTTAATTGCTTCTATTGTAGGTTTAATTGGCTCTTCGATTATTTCAACATCGTCCAGAAGATAGACTTTCAATCCCTTTTTTTCCAATTGCGATATAATGAGCTGATTATTCTCGTCATCTGCCCAGTATTTGCGAATTTCAGGAATCAACAACACATTCTCTTTCTTCGATTTATCAATCAAGTTCAAAAACGACTTACTTTTCTTCGTTTCATAACAGGCCGATTTTGTACACACCATTTTACCATCGCCAAACAAATTACCTTGATTTGCTGCGTTGAACGGACAGGTTGTACAAGCTCCAACTTTAGTAATCAATTTTTCATCGACCACATCGAAAGGTGCATTTCCTAAATCGTAAGTCTGGTTTTTAATCATCTGATTAATTTGATGGGCATTAAAATCTTCACCCATGGTTTCCAGCATCATTTGCTGTTCCTCTGGCTCGAAAAGTGCAACACCTATACCTAACGAAATCGTCATTTCACCATTACGAACAAAGACTTTAAAACCTTCAATTAGACCTGCTAATTTTAACCGTTGCCTTACAAAGTTCTCTGTTCTTCCCAACCGTTTTGAAATCTCCGTTGGCGAATATTTTTCGCTTAGGAATACTACCGCTTCGGCTTCTTCAGTAGGTTCAACATCCTGTCTTTGTAAATTTTCGATAATTTGAATTTCCAGAACATCATTATTATCGTATGCTCTAACGATACTCGGAATGGTTTTCTTTTTCGCCAATTTGCTTGCGCGATATCTACGCTCGCCCATGACGATGATGTAATCCTTTCCAGATTTTCTAACTGTAATAGGTTGTAGGACACCGTGTTCTTCGATGCTTTCAGACAGTTGCTTTAGAGCTTCCTCGCTAAAGGTTTTTCTTGGTTGCATTGGGTCAGGAATAATCCTTCCGATAGGTAGCTCTTGAACTTGAAGTCCAATGGCGCTTTGAGTCAATTTCTTCTTGACTTCATTTTTAACGGTGGCTGTTGCCTTTCCGTTTTTGCTTGCAGTACTTGCTTTTGTTGTCATAATACTTAAATTTTAGATTAAACAATATTTTTGCAGAACCCAAACGGAAGACAAAATTTCTGCTCAAAAGGAAACGGAATAAATGAGTTGTGGGCGAAACGTTGGCTTTATGCCGTAGTCTTTTGATGATAATATTTTGCGAGTTTATCTTTGTGCCAATATTGATATAGATATCTCTCTCATTTTTAGCAGGAATTATGTTTTATCAATACAAAATTTGAATAGAAAAAATATAGTTTTAAGGCACTAAAACAAACATTAATTTCTTTGAATACTATACCATCTCATAGATTTTAATAAATAGTTTTTTATTCCACTTTTCTTGTTATAAAAATATCTTTTTTAATATATTTTGAAATATTGCATTTATAAGGACTGAAAATATATGCAAACTACGTTTTAAAACAAAAGCTGCTAAACTATCCAACAAACACTTGAAATTTATACATTTATTAACTACTTTTATAAAAGTCTATTTTTTCATCAAAAACTAAAAAAAAGAAACTCCATAATTGAACTTTAAACCAAAAATTTTACCACCAAAGACATCAAGATGGAGAACCACCGCTACATTCTTTATAGCTGTGGTTATTGGTTTGGGGTTATTTATGGCAAGAGAGTCTCGGATAATATCTTATATGTCTGATGACCCACAAGCCTGTGTGAACTGCCATGTTATGACACCAGTTTATAATAGTTGGATGCACAGTTCACATAGAGAATGGGCAAAATGCAATGACTGTCATGTACCTCATAACAACATTTTCAATAAATATTACTTTAAAGCAAAAGACGGCTTATACCACGCCTCTGTTTTTACAGCACGTGCTGAACCTGATGTTATTGAAATGAAAGAAGCTTCGCAAGAAGTGGTGCAGAGTAACTGCATTCGCTGTCATGTACAACAAGTAACCCAAGTAAAATACGATGGTTGGTTAGAAGGTCATAAAGAAAATAGAACAGGGCGCCAATGCTGGAGTTGTCATAAACAAGTACCACATGGTAAAGTACATGGCTTAACCACTATAAAATTTAATGTTGCTCCATTACCAACAGATGAAGAAGATGAACTCGTTATTCCTTCTTGGATGGAAAAACGAATTAAAGAATAATAAAAATATTATAGTATGAAAAACAAAGTATTATTTATCGTAACCGTTATCGTAGTTTTTCTACTAGGGCTTTTAGCTTCTAGTATTGTAAATAGAAAGTCAGAAGCAAAATATAAATATGTCCCTCAGGTAAACATTGGAGAAAATGAACCTAGAAATGAGGTTTGGGGAGAAAATTTCCCTTTAGAGTATCAATCTTCTTTACAAACATTAGATACTTCTTTTGCAACTTATCAAGGAGGTTCAAGAATGCGTGATGTATTAGAAGAAGACCCACGCTTAATCGTATTATTTGCAGGCTATGGTTTTTCAAAAGATTATAATCAAGGACGTGGACATGCTTATGCCATAGAAGATATTCATAATACTTTGAGAACTGGTGGCCCTAAAGGAAAAGGAGACGGCCCTATGCCTGCAACATGTTGGACTTGTAAGAGTCCAGATGTACCGCGCTTAATGAATGAGATTGGTATTGCTGAATTTTATAGTGGAAAATGGGCAGATAAAGGTGCAGAAATAGTCAACCCGATTGGGTGTGCAGATTGCCATAACCCCGAAACTATGAAACTTCGTATTACAAGACCCGCTTTAGTTGAAGCTTTTGATGCAATGGGAAAAGATATTAATAAAGCAACACACAATGAAATGCGTTCTCTTGTATGCGCACAATGCCATGTAGAGTATTACTTTGACAAAAAACTACCTGGTAAAGAAGGTGTTCCTTATTTGAAATTCCCTTGGAAAGGAGGCTTTACAGTTGAAGCTATGGAAGAGTATTATGATAATATTGAGTTTGCAGATTGGACGCATAAATTAAGTAAAACACCAATGCTAAAGGCACAACATCCAGGATATGAAACTTTTGTTACTGGTGTACATGCAGACCGAGGCGTATCATGTGCCGATTGCCATATGCCATATAAAAGTGAAGGAGGTCAAAAATTTACAGACCATCATATTCGCTCACCTTTATCAAATACATCTAATGCGTGCCAAGTTTGCCATAGAGAAGAATCTGATAAACTCATTGCCAATGTTTATGAAAGACAACGTAAAGCTACCGAGAATAGATTAAAATTAGAAGACCTTCTTGTAAAAGCACATTTAGAAGCTAAAAAATGCTGGGATTTAGGAGCAACTGAAGAACAGATGAAGCCCATATTAACGGACATCCGTCACGGACAATGGCGATGGGATTATTCGGCAGCTTCGCATGGCGCATCATTTCATTCTCCTGTTGAAACTGCTCGTGTTATTGGTAGTGGATTAGTTATAGCCCAAGAAGCTCGTGTTAAACTTGCACGTTTACTGGCTGACTTAGGGCACAATAAACCAATAGAAATGCCTGATATTTCTACAAAAGAAAAGGCACAGGAATTTATAGGTCTAGATATGGAAAAATTAAGAGATGAAAAAGTGGAGTTCAAAAAAACATTATTACCAAAATGGCTTGAAGAAGCAAAAGCGCGCGAAGATAAAATGCCAATTAATGCAGTATCTTCAGTAGAAAACTAATTTATTTTCAAGATTACTATATCAAAGATACCTTATTAAACAAAGAGTAAGGTATCTTTTAATTTATATGCTATCAATTACATGAATAAACTTTTACGCCTATTCTCCTCTCCTATTTTAGCAGTATTATTCTTATTTACTTTCGCAATTTCTATGGCTGTGGCCACATTTATTGAAAACGATTTTGGCACTGCTACGGCTTGGAAACTTATTTATGATGCTTGGTGGTTTGAACTCGTTATGCTAGGGTTAGGCTTTTGTTTTATAATGAATATTTATAAATACAAGCTTTGGCGTTTAGAAAAGTGGGCTTTGCTGATGTTTCATTTGGCCTTTATTGTTATATTAATTGGTGCCAGTATTACACGCTATGCGTCTTATGGTGGGGTTATGAGAATTCGTGAAGGTGCATCGTCTAATATTATTGTATCCAACAATAATTACCTTCATGTACATCTATCAGATGGAACAACTACAAAAACGATAAAAAAGCAACTCAATTTTTCTCCATTAAGTAATAACGATTTTAGTATAGATACAGAATTCAACACCACACCAATTACAATTTCTTATAATGAATTTATTGCAGATGCTATTCCTGAAATAAAGGACGATGCTGAACATGGAAAGGCTATGATTCAAATGGTCGTTTCAGCAGGAAACGGAAGAGAAACTGTGTTTTTAGAAAAAGGAGAAGTTGAAGCTATTGGTGCGCATAAACACAAAGTAGGTTTTGAAGTTGATGCACCTGATGTGATTAATATTATTGAAATCGATGGTGTTTTTAGCATTCTATCTCCTAGAAACTTAAGCACGTTTGTGATGGCTACCGAAATAGCAGGAACTATAAAAAAAGATAGTTTACAAACCATGTCGTTGCGAACATTGTATCGCGATGGCGATGCATCTTTTGTACCACTCTCCTATCATCCAAATGCAGAAATAGCGCTTGTAAGTGCTGCTGAAAAACCAAAAGACAACGATGAGCAAAAAGATGATGCCTTAATTGTAAATATTCAAGTAAACGAAACTATTAAAGAAACAACATTACTGTATCGTGAAGGTTTTTTACCAACAACACACAACTTAGACATTGATACTATTAAAGTATCGCTATCCTATGGTGCTGAAGCTATAACTACACCCTTTTCAATTCATTTAGACGATTTTCAATTAGAACGTTATCCAGGTTCAACAAGTCCATCGGCTTATGCAAGTGAAGTTAAAGTTATTGATAATAATACCGAAACACCACACCGCATTTTCATGAATAATGTGCTAGATTATAAGGGCTATCGCTTTTTTCAAGCGAGTTATGATACCGATGAATTAGGAACTGTATTAGCTGTTAATCATGATGTTATTGGCACAAACGTCACCTATTTGGGCTATTTTTTAATGATGATAGGCATGTTTTTTACACTCTTTGGAAAAACATCTCGTTTCACATTAATTAATAAAAAATTAAAAAAACTCAAGCTGAAAAACGCATTAATATTTCTACTTTTTTGTGGTCTTTCAAATAGTACTTTTGCACAAAATGAAAAAATCAAAGCACCAAAACTTGATTTACAAACCATAGCGCAACAACATATAGATGAACAACACGCAGAATTGTTTGGTCGTTTAATGGTTCAAGATTTAGACGGACGTATAAAACCAATGAATACTCTGGCCTCCGAGTTTTTAAGGAAACTATCACGTAAGCCTTATTTCAAATTTACACAAGATGGAGAAAGTATCCGTTTTAATGCAAATCAGGCATTTTTGGCTATGCAATCGGCATCAAATGTTTGGCAATATATCCCACTTATAAAAGTAGACCCTAAAAAAGGAGGCGAACTCTTTAAAAAATTAAACATAAGCGAAGATGGCTTAGTGGCTTTTGTAGGCTTATTAGACGATAACGGAAAGTACTTATTGGGTCAAGCTGTTGAACAGGCTAATAAAAAGAAACCTGCAGAGCGGAGCGAATTGGATAAAGAGGTTTTAAAAGTAGATGAGCGTTTCAATATTCTTTACAACGTATTTTCTGGAAACTATTTAAAAGTATTTCCTAATAGTAATGATGAAAATAACAAATGGCATAGTCAGACACATCATTTTCAAGATTTCCCTTCTGAAGATGGTACATTTGCTAAACAAATTATACCAACCTATTTTAAAGATGTTACTACTAAAAATTGGGTAGATGCTAGTGAAAAATTAGGCTATATTAAAACATTTCAAGATGTTTTAGGAAAGGACATTATACCAAGTAGAAAGCGTATTGAAGCAGAATTATGGTATAATGAACTCAATCTGAACTTTTGGTTGTTTCAAGTGTTTTTTACTTTGGGCGCTATTCTTTTAGTTTTAGCTATAACTAAAATTTTTACTAAGAAAAAAGCAATTGAATTTCTTTGGAATAGCTTTATCATTATAACCCTTACTAGCTTCCTTCTATTTACAGGAAACATCATTCTACGATGGTATATAGCACAACACGCACCTTGGAGTAACGGTTACGAAATGTTGGTATTTGTATCTTGGGTATTACTACTCTGTGGATTAATGACGTTTAGAAAATCTGATTTTGCATTACCACTTTCCACGCTGTTTTCAGGAGCTTTATTATTTGTAAGTTACTTAGATTGGTTAAGCCCAGAAATAACTAATTTAATGCCTGTACTAAAATCGTTTTGGTTAAAAATTCATGTAGCTACCATTGTAAGTAGTTATGCGCCTTTAGCCCTTTCTGCTATATTAGGCTTTATGGCATTATTGCTCATGATTTTTAAAACTGAAAAAACAAAGAAAGAAATAGATATTAGAATTAAAGAACTTACATATATCAACGAAATCTCAATGACTATAGGTTTATTCGTGTTAGCTGTAGGCACATTTTTAGGAGGTATTTGGGCAAATGAATCTTGGGGACGTTATTGGGCTTGGGACCCAAAAGAAACTTGGGCTTTAATTAGTATTATAGTCTATGCTATTGTTTTACACCTTCGTTTAATTCCTGGTTTAAAAAGCAATTACATGCTAAATACTGCAAGTGTATTCGCATTTGGCTCTATTATCATGACATCCTTTGGCGTTAATTATTATTTATCTGGTTTACATAGTTACGCTGCTGGAGACCCCTTGCCAATACCAACATTCATTTACGTTTTAATTGTTGTAGTCATCATTGTATCTGTGTTAGCTTATTACAGAAAGAAAGCTTTTTCTCTTAAATAACTCATGCTCAATCTTCAGGTTTCTACCTTTCTTTTAAAATCACAAATGGGTTACTTGAACTTTAAATACGGTTCACTTTCAATATAAAACACTTCACTTTAGATTTTAGTCGCTTCACTTAAAAAGTAATGATTCTGCCTTTAGTCGTGGTATACATTTGTATAAGAATTTAAACAATAACGTCATGGAAAAGTTAATATCAATGCTAAAGAAATGGAAGTTTGGAAAACGTTTTTTATATCTAAAAAACTCTAAAAAAGATACCTCAGCTAGATTAATTTTAATCAACAGAGATACTAATGACATTCATATGTTTATTTAAATATACTAGAAATCATGAAAACACTAAACAAAATACTAAGCATATTAATACTAATTATTATGG
Organism: uncultured Algibacter sp.; assembly: GCA_947499935.1. Lineage (GTDB taxonomy): Bacteria > Bacteroidota > Bacteroidia > Flavobacteriales > Flavobacteriaceae > CANMQH01. The sequence continues at coordinate 286,636 of CANMQH010000001.1, read as the reverse complement.
TTACAAGTTGCTCAACGGTACGAGTTGTTAGTAATTGGAACCATTCAAAAGAGCTCAATTTAAATGATAAGCGCATCATGGTAATAAGCAAAACGGATGACAATATTGTTAGAAGTCAGTTTGAGAGTGACCTTGTAAACAAGTTAAGGGAGCATGGTCTCAATTCTATGGAAAGCTTAACCGTTTTTCCAAAAATTGATACTGAGGTAAAACTTAACGAAAATGAAGTGCAAAAAATCGTTGAGGATTTGAAAAATAAAGGCGTAGACATCATTATTCTTAATACTTTAAAAGATACTCAAGAATATACCAGAACAGAAATAACTGGTGGTGGCTACTCAACACTTTATTTTCCCACATACTTTAGAGGGCCTAATGGAACATTCTATCGTTACTACAATAGTATTCATGTAAAATCTGAGCCTGAAAGCACTATTACCCATACTGGTAAAAAATACATTCTAGAAACTGTTATTTACGATTTAACAAAAACTGATAACGAACAATTAATATCAGTTATAACGACAGAGATTGATAATCCTAAGTCTTTAGGAACTATTTCTAAAGATTTTTCAAAACAAATAATAAAAAAATTGATAAAATAATTTTCATGTATAGTTAGTTTGGTTGGTTAGTTTGACTGCCAGAGATTATTGAAATACACTTCATACCTCTTTGGCAGTTTTTAATTTCATTCATAATCAGCTAAAATTAGACAATTTACTTACATTAATTTTAACTATATTAGTTATGTTCTTCATCAATAACACTATAACCATTTTGACGACCAAATTTATAAAGCAAAACGTTTTACTAGGTATAGCATTTATTATAGCAACACTTTTAACCTTACCTAGAATTTTGATTATATTTGATATTGTTGATGATTTATCTACAGCTTTCACTACGGCTTCTGTAAAAGATATACTCTTTCGGTTTTTATGGTTTACCTTTTTTTCATGGTTGTTGCTAGAATTTAATGCAAATACCAAATACTTTTATTCAAAATTTCAAAGCGCTTTAAGAGGGGCAACTACCATAATTATAAATATTGCTTTATACTTAGCACTATTACATTTATTCTTCTTTTTATATCCAATATTAGTAGGAGAATCAATGGTTTCAGAAGAAGAAGGGTTAACCTACTTCGTGTATTTTATAGTAGCAATAATAATCATATTTATCGCTAGAATTTTAAGGTATCAATTGAGCTTAAAAGAAAAATTAATAGAGCAAGAAGCTTTAAAACAACAAAGCTTACAAAATGAATTGATGGCTTTAAAAAATCAAGTTAACCCACACTTTCTATTCAATTCACTAAATTCTTTAAGTGCACTTGTAAAACAAAATAAAGACGCTACCAACTTTATAAACAAACTCTCCTCTATGTATCGTTATATTCTGCAAAGCAGTGAACGGGATTTAGTATCTATAGAAGAGGAGCTTGAGTTTTTAAGTAGTTATATACACTTAATAAAAACAAGATATCGTAATCGTTTTAACATCACTTATAATATTCATAAAAAATGGATAAAAAAAGAAGTGCCCGTTTTAGCGCTTCAGTTGTTAGTTGAAAATGCCATTAAACACAATGAAATATCAGAAGAGAATCCGCTTCAAGTTAATATATATTCCGAAGATGCGTTTATAATTATTGAAAATGAAATAAGACCAAGAAAAAGTTTAGCTACCGGAACAGGAAATGGCTTATCAAACCTTAATAAGCGGTATTATGCTCTAAAAAAGAAGCACATATCAATAAGTAATAAAAGCAATACCTTTAAGGTCAAACTTTCTTTAAATTAATTACCATGAAAGTAGTTATTGTAGAAGATGAATTAGCAGCAAGTGAACAACTCACTTACTTAATAAATAATATAGATGCTAGCATAGAGATACTAACTGTTCTGGATTCTGTAAAATCTGCCATCGATTATTTTTCTAATCCAAGCGAAGCTGTTTTAGTTTTTATGGATATACATCTTTCTGATGGTATTTCATTTGAAATTTTTGAACAGGCAACTATAAATATCCCCATAATATTTACAACAGCTTATGACCAATATGCACTAAAAGCATTTAAGGTAAATAGCATTGATTATCTTTTAAAACCAATTGATGAGGAAGAATTAAGTAGCTCAATTAAAAAGTTTAAAACCAACACAAAAATTGATACAATCTCTTATGATAACATCCAACAATTAGTACAATTAATGCAATCTAAAAATCAGATTTTCAGAACTACATTTTTAGTACATCAGAGAGATGAATTAATTCCAGTTAAAACAGAAGATATTGCTTATTTTTATATAGAAAATAGTATTGTAAAAGCTGTTACTCTTAAAAATCAAACTTACATTATAGACAAAAAACTAGAGGACATTGAAAACGAATTAGACCCGTATAATTTTCATAGGGTAAACAGGCAATTTATACTTAATAGAAATGCTATACAGAATATTAAATTCTACTTTAATGGGAAACTAATTATTAATGTAAATCCGCCATCTAAGGAGCGTATTACAATAAGCAAAGCCAAATCATCAGAAATAAAAACATGGATAAATAATTAGGCTCACTAAAAGCGTTCAACTATCAATGATTTAATTTAAAATCTAGACATTATAAAATATTACGAGATTATATCATAGGTTGGTTAATGGCAAGCCTCGTCTGGCAACTCCTTCGCGGGTCTCAAGACGTGAACATCCCTTATATGGAGGACTCTTTCTCCAATATACTTTTTATTTTCATTATAGCATGGATAACCCAAGGTTTACTTTATGGTACACTTCATATTTTCCTTGAAAAATTAGTTAGAAAACGTATTCCATTATCTAAGTTATTGGTATTTGCTCTTATACTACAAATTATATCTGCTATTGGGTTTTATGTATTTATGTTTTATTTGTTTGCTAAGGTTGAAATATTTGTAGACACTACTTTTAAAATATCAGAATTTATCCAGTTACCTGTCATTTGGGTAAGCCTTATCTATACTGTATTTGTAAACTTCTTTATAAGTCTTTTTCTCAATATTAATTTAATGCTAGGTGAAGGCAATTTGATTAAATTCATTTCAGGAAAATTCTATACTCCAAAAGAAAAAGAGCTTATTTTTATGTTTTTAGACCTTAGAAACTCTACTACAATTGCTGAAAAATTAGGACATATAAAATATAGCAAGCTCCTTCAAGACTGTTTTTATGATTTAGCCATAGTTAATAAATATAAAGCTTCTATTTACCAATATGTGGGAGATGAAGCTGTTTTAACTTGGCCGTATAAAGAAGGTCTTAAAAACGCTAAAAGTATTCGTGCTTTTTATGCTTTTAAAGACCAAATTAAGAGTAAAACAGATTACTATCTAAAAACTTATGATTTAGTACCAGAATTTAAAGCAGGTATGAATTGTGGTATTGTAACTGTTGCAGAAGTTGGAGAACATAAACGTGAAATTGCATATCATGGTGATACTATAAATACAGCTTCAAGAATCCAAGACCAATGCAATCGATTAGGGCTTGATTTACTTATTTCAGAAAAACTATTAAAAGTCGTAGAAATTGACTCATGGACAACATCTGTACTTGAAGGTAATGTGCCTCTAAAAGGTAAACAGGGAACGGTAAATATCTATTCCGTAATACGTACTGAGGATGCTCTTCAATCTCAGTAGCATTTTTGAATTCATGCCATTATAATTAGCCCATCAAAACACCCCTTTTCTTCAATTCTTATCACTTACCCAATACTAATATTTTAAGTTCACTTTCAATTAGAATCACTTCACCTAATTATTTGGTCACTTCACTTAAATAGCACCAATTTTCTCTGTTGCTTCAGGCTACATTTGTACCATAAATAATAATTAAATACAAATAGATATGAGAACTGAAAGCATAACAATTAACAACGCGCAATTCAACAAGAATTTTTATAGACCTATAATAGAAGAAAACCCAACATATACATTACTGGAAAAAGTTAAAACAGGTTTCAAAAACACTATCAAAGGGTTTGTCAAAATGCTAGAAGAATATGGAACAGCTGCAGGAGTAGCTATGAGACAATAAACACTAAAAGTTATGGCTATTTTATTAGAATACCTGAAAATTATAGTATTAGTGTCGGCATTAATTCAAATAGGAGTTTTTGGATACACTAAAACAAGAGAGAAAATAAAATCATTATTAACCATTAAACACTTCAAATGAATCCATTAAATATATAAAGCGCGGGTGCATTTGAATAGAAATTAAAAATAAAACAAGATGAAAAATTTTAAGTATTTATTAATTACAATCGTTAGTCTTTCTATATCTGTATTATCATGCAGCAGCGACAACGACTACAACGACCACGACTATCACTTAGAATACATAAATGTTATAAGTGTAGAACTTCCAGATGAATTCAACTACGGGAGCACTAACCAAATTAATGTAACCATATCGCTACCCAATAGCTGCTATTTTTACTATGACCAATTTGATTATATTTATGATGGACCAACAAGGCTTATTTACCCCATAGTACATGTAGATGACGGTATTGGTTGTAATGAAGTTATTACTGAAACAACATTTTCAATACCAGTAAGAGCGTTACAGAAAGAAACTTATGTTTTTAAATTTTATCAAGGTGAAGATTCTGATGGAAAAGATACCTTCTTAACTATTGAGGTTCCTGTTAACACCAGAAATCAAAAGGATATAGAAAATTTAAAAACAAGTGATATTATATTTGATTAGTCATAAAGCACCAGTTATAAAATTTAGTACATTTTATAACTGGTGCTTTATTTGAAAAATAGATAGAGAAAATAAAGAAAAAACATTTGTAAGTATGAAAATGACCAGAATTATCCTAACTATATTGTTAGTTACAATGAGTTCATGCGTATCATCAAAAAACTCTAGAGACACTATTCTTTTCAATGTGACTTGGGAGCTTGAGTTTATATCTGGACCACGAATTGCTTTTTCAGGATTGTATCCTGATAAAAAACCAGCAATTACACTTAATAAAACGACTAAAAAAGCAGAAGGCACAAACAGTTGCAACGGTTATTCGGCAGACTACACTTTAGAAGGTAATGATATTTCTTTTGGCGAGCCAGGACCAACAACAATGATGTTCTGTGGAAATGGAGAAAAAGTTTTTTTAAATACCATTAAAAAAATCAATAAATATACCATAGACGCTGACGGAAAATTGAATTTAATGATAGATGATGTTATTATGATGCGCTTTAAAATTATTAAATAATAGAAGTAACTTCAAGATTAAAAAAAAGAGTTTAAAAAGAGGTGCGAAAATATAAAACGCACCTCTTTTCATTTGAATAGACTTTACTTTTAACTATTTTAGTGCAACTAACTTCTTTTTATAATTTATGCTTACACTTTTAATTATTTTGGGTATTACAATAGGACTTTTTGTTTGGGGTAAATTTACACCAGATATTGTAGCGCTTATGTCCATGTTAAGCTTATTTTTATTTGGCATCTTAGACCTTCCTGAAACTCTTAGCGGGTTTAGTAACCCTACAGTAATAATGATTGCTTCCTTATTTATTATTGGAGAAGGTTTGTCTCAAACAGGATGGACAGCATTAGCAGGACAGAAATTTGTAAAATGGGCTGGTAAAAGTATCCCCAAACTATTAGTATTAGTCACCTTAGGCTCTGGTATTTTGTCTGGTTTTGTAAGCAATACTGGAACTGTTGCTACATTACTACCAGTTACTGTATCTGCCGCATATAAAATGGGTACATTGCCTTCAAAATTATTAATACCTGTTGCTTTTGGGTCAAATACTGGAGGTTTATTGACATTAACGGGTACACCTCCAAATATTATTGCCAGTAATGCCTTAGTAGAAAATGGGTTCGAATCCTTTTCATTTTTTGAATTTGCCCTCATTGGCTTGCCATTGCTACTTATTTCAATTTTATATTTCCGTTTTATTGGTTATAAATTATTACCAAAAAACACCTCTGAAAATCAGCCAATAAATATAGATTCTGAAATGCATCAATGGATTGAAAATTATAGTATTGACGAAAATATTTACCGTTTAAGAGTACGTTCAATGTCTCCATTATTAAATACAACTATAGGTGAATGGGATTTTGATAATAAATACAATGTTTCAATAATTAGATTAAGAAGACGATTTCCAAATGTTGTAAAAGGTGTAAAACCATATGTTGAATTTCCAGCGCCAGATACTATTTTTCAATACCATGACATTATTACTGTAAAAGGAAACACGGAAGATGTAGATAAAATGATTCTGAAGTTTAAACTCAATTTGATTCCTTTAAAAAACAATAATGATGATTTAAAGGATGAGTTTATAAATCAAGAAGTAGGTATGGCAGAAATGATTGTGACACCCAAATCACTTTTTTTAGGACATAACATACCTATGGGATTGTATTTGGAACAAGCAGGCATTCAATTATTAGCTGCTTCAAGAAATAACAAACCTTTAAAAGATAAAAATGTAGCCGTAAAAGCTGGAGATGCATTTATTATTCGAGGTACTTGGGAGCGTATTGAACATTTAAAAAGCGTTTATAAAAATTTAGTGATTTCTGGAAACCCTGAAAGCATGTCTAAGGATGTAAACACCCTCACCTATAAATCATACATTTCATTAGCAATGCTTTTACTAATGATTGCATTACTTGTATTTAAAGTTGTTCCTGGAGCCATTGCTGCTATGATTGCTGCAGGTGTTATTTTATTAACGGGATGTGTGCCTATGGCAAAAGCGTATAAAGGGATTAGTTGGATAAGTGTCGTAATGATTGCAGCAATGATTCCTATGGGTATTGCGCTTCAAAAAACGGGTGTTGCGGAACTTGCTGCCAATAGCTTGGTTACTAATTTAGGAAGTATACACCCTATTGTTTTATTAGGTGGCATATTTTTATTAACTACTGGTTTTAGTCAAGCCATTAATAATTCAGCTACTGCTGTTTTAATGGCGCCAATTACTATATTAGCTGCCTCTTCTTTAAACATTTCGCCCGAACCTTTTATGATTGTTGTTGCCATTAGTGCATCTACTGCTTTTTTAACCCCCGTTGGCACAACAACTAATGCAATGGTTATGGCCGCGGGCGATTATAAATTTATGGATTATGTAAAAGTTGGTGCACCTTTATTACTACTATTTTTTATTTTATCTTTGATTTTAGTGCCTATGATTTGGCCTTTTTGATTTTTCAAAGAACATTCATTACTTGCTAAATATAAAATTATACCAATGAAAACTCCAACATATTTTTTTTATGTACTCTTTATTTTAGTTTATAACATAGCATGGACTCAAGAAGGTATGCCTCTGAATAGTAATTATTTAATTGACAATGGTATTTCTCCAAGAGTTTTAGATGCAGCAGCTAGCGAACTTCTGCAGGATGGTAGTTTTATTCAAAATTTGAGTATAACTATCACCGCTCAAAACAACAGCACAAAAACCTATAAAACACAAATTATTTATGACCCTTCATTTAAGGACGGTAAGGATATCCGTTTTGTTATAGAAAAAGGATCTTTTGACAAAAGTGAAATTAAAGAATTAAGAAAGGCCATTGAAAAAAGCCATAAAATGGGTAGGATGTCGCGTAATTATTTATATGATGAGTCCTCTTTAAAACTTATATCTGCTCATAACAATAACCAAGTAATAAATTATAACTATTCCAAAAAGGATATTGAGCCAGAATTACAAGATATTAAAAAACTTGAAGGTACAATTTACATTAATAATGGTAAACTTGATAAAGTTATACTATCTAATATTAAACCCCTTTCTCAAGGAAAAACCAATTATACTAAAACTGTTTTTTTTGATAAGGCAACCAATCAGAAAGGATATATTATTTCCAAAAAAGAGGAAGTTTTTGAGATGAAAGGTAGTAAATACCACATGTCTTTTATTACAGCAAATTATAAAGATCTAGAAGGTAAACCTGTCATTTGGTCTAGTAAAAACACAACTAATAATTTTTTCACTAGAGACTCTAAAAAAGACACTATTAATGCAACACTAGGAGGTGTATTACCAATTTGGGGGAAGCCAGCAACAAAATTAGGCTATGGCCTTCCTAGACCCATTGGTTTAAATGCCATAGTACACAATCAAGAATCTAAACTCGATTTTACCGGTCTTGGTATTGGTTTTAATGATGAAGCCTTAACTCCATTAGATAACCTTTTTGATATTGAAGGTTCCTTTCTTACGGAAAAAACAACAACCTATATGGTTAGAAGCGATGTATGGGTATTTCCTTTTTTCAATGTCATGGGATTTCTTGGTCGCTTAGATAATAGTATAAATGGTAATTTAATTTTAGACCAAGAATTACGACAGACATTGGTTGATTTGGCTCCTTTTTTAGGTCTTAATCCGGCCGACATACCTAGTCAGCTTCCTCTAAATGTAGAAGTAAGTGCCAATTTGTATGGAGCCGGTGCAACTTTAGCTGGCAGTGTTGATGATATTTTCTTTAGTGCCAACTATCAATTTGTAATTGCTGATGTGCAAGAAGCAAATACGACTACTCTAGTCCATTCATTACTGCCGTTACTGGGGTATAGATTGCCTTATGATTTCAACATTATGGTTGGTGCATTAGGGCAATTTTACGATTCTGATATTAAAGGTTTTATTGAAACGGATACTGGAGACATATTAAATTACAATGTGAGTTTTGAACCTATAGTATGGAACGGTTTGGTTGGAATCTATAAAGGTTTTGGAAAGCATTGGGATTTATTATTTCAAGTTGGTTTTGGTGGACGAAAAACCACTACCGTGCAATTTGGATATCGTTTTTAAATTAAAAAAAAATGAAAATAATTACTCTAATACTTTGTTTTGTATCCTCAACAATTTTATATGCCCAAGATCTATCTTCTATTTATGAAAGGGTAAGTCCTGCCGTTGTTGCTATTTACACTCAAGAAAGCAATATAGCGACCTCTCAAAATAATGTTTCTCAAACGGTTACAAATTCTGGATTAGGCTCAGGTTTTATGATATCTAATAGACTAGTTGTAACAGCTGCTCATGTTGTAAAAGTGCCCGATACTTTAGTTGTACAGTTTTCAGATGGAGAAACTATACCAGCTAAAGTAATTACTTCCTATGATAGTGCAGATATAGCTTTATTAGAATTATCAAGACAAAAAATAAATGCTACAGTTTTAAGGTTCGGCGATTCTGACCGAATGAAAGTTGGACAACGCGTGTTCATCATTGGTGTGCCTCTTGGTGTCGGTTTATCTCTATCTTCAGGTTACATTAGTGCTTTTAAAAAACAATTTTTAGGAAGAAATCCTTTTACTAATACAGAGTTTATTCAAACAGATGCCGCCATAAATCAAGGTAACTCAGGAGGGCCAATGTTTAACTTAGAAGGTGATGTTATAGGTATTGTAAGCCACATAAAATCATTATCTGGTGGTTCTGATGGTATTGGTTATGCCTCAACATCTAATTTGGCTGCCAAATTGCTTTTAAATAATAAAATGCCTTGGTTTGGTGCTGAGTTATATTCCTTATCTGAAAAAGAAGCTAAACTGTTTAATCTGCCTCAAACAAGTGGTTTGTTAGTGCAACGTATTGCTTCTGGGTCTTTATTTGATAAAATGGGAGTAAAAGAAGGGGATACTGAGGTGACTGTTGGTAATAAAAAATTAATTTTGGGCGGTGATATTATATTAGCCTTTAATGATATAAAGTACGAAGTTACAGACTACACCTTATTGAAGATTGCTGATTTTGCAAATAGCTTAGAAAAAAATCCAAAATTTGAACTAACAGTTTTACGTGAAGGAAAAGTTGTTACTTTGCAAAATAAGTAAGGATTAATTAATTTTAATAATTTGAAAAAAACAAGACGTAATGTATTTATAGTCGCAGCTATTTTTATAATCTGCAATATATCTGCGCAAACGACTGATAGTCTAGAAACAGCTTTTAGAAAAGGGCGGTTTCTTACGGGTTTATCAGGTAGCATTAGCTCTACTACAACAGATGCAGGTAACTTAAATTCAAAAACCACCTCTAATAATTTTGGTATAAACATACAAAGCGGAAAGTTCTTCAAAAACCGCCTTTTAATTGGAGGTATATTTCAAGCCAATAAAATTAGTAGCTCTGGAGCTTTTACAAAAACAACCGAAACATTTTATATAGGTCCATTTTCTAATTATTATTTTATGGATAATAAAACGGGGTCCTTATTTACTAGTTTATCATTAGGCTATGTTAGGTATAAAGACAAAACAGAGCTAGAGGAAATTGATCCTTTAATAAATCAAGCTACGCAGCAACTTTCTGAAGGCGGTGGTTTAGGGAGTATCATAGGTTTTGGCTACTCATATACCATAAATGATTTTATAGCTTTTGATTTAGGTGTGAATGTGAACTTATTTTGGGTTGACATAGAACAAAAGTTACTACCAAACCAAACAATAACAAATACTAGTATTTCTTCGAATGATGTTTCTTTTTCTTTTGGATTTAACGTTATATTGGATGATTTCTTTTTTTAGATGAAAAAAACAACCCTATACATCCTTTTAATATTCTTTTCGTTTACTGCACTAGCGCAAAGAAAAGACGAAAGAAATGTGGTTAAAATGGATACTATTTCAACAACAAAAAATCATCAACTCATAGCTATACCAATTGCATTCTATACGCCTGAAACTGGTTTTGGATTTGGAGGAGGTGGACAACTTTTCTTTCTAAATAAAAAAAACACATTTAAAAACAGATTATCCAACGTTCTTTTTAGCGGTATATATACATTGAACAAACAGATTATGTTTGAAATTACGCCTCAAATTTATTTTGGTTCAGGAAATTATTTTATAGATGCTCATTATTTATTAGAAGTATATCCCAATCTATTTTGGGGCATTGGAAACAATACACCAGATGAAAACGAAGAAGTCTATAACCAAACTACACACGCCCTTAATATTTCGTTTTTAAAACGCCTACCACCCGATCTTAATTTTGGTTTTCAATTTGTATTTAAAAACCATGAGATAACAGAAATTGACGAAGGGGGTATTTTAGACACACAAAATGTGATAGGAAGTAAACGTACTGTAGTTGCTGGATTAGGAGCTGTTTTTAATTATGACACAAGAGATAACACAGGCTCTCCAAACAAAGGCTTTTACTATCAAGCAAAAGCACAATTTTCTAGCGAACTTTTTGGTGCAACTTCTGGTTTTAATAAATTTATTTTAGACTTAAGAGAGTATCAACCTTTAGGTAGTCGTAGCATTTTAGCGTTTCAATTATATATAGAAAATAATTATGGTGATGTGCCTTTTCAAGCTTTAGCCAGTTATGGAGGTGGTAATCGTGCCAGGGGTTACTTTTTTGGTCGCTTTCTTGACAAACAAATGTATGTGTCTCAAATAGAATATCGCTGGCGATTTAAACCAAGATGGATCATTAATGCATTTGGCTTGTTTGGAGAAGTAGCTGAAAAACCTGAAGACTTTTTTAGCATTAATAATCTAAAACCTTCTTTTGGGTTTGGAAGTAGGTATAAAATATTTAAAGACAAAGACACCTGGCTACGCTTTGACATAGGCTCTGGTATCGATGGTAATTCTGGTATTTATTTTGGTATAAATGAAGCGTTTTAAATAGAAGATTACAGTCCTTTTAAAATTACATCATTATATTTTTGATACCGTCTTTATAGCCCTCTAATGTTAACACATTGTTTGCAGTAAACATGTCTAGAGATTTACCAACTACATATTTAATATTGCTTGGGTCAAATCCAATAGCAATGCCCATTCTACATAACCATTTTGCTTTCATCAATTTCGATATGGTATTATCTTCATTTACAATTTGCGTTATTCTATACAAACTTTCTAAACGCTGATCATACAGGTAAGGTGCTTTTATTTCATATCTCATATACATATTGTCATCAATCAACTCAAAATACTCCGAGCTTGTAACCCCTATTTTTTTGCCAAAATGTTGTAAAAACGACTTTTCCTCATCAGTAGCATCATTATCTCTTAAGGTAATTTTCATAATGGAGGCAAAAGCCTCAAAATAAGTACTTCTTGAATTACTCATAACTAAATCAATTATTTTTGGTTAAAAACACTTGTTTTTCTACTCACACTATATATTATTCTATTAAAAGTTTCAAGATGAATAACGTATTGTTCTGGTGTTAATAACGCCTTCATCTTTTCATTCATTTCAAAATGCAACTTATTAAACTTTTCTAAAATTTCAGCTTGTGTATAGTCTTTATCCTTATCATCAAGTCTAGACATACTATGGGTATAAAACAATAAAGTGCTATAATATTCGTCCCTTTTTTCTTCAGATAATTTCATTTTATCTACTTCTTCAGCATAGAAGTCTTGTAAATTATCTTTTTCTTCTGATGTGTAAAGTTCTACTTTATTCTTTTCTCTTTCTATCTGTTTTTTTGTTTTCTGTTGAGAAAATCCATTTAAAGTAACTAAAATTAAGCAAAGGACTAAGATTGATTTAAGTGGGCTCATAATTTATTGTTTAAATTGTTTTGATATTATTGTTGTAAAGTTATCTAATACTTTTTTTCCTGATGAAGGATCGGTTGCTTCTATTTCGAATACACCTACTAATTGTTCTTTGTTTGCTAATGATAAATCATAAATAACAGCTTCAAGAATATAAGTGGTTGATGATAGTTTAGTTCCAGTATCTTGAGTATCATTATATACAGGCTTTAGACCTCTGCTGATATATTCTATTGAATGTACACTATAATAATCGGTAAAGCTAATGCCGTATCTACCAATATTAGCTGTAGAAATAGGACTATTAGAACTGCTTTTAGGTTGAGACTCTTTAACTTTTGTGTCTTTTAATGCAGTTAACATGATTACATTAATACCTTTGGATTTAAAATTTTTAACGATGTCATCAATCTCTTCTTGACTTCGATTTTTATTTTCTTTTAAATCAGGAAATAGTTCACATGCAGCAACGGCATCAACACCTTTTTCCTTTAATTTTGAAACCATAGCGTTTTCATAAGAAGTTCTTACATCCATATCATTGTCTCTTGCCACAACTAAAATCTTTCTAGTTTTAGTGGTATCGAAGTTCTCAGAATTCCATGAATTTGCAAGCTTTACTGATGCACAATTAGTTATAAACATCACTAAAACTAATAATAGGGTTACTTTTTTTATTTCTTTCAAATCTTTAAAATTAAAGGTTATTTTATTGCAAGATACATCTATTTTAAAATTTATTAATCGTTAGAAATAAGATTTTTATCCATCTTTTATAGCTTACCCAGATGATTGATTAATGTACTTCCCAACTACTATAGCTGTAATTACTACTAAGTATATTTGCCCCATTAAACCAATTAAAATAGCTGCTTTATGCGCTAATGCACTTATGGGTAAAATATCGCCATATCCTATAGTTAATAAAGTGATATAGCTGTAATACATTAAGTTCTCTGTAATTGAAATACCCTCTATTAATCCTGAAAACGAATTGGGATAAGCCATTTCTATGCTCAAACAAATAAAAAAGCCAATTAAACCAAGAGAAATGTATCCGCTAACCAGTCCAAATATTACATTTTTACTTACTTTTTTTGCCCGCCAAACTTGCTTTATAATTTCTGATGTTACTACAACGTAAAACAAAAAGTAAGTCCCCATTTTAATAAGCCCCACTAAAGCTTCATTAGTCGTTTCTATCAAATTTGAACCTAATAACAAAGCACTAATAACAAGTAATAGTACTAAAAGCCACATGGTTTTTTTCTGCTTTGATAAAAGTACTATTCCTGCTAATAGATTCAATAGAAATAATGCAGGAGATAAAAACGTTTCAAAGAAAACTGCAGGTACAATAAGAGACCCAAATAAAATAGCCACCTGACTAAAAAAGAATATCTCAAAACGGTATGGATATAAACGCTTTAGCATTACTAGTCTAAAAGGTCATTATTAAACTCGTAACCCTTATAATTTACCTTATACATTACGCTATAAAATGCTGGAATAAATAGTAATGTAATTACAGTTCCAAATAATAAACCAACCATAATAGTTACTGCCATAGGTTCCCACATTTCACCGCCGCCTAAATATAGAGGCACTAAACCTAAAACGGTGGTAAAAGTGGCTAACAAAATAGGTCTAAAACGTTGTAAACATGCTGCTATTATAGCATCTTGTGGTTTACGTTTTAATTCGGATTCTTCGATCTCAATTCTATCCACGAGTACTATCGCATTATTAATAACAATACCTGCTAATGAAATAACGCCTAAAAACGCCATAAACCCAAAAGGCACACCGAATAGTAAAAGTCCTAAAACCATCCCAATAACTCCCAACGGAATGGTGCAAACAATCATCACCATTTTTCTAAAAGAATTAAACTGTATGATTAACAGCATCACAATTATAAAAGCTGAAAGTGGTAAATATTTTGCTACAGCACCCATGTTTTCGGCAGAACTTTTAGCATCTCCTCCTAATTCATACGTATAGTCTTTGCCCCAAACTTCTTTCTGTTCATCAAGCCAAGGCGTAATGGCTTGTGTTACTTCGGAAGCATTACCCGTTGTTGTTAATTCACTTGATACTTTAATTGTTCTAGTTAAATCAACACGTTTTATTTTTGAATATTGCCATTGAGGAATTATAGAGGCTACTTGAAGTAAAGGCACACTTTTTCCTGAACTTTGCGCATATATATTTAAGCTTTCTAATGACGATAAGGATTGCTGTTTACTTTGATTACTCTTCATTACAATAGGGATAGATTTATCACCTTCGCGATATTCCCCTGCTTGAAAACCATCTAAAACAGTTTGTAAAGAAGTAGCAATATCTTGATTGGTAACCCCCGCTGTTTGCGCTTTATTAGGGTCTATATCTATAACAAACTTTTTGCCTTTAGGGCCCCAATCATCTTTAATATTTTTTGTGCCAGAAATGGTAAACAACTTCGCTTTAATGGCTTCGGAGATACTTGCTAATTTATCGGGGTCATCTCCTGATACTTCAATTTCAACAGGTGTTCCACCTCCACCTGAACCTAGCAAACCAACTTTAATATCGGCATTAGGAAAGTTTTCAAAACTGAAGGCATCCAATTTTTCAATCATGCTATTATTCACCAAAAAAGATGATGTATTAATTAAGATATGTGCATAATTTGAATTTGCTTCATCCGCATTATACCCCAAATCGTAAGCTGAAGGGCCTTCACCAATGTAAGCTGACCAATCTACAATACCATCTGGTTTATCATCTGTTACTTTTAGCTCTTTCTGCATAAAATCTTCAAGCGCTAAAATCACAGATGTTGTATTCTCAATTTTAGTATTCTCTGGTAAATTGATATCAACCGTTATCATATTACGGTCACTATCTGGGAAGAATACAAAGCCTAATAGTCCAAATCCGAAAATGGATAAAAAGAACATAAAAACAATAAGTACTAAAACCGATTTTTTCCAATTAAGAGCTAATAAAATTAAATTTTTATACTTGAGTTTTAAGCCATTAATGAGTCTATCTAAGAAGCTTACTTTTCCTGCTTCTTTTGGTTTTACTTTTAAAAAGAAGACACAAAATAGTGTAATGATACTTAAAGCGATAATCCATGATGATAAAAGCGCAATAGTAATTACCACGAAAATAGGCCCCATAATATCTCCCATCACAGATTCTGCCATAAAGAATGCTAAAAATGCCGCAGATGTTGTTAATGTTGAAATTAATAATGGTGTAAATAATTCTGAACATGAATCGATGGCAGCTTTCTTAACGGGAATACCTGCTTCCATTTTTACCATGACAGATTCCGCAACAACAATAGCGTTATCAACCATCATTCCTAGAGCCATAATTAAAGCTGCTAACGAAATTTGATTCAGCCCCACATCAATTAATCCCATAACCATCAACGTTGTTATAGTAACTATTGGAATTAAACTGGCTATAACCAATCCTGTTCTTAGTCCTAAAAAGAAAAGCATGACTGCTAATACGATAGCAATAGCCTGTAATAGGTTGCCAATAAAATCACTAATCTTTAAATCGATGTATTTATCAATTGATGCTAAACGAGATACTTCTAAACCAACTGGTAATTTATCTTGCCATTCTTGTAATAACACATCAATTTCTTCTCCTAACTTAATGATATTTGCACCTTCTTTTAAAGACACATGTAATGATATAGCATCCATACCATTGATTCTCACTTTCTGTTTTGGTGGATTGATATACCCTTTTTTTACTGTAGTAATGTCTTCAAGAGCTATAACTTGTCCATTTTCTCCAACGGGGACTAACATGTCCTTTATGGACTCTAAATCATTGAAATTACCTGTGGGTTCCAAAATAATACGTTCTGCTTCAACATTAATTGTACCTCCAGAGCTAAGTATATTAGTGCTACCTATAATGTTTTTTAATTTGCTTGATGTTAATCCATAGGTTTTTAATTTGGTGTTTTCAAACTCAACAAAAACACGTTCTTCCTGCGCACCATTCAATTCAACTTTCGCAGCATCTTCAAGTTTTATTAAATCATCTCTCAAGTCATCTGCATAATCTTTCATTTCTGCATAATCATAACCATCAGAAATTAAACCAACAGCAATACCAAATACTTCACCAATGCCATCATCCCGCAATTGAGGACTCACATTACTTGGTAATCCCTGAATGGTGCTTAACTTTCTGCGAAGTCTATCCCAAACAGGCTGTAGCTCTTCTGGCTTAACTTCCATTTTAAGTTCTACCTGAACGACTGAAAGTCCTGTACGAGATGTACTTTTTACTACTTTTAATTCGGGTAATTCCTGTGCTACTTTTTCAATTTTATCACTAACTAATTCTTCAACACGTTCTGGACTTGCCCCAGGGAAAGATGATACAATTGATGCTACTCGTATGGTATAAGGTGGCATACTATCTCTTGACAATGAGGCATAAAATAACATGCCCATGACCATAACTACAGCCAAAATACTTAATACAACACGATTACGATTTATTGAAAATTCAGTAAGATTCATAAGGTTAGTTTTTTAATTATTATAATCTCACTTTTTGTCCATCCAACAAGGTCTGCAAGCCAGCAGTAGCTATTTTATCACCAGAATTTAAACCTTTTTTCACTTCAAATCCAGATGGTGTTAATTCACCAATTTCAATTTGTTGTTTTTTTACAGTTCCCGTTATCCCATCGCTTGATTCTACTATAAATACAAAATTACCGTTACCATCTTCTCCTACAGACTTAACAGGTACAACCAATGTATCATTTGAAATACTTTCATCTTGCTCAAAATCAAAAATGACATTTGTTGCCATACCTGATTTAATTTCTGGAATAGGATTAATTATTGCAACTGCCGTAATATATGTAGACGAATTGGGGTCTATACTTGGCGATACTTCAAAAACTCTACCTTCAAAAACTTTGTCCTCAATAGCCGAGAACTTAATTTTGGTAGGCATATCTACTTTCACTTTATTAATGACTGCTTCTGGCAAACCAACCTCAACCTTCATGCCTTTACCTGCATTTAATTCTGCAAATTGATGACCTGCTGAAACTTGCTCATTAACTGCACCATCTGTCCAAACGATTACACCATCTTTTGGAGCTTTAATGATACCATAACTTAATTGGGTGGCTTGAATGCTTTTATTTCGTTTTGCAGATTCAAATTGGTCTAAAGCAGATTGATAGGAATTTTTTGCTTGTTCATAGTCACTCAATGAATTGCTTCCTTTTTCATATAGCGACTTAATCCTATCTAAACTCGACTTAGCAGTATTCATAGCGGACTTAGCGGCATTTAAGGATGAAACAGATTGCTCATAAGCTAAGTTTGCCTCAACATTATCCAACCTTGCAATAATAGCTCCTTTTTTAACCTGTGCGCCTTTCCAATGGTTTACTTTAGTAATAATTCCACCGCTTCTAAAACTTAACCCAATGGCGTTACTAGACTTTGCTGTTCCACTATATGTTCTTGTGCCTTGAACGTTTGGAGTTCCAACAACTTCATATTTAACAGGTCTCAATACTTCTTCTTTAACCTCTACTTTATCCTTACATGAAGAAAGGTTTATGACTAAAGCTAAAATTGACAATTTGTATATGCGTAATTTCATAATGAGTTAGTTTTTATTTAAAATATATTGGTTGGCTCTTTGAATAAACTCTTGATTGTTATCTTCAGAATGGGTTAAAAAGAAGTATCCTATAGCGCGTTCTAATTGCATAGACGTTATTAAGTAGTTATAATTAGCCGTAGATCTTGCTAACTGCGCTTGTAAATAATTGGTCTGTGCATCAATTAACTGAATAATGGGAACTGCGCCCTGTTGATAAGCATTTTGCGTGAGGTCTAAACTCTCTTTTGCTGTTTCTTCCGATACTTTAGAAATTTCGATGTTTGCTATTTGATTAATCAAATCTAGCACCACATCATTAACATTTTTCTCAATGTTTAATTCAATATTTTGTCTTTCAAAGCCCAATTGTTCCTTTTGAATCAATGCAGATTGTCTATTAATATTTCTTTGGTTCTGGTTGAATATTGGTAACGAAACATTTAATCCTACATTATAAGTGCCGTCTGGTGCTGTTGGAATTCCAGATGGAATAGTAGAACCTTTTCCTGACTGAGAAATTGCCAGATTGTACTGCCCCTGTAAAGCAACTGTTGGTATAAAACGACCATAATCGTTTAAGTCATAGGTTCGTTTTGTAACATTTAAATTATAATCTATATTCTTTAACTCAGGTGAGTTCTTTTTTGCTTCTTGTACCAGAAATTCAATTAAAGTAGGTTGTAATTTCGGGTCGTCTAGAATCTTATAAAAGTCATCATATTTATAATTTTTAAAAACACCTTCGGAAAGTTCAGCATCCAGAATGTCAATATCTTTATTAATCGATACATTCATTAATTGATTAATAGTGAAAAAGGCTTGTTGCAATTGATTTCTAGCTTCTATAAGGCTTTGCATATTTTGAGCTAATTGACTTCTAAAACGTAACACATCTGATTTTCCAGATTCACCTGCTTCAAAGTTTTGTTCTGCTATTTCTAAATTACGCTTAGTAACTTGTAGGTTTTGATTTTGAATACTTGTATTAGTCTTTAAAATCAAGGCATTAAAATAAGCTACAGTAGCATTCAATAAAGCATCGAGTTCGTTTGTATCATAAATGGCTTGTTCTGCTTTTTGTAATTCTTTCCTAATATCGATATTGGCAGAAGCACTTTCTGAATAGATTAATTGTTCTAAAACAACATTCCCAGATGTTGAGAACTCTGGATTTGCACCATTTGAAATCTCAGCAATTCTAGGGTCTAGATAAACCCCACTTACACCAGCAGATACATTGGGCAAATAACCACTTTTAGCTGTTTTAATATCCTGCCCACTTAGCTCTACACTCTTTTCACTAGACGATAAACTTAAATTTTTATCGAGAACACCATTCATAATATCCAATATAGACATCATGTTTTCAGTATTTGGTTCTAATTCGCCTCCAATAAAATCGGCAGTTCCCAACATAGCATAACGCAATGGAAAATCAATTTGTTTTGCTGTGTTATAGTTAATCGTTAATTTGTTTTTATACTCTAATAACAAGGGAAGCTCTGAGGCATTTGTACCATTAGCAATTGCTTCAACATTTAATGCGATACGCCTAAAAAACTGATTTAAATTTGTTTGGGGCTGATTAGTAGCCAATATACCACGTTCAACATCCTTGACTCTATTTGCTGAAAATGATGGTAATTTTTTAGAATTAATGACTGAAGTTAATTTGTCAAATTGGGCATCACCAAATTCAAAACCACCTGCTAAGTAAACTGCATCAAGACCTTCCAAATCAGATGTACTAATACCATTTTCAGATAAAGGTATTAAACGGTACTTTTTTCTTTCCTTCTGGAAATATGGGTCAAATATCGTTTCTAGAGGAAGTGCATCAATAATGTACTGCTCTATTAAAACCCCGACATTCTTATAATCGTAAATTGTTTTAAAAGCATCCAAGTCTTTTTTGTAAGACAAAGGCGCTATGATGTATGTGATATTATTTATTTCTGATGTTTTGCGTTCTGGTGGTAGATTTATAAAATCTGAATTAATCGAACCAAAAACAATAACTGGCTTAGTATAATTTTCTTGTTGGCTTAAAACTATATTATCCATAACCCCAAAAGCCAAAATAATATCTGCGTTTCCATTAATCAAAGACTGATAGTTTTCTTTAGCCGTTTCTAAATTATAATTGTTTGAAAGTACATTTTTAAAGTTTACCGTTTTACCTTGACCTAAAACTGCTCTAATTTCAGTTTTTAATTGCTCTAATAAGGGCTGCACTTCTGGTGTATCTTTATCAGTTAAAAGACCAATATTTATATTTTGGGAAAAGCTGAATTGACAAATTAACACGAAGAAAAATACGAGGATCCTTTTCATAGGGTGGTTAGTTTTTTTATAAAAATAACACTTTTATGTTATTCCAACATACTGATTTTTTTAAATTCAAAAATGAAAAGAGTAAAAACAGCCTTATTTTGCAAATATTAAATAAGAAAATATTTTACAGAAATGAGAAGCATTTTCCTTACTAGTTATGGAAACTGGGCACGAATCGGCGACTCTCAGGTTATGAATTTTTTAACTTTGATTAATCATTTAAATAGCTTCTACTACGAAAAAACATCAATAACAAAAAAAGATAATAGTTTTTGATATTAAATCTATTTAAATCCCATTATTCTAAATTAAGTCAACGAAAATAACAAAATGTTGTACCTATGTTGTACCTGAGTAAAAACGAAGTCTGATTTTAAATAAAAAAAGCTCTCAATAAATTGAGAGCTTTTGTACAGGTGGGGAGACTCGAACTCCCACACATTGCTGCATTAGATCCTAAGTCTAACGTGTTTCTTGGATTTTTTCATTTAAAGAATTTTGATTTCAACAAAATCAAAAGGATTAATTCTAATCTTAAAAAGTGCAATAAAATTTTGCGCTGTATATCAAATGACATCAAACTATATCAAATACTATTTAAGGGAATAAAAACAGTATTATTCTGTACCTATTCTGTACCCATCGAAATAAAAAAGCCTTTCAATTTCTTGAAAGGCTTGATTTTACTTGTAGCGGGAACTGGACTCGAACCAGTGACCTTCGGGTTATGAGCCCGACGAGCTACCTACTGCTCTATCCCGCGATATAATCTTGAAATAATTTACTTAGCTTTTAACTTTCGGTTCATAATGCCGACCAAATCATTTCGGACTGCAAATATACAATCCTTTTTGCTTTTTGCAAGTATAAAAATAGAAAATATTATTGCTCAATGCTATCTGATTGAAAATCTATAAGTTCCATGTTTTTAAATCTAATTGTTAACTGAATTGGATTACAGCATACCTCACAATCTTCAACATAAACTTGTTTTAAAACAGAGTTATCCATTAACATAGATATGTTTTCCCAACAATATGGGCATGTAAAAAAATGTTCAACCATAATATTTATAAAACTAAAAAGGTACCACCTTGGTACCTTTTAAAATAACTAAAACTAAACTATATAAACTATTCTTTTTCAATATCTATAACTGCTGTAGAATTTTGATTTAACCACATCTTTTTCTCTAAATGCTTTCCAGAAACACTAATGTGTTCTTGATTTAAATTATTATCGCTCACCATAATAGTATGCAATTTTATTAAGCGCATTAATTCTGTTGGTAGATTACCTGTAAATTGATTTGTAGATAATAACAACTCTTCTAAATCTTTTAATTGAGCTATTTCGTTAGGAATCTCACCATCCATTTTATTATCCATAACGCTTAACTTTTGTAGTTTGTGCAATCCACATATTTCGCTAGGAATCTGACCTATTAAAAAATTACTTCCTAAAAGAAGTTCTTTTAATTCAACTAATCCCATAATTGAAGTTGGTATAGTACCTTCCAATTTATTACTGTATAGTTTTAAAGATTCTAACTTTTTTAACGCTCCAAGCTCAGGTGGAATATTGCCTTCAAACCTGTTCATAAATAAAGCTAGTTCTTTAAGGTTTTTTAAACGTTTTAAATCTCTTGGAATTTCCCCTGTTAACTTATTAAAACCTAAATTTAGTTTTCTTAAATTTACTAAATCTCCTATTTCTTTAGGCAAAGTGCCTTTTAGATTATTAAATTGAAGGTCAATTTCAATAATTTTATTATCTTCTATGGTTACACCATGCCATGTGTTTATAGGCGAATTTAAATCCCAAGTCGTATTCCAAGCTTCTCCATTAGTAAATTCATACAATGTGATTAATGCATTTTTTTCTGACGGAGAAATATTTGCAAAAGAATATGCCGAGACCAAGAAACAAATGACTACAAATTTTAAAGTTTTCATAGATGTTGATTGTGGTATTAATTCTGATTCAAAAGTAAGCGAAAACCAGATTAAAAACTATTTTATTCGGTGAATGGCATAAAATTTTAACATTTTGTTGCTTTTTATCGATTTTCACTGCACTACACATATTGATAAATATTATCAAAAACATGTTGAATTCCTACAAAAAAGTTAAAGATTTAGGTATTTAAAAATCGATATTTAATAGTTCACCACAAATTTGAAGCATTTGCATTTCGGCTATCTTTGCTAGATACTTGGCTTGATTTTCGCTTAATTCTGCATTTAAAAGATTAAGTTGAGCTTGCCTAAACTCTAAAGAATTAACTTGACCAAGCTTAAATTTTTCTTTCGTTCTATTAAAATTGTTTTGAGATGTTTTAATATTAGTTTGTTGTAACTTATAGACATTTAACTTATTATGATAATCATCCCAAGCATTATTGAAGTTCCGTTTTAGCGTAACTAGTAATTGTTCTTTTTGGATATTTTGCGCTTCTAAATTTACTTTTGCATTTTTAACCCTTGTTATAGCGCTACCACCATCAAACAAATTCCAACGTAAATTTAAACCCGCAGAAAGACCTGTATTAGTTGAAACAGCAACAAAAGACGCGGCATTATTGTTATTTTTATTCCAACCATAACGACCAATTAGACCTATAGTTGGCAAATATGCAGACTTATTGGATTTTATACCCAAAGTATTTATAATGATGTTTTTATCAACTTGAAGCAAACCTACATTATTTGTTTCTGCCTTTTTTAAGAGTTCCTCTTTATTATATAAATTGTTAAACGTTATTTTTGAATCTACATTAAAATCTAATTTAACGCTGTTGCCTAAAACAAGATTCAAATCACGTTTAGCATTTTTTAATTGTAAATCAGAATTCATTAAATTGATACTATCATTATTAATATCTACTTCTGCATTAAGCACAGCCAATTTAGTACTCTGCCCATAATCAAATTGATATTGAGAACGCACTAGCCTATCTTGAGATATTTGTAGAGTTTGCTTAATAGCATCTCTATTTTCTACAAATTGAGCTACATTATAATATATGGTAAAAAGTTGTAAGAGCGTATTTTCTATAGTTTCTCTGGCCTGAAGTTCTGTTAACTGTTTAGTTTCTTTTAATTGCTTATAGTTGTAAGTACGCCCTAATCCATCAAAAATGGTATAATTTAAATCTACCGAAGCATTATATCTAGAACTTTCGGCATCGTTTAAAACAGTTTTTCGACCATCTGCAAAATCAGCTTCAGTATTATCTAAATTATATGTAGCACCAGCATTACCTACTAGTGTTGGTAAATATCCAGAATTTAATATACTAGCATTGTTTTTGGCAACTTTAACGTTGGTTTTAGCTAACTTAATACCATAATTATGATCTAAAGCTAAACGTACCGCATCGTCTGGAGTAATTAATTCTTGTGCAAATACAGGTAGTTGCAAGAATATAATGATACTAAAAACTATAATTTTAATGTTCATCTGCTTCTTTTTGTTCTTTTATAGCACGCTCTACTTCTTCTTTAGTAACCTTATTTCCTGTGGCTAACCATTTAACATTCTTTTTTATATCATTACTAAATGACAAAAATAACGGTAATACCAATAGTGTTAATATGGTAGCGTATGCTATACCAAAAGAAATAGAAATAGCCATAGGTTTTAAAAACTGTGCTTGCCTACTTTTTTCCAATAATAATGGCGCTAAACCTGCAACAGTGGTTAAGGACGTTAAAAAAATAGCTCTAAACCTCGATTTTCCTGCCTCGGATAATGCAATATCGAATGTCATGCCTTCTTTTAAGTTAGAATTAAATTTACCTATTAACACCAAACCATCATTTACCATAATACCTATTAAAGCTATAATACCTAAAAGCGATAGTACATTTACTGGAAAACCAAATATCCAATGTCCCCAAGCTACTGCTGTTAAGCTTAATGGCACAAGCAATAGTAATAAAATAGGCTGACTATAACTTCTAAACGTAAAAGCAATGGTGATATAAATAAGAAATAAAATTGGGATTCCTGCCTTTGCTAAAGAGCTTGATAATTTAGCTGCTTCTCTATTTTGTCCCTCAAAAGAAGCTGAAATAGTTGGGTATCTTGATTGAATTTCTGGTATAATGCTGTTCTTAATATCATCGGTAATATCTGTGGCGCTAGTGCTTGGGTCTTTTAAATCTGCCGATATTCTAATTTCGCGTTGTCCTACTAAATGATTTATAGCAACATCACCTCTTTCTATAGTATAATGAGCAATATCTTTTAAAGAAACACGATTACCTGTAGGTGTAACAATTCGCATATCATCTAAATTATTTATAGATGCCCTATTACGCCTATCGTAACGTACCCAAACCCTAATTTCGTCTTGTCCACGCTGAAAACGTTGTGCCTGAACTCCAAAAAAGCCCGAACGCACCTGTGTCATAATGCTACGCAAATCTAAACCTAATAAATAGGCACTTTCTTTAAGTTGTAAACGGATTTCTTTTATTCCAGCCGGATCGTTATCTTCAATATCCTTTAATAATGGATTAGTTTCCAATATTTTTTTTAGTTCAATCTTTGCTGCTTTTAATTCTTCAATATTGTTACTTAAAAGTGATACCGATACTGGACTGCCTCCAAAATTGCCACCAGAACCAAAAATTAAACGCTCGGCACCAATTATAGGGCCAACTAAATCTCTAAGTTTATTAGCTACCAACCTAGAATTTAAAGCATCTGGGCGTTCTTCGCCCGGTAACATATTAATTTGTAATCTAGCGCTAGATGAACTATTTAAGGTTAATATGGTG
Source organism: uncultured Algibacter sp. (assembly GCA_947499935.1). GTDB lineage: Bacteria > Bacteroidota > Bacteroidia > Flavobacteriales > Flavobacteriaceae > CANMQH01. The sequence goes on along the minus strand of CANMQH010000001.1, from coordinate 261,272 downwards.
TTTTCAAATAAAATTTTATCTGTGCCTTTTAAATATTGGCTTGTTAATTCCTCATTTATCAAATATGATTTTTTTTCAATCATAGATATAATAGAATCTGTAACTTTTACATTAGTACCATTAGGCATATCCAATTCTACCGAAACAGCATCACTTGCCACCGTAGGAAACAAAGTAACTCCTATAATACCGCCGCCAATTGCCCCAAACGTGATTACTAAAAGAGCAATAAAAATACCTAAAGACAACATCTTGAATTTTAAAACAAAATCTAAAGCAGGACTATAAATAGTATCTCTTAAAAAGGACATAAACCTATCTCCCATTTTATTTACAACACGCATTTTGGAAAAAAACTGCTTAACTTTAGAAGGGTTATCATCTTCTACAGGTTTTTGTAATGCTTTAGAATGCGCTAAATGTGCAGGCAGAATAATTAATGCTTCTACTAATGAAACTACCAAAGTTAAAATAACAATAACCGAAACTTCGCTAAAAAACTCACCAATTCGGCTATCTAAAAACAAAAATAATGAAAAGGCCAAAAGTGTTGTTATAATGGCCGAAACCACAGGCGGCACGACCTCCATGGTGCCATCTATTGCAGCTTGTATTGGTGTTTTTCCTTTTTCGTAATGCTGATATATGTTTTCGGCAATCACGATACCATCATCAACCAAGATACCAATAACGATAATCATCCCAAAAAGAGATAATACATTTATGGTAACATCAAATTGACCAGCAAAGATAAACATCCCTAAAAAGGAAATAGGAAGCCCAAAAGCAACCCAAAAAGCTAAGCGTGTATTAAGAAATAAGGATAAGAAAACAAGAACTAAAAGCATACCTACAATGGCATTTTCGGCTAATAATTCAGTACGTTGGTTTAATGTAATAGATAAATCTCTTACCACATCAAGCTGCACATTATTATGACTTTGATTATAACCTTCTATATAGTCTTTAACTTTATCTGCCGAAGACACTAAATCTTCATTATTTGTACTGGTAACTATTATATTAATAGCTAATTCTTCATTAAAATATGTAGCATTGGGCGTTTCAGAAAAGCGATCTCTTATAGTTGCTACATCTTTTAAACGTACTATTTTCCCATCATTTGTAGCTTTAATAATAACGTTGGAAAGTTCGTTACCATAATACGACCTATTATTGGCTCGTATTAAATATTCTTCAGCATCAGTTTTTATATTTCCTCCTGTTACTAAAATATTAGACGCTGCAACAGCCTGAGAAACATCATTAAAACTAATATTATAAGCCAATAAACTGGCTTCGTTAACCGATATTTCTATTTCTTCCTCTGGGTAACCAGTAATTTGAATTTGAGAAACACCTTCTATGGCTCGTAAATCGTTTTCAACCTGCCTACCTAATTGCTTTAACGTAACTAATGGTATATTTTTACCGCTTAAAGCAAAAGAAATAGTTTGCCTAACAGCTTCACGTTTTGCAACAATAAGTGGCTCCATTCCTGTTGGAAAAGAGGGCACTCGATCTACAGCATTTTTAACTTCTAAAAGCATGAAATCTAGGTTTTCATCTTTTTCAATTTCTACTGTAATGACCCCTCTATTTTCACGAGAAACCGACGTGACTCTATCTATTCCTTTTAACCCTTTAAGGTTATCTTCAATTTTTAGAACAACACCTTCTTCTATTTCTTGCGGAGATGCTCCAGGATAAACAACATTTACATTTATAATCCTAGATTCTACCAAAGGAAAAAATGAAGACTTTAAAGACAAAACACCAAGAACTCCAAATACAACAAAGGCCAGGATAAAGATATTTACCGCAACATGATATTTAATAAAATAAGCAATTAATTTCCTCATTATTTAATTGCGTTTTTTATTGATTTTCCAAATGGTTTTACTAACATGCCAGCATAAGCACCTGGCACTGGTTTTTTTAAAATAACTGTTCCGTTTGGCACATTTTTAAGCACAACCTTAGTTTCAGAAAAATAAACAGGTTTTGCAGAGATAACATCCAAAACACTATCTCTAACAATAAAAATTTCTTTGCTTTCAGATAATAAATTACGATCTATTTCTATAACATTGTGTTCTTCTTTAGCATTTAAATAAGCCTCTAAATACATCCCTTCTTTTAGAGCATCATGTTTAACGTCTATATAGGCTGTAATAGTTTGTGTTGTAGCATCAATACTTCCATTTACTCGAGATACTTTTCCTGTATATGTTTCTGTCTTGTCTAAATTAGTAAGCTTAACTGTCTCTCCTACTTTTAATAAACGCGCATAAGTTTTACTTAAAGCTACTTCCATTTCGTAAATCGATGGATCAATATACTCGCCTAATTTTTGCCCATTGCGTATTAAAGAACCTTCAGTAACTAAAGCTTGGGTTAAAATACCAGAAAATGGCGCTGTAATATTATATTTATAAAGACGCTGCTCTAAATTTTTAACATTGTAATAACTAGAAACAATGCCCCGGCCTGTAATAAAATAATTTTCCTTTTCGGATGTTATTTTTGGTAATTCTGGAGTTGTTTTATTTAAATCAAAACTATTGAGATAGGTTTGCCATTTTTGAAAAACCTCAGGAAAATCCAGCCTTACATCTGGCATTATTGCAGCAACAGCATTATAGAGGTTACTTTTTGAAGATTGAACACTAGCATAATACTCTGCAGCATCAATACGAATTAAAGCCTGACCTTTATTGTATTTTTGCCCAGGCTTAAAAAGTGTTTTTGAAGGCTTAAAAACACCTTGTACCTCTGCATAAAGCTCTATTCGCCGCTTGGCAACCAAACTACCGTTAGCAGGAATAACAATCTTAACGGTGCGGTTTACAACAGTATCTATAAATACCGTTTTAACAACTTTTTCCTTAACAGGCTTAGGTTTGTTTTTATTATCAATAAGTTTTTTTGCAAAAAAGAATGAAACTATTATTAATAAAATCCCTATTATGGAAAGTATAATTTTACGCATATAAGTAACTTTGTTAGTCTAGACCTCAAAATTACCCTATAACTCGTGCTTTAAAGTTAAAAAAAACATAAAAAAATCTAATTCTCTAATTCATCAATTTCCATCTGAATATCTTCCCACTTTTTCATGAATTCTTGTAAATCGGTCTTCTTTTTTTGGTAATCATCAAAAAAACTAGGTGTAGAGGTTACGGCTTCATAATTAGTTTCTAACTCAGCATCAATAGTCTTAATGTCGCGCTCTAACTCATTAATTTTAGACTCTACATTACTCAATTTATTATTGAGAGATTTCATTTTTTTCTGATCTTCATAAGATTGTTGCTTCTTAACTTTAGGAACATCTTTAACCACAGTGCGCTTTTCAACCTCTCTTAAGTTTTCAACTTTTCGCTGTTCTAGATAATAATCGACATCACCTAAATATTGTTTAAGTTTATGGTCTTTAAATTCGTAAACCATATTAGTCAAACCCTGAAGAAAATCACGATCATGCGATACTAAAATTAATGTGCCTTCAAATCGCTTTAATGCTTCTTTAAGTACATTTTTAGATTTAATATCCAAGTGATTTGTTGGCTCATCCATAATAAGCACATTAAACGGCTGTAACATTAATTTAGCTAAAGCTAGACGGTTACGCTCTCCACCAGATAATACCCTAACATACTTTTCTGCTTCATCACCACGAAACAGGAATGACCCTAAAATATCTCTAACCTTGCTTCTGTTGGTTTCGTTAGCAGCATCTATCATGGTATCTAAAACCGTTTTATTGCCATCTAAATATTCGGCTTGGTTTTGAGCAAAATATCCTATTTGCACATTATGACCTAACTTTAAGTGGCCTTCATACTTTATATCGCCAACAAAAATTTTAGCTAGGGTAGATTTACCTTGACCATTTTGTCCAACAAAAGCAGTTTTACTATTTCTTTCAATTAATAAATCTATATTTTTTAAAACTTGATTATCGCCGTAGTTTTTTGATATTTTTTCTGTTTCTATAACTACTTTTCCAGGCACTATAGAGACCGGAAAATTAAGCGTCATAACACTATTATCATCTTCATCGACTTCAATTCTATCAATTTTATCAAGTTTTTTTATAAGCGATTGCGCCATCGTCGCTTTAGATGCTTTGGCTCTAAATTTCTCAATGAGTTTCTCGGTCTGTTCAATTTGTTTTTGCTGATTTTTTTGAGATGCTAATTGTTGAGTTCTCAATTCTTCACGCAAAATCAAATACTTTGTATAAGGTTTTGGATAATCGTAAATTCTTCCTAAAGAAATTTCTATAGTTCGATTTGTTACATTATCTAAAAACATTTTATCGTGCGATACAATGGCTACAGCTCCAGCATAATTTTTTAAAAACCCTTCTAACCAAATAATAGACTCAATGTCCAAATGGTTAGTTGGTTCATCCAAAAGTAATATATCGTTATTTTGAAGTAATAATTTTGCAAGTTCAATACGCATACGCCAACCGCCAGAAAAGGTATCGGTTAATTTATCAAAATCTTGACGTTTAAAACCCAAACCTTGTAAAATCTTCTCCGTATTACCTTGATAGTTATAACCGCCTAAAATTTCATATTGCTGCTGTAACTCGTTAATATCAATCATGAGTTGGTTGTAACCTTCACTTTCATAATCAGTACGCTCTGCCATTTGCGTATTTACCTCTTCCATTTTAGCTTCTAAATCCTTTATTTCTGTAAAGGCTTCGTAAGCTTCTTCTAATACAGTACGTCCTAAAATAAAATCGATATCCTGTTTTAAAAAACCAATTTTCAGTTCTTTATCTGCGGCAATCTGACCTGTATCAGGTTCCATCTCCTTAGAGAGGATTTTTAGCATTGTAGATTTGCCTGCGCCATTTTTACCAATAAGCCCTATCCTATCGCCATTTCCAAGTTTGAATGTAATGTCCTCAAACAAGTATTCACCTTGAAATGAAATCGATAAATTATGAATGTTCATCATAGAAATCTGTCCTTTACTGCACCGCCTTTATGGTTAAAAACGTATTTTTGTTTTATATTTTGATTATGTTGTTCAAAAAAAATTAAAAAGAAATCTTTTTGTACCTACAAAAATCATTTTGTTATTGCGGTTGCAAAAATACGCAAATATTATGTTTAAAAAAGGAACAAAATTATATAGTATTATAACTGGTACTTGCCCTAAGTGTCATGAAGAATCTATGTTTAAAAACACAAACCCTTATGCACTTTATGAAGCGCTAAGCATGCACGAAAGATGTAGTAATTGCCAAACTAAATACAAAATAGAACCTTCTTTCTTTTATGGTTCTATGTACGTTAGTTATGGCGTTGGTATAGCCTTTGCCGTAGCAGCGTTTGTAATCTCTTTTTATGTATTTAATGCAGGTTTAAATACCGTATTTATTTCTATTGTCGCTACACTAATTGTTTTCTTACCTATCATCTTGAGAGTTTCTAGAAATATTTGGATAAATCTATTTATGAGTTACGATAAATCTTTAGCGAAAAAATAATTAAGATGATTTAAATCGTGTAATGTCAATATCAGCTTCCAAAGGTAAATTGTTTTCAATAAAATCATAAAGTTGATGAGCCACATAAGGACCAATCATAACACCACGAGTTCCTAGCCCATTAAGGGCATATACATTTTTATAAATAGTATGACGACCTACCATTGGCCTTCTATCTCTAACGGTTGGTCTATTACCAGCTACATGATCAACAACCTTAAACGGACAATTAATGACATGCTTTAATTTGTTTATTAGTTCCTCTTTAGCTGACTCTGTAACATGATTACTAACATCTTGTCGCTTGTAAGTAGCTCCAACATAATATATATCGTCTCCTAAAGGAATTAAAAAAACACCCGCTTTTATAACAAATGCCATATCTAAATCTGGTGCATGAATTTTTAGTGTTTCGCCTTTTGTTGGAACCAAAGGCAAGTCTTTAAAAAAAGGATTCTGTTTAATACCACAACCCTCAGCAAAAACAATTTGTTTTGCTGTTATGTTTTTATAATGAATGACTTCATCATCTGTTTTTAAAGCGCTATAATCAAATGCGTCTTCAAACAATAAACTATTACTTAATAAATCGGTTTTATAAGCTTTAATCATGGCTTTTGTATCCAAGCGTCCTGTTTCAAGAACTTCCCCAAAGCCAAACGGAGCTTCTACAGCCTTATTGGTGTTTTTAATAATGGTAGTTGACAAATACCTTGAAAGTATAGGTTTATCTGAAGCTGTAAACCAATCATTCTGCTCTTCGCAGGATGCAAATTTTCTATAAACAGGTGTTTTATAATCTAAAGTAATGTTTAATCTTTTTTCTATATCAGCATAAAAAGGCAGTGCCATTTTTAATTGTGCTTCACTTTTCCATACTGATGTAAAACGTTTTAAAATAACAGGGTTATATAAACCTCCCGCTACTGTAGAAGATTTTTGCGATGCGTTATCAAATACAACGTACGTTTTATTGTTACGCCTTAATTGTTCGCAAAAACTAATGCCTGCTATACCTATACCAACAATAATATAATCTACTTTCATAATTGCGCTAATATAGTTGTAAAAATCGAGTAAATAATAACAAAAGAAACGCCCACTTAAAAGCGGGCGTTTTTATAATGTTTAAATAGTTTGAGAACTTAGTACGTCCACATATCTAATTCAAAATCTCTAATTTTATCTTTAATACGTTCAGATTCTAAAAGTTGCATCAATGCATTTTCTGATACGTATTCGCTAACTGTTCTATCACCTTGAACATTTTCTTCTTTATAAATATAGCCATGAAAACGTCTAGAATTTAAAACATGATCAAACGAAAAAGGTATGGAACTGTTTTCATTATTAAATGATTTGGCTTCATGCAATACGGCTCTAGCATCTGGGAAAAATATCCAAAATAGAGGTACTAAATCAGGCTCTTCATCATCAATAAAGTTAACATCTGGTGCAACTGGAGCAATACCTAATAACCTGTATTTCATTTCAGCTTGGCGCTTATCAAAATACCAAAGACCTTTAATATGGTATTCCCTAATATCTGCAGCAGTAAGGTCTCTTATGTTAACATATTCTGCAGATAATTGTTCTCCAGCATTTAATTGTTCGATACCATATTCTGTAGTATCTACACTAGTTAAAGCAGCTTCAATATCTTTTAAAGTTCTTTTTGTTGTAAAATAAGAATCATCATAGATGTTTTTTATTTTCCCGTTTTTAATATTTTTCATAAGAACATCGTACAATGAACGTCTGTTATTACCAATATTATTGGTGTCTACTGGATAGTATAATGGGAAGTTAGAACGTTCGTCTAAAACAACTTTTTCCCAAACCATCTTAGAAAATAAGATGTCTCTATCGTCAACATAACCATATTCCAATGGTTTATCATTGTCAACTGCTTTCTGCTCTTCTGTTCTTACCCCTATTTCTTCAGGGCTTTTAGCGTTTAATATATTCGCTTGAGCAAACATACTTGACGCAGCAAAAACAGTAGTAACGGTTAATAAAAAACTCTTTAATTTCATCTGCTTAAATTTATTAATTCGCAATGGTATAATGTCACATTCATATTTATAACAAAACTATAAATATGAATGCTTCATTTATAATTTATTCAAATTTTTAATATAAACGATAACGCTCATATTAGTCATTTAGTTTGTAATCTCAACAAAAACTGGAGATACTTTTTTAAGTATCACACTAACACCACTTGCTTTAGCTTGGATATCAAATATTTGAACACCTGATCCACGCTTTGCTTTACGTAATGCACCTTTTGCTCTACTATTTAACTTGTTTCCACTAACATTTATTGTAGGCTGCCCTGGTACTTTAAATTTAAATCCAGTAACACGCAAAGGTAATTCAAAATCAAAATCATCAAACTTTGCACCTATAGTAGATATTCCTAGACTGTTACGTTGCATTTTAATAGCACCATCTTCACCTCTAATAGTTCCTGTTGGCTTTGGTAAATCTTTAATTCTAAATTTAGCTCTATCGCTAACTTTACCTCCATCTGGAAGTGTACCTGTAACATTAATAGTTACTTCTCTACCTTTTATTCTTGTAGCATCCATAATGTATTTGCTACCTCTAGATTTAGATAAACCTTGTGCACTAGCAGATACTTTATTATCAGGTACTCCAGCAAATGAAATCGTCATTGGGTTTTTTACACCTCTATAAACAACATTCATTTTATCTGCAGAAATTGTAGCAGAATTTGGTTTAGATACTGTAGCAAAAGATGAATTTACAGGTACTTCTACCTCTTCGCCATCTTGAGCAAAAATTAATTTACCTTCAATTTTATGTTCTCCAACACCACCTGTTCCTATTAGTAATTTTACTTTACCATCTTCGATAGCATATTGATCTTCTTTAAGTGCTCTACCATCTAATGTAAGTTCAACTCTACTAGGTTTTGTAGAAGCATCTTTACGACCTAATACAATCTGTCCATCAAACTTCTCACCATTAAAGTAAGCCGATTTAGATGTTTCCATCAAGGTTGTATAGTTGGTCATAGAAACTTCACTAGAAAGTGTTCCTGCTAACATTTTTGATAACACTTGAGACTCCGTTGTTTTGATATCAGATTGAAGTTGTGTCATTTTAGTTAAAGATGCCACTAAAGGAAAACCTTTATAATTACGATCTAACCAGGTTTGTTTTCCAACTCCACCTATGTTTTCAGTACTAAAATTCTTTTGTACATCTTTAATAACGCCTTCCATTCCCTTTTCTCCAGCTAATACACTAGCAACACCTTCTCTGAAAGATTTCATTTGATTTAAAAATTCTTGTCCTTCTTTATCAATTTTGCCTCCTTTAAAGAAATGCTGATCAAGATAATCGCCTTTGTCCATAATCTCATACTCCTTAGGATCATCAACTGTAGCAGTCATTTTACTTTTTAATTCAGATAAATAAGAATCAAAATTATGAGCTAGCTCATCTATTTTACCAGCTTTATCTTTTAGTGATTCATATTTTTCTGGTGATTCTGATGCTTTAACATCTAAACTAGCAACAAAATTAGCATTTCTAGCTTCAGTTGCTTCATTTGATTCAGTAAGCTTTTCGTTCATTAATCCGAATGCTGAAAGAACTTCTTTCGACATATTTAAAGCGAGCATCGCAATAAATATGAGGTACATCAGATTAATCATTTTTTGTCTTGGTGATAAATTTCCTCCTGCCATGTTGTTAATTAGGTTTTTGGTTAATTAATACTAATTTGGATTAACGCTCCTAATTATTTGTTCATTGCAGATAACATTCCACCGTAAACACCATTTAATGATGATAAGTTTGATGCTAGAGATTGCATTTGCTCTTTTAATTTGCTTGCATTCTCAACAGACTCTTCATTAATAGAAGCTTGTCTGCTTGCACTATCTAATTGTACTTTATATAAACTATTTAAAGATTCCATTTGAGCAGCAGCTAATGATAATTCTTCACCATATTTCTTGCTAGCTTCTATAGAGTTAACTGTTGGAGACATGTTTTTAGCTGCACCTTCAAAGTTTTTAATGCTTTCGCCTAAACTTGAGATTAATTCGCCATCAATTTTAGCTTCTTTTAATAAATCATCTAATTTTTTAGACAATATACCTTGTGCATCTTGCTTTTCTTCTTTAGCTGCTCCAGCTTGACCTCCAGCTAATTCTGGGTAAACTAAAGACCAATCCAAGTCATCATCTACAGGTTCAAATGCAGATAATGCAAATATTATTGCTTCGGTTACAAGACCAATGGTTAACATAACATTACCTGTTAGTGGTCCTATTTCAAAGTGAATGATTTTGAATAGTGCACCAACGATTACAATTGCTGCTCCTAATCCATAAGCCATGTTCATGAATCTTTTGTTTGCTTTTGACTTTGCCATAATTTTCGGTTTTAAGTTTAAGTAGATACTACTTAAGTAGGTTAATTAATAGTATTGTTTATAATTCTAAATTGGTTTGATTTATTAATTAAAAACCCATGTCTTAAAATATTATTTATATGTTACCGATATAAATATCAGTTAAAAAATATTTCTGGGTAAATTAATTTTTGTTCTTGTCTAGTTTCCGTTTTTCGTTACTGCTGTCCCCATGTAATCTTGAACGGTTCTGAAACCTATATAACTTCTTGCTGAATCTGCATATTCATAATCTCTAGAACTAACTTGCAAAAAGTATGCGACATCTTTCCATGAGCCACCTCTAACAATTTTACGCTTATTATCGTTATCGTTAACACTTGGATTAATTGTAGATGTGTATTCATAAGATGAAGGGTCGTAAGATGCATTTACCCATTCTGATACGTTACCTGCCATGTTATATAAATTATAATCATTAGGCTCATATGATTTAGCTTCAACGGTGTATAAAGCTTGATCCGCAGCATAATCTCCTCTTACAGGCTTAAAGTTAGCCATGAAACATCCTCTATCACTTTTTGTATAAGGACCACCCCATGGGTATGTTGCTGCTTGTAAACCACCTCTGGCAGCATACTCCCATTCTGCTTCAGATGGTAACCTAAATGTATTTACCATTTGAGATCCTTTTTTAGATTTTTGGTATGTGTTTTTGTTAATCGTTCTCCACTCACAAAATGCCTTTGCTTGTTGCCACGTAACACCAACTACAGGGTAATCTCCATAAGCTTCGTGCCAAAAATAATCGTTATGCATAGGCTCGTTATATGAGTATGCGAAATCTCTAATCCATACTGTTGTATCTGGATAGACTTCTACTTCTTCTCTTATAAGAACATCTTTTCTTTTTATACCTCTATTTCTAGCGGCTTCTTGAATGTTCATGTGGCTGTATTGAAATTTAAATTTCGTCACATCCCATGTACGTACACCGTTATATGATTCTTCTAATGGAAGATACATAGTATCCATAACTTCGGTATAAAATTCATCTGGATATTCTGAAGTATCAAATACCAAATCTACATCTTTATTGATTTTTCTACCTTCATAACCAGTTTCTCCTAATCCAGTATAATTATCTAACATGTATTTTTCGTAAACAGACATATTAGCGGTATCTGCATCTTTAAATGCATACTCACCAACACCTCCATCATCTGGCACTTTACCAAGTTCGTCTGCTAAGACTGCAAGTTTCATTCGTACTATAGAATCTCTAACCCAATTAACAAACTGGCGATACTCGCTATTTGTAATTTCTGTAGCATCCATATAAATGGCTCTAACTGTAACGGTTTTTGCTGGAGCGTCATTTATGGCTGCCAAATCATCATCAGCTTTACCCATAATAAAAGCTCCACCTGGAATAAGCTCCATACCATAAGGCTTTTCTGGATGCCATTTTTTTCCTTGAACACCAACTAGCTCTCCTCTATCTTTTGAGCCACAACTTGATAGCATTACTAATACTGCTGATAATACTAAAAACTTCTTAATATCCATATAAAACTTGAGGTTAATTATTTAAGCTTCAATTTTGAGAGCGTAAACATATTTATATATTTTCTAAAAAACAACTTTTTATCCAAAAAAATAACATTTCATCGTAAAAAAATAACATTTTACCGAATAAATAAGCGTTTTATACGTCATAAATTCTTTAAATACTGTTTTTTTGGAATGCCTTATACCAACGATCAGGCACTATATTGGAGCAAGCATCTAGATAATCTTGATGCATGCAAGGTAATAACGTATGCCTTTTTAATTTATTATTAACTTCTGCTAAAAAAGGAATTTCTATCCACCATCTGCCGGTCTTATTACTCTTATAAAACACTAATTCTTGACCATCTACCAAGGTAATAAACTTTTGATAACTTTTTTCGTCTGAAAAATCATCATCTTTAACTCTAAAGTTTACGCCTTCAATAAAATACCAAAGCATTTGCGATACAAGCATACACGTTATTTCATCATCTTTTGAAGGTCTATATTCATAAATACCAAACGATGAGACTTTATTACTTATTCCTGCATAGCGGGCAACGGCACAAATTTCTTTTCCATCTAACCCATTAGGCGAAAACTTTTGGCGCAAGCTAACCTCCGAACCTTTAACCGCAGACAAATCTATACTTACAATGTTAGCATCTCTTAAAACAGGTTCTACAACACTGATATCTTTAGATATTTGCCCTAAACGGTAATACTCAAAATAGAGACTTTCCATTAAGTCTATTTCTTCTTGAGAATTAAAATATGTTTGACACCCAATGGTTGCATAATTAAACAAATTATAAGGCTCATCCAATATTATTTTACCAACAAAACTATTATTCTTAATTGGTTTTGTAGAATCTCCTAAGTTAAACTTAGCATCTACATTAACAATATTAACCATAGGTATAGCATTATCGTAAGCTCTATAATTAGCATAGGTAAGATCCTGCGTACCACCTAGTATAATAGGAATAATCTTTTTTTTGATAAGAATACTTATGGCATCTTTTAATGCAAAATAAGTATCTTCTACACGTTCGCCTTTTGCAATATCGCCTAAATCGGCAATAACCGTATTCCAACTTCCTGGAAAAAGACCGTAAAATGATTTGCGAATTTCATCTAAACTAAAATCTTCGCCAATATAGTTAACATCATTTCTATTTTCTAAAACACCTATAATAGCAATATTGACATCATCTAAATCTGGGATACCGTGTTGCTCTGAATGAATTTTAAGTTTTCTACCCAAAACCTGTGTTGAATACAACGCATTATGAGCTAATACTAATTCTGAAACAGGAGATAGAAAGTTAAAGTCCATTTTATATTATTTCTTTTTTGCCGGTGCCTTCTTTTTTGCTGGAGCTTTTCTTTTTGTCGCTTTTTTCTTTGGCGTATTGGCTTCTATAATAGCCTTAGCTTCATCTAAAGTCATATCAGCTACGTCTACTGTTTTGGCAAGTTCTACTTTTATTTTTCCTTTAAGTACATTATGCCTTCCCCAACGTGCTTTTTCTACACGTATACCTTCTTCTTCCCAATTATGGATAACCTTATCTATTTCTTTTTGAATTTTAGTCTCAATTAACTCAACAATCTCTTCATCAGATAAGTTATCCCAATCATATTTCTTGTTGACATTAATAAACATGCTGTTCCACTTTATAAATGGTCCAAAACGACCTTTACCTTTTTGTACTGGTAAATCCTTGTACATGTATATAGGCGCATCTGCTTTTTGCTTCTCTTTAATTAAAACAATAGCATCATCAAGTTCAACACTTAAAGGATCTGTTCCTTTTGGCAGGGACACAAAAGCATCTCCAAATTTAACGTATGGTCCAAAACGACCATTGTTTACTAGTATTTCTTCGCCTTCATAATCACCAAGGTTTTTAGGAAGCTGAAACAAATCCATGGCTTCTTCATAGGTAATGGTATTTAATTGCTGATCTGGGCTTAAGCTCGCAAACTGAGGTTTATCTTCATCATCTACAGTACCTATTTGTACCATAGGACCAAACTTTCCTAAACGTACACTTACTCGCTTTCCTGTTTTTGGATCTTCGCCTAAAATACGCTCGCCAGATTCTCGTTCTGCATTCTCTTTTACATCTTCTACTACAGGATGAAAATCTTTATAAAAGGATTTCATCATTTTTATCCAATTCTCTTTCCCTTCTGCAATCTCATCAAAATCTTCTTCTACTTTTGCCGTAAAGTTGTAATCTAATATCGCTGCAAAATGATTAACTAAAAAATCGGTTACAATCATACCAATGTCTGTTGGCACCAATTTACCTTTATCAGAGCCTACTTTTTCAGTCAGTTGCTTTTCTTTTACAGTATTTTTTTGCAAAGTAAGCTGCGCATAACCACGTTCAACACCATCTATGGTTCCCTTTTCTACATAATTTCTATTTTGAATTGTTGAAATGGTTGGCGCATACGTAGACGGACGACCAATACCCAATTCTTCTAATTTTTTTACTAAAGACGCTTCTGTATATCTTGCCGGCGCACGGGAATAACGCTCTGTTGCTGTGATATAATTATTAAGCAATGTTTCGTTAGTTTTCATTGCAGGCAACATTCCTTCTTGCTCTACATCTTCATCATCTGTACCTTCTAAATATACTTTTAAAAACCCATCAAACGTAATAACCTCTCCATTAGCGGTAAAGGTTTCTTTATGAGTTGATGCACTTATTTTAACATTGGTACGCTCCAATTGAGCTTCGCTCATTTGTGATGCAATGGCGCGTTTCCAGATTAAATCGTATAATCGTGCTTGATCTCTATCTATATCTACAGAATGTGTTGCAAAATTAGTTGGACGAATAGCCTCATGCGCTTCTTGAGCCCCTTTAGCTTTACCTTTGTAATTTCTAGGTTTGCTATATTCTGAACCATAAGCATTATTAATTTCTGCTTCTGCTCCTTTTCTAGCCTCGTCAGATAAATTAACACTATCTGTTCTCATATAAGTAATTAAACCAGCCTCATACAAACGCTGAGCCATAGTCATGGTTTTACTTACCGAAAAATATAATTTACGTGATGCTTCTTGTTGTAATGTTGATGTTGTAAATGGTGCGGCTGGCGATTTTTTTGCTGGTTTTTTAAGTAAATCCGCAACTTTAAAATCTGCTCCTGCATTTTGTTCTAAGAATTTTTGAGCTTGTGTTTTTGTTGAAAAATTCTTAGGCAATTTAGCCTTAAATGTTTTCCCATCTTCATTTGAGAATTCGGCATCAATTCTATATGATGCTTCTGAAGCAAAACCTTGAATCTCTCTTTCTTTCTCGACAATTAACCTAACAGAAACGGATTGTACACGCCCAGCAGATAAACCTCCTTTTACTTTTCTCCACAATACCGGAGATAACTCATAACCTACAATTCTATCTAATACACGACGTGCTTGTTGCGCATCTACCAAATCGTAATCTATACCTCTTGGATTTTCGATAGCTTTTTGGATGGCTGTTTTAGTAATTTCATGAAAAACAATACGCTTAGTCTTGTCTTTATCTAACTGTAATGTTTCTGCTAAATGCCATGCAATAGCTTCTCCTTCTCGGTCTTCATCACTTGCTAACCAAACCATTTCGGCCTTTTTAGCTAAGTCTTTCAGCTTTTTTACAACCGCTTTTTTATCTTTAGAAACTTCGTATTTTGGTTTAAAATCACCCTCTACATCAACTCCTAGTTCTTTAGAAGGCAAATCGGCTATATGACCAAAACTGGATTCTACTTTAAAATCCTTACCTAAAAACTTTTCAATGGTTTTTGCCTTTGCAGGTGACTCTACTATCACTAAATTCTTCGCCATACTTCATTTTTTGAAGCTACAAATGTATATCAAAAAAAGTTTATCTGTAGCATTTTATAGATTATCTGTTAATTAATTAAAGATAAAAACCTGCCTTTAATACGTTAAAGACAGGTTTTTACTTATTTAAATACGCTTTTACAAGGCATTTATTCTACTGGTGTGATACCAATTTGATCAATTACACTTTGCTCATTAAAACCAATTACTTCTTTATAAATAAAATATATAGGATGGTAAACAAAAGCATAAGTAAACAGAAGTCCTACACCACAAACAATATAACCCAATATAGTGGATAAGATGCTACTAACTACAATAAGGCCAAAAGATATTAACCATTTTTTATTAGCTAACTTAAAACTTACTTTTACAATATCTCTAACACTCAACTCTGGGTTAAACGCAAAAATTATTGTAAAAAAAGATAATGGTACCAACATGTATATTAGTGGCAAATAACATAACAAAGCTGAAGGAATGACTATTAATATAGAAACCAGAGTAAGGACTAATATTTTGCTTAAATATTTTCTTTTAAAAAAATAGAAAAAATCTGAAGTTGTTACTCCTTCATTATTATCAAGCTTTCTCATTATTTTAAAAAATGATGCTTTTAACGCTGTAATTAATGTTCCTATAATAAAAACGGCTAATAATATAGATGATATATAAAAAACTGACATACCTCTATAAAAACCATTAAAAGTATTAAAGTCATTATATCCAGTTTCTTGTTCTGCAATTACCATAATTATTAAAGGTATGTAAAATGCAACAATTACAGGTAATATTATAAATAATGTAAATAGCTGTAATAAAAAACCTTGCAACCAAGTTTTTTTAAAAAACTCTATAGAGTCTCCAAAGATTACTCCAAAGTCTAATTCTAGGGCATGTTCAATTTTTTCTAATAAACTGTTAGCTGTGTTCATATATAGTTATGCGTCTGGGTTATCACCCATTCCTATTTCATCAATTTCGCTATAGCTTCCAAAACCTACAACCTCTTTATAAATTAAAAATATTGGTAAATAAATTAAAGGTAGGGTAAAAAGCAACCCTATCCCACAAGCTAAAATACCTAACATGGCCATAATACCCGTAACAAATAAACAGCCAAATGTAATAAGCCATTTCTTATTACCTATAGCAAAACTTGCTTTAACGATATCGGTTTCATTTAAATCGGGGTTTTCAGCTAATACTATTGCAAAATAAGCTAATGGTACATATGCATAGATGTATGGCACGAATAACAATAGTTGAGATACCGTAGATATTGTAGCGTGTATAATACCAAGCATTAAAACTTTTTTAAAACTGTCTTTATTTAAAAAGTAAAAATAATCATCACTAGAATTCTCATTAGCATCTACTTGTTTACAAATTCTATAAAAAGCAGCTATAAAAGCCAACGATAGTGTACTAACTAAAATAGTTTGAGGCAAACTATAAATAGCATTTTGAGACATGAAATTAAAAAGCATATCTGTACTAAACCCATTATTAATATCAAAAGGAGAAGCTGCAAGACCTATAAGCCTGAATGCAAACGTTATAATAACTGCCGAAATCATAACAAGTAACATAAGCAAAAACCCTTTTAACCATACTTTTTTATAGAGTTCTATAGTGTCATTAATAATGTTTCCGAATTCTAACTGTTTTGCAGCGTTTATTTTTTTAAGAAGGTTTTCTAAATGATTCATTTTTGGCTAGGTTAGATAAACTTATTTAAGTTCGCAATATAGTATAAAACTAAAAACTCAAGTAAATTTAAACACTCTAATTAGTCTCACAGAATTAAAAATTTCGACCAAATGCTAATGAACCATAAGCATGATTTTTAGACGTAGGTGTTTCTCTAGTATTATGGTTATAAATAAATTTAATGGTATTTCGTTTTATTTTTAGCACACCACCAATTTTAAACATTAATACATTAGGCTCTCTATGGGTTGTAAACGTAGTCTCGTTATAACTTAGCCCGCCTTGTATAAGTGTATTATGGGCAACATACTTGTAACCCATACTTATAAAAGCAAAAAACTCATTTACAAGCGCCGTGTCTACAGATGATACTCTTGTAGACGTCCTTAAATCATTAAACCGCCCGAAATAATACCCGATTTCATTTTTAACAAAAATATCTTTAGTTCCTAACGTAGGTTGCAATTCGTATTGAAACGCATGTAACTTACCTAATTGTTTACTGTAAATATATTTTCCTTTTAAATTTATAAGAAACTTAAACGGTATTTCTTGCTCCCAAGTTGGATTATCGCCTACCCCTAAAAATTTGTGTGTACGCACTTGTATTTCGCCAGACAAAGCTTCTTTTCCTGTAATACCTGTTTCGACACCAAGAGATAGCACACTGTTTTTATTTGCTTTTACTAGTTCAGATTTTAAATAAAACCAACCAGCATAAGGCCTATCAAAATCTGCTGTATTCGTAGAACTTAAATTTGTAGGCGTATAAGTTTCATTACCTAATACAATGTTTAACTGCAATGCATTCTCCGCTGTTTTTTTAAAAACAAAATCATTTTGCAATTTCCTTCTGTATGTTAAAAAAAATCCACTAGTATAATATTTATCTAGCATCACTAATTTATCGTTCTCCACCTTAAACTCCAGTTGTTGCCTGTTTTCTTGAGAAAATAGACATAACGCATTTAGCAGATATAAAAATAAAATAATGTATTTTTTTAAAGGCATGAATAATTTTTATTTGCTCCTGCAAATATTAGTAAAATAACCAACAAAAACTCTGCCACTTTGTCATAAAATGCAAATAAATTGTATCTTTGCATGCTAATTGTTTTTTACAGTAAAAATAAATACTAATAAAAGTTTACTGGAGTATACATTGGATACCAATTCTAAAAATCTAAAAAAAACAATTAGTTAATCAATATTATAATGATAGATTAAAATCGTTAGTGCGTAAACGAATTATGGAGAAGACTATAGACGAAAACAAGCAAGGACAATCTCTGGTTTTAGAACAAAAAAAAGATAACAAACGTAAACTTTTTATTGAAAGTTATGGGTGCGCCATGAATTTTAGCGACAGCGAAATTGTAGCTTCTATTATGGCTAATCAAGGTTTTAATACAACACAAAATCTTGAAGAAGCCGATTTAGTTTTAGTAAACACCTGCTCCATTAGAGATAAAGCAGAACAAACTGTTAGAAAACGTTTAGAAAAATACAATGCCGTAAAACGCGACCTAAACCCCAAAATGAAAGTTGGTGTTCTTGGTTGTATGGCAGAACGTTTAAAAACAAAGTTTCTTGAAGAAGAAAAAATTGTTGATTTGGTTGTTGGCCCAGATGCATACAAAGATTTACCTAACTTAATAGCAGAAGTTGATCAAGGACGAGAAGCCATTAATGTCATTCTTTCTAAAGATGAAACCTATGGCGACATTTCTCCCGTGCGCTTAAACACTAATGGTGTAACGGCTTTTGTCTCTATAACGCGTGGTTGTGACAACATGTGTACGTTTTGTGTTGTACCTTTTACGCGTGGTCGAGAGCGCAGTAGAGACCCACAAAGTATTATTAAAGAAGTTAACGACTTATGGGATAAAGGCTATAAAGAAATTACATTGCTGGGCCAAAACGTAGACAGTTATTTATGGTATGGAGGCGGTCTAAAAAAAGACTTTGAAAAAGCTAATGATATGCAAAAAGCAACCGCTGTAAACTTTTCTGGGTTATTAGAATTGTGTGCTAAGTCTCAACCAAAAATGCGTATTAGGTTTTCTACATCTAACCCACAAGATTTAACTTTAGATGTTATAAAAACTATGGCTAAGTTTGATAATATCTGTAATCACATTCATTTACCTGTGCAAAGTGGTAGCGATAAAATTTTAAAAGCTATGAACCGTTTGCATACACGTAAAGAGTACATGAAACTCATTGATAATATTCGAGAAATAATTCCAAATTGTTCTATTAGCCAAGATATGATTGTTGGTTTCCCCACAGAAACAGAAACAGATTTTAAAGATACCGTATCATTAATGGACTATGTTAAATATAATTTCGGGTACATGTTCACCTATTCTGAACGTCCCGGTACTATGGCTGGACGAAATATGGAAGACGATGTTCCTGAAGAAATAAAAAAGCGTCGATTACAAGATATTGTTGACTTACAAAGAGCGCACAGCGAAATTAAAACAAAAGAATGGCTACATAAAACTGTAGAAGTTTTAATTGAAAAAGAATCAAAAAAATCGAACACCCAATGGTCTGGCCGTACTCCGCAAAATATT
Source organism: uncultured Algibacter sp. (assembly GCA_947499935.1). GTDB lineage: Bacteria > Bacteroidota > Bacteroidia > Flavobacteriales > Flavobacteriaceae > CANMQH01. The sequence continues at coordinate 241,662 of CANMQH010000001.1, read as the reverse complement.
GTTTGCGTTTTTCCAAAGGCACATTATAACGTTGGCGATTTTGTAAATGTAAAGGTTACAGATTGCACTAGTGCAACATTGATTGGGGAAGCAATACCTTTAGTTCAATAGAGTATAATTGATTTCTAAAGGAAGACAAAATTTATGAGAAAGTATATAGACACAACATTTAACGTAAAAAATAATCCTTCAAAAGATTAAGTGATTTATGGAATCCATCCAAGCAATAAAACAACGTTTTGGCATTATTGGTAATACACCAACACTTAATCGTGCCATAGAAAAAGCCATCCAAGTGGCACCAACCGATATTTCGGTACTGGTCACTGGAGAAAGTGGTGTTGGTAAAGAAAGTATTCCAAAAATAATACACCAATTATCACACAGAAAACATAATAAATACATAGCTGTAAATTGTGGCGCCATACCCGAAGGCACTATAGATAGTGAACTTTTTGGTCACGAAAAAGGCGCATTTACAGGCGCTACCCAAACCAGAGAAGGCTATTTTGAGGTTGCCGATGGTGGCACCATTTTTTTAGATGAAGTTGGCGAACTCCCATTAACCACACAAGTACGTTTGTTACGTGTGCTAGAAAATGGTGAGTTTTTAAAGGTGGGTTCTAGTAAAGTACAAAAAACTAATGTACGCATTGTGGCTGCCACCAATGTTAACATGTTTGAAGCCATAGAAAAAGAAAAATTTCGTGAAGATTTATATTATAGATTAAGTACTGTTGATATTCATTTACCACCTCTGCGAGAGCGACAAGATGATATTCATTTACTATTTAGAAAATTTGCTAGCGACTTTGCTCTAAAATACAAAATGCCTACCGTTAAGTTAACAGATAATGCTGTACAAATACTTATAAAACATCGTTGGGGCGGTAATATTCGTCAATTACGTAATATTGCAGAGCAAGTTTCGGTTTTAGAACAAAACCGAACTATAAGTGCTTCAACATTACAAAGCTACTTACCCTCGTCCTCTAATTTGCCAGCCGTTATTAAGACTTCAAAATCTAAAAGCGATTTTAGTAGTGAGCGTGAAATTCTTTATAAAGTCCTGTTTGATATGAAAAGTGACTTAAATGACCTAAAGAAACTCACCATGGAACTTATGAAGAATGGTAATGTTAAAGATGTAGAAAAAGATAATGAAAGCTTAATTCAAAAAATATATGGCGATGTCGATGATGCAGCTGCCGATTATAATGAATCTGCTAGCGATACAGAAGTTTTATCAATCCCCGAACATAATTCTAACAATGATGAAGATATTGTAGCCATACAAGACAAATATCATTTTGCCGAAGAAATTGAAGAAGAAGAAACCTTATCATTACACGATAAAGAATTAGAATTAATAAAAAAATCGCTTGAACGTCACAGCGGAAAACGTAAATTAGCAGCTGCCGAACTTGGTATTAGTGAACGCACATTATACAGAAAAATTAAACAATACGACCTTTAACAACATTATTTAAAGATAATCGTTACATAAAAACACATGAAATACATTAAATATAGTTTCATATTATTACTATCAATAACGTTTTTAGGCTGTGGTTTCTATTCGTTTACCGGCGCATCTGTACCACCAGGAACAGAGACCTATCAGGTTAATCGTTTTGAAAATACAGCACTTCTTATAGAGCCTGGTTTAGAACGCGATTTTAAATTAGCATTAGAGGATTTAATTCAAAACCAAACTAACTTAAGACTTGTTCCTAATAATGGTGATTTGGTTTATGAAGGAGAAATAACAGAATACAGAATTTCACCTACAACAGCGACTTCGCAAAATACTGCAGCTCAAAACAGGTTAACTATAAGTGTAAAACTCAGGTTTTTTAATAAAAAAGATGAAGAAGACGAACTAGAACAAAGTTTTTCATTCTTTTTTGATTTCCCAGGAAGTTCGCAGCTTATTGGAGCCCAAAGAGCACAAGCGCATGAAGAAATTTTTGAACGTTTAACACAAGATATCTTTAATGCCACTTTAGCCAAATGGTAATACTAAAAGTAGCATTCAATAATTTTAAAAAATTAAATTAAATCTGACAATGAATCCATCGGATTTTACATATACACTTCAAAACGCTCAAACCATCAGCCATAAACAAACGGATGATGTAAAATCTATTATCAATAAATATCCATATTTTCAATCGGCACGAGCTATTTACCTTAAAGCCCTAAAAAGCCAAAGTAGTCTAAAGTATAATCAAGAACTTAAAACAACGGCTGCTTATACCACAGATAGAAGTATTTTATTTGATTTTATAACGTCCGAAGCCTTTGTACAAAATGAAATCTCGCAAGTTATTAAGCAAAATATATCACATTTAAAGGATTTTAATGTAGATATTGAAGATATTTCTATTAAAAGAAGTGTAACTATTGATGATGCTTTAAAGCAACAAATTAAAGATACCGATGGTGTTTTAGACCCTAGTTTATTTCAGCCCAAATACGCTAGACCAAAACCTGTAGAAACTTTTCTTTTAGATGAATCTGAAATTATTGAAAACGCTACTGCAAATACAAAAACACAAGAAGCGGAAGCATCACCTCAAGAAATTCTAAATCTTGGAAAACCACTTCAATTTAATAAAAGAGAATCCCATTCTTTTAATGAGTGGCTTAAGCTAACTCGTTTTAAACCCATAGAAAGACATATAGAAAACAAAAAAGATGTTTCTAATAATTCTAAAACTGAAGACATCTCAGAAAAAGAAAAAAAATTTAATCTTATTGATAAATTCATCGCTCAAAACCCAAAAATAAGTCCAACCAAACCTTTATTGCAAAAAGGCAATTTAGCTAAAGCACAAATGATTAAAACAGAATCATTGATGACTGAGACTTTAGCGCGTATTTATGTAGAGCAAAAAAATTATAAAAAGGCAATACAATCTTATAAAATTTTAAGTTTGAAATATCCAGAAAAAAGTAGTTTCTTTGCAAACCAAATTAAAGCTGTAAAGCAATTACAAGAACAAAATAATAAAGAGTAATGGATAAGTTTACAATATTTTTAATACTAATCGTAGTTGTAGCATTTTTACTAATTGTAGTGATTATGGTACAAAACCCTAAAGGTGGCGGATTATCATCTTCTTTTGGAGGCGGCGGCACACAGCAATTAGGTGGCGTAAAAAAGACAACCGATTTTTTAGATAAGAGTACATGGACACTTGCAACAGTATTATTATTGCTAATTCTAGTATCTAATATTGCTATAGACAAAGGTAATGGAAATGTAGAATCTAAAGCATTAGACCCTGATACAACAACGGCTCCTGCACCATTACCAAATACTCCTGTACAAACTAATGATGCAAAAACAGTAATTGATACTGCAAAATAATCATTACAAAACATAAACAAAAGAAATGCCAACTTGTTAAGTTGGCATTTTTTGTTTCTGCAAGTTTGTCAGTTACCTAGTATTGGCATATTTTTAGCGTATTAGTAATATATAAAATATTAATTTTTTAATCAAAATATATAACACATGGCATTAAAGATTAAACCATTAGCTGACCGCGTTCTTATTGAGCCTGCAGCAGCCGAAACCAAAACAGCTTCAGGTATTATTATCCCCGACAACGCTAAAGAAAAACCTCAAAAAGGTAATGTTGTAGCAGCTGGAAAAGGTACTAAAGACGACCCTATAACAGTTAAAGTTGGAGATACTGTATTATATGGTAAATACGCAGGTACAGAACTAAAATTAGAAGGTACAGATTACCTAATTATGCGTGAAAGCGACATATTGGCTATTATATAAATAACCCTAAGTTATTAATTAGCCTTTGGCTTTCTTTACAGACAAAATTTAATAATCCAATAAGCCCACAGCTCATACTGCTAGAGGCTAAAAGTAAAATTTAAAAAAATGGCAAAAGATATAAAATTTGATATTGAAGCTCGCGATGGTCTAAAACGTGGCGTAGATGCACTAGCAAATGCAGTAAAAGTAACATTAGGCCCAAAAGGGCGTAATGTCATTATTAGTAAAAGTTTTGGAGCACCTCAAGTTACTAAAGATGGTGTTTCTGTTGCAAAAGAAATTGAATTAGCAGATGCTCATGAAAACATGGGTGCACAAATGGTAAAAGAAGTGGCTAGCAAAACCAACGATTTAGCTGGTGATGGTACGACGACTGCAACCGTTTTAGCTCAAGCCATCGTTAAAGAAGGTTTAAAAAACGTAGCTTCTGGTGCAAATCCAATGGATTTAAAACGTGGTATAGATAAAGCTGTAGAGGCTATTACCAAAGATCTTGAAAAACAAGCTCAAAAAGTTGGTAACTCTTCTGAAAAAATAAAGCAAGTAGCCGCTATTTCGGCAAATAATGATGATACTATTGGCGAATTAATTGCTCAAGCTTTTGGAAAAGTTGGTAAAGAAGGTGTTATTACTGTAGAAGAAGCAAAAGGTATGGAAACCTACGTTGATGTAGTAGAAGGTATGCAGTTTGACAGAGGTTATTTATCGCCCTATTTTGTAACAGATGCTGATAAAATGATAGCCGATTTAGAAAATCCATACATTTTATTATTTGATAAAAAGATTTCTAACTTACAGGAAATTTTACCAATATTAGAGCCTATAGCGCAATCTGGCCGTCCTTTATTAATTATTGCAGAGGATGTTGATGGACAAGCTTTAGCTACTTTAGTGGTAAACAAATTACGTGGTGGATTAAAAATTGCTGCTGTTAAAGCGCCTGGTTTTGGAGATAGACGTAAAGCAATGCTAGAAGATATTGCTATCTTAACTGGTGGTACTGTAATTTCTGAAGAACGAGGATTTACTTTAGAAAATGCAGATTTATCAATGTTAGGATCTGCCGAAACTGTAACTGTAGATAAAGATAACACGACCATTGTTAATGGTTCTGGAAATGCAAAAGATATTAAAGCTAGAGTAAATCAAATTAAAGCTCAAATTGAAACAACAACATCAGACTACGATAAAGAAAAACTTCAAGAGCGTTTAGCTAAATTGGCTGGAGGTGTCGCTGTACTTTATGTTGGCGCTGCAAGCGAGGTAGAGATGAAAGAAAAGAAAGACCGTGTTGATGATGCTTTACACGCCACTCGTGCGGCTGTAGAAGAAGGCATTGTAGCTGGTGGTGGTGTTGCTTTAGTAAGAGCTAAAAGTGTTTTAACTAAAATCACTACAGACAACTTAGATGAAACAACAGGTGTACAAATTGTAAATAAAGCCATTGAATCTCCTTTACGTACTATTGTAGAAAATGCTGGCGGTGAAGGTTCTGTTGTTATCAATAAAGTTTTAGAAGGTAAAAAGGATTTTGGATATGATGCAAAATCTGAACAATATGTAGATATGCTTAAAGCAGGTATTATTGATCCTAAAAAAGTAACACGTATTGCCTTAGAAAATGCGGCATCTGTTGCAGGAATGATTCTTACTACAGAATGTGCTTTAATTGATATTAAAGAAGAAGATGCTGGTCATGGTCATCCTCCAATGGGTGGTGGTATGCCTGGTATGATGTAATTACACATCAACAAATCATAAAAAACGCCTTTCCAAAATTAATTTTGGAAAGGTGTTTTTTTTATGACACAACTTAGTGATCTAAAATGGTTTATGAAACATAACCATTGCTGTTTTTATTTTTTTAATCTTCATGATCATCAACGACCTCAGCATCACGATATTTACAACATGGGTGCACAGAGGCATAAGCTTCTTTAGTAGCCTTAAGCAATTTTGTATCATGCCCTACTGCAACTATGTTATTTTGTATAGAATCTACATTTGTTTTGCGCTCATCATAAATTAATTTTAGTTCGTGCGTTTTCACATTCCAAACGGCAGATTTTACACCTTTTGTATTTAAACTGGCCCTTTCAATTCTGGTTTTGCACATTAAACAAACCCCATCTACTTCCATAGATGCTCTAGCATTTTTGTTTTGTCCAAAAGTTATTGTTGTTACTAATACAACTAATATTGTTATCAATTTTTTCATAATAGTATCTTTTATTTCTCTCTTAAAATCATCTTTTTTTTCAAATCGCAGGTATTCTAAAACGCAACCCAGCATAATACAAGCTTCCAAAAATAGGACCATATACAAAGTTAGTATCAAAATTCGCTCCAAAAGGATTATCGGCACTAACAATTGGATTGGGCTGTCTTACATTTGTAATATTTTCTCCTCCTAAATATACTTCAAATTTAGACGAGAACACTTTAGTCACTTGAGCATTAAGTGTTCCTAATGTTGGAGTTTTATCTGGACGTTGGTATTGAACAGGATTTGTTACTGTTGAAGAAAACCGTTGTGTACCCAACCAATTAAATGTTGCATCAAATTTCCAGTTATTTTTCTTATTTCCTTGTAAAGCTGTTTCATATGATGCATTGGCAAATAAACGATGTTTAGGCGTTAATGGTTTTGATAATCTCCCAGCGTTATAATCTGTTTTTACATCATAATATTTATAAGCCATTCGTAAATCGAAATGTTCAAATACATTATAGTTAAACTCAACTTGAAAACTATTCGCATAACTATCGCCTTGTAAATTATAGAAACTCACCGCTTGTGGATTTTCGTAATCAACTACAACTTGGTTTTTAAAATCGGTTTTATAATAGTCTAAAGTCACATCTGCTTTTCGCTCAAAGAGATTAAAACCTTGCAAATAACTTATACCATAATTCCATGCTATCTCTGGGTCTAAACCGTAAATTTTTCCTCCAGCATTAACAATATTTATTTGTCGAGAACTAGAAAACAAGTTTTGGTTTTCTGCAAAAATATTAGCGCTACGTTTTCCGCGCCCAAAGGATGCTCGCAATGCTGATTTTCCCCAAGGTGTATAACGTGCATGCACACGAGGGGTTATAAAGGTTCCTAATAAATTATGATTATCTATGCGTACCCCTGCTGTAACATTCAACTTATCTAAATTATCATAATTATACTCAAAAAAAGCACCTACAGAACGTTCTATTCTTTCGTAATCTATAATATTTACTAGCTCATCATATTGATCATAAGTATAACTTATCCCTGTTTTAATTTTATGCCTAGAATCACTAATTATAGAATTATAAATAGCATTAGCATACAAACTATTATGCATAATATTATATTGATTAAGTCCAAAATAAGATTTTTGTTCATGACTACTAAATGCGGTTTGTACACCTAAACTTTGATACGGAATTTCTGGATTCACGTAACCTAGTTTAGCAGAAACCTCATAACGTTTTGTATCAATTTCACTTCCCCAAATTGTATTAGAAAACTTATCGGTAACTGGATTAAAATCGAGCTCGCCAGTCTGTTTTTCGTCATTTAAAAACTTTAAATTTATAAAACTCACAAAACCTTTTTCTGCATTGGTATATTGCCACCTATTCATGATATTAATCTGGTTATATTTTGGCATATCCAAAAATCCATCGTTATTTACATCATGCGTTTTATTATGGGTATTACCATGGAGATATAATCCCGCATGCCACCTATTACTAACTTTAGTATTTATGTGCGTGTTTAATTCTATACGCTCACTAGAAGCTCCGTACAAATTAACAAACAATGCATCATCTGTTGTTGGCTTTACCAATTCTGTATTTATTTGCCCAGCGATACTCTCATAACCATTAACCACACTACCAGCGCCTTTTGTTATTTGAATACTTTCGACCCAAGTGCCTGGAATAAAACTTAAGCCAAAAGCTTGAGAAGCTCCGCGAATAGAAGGAATATTTTCTGTAGCAATTAAAATATAAGGACTTGTAAGACCTAACATTCTAATTTGACGTGTTCCTGTAACGGCATCGGCAAAATTAACATCTATAGAGGGGTTCGTCTCAAAACTCTCAGACAAATTGCAACAGGCTGCTTTTAATAATTCGCCCCGACTTACCGTCATAACATTTTGAGCTTGTAAATACGATTTAGATGTTGTTTGTTTTCTTGAGGTAATATTAACAGCATCCAAATTATCTACACGTTGCAACCAATGATTTAGCGTTTTAGGCTTCGTTATTGTTAACGTATCTGTTTTAAAACCCACATAACTTATTATTAATTTTGTGTACTCCTTTTTATAAGGAATAGTAAATTTACCATCAATATCGGTTACAGCTCCAACAGATGTACCAAGCCAATGTACGTTAGCCCCAACCAAACCAATTCGTTCATTTTTTTCGTTTGCTTCCATAACCATCCCCGTAATTTTTTCTTGAGATGTCATAAACATAGGAAGCATTAATAATATGTATAATATACTTTTCATTATATGTACATATTAACTAACATAATAATGGCCATAACCATCATGATACTATTTTCAATAAACGTTGCTTTTGTCATAGGTAACTGTAATGCCGTTCCTAAACAAGCACATTGAATGGATTTTTTATCCAATAATGCTTTCGTTACACCAAAAGTTGTAATGCCTAAAACAATTATTGTTATTACTAAAACTAATGGAATTTTAATTCGCATTAAAAAAAAGAGCCCTAGGGTAAGCTCAATAAAAGGATATATCCAGGCATAAGCAGGAAAAACTTTAGCTAAAGGATCATACATCTTAAAAGATTTTGGGAACCCTTTTAAATCTAATAATTTAAAAAAGCTAAATACCATATAAAATAGCCCCATAAAATCGAGCATAGCCTCTTTAACATTCCAAGAATTTCTATTCATTAAAATAACAGCTATTAATATATAGCCGAAAATTAAAAATAATGGAAACAACTGTTTAAGCTCGCTTTTATCTTTTTTACTAAATTTTAAAGTAGCATCATTAAAAACAGACTTATCTGTTTCTGTCTTTTTTGAAATTTGGTATTTATTAGGCAATGCATCCTGTAAACTAGCTATTGGAATGGGATGTTTAAATTCTATAATAGCTTCAGAAATTTCTAAATCTACAGATGCCTTTATAACACCATTAATAGCATTTAGATTTTTTTCTACCGAAGTTCTACATCCATTACAGGTCATACCTGTAATTATATAAATATGTTTCATTTTGAAAAATTTGATTGTTAAACCTTAATAAATTATCCCTACAAAAGGAATTAAAAATTAACATATCAAATTAAAAAAACTTGGTCTAAAACCTGTATATCGGTAACCAAATTGGGTGGAGAATAATCTTTATGGTGTATGTTTTGCTTAGGTTCGCCCACAAAAAGATTAACATACACTTGTGCAAATGATATAACAATAAATTGGTGTTGAAAGTCAATATCTTCTAGCAAAGACATCTTTAATTCATCTTGTCCTTTAACAACATCTATCTCGTCTTTACAACATGGCTTTTTTGTAATGGTTTCTATAGTCTCAATACAACACTTTTTGGCCTCTGAGAATAAAGAAACATCAACTAAAACATCGCCACAAAAATGCTTTTCAACAGTAAATGATATTGTTGAAAACAAAACAAGTAAAGCAAGGTTTATTGAAAATGTTTTATGTAAAACTTTTTTTAACACAATGTAAAATTACAAAAATTGCGCTATAATTATTAATCTTTATTAAACTATTAACAGTTAACGCTTAAGCCTTTGATAATAGAATGCTGGCAACAATAGTATTAAAATAATTGGTTGAATTAAGAAACGACGCATATTAAAAAACAAATAATAATCTTCCTGCTTAGCATTAATTACAAAATACAGATACAATGTAATTAATATTACAAACGCTGTTACATAAACAATCATAGAGAATTTAATAATACTTTTATCTTTAAAAAACACATATAAAATAACTAATGAAATGCCTGAATTTAAAACATAACGTAGAGTTGTAAAACCAATTAGTTTAGCGATTTCTCGTCTTGGACTATCCATATAAAGATAGTCGTTTTTAAAAAAAGTAATGTATGGGTCATAAAACAGATCGTTTTCAAATGCCCGTATTAAAATCAATAACAAAAACAAGGTAAATAGTAATACGTATTTAATCGCTTTATGCATCCTTTTTCTTTAATTTAGAAAACCGATTTACCCACAATATCCAAAGTAAAAATACCATACCGTAAATAATAGCCGGAAAAACAACACCATGCAACACATCTCCATATTGAGGATAATGATATAAACCCATAGTTAAAACAACTATACGTAATACATTAACGATATAAATTAAAACACTTCCAAAAAACATATAGCGCAATGTGTTTTTTAATTTAGCAAAAAAAGCCGCTATAAAAGACATAAATAAAATGATAACACTTACAGCGTTACAGCCTTCTATAACTCTAGCTAAATAGACGCCATTAACTATAACTTTCATAGAAAGCTCATTTGTATGAGGTAATACTTTAACCTCATACCCTAAAACATTAAGCAATGCACTTGTTTGTTTAGCCACCAAATTTGTGATGTAATCTGGATAAAATCTAGAACCCTCAGCATACTGTAAATACAACTTATAAATCACTGATAAGGTTACATATACTACCAAAAAAATAAATATGAATTTTATAACGGGCTTATATTTTATAAAAAGTGCTTTCAAAAACGCAATAATTAGGGTGTTAAATTATCTAAAAGAGAATATCGAAATTACAGCTTTTTAAATACTTTTGCCAAAACTTTTAGAGTTATGAATTTTGAACAATTAAAACAGGAGGTTGACCATATTGTTTCTGACACAAAAAAAACAGTAGATGATCGTCTTTTAAACATTTGCCAAATACTTGAAAAGCATATTACGTATTACAATTGGGTAGGCTTTTATTTTATAAATGGAAATAAGCAAGAACTTCTATTAGGTCCATACGTTGGTGCACCTACAGACCATAAAGTCATTCCGTTTGGTAAAGGCATATGCGGACAAGTAGCTGTTAGCAACCAAAACTTTGTTGTGCCAGATGTTAAGGAACAAAACAATTATATAGCTTGTAGTATAACGGTTAAAGCAGAAATTGTAGTTCCTATTTTTGTAGATGGAAAAAATATTGGGCAAATAGATATTGATTCTAATACCATAGATCCATTTACCGAAGCAGACGAACGCTTTTTGGAGTCTATATGCGAGAAAGTGGCAACTATTATTTGATTAATAATTTTATAGGCTGTGCCTTAATGTTAACAACTTCATGGTTTAGTTAAAAAAACACACCCTTTTTTAAGTATTCCAAGCTTATTTTTTCAATGAAATAACTACTTTTGCACTTTATTTCAATTTATATTAAAATTCAATTTCACAAACATAAAACACTCATTTTCAAACGATGGGCTTTAAATTTAAAACACAGTAATGGGCAACGAAAAAATCATTAAATCGGCATTAATTTCAGTATTTAGTAAAGACGGTTTAGAACCTATTGTTAAAGAGTTAGATAAACAAGGTGTAACCATTTATTCTACTGGCGGTACCGAAAAATTTATAAACGATTTAGGAATAAAGGTCGTTGCTGTAGAAGATGTAACATCTTATCCATCTATATTAGGCGGACGTGTTAAAACGCTACATCCAAAAGTTTTTGGCGGTATTTTAAACAGACAAAATCACGACGGTGATGTTACAGAATTGGAAGAATATAACATTCCGCAAATTGATGTTGTAATTGTTGACTTATATCCGTTTGAAAAAACAGTGGCTTCTGGAGCTAGCAATCAAGATATTATTGAAAAAATTGACATAGGTGGTATTTCTTTAATACGCGCAGCTGCTAAAAATTATGCAGATGTTATTTGTGTATCTTCTGTTGATGATTATTCAGAATTTTTAGATTTAATTTCTAAAAACAACGGTTCTATTTCTGAAGAAGACAGAAAACGTTTTGCAGGTAAAGCCTTTAATGTATCGTCACATTACGATACATCTATTTTTAATTACTTCAACCAAAACAATGAAGAAACCGTATTAAAAATAAGCGAAACTAACGGTAAAGTGTTGCGTTATGGCGAAAATCCGCACCAAAAAGGATTTTTCTTTGGAAGTTTTGATGAATTGTTTACCAAACTGCATGGCAAAGAATTAAGCTATAATAACCTATTAGATGTTGATGCAGCCGTAAATTTAATGTTAGAATTTAAAAATGACGCTCCAACGTTTGCTATCCTAAAGCATAATAACGCTTGTGGATTAGCACAACGTGAGACCTTACACCAAGCCTATGTTGATGCTTTAGCTGGTGACCCTGTTTCTGCTTTTGGCGGTGTATTAATAAGTAATAAAGAAATTGATGTTGCTACTGCAGAAGAAATACATCAATTATTCTGTGAGGTGGTTATTGCTCCATCTTTCTCAGATAGTGCATTAGAAAAATTAAAAGGCAAAAAGAACAGAATTCTGTTAAAAATCCATGATGTAGAGATGCCAAAAACAAACGTTAGAAGTTGTTTAAACGGTGTTTTAGTACAAGATAGAAATGAGATTACAGATCAAGCAGAAGATTTAAAAAACGTAACAAATACAGCCCCAACTGATGCTCAAGTGAGTGATTTATTGTTTGCTTCTAAAATTTGTAAGCATACAAAATCGAATACTATCGTTTTGGTAAAAAACAAACAATTATGTGCCAGTGGTACTGGACAAACGAGTCGTGTTGATGCCTTAGAACAAGCCATACACAAAGCACAATCTTTTAAATTTAATTTACAAGGTGCCGCTATGGCTAGTGATGCGTTTTTTCCTTTTCCAGATTGTGTAGAGATTGCTAAAAATGCTGGTATTACTTCTGTAATTCAACCAGGAGGCTCTATAAAAGACCAATTGAGTATTGATTACTGTAATGACAATAATGTTGCTATGGTTATGACAGGTACACGCCATTTTAAACATTAATTGAGATAAGAACTCAATTCAAAAATTTAATACTATAAAAAATCGCTTGGAAGCTTATTTCTAAGCGATTTTTATTTTAACCTGAATTACACATTGATAGTTACATGATTACGCCATTCCATTAATACTTCAGACATAATAACACAATCACCCCTTAATAGCACCCTATCATCATCAAGGCATTCGCACTCCACATAACCTCCTCTTTTAGATGCTTGATAACCTGTAAGTTTATTTTTAGATAATTTTTCGCTCCAATACTTAGCCAAATAACAATGTGCAGAACCAGTTACTGGATCTTCATCAATGCCTATAGCTGGTCCAAAAAAGCGCGATACAAAATCATAATCTTCACTTTCAGATTTAGCTGTAATAACAAATGCTTTTTTATCATGGGATAATAATACATTTAAGTCTGGTTTAAAGTTTGCTACTAGAGCTTCATTTTCTAACTCAATAATACACCAATCCTTATCGGTATTAACAGACAAAGGTTTTTCATTTAAAAATGCCTCTAAAATTTTATCACGTCCTTCAAAAACAGTTAGTTTACCAATGGGGAAATTCATTTCTAACCTATTACCCGCTTTAGAGACTGACAACACACCGCTTCTTGTGGTAAAATTAATAGTATCACTATCTAAAGGGTATTTTTCAAATAATATTTTTGCAGTAGCAAGCGTAGCATGACCGCAAAGGTCAACTTCATTTATTGGTGTAAACCATTTTAGTTGATAAGCTCCATTTTCTAAATACACGAATGCGGTTTCAGATAAATTCATTTCTTGGGCAATATCAATATATTCCTTATCTGTAAATGCTTGTTCTAATACACACACGGCTGCAGGGTTTCCTCTAAAAGGGGTATCTGTAAATGAGTCTACCGTAAAAATTCTCATTATTTTAATTATTTAATGCTTGTTCTAAATCTTGTATAATATCATCTACATGTTCTAAACCAACAGAACAGCGCACCATACCATCTGTAATACCAGCAGCAGTTTTAACATCTTGTTCTACCTTAGCATGTGTTGTACTTGCAGGATGTGTAACAATCGTTCGTGTATCACCTAAATTAGCAGATAGTGAACACATTTTAATGGCGTTTAAAAATGATTTTCCAGCCTCTATGCCGCCATCAACCTCAAAAGCTACAATATTTCCACCTAGCTTCATCTGTTTTTTAGCTATTTCATATTTTGGATGCGATTTTAAAAACGGGTATTTAACCCATTTCACCTTGGGATGCGCCTCTAAAAATAAAGCCAATTTTAAAGCATTTTCACAATGTTTCTCTACTCTAACTGCCAGCGTCTCTAAAGATTTTGATAGTACCCAAGCATTAAAAGCACTCATGGCAGGACCTGTAAGTCTAGAAAACAAATATATCTCTCTAATAAGCTCCTTTTTCCCAACCGTTATACCGCCCAAAACACGACCTTGCCCATCCATTAGCTTGGTCGCAGAATGTATTACCAAATCTGCCCCAAATTTTATAGGATTTTGTAAATATGGCGTCGCAAAACAATTATCTACAACCAATAAAATGTTATGCTTTTTACAAATGGCACTTAAATACGCCATGTCTAAAACATCAACGCCAGGATTTGTTGGGGTCTCTGCATAGATAAATTTGGTATTTGGCTGTATTAAAGACTCAACACGCTCTACATCGTTAATACCAAAATAGGAACATTCAATATTCCATTTTGGAAAATACTTAGTAAATAAACCGTGTGTAGCACCAAATACCGAACTACAAGATACTACATGATCGCCAGCATCGAGTAACGTAGCAAACGTAGAAAATACAGCAGCCATACCACTAGCAAAAGCAAAACCAGCCTCTGCCCCCTCCATTAAGCATACTTTTTCGGTAAACTCATTCACGTTAGGATTACTATAACGACTATAAAGGTCGCGTTGTTTTTCCTCGGCAAACGATGCACGCATTTCCTCGGCATCATCAAAAACGAATCCTGATGTTAGATATAATGGCACAGAATGTTCAGAAAATTGAGACGTTTCTATTTGCGTTCGTACTGCTAGGGTTTCAAATTCTTTTTTATTCACTTTCATTGTTTTAATCATTTTATTATAGCATTTACCTAAAAAGATTGAGGTATCCACTTAAAGTTCTGGCACACCCTATGCCGGGCTATATTTTTACTCAGCAACCACTAATGCATTTGTTTACTATGGTTTAGTTTTAAAACTAAACTCTTTTATTCTTTTTTGTTACAACTAAGAATTTACAGAAAAACTTTGGAAGATAAATTTTGATTTAAAACTAAAACCTTTAAGAGTTTTTAAAATTAATTTGTAACAAAAAAAAATCATCTATATCCAGATTTAGTAATAGGTATCAGAACATCGACTGCCTAGTCTTTCCAAAGTTTAATTCAATTCTTTTTCCATTAAAATACAAATATTTTATTTCGTCATCTTTTGGTGCTAAAAAAAAAAGAAAAAGTTTTTTGGGTTTAGAACTCTCAAACGTAACACTTTTATTTACAGTTCCAGCTAACTCAACACCTCTATTAACTTTCCATAAAGGGTTTTTTATATCATCTCTATTATTTGAAATATAAAATTCTTCAAAACTAACCTCTTTATTCTTAGAATCATTATTGGTCATTATAATTTTTATTGTCACATATTTTGCATCATTACTCCTAGTAAAGCTAGCATTATATGGCGGCTCAGAGTATTTAAGTATTTTAAAACTTAGTGCGTTATCTATTTGATAAGTTTCAGAGATTACTTCTTTTATTGGAATACAAGAGCATAAAAAAATTCCAATTAAAATTACTATTAATATTTTTCTCATTTCTCTATTTAGTTTAAACTATTTCCAATTAATTTATATGTTTACTCAACCTCAATATATCTCCAAAAACGCCTCTTGCCGTTACTTCTGCTCCAGCTCCTGCACCTTGAATTACTATAGGTTGCTCTCCATAACTTTCGGTAAATATTTCAAAAATAGCATCAGACCCTTTTATTTGTCCTAATGTACTATCATTTGGAATGGATACTAATTTAACCTCCAAAACACCTTTATCTTGAGATAAATCTCCCGACAAATCACCCACATACCTCAACACATGGCATTCTTTTTGTTCACTTTTTATTTTCTGGAATTCATCATCTAAAACATCTAATTGCTTTAAAAATGATTCCACAGAAATCTTTTGATAAGCTTCTGGTATTAAATTCTGAACAGCGACATCTTCAAATTCATTTTGTAAATCTAATTCTCTAGCTAAAATTAATAATTTTCTAGCTACATCATTTCCCGAAAAATCTTCGCGAGGGTCTGGTTCTGTAAAGCCTTTATCAACAGTTTCTTTAATAATTTCACTAAACGGTTTATCTTCAACAGAAAAATTATTAAACAAATAACTTAAAGTTCCAGAAAAAACACCTCTTATTCTTGTAATGTTTTCTCCAGACTCATGTAATAATTTAATGGTATCTATTAATGGTAAACCTGCGCCCACCGTAGTTTCATACAAATACTGTTTATTATGCTCTTTTAATTGTAGACGTAAATTTTTGTAAAATTCGTGAGAAATGGTATTGGCTATTTTATTAGATGATACTAAATCAAAACCAGCTTCAATAAACGGTATATAATTTTCATAAAATATTGAACTGGCTGTATTATCTACGGCTATTAAATTTTCTAAATGATTTGCATTAGCAAAAGCAATAACATCTTCTATAGAACTCGTTTGCGATGTTGATTCTATGGCTTTTTCCCAATACGTATCTACACCATTTTTATTTAAAAGAAGTTTACGCGAATTAGCAATAGCAAAAACATTTAGATTAATGCCTTTTCGTTTTTCAATATCGCCTTTAGACTTTAAAATTTGATTGATTAATGCGCTTCCAACACCACCATGTCCAAAAATGGCTATGTTTATTTTTTTAGAAATACCAAAGACCTCACCATGAATAACATTAACAGCTTTATGAAGCTGATTTTTTTTAACCACTAAACTTACATTCTTACCAGTAACCGTGTTATTAAACAACAATGGTGTAATTTGATTTTTTATAAGGGCATTAAATGGCTTATGAAATGAACTCAATGCGATACCAACTATAGAAATTACCGCAACATCATCTATAACATCTATTTTATTAACATCTTGCGAATAAAAATCACTTTCAAACTCACGCTCTAATGCAATTACAGCCTGCGTAGCTTGCTCTGCATTAATAATAAGACCAATACCCCTTTCCGAAGACCCTTGAGACACTATACTCACGCTAATACCATGTTTACTTAGGGCTCCAAATATTCTAGCATCTACACCTATTTTACCCAATAACCCACGACCTTCTAAATTTAAAAGGGCCACATTATCTAAAACAGATAAAGACGTCACTTCTTTAGTACTAGGTCTTGCTGTAATTAAGGTACCTTCGTCATCAGGATTAAACGTATTTAAAATACGTAAACTAATATTTTTTTCAACCAATGGTATAATGGTTTTAGCGTGTAAAACCGATGTTCCAAAATTTGCCAACTCATTAGCTTCGCTAAAAGAAAGTTCTCTAATTTTTTGAGCATCTGCTACCAAATCCGGGTTTGCTGTATAAATACCATTGACATGGGTATAATTTTGTAATTCTTCTGCATCTAAAAAATTTGCAATTAAAGCCGCTGTATAATTACTACCGTTTCTACCTAATGTTGTCGTTTCATTTTTTAAATTAGATGCTATAAAACCAGTAATAATATTTACAGTATCCTTATGTTCTTTAAAATATGCTTGAGTACTCTCTTTTGATATTTTAGATATAGGTTGTGCATTACCAAAGGCTTCATCTGTTTTTATTAACTCTCGGGCATCTGTAGACTTGGCGTTAATACCACGTTCGTTTAATATATTGCTAATTAATTTAACCGAAAGCAACTCGCCTTGAGCTAAAATATTATCCTTGGTTTTTTTGCTATAATCCCCCAATAGACTTACACCTTCAAACAACTTATCCAGTAAAGAAAACTCTGCTAAAAAATCTACCGTTTTAAGCGGTTTTGTTTGGTAAGCCTTAAACGCTTCCAAATCATTGTTATAATCCTCTCCTTTTAGAGCCTTTTCTAATATAACCTCCAAATCGTCTGTAGCGCTACCTCTTGCAGACACGACTACACTTATACGCTCTCCAGCATTTACTTTGCTTTCTATAATGGAAAGCACTGTATTTAAGCCCGTTCCATTTGCTAAAGATTTCCCTCCAAATTTTAATACTTTCATGCGTTTTCTTTTAGAATCTGGCACAAAAATGCCTTCTATTATTTTTTCTAGTTGTTCGTATTCCATTAAAAAAGCATCATGCCCATGTACCGAATGTATTTCGTTATAGGTAACATTAGGGTGCGTTAATGCCAATTGCTTTTGTGTTTCCCTGTTTTCTTCGGCTGTAAAAAACAAATCTGAATCTACGCCTACAATATGAATATTAGCTTTAATATTATCTAGAACACTAAAATTATTTTCCCTGCCTTTAGTTATGTCTATTGTTTTCAACAATTGGTTCATTAATTTATAAGCCGATAATTGGAAACGTTCTTGTAATTTTTCGCCATGATGAAGCAACCAACTTTCTACATTAAAAATCTCTAAATCATCATTTTTAGAACGGTGGAAACGTTCCTTAAAAGACTCAGGAGTTCTATAACACAACATAGCATGCATTCTAGCATCATGTACAGGGTGTCTAGAATTTAATAAAAATTGCTCTTGTATCTGGCAATTAGCAATAAGCCAGTCTGTAGATTTCCAATCGGTAGCCACCAAAACCAAATGCTCTGTAAACGCAGGACTTAACACAGCCATTTCCCAAGCTATTCCACCGCCTAAAGACCCTCCAATTACAGCAAATAACGTATCAATTTTTAATACGTTTAAGCCCTGTAGAAATAAATTTGCAATGTCTCTAGCTACAAAATCCTTATAATTATCAATAATAAAACCATCATAACCATTACCTGGAATATTAAATGTTAAAACGGTGTATAAATTAGTATCAATAACTTTGTTGTTACCTATTAAATCTTTCCACCAACCATCTTTTCCTGCAACATCACTATTTCCAGTTAAGGCATGATTTACCAAAATAACTGGCGCACTCCCCATAGGTTTTCCAAAAACCTGATAACTTAATTTTATTTCAGCATTAAGTATACCGCTTTCGGTGGTGTAATTATTAATGGTAATATGTTGTAATTCGTGTTCCAATCTTTATTTTTATTTAGGCGTTACCACAAGGGTCGGGCTTTCCGTTACAAGTCCTCACTCCCACCTTTCGGGGTCGCTGTGGGCTTTTCTCTGCAATCCCTAACGCGGGTTTATCCGTTAATGTCATTTCTCTAATTACAAGATTTTTACAATCTTGCAGCTTTCTTATAGACTTTTCAGGTTGTAAAAACCTAGTAAGGTTGGAAATCTCCAAACACAACAGCCTAAACGTGTTCTGTACAATATAACGGCTCATGCGTTACATATACTATTAAAAAAATGTTATAAAGAATTATAAAATTACATGGTGTAATTTTGTTAGTTATCTATCCAAACACCAATAAATGAATTGGTTGTTTAAGTAGAATTTAGCACCTTCTTTAATAAGTTTAAAGGGTTGCTAAGGTTTCAGCGGGTCTAATCCCTCCACCTTTCTTGATAACATTTCAATAAGTCATTGAACTTTGTGAGTGCAAATATTCGGTCAGAAAAAGTTAATATCCAAATTTTTTTATAGAAATTTTAATTTTAGTAAAATTTAGCATCAATCATTCTTAACATTATAAAACTTATTTCTTATAATAAGACCTATAGGTTTATCCTGAATTTTAGACTCTAACCAAGAAATAATATCCAAATACAAAAACGCACGGCTTTGGTATGGGTCATCTTCAAACTCTTTTAGCTTTTTATGAAGCTTAATAAATTCTTTTTTAACCTCATGCGGATAAATGTCGCCCAAGCCTCTTAAAAATTTAATAAATTCTTTTTGTACTTCGTATAAATCTTCCATTTTTATTAAAAACTTGTACGTGCTTTTAATTAAAACATCCAGATTATAATCCAATCCAGCCTCATAATGTGCTACAAGATTTAAAATTCTAGAAAAACAAAGCAAATCTTCACGCATTTGCAAAGACTTATTACTAATAATTTTTTCTAAAAAATAAATACATTTTTTGTTTTCGCCCGCACCAAAATACATACTAGCAATCTTGTAATAAAACACCATAACGTGGTGCTCATCAATACGGTTTTTATAACTTTTTAAACGCTCTAAAACAATGTCAATAAGCGGTAAACCTTCATCAAAACTACCTTCTATAAAATGTAAATTAAATTTATTATTGTAGATATATAAAAAAGAAAGCCCATCTATATTATCATCATAAGGAAACCAACTTTGATTAGTATCCGTTTCAAATCTAATTAAGGCTTCTTTAAATTTTTCATGCTGCCTAAGATAAAATAAGGCTTCTAATAGATAATGATTTCCTCTTAAAAAAAAGACTGGATTCAAAACAATCATATCTTTATTTTCATAAAACAAGTCTACCCATTTTGAAGCATATTTAAAACAAGACAAAAAATCTTGAGTTAAAAAACTATACCATAAACGTGCCTTGTAAAGCCATAATTTCTCTCTAAACCCTAACTCGTTAATATCGTATTTGGGAAGTCTATCATTAAAATATTCAGTAATTCGTTTAGTTTCAGATTTATTTTTTACGTAACCTGTTTTTAAAAACTGTCCGTATAGTTGTAATGATAAATTAGAAAGCTTACTAGCTAATACGTTTTGCTGGCTTAATTCTTTGGCCTGTATAGAAAGCTCATCGGCTCTGTTACTAAGACTGCGCGTAATATATTGAGACTCTATAACTTTTTCTAGTTCTACAATCTCGTAGGCTACATTTTTCTCTTCGTTAGCAATAGCTAAACCTTTGGCTTTATCTAGAATTTTAAGACTTTGTTTATAAAGCCCTTTGTGGTATAAAATAGTAGCAAAATCTAGCTGTTCACGTATTTGGATTCTTGCATTTTGATGTGAAGGGTTTAATCGTAAACTAATTAGTATCTGTTTATATAGATGCGCTTTTAAATTAGACAATTGTTGTTTTTTAACAATACCCTTTTTTAAAATAACGGTTTCATCATATGTAGAAAGCTTGTCTAAAATATTAAATAAGGTTAAAAATTTAGAGTCGTCATTAACCCCCAATCGACCAACATAAAGCTTAAATTGCCTTTTCTCGGACTTAGATAACGACTTTATTAAAACAAACAAATTATCTTTTTGCTCTCTTGTCATAGTTATAAAAACAATACTAATTAACTTATTTACAATTACTTAACTAAACTCACGAGAGGTTAAACATCGTAAAAATAGCATGTTGAATTCTCAATTTAATAAACCAAAATATACATTCGTAGAATAATAAGAAAATATATTTTAAAGAAATGTCTGATAATCACGTCCAAATTTTTGATACAACCTTAAGAGATGGTGAGCAAGTCCCTGGCTGTAAACTAAATACCGAACAAAAATTAATCATAGCAGAACAGCTAGATATTTTAGGTGTCGATGTTATTGAAGCTGGTTTTCCAGTATCTAGTCCAGGTGATTTTAAATCTGTTCAAGAGATTTCTAAAATCATTAAAAATGCTACGGTTTGTGGTTTAACTCGTTCGGTTGAAAATGACATTAAAGTAGCGGGCGAAGCATTAAAACTTGCAAAAAAGCCAAGAATACATACTGGTATTGGGACTTCAGAATCGCATATAAAGTTCAAGTTCAAATCTACGCAAGACGCTGTTATTGAACGTGCAGTTAAAGCTGTGAGTTATGCTAAGACATTTGTTGAAGATGTAGAATTTTTTGCTGAAGATGCTGGCAGAACAGACAATGCTTATTTAGCACGTGTTTGCGAAGCTGTTATTAAAGCAGGAGCTACCGTTTTAAATATTCCAGACACCACAGGATATTGTTTACCAAACGAGTACGGTGCAAAAATAAAATATTTAAAAGAAAACGTAAAAGGCATAGATAAAGCTATTTTATCATGCCATTGTCATAACGATTTGGGTTTAGCTACGGCAAACTCTATAGAAGGTGTTATTAATGGTGCTAGACAAATTGAGTGTACTATTAATGGTATTGGAGAACGCGCAGGCAACACAGCTTTAGAAGAAGTTGTTATGATTTTAAAACAGCATCCATACCTTAATTTAGATACTAATATTAAAACCGAAATGCTTTACGGCATTAGCCAATTGGTATCAGACAGGATGGGTATATATACACAACCTAATAAAGCTATAGTGGGAGCTAATGCATTTGCGCATAGTTCTGGTATACATCAAGATGGTGTAATAAAAAATCGTGAAACATACGAAATTATAGACCCAAAAGATGTTGGTGTTACAGAATCTGCAATAGTACTTACCGCTAGAAGTGGTAGAGCTGCATTAGCCTACAGAGCAAAAAATATTGGTTACGAACTAACAAAACTGCAATTGGATGAGATTTATGTAAACTTCTTAGACTTTGCCGACAAAAAGAAACAAGTGGGAGATTCAGACATCCACCATATTATAGAAAACAGCAAGGTGTACAACGAGATTATCTCAGCCTAATTTATATTGTAATGAAACTAAATATTGCCGTTTTACCAGGCGATGGTATTGGACCAGAAGTAACCGCACAAGCCTTAAAAGTCTTGAAAGCTATTGCTATGGAGTTTAACCATGTATTTACATTCAAAACAGCATTATTAGGAGCCAGTGCTATTGAACAAACTGGAAATCCGCTTCCAGAAGAAACCATAGATTGTTGCGAAAAAGCCGATGCTATATTATTTGGCGCCATTGGAAACACATCTTATGATTTAGACCCAAATGCTAAGATCCGTCCAGAACAAGGTCTTTTGGGCATTCGTAAAGCATTAGGATTATATACAAACATAAGACCTATAATTTCTTATGAAGATTTACTTAATAAATCTTCATTAAAAGTAAAGCAAATAAAAGACACCAACATTCTTATTTATCGAGAACTTACAGGTGGTATTTATTTTGGTAAAAGAACACTAAGTGAAAATGGCAACACAGCCTCAGACACATGTGAATATAACAGATTTGAAATAGAGCGCATTGCTCACTTAGCCTTTAAATCCGCACAATCCCGCAAGCAAAAATTAACTTTAGTAGACAAAGCTAACGTTTTAGAAAGCTCAAGACTTTGGCGTCGTGTGGTACAAGAAATTGCACTTCAATATCCCAAAGTAGAAACTCATTATATGTATATTGATAATGCAGCTATGCAGCTCATTATTAACCCAAAACAGTTTGATGTTATATTAACAGAAAATATGTTTGGAGACATTCTATCTGAAGAAGCTAGCGTTATTGTTGGTTCTATTGGCTTATTAGCCTCAGCATCTATTGGTGATAAACATGCCATGTTTGAGCCCATTCACGGTGCTTATTCAAAAGCAGCAAACAAAGGTATTGCTAACCCAATAGCCTCTATATTATCGGCTGCTATGCTTTTAGACCATTTTGGACTTAACGATGAAGCCGCTTTAGTTAGAGAAGGTGTAGACAAATCTTTAAAGCTTCACATAACCACACCAGATTTAAATACCAAATACGACAATATAACCACCACAAAAGTTGGAGATTTTATTGAGGATTTTATTCATAATCCAGATGAAACTAACTTAAACTTTACCAATATACACTTAGGACAATCTACAATAATTTAATTATTTGAATTAGTCACAAAAAAATTAAACTAGACGTATTGAAGAGTCCTTAAAAGCGCATTTAACCAAATGCGCTTTTTTAATAACCAATGCCCAAGTACACTTACTAATTCTAAAAAACTTAAATCTGATAAGTCTTGTTACTTTATCCAAACAAAATCTTCCTAAAACTACATATATAAGTTCATTTACAAAATATAGATAGGTTAATCTTCTTTTATCTTTCCTTATGTACTATAACAAAATCGTAAACATTGCAGTAATTATTTCTTTAATACAATTTCTGCCTTTGTTATTTTTAAACTTGGGTTATCTGAAGAAACTAAAAGTCCTTTAAAAGTATATTCCCCATCTTCTTCAATTTTAATTTTTGAATTTTTTCCAACAAAGCTCCAATTGGTTTTATTATTTATGGATGTTTTAAACTCTCCAATTGTTATACTTTTATCCATTGGATTAATTTCAAGCCCTCCGTACTCTTCACCATTTCTATCTATACCAATCCTAAATATTAAATCAATATCACCTTCGTATTCTACATCTATATCAGACCAAATCGCAATTTCGTCATCTTTTTTAAGATGCAAACTAGTCTCCTTTACAATCAAATTTTTATTTTTCTCAATACTCAACGCATTAATTTTAAGCCTTCCAACTTCTTCTCCCATCAAAGCAGAACATCCTAAAAACAATAGAACAACAGATAAGAATATAACCGATTTTTTCATTGACTCTATTTTATATTATTAATTAATTCACTTAAACTTTTAACAACTTTGGTAACAAACTAATTATTAAAGAGGAAACTTCCCTCTAATTTCATCCAAACACAAATTATGAATACTCCCTTCATGTGTGTGCTTTTTAGAAGTATCTGGCACATATGTACCATCTTGCACTTGCCCTCCAATTTTTTGATAAGCTTCTCTAAAACTTTGCCCTTCAACAACCAACGTATTAATATTATCTACGGTAAACAAGTACTTATACTTATCATCATGAATATCAATATCTTTAACAATAATTTGTTGAATAGAATAATTAAAAATATCCAGAATATCTTTTAACGTTTCAAAAGCAGCAATCATATTTTCTTTTAATAACTGAAAATCTCTATGGTAACCACTAGGCAAGTTATTGGTAATTAAAATCATTTCACTTTGTAATGCTTGTATTTTATTGCACTTCCCACGAATTAGTTCAAAAACATCAGGATTTTTTTTGTGTGGCATAATACTACTTCCTGTTGTCAATTCGTCCGGAAAAGAAATAAAACCAAAATTCTGACTCATATACAAACATACATCCATGGCAAAACGTGAAAGCGTATTACACAAACCTCCTAAAGCAGCAGCAATAGTACGTTCATTTTTACCACGACCCATTTGTGCAGCAACTACGTTATATTTTAGTGTTGCAAAGCCCATTTCTTTGGTAGTTAACGCTCTGTCAATGGGAAACGAACTTCCATAACCCGCCGCAGAGCCTAACGGATTTTGGTCTACCGTTTTAATAGCGGCATCAATTAAAAATACATCGTCAATCATTAATTCGGCATAGGCCGAAAACCATAATCCAAATGATGACGGCATGGCCACTTGTAAATGCGTATACCCTGGTAAAACTTT
Organism: uncultured Algibacter sp.; assembly: GCA_947499935.1. Lineage (GTDB taxonomy): Bacteria > Bacteroidota > Bacteroidia > Flavobacteriales > Flavobacteriaceae > CANMQH01. The sequence continues at coordinate 216,409 of CANMQH010000001.1, read as the reverse complement.
ATCTTTATATCTATCAGCTAAACCTAAAAGCGTTTCAAAAAGCGTTTTTGTTTTGGCTTTTATTAAACCCAAATGGTCTTTATAATATAAGTGACAGGCTACTAAAACTTGATCATTTCTAGAACGTGCGGTATGTATTTTTTTTCCAACCTCACCTAAAGACTTTGTTAGTTCGAATTCTATTTTAGAATGTACATCTTCAAATTGTTCATCAATAACAAATGTTCCATTTTCAATTTGTGTTTCTAAAACTTTTAAACCGCCCAGTAACTCTACTAATTCTTCTACAGAAATAATGCCTATTTTTTGAAGCATTTTAGCATGTGCTCTAGAGGCAATAACATCATACTTTGCAATATGGATGTCTATCTCCCTATCATTTCCAACGGTAAATTGCTCTATTTTTTTATCGATTGATATACCTTTATCCCAGAGTTTCATAAGTTTCTTCGAAAGCAGAAATCCCTACTTTCATTTTTAGTTATTATTTTATTTCATCTCTACAAGATTTTAGAAACCTTATAGGATGTTTAGTGTAATTTCAGACCTGTCAGGTTTTAAAAACCTGACAGGTCTCATTTTTTTAAACAATCACCCGATTAAGCAATTCAATATAAATTTTCACACCCTCTTCTATTTCATTCACATAAATAAATTCATCGGCTGAATGTGAACGTGTACTATCTCCTGGCCCTAATTTTAAACTCGGACATGATAATACCGCTTGATCTGATAATGTAGGCGACCCATAAGTGGTTCTTCCCATAGAAATACCTGCCTTCACCAAATCATGATCTACTGGGATGGACGATGAGTTTAAACGTAAACTACGCGGTGTAATATTTGTACACGGTGCATTTTCTTGCAAAAATTCTGCAATTTCTGCATTGCTATATGCATCATTAACACGAACATCAATCACTAGTTTAACATCTGCTGGCACCACATTATGTTGTTTACCTGCATTAATTTGAGTGACTGTTAACTTCACATCGCCTAAAGCTTCAGAACTTTTTTCAAATTTTAAATCTTTAAACCATTGCAATACTTCAATCGTGTTATAAATAGCATTATTATCGTTTGGGTGTGCGGCGTGACTTGGTGTGCCTTCTATAACGGCATCAAAAACGACTAAGCCTTTTTCGGCTACTGCTAAATTCATTAACGTAGGCTCTCCAACAATGGCAACATCTATTTTTGGGATAATAGGCAACATACTATTTAATCCGTTTGACCCACTGCTTTCTTCTTCCGCGGAAGCGACAATAACCAAATTATATTTTAAATCCTTTTGATTATAAAAATGAGTAAATGTTGCCATTAACGATACTAGACACCCACCTGCATCATTACTTCCTAAACCATATAATTTCCCGTCTTCTACATCTGCTTTTAGCGGGTTTCTTGTGTAGGCATTATTTGGTTTTACGGTATCGTGATGTGAATTAAGTAACAAGGTTGGTTTGCTGTCATCAAAATATTTATTAACCGCCCAAACATTATTGAGTGTGCGTTTAAAATCTATATCATAACGCTTAAACCAATCTTCAATATGCGATGCGGTTACATCCTCTTCCGATGAAAAAGATTGTGTTTCTATCAGTTTTTTTAAAAGTGATATCGCATCTTGTGTTAATTCTTGTTCCGTCATGTTATAAGGTTATGGTTGTAAAATTATCATTTTCTTGAGTTAACATCGATGTATTTCCCATATTAATAGTATTTACGCCATTTTGCAAAGCATCAAAACAGTTTTCTAATTTTGGAAGCATCCCATCGGCAATAATACCTTGCTTTAATAGCTCTTGATATTTCTCTGAATCGATATGCTTTACTACGGAGTTTTTATCGTTTATATCTTCTAAAACGCCATTCAATTCAAAACAATAATATATAGAAGTATCGTATAATTTACTCATACCAACAGCGACTTGCGAGGTAATAGTATCGGCATTGGTATTTAATAATTGTCCCATACCATCATGCGTAATAGCACAAAAAACAGGAGTAAAATCGGCTTGAATTAATTTATCGATAGACTCATGGGCCACTTTTTTAACATCACCTACAAAACCGAAATCTATCTCTTTTACAGGTCTTTTATCGGATTGGATACTATTTATATCTGCACCTGTTAAACCTATAGCATTCGTGTTTAAGGCTTGTAATTTCGCCACCACATTTTTATTTACCAGACCACCATAAACCATAGTGATGACTTCTAATGTTTCGGCATCTGTAATTCGTCTCCCATTAATCATCTTAGATGCTATGCCTAGTTTAGATGCTATATGTGTTGCACGTTTACCGCCACCATGCACTAAAATTTTCTTGCCTTCTAAATTAGAAAATAATTTTAGAAATGCTAGTAACGAAGATTCATCTTCAATGATGTTTCCGCCTATTTTTACAATTGATAGTTTTTCCATCCTCTCCCTCCGCCCTCTCCAAAGGATAGGGGACTTTTTAACGATTATTTTAAATTCTCTAATATTTTTTTAAGCACCAATTGCGCTGCAAACGTTCTATTATTGGCCTGCTCAATAACCAACGAACTATCGCTATCTAAAACAGCATCTTCAACCACCACATTTCGTCTTACTGGTAAACAATGCATAAATTTTGCATCACCTAATTTCTCTTTTGTTATCATCCAATTAGGGTCTGTATTTAATACATTTCCGTAATCTTCATAAGAACTCCAGTTTTTGGTATAAACGAAATCCGCATTCGTAAATGCGTTGTCTTGATTATGAATTATTGGCGTATCTCCTGTTATTTCTGGACTTAAATTATAGCCTTCTGGATTCGTTATTACAAACTCTACATCCATTTTTTGCATAGCCCGAACAAAACTATTCGCCACAGCATGAGGTAAAGCTTTAACGTGTGGCGCCCAACTTAACACGACTTTTGGTCGTGCTACTTTGGCGTTTTCCGAAATAGTAATAGCATCTGTTAATCCTTGTAACGGATGCCCTGTAGCACTTTCCATACTTACAATAGGCACCGATGCATATTTTTTAAAGGCATTCATAACATGTTCACTTTCGTCCTTTATCTTGTCTGTTAAGGTTGGAAATGCTCTCACCGCGATAATATCGCAATATTGAGAAACTACAGCAGAGGCTTCTTTTATATGCTCTGCAGTATTACCATTCATCACTGTACCATCTCCAAACTCGATTCCCCAGGCATCTCCCGACACATTCATCACGATAGGATTCATACCTAAATTTAAAGCTGCCTTTTGCGTACTTAAACGGGTACGTAAACTGGAATTAAAAAATAATAACCCAATGGTTTTATGTTTTCCTAATTCTATATGCTTTAAAGGATACTTCTTTAATGCTTTGGCTTCTTCAATCCAAGCCTTTATATTATCTATATCGTGTATGGATGTGTAATGTTTCATTTGCTTTTTTATCGTTTTCAGACCTGTCAGGTTTTAAAAACCTGACAGGTCTATGATTCTCTTATTTTATTCTAGTAAACAGTATTTTACCATCAAAAGCATTGGTTATAAAGTGATCTTCTAACCCGTTTACAATCCAAGTTTCAATATTTGATTGTTTTGTTACCGATGCTGCTTCAATTTTAGACTGCATACCTCCACTGCCATGAGTCGATTTAGAATCTACCACTTGATTGGTTAATTCGTTTAAATCTTCAACTAATTCTATAGTTTTTGGCGTACCATTTTCCATAGACGCTTTAGTATAAATACCATCCGTATTAGTTGCTATTATAAATAAATCGACTTCTAAAAGTGATGCGGTAAGTGCTCCTAATTTATCATTATCACCAAATTTAATTTCATCGGTTGCAACCGTATCATTTTCATTAATAATAGGGATATAATTATTATTAACCAATACGTTAATGGTATTTACAATATTGGTTTTGCTTTCTTGTTTTTCAAAATCTGAATACGACAATAAACACTGTGATGTTAACAACCCATATTCTCTAAAAATCTCTTGATAAATTCTAATTAAATGTGGCTGACCAATAGATGCTAAGGCTTGTTTTACAAAAACATCTTTTTGTTTACTTTCCAATTTTACAAATTGTTTAGCCACCGCAATAGCACCAGAACTCACAATAATAAACTCACAAGTATATTGAAGCTTCGCTATTTGATTAGCAAGATCTTCAATTTTACCTCTAGAAATATTATCGGTTTCTTTGGTAAGTGTATTAGATCCTATTTTTAGTAATATGCGTTTCTTTTTCATTTTTATATTGACTATTAACAAGTACGGGCTTATTTCTTAAATCTCCATTATGGGCTATCTTATTTGTCCATTACCATGAACATACCATTTATTAGTTACCAAATGCTGTAAACCTATAGGACCACGTTGGTGTAATTTATCTGTACTTATGGCTAATTCGCCTCCCAATCCTAATTGACCACCATCTGTAAAACGCGTTGATGCATTATGGTATACCGCTGCTGTATCTACATTCTCCATAAACAACTTCGCTTCGGCTTCATTGCTTGTTACAATTACAGATGAATGTCCGCCAGAATATTTGTTTATTTTTGCAATAGTATCTGCATTAGATGCTATTTCTCCAACAACAATCTTGTAATCTAAAAATTCTTCGTACCAAATGTCATCCGATTCAAAAGGGTCAATTTTATCAAATTTGCAAGTAGCTTCATCTCCTAAAATGGCGATATTAGAATCTTTCAATTTAGAAATCAAGTTTTTTATGAATGCGTCTTTATTTGGAAGTTTTTTATCTATCAACACTTTATCTACCGCATTACAAGCCGATATTTTTGATTTTCCATTGATAATAATATCCAAAGCCATATCTACATCAGCTTCACGGTGTACATACACAAAGTTATTACCACGTCCGCTAATAATTACAGGACAAGTAGCGTGTTCTTTTACAAAAGCAATTAAACGTTCGCCTCCACGAGGTACAATTAAATCGACTTTTTGTGTTGGTTTTTCTAAAAAGGCTTGCGTTTCTGTTCTGTTGAATTGTAAATACTCCACCCAATCTGTAGAGGCACTTTCTTCTTTCAAAGCTTGATGCCATAACTCCACAATTTTTAAGTTAGAGCGGAGTGATTCTTTTCCGCCTTTTAATACTATTTTATTACCCGATTTAAAGGCAATACCAGCCGCTTCAACCGTTACATCTGGCCTAGATTCGTAAATAATTAAAACCGTACCAAACGATGCTGTTTTGTTATAAACCTGCATCCCATTATCGTGATTAAAACTAAAACGCTCCACACCAACAGGATCTTCTTGAGACGCTAAATGTGTTACCGACTTAATCATTTCGTCTACTTTAGAATCATCTACTTTTAAACGATCAAACATCGAAATATCATCGCCATTGTAAGCCTCTAAATCCGTTTTATTAATGGCCATTATCGCTTGGCGTTCTTGTTCTAAAAGCACAGCCATTTTTAGTAAAACAGCATTTCTTTTTTCTATGGATAATAATGTGTTCATTTTTTTAATTTTAAACAAGCAGTATTCAGTCTTCTGTTCAGCTTTTCGTTACCTACCAATTTTTTTAGCTACTTGTGTGATTTCTCCTTTCGTCGAAATGACAAAACTGCTTCTATATTTAAATTATTCTTTTAAAGCCTTTTTAAGTGCTTCAAAAAACTGATCAATATGTTCTTTCTTAATATTTAATGGCGGTAATATTCTTAACAGTTTTTTATTAGCTGCACCTCCAGTAAACATATGGTGGCTATATATAAGTTCTTTGCGTAAGTCTCCAACTTCAAAATCAAATTCCAAACCTAACATTAAGCCCCTCCCTTTTATATGTTTTATCTGCGGAATAGTTTTAGCTACCGATATAAAATACGCAGACATCACATTGGTATTATCAATTAATTGTTCTTCTTCAATCGTATTTAAAACGGCTAAACCAGCCGCACATGCTAAATGATTTCCTCCAAATGTAGTTCCTAACATACCGTATTTAGATTCTATACTCGGGTGAATTAATATACCACCAATAGGAAAACCATTCCCCATACCTTTGGCTATAGATATAATATCTGGTGTTACGTTGTAATGCTGAAACGCAAAGAATTTACCAGAACGTCCATAACCAGATTGTACCTCATCGGCAATAAACATAGTATTATTAGCTTTACAAAGTACATCTACTTGCTCAAAAAACGCTGTAGTTGCTTGGTCTAATCCACCAACCCCTTGAATAAACTCTACAATAACCGCACAAACATCCCCTTTTTCTAATTCAGCTTTAACACCTTCAATATCATTTAAAGGCAAAATGGTAACCGCTTGTTGCGCATTTATTGGCGCAATAATATTTTTATTATCGGTTGCTGCTACAGCTGCCGATGTACGCCCATGAAACCCATTACTAAAAGCAACAACACGCTTTTTACCTGTTTTAAACGATGCTAGTTTCAACGCGTTTTCATTTGCCTCGGCACCAGAATTACATAAAAATAATTCGTAATCTTGACAACCAGAAAGGGCTTCAATTTTATCTGCCAATTGTTTTTGTAACGGATTCTGAATGGCATTAGAATAAAACCCTAAAGCATTCACTTGGTCTGTAATCGCATTAACATAGTTAGGATGCGCATGACCAATTGAAATCACGGCGTGTCCACCATAAAGGTCTAAGTATTCGGTACCCTTATCATCGTAAACATGAATACCTTTTCCCGAAACTGGGGTTACATTATATAATGGATAAACGTCAAATAATGGCATTTTAATTGGTTTTAATTTGGTTAATTTTTTCGAACGATGCGTTAATACCTTTTATAAGCGAAGAACTTAATCCTCGATGTTCCATTTCATTCAAACCTTCAATAGTACATCCACTTGGTGTGGTAACGCGGTCAATCTCTTCTTCTGGGTGTTTCCCAGATTCTTTTAATAAGGTTGCAGCTCCAAAACAGGTTTGCATGGCTAATTCATGAGCCTCATGAGCCTCAAAACCTAATTGCACAGCACCTTGGGTTGTGGCACGAATTAAACGCATCCAAAAGGCAATACCACTAGCACAAATAACAGTTGCTGCTTGCAATTGCTCTTCTGGAATAACCATAGAACGTCCCATACTATTAAAAATAGTTTTAGCCAACTCCACCTTTTCCTTACCTTTTTCGTTAGTCGAAATACACGTCATCGATTGTCCAACCGAAGCCGCCGTATTTGGCATAGAGCGAATAATATAACTCGCTTTACCAACAATATCTTCAATTCTTGAAATAGCAAATCCCGTAATTACAGAAATTAATACCTGACTCGCTTTTAAGTGCGGTTTAACAGCATTTAAAATACCTTCGAAATGTCTGGGTTGAATCGCAAAAATTACAATATCCGAGTTCTGTACTGCCAATGCATTATCCGATGTCAAAGTCACTCTCTTATCGGTATCAAATCCCTGTATAGCATCCAAGTTTCTTTTTGTTAAGCATAAAGCCGTTAAAGCTTCAGAACTTAATAAACCTTTAGCTATAGATTGTCCTAAACTCCCTGCTCCTATAATTGCTACTTTCATAATTATAACTATTTTTTATTTCCGCGAAAGCGAAAGTATTTTTATTCTTTTTTTGCGTTACCACAAGGGTCGGGCTATTCGTTACAAGTCCTCGCTCCCAAAAGGTCGCTGTGGGCTTTCCACTACTATCCCTAACGCGTCACTGTTGCTCTAAATCCTCCCCTAGCCCCTGCTAAGGAGGGGGACACTCACTCTTGCTCTAAAAAAGCTTCATTTTCAGACCTGTCAGGTTTTAAAAACCTGACAGGTCTTATTTACGTTTATATCCGCAATCCATTCCTCCCCTTCGGGGAGGTTAGGTGGGGATTAAAAATACGTAGCCTTTAATCCAAGTCCCGTCGTTTCTTCTAAACCAAACATTAAATTCATATTTTGCACTGCCTGTCCAGAAGCACCTTTTAATAAATTATCAATACAACTCGTAATTAATAATTTGTTATTATGTTTATGTAAATGCACCAAGCATTTATTAGTATTTACAACTTGTTTCATATGTAAAAACTCATCCGATACAAATGTAAATTTAGCATCGGCGTAAAACGACTTATAAATAGCTTTAGCATCTTCAACAGTACCTTCAAAGTCAGTATAAATCGTTGCAAAAATACCTCTTGAAAAATTACCCCTATTTGGCATAAAAATAATTTCCGAAGCAAAATCATTTTGTAACTGATTAACCGACTGATTTATTTCTCCTAAATGCTGATGCGTAAATGGTTTGTAATACGAGAAATTATTATCTCGCCATGTATAATGTGTCGTTGCAGATAACGATGTTCCTGCACCAGTTGCTCCAGTAACCGCATTAATGTGCACATCTTTTTTAATTAAACCAGCATCAGCCAATGGTAATAACCCTAATTGTATGGCCGTAGCAAAACAGCCTGGATTTGCAATATAGTTAGCATCTATAATAGCTTCTTTATTCAGTTCTGGCAAACCATAAACAAACGTCTTTCCGCTAAAAACTTTATCCGCTTCTAGTCTAAAATCATTTCCTAAATCAATGATTTTTGTGTTTTCTGAAAACGTATTTGCTTCTAAAAACTTAACAGAATTACCATGACCTAAACATAAAAACAAAACATCAACATTGGGGTTTACTGTATCTGTAAATTTCAAATCTAAACTTCCTACTAAATCTTGGTGTACCTTACTAATCTTGTTACCCGCATTACTTGTACTAAACACAAAATTAATTTCAGTTTTTGGGTGGTTAATTAGTAATCTAATTAATTCGCCTGCCGTGTAACCGGCGCCTCCAATAATTCCTGCTTTTATATTTTTCATTTTTTTACTCTTTTTTGTTCTATGTCTATGTCGAAATGATGTACTATTGAAACATCACATAGAATAGCTTCTTAAAATTATGTGATTTCTCCTTACGTCGAAATGACTCACTCTTTTTCATTTTAAATACTAGTTTATATTTCAGACCTGTCAGGTTTTAAAAACCTGACAGGTCTTTCAAACTCATTACAAATTTACTTGTCTGTATATTTTGTTCTGATTTCCTAGAATTTTAATAAACCCTTTGGCATCATCGGCAGTCCATGCTTTGTTTTCCTCTCCATAGCTCCCAAACTTCGCACTCATTAAATCGTGTTCAGATTTTATTCCATCTAAAGAAAAATGATACGGTTTTAAACTTACCATGACATCACCAGAAACCATCTCTTGACTACTTTGTAAAAACGCTTCTATATTCCGCATTACAGGATCTAAATACTGACCTTCATGTAAATGCATACCATAAAAACTAGATAAATATTCTTTATGCTGTAATTGCCATTTAGTAAGTGTATGCTTTTCTAATAAATGGTGTGCTTTTACAGTTATTAATGCTGCTGCAGCTTCAAAACCAACACGCCCTTTTATCCCAACAATAGTATCACCTACATGAATATCTCTGCCTATAGCATATGCTGATGCTATATCATTTAGCTTTTCAATATTAACTTCTGGTACGTTTTCTTCACCATTAAAAGCTACAAACTCACCGTTTTTAAACGTTAAGGTTACGTTTTCTTCATCTTCCTTTTCTAATTGAGACGGGTAAGCATGCTCTGGCAATGGTTTTTCCGAAGTTAAGGTTTCTTCACCACCAACACTTGTTCCCCAAAGTCCTTTATTAACCGAGTATTTTGCTTTTTCCCAAGAGGCTTCTATTCCGTTTTCTTTTAAGTAATCAATCTCTTGTTGTCTGGTTAATTTTTGATCCCTAATAGGCGTAATAATTTTAATATTTGGTGCTAAGGTTTGAAAAATCATATCAAATCTTACTTGATCATTTCCTGCTCCTGTACTACCATGCGCTATATATTCTGCATCTATACTTTTAGCATATTCAATAATTTCTATAGCTTGAATAATACGTTCTGCACTTACTGATAACGGGTAACTGTTATTTTTTAAAACATTACCAAAAATTAAATACTTAACCACTTTTTGATAAAACGTCGCAACGGCATCAATATTCTTATAAGTAGATACGCCCATTTTATAGGCATTACTTTCTATATACTTTATTTCTTCGCTTGTAAATCCTCCTGTATTTACGCTTACTGCATGAACATCATACGTTTTTGATAAACTTACGGCACAATACGATGTATCTAATCCGCCACTATATGCTATTACTAATTTTTTCATTGAAAACTATTTTTTCATTTCCTCTAATCAGGAAATTTTTATTTTACTTTCTATCTTTTTTTAAGAAACAATGTCTCTTTAATTTTTTTCAGCCTTTTAAAAGTGCCTTCCTTTATTGGTTTTACAGCCTCTTTTTTTGCCTTAGCATCGTACAGCATACCTGTACATAGACACATTTTTCTATTTGTACGTGTTAAAACATCGTAATTTTTACAGGTTTGACAACCATCCCAAAACGTTTGATCATCTGTTAATTCTGAAAACACAACAGGTTTGTAACCTAAATCGCTATTCATTTTCATTACAGCCGATCCTGTTGTTATACTAAAAATCTTTGCCTCAGGAAATTTATCTTTTGAATGCTGAAATACTTTATGCTTAATTTTTTTAGCAAGTCCTACACCTCTAAAATCAGGATGCACTATTAAACCAGAATTAGCAACAAACTTACCATGCCCCCATTTTTCTATGTAGCAAAACCCTGCAAAAACATCCCCATCTAAAGCGATAACGGCATTGCCATTCTCCATTTTAGCAGCAATATATTCTGGAGTACGTCTGGCTATACCAGTACCTCTAACCTCTGCAGATGCTTTAATGGTTTCACAGATTATCTCTGCGTATTTAATATGTGATTTATTGGCTATTACAACCTTCATTTTCTAACCTGTATTAATGTCTATTATTTATTTTTTCTTGAAAGCTGAACTGGACTCACCTAGTTCATGAAATAAAATATACCCTTACGGGCGAGGACGAAAAATACAGCGGCGCGTAGCATAGTTGTTTGTTAAAAAACTAACTATATTTTGAAATGCTATGAAAATTATATTGGACACTATGAAAAAAATTAAAATTACGTTACGAGTTTTGCTTGCTTTTGTATTTAGAAACAGCGGCGGCGGTTGCGTGTGGGCAACTCAGAAGTAGTGAAACGTATTTTGTTTTTTAAATTTTTCATTATTCAAATGTAAAATTTTTTATTAAAAAACCTATATAACATATGTTGTTTTTGCGTAGAATTATTAAAATCTCGATATTTCTACAGTTTTTGTTTAGAAAATTCAAATTCAAGCTTTTAAATGTCTTTTTTCTTTATGAAGTCATTTAATTTTTTTCATAAAAAAAGCGATTCTTTCGAACCGCTTTAACCATTATTCAATAATTATTTTGCGTTTATTCTACAATAAACTTGCCTTTCATTAAACCGGAATGTCCAGGAAAGCTACATAAAAAATCGTATGTTCCTGCTAATGGAGCATTAAATTCAATAATATCCGTTTCACCACCACTAAGCATTTTTGTGTGTACTATAATATCTTGAGTTCCTTCAGGAATATAATCGTTACTTCTTGACCCCGCAGCTTTATTTGAAAACGCTATTACATTAACACCTTGCTTTAGTAAAACAAAATTGTGCCCCATGACATTCTTATCCATTTTACCAATATGCTTCAACGTTATTTTAACTTTTTCACTAGCTACTACCTTAATCTCTTTTTTATTAAATTGCATAGCATCGTTAGACGTTAATACAATATCATTAGGATTGCTATCTGTGCTTTGCTGTGACGCATCGGATTTGTTTTCATATGAAAACCCGTTTTTTTTCTCTTCTTTATTTCCACAGCTAAAAATTAATAAAACTGTAAAAATCGATAACACCAAATAATTAAATACTTTCATATTTTTAAATCTAAGTTGTAAAAGTAAAAAAAGAGTATAAACTAAACCTTAATTTATACACATCATTTTTTGTATTATACCAAGAACTGAAACAAATCTGGTTTATCATTTAAATAATCACCATAAAAATTAAGGGTTTTCATTTTAGCAATTAAAGGCTTTAAATCTGAAGCTGATTTTAATTGCACTCCAACTACTGCAGAGCCATTTTCTCTATTTGTTTTCTTGGCATACTGAAAGTACGTGATATCATCATTTTCGCCTAAAACATCCACCACAAACTCTTTTAAAGCACCAGCTCGTTGCGGAAACTTAACTATAAAATAGTGCTTTAAATTTGTATATAATAAAGCACGTTCTTTAATTTCTGAAGTTCTAGTAATATCATTATTACTACCACTAACTACACATACTATATTTTTACCTTTAATATCTTGGGCATAAAAATCTAAAGCCGAAATACTTAATGCACCAGCTGGCTCTACCACAATGGCATCTTTATTATAAAGTTCTAATATGGTTTGACATACTTTGCCTTCTGGTACTGTAACCATGGCATCTAAATTATCTTTACAAATAGCAAAAGTTAAATCTCCAACCCGCTTTACTGCAGCACCATCAACAAATTTTTCAATATATTCTAATGCTGTATTTTTATTGTTTTTTATAGAAACCGACATCGATGGTGCCCCTTCTGGTTCTACACCAATAATTTTTGTTTTAGGAGATAACGCCTTAAAAACAGCTGATAATCCTGAAGCTAAACCTCCACCACCTACAGCTATAAACACATAGTCTATAGGTTTTGTGGCTTGTTCGATAATTTCTAAGCCTACGGTAGCTTGACCTTCAATAACTTTTTCGTCATTAAAAGGATGTATAAAAGTTTTCTTTAACTTTATGCACTCTAACATTGCTGCATGATAAGCATCATCAAAAGTATCACCTATAAGTTTAATCTCTATAAAATCTTCACCAAACATTTTAACTTGCTCCACTTTTTGATTAGGCGTTGGAGCTGGCATATAAATGGTCCCTTTTATTTTTAATAATTTGCACGATAATGCTACACCTTGGGCATGATTACCAGCGCTGGCACAAACAACACCATGATTAGATTCCTCTCTAGTAAGCGAGCTAATTTTATTATACGCCCCTCTAATTTTATAAGAACGGACTTGCTGAAGGTCTTCACGCTTTAAGAATATATTTGCGTTAAGCTCTTTTGATAATCTTTGACTATGTCCTAAAGGCGTTACAGCCGAAACTTTTTTTATAGTTTCCGCTGCTGCTTTTACATTAACTATGCTAGGAAAATAAGTATGTTTTTCCTGATTCATTTTCTATAATTTATATATTTAATACCATTTTTGCATTGAAATGACCGTAATAAAACGCCCTTTTTTCCTTTCTACTTCAACATAAAAAGAAATCGTAACTAAGGCTATGCTTTATTTTTCTATTTCGTATAAAGAAAAAAATCATCATTTTCTTTTACAGTAATTTCAATGCAGAAATGGTATAAGCTTCAACACAAACCATTATTTACTGTAATAAAAAACCTGCCAACATGAAACATTTGACAGGTTAAAAAAATATATAGTTTAGTTTAGTTGTATTCTATACTATTGGTTTCATAGCCGTCATAGATGATCTTAAAAACTCACCTACTTTCTCTACGGGGTGATCTCTTAAAACTTTATTGATTTCAATAAGTTTTGCATTATCTACACCTGTACCATTATCTTTAGCATATGGTTTACCAATAACATCTGTCTTGATATTTTTCATAAAATCTGTTAATAAAGGCTTACATGCATGATCAAACAAGTAACAACCGTACTCAGCAGTATCAGAAATCACACTGTTCATTTCATACAATTTCTTTCTTGCTATTGTGTTTGCAATAAGCGGTGTTTCGTGTAATGACTCGTAGTAAGCAGAGGCATCAATAATACCAGAATCGGTCATAGCTTCAAAAGCTAACTCTACACCAGCTCTTACCATAGCAACCATTAGCACACCATTGTCATAATATTCTTGCTCAGAAATCTCAACATCTCCAGCTGGTGTTTTTTCAAAAGCTGTTTCAGCTGTAGCTGCTCTCCATCCTAATAAATTTTTATCATCGTTAGCCCAATCTTCCATCATACCTGCAGAAAAACGACCTTCAATAATATCATCCATATGCTTTTGGAATAATGGACGCATAATAGCTTTTAATTCTTCTGACAATTCAAAAGCTTTAATTTTAGCTGAATTAGATAAACGATCCATCATGTTGGTTACACCACCATATTTAAGACCTTCTGTTACGGTTTCCCAACCGTACTGAATTAATTTTGAAGCATACCCTGAATCAATACCTTCTTCAACCATTTTATCAAAACAAAGAATAGATCCTGTTTGTAATAAACCACAAAGAATAGTTTGCTCACCCATTAAATCAGACTTCACCTCAGCAATAAAAGAAGATTCTAACACACCTGCTTTATCACCTCCTGTAGCTACTGCATATGCCTTAGCTTGAGCCCATCCTTTTCCTTCTGGGTCGTTTTCTTCGTGTACCGCTATTAATGTTGGTACGCCAAAGCCTCTTTTATATTCTTCTCGAACCTCAGAACCTGGAGACTTAGGTGCCACCATAATTACGGTAAGGTCTTTACGAACTTGCATACCTTCTTCAACAATATTAAATCCATGAGAATAAGATAATGTTGCCCCTTTTTTCATTAAAGGCATAACAGCATTAACGGCATTTGTATGTTGTTTATCTGGCGTTAAATTTAACACTAAATCTGCCGTAGGAATTAATTCTTGATAATTACCAACTGTAAATCCATTTTCTGATGCATTTATAAAAGACTGACGCTTTTCTGATATCGCAGCATCACGTAACGCATAAGAAATATCTAAACCAGAATCTCTCATATTTAACCCTTGGTTTAACCCTTGAGCCCCGCATCCTACGATAACAATTTTCTTTCCTTTTAAAGCATTTACTCCGTCCGCAAACTCAGAAGCGTCCATAAATCTACACTTCGATAATTGATCTAACTTGTCTCTTAACGATAATGTGTTAAAATAATTTCCCATTTTACTTATTCTTATTATTAATTATTGAATGCTGATAGCATTTCGGTTACTTTCATTTCTTCTTTAGTTACTGAGATACGTCCAGAACGTACAAATTGCATAATGCCAAAAATATTTAAATCGCGTCGTAACGATTCTATTTCATGCCTTCTTCCAGATTTTTCTAACACAAAAAATTCTTTATTTACAGTAACAATTCTTGCGTTGCTTTCTTTTATTATATTCTGAATTTGTGGTTCTTCAAATAATAAATTAGATTTTATTTTAAACATGCATGACTCTTGATAAATAGTCTCTTCGTCTGTATGATAATAAGCACGAATAACTTCTATTTGCTTTTCAAATTGCTTAACAATTTTTTCTGCCTGTACCTCAGTAATGTTAACAACAATAACAAATCTATTTACATTTTCAATTTCAGATTGCGATGTTGTTAAACTTTCAATATTAATGCCTCTTCGTTGAAAAATTGCTGAAATACGATTTAATAAACCGATATTATTTTCGGTATATATTGAAATCGTGTATGGTTTTATGTCTTCGTTCATTTTCTTTATAAATTTAGCTTAAACGTACATCTGAAACCGATGCCCCTGAAGGAATCATTGGAAACACATTATCTTCTTTTTCTACACAAACTTCTAAGAAATAGGATTCTTTAGATTGAATCATTTCTTTAACGGCTTCTGCTAAATCTTCACGTTTAACAACTTTTCTAGCTTTTATATAATACCCTTCTGCTATAGCTACAAAATTAGGATTTGTCATTTCTGTAGAGGCATAACGCTTGTCAAAAAACAATTGTTGCCATTGGCGTACCATTCCTAAAAACTCATTATTTAAAACCACTATTTTTACTGGTGTTTTTTGCTGAAAAATGGTTCCTAACTCCTGAATATTCATTTGGTAACCACCATCTCCAATAATAGCGACAACCTCTCTATTTGGCGCTGCCATTTTAGCGCCTATAGCTGCTGGTAAAGCAAAGCCCATAGTTCCTAAACCTCCTGATGTGATATTACTTTTGGTAATATTAAATTCTGAATAACGACAGGCAATCATTTGATGCTGACCAACATCTGATACAATCGCGGCATTACCCTTACTCTCTATATTAATTTGTTTAATAACCTCTCCCATGGTTAAACCTTCTTTGCTTGGAGAAATATCATCTTTAATTACTTTATCATATTCTATAGCATATAAATCTTTAAACTCTTGGTGCCATGCTTCATGAGAATTGTTATTTAATTGCTCTAATAACAAGGCTAAGCTTTCTTTAGAGTTGCCTAAAACAGCAACATCTGCTTTAACATTTTTATTAATCTCTGCGGGGTCAATATCAAAATGAATAACTTTAGCTTGCTTCGCGTAACTATTTAAATTTCCAGTAACTCGATCATCAAAACGCATTCCTATGGCAATAAGCACATCACATTCGTTAGTTAACTTATTAGGCGCATAATTACCATGCATACCCACCATACCTATATTTAAAGGATGAGACGTTGGTATAGCAGAAGCGCCAAGAATAGTCCATGCCGCTGGAATGCCACCTTTTTCTACAACAGCTTTCAATTCTGCTTCAGCTTCACCTAAAATAACACCTTGTCCCCAAACAATTAGCGGTTTCTTAGCATTATTAATTAAGTTCGCTGCCGCTGTAACCGACTCTGGATTTGTTTTTGGTACTGGCACATAACTTCTTACACCTTTGCATTTTTCATATTTAAAATCGAATTCCTCAAACTGTGCATCTTTAGTAATGTCTATTAATACAGGTCCTGGACGCCCGCTTCTAGCAATATAAAAAGCTTTAGCCAAAACTTCCGGTATTTGAGACGCCTTTGTAACCTGATGATTCCATTTAGTTACTGGTGTAGAAATACCAACAATATCGGTTTCTTGAAAAGCATCACTCCCCAATAACGAAGATGGCACCTGCCCTGTAATACACACCAAGGGTGTGGAATCTATTTGAGCATCTGCGATACCTGTTACTAAATTTGTAGCACCGGGTCCCGATGTTGCCATAGCAACACCAACTCTACCCGAAATTCTTGCAAATCCTTGAGCTGCATGTGCTGCACCTTGTTCATGACGTGTTAATACGTGATGAATTCTATCTCTATATTTATATAACTCGTCGTAAACAGGCATAATGGCACCTCCAGGATATCCATAAAGAATATCTACACCTTCTGCTATTAAGCATCTTATTATGGCTTCAGCTCCTGTAATACGCTCTGTTTCTACAGCCACTTCTTTTGTTTTATTTGCGGTTTGTGTATTCATACTCACAATATTAAAAACCCTTTGACTCAACTTAGGGTGACGTTTATTAAAATAATGCTTTATTTATTATGCATCTGTTACACAGCCTTTTGAAGCTGATGCCACAGATTTTGCATATTTATATAATATTCCTTTTTTATGTTTTAGCGCTGGTTGCTGCCACTTTGCTTTTCTTTCTGCTAATTCTTCATCAGAAAGTAAGACATTAATGGAGTTATCTTCAGCACTAATTCTAATTTTGTCACCTGTTTTTAACAAACCAATAGCACCTCCTGTTTGTGCCTCTGGGGTTATATGCCCTACAACAAAACCATGAGTTCCCCCAGAAAAACGACCATCTGTAATTAATGCCACAGATTTACCTAAACCAGCTCCCATAATTAATGACGTTGGTTTTAACATTTCTGGCATGCCTGGCCCACCTTTTGGACCTACATAGCGAATAACAACAACATCACCTCGTTCTACTTCACCATTTGAAATCCCTGTATTTGCAGCTTGTTCACCATCATATACCACGGCTTTACCTTCAAACAACAACCCTTCATTTCCTGATATTTTTGCTACAGATCCCTCTGTAGCTAAGTTTCCATAAAGGATTTGTAAATTACCCGAAGATTTTAGTGCTTTATCTTTTGGAAAAATAACATCTTGACTATCATTTTCAAATGATAGTGGCTCTACATCTGCTAAGTTTTCTGCTAATGTTTTTCCTGTTACGGTTAAACAATCGCCGTGTAAAAAGCCATTATCTAATAGATATTTCATTACTGCTGGAGTTCCACCAACACCATGAACATCTTCCATTAAGTATTTTCCACTAGGTTTTAAATCTGCAATTAAAGGTGTTCTATCACTAACCCGTTGAAAATCTTCTAATGTAAATTCTATATCGGCAGCATGCGCAATCGCTAAAAAGTGTAATACAGCATTTGTAGACCCTCCCAAAGCATTTACTAGAGCAATAGCGTTTTCAATAGATTTTTTTGAAATAATATCTAGAGGTTTTAAATCTAATTCTAATAAGTTTTTAATCGCTCTAGCCGTTCTTTCGCTTTCTGATAATTTATTAGGATTTTCAGCAGGAATAGAAGAATTGTATGGCAAAGCAAAACCCATACATTCTATTGCCGAAGCCATAGTGTTTGCTGTATACATACCACCGCAAGCGCCTGCCCCCGGAATGGCTCTTTTTATAATCTCTCTATATTCTTCTTCTTCAATTTCTCCTGCCACTTTTTGACCTAAAGCTTCAAAAGCAGAAACAATATTTAATTTTCTTCCTTTATATCTGCCCGAAGCTATTGTTCCTCCATACATCATGATGGATGGACGGTTTAAACGCAACATAGCAATAACTGCTCCTGGCATGTTTTTATCACAACCTACAACAGAAACAAGCGCATCATAACTTTGAGCATTCATGACGGTTTCAATAGAATCTGCAATAATGTCTCTAGAAGCTAAAGAATAATTCATACCCGAAGTTCCCATAGAAATACCATCACTAACACCAATAGTATTAAATCCTAAACCAACTAAATCTGCTATTTTACATTCAATTTTAACTTCAGCAGCTAAATTATTTAAATGCATATTACACGGGTTTCCGTCGTATCCTGTGCTAGCAATACCAACTTGAGCCTTATGCATATCCTCATCTGTCAAACCCACCGCGTATAACATGGCTTGTGATGCTGGTTGAGACTCATCTTGGGTTAGCCTTTTACTATGTTTATTAAGTTCCTTCATATTTATTGCAAAACTTTTTACTTATATCGTTTATTGATAATTATATTATTGTTTTTTTAAGACTTTTAATAAAAATTGTTCAATTTTCTTAAACCAAGTTGTCGAAATTAATTTATTAGGTTTTCTTAACGGTTTATCTTTATAAAACTAGGTTAAATCCATGCATATAAAAAAAATCACAAACACCTGTATAACAATCGTTTATCTTATATTTTTTATGATGTTCAAAATCAAAAAAATATATACAAAAAAAGCTTTCCGTTTTATGGGAAAGCTTTTAAAATTTTATTTAATTTTTAAAATAACGTTCCCTATCCTTGTAAAATAATTACAATGACACTAATAGGAATGATATTTAATATTTGTTTAATCATTTTGATTTAACAAATATTAATAATTAAAATGTATTATCCAATTTATTTCATAAAAAATAAAAAGTGATATGCAAGTCCTTTAATTTTTTTTACTTTTGCAAATACAAATAATAGAGGAAAGATTTGACTGATTGCAACCTCTTTGTTTTGAACTTATTGCTTTATTATCATTAAAAAGATACTAAAAATAATTCGACACAAATAAAAATGCTAAAGGCAGTGTAAACTTCCTGTGACGCTATCGTCAAATCTTTAACAAAATATAAATTTATGGCTTATTTATTTACTTCAGAAAGTGTTTCTGAAGGACACCCAGACAAGATAGCTGACCAAATTAGCGATGCTTTAATTGATAATTTTTTGGCGTTTGATACCGAATCTAAAGTCGCTTGCGAAACTTTAGTAACTACAGGACAAGTTATATTGGCTGGCGAAGTAAAATCTACCACATACTTAGATGTACAGAAAATTGCCAGAGACACCATAAACAAAATTGGCTATACCAAAGGCGAATATATGTTTGATGGTAATTCCTGTGGTGTGCTTTCTGCAATACACGAACAGTCCGAAGACATAAACCAAGGTGTAGACCGTGGTAGCAAAGAACAACAAGGTGCTGGTGACCAAGGGATGATGTTTGGATATGCTACCAATGAGACCGAAAATTATATGCCTTTGGCATTAGATTTATCGCACCGTATTTTAATAGAACTTGCCGAATTACGTAGAGAAAACAAAGATATTGATTATTTACGTCCAGATTCTAAAAGCCAAGTTACTATAGAATATAGTGATGATAATATCCCGCAACGCATTGAAGCCATTGTAGTCTCTACGCAACATGATGATTTTGCAGAAGATGATACCATGTTAGCTAAAATAAGAAAAGATATTGTTGATATTTTAATACCAAGAGTTATTGCTAAACTTCCTGAATCTATTCAGAAATTATTTAATAGCGATATTAAATACCACATTAACCCAACAGGGAAATTTGTTATTGGTGGACCTCATGGAGATACAGGATTAACAGGACGAAAAATTATTGTGGACACTTACGGTGGTAAAGGCGCACACGGTGGTGGGGCTTTTTCTGGAAAAGACCCTAGTAAAGTAGACCGAAGTGCTGCTTATGCTACCCGCCATATAGCTAAAAACTTAGTGGCTGCTGGTGTAGCTAGTGAGGTCTTAGTTCAAGTTAGCTATGCTATTGGTGTTGTTGAGCCTATGGGAATTTTTGTTGATACTTATGGCACTTGCCCATTTAATATGACTGATGGTGAAATTGCAGAAAAAGTATCTCAAATTTTTGATATGCGACCATTTGCTATAGAAGATCGCTTAAAACTACGTTCTCCTATGTATAGTGAAACGGCTGCTTATGGCCACATGGGCCGTAAAAACGAAACGGTTTCTAAAACTTTTAAACAGCCTAATGGTGCTACAAAAACACTAGATGTAGAATTGTTTACATGGGAAAAATTAGATTATGTTGATAATGTGAAAGCCGTTTTTGGTTTGTAGAATTAAAAACAATTAAATATATGAGCCTCATAATTAAGTTTATGGGGCTTTTTGTTGCAATTGCCTTTCTCGAAAAAAAAGCCGAAATTCGTTTAATATTAGATTTAAAACATTGAAGCGATTTTATTTTAAATTGTTATCTGGAAGCACAACAGACAAAAATATGAAACGTATATTATCGCGATAATAAAATATTAAAATCATGAAAAAAATACTATTGTTTTCTGTGTTCACAGCGCTCTTATTTGGATGTAATATGAATCCGAGTAAAGAAGAAAGAATACAAAAACTCGAAACTGAACTGCAAAAATCATTAAAAAAAATAAATGAACTCGAGAAAAACATTGAATTAAAACAAACTAATAAAACAATTAAAAGAGAAAACAATATAGATTTAGGAGGATTTTCAGTAAGTCTTAATGTAAAAAACCTTAATGTTTCAAAGGAATTTTACGAAAACCTTGGCTTTGTACAACTGGGAGGAGATTTGGCAAAAAACTACCTAATAATGAAGAATAAAAATTCAGTAATTGGATTATTCCAAGGTATGTTTGATGGAAATATTTTAACTTTTAATCCAGGTTGGGATGAAAACGGAAAAGAGACCGATACTTTTGTCGATATTAGAAAAATTCAGCAAGAATTAAAAAGTAAAGGAATTAATATTGGTACTGAAATTAAGAAAGATACTTCTGGTCCTGCAAGTTTTATGACAACTGACCCAGACGGGAATGTAATTTTAATTGACCAACATAGATAATGATATTAAATAATAAAGAGGATAGCCAGCAGATAATAATGTGTATAAAACATAACTAACATGTGCTAAATCGAAAAGTTTGTATTTATTTACAAAGACCGTCAAATTTAAAAATTTGGCTATAAGCTAAAAAAATCTGCTCTGTGTCAATCCTAAAAATTAGCATCTTTTTAACGCTACATTTCATCTACCAAACATTAAACGAACATTTCAAAAAAACAAGTACTATTTTTACGTTCTTACCTCTTATTTTTTATGAAGGAGAATAAGATTAAACATCCTAATTCATCATTTGTAAAAATGAAAAGTTTACCCTGCCGCCACAATAAACTTTTTATTCTAAAACAAAAAAGCCTGCAAAAATGCAGACTTTACTAGTTATAGTGGGGAGAGCAGGATTCGAACCTGCGAAGACGTAGTCAGCAGATTTACAGTCTGCCCTCGTTGGCCGCTTGAGTATCTCCCCAAAACTGGATGCAAATATATTATTGTTTATTAATTATACAAAGGAAAAAACATGAGTTTTTATAATTATTATTAGTAAAACTCAATTTTGAGAAGTATGTAATACGTAGTCAAACATTTTAAGTTGAACTAATCCCGCTTTTTTTAGCATGATTTAGGCTTAATACCTTTTATTCTCATTCTTAAAATTAGCCTAAAAACAACAGCAATAACTTAATTTATAGAATATGGTTTGATTTTTGTACTTTTCAAACCATTATGATATTTACCCGCTATATACTATTACTCCTTTCAGTTTCTATATTTGCTCAAGAATCTATAGAAACAACATTTATAAAAAAAACAGATTATACCGCAGACACCTTAGTTTCTATTGATAATTTCGGGACCGAATTTTACGTAAATAACACTATTTTTTATAAAAAAGATGCAAAAAAAACGATAAGTTACAATAATTTTCAATTAGGAGAACTGCATAATGTAAACACCTTTAATCCACTAAAAATAAATCTGTTTTATAAAGATTTTAATACCGTTGTTATTCTTGACAATAGACTAGCTGAAATATTTAAACTCGATTTTAATGCGCTTTCAGATTATAAAAACGTGTCATTTGTTTCTACTGGTCATGATAACACCCTGTGGATTTTTAATCAAGATTTTCAGCAATTAGAGCTTTTTGATTATAAAAATCTATCAACGCGTGCTCAAACTGCACCCGTACAAAGTCAAGTTTTAGATTTAAAAAGTAATTACAACTATTGTTGGCTACTTACTAAAAAGCACCTCTACATTTATAATTATTTTGGTGGTTTAGTAAAGAAAATAACTAACGATGGTTATACCGCTCTTACTGAAAATAATGGAAATATTATTCTAAAAAAAGAGCAATCATTATATTATTTAGACGGAAAGACACATAATATCAAGTCCGTTAAAATACCAAATTTATTGATAAATGCGTTTTTTGTAACCAACGAAACCTTGTATATTTACGACAATGAAACCTTACAAGAATTTCAATTAAAAATCAATTAAACTATGCATATTGCTATTGCCGGAAATATTGGCGCTGGAAAAACCACTCTCACAAAATTACTAGCAAAACATTATAAATGGGAAGCGCAGCTAGAAGACGTTGTTGATAATCCTTATTTAGATGATTTTTATAACCAAATGGAACGTTGGAGTTTTAATTTACAAGTTTATTTTTTAAATAGCAGATTTAGGCAAGTATTGCAGATTCGCGAAAGCGGAAAAAATATTATTCAAGATAGAACGATTTATGAAGATGCACATATTTTTGCACCTAACCTGCATGCTATGGGATTGATGACCAATAGAGATTTCGAGAACTACAAATCACTTTTCGACCTTATGGAATCTTTGGTAAAAGGTCCCGATGTATTGATTTATTTACGAAGTTCTATCCCTAATTTAGTATCGCAAATTCATAAACGTGGTCGTGATTATGAAAACTCTATAAGCATTGATTACCTAAGTAGATTAAATGAACGCTATGAAGCATGGATTCATGGTTATGATAAAGGCAAACTGTTAATAATTGATGTTGACCATTTAGACTTTGTAGATAACCCTGAAGATTTAGGTGAGGTTATCAATACTATAGATGCTGAAATTAACGGCTTATTTTAAACATTAATAAACCCTTGTTTTTTAGCATGCTCAATAGCTTGCTCACTATTTTCAACCAATAAAACAGGTGTGGTTTTGTAATCTTTATACAATCCAGTAACACGGAGCATTTTCTTTTTATGGTTTACGCTTCTTAAATATATTGCTAAAATTCTATTTGGATAGTTTTCTGCAATTTCTAAATAAATATAAGGATCATGTTCACCACTATCTCCAATTAATATAAAATTAAAATTAGGATACGCATTTAATAAATTAAGAATCTCTTTTTGTTTTTGAGGCTTTTCCTTTTTATTTTTTTTAGAAAATGGCTTCGGAAAATTTCTAAGAATAATAGGACCTTTAGGAAAGTTATTCTTCTTTAAGAAAAAATTTAGATAGCGATATAAATTCCATGGACTATGGCTTACATAAAATATAGGATTAGCTTCTTTTCCAGATTTACCACGATGAAGCATATTGTAAAATTCTGGCGCACCATCCAAAGGTAATCTTTGCCCTGCCGAGGTTAAAAATGTATTAACTAGAACCCGCCATTTTAATACAGAAACTAAACCTGTATGTAAAATGGTATCATCTATATCGCTAATAACTCCAAAAGATGCCGCTTTTGATGGAATAAGCATCTCTCCAGGAAATCGGTTACCAGACTGTACAGTGCGCTTAGTTGGTGCTTCTTTATATGAAAATTCAAGTATCAACCAACCCTCTTTATTTACATACTTGCTTAAATCTTTAACCTGTTCATCCAATAAAAAATAACCATCATTATCAGTTGTTGTGTAAAAAAAATTATCTGTTCCAATTTTAACGCGAAGCTCAGTATTTTTAATTTCATCGGTTTCAAAACGTTTCCAAGTATTAAAAAGAAGCTTAAAAGCACCTTGCTGTTCAAGATTTATACTTTCATCTTCAATAGCACGCCCTCTTACATATAAATGATTAGCCGTGCCATACGTTTGAAAAACTATGATTTGAAGAGGATCTTTCTTAAACATAAGTGATGAAATTCCGTTTAAAAATACAAAAAACCATGTTATTACATATAGCTTTATACTATTCGTTTTTTTTTAGTTTAAACATTTAATTAATTAAAATTTTATTGCATTAAATTTAAAACACTCTCAATTCTAAATTTATAATAGCAAATAAAATAAATTTATAAATTTCTTTTTCTAGATTTGCTAACTAACGACTCTCTTAAATTTAATGAATCTCATTTTAAATGAAATAAGTAAAAAAAACGAAAACGTTTTTAAAACATTTTTTGATAAAAATTATAATAGCTTAGTCATTTATGCCAACGGTTTTCTTTTTGATAAAAATGCAAGCGAAGATATTGTTCAAGATGTTTTTGTTTACTTATGGGAGAATGCCAATACTATACAAATACAATCCTCATTAAAAGGATATATTTTTACAATGGTTAAAAACAGATGTTTTAACTACCTAAAATCCATTAAAATTACAGATAATTTTGAACTTCTCGAATTAAACATTAATCTTATTACTGAGCATGTTTTTGATTCTACTTCCGAAGAAAACAAAAAAATAGTATATCATCAAATCTTGAAAATTGTAGAGCAATTACCGGAGCGTATGCAACAAGTAGTTAAACTAAGATTTATAAGTAATTATAAATATTCTGAAATTGCAAAAGAGCTAGATATTTCTGTAAATACAGTAAAAACACAATTAAAAAGAGCTAAATCTAAAATTACAGATATGGTAACTGTATTACTTATTTTACTTCAAATAAATCATTAAAAACACTTATTGATTAGCATAAATTATTGTTTTTCATTTTTTTGTTGAAAAATATTAATTTTTTTGTCACCCATTTTTATTTTTTGTTGTCATAATAATAAATAGCTACAACTAAATTAAAAAATGGAATTTAAACTTATCATAAAAAAGTTAAATAATACACTTACTAACGTGGAAAGTGAATTATTTGATACTTGGTATAATCAATCACCAAAGCACAAATTGTATTTTAATAACGTAGAAAAAAACTACTCAAAAGATATTGAATTTATTGATCTTGAAAAAGGGTGGAAATCTTTAAACAAAAAATTAAAACCACAAAAACCTAAAAGTAATTATTGGAAACACATAGCTGCTGCGGCTATAATAGTATTTTTTATATCCATTTCATTTTTATTCAAAGATTCCAAAATAAATTCAGAAAAAAACACCCAAATAACTAATCAAAGTATAGCTCCTGGAACCAATAAAGCGACTCTAACACTTGAAGACGGGGTCGTCATTGAACTAGGAAAAGGTGAAGATTTCACCTCAAATCATGCTACTAGTAATGGCGAGAAATTAATCTATAAGAAACAAACAGAAACCCCAAAAGAAATAGTATATAATTATTTAACCATCCCAAGAAAAGGAGAATACCATATTGTTTTATCTGATGGTACTCAGGTATGGCTAAATTCAGAATCTCAACTTAAATACCCTGTCTTTTTTAATAATAACACTAATCGAAAAGTAGAATTAGTATATGGAGAAGCCTATTTTGATGTATCGCCTAGCTCAAGTCACAATGGTACTAAATTTATAGTAACTACTAAAAATCAAGATGTTGAAGTCATTGGTACTGAATTTAATATAAAAGCTTATAACGATGAAGACATTATATCCACAACGCTAGTTGAAGGCAAAATTAATATTGAAGTCAATTCTAGTAAAGAAGTACTAAATCCAGAACAGCAATTTGTTTTAAATAAAATAAACAACGATTTTATAATCACACATGTTGATACATACTCTGAAACCGCTTGGAGAAAAGGCTTATTTAGTTTTAAAAATAAATCTTTAAAAGATATTATGAAAGTGTTGTCTAGATGGTATGATATTGATGTAGTTTTTGAAAATAAATCATTAGAACACATTGAATTTAAGGGTGTTATTAGCAAAAACCAAAATATAGAAGATATATTAACTCTAATTAAAGACACCAACTTTATAAATACCTATGAAATAAACAAAAAAACAATCATTATAAAATAATTAAAAGAAAGAGGAACAAAGCTTAGACCGTCCAAAGTATAAGGCTCTATCCCTCAATGTATAAAATCACTAATTAATTAAATGTTTTTAACTAACTAATAACAATCAAATTTATGGAAATTAAATTAACTAAACCTTTTCTTTTTTTTAGAAGGAAGGTACTACAAAACATTATGAGAACACTTATTTTCTTATTGTGCCTAAGCGTTTTTAGTGCTACCCCTAATAACGTTTTATCACAAAATGTAAAAATTAAAATCGATGAAAACAAACAGGCTACCGTTGATGAAGTTTTTGATCTGATTATGAGTCAAACGGATTATACTTTTATTTATCAGGTAGATATGTTTAAAAACTTCCCGAAAGTTAATTTAGAAAAAGGTATCATTAAAGCTAGTGAACTTTTGAAAAGAAGCCTTTCAAATGGCCAATTTGATTTAAATTTAACAGCAAATAAAACTATTGTAATTAAAGAGGCTGTAAGCGTAAACCAGCAGGAAGTTACAATTACAGGAACAGTTACAGATATCAATGGCATTCCCTTGGCTGGCGTTTTGGTCACTCTAGGTGATAATGACAAAGAAGGTTTTTACAAAACAGGTGTTGCTACAGGTTTTGATGGTAAATATAGTTTAACATATAAGCAAAAGACAAATGAAACAGCACGTATTTATACACGTATGTATGGTTTTAAAACTGTTTTTGAAAACGTAAATGGAAGAACGACTATAGATTTTGTGCTAGAAGAAGATATTAGTAATCTTGAAGAAGTTGTAATTGTTGGATATGGTAGCACAGTAAGAAAAGACCTTACAGGTTCTGTTGGTTCTATTAAAAGTGAGCAAGTCACCCAAGTGCAATCTCAAACCGTAGACCAAGCTTTAGTTGGCCAATTATCTGGTGTATTTGTTGAGTCTAACGCTGGAGCACCAGGAGCTGGCGCCTCGGTAAACATTAGAGGTTTAAGTCAAATTATAGGCGACAATCAACCATTATATGTTGTTGATGGTGTTCCTATTCAAGTAAACCCAAATTTTGGACCAAATGCTAGTGCAGGAAACAGAGAAAATCCACTATTAGCAATAGACCCAAATAATATAGAACGTGTTGATGTTTTAAAAGACGCTTCTTCTGCGGCTATATACGGTTCTCGTGCTGCTAACGGCGTTATTTTAATAACCACAAAAAAAGGAAAACGTAATCAGGCACCTCAGTTTAATTTTTCTACAAATGCAACGTTTCAAAATCCAACTCAAAAAGAAGATTATTTAAATGCAGAGCAATACAAAACATTTGCTACAGAGCAAGCTCAAATAATTTTAGATGGATTACCTGATCGTTTTCAACCATTATTCACGGTACCATTTGCCATAGTCAATGACCCCGATAACTTTTTTGGAGATGCTAATACGGATTGGCAGGATGAAATTCTTAATAAAAATGCCTTATGGAATCAGTATAACTTTAGTGTTAATGGCGGTTCTGAAAAGACAAATTATTTTGCTTCGGCATCAATAAATCAACAAGATGGTCTCCTTATAGGAAATAAATTTAAGAAGTATAATTTAAGCGCCAATTTCGATTCTCAAATAAAAGATAATTTTAAAATTGGAGCCTCTATAAACTATACGTACGGTAAAAATAATCAATCTGGTCTTTTATCCTTAAATAATGGTAATTTTAGACCAGATTTAGGTGTTTTTGATGCAGATGGTAATCCTACAGAAGTACAATCTAGTAATGGTTTTAGAGGACGTACTTTTATAAACCCTGTTGAAAATTTAGGTAAAGTAAGTGATCAGGCTATTTCGCAAAATGTTTTGGCTTCTGTGTACGGAGAGCTTAGGCTGGTTAAAAACTTAAAACTAAAATCACAAATTAATGTTGGTTTAAATAACGACAAAAGTTCAATATTTAATCCATCGTTCACTTCTACTGCATTAATAGAAGGACGTAGAAGAGGCTTCGAGGGTGATGCTTTTAGAGCTAACCAAACTACAGATGGTTATACAACATCGTTTAGTAATACATTAAATTATAACGTAACGTTTAATGACGACCATCGTTTAGATGTGGTTGCAGGTTTAGCATGGGATAGAGTCTATTTAAATTTAGAGACTCAAAATTATTCTAATTTCCCAGATGATTTTGAACTTATAGACATAGGCTCTGCAACTAATCTTTATGATTTTGGAAGTGCCACTTCCGAAACGGGTTTAAATTCTATTTTTGGGAGACTTAATTACAACTACAAAGACCGTTATTTAGTTACATTTACAGCAAGAAATGATACGTCTGCTAAATTTGGACCCAATAATAGACGTGGGTTTTTCCCTTCCGCAGGATTTGGGTGGAATATCCACAATGAAGACTTTTTTAATAACGAAAGTTTTGTTAATCAGTTAAAATTAAGAGCGAGTTTAGGCCGAACAGGTAATGATAACATAGAGGCATTTTCATACCAACCTTTCTATACGACTTTGGGCATTGGGTCATTTTATAATGGCGTAAATGGTATTTCTGTACAAGACTTGCCAAACCCAGATATACAATGGGAAGAAACAGACCAATTGGATTTAGGTTTAGAATTTGGGTTGTTAAATGGGCGCATAAATGGCGAGGTTGTTTATTTTGAAAAGAACACAGATGAACTTATTTTAATAACATCAGTTCCGCATGAAACTGGATTTCAAAGTTTCTTTGGTAACGTTGCCGATGTATCCAATAAAGGATGGGAATTTAACATCGGTGCAGATGTTATTAGAACGAAAGATTTTACATGGAATTCTAATTTTAATATTTCTTTTATAAAAAATAATGTAGATGCTTTAAATGGCGGAACAAATGAAAACAATCCTTTTTTACCAGCACGTAATGGTATTCAAGAAGGCGAACCTATTGGTTTTATATTAGGTTATGATGTTGTAGGTATAGCACAAACACCAGATGAAATAGATGCTTTAAATACAGCTGCTCCAAGCGGAAATTATTTTAGTGGTTTAAGAGCGCCAGGAGATTATATTTTTAGAGATATTGATGGCGATGGAGAGATTACAGATAATGACCGCAAGAATTTAGGCGATATTAATCCAGATTATTTTGGTGGTTGGAATAATACGATAACCTACAAAAATTTTGATTTATCATTTAATTTTCAGTTTGTACAAGGTAATAGTAGGGATTGGGTGATTCCAAGCAGATTTGATGAGCCTAGAATAGATTTAAGTTTTAATCAACCCATACAAGTATTAGATACGTGGAGTGCAGATAATACTTCTGCAACTTATGCAAGGTTAGGCTCTAGTACGCATAATCCAACAGGAGGTGCTACTTCAAAAGATGTACAAGATGGTTCTTATACAAGACTAAGATATCTTGGATTAGGCTATAATTTGCCACAAAAATTAGTTAATACTATTGGTTTCAATACGGCTAGAATAACATTAAGTGGTAATAATTTGTTTACTATAACTAATTATCCGGGTCAAGATCCAGAGAATGTAACAGTCGCTCAAGGAGGTTCCTCAATCTCAAGAAGAACTGATGGAGGTTTTGCTTATCCACAAGCAAGAACATTCACTTTTGGAGTTCAATTAAGTTTCTAATCATTAAAAATGAATCAAATGAAAACAATAAAAAAAATATATACCCTAGTATTAATTCTAATGATTACATGTTTTAATTCATGTCAATTAACAGAAGACATAGATGATTTTGAGCGCCCTTTTGCTTTAGGAGCTTCAGAAATAACTAATGAATCTACCGCAGAACTTGCCTTAACTGGTGTTTACGCTGGCTTTGGAACTTTTATAGGCGCTGGGAATCCACATATTTACATTATACCTTCTCTACTAAGTGGTGTAGCACAACCTGGTTTTAGTAGAAATGCAGAAAGTGAAGCGATTTCGATTAATGTTCCACTGGCAACAGGCACTGTTGACATGAGAGGCGGTTATACAAGGTTGTATGGTATTATTAATAATGCCAATTGGTTACTAGAAAGTATTGCAGATATACCAGAAGCTACATTTTCTAGCCCTGATAGAAAAAACGAAATCATCGCTGAGGCTAAAGGCATGCGTGCTACAGCACACTTTTATGTATTACGCCTTTGGGGGCAATTTTATGATTTAAATTCTAATTTTGGAATCGTTGTAAAAACCTCACCAGCTTTATCAGACGATGCATTCCCTAGAAATAACGTAGCAGATAGTTATGCTATTATTATGGAGGATTTAGACGATGCCATAGCTAATGCACCAGATTTAAGAGCTAAGTTTTTTATCAATAAATCTTATGCAAAAGCTTTAAAAGCAAAAGTATTACTATATCAAGGTAATTATGCTCAAGCTGCTGTATTGGCTAAAGAAGTGCTTGATACCTCTGGAGGTGGTTTTCAATTAGCACCAACCGTTACTGAGATTTTTGATAATACAAGTGAAGCACTTTTTAATTCGAGCGAACTTCTTTTTGGCTCAAGAGGGATTACAAACGAAGAAGATTTAAGGTTAGGTAATTTTTGGGGTGGAGAATATGCAGCACTTACTGAGGACTATCGTAGTATTTTCACAGGAAGTGTCGAAATTGATGGTCAAACTATTAATTATGATAATAGTGGTCGATTTTTTGAAGACTTTTCAGGAGGTGCAGGCAAATTTGCAGAGTTTTTCTCTTCCGCCGAGACTTTTGAAATGCTATACCATATGCGTATGGCAGAACTACACTTAATTTATGCAGAATCTGATGCTAGAGCAAATAACGCTGTTACAGCTGATGCCTTAGGAGCTTTAAATACTGTAAGATCAAGAGCCGGAGCTACTACAACGGGTGCTGATGGTTTTGAAACCTACCCGGCAAGCATTACACTCCCTGAGTTTTTAGAAGCTGTTAGAGTTGAAAAATGGGTTGAGCTAGGCACAGAGATGGGAGAAGAATGGTTTGATTTGGTTCGTTATGATATAGCTGATGGTTTTGGATCTGGTTTTCAAGTATCCGACATTAAACCATCTGCGACTAATCCTGATAAATTTATTTTACCTATCCCATCAGAATCAATTCAATCTGGAGGTAACATAGTAGAACAAAACCCAAGTTATGAATAAATCTATTTTGACTTTTTTATTTTTTAGGAAATAGAAAGAGTCAAGATGAGTCTATTACTTTAAAATTCCTAACCTCTTACTTTTTTATGAGGTTAGGAATATTCATATAGTAAAACTTTTTAATATCATGAAAAAGACAATTTACAAATTACTTTCAGTAGTAATAATTGCAGTAAGTTTAATGTCTTGTAAACAAGAAAAAAAAACGGATAAATTCGATGGTTATACTATTGATGGTTCTGTTAAGGGCATTGATAATGTTTTTATTAAACTAGTTGAAACAGGTTCTATAGATGAGGTAAACAAAAATGTTATAGATAGTACAAAAATTATAAATGGAGCGTTTTCTTTTAAAGGGAAAGCAGCTTCTGTTGATATGGTAAATCTTGTTATAGATTCAAAATATCAAGGTAGATTCATGTTAGAAAATAGTCCTATTGATATAGAAATAGATGTAACACAGCTTGAGGGTAGAAATACTAGCTTCATACCAAAAGTATCGGGCTCTAAAAGTCACGATTTATTTGCTGCTATAGAAGATAAAGGGAAAACCATTATGGAAGAGGAAAAATATAAGCCTCTAGAAGAAATTAGGGAACTTTTTGCTAAAGCACAGAAGTCAGACAATAAAGACGATTTAATAAAGGCTCAAGACAAGCAAAAAGAACTAGCTGCTCTTAGTCAAGACAGAATGGATAGATATAAAAAAAATAAAATCGATTTTGTTAGAAATAATCCCAACTCCCCTGTA
Organism: uncultured Algibacter sp.; assembly: GCA_947499935.1. Taxonomy (GTDB): domain Bacteria; phylum Bacteroidota; class Bacteroidia; order Flavobacteriales; family Flavobacteriaceae; genus CANMQH01. The sequence continues at coordinate 183,739 of CANMQH010000001.1, read as the reverse complement.
GCAGTCTACATATTAGGGTTTCAATATAGTGAAGGAAGAATGACTAAAACAGAATTGAAAGAATTTTATAATCTATTTAAAGGCGACGCAAAAAATACTGATTTTTACAAAAATCACATCACCAAAGTTTATAAAGACAATTTTGAAAACTTAGGTATTGGTAATATGGTTCCCGATTTTACGCTAAATACAGTTGATGGAAAACCGTTTACATTATCTCATGTAGAAAGTAAATATACATTGGTAGATTTTTGGGCGAGTTGGTGCGTACCTTGTAGAAAGTCTTTCCCACATTTAAAAGAATTAAGAACAAAATACCAGACTAAAGGCTTTAAAATAGTCGGTATAGGTACTGCCGATGAAGAAGATAAATGGCGTAAGGCTATTAAAGAAGACCAAACACCTTGGATACATGTATTTGATACTAATGAAAAACGTGCATACGGGCAAGTAGCCAAAAAGTATGGCGTACCTCATTTACCAACTACATTCTTAATTGATAAAAACCAAACTATTGTGTTAAGAAATCCTACCAAAGAAGAGTTGGATACTAAACTAAAAGATATATTCGGCTTCTAAAAACTTATAATTATGAGATATTTAATAAAAAATATTATAGTGCTTTTACTTATTGCTACTTTTTTGAATTCATGTAAAAATGAAACAAAAAAAACACATCCCAACCAGTTTACATTGCGCGGAGAAATTAAAGGACTTGAAGGTGATTTATTTTTCAGACATCCCGATAAAGAGTATACAAGAGAAACTCCTTTAGATACGATTAAGGTTATAAATGGTAAAATCCATTTTTCAGATACGATTTCAAAACTAACCCTTGTTAGAGCATTCCCAAATTTTCAAGGTCCAGATAAAAAGCTGTTTAAGATACCAGCCGATAGTCTAGGTTATTTCCCAGTTAAATGTGTAAGTTTAATGTTTTACGCATTTCCTGGTGCAGATATTAAGGTTACAGGCGAAGCTACAGATTTTATGAATGCCTACCCTAGTGGCGATACATTTAATGATGCTTTAGCAGCAGCTAATAAACTAACGTTTCCAAATTATAACAAAATGGGAAACATTGCTGTAGCGAATACACATGAAAAGGATTCATTAGTTATAACTAAAAATGAAGAAAAAGCAGAGCGTATCTTTAAACAAAACACAAAGGAGCTAGTTACCCATATTAAAAGTAACCCAAAATCATTGGGTGCCATATGGTATTTAAATGATTTACTACGAAGAAGACAAATTGATGAAACAGAAGCTGAAGCCTTGTTTAATGGTTTCTCAACAGATTTATCAGAATATGAAGACTATAAAAATATAGCCACTAGAATTGCGGGCATTAAGAATACCAAAGATGGGTTTCCTGTCCCCTCAATTAAAACAACAGCTACATTAGATGGTAGTGAATTTAATATCAATTCGCTAAGAGGAAAATATGTTTTAATTGATTTTTGGGGTGTTTGGTGCGGACCTTGCGTAAAAGAAATGCCAGAAGTAAAAGCTTTTCAAGAAAAGTATAAAGATAAACTGGTTGTTTTAGGCATTAATTCTGGTGACACGAAAGAAAAAGCTCAAAAATTTATTGATGAGCATAACTATAATTGGCAACAAATACTAAGTGATAAAAAAAATACATCTGATAATTTTGTAAACCGATTTAACGTCCAAGGTTTTCCAACAAAGTTTATAATTGACCCAAAAGGAAATATTGTAAAACGATTTGTTGGAGGTGGTGAGGATGCTTTTAAATTATTAGAATCGCTTTTAGAAGAATAAAGTGTTTTTAATATAAAAAAAAGCTTTTTAACCACTAGATTATGTGTTATAAAACTAAAAAAACTTGAGTTTAAAAACTAGACCGTCTAAATAATTTTTAGACGGTCTGTTTTTTTATTGAAAACAATAAATCAATTTGTGCTTTCATAACCTTTAGAAGCTACTAAAACATCTTCATAATTAACAGTTACGACCTCTTTATTTGTAACAATTGCTTTATCACCTTCAGTAACATCATCAATAGTATTTACAGATTTAGAAATTACCATTTCTGTAGCAGCTTTATCTTCTACATAAGCTGTAACAATCTCAGAATCTATAGCTATACTCGGCGCAATAACCAAAGCAACCACCGACATTAGTTTTAACAAAATATTCAAAGAAGGTCCAGAAGTATCTTTAAACGGATCACCCACGGTATCTCCAACAACCGCGGCCTTATGTACATCAGTTCCTTTTCTGCCATCTTCTTCAATAGTCTTCTTAGCATTATCCCAAGCGCCTCCAGCATTAGATTGAAAAATAGCCATTAAAACACCACATGTAGTGACACCTGCTAACAAGCCTCCTAGCATTTCGGCACCTCCGACACCAAACCATTGGCCTCCAAAACCTACTAATACAGGAACAACAATAGCTAATAAACCTGGGAAAACCATTTCTCTAATAGATGCTTTTGTAGAAATGTCTATACACTTACCGTAGTCTGCAACCCCATCGGCCGCATCAAAAATAGCTCTATCAGCCTCTGTAGCCTTAGACATATCTGAATCATATTTTCTCATAATACCCAGTGCCGCTTTCAACTCTGGAATATCTCTAAATTGACGACGAACCTCTTCAATCATGGCCATGGCCGCACGACCAACAGCATTCATTGATAAAGCAGAGAACACAAACGGTAACATACCACCAATTAATAAACCAGCCATGATATCTGGTCTTGACACATCAATAGAGGTCACATTTGCAGTTTTCATAAACGCTGCAAATAACGCTAACGCAGTTAACGCTGCAGAGGCAATAGCAAATCCTTTTCCAATAGCAGCTGTTGTGTTTCCAACGGCATCTAATTTATCTGTACGCTCACGTACTTCACTTGGTAATTCTGCCATTTCGGCAATGCCACCTGCGTTATCACAAATAGGACCGTAAGCATCTACAGCTAATTGAATACCTGTATTTGCTAACATACCAACTGCAGCAATAGCAATACCATATAATCCAGCAAAATGATGAGATACCATAATAGCCGCAGCTATTAAAAGAATAGGAATGGCTGTAGACATCATACCAACACCTAAACCAGCTATAATGTTTGTAGCCGCCCCAGTCTCAGATTGTTTAACAATAGACATTACAGGCTTTTTACCTGTAGCCGTATAATATTCGGTAACTTTACCTACTGCTAAACCTGCAACTAAACCTGCTATGGTTGCCCAAAACACACCCATAGAAGTATATGTGATTCCTGCATCAACCCAAGATTCTGGTAACATTTGATTGATTATAAAATAAGAAGCAACCAACATTAAGCCAGCAGAACCAAACTCTCCAATATTTAAAGCTGTTTGCGGATTTCCACCGTCTTTAACACGCACAAAAAAGGTTCCTAGAATAGACATAATAATACCTACCGCAGCTAGCACTAAAGGTAAATATACAGCACCCAACCCATCAAAATTATCCTTAAATTCTGGCAACGTGGCATAAATAGCTCCTAAAACCATAGTACCTATTATAGACCCTACATAAGATTCAAATAAATCTGCACCCATACCTGCTACATCACCTACATTATCACCTACGTTATCCGCAATAGTTGCAGGATTCAACGGATGATCTTCTGGTATACCAGCTTCAACTTTACCCACTAAATCTGCACCAACATCGGCAGCTTTAGTGTATATACCACCACCTACACGTGCGAACAGCGCAATAGATGATGCACCCAATGAAAAACCAGAAAGTACATTTAGTATCTCACCAATTTCCCAACCTTGTCCACTATAAATCATAAATAAACCGCTCAACCCCAAAACACCTAATCCTACAACACCTAGCCCCATAACAGCACCTCCTGCAAAAGCAACTTCTAATGCTCTTCCTAAAGATTGACGTGCAGCTTGTGTAGTTCTAACATTAGCTTTCGTAGCTACCTTCATACCGCTAAAACCTGCTAATGCAGAACAAATGGCACCAACTATAAAAGATACAGCAACCATACCATTAGAGCCCTCTTCGGCATTACCTTTAAAAAACAACAGAATGGCTACGGCTACAACAAAAATCGCCAAAACTTTATATTCAGCTTTTAAAAAGGCCATCGCCCCATCTGCAATATTTTTGGCAATTCTAGACATTTTTGCATCGCCTACATCTTGCTTTGTAACCCATGCACTTTTAATAAAAACAAATGCAAGCGCTAGAACACCAAAAAGCGGTAAAAATTTCACTATTAATTCCATATTAGTTAATTGGTTTTAAATTAATTATTCTTTTAACGTAGCCAAAATAGGAAAATTAAAGTGATAAAAAAAACCACCTTTTATTAAAGATGGTTCATTTATTAGGTTAGTATTTTATCAATCCTTCAATTTAGATTGTAAAAGTTCGCTTTTTCTTATGTTCACTATTATCATAACGATCAACACATTCATGATAAATTTTAAGCGCAGCCTGGGCATTTCCCCAACCTCCTGTATCAACTTTTTTCTTTTCTAAATCTTTATAAACTTGAAAAAAGTGTTCTATTTCTTTAAGTCTATGTGGGTTTAGGTCTGTGATATCCATTTTCTTACTCCATATAGGATCCGATACTGGTACACAAATAACTTTTTCATCAGGTCCTTTTTCATCAGTCATATAAAAAACACCAATTGGTCTCACTTCCATAACTACCATAGGATATGTTGGTTGGTGCCCTAATACTAAAACATCTAAGGGATCTTGATCTAACGCCAAAGTTTCTGGAATAAACCCATAATCCCCAGGGTACATCATAGATGAAAACAGCATACGGTCAAATCTAATTTTATGTAATGTAAAGTCATATTCATACTTATTTCTACTCCCTTTTGGAATTTCTATTAATACATCAAATGTTACATTGTCTAACTTCTTTTCACTCATAATAAACGTGTTTTATAGCTTTCAATAATTCAGGAATTTACACCCATTTAAGATTGCAAATGTACAGAACGCCACCCCTTAAAGCAACAAAAAACCATACGTTTTGTGTGTATTTTTTAAAAGATAAACTTAAGGTAACTTAGAACATGATTTTATTAAAAAACAGCACGAATATTTATTATCTTGTGCATTGTTAACTGTTAACATAACTACAAAAAATCATGCGATTAATTCTATTTGTTTCCCTCTCCTTTTTTTCTCATACTTTTATTTACTCTCAAACTAAACCTTGGCAAGGCAAGTTTGAACCTATTGACAATATGTTGTCACCACCAAATGCATACAGAACAGCGAGTGGAGCTCCCGGAAAAGCCTATTGGCAACAACGTGCTGATTATAAAATAAAGGCGACTTTAAATGAAAAAAGCAACACTATTACTGGCGAAGAAACTATTACGTATTATAATAATTCCCCAGATGATTTGCCTTATTTATGGATGCAATTAGAACAAAATGTAAACAAAAAAGGAAACGAAGATTTTGGAAGTATTAATAATAATATTAAAGATTCTATAACCACACAAGAAATGCAATTTCTTACCAGAGCCATCGACTTTCCTGCTGGTTATTCTATAAAGCATGTTAAAGACGCTAACGGAAAGGACATAAAAACTATGGTAAACAACACCATGATGAAGGTTAAATTAAATACCGTTTTAAAATCTGGAACATCTACAACTCTATCAATTGCTTGGTCTTACCCTATTACAGATAGAAACATGTATTTATTATCTAGAGAAGGTTATGAATATTTTCCAGAAGATGATAATACGACTTATCTTATTGCGCATTGGTTTCCAAGAATGGCGGTTTATAATGATACTGAAGGGTGGCAAAATCAACAATTTCAAAAACTAGGCGAATTTGCTTTAGAATTTGGCGATTATGAGGTAGAAATCACTGTACCCGAAGACCATATTGTAGCGTCTACAGGGACTTTAAAAAATAGTGACGATGTACTAAACAAAGTACAACGCAAGAGAATAGCAAAAGCTAAAAAATCTTTTGATAAGCCAGTGATGATTATTACAAAAGAAGAAGCTGAGGCTAATGAAAAGCAAAAAACGTCAAAACAAAAAACATGGAAGTTTAACGCACAAAATGTTAGAGATTTTGCATTTGCATCATCTAGAAAATTTATGTGGGATGCCCAAGCCGTTAAACTCCCTACCAATACAGTTATGGCCATGTCTTATTACCCAAAAGAAGGCTTACCTGTATGGCAAGGCGAATCTACAAAAGCTATTAAACATGCCCTTGAAGTATATTCTGAAGCCACTTTTGATTATCCATACCCTGTAGCCATATCGGTTAATACATCTAATATAGGTATGGAATTCCCAATGATAAGTTTTAACGGTGGTAGACCAAAAAATGGAAAGATGAGCGACCGCGAAAAATCAAGCATGATTGGTACAATAATCCATGAAGTAGGCCATAATTGGTTTCCTATGATTGTAAGTTCAGACGAGCGTAAATGGATGTGGATGGACGAAGGTTTAAATACGTTTTTACATCAAAGGACAGTGGCTGAACGTTACCCTAGTTTTACAAGTGTAACACCAAAAACTATTGTACCATTTATGGATGGCGACAAAAACATACTCCGCCCAATTATGACGACATCGGACACTGAATTATTTAATCAATTTGGCGCCAATTTTTATGTAAAACCAACCGTTGGATTACAAATGCTAAGAAATTCCATTATAGGAAAAGAACTCTTTGACGAAGCATTTAAAGAATATGCTAACCGTTGGAAATACAAACACCCAAATCCTTCTGACTTATTTAGAACTTTAGAAGATGCTACAGCAACAGATTTAGATTGGTTTTTTAAAGGTTGGTTTTTTACTACCGATCATGTAGATATGGAATTGAGTCATGTAAAATGGTTTAAAGTTTTTGAAGACAACGCTAATATTGAAAACCAAAATAAAACATCAAGAGTTAAAATAACTAATCAAGGTAGACAGCAAAATGAGCCTGCTAAAGACTTTTCTAAAGGACCAGAAACAATCACCATGACCTCAACACCAGACAATGATTATGGTCAATTTCTATCTAGATTAGACGAACCAGCAATACGAAAACAACTATCTGGGAAAAATATTTATGAAATCACCATTAAAAACATTGGCGGTCTTGTTATGCCTGTTACTATAGAATGGATTTTTACAGATGGCACTAAAGAAATTGATACCTTGCCTGCCGAAATTTGGAGAAGAAACGAATACGAAACACAGCAAACCTTCATAAAAAATAAAGAAGTGAGCCAAGTTAATCTAGATCCTAATTTTGAATTTGCAGACACAAATACAGAAAATAATAGTTTCCCTAAAACCAAAAAGCAATCAGGTTTTGATACTTTTAAAAACAAAGCATCAAAAAACTAAATGATAAGACTCAACCTAAATTATATTTCTTTACAATAAACCATTATGAAAAAGCAATATCTTTTACTATTAATTTTAGTATCAGTCTTAACATCCTGTAAAGAAAAAAAGCAAAATATCGTATTTATTCTGGTAGATGATTTAGGTTGGACAGATTTAGGTTATGCAGGCAGTACATTTCACCAAAGTCCAAATATAGATGCTTTTAGTCAAGAAAGTATTCAGTTTACAAATGCCTATGCATCAGCTTCAATTTGCTCACCTACTAGAGCAGCTATAATGACTGGCAAACATCCTGCTCGATTAAAAATAACAGATTGGATTCCTGGATTTATTCCAGAAAACGAAAAATTAATTGGCCCAGATATATTGAATGAATTACCGCTTGAAGAATCTACTTTAGCCGAAACTTTTAAAGCTCATGGCTATAAAACATTTTTTGCAGGTAAGTGGCATTTAGGAAATACTGGATATTTTCCAGAAGACCAAGGTTTTGACATTAATATCGGTGGACATCATAAAGGCAGCCCTCCAGGTGGTTATTATACACCTTACAAAAATCCAAAACTAACAGACGGCCCCAATGGTGAATATTTAACCGATAGGCTTACCAACGAATCTATAAATTTTATAGACACTATTGGAGAAAACCCTTTCTTTTTATATTTAAGCTATTATACAGTACATACACCTATTCAAGCAAACAAAAAACATCTAGAAAAGTTTAATACTATTCTAGAAACTATAAAGATTAAAAACTTAGGTTTTAAAGATGAAGGTAGAGGCAGCACACGTTTACAACAGCTAAATCCAGAGTACGCTTCTATGGTATATGCCCTAGACGACAATGTAGGCAAACTCATTAATAAACTTAAAGAAGCAGATCTATACGACAATACGATTATTGTTTTTACATCAGATAATGGCGGGCTATCGACTGTTCTTAAAAATAAAAGACAGAAAGCCCCAACAGCTGTTACACCTTTAAGAGGAGGAAAAGGCTGGCTGTACGAAGGTGGTATTCGTGTACCATTACTTATCAAACCTGCTCATTACTCTAATACTACAAAAAAAGTTATTGATGATCCTGTAATTAGTCATGATTTATATCCAACATTACTAGCTTTAGCGAAGATAAAATATGATAATAATACTAAAATTGACGGTATAGATATCAGTCCGTTAATAAATAACAATAAACCTATTGATAGAGAAGAACTATTCTGGCACTACCCACATTACCATGCTAGCGGTTGGGCTCCAGGTTCAGCAATTAGGCAAGGTGATTGGAAATTTATTGAGTTTTATGATTCTAATACTATAGAATTATATAATCTAGCTACTGATATTTCTGAAACAAAAGACCTGTCATTAAAATATCCACAAAAAGCTATAATGTTACAAAACAGATTGCATGAGCTTAAAAAGGCTACCAATGCAAAATCTGTAAAAAGCAATCTTGATTATATTAAGGCAAATGCCTCACTATAAAATCTATTAGTTTCGAAGCCAAATTTACGGTTTGCCCATCAATATCTTTATTAGGGTTTAACTCTGCAATATCGCACGATATAACTTTACCTGTCTTTAATAAAAACGCTAACATTTCAAATACAAATTGAGGCGAAAACCCTAAAGGAGAAGGTGCACTAACACCTTTTACATAAGCAGAAGAAAAACCATCTAAATCTATAGTAATATATAAGTAATCGTTAGTTTGTATAATGGATAATAATTTTTGCTTTATATCATCCATAGCCACTTGTGAAACATGGCAAGCATCATTATATACAAAAGCTACATTGTCTTGCAAAGCGATATCAAAAAGTTGCTTTGTGTTCGATTGTTTTTGAATACCTATTGCAAAATAATCAACCGTTTTATTTTCCTTTTTATATTCTGAAATAATTTGATTAAAAGGTGTACCTGAGTTAGATTCTGTCTCAACAGGTCTTAAATCAAAATGGGCATCAAAATTAATAATACCAATGCGCTTATTTTTTTGCGCATTTTTAATCCCATTAAAATGCGCGTAAGCCATATCATGACCGCCTCCTAAACCTATAGGAAAAACAGATTGAGTAATTAAACTACTAATACTTTTTGAAAAGACCTCTTGGCAAGATTCCATATCATTATCAATACATATAACATCTCCAAAATCTCCAATAGTTTTATCATTAATATGCCATGGTAATTTCGCTAAAGCATCTCTAATACTTTTTGGCCCATGCTTTGCGCCCACATGACCAAAGTTTCTTCTAACACCTTCATCACATACATAACCTATTAACCCTACATGAGGAAACATCTTCTCTGTAATATCATTAACATCTAAACATTCTATTTCTTGATACCAATATTGACTTCCCAGCTTAGGGTTGGTTTTTCTCCCTGTCCAATTTTTATTCTCTCCTGATTTATACACTGCACTCATACTTAAAAAACTAGTTGTTTTTAATTTCTACACCTTTTATATAAACACTTTCTATGACGCTATTCCCAAAAGAATACGGAATAAAATCATATGAATTTATGGGTTTCGTTATAATTAAATTAGCCCATTTTCCTTTAGTTATTGTTCCCAATTTATTTTCTAAGCCCATAGCATATGCTCCATTTATAGTTGCAGCATTTATAGCCTCCTCTGGAGTCATATTCATTTTAACGCAAGCTGTAGCTACCACAAAATTCATATTACCTGAAGGCGCCGAACCTGGATTGTAGTCTGTTGCGAGGGCTAATGGTAAACCGGCATCAATCATTTTTCTGGCAGGCGTATACGGAATACTTAAAAAATAAGAACAACCAGGCAAGGCTACTGGCATTGTAGATGTATTTTTTAGAACCTCAATATCTTCATCTCTCATCACCTCTAAATGATCTACAGATAACGCATTGTATTTTACTCCTGCCTGAACACCACCCATAGCGGTAAACTGATTAACATGAATTTTTGGAATCCATCCAAATTTTTTAGCATGTTTTAAAAGCAACTCAGTATCACTGACTGAAAAATATCCTGTTTCACAAAAAACATCAATATACTCTGCCAACTGTTCTTTTGCTATTTTTGGCATAATGTCATTAATCAACACCTCTAAATATCCTTTCTTGTTGTTTTTGTATTCATTTGGTATCGCATGAGCGCCAAGAAATGTAGACTTTATACAAATACTATAGTTTTTTTTTAGCCTTTTAATAACACGAAGTATTTTTAATTCTGAATCTTCAGTAAGGCCATATCCAGATTTTATCTCAACAGCTCCAGTACCTAATGTCATAATCTCTTCTAACCGAACTTTACTTTGATTGTATAAATCATCTTCTGATGTTTCTTGTAGTTTTTTAGCAGAATTTAAGATGCCACCACCCTTATTTGCGATATCGGTATACGTCATACCCTTTATTCTATCTACAAATTCGCCTTCTCGGTTTCCCGCATAAACAATGTGCGTATGCGAATCGCACCAAGCGGGTAATACCATTTTATCTTTAGCATCAACAATCTTACTAAAATTTTCTTCAGGGCAATTATCCATACTACCAAAATCAGCTATAAAGCCATTTACAACTACTAAAAACGCATTTTTAATAGTTGGTAAATTATTCATATCCTTCCCTGAAACAAAAGTTACAGGCTCTCTCCTAACTTGAATTAATTCTTTAATGTTTTTGAATAATGTAGCCATTAAAATAGGTCTTTTAAAATCTGTTCATCTACAATATTTGGCAGTGTTACTTTTAAATTTGGCGAACGTTTCATTTCTCTTTTAATAGCAAATTGAGCTTCGTCGTTTCTAGCCCAACTTCTTCTTGCTACACCATTGTTTACATCGTAAAACAACATGCGTTCTAAACGCATCTCTGCTTCTGGTGTTCCATCTAAAAGTAATCCAAATCCGCCATTAACAACTTCTCCCCATCCTACACCGCCGCCATTGTGGATAGACACCCATGTTGCTCCCCTAAAACTATCTCCTATAACGTTATGTATAGCCATGTCTGCCGTAAACTTACTACCATCGTAAATATTTGAAGTTTCGCGATATGGTGAGTCTGTACCACTTACATCATGATGGTCTCTTCCTAAAATAACCGCTCCTATGGTTCCTTGAGCAATAGCATCATTAAAAGCTTTAGCTATTTTAATACGTCCTTCGGCATCAGCATACAATATACGTGCTTGCGAGCCTACTACCATGTTATTCTTTTTAGCATTTTTAATCCACGTGATATTATCACGCATTTGCAATTGAATTTCACTTGGTGAACTAGCCATAATAGCTTCTAATACTTTTACAGCAATTAAATCTGTTTTATCTAAATCTTCAGGTTTTCCAGATGCACATACCCACCTAAATGGTCCAAAACCATAATCGAAACACATAGGTCCTAAAATATCTTGCACATATGATGGATATTTAAAATCAATATTGTTTTCAGCAAGAACATCGGAGCCTGCTCTAGAAGCTTCTAATAAAAAAGCATTCCCATAATCAAAAAAATAAGTCCCTTTTTTAGTATGATTATTTATGGCATTAACCTGACGTCTTAATGAATTTTGTACCTTCTCTTTAAATAATTTAGGGTTCTCTCTAATTAAAACATTAGATGCTTCGTAAGAACAATCTACTGGATAATAACCGCCCGTCCATGGTATATGCAAAGAGGTTTGATCTGAAGCAATATCGATAAATATATTGTCTTTATCAAAACGTTCCCAAACCTCAACAACATTACCTATATAAGCTATGGAAACCACTTCGTTATATTCTTGCGCCTGCTTTACACGTTCTATTAAAACCTTAATATCTTTAATTAAAACATCTACCCAACCTTGTTCATGCCTTTTTTTTGCTGCTTTAGGATTTATTTCGGCACAGATGGTTATGCAACCTGCTATATTACCTGCTTTTGGTTGAGCACCACTCATACCGCCCAAACCAGAGGTTAAAAATATTTTACCTGCTGGCGTTTCCGTTTTTTTTAAAATTTTTCTAAACGCATTCATTACTGTTATGGTTGTACCATGCACAATACCTTGAGGGCCTATATACATATACGACCCTGCTGTCATCTGTCCATATTGCGTTACACCTAATGCATTATACTTTTCCCAATCATCTGGTTTAGAGTAATTAGGAATCATCATGCCGTTAGTAACGACAACTCTTGGAGCTTCTTTTGAAGAAGGGAACAATCCCATAGGGTGTCCAGAATACATGTGTAAAGTCTGCTCATCTGTCATGGTTGCCAAATACTGCATAGTTAATACATATTGCACCCAGTTTTGAAACACAGCACCATTACCACCATACGTTATTAATTCTTCGGGATGTTGTGCTACTAGAGGATCTAAATTATTTTGAATCATCAACATAATAGCTGCTGCTTGTTGGCTTTTAGCAGGGTATTCACTAATAGCTCTAGCATGGATGTTATAATCTGGTTTAAACCTGTACATGTAAATACGTCCGTACTCTTGCAACTCATTAGCAAATTCAACAGCTAATGTTTTGTGCCAGATTTTGGGAAAATATCGTAATGCATTGCTAATAGCCAAACGCTTTTCGTCTACAGAAAGTATGTCTTTACGTTTTGGCGCCCTGTTTATATCCTTGGGGTATGCTTTAGGTTTAGGTAGCTCGTTTGGAATACCTTGTAATATGTGTTCTTTAAATGTCATTACGTTACTTTATTTTACTTTGATAATCCTATTTTTCACCATACCAATCATAGCATTAATATCATCTTTTAAAAGTCTGTCTTCTTCAAGTTTTTTAACTTTTTTTCTAATAATTTTAAAATTGGTTTCTATGAGTTTTGAAAATGTATTTGGTCGTCTAAACTCTAGTGCTTGAACACCATACATAAGTTCTATAGCTAGTATTTTTTCTAAATTCCCTAAAATTTGATTCAATTTTCGTCCCGAAATACTTCCCATAGACACATGATCTTCTTGACCTAAAGATGTTGGAATACTATCTGCCGAAGGCGGAAAACACAACGATTTATTTTCGGTAACCAAGGCCGCAGTAGTATATTGAGGAATCATAAAACCAGAATTTAATCCACCAGATTTTGTTAATAAGCGAGGTAATCCAAACTTGCCTTCTATTAACAAATAACATCTTCTATCTGAAATATTCCCTAATTCTGAAGCTGCTATAGAAGTATAATCTAGTGCCATGGCCAGAGGTTGACCATGAAAATTACCACCAGAAATAGCTTCGGTATCTGTAAGAACAATTGGGTTATCAGTTACTGCATTCAACTCTATTTTCACCAAATCTTTTAAATGCATATAAGCACTTCTTGAAGCACCATGCACTTGTGGGATGCAACGCATGGAATATGGATCTTGTACACGTTCGCAATTTTCGTGCGACATGATGTTTTTTGAGTTTTTAAAAAGCATGCGCATGCGTTTAGCTACTTTTATAACCCCAAGAAATGGCCTAATTACATGCAAAGCTTCTTTAAATGGCGAAGCACTACCTTTATAGCCCTCTATACTTATAGCGCCAGCAACATCGGCTAAGTCTAACAAATATTTCATTTTATACAATCCTATAACGGCATGAGCCAAAATAAACTGTGTCCCGTTAATTAAAGCCAAGCCTTCTTTAGCTTCTAAAACAATAGGCTGTAGTTTATACTTGTCTAAAACTTTGCGAGCAGACATTATGGTATCTCCATCCCAAAACTCGCCTTCGCCTAATAATGGTAAAAACAAGTGAGATAATGGCGCCAAATCTCCAGAAGCGCCTACCGAGCCTTGTTCTGGTACAACAGGAATTAAATCGTGCTCTATAAAAAACAAAATACGTTCAATAACTTTTAAACGTATTCCAGAATACCCTTGGCATAATGCATGTACTTTACAAATCATCATGATTTTAGACAATGCTTTATCTATAGGATTACCAACACCAACGGCATGCGTAATCAATAGGTTTTTTTGTAATTTATTAGTTTCATTAGGTGTAATTTGGACATCACACAATGGTCCAAAACCTGTATTTATACCATAGACAGCTTTATTAGAGCCCGCCATAGTTTCTACCTTCTGTCTGCAACTGTTTATTTTCTCAATCGTTTGGCTAGATAAAATACCTTTTAAGCCTCCTTTTGAGATTTTAATTAGTTTATTAACTGTCAATCTATCGAAACCGTAATTAAAAGTCATTTTAATATATTAATGGATTACTCCAAAGTTATTGTTATTTTTAATGCTTAAAAAGACTATTTTAATCAAGTATTAATACCTATGAGTTATCAATTAGAATTACGCCATATCCATTATTTTTTAGCCGTTGCAGAAGATTTGCATTTTAGAAAAGCGGCAGAACGCCTTTATATATCTCAACCAGGTTTGAGTAGACAAATAAAACAAATGGAAGAAGATTTAGGTATTTTACTTTTTGAACGCCATAATAGAAAAGTAGAATTAACTAAAGCAGGCACCTATTTAAAAAGAGAATTATCTATATATGTAAAACAACTTGATGACACATTTAATCATGCGCACTTATTACATCAAGGTAAAAAGGGACAGCTAAAATTAGGTTATGTTGGCTCTGCTATGCAACAAATTATACCTAATTTATTATTACAATCTAAAAAAGAAAACCCAGATATTGTTTTCAATTTAAAGGAAATGGATAACCAAAAACAAATTGATGGTTTATTAAATTTTGATGTAGACTTGGGCTTTGTAAGATTAGAACGCGTACCAAATAATATAGAAATTAAACCTGTTTTAAAAGACACATTTTGTCTGGTTTTACCTAAAAATCATCCTATTGACACTTTAAATTTTAAAAAATTGTCTCAATTTAAAGATGACTCTTTTATCCTTTTTGATCCCGAATACAGTAAATCATATTACGAAAAAGTCATTCAAATATTCGAAGATGCTGGTTTTACGCCATCAGTATCGCATCTTACTATACATTCTAGCTCTATCTATAAACTCGTTGAAAATAATTTTGGTATTTCTATTGTTCCAAAATCATTGACATTGGATACCAAAGAAAAAGTGAAATTTATTGAATTGGACATGATTAAACAACGTACAGATTTGTCTATTGTTTGGAACAAAATGAATAGAAATCCAATACTAACTGATGTTTTGAATTTAGTAAAACACCTTAAAATATAGAGGTTCTTTTTTATTTGAACCATACATACAAAACAAACGTTTAACTTTATGAAAAATATTATTAAATGCCTTTTTAAAAACAGTAGATTTTATGTAATCTTTTATAAATTGTAATACCTAGAAAAAACATCTATGAAAACATTAATACTTTTAAGTTTTAGCTTACTCGTTTCTAATATTGTACTTGCTCAAGGACAAGCTATTAAAATCACAAATCAGGTTTCTAAAAAAGAAATCATTATCAAAGAAAACAAACGAATAAAAATTGAAACCGTAGATGGCAAAAAAGTTTCTGGTCGTTTTAGTATTAAAGATAACATGCTTTTTTTAGATAATCAATCATTTTTATTAACGGAGATACAAGGCATAAAACGCCATCCGCTTTTAGTATCTGTTCTTAGTGGTGGAATCTTTCTTTATGGAGGCGTTATTGCTGCTGGTTTTGGTGTATTAATTGGTTTACTCATTAATTCTACGGCCTTTTTATTAACGATACCAGCTGCTGGAATGATTTACGCAGGAATTCATCCTCCTAATTTTAACAAAAAATACAAAAATGGAGATACTTGGTCTTTTGAGTTTATTACAATTTCTAATCAAAACGTATCACAATAACCATTGTGATATAAACTATCAACGTGAGTTCGATATAAAATTCAATAAACAATAGCATTTATATTTCTGAAAAAAAACAGTGATTTGTCATGTCGACAGAGCGAAGACATGAGCGACGAGACATCTCAGAAAGATGAGATTCCTCCTCGTGCCTCGTTCGGAATGACACATTTCTCCTATTTTTATTTTTAAATAACGGATTGTCAGATAACAATATATCGAACTCACGTTATAAAATAAACATATTCCCTAAAAATAAAATCCAAAACTGCCTGTAATTCCAAATTTCCTAGCATCTGGATAAGTGACTTCGTTTTTGTAGTTTCCTCTAAAATTAAAATCTATTCTAAAAACTTTAAAAATATTACCTATACCGAGACTATATTCGTAGTAAGGGTCTGTAGAAGGAGCCACTAATGGAATAGCATTAGACAAACCTGTATCGTTAAGTCTTATATTTTCGTCCGAAATCTCACCCCAAACACCACGAACGCTTACAATCTCGCGAAGATTTAGTTTTTTAAGAAATGGAATTCTAGAAAACAATCGTCCGTTAAAATTATGCTCTAAATGAAACGACGTATAAGTATCTGATACGAACTCATAAAAATCCAGCTGAGAAAATGTATTATAAATAGAGAAATATGTTTGATTTCCAGGAATGACACTAAGTAAACCTAGTGGTACTTCTCCAAAAGTTTTACCTGCCTCTATGGTAGTTGTTAATTGACCAAAACCACCAACTTGCCATGGTTGAGTATATGAAAACTGAAGCTTAGTATAATTAAAATCGCTGCTAAGAATACCTTTATCGCCTCTACTAATCTGTGCAAACAAACTAGGAAAACCATCATTTGCTACTCTACGCTCTACACCATAACCTGTCATTTTTCGTTTAGGCAAATAATTAACAGAAAAGCTTGTTTCGTACTGTTTAATTTCAGACTCTAGACCTGTTGGTGTATTATAGTCTAAACTAAATGTTGGCGATGCAGACTCTAATGTTCTATAGCTTCCGCCTAATCTAAAAATCACATTTCTTAATGGCTCAGCTTCAATAGCCAAACTCGTTAAATTAATTGTCGTTAACTTATCGTTTGCACCTGTACCAACAACCGATGATGATGCTAAATTTCTACCCAAAACATCTGTAGAATTGGTTAAACTAGCTCCTATTTGTTCTACATCTCTTCGATTACCACCTGAAAGAATTAATCGGTTCTTTTTATCAATTAACCATTTTCCTGAAATACCATATTTAAACTTATTATCTCTAAAACCATAAGCTAAAAAACCTTCCAATCTCCAAAGGTCATTTCTACCAAAATAAGTTCTACCTCCGGCACGAAGTCGTAATCCTTCTACTTCATTAAAACCAAAAGTAGAAAAGATAGGCCCATAATCTAAAGGCAAAGCATTTAATTCTATGTACCCAGAAGCTAAAACACTTCCTAGATTATAAAGACGTTTAAACTTTTTTACAGTTTTTAAGGTATCTAACATTTTATAAACGCCCTGCTCGTCTTTATTTAGAGCTTCTAAACGGTTTTCTTTCCAAAAGGTTGCATCTCTGTCGTAAACATCTTTATCATAATTATTAACTTCCTTTTCATAGAATTTTTTATCTTTTTCTATATCAAATTTATAATTATTGTACAACGTTGTTCGCTTACCATAGACACCACGAGATTTTTCTTTTTTGTTGAATGCAAAATCAGACAACATATAATCACGTTTTACAAGAAACAAAGAATCATTTAAAACCTCGAATTCTTGTTCTATATAAATTTCTTTTACCCAATTTATATTAGCACTTTTTGATGCTTGTAAATTTATTTCTTTAATAGCATACGTAGAATCTGCTACCCAAAAATCACCTTTAAAAGTTAGTTCGTTTTTTCGTCGCGGGTAGTAAATAACATTATAGCACCATTTATTATCAACAAAGGCACTATCAGACAACACATAGTTATAAGTGTTAATTCCTGTTCTAGAAAGTGGGCTCACAAAGCTTTTATCAAAAAACTTTAGGTAATTATCATAAACATTAAAATCTGAATATAAATCATCTACAAAATCTATTATGACTTGATTATCACTAAATCCTGAATTTTTGTTCCCTTCTAAAACCTCTTTCTTTTTATTAACTACATTATCGCCATATACTTTAGAAACAGCTTCGTTTATAAACATAGGCAAATACGTTTTACCTGTTACGCTAGAAGTATCTACTTGATCAAACACAAATTCCATACCTCTAAAAAGTTTGCTTTTTATAAGCGCACTATCTATGGTATTAATATCAAACTCTACTTTTTCGTATTTATCATACTCGTATTGCTTAAATTGTTTGAGGCCATTACTACGTTTGTTTGCCCAAATTTTCCTGAGTAAATCTATAGCTGGATTGTTTTTTTTGGGCTGTTTACCAGATACTATTAAAACTTGACCCAATTGCGACGTTTCTTCTTTTAGTATTAACTTTAAATTGTAATTTACTTTTTTATCTAATTTAATTTCTTCGGTTTGGTAACCTATAAAGGAAATCACTAATGTGCTCCAATCATCATCAGACTCTAAATAAAATTTACCATCTTCGTTCGTAATTGTACCAACTGTAGACCCTTTTAAAACAACATTAGCAAATGACACAGGCAGATTACTTTCGTCAAATACATAGCCACTAACCTTAGTTTGGGCGGTAACCGAAAATATTCCGAAGAAAAAAAACAGGGCTATAAATAATCTTATGTTCATAATGTAAAAAACTTTATCAACAATCGTGCTAATATGCCTTCGAAGGTTGATAAAGTTTAAATTTAGGTTGTAAAATTGGGGTTATTTGTACATTACTTTTTTTACGGCCTTAATAACCTCATCCTTATTTGGTAACCATTCTTCTAATAAAACTGGTGAATATGGTGCCGGAGTATCAGCCGTATTAATTTTTATAATGGGAGCATCTAAATAATCAAATGCTTCAGATTGTACTAAATATGTAATTTCTGTCGCAACATTTCCAAAAGGCCATGCTTCTTCTAAAATCACCAATCTATTAGTTTTTTTAACAGATTCTACAATTGCTTTTCTATCTAAAGGACGAACGGTACGTAAATCGATGATTTCACAAGAAATACCTTCTTTCTCTAATTCGTCTGCCGCTTTGTAGGCTTCTTTTATAATTTTACCAAAAGATACAATAGTAACATCTGTACCTACTCGCTTGGTTTCTGCAACACCAATTGGTAAAACATACTCGCCTTCTGGAACTTCACCTTTATCACCATACATTTGTTCACTCTCCATAAAAATAACAGGATCATCATCTCTAATGGCAGCCTTTAACAAACCTTTTGCGTCGTACGGGTTTGATGGCACTACAACTTTTAAGCCTGGTGTGTTAGCAAACCAATTCTCAAAAGCTTGCGAATGTGTTGCACCCAATTGTCCTGCAGAAGCCGTTGGGCCACGAAATACAATAGGACATTTAAACTGTCCTCCAGACATTTGTCTAATTTTAGCGGCGTTATTTATAATCTGATCAATACCAACTAAAGAGAAATTAAAGGTCATGTATTCCACAATCGGTCTATTTCCTGTCATTGTAGAACCAATAGCTATCCCTGCAAAACCTAACTCTGCAATTGGTGTATCAATAACGCGTTTTGCACCAAACTCATCTAACATTCCTTTTGATGCTTTGTATGCACCATTATATTCTGCTACTTCTTCGCCCATTAAATAAACGCTTTCGTCTCTGCGCATTTCCTCGCTCATTGCTTCGCAAATAGCCTCTCTAAATTGAATTGTCTTCATTCTCTTCTTCTGTATTCCTTACTAGGAAGTGATTTTAGTTAAAAATAAATCGAATTGCAAAAATAGGAATAAATGATTTATGGTCTTAGAAGAATTATTTAAAATTTATTATGCACGCATAGTATATATCCGAAATAAAATAATTAACTTCGTATCTTGATAAGCATTAAGTCATTTAATAGATAGATATATGAAAATATTAGTATGTATTAGCCACGTTCCCGATACGACTTCAAAGATAAATTTCGTAGAAAACGACACCAAATTTGATACCAATGGCGTACAATTTGTTATAAACCCCAATGATGAATTTGGATTAACTCGAGCCATGTGGTTTAAAGAAAAACAAAGTGCCAATGTTACTGTTGTTAATGTTGGTGGCGCAGAAACCGAGCCTACACTTAGAAAAGCTTTAGCCATTGGTGCCGATGCTGCTATTCGTGTAAACACAGTAGCTACCGACGGGTTTTCGGTTGCAAAACAATTAGCTCATGTTATAAAAGATGGCGGTTACGATTTAGTTATTGCTGGTCGAGAATCTATTGATTACAATGGTGGTATGGTACCTGGCATGATAGCTGGTTTAACACAAGCTAATTTTGTAAACAATTGTATTGGTTTAGAAATTGATGGTACAAGTGCTAAAGCCGTTAGAGAAATTGATGGTGGTAAAGAAACCGTATCTACATCACTCCCTCTAATAATTGGAGGACAAAAAGGGCTTGTTGAAGAAAGCGATTTACGTATACCAAACATGCGTGGTATTATGATGGCTCGTAAAAAACCCTTAAACGTCGTTGAACCTTTAGATACTAATGCTGAAACAACGTCTATTTCATTTGAAAAGCCTACTCCAAAAGGAGCAGTAACCTTAGTATCTCCAGATAATTTAGACGAATTAGTAAACTTGCTTCATAACGAAGCCAAGGTGATATAATTCTCCACTAAACGTCTCTGAAAGATGAGAAAAACTGTTATGAAGGAAACGTAATTAGTATTTCGAAAAAAAACACACAAACAAACTCAATAGACATCCCATCTAAAGATTGATGTTCGATAGAGATAAAAAATAAAGAATATGTCAGTTTTAGTATATACAGAATCAGAAGAAGGCACATTAAAAAAAGGTGCTTTAGAAGTTGCATCATATGCAAAAGCGGTAGCCGACCAATTAGGCACAACTGTTACTGCGGTTAGTATCAATACAAAAGATACCACCTCGCTAGGCAATTATGGTGTAAATAAAGTGTTAAACATTACAAACACACAATTAGATAAATTTAGTGCTCATGGTTATGCCGCTGCTATTAAACAAGCTGCAGAACAAGAAAGTGCTAAAGTTATTGTTGTTAGCTCGAGTGCAGATAGTAAATATCTTTCTCCTCTCTTAGCGGTTCATTTAAATGCTGGTTATGCATCAAATGTCGTTGAAGCTCCTACAAACACAAATCCTTTTACAGTAAAGCGTAGTGCATTTACCAATAAAGCATTTGAGAATACACAAATAAACACCGATGTTAAAATAATTGGAGTATCAAATAATTCATTCGGATTGGTTGAAAACACAGGTAGTGCTTCTATAGAAGATTTTTCGCCTTCCATTCTTAATTTAGGCGTTACTGTAGAATCTGTAGAT
Source organism: uncultured Algibacter sp. (assembly GCA_947499935.1). Classification (GTDB taxonomy): domain Bacteria; phylum Bacteroidota; class Bacteroidia; order Flavobacteriales; family Flavobacteriaceae; genus CANMQH01. The sequence continues at coordinate 162,132 of CANMQH010000001.1, read as the reverse complement.
AAGGCTACAGATAAAGTAACTATTGCAGATGCTGATACTGTAGTATCTGCAGGTCGCGGGTTAAAAGGACCTGAAAACTGGGGTATGATTGAAGAATTAGCCGATGTGTTAGGTGCAGCAACAGCCTGTTCTAAACCGGTATCAGATTTAGGTTGGAGACCTCATGGCGAACATGTAGGACAAACGGGTAAACCTGTAGCTTCAAATTTATACATTGCCATTGGTATTTCTGGAGCTATTCAGCATTTAGCTGGTATTAATGCATCAAAAGTAAAAGTAGTTATTAATACAGACCCAGAAGCGCCTTTCTTTAAAGCTGCAGATTACGGTGTTGTTGGTGATGCATTTCAAGTCGTTCCTCAACTCATCGAAAAACTAAAAGCTTTTAAGGCACAACAATAAATTATTCAATAAATTGTATAGTCTTAAAGAACTGTTTAAATTAGCATTTTATCTTAATCTGCAAAAAGTAGTTGGTAAAGTTTTAATTTAAGCAGTTCTTTGCGTTTTTATAAATTATGAGTTTAGTAAGATTAAACATTAAAGGAATTTCATACAGCCAAACACAAAATGGTGCTTATGCTTTAATTTTAAATGAAGTAGATGGCGACCGAAAACTCCCTATAGTTATTGGTGCTTTTGAGGCCCAATCTATTGCTATAGCTTTAGAAAAAGAGATTAGTCCGCCAAGACCACTTACACACGATCTTTTTAAAAATTTTGCAGATAGATTTGACATTGTTGTAAAACAAGTTATTATACACAAATTAGTGGATGGTGTGTTTTATTCAAGTCTTATCTGTGAACGCGATAAAATTGAAGAAATTATTGATGCTCGAACTAGTGATGCTATTGCTTTAGCGCTTAGGTTTCAAGCCCCTATTTTTACATATAAAAACATTTTAGATAAAGCTGGTATTTATTTAAAAGTGAACCCTAAAAAAGATGGCGACAATGAAAACGAAGGAGATAGCATCCTTATGGATGAACTTGTTGCGAATGAACTTGACCCGAGTGACTCTAGAGAAAACTATAAAGGAAAAACTATAGAAGAACTCCAAAATCTTTTAGAAGAAGCTGTTATTAATGAAGATTATGAAAAAGCGGCACATATACGAGATGAAATTTCTAAACGCGAATAAAATTTCTACAAATTTATGAAGAAGCTGTTTCTAGTTTTTACAGTCATGTTTTTTGTATTCACTTTAATAACAGAGGCTCAACAAGCTAACAACACCATTCTTCAAGATACTATAACAACTTCGACTGAAGTTTCAAAGTCTTCAAAAAACATATCTAATCCAGATATAATAAATGAAGATACAATTCCACTTAATACCGTTTCTACTCCAACTAAAAGTCAAATAATTCCAAGTCAAGGCTTTTCTATAAACAGCTTATGGCGAGGTCTTTTAGGTATGGTTTCTTTAATATTTATAGCCTTTCTTTTTAGCAGTAACCGAAAAGCTATCGATTGGAAAATTGTTGGTATAGGATTAGGTTTTCAACTTTTAATAGCTATAGGTGTTTTAAAAGTTAATTTTATTAAATCAATTTTTGAATTTATTGGGGGCTTATTTATTGAAGTATTGAATTTTACTCGTGCTGGAAGTAAATTTTTATTTGAAGGTTTAGTTGTAGACATGGAAACCTTTGGGTTTATATTCGCATTTCAGGTTTTGCCTACTATTATATTCTTTTCAGCTTTAACTTCTGTTTTATTTTATTTAGGCATTATTCAAAAAATTGTAAAAGCTATGGCATGGTTATTAACCAAAGCTTTAAAGATATCGGGAGCTGAAAGTTTGAGTGTGGCAGGAAATATTTTTTTAGGACAAACCGAAGCGCCGCTTTTAATTAAGGCTTATTTAGAAAAAATGAATAAGTCTGAAATGCTTTTGGTCATGATAGGTGGCATGGCAACTGTTGCTGGTGCGGTACTCGCAGCTTATATTGGTTTTCTTGGTGGCGAAGATGAAGCCCTTAGGCTATTTTATGCCAAGCACTTATTGGCAGCTTCTGTTATGGCTGCACCAGGAGCTATTGTTATTTCAAAAATATTGTATCCTCAAACAGAAGGTATCAATACAAATGTTGCTGTTTCTCAAGACAAAATAGGAACTAACTTTTTAGACGCTATAGCTAATGGTACTACCGAGGGATTAAAACTCGCTGTTAACGTTGGCGCCATGCTTTTAGTTTTTGTAGCATTTATAGCCATGTTTAATGGTATATTAGGCTGGGTAGGAGATATAACGTATTTAAATGAATGGGTTTCAGCAAAAACTACATATAATAAATTGTCCTTAGAGCTCATTTTAGGCTACGCCTTTGCCCCCCTTATGTGGCTTATTGGTATAGCCAAAGAAGACATGACTCTTATGGGCCAGCTTTTAGGTATAAAATTAGCTGCTAGCGAATTTATTGGCTATATACAATTAAGAGAATTAAAAAACGCATCCAACGCTATACACCTTAGCTACGAAAAATCTATAATCATGGCCACTTATATGCTTTGTGGTTTTGCTAATTTTGCTTCTATTGGCATACAAATTGGAGGCATTGGCTCTTTAGCACCAGGACAACGTAAAACACTTTCTAAATTTGGTATGAAAGCACTTATTGGTGGAACTATAGCGTCATTAATATCTGCAACCATTGCTGGCATGATAATTGGATAAACTGTATTGATAGTGGGAGTTTTATATATTAAAAGTTAATAACTTTTAATATATAAAAGACTAAAAAAAGTCAACTAACATGCATTTTCTTTAAATTAGCGTGCGATGTTAAATTGCTAATCCATAACCCTCACTTTTTAAATATTTAGACTCTTGCCTTTGCAAGAGACAAGCTTATGAAACAATATCACGACCTAGTAAAACACGTTTTAGAAAACGGTAACGAAAAAGGAGACCGAACAGGAACAGGTACCAAAAGTGTTTTTGGATACCAAATGAGATTTGATTTGAGTGAAGGTTTCCCCATGGTTACTACAAAAAAATTACACTTAAAATCTATAATTTATGAATTACTTTGGTTTCTAAAAGGCGATACTAATATTGAATATCTCACTCAAAATGGAGTTCGTATTTGGAATGAATGGGCTGATGATAATGGTAATTTAGGCCCCGTATATGGCCATCAATGGCGCAATTGGAATAGTGACGAGATTGACCAAATTAAAGACATTGTCCACACCCTTAAAAACAACCCAAATAGTCGAAGAATGCTGGTTTCGGCCTGGAACCCTTCAGTTTTACCTGATACTTCAAAATCATTTAACGAAAATGTAGCTAATGGTAAAGCAGCCTTACCTCCTTGTCATGCTTTTTTTCAGTTTTATGTTGCCAATGGAAAGCTATCCTGCCAACTATACCAGCGTAGTGCAGATATTTTTTTAGGCGTACCTTTTAACATTGCATCTTATGCCTTATTTACCATGATGATGGCTCAAGTTTGTGGTTACGAAGTTGGAGATTTTATTCACACATTTGGAGATGCGCATATTTATAGCAACCACTATAAACAATTAGAATTACAATTATCTAGAGATATAAGACCTTTACCTAAAATGATTATAAACCCAGAAGTTACTGATGTTTTTGATTTTACTTTTAAAGATTTTACTCTACTGGATTATAACCCGCATCCCCATATTAAGGGTGCTGTAGCTATATAAAAACTATGAAAAAAATTCTACTCTTAATCTTTATTATTACCCAAGCAACTTTTGCACAAATTGATAATGACCCACTAAAAGGACCTGTTTACAAAGGTTGCCGTGAAAAAATGAACAATACTGAGCTAACTAAATGTATGGCTAAAGGGATTACCATACACATGTCTAGAAATTTAAATCTTAGTGTAGTTAATGGCGTGAAGCTACCCAGTAATAGAGTAAGAATTGATATTTCTTTTAAAGTTAATAAGGAAGGTAAAGTCATTGATGTAGGTGCAAAAGCACCTCATCCACTTCTTGAAAAAGAAGCCATAAGAGTTGTAAAACGGTTACCAAAATTTAAGAAACCAAGCATTTATAAAGGAGAACCTGTAATAACACCTAGCTATGTATTACCAGTTACATTTAGTCTTGGCAACTAAAATCTAAGACAATCAAACTAGAAAAAATATTATCAAATATTTTAGCCTAAACAGTATTACAAAGTAATAACACTATTGTCACCGCCAGCATAATCGTTCCAAACATAAGCATCTGCATTGTCTTCATTAAGATATGCTCCATCTACAAGATATTTAAATTCATAAGAATTTCCAGAATCTAAATCTGTAGTCCCTTTAAAAGTACCATTTTTCAACTTCTTAAGAGGCATTTTTTTTGCATTCCATTCATTAAAACAACCAACAACAGAAACTTTTTTGGCGTCTTTAGCAGGTAAAGAAAAAGTTACTTTGCAAACTGGTTTACTTTTCAAAAACTGTTTTTTAATAGCCATAATTTTATTTATTGATATATTATTTATATTGTTGTTACAAATTTAAAAACATTTTATAATGCATAATAATTTGTAGGTATTAACTTTAAATAATTATCATTTTATTAAAATGTAGCCTTAAAAAAGATAGGCTACATAAAAAACCCATAAGACAATTATATAATTATCAGTGTTTTATTAACAGTAATGACTACATATAAAATAAAAATAGCAGATTAAAACTCTGTTTATATGTGTTTTTAATCAGACATAAACTCCCAAAAAAACTTTAACTTTACTACATTATTTTATTAATATGTTTGGAAAAAAGAAATCAAGACCGCAAATAGACCAAGACCAATTAGAGCTCATTGAATATGCTCAAAAACGAATTAAACAAAAAAAATATTTATATGCCCATTTTGTTATATTTTTAATTGGTGCTGTATTTTTAATTATTGCAAATACCGTTTTAGGTATTGGTAAAGATTTTACAATATTAGGCAAAGAGTGGTTTCTATTTGCCATCTTAATTTGGTTATTCTTTTTAATTTACCATGTTTTTAGAGTATTTGTAACTCATAAATTTATGGGGAAATCTTGGGAGAAAAAACAATTGGACAAACTTGTAGCTAAACAACAAATACGTATTGACAAACTCAAAGCGGGGTTTGTAAAAGAAGAAAAACTTTTAGCACAAAGCGAGGTTTATAATAACATTAACCCTGCTAATCAGGATTTAAATACTAAAAACACCCTAATAGGCCTTACTATTATTGTGGCAGCTGCTGAAAATGATGCCATAGGTAAAGGCAATAAATTAATTTGGCATTTAAGTGATGATCTTAAACGTTTTAAATCTCTAACTAATGGGCATCACATTATTATGGGACGCAAAACTTTTGAAAGTTTCCCTAAACCATTACCAAACAGAACACATATTGTCATTACAAGACAACCTAATTATAAGGCCCCTAATGGTGTTATTATAGTTAATAGCCTAGAAGATGCCATTGATGCTGCAAGATCAGATAATCAACCTTTTATAATTGGCGGCGGCGAAATATATAAACAAGCTTTAGCTGTTGCAAATAAAATAGAGCTTACTCGGGTACATGATAATTTTGAAGCTGATACATTTTTTCCGAAAATTGATTCTCATATTTGGAAAGAAGTCGCTAACACATTTCATAACAAAGATGAAAATCATGATTATGAATTTTCGTTTATCACCTATCTAAAAAAAGACGCTTAATCTAGTTTCTAAAGAAACAAAACCAACTCTATTGAGCATTTTAGTATTTCATATTTAATAAAAAAAAGTTAAAATCCACCGTTTGAATAATAGTTTTATACCTTTGCATTCTAGAAAAGAAGATTAATGTCATCTAAAAAACAAATAGGACAAGCTATTTTATCAATACTACTGCTAGTGGTATTGTTGCTTCCTACTGGCATTCAATTTTCTCACTCATTCGAACATCACGAACATACGTCTTGTAATAATAAACAAACGCACCTTCATCAAAATGTTCAAGAATGTAAAATTTGCGATTTTCACTTAACTTCTTTTAGTTATCAGATTCCTGAATATACTCAAATTTTAAATCCTGAAATATTTTTTAATACCGAAGAATATCTTCCTGTTTTATTCTTTAATTTTCACAAAAAAACCAATACGCAATTAAGAGCACCTCCGCATAGTCTTGTTTAGTTAAATTTTTTTTATCATAATCAAGACATATCATGCGTATTTATATCCTATGGTTACTGTTTTTTGTCGGTATTACTAGTAATTCGCAAAACTGTAACAACACCCTTAGTGGTAATCTTATTGATTTTCACGATAACTCTGCACTTGCTGGAGCTGCACTTGTTGTTGTAGAAACCCAACAAGTAATACAAACTAATTTTGAAGGTCGTTATACCATTTCAAACCTGTGTAACCAAAACTACACCATTAAGGTTTCACACCCTTATTGCTCTACAAAAACGTATACAGTAAAAGTTTCTGGAGACACAAAAAAAACATTCCGTTTAGAACATCATTTAGAAGAATTAAATGAAGTTATGGTCAAAGGGAAGGCTTATAGCAATAAATCACATTCTATCACAGAAAACACCATATCACAAGAAAAAATAGAACGCTTTAGTATTGGTACTTTAGGTGATGCCTTAAATAGTCTATCTGGTGTATCTTCTTTAAACACAGGAAATACCGTTGTTAAACCATTAATTAATGGTTTGCATAGTAGCCGAGTTGTTATTATAAATAATGGTGTACGCATGGAAGACCAAGAATGGGGCGCAGAACATGCACCAAATGTAGACATCAACACAGCCGGCAATATTACACTTATTAAAGGCGCGAGTGCACTACAATATAGTGGTGATGCTGTTGGTGGTGTTATTGTAGCAGAAGCCGTAAAAGTCCCCATAAAAGATAGCCTTTATGGAAAAACTATTTTGTCTGGTGCTTCTAATGGACGTGGTTCATCACTAGCATCTCAATTAACAAAAAGCTATGATAATGGTTGGTATGGCACAGTGCAAGGCACCTTAAAACGATTTGGAGATTTTGAAGCTCCTGATTATGTTTTGAGTAATACAGGGATTTCTGAACGCAATGCATCACTACGAATTGGCTTAAATCGTTTTAACTATGGGCTAGAAGCTTATTATTCGCTTTTTACAAACGAGATAGGCATATTACGCGCCTCGCACTTAGGTGGTGCTCAAGACCAAATTAGAGCTATAAATAGTACTCGACCTCTTATTATTAATAATTTTACATACCGCATAGATGCACCAAAACAAGATGTTACTCACCATTTAGCTCGATTAAAAGGCTTTAAAAGGTTTAATGACTTAGGAAAGCTTAGTTTTCAATACGATTTTCAAAAAAACAATAGATTGGAATTTGATGTTAGACGAGGTAATGATCGAGATAAAGCTTCATTAGATTTAGAACTAACAACGCATACACTTATGCTAGATTTAGATTCTAAACTTTCTGAATCTATAAATTTAAAAACTGGCATTTCAGCTAAATATCAAAAAAACATAGCAAACCCTAACACGGGCGTACGTAGATTAATTCCTGATTATGATAAATATAATTTGGGCGTCTATGCGGTTTCAGATTTTAGTTTGAACGACAAATTAATACTAGAAATTGGAGGTCGATTTGATTACACCCTTTTAGATGCGTTTAAATTTTATAGAACATCGTTTTGGGAATCTAGAAACTACGACCAACGTTTTCCTGACATTGTTGTAGAAGAACTTGACAATCAAATTTTAACAAATCCAGAGCTTAACTTTTATAATGCCTCTACTACTGTTGGTGGGCAATATAGCTTAAGTGAAAATTCAAAATTATTTTTTAATTATTCTTTAGCATCTAGAGCACCCAATCCATCTGAATTATTTAGTGAAGGCTTACACCATTCTGCTTCTAGGATTGAGCTAGGTGACTTAAGTTTTAACTCTGAATTGGCGCATAAATTTGCATTAACATTACAGCGCACAGATGATATTTTTAGTTTTTCAATAAACCCATACATTAATACTATAAACGATTTTATTGTTATTGAGCCTACAAGTATTCAGCAAACAGTACGAGGCAATTTTCAAGTTTGGGAATATCGTCAAACCAATGCCCAATTATTAGGCTTTGATATTGATGCTTCTTATAAGTTTTTAAAAAACCTAAGATTAGACCATCAATTCTCATTAGTTAAAGGTTATGACTTAAACAGAAACGAGCCTTTAATTAGTATGCCGCCAGCAAATACAAAAAATGAAATTATTTACAATAACCCTAAGTTAAATAACTTAAGAATAGCATTAGAAAGCGTGTATGTTTTTAAACAAAACGAATTCCCTAATAACAATTTTGAAGTTTTTATACCAGAAACTCAAACTAATGATATTGTTGATATTAGTACACCACCAGATGCCTACCACTTATTTAATTTTAATTCAAGCTTAGATGTTAATATAAACAAAAAATCAGCACTTACATTAGGTTTTGGTGTTACTAATATATTGAATACCTCATACCGAAATTATCTAAATCGCCTGCGTTACTATGCAGATGATTTGGGTAGAAATTTTTTATTAAATCTTAAAATCAATTATTAATCCTTAAATCAATACAAATGAAACATTTTAAAATTTTTTCTTTATTATTATTTACAGCTATAATACTAACGGCTTGCTCCAGTGATGATGATAATAATAACCCCGAACCTATAGTTGAGGAAGAAGTTATCACAACACTAAACGTAAAATTAACGCCAAGTAGTGGTACTAATCCAGCAATAATATTACAATTCCGCGATTTAGATGCCGATGGTCCAAATCTTCCAACTATTGATGTATCAGGAGATTTAATTAGTGGTGTTGAATATAATGGTTCTATAGAACTTCTTAACGAAACTGTTAGCCCTCCTGAAGATATTACTGAACAAGTAGAAGAGCTATCTGATGAACATCAATTTTTCTACACCTTAAACGGAGCGTTAGATGCCACTACAGCATATACTAATTTTGATGGTAACGGAGCCCCTCTAGGCACTAGCTTTACACTAACCGCAGGTGCTGCCAGTTCTGGCACATTAACATTTACACTACGTCATGAACCAAAAAAACCTAATACAGGTCTTGAAGACGCAGGTGGTGAAACAGATATTACGGCTACATTTGATGTTACTGTACAATAAAAAATACACCAATTAAAAAAAGACTCTTTACAGTTAAAAACATGTAAAGGGTCTTTTTTTTGTAAACATAATAAATATCCACAGCCAATTTTAAAGCTCATGTTTTTAAATTTCTTTAATTTCGCATTATGGTTAAAAACATTCAGCTTCGTGTTACATTAAAAGAAGAAGAACGCAGTGATATTTTAGCAATTAAATCTGCTCAATTTTTAGATATTAAAAGAGACGACATAACGGGTATAAAAGTACTGAGAAAGTCTATTGATGCTAGAAAATCAAAAATTATTCTAAATTATAAATTAGCAGTTTATATTAAAGAAGCTTTACCAGAAACATCAGCATACCAATTCGATTATAAAGATGTTACAAAATCAAAGCCTATTCATATTATTGGTTTTGGTCCAGCTGGCATGTACGCCGCCTTACGCTGTATCGAACTAGGATTTAAACCTATTGTTTTAGAGCGTGGCAAAAACGTTAAAGAACGTCGTAGAGATTTAAAAGCCATTAATCAAGACCATATTGTAAACGAAGATTCTAATTATTGCTTTGGCGAAGGTGGTGCCGGTACTTATAGTGACGGCAAGCTTTACACGCGCAGTCTTAAACGTGGTGATGTACGACGTATTTTTGAAAACTTGGTGTTTCATGGCGCAACAGATCAAATTTTAATTGATGCGCACCCGCATATTGGTACAAACAAACTTCCAAAAGTAGTACAGAACATAAGAGAAACTATTCTAAAATACGGTGGCGAAATTCATTTTGAAACTCGGGTTACCGATTTTATTATAAAAGACAGTAGCATTAAGGCTATCCAGCTTAACAATAAAAACGAAATACCTGTTAGCAAAGTTATTTTAGCCACAGGGCACTCTGCACGCGATATTTTTTATCTGCTTCACAAAAAACAAATTGCCCTAGAGGCTAAATCTTTTGCCATGGGCGTTCGGGTAGAGCATCCACAACATATTATAGATTCTATTCAATACCATTGTTCTGGCAATCGGCATGAATTACTACCTGCTGCTTCCTATGGCTTAGTACAACAAGTTAATGAGCGTGGTGTTTACTCATTTTGCATGTGTCCTGGCGGTTTTATAGTACCTGCTGCCACCGCTAATGGAGAGGTTGTTGTAAATGGCATGTCGCCATCAAAACGAAATAATCTATATGCAAATTCGGGTATTGTGGTAGAAATTAATGTAGACACCGATTTACACAAATACGAACAGTTTGGACCTTTAAAAGGTTTAGAATATCAAAAAAACTTAGAACGTTTGGCCTTTACCTCTGGAGGACGAAGCCAAGTAGCACCAGCGCAACGTTTAACAGATTTTGTTGAAGGTAAATTATCTAAAGATTTAAACCCCACATCATATCAGCCTGGTTTAAAATCTGCTCCAATGCATTCGCTATTGCCTAAATTTATTGGAAGTCGATTACGAAAAGGATTTGAAGCTTTTGGAAAAAAAATGAAAGGCTATTATACCGAAGAAGCCAATATTGTAGGCGTAGAGTCCAGAACATCATCTCCTGTTTCTATTCCTAGGACAACGCATTTAGCACATCCCCAAATATCAAACTTATTTCCTTGTGGGGAAGGTGGTGGTTACGCAGGCGGTATTGTTTCTGCTGCCATGGATGGTGAACGCTGTGCGGAAGCAGCTGTAGTTGGATTGTAATTAACTCTACAAAAATCATAGTCCTGTTGTATTTTAAGTTAAGTCTTAGCAGTTAAAATAAATACTTTAGTTTTAATTTAAAACCACTTTTCTGCTCTCCTGCAATGCAATACAAGTTTATCTTGAGTAGACTTTAAAGTCTCATAAAATTCATATTTTAGCACCATCAAAATTAAACCAAATTATGAACGCATATATTTTTCCGGGCCAAGGTGCACAATTTTCTGGAATGGGTTTAGACCTCTATGAAAACACACCACTAGCTCAAGAGTTATTTGAACAAGCTAATGAAATTCTGGGTTTCAATATCACAGATATTATGTTTGAAGGCACAGCAGAAGCCCTTAAAGAAACTAAGGTTACCCAACCTGCCATATTTTTACATTCGGTAATATTAGCAAAAACATTAGGAGATCGCTTTAAACCAGATATGGTAGCAGGACATTCTCTTGGAGAATTTTCAGCATTAGTTGCCAACGGCACATTAACTTTTGAAGATGGTCTTAAATTAGTATCGCAACGTGCCTTAGCTATGCAAAAGGCTTGCGAATTACAACCAAGTACTATGGCTGCCGTTTTAGGACTGGATGATGCTATTGTTGAAAAAATATGCGAAAGCACTCAAGGTATTGTAGTTGCAGCAAATTATAACTGCCCAGGGCAATTGGTTATTTCGGGTGAAATTGAAGCCATAAACAACGCATGTGAAACTCTAAAAGCAGAAGGCGCACGTAGAGCCTTAGTTTTACCTGTAGGTGGTGCATTCCATTCACCACTTATGGAACCTGCTAGAGAAGAATTAGCAGCAGCTATAAAAAACACGACGTTTAGTAAACCCAACTGCCCTATTTATCAAAACGTTACCGCTAATGCCGTAACTAATGCAGACGATATTAAAACTAATCTTGTTTCGCAATTAACGGCTCCTGTGCGTTGGACTCAATCTGTAGAACAAATGATTACAGACGGCGCAACACTTTTTACAGAAGTTGGCCCAGGTAAAGTACTGCAAGGTTTAGTGAAAAAAATTAACAGAGCTTCGGAAACCGTTTCTGCAAGTTTTGAAAAACAATAATTTATAAATGAAATTATCTAAACGCTCCATCTTTATCATTTTAGTAATCATATTAACGATTACCGTTGACCAAATTTCAAAAGTGATGGTAAGACAACATGTAGATTTAAGAACAGAAATAAATTCTGGTGAACGCATTCCTTTAATTGGTGATGCTTTTATTATGATGAATGTGGAAAACGAAGGCGCTTTTCTTGGTATGGGGAGCGAACTTAATGAAAGTCTAAGAATTATATTATTACTTATTTTACCTATTCTTGTTCTAGGGTATGTGTTACGTTATGTATTTAAAGACAAAACACTTAACAACTGGTCTCTTTTTGCATTTGCTAGTATTATAGGTGGTGGGATTGCCAATGTTTTTGATAGAATTGCTTTTGGAAAAGTAACAGATTTCTTATTTATAGATTTAGGTGGTGTATTTAAGACCGGCATCTTTAATTTAGCAGATTTATCGGTGACTACAGGTATGATAATTTTAATTATAACGATGATTAAGAACAAAAAAACTATCGAGAAACAATAATGAGCATCTATGTACCAAAATCACACATCTAGTTCAGTAAGCAATATGCTAGACACTAAATTTCAATAAAACTTACATTAACTACTTCCAATTTATCATTACCGTTTTTTATAAGTTTACAAGTAATATTAACACCTTCTACATTGTAAAATAACTCAACATTAATATTATTACCATCGATGATAAACGAATACACTTTTATATAACTTTCTGGCAGTTTCTTATTGTCTACATAAAAATATTTATTACATGCTAAACGTTATTTCGCTTATATTCTGTTTATGTCTAAGAAAGGCTTTAATTTCATAGTTGTCCTTTTTCCAAATAATATACAAAGGCTTTTCTTCAAAACTACCTTCTCTTAAATCAAAAGTACTCTTTCTTAACGTTTGAACAACCTTACCATTATCATCTTTTACGAAAGACTTACTCTCAATTTTTCTATTTTCAATTACTTGAATATTATCAGGGTTTCCGCATTTTTTGATAAACAAATCATAAAATTTACGGTTAAGTATTTTAGGAAAATGAATAGAAATAGATTGTAACATATCTTTATCATCTGTTAGTAAAGTTATATGGCTACACTCCATCCCAAAAAAATCATTATTAAAGTATTCACCAATGTAAAAAGGATAACCATAATCTTTTTTTACAAAATCGATACCAATAATTTTCTCAACACTTAAAAGGTCTTTCCCTAAAAGATTCTCAAATTCCATATATTCTACAAAATAATAATTTTGAATTAGGGCTATAATAAATAATATAACTTTTAATTATTTACAATGCCTATAGTCTGATGAAATGGAACACTTATGTAAAATACACTTTTATTTTAGATAAGTGTTAATTAACATTTCCACATATAAAAGTTAGCGGAGTAAAGTTATTTATTCTTAATAAAAAACTACAAAACTTGATTGTTAACTGCTATTTTACGAACTGTAATATAACATTATTTTCATTTTATACTAAACGTTATTTCACTCATGTTTTGCTTATGTCTTAGAAATGCCTTAATCTCATAATTATCTTTTTTCCAAATAATATATAATGGTTTTTCATTGAAACTTCCTTCTTTTAGCTCAATTTCGTATTTCTTAGCATTGCGAGTAAAATCATTGTTATTCTCTTTTGGGTAATCTTCTTTTATTTCTTTTTTATTTAAGACAACTTGAATATGATCAGGCTCTCCATAGTTTACAATAAACGCATTGTAAAATTGGCTATCAATCACTTTTCTAAAAAGCACAGAGATAGATTGTACTTTCTGATCTTCATTAGTTATAATATCCACCATGTTGTATTCCATACCATAGAAATGTTTCTTTGTAAATTCATCAGATATATAATAAAAACTCTTTTGAAAAAGAGTGTTTTCAAAATCGATTCCAATGCTATCTTCAAACTTAGAGACATGTTTTCCTAATAATTCCTCAAACTTAATATGATTTATCATATAACTTTTGTAATATAAAATAAAAATTAACAACAGGGCAAAAATATTTTTCATCATTCACAATCAAAAGGATTACTGATACCCAAAATACTAGTAATATAAGGTGCTGGATTACGTATTGGAAAAGGAGCTATAGTTGTACTAAAACGACCACCAACTGAAGCCATTTGGGTTTTAAGTTGGTCTCTAAAAAAACTTGCTAATCTATGTTTACTAATATCTGGATTATTAAAAAAGTGCACGTCTGTAGCCTTTATTGCTCCAGTAACAGCTACTGCAGTGAGATTAGCCGCACGACCATTGGTCATCCAGGTTGGCATGGTAAAATACAAAAGATTAACAGGAACATCAATTTCACCATAATATGAGTTACCATTAGACCTAACACCAGCAGTATAAAACGTATGATCAAAATCTTTTACAGCACAACCTCTTTGTAATGCTCCGGGGGGTTTGGCATATTCAAAACTTCTACAATCTGCACCTAAAAACGGATTAGCATTAGGATTAGCTTCTAAAATTTTAATTGCGTACTTAACAAACGCTTTAGCTTCATCTGTTTTATCACTAGTATTCCAAAAAGAAATAACCTTACCCGTTAACTCCCAATTGTCCTGTTTTTTAAGAAACCTTATTTCAGTTGGTGTTAAACCAATCTCCTGGTGTAAGTTATCAACAAGAATATCTATTCGCATGGCGACACCCGTGTTAACACCAACCCCACCAGATAAACCAGTATTACAATCGGTACAGTCGCTATTTCCTGTAGTGCTATTTTTATTAAATTCAAGTGGTGGTCGGTGATTACTGCCACCGTTATTACCACAGTTAATGGAAATTACCCATCCTGCTCCGCCACCATCACCACCACATGTAGATGAGCCGTGCGCATCATATTCATTAGAGCCGCCACAGGTACGCCAATAGGTATTAATGGTGCAACCCGACCCAGAATTATCTGGTGTAGTAACAACACCTGAACCTCCACCTGTATTTCTACCGCCATTGGGTCTACCTCCTCCAGAATTTGGGTTTCCTCCCTCTATTCTATTTCTGTTACAAGGTATGGGGTCGCCTTGGGCATCAAACTGTATACAATCATTTTTTGAAGTCGTATTTTTAAAACGTGTAAAATCACCGAAAAAACTTGAAAACTTATGCAAATCTAAAGTTCCTGTAAAATGTGAAAAATCAAAATTATTTTCTGCCCATGATTTATAGCTGTCTTTATCGCTCGTAAGTTTTAATATAAGCGGATTAGTTTTTTGCCCTAAAGCGTCTACCCCGACAACCAAATTATACATAACATTGTACGGCGTATCTACCATGGAGAAGTTTATGGAATAATTGGTATGCCCAAGAGTGTCAACCACTTCTAAAATTTCATCAAAATTAAAAATAGCCTTTTGGCTACCATTTTTAGAAACCAACCCTTTTTTAGAGTCTACACCCAAGTAAGATGAAATTTCGGGAATATCATCAAGAGTAACTTTTGTAGTGTAATAGGTATTTGTTAAGCTTTCTGTTTGTTGTTCTTGCTCCAAAATAGGTTCAGAGTTTTCATTGCATCCTACAAATAGAATTAATGTAACAATTTTAAGGAAGTTTTTTAATTTGTTCGTCATTTGTGTTATGGTTTATTTAAAATTTAAAAAAGTTCATGTATACAAAAATGAATTACACCTTAATATTGTAACGCACTAAGATACGAACAGCTAGCACATAAGGTTAGCAAAACACTATTAACTTTAATTAGGGAAATTAAAGTTAATTTAAAAATTATAAATATGAAGAAAAAATAACAATTAACATACGTTTATTTGCTATTTTTTATAGTCTTTATCTTGTTATTTAAATTTATGCTGTGGTTTTTCCGTAAATTGATGGTTTTCACTTTTACCAAATACTACTTATCGTTACTTTAAATTAATAATAGCACCCCGCTAACCATTAAAATATGTATAATAGATAAAACAAACCGTTCTTATTCTTATCGCGTCTAGTTTTTAAAACCCGTATCTTCAATTTAGCAGATTTATTAGTTACTACAGGTATGATAATTTTAATGATAACATGATTAAGAACAAAAAAACTACCGAGAAGCAGTAGTTTATACAAAAAGGCTACTTAAAATATGATTTTAAGTAGCCTTTTTGTATAAACTAAAATTTAAGCCAAATTCTTCAGCTTAAAAATTTATTTTGCTCTTACCTTTTGCTCCCATTTCCATGCAGAACGCATAGCATCGTCTAGCGATAATTTTGTTTTCCAACCTAGCTCATCATTAGCCTTATTAGTATCTGCATATGCCGCTACAACATCGCCTTCGCGTCTTCCAACAATTTTATAATTTAATTTTTCGCCAGAAACTTTTTCAAAAGACTTAACAACATCCAATACCGAGCTACCAGTTCCTGTACCTAAATTAAAAGTTTCGTAGTTTGCTTTATTTTTATCTTTTAACAACCGTTCTAAAGCAATGACATGAGCTTTAGCTAAATCTACGACATGAATATAATCACGAACACAAGTACCATCTGTAGTTGGGTAATCGTCACCAAAAACAGATAGTTCTTGACGTAAACCAATAGCAGTTTGTGTTATAAAAGGCACTAGATTTTGTGGTACGCCTATTGGCAACTCTCCAATCTCTACAGACTCATGAGCACCAATAGGGTTAAAATAACGTAAGGCAATGGCTTTTAATGTTGGTACAACTTTACATGTATCTATAATAATCTCTTCACCTATTTGCTTGGTATTTCCGTATGGAGATTCGGCACGTTTAACAGGCGCGTTTTCTGTAATTGGCAACTCATCTGCTTGTCCATAAACGGTACAAGACGAACTAAATATAAATGACGCAGATGGTAATTTTTTTAATTCTTTAAGAATGTAAACTAGTGTCGCTATATTGTTTTCATAATACAATAAAGGTTCTTGAACACTTTCACCAACGGCTTTACTTGCTGCAAAATGTATAACACCTTTAATATCGTTGTGTTTTGCAAAAAAGGATTCAACTCCCGTTCTATCTTTTAAATCTAATTTTTCAAAAATCGGAGCTTTTCCAGTTATTGCTTTAATACCGTCAAGTACTTTCTCTGATGAGTTAGACAAATCATCGATAATAACGACTTCGTAACCTTCATTTTGTAATTCTACAACCGTATGCGAACCAATAAATCCTAATCCGCCAGTAACTAATATTTTATTCATTTATAAAATTTATAATTGTTGATGTAATGTATTCTATTTGCTCATCGTCCAACTCAGTATGCATTGGTAAGGAGATAACATTTTTAACTAATTGATTAGTTACCGTAAAATCTGCCTCGTTATACCTGTCATCTATGTATGCTTTTTGCTTGTGAAGCGGTATAGGGTAATACACACCACAAGGAATTTCTTTTTCGTTTAAATGTTTTACTAAAGCGTCTCTATCTATACCTGTAATCTTTAAGGTATATTGATGGAAAACATGGCAATCACACGTATCGCAAATTCCCTCGCAACCATTTATTGTTTTTGGTGTGGTTATATGTTCTATATGCTTAAAGGCAGCATTATATTTTTTTGCAGCAGTACGTCTAGCTGTATTATAAGCATCTAAACGTGGTAGTTTAGTTCCTAAAACCGCAGCCTGAATACTATCTAACCTTGAGTTAACACCCACCACATCATGATGGTAGCGTTCGTACATACCATGATTTACAATACCTCTAATGGTATGTGCTAAATCATCATCATTTGTAAAAATAGCACCACCATCGCCGTAACAGCCTAAGTTTTTTGATGGAAAAAAAGATGTTGCTCCAACATTGCCGATAGTTCCTGCTTTAACTTTTGAGCCGTTTTTGTATGTATAATTAGCACCTATAGCTTGTGCATTATCTTCTATAACAAATAAATTATGTGCTTTCGCAATATCCATAATAGCTTCCATATTGGCACATTGTCCAAATAAATGAACAGGAACAATAGCTTTAGTTTTTGGTGTTATTGCTTTTTTAATGGCCTCTATGTTTATATTAAAGTCATCTTCGTTAACATCTACCAAAACAGGTGTTAATTGCAACAATGCAATAACCTCTACGGTTGCTGCAAAAGTAAAATCTGCAGTAATAACCTCATCACCAGGTTTAAGACCTAACCCCATCATGGCTATTTGTAAGGCATCTGTACCATTAGCACAAGGAATAACGTGTTTTACGCCCAAATACGTTTCTAATTTTTTTTGAAAATCATGGACTTTTGGACCATTTATAAATGCTGTTGTTTCAATTACTTCTTGAATAGACGTATTTACAACATCTTTTATATCGTTATATTGACCTTTAAGATCAACCATTTGAATTTTTTTCATCTAAAAAAATTATAGCGTGTAATTCACGAAATTACGAAATTCATGGATGTTAACCAATGAATTTATTTTAAAGAAATGTATTTTAGCATCAAACAAATAAAATTGAGTTTTCTTTATAACATTGGTATTAAATTGGTGCATTTTAGCTTAAAATGCGCAGCATTTTTTAATAAAAAAATTGAGTTGGGCGTAAAAGGACGCGATCAAACATTTAGCACTTTAGAAAAACATATTAATGGCCAAGAAAAAACTTTATGGTTTCATTGTGCCTCTTTAGGCGAATACGAACAAGGTCTACCCGTTTTTCAAGCTTTACGAAAACACTATAACGACCATAAAATCGTACTAAGTTTCTTTTCTCCTTCAGGATACGAAATTCGTAAAAACACACCCGTAGCAGATATTGTTATTTACCTCCCATTAGACACAAAAAAGAATGCCAAACGCTTTATAAATCTGATTAATCCTGAACTAACTATTTTTGTTAAATACGATATTTGGCCTAATTTTTTAAATGAATTAAAGCAAAGAAAACTAAAAGCTATATTAATTTCTGCAATATTTAGAAAACAACAAACCTATTTTAAATTTTATGGACGTTATTTAAAACAGGCTTTATTTACTTTTGATCATATTTTTACACAAAACGAAACCTCTAAAAATTTACTTCACACTATTAATTATAATAACGTTACTGTTTCTGGAGACACTCGTTTTGATAGGGTTTATAGTCAACTAAAAATTGATAATACATTAGACTTTATTAAAAACTTTAAGGATAATAAACTTTGTATAATTGCTGGTAGTACTTGGCCAGAAGACGAGGCTTTGCTTATAAAATTTATTAATGCTACAGCCTTAAAGGACATCAAATTTATTATTGCTCCCCATAACATTAAATCCCAGCAAATTAATCATATCCAAGAGAAACTTAATGTAAAATCTATTTTGTTTTCTAAGAAAGACCATGCTCATTTACAAGAGTCCAATGTATTTATAATTGATACTATTGGTATACTTTCTAAAATTTACAATTATGCTGATGTAGCTTATATAGGTGGTGCTTTAGGCACTACTGGCTTACACAACACATTAGAACCTGCTGTATTTGGTATCCCTATAATTATTGGTAATAATCACAATAAATTTCCTGAAGCTCAAGCCATGATTGAACATGGCGGTATGTTTTCTATTTCAAACCAAAACGAATTTAATACTGTTTTAAATGAGTTAATTGAGAATGACTTTAAACGTAAGCAATCTGGAAACTCCAACACGCAATACGTTATTAAAAATAAAGGGGCAGTCATCCAAATACTCGATTATCTGCGTATATAGTATGATTTATGAGTTGAAATGTTAAAATTTAAAATAATTTTAGAAACAAATCAATAATTACTCATTAACTTAGTAAAACTTTAAACACTAATTAACACTAAAACAAGAGAAATGAAAAATTTATTTTTAAGTACAGTCATGCTTTTAGCACTGGGACTATCTGTTACATCATGTAGAGATGCAAAAAATACAGAAACCGCAGTTGATGACGCTATTGAGAATGCAGCTGAGGCTACTACTGACGCTGTTAATTCTGCTGCTGAAGCCACTGGCAATGCTGTTAACTCTGCAGGTGAAGCCATTGATAACGCTGCAGAATCTACAGGTAAAGCGCTTAACGACGCTGGTAAAGCTGTTGAAGGAGCTGTTGATGCTGCTGGAGAAAAAGCTAACCAAGCTGTTGATGCTACGGGTAAAGCCATAGACAATGCTGTTGACGCTACAGGTAAAGCTGTTGACAAAACAGTTGATGCTACTGGAAAAGCTGTTGATGCTGCTGGTAAAACTCTAGATAACGCTGCTACTAAAACAAAAGCAGTTGTTAAAAAAGGAGCTGAAAAACTTTAATAAACTTCTATTTATTATAATTTTTTAAAAAACCACCTTTGGGTGGTTTTTTTTATGCTTCTTGATATTTTTAGGGTAAATTAATGAAACTTACCTTAAAAAGGATACTTATTAGAAGCCTTAAAACGAGCCTCTATCTATTAAAACCAATGGTTTTTAAAGTGGCAATAAAATTGCTGTAGGGATAAATTGATAATTAGTGACTTAAATCACAACTTAATCAACTTTTTGAGTTTAAAAATTCTTTCTATCTACTTATTCTTTTATTAAGAATAGCCTTTTTTCAAAAATCATCGATTGGAATACTATCAAAACTTTCGGCTATACTTATAATTTCTAAATACACTCTGCATAATTAATTTCAACAGATTATTATATTAGTCTCTTATATTATAACTTCATACTCAACTTAAAAAGTGATAAATGCAGCAAATATTATGATTATTGCATAATAAGTAGTATTCAATTTTATAGCATAATCTAACTTTGTTTTTTCAGAAAAAGATTTATGAAAATTAATCACTCATCATTTATATACATTTTTAGTATAATTTTAAGTTTCAGTATTACCAATGCTCAAAACGATAATACTGAGAATACACCAAACACATTTCAAAACCCCATTCTATCTGGTTATCATCCAGATCCCTCAATATGTCGCGTTGGAGATGACTATTATTTAGTAAACTCTACTTTTATATGGTACCCAGGAATCCCAATTTATCACAGTAAAGATCTTGTAAATTGGAAACTTATCGGACATGGTATAAATCGTCCAAACCAAATAAACTTAGATGGTTTAGAGGACAGACAAGGCATATATGCAGCCACTATAAGATATTACGAAGGTATATTCTATTTAATTACAACATGTATTAATTGCGAGGGTAATTTTTACATAACTGCAAAAGACCCTTCAGGCCCATGGTCAAATCCAATTTGGTTAAAAGACGCGCCAGGAATTGACCCCTCTCTTATGTGGGATGATGACGGAAAATGCTATTACACGGGCCATACTCCAATTGATGATGAAATGTGGCCAACACAATGTGGCATATGGCTACAAGAACTAGATTTAAAACAAAAAAAGTTAGTCGGTAATAGAAAAATATTGACATACGGTCATGCTAATAACGCATCATATACTGAAGGTCCACATTTATATAAAATAGATGGAAATTACATGCTCATGCTTTCCGAAGGTGGTACTGGATTATATCATGCTTTATCTGTACATCATAGTGATTCTTTATGGGGCCCTTACAATGCAGACATGATTAACCCTGTTTTATCCCACAGACAATTTGGGAACAAATCACCTATTCAAGCCGTAGGTCATGGCGATTTAGTTAAAACACAAAACGACGAATGGTGGTGTGTAACATTAGGTAAACGAGTTATTGATGGCCAGACAACATTAGCAAGAGAAACCTTTTTGTCTCGAGTACATTTTGAAGGTAAGACCCCTATATTTAATAATGGCAAAGGAAAAATATTGGATAAACAAGAAAACCCTAATTTACCATGGTTTCCTTTTGTACCTGAACCTGTAAAAGATCAATTCAATCAAGATGAATTAGCATTGAAATGGTGTTTCATTAGAGTTCCTAAAAAACAATTTTACGATATTAAAAAAGGAAAACTAAATATAAAATTACAACCAAATACTATTGACAAAAGGCTTAATTCATCTCTCATTATACAAAGAATTGAGCATCATAAATTTTCTGCATCAACAAAACTTTCATTCAAAACCAAAAAGGAGAATGAACAAGCAGGATTAATTATTTACAGAACAAATGAAAATTATTACCTTTTAATGAAAGAGAAAAAAGAATTGGTATTAATTAAATCTTTTAAAGGTGTTAAAGAAGAAATTGCTAGAATTCCATATAATAAGTCTAAGGTTATTTTAAAAGCTGAAGGCGATAATTTAAACATTAATTTCACTTACGGATCATCCTTAAATGAAATGAAAAAAATTGGAGATACTCATAGCTTAATCGTAATTGCTGATGGAAACGGAAATCAATTTAATGGAACTGGTGTAGGGATGTATACTACTAGTAACAATAAAACAAGTAATACCAATGCTAGCTACGATTGGTTTGAATACAAGGATAATAAACTATAACTCTAAACATGAGTTATGCATATTTAAATTGAAAACAAATTTAATCCGTAGATAATTCAACAAAAAAACAACTAAAAAAGATAAATACTTTCAGTTGATTTTAACTAACAGAAAACAATTAGGTTATTTTGGTACTACAAAGCCACCAAAATTCCAATCTTTTTTAAGCACTTCGCGTTGTAAAAAAATATTGCCTTTTACTAGAACTCCATTTAATTCATTAAAGGAATTCATAAATATTTTTATGATTTCACAAGATTTTTTTTAGTTACGGAAAAAGAAAGGGAAACTACCCCCTTTCTTTCTAAACTAAACTAAACTAAACTAACAATTAAATAAAGTATTAAAATTGTAATCTAATTAATCACAAAGATTAAAATAAGCAGATTGTCTATATGTTAATTATGTTGCACATAGTAATTCATTTGTTGCATTTCATAATCAAATAAAAATTTAAAAATAACCTATATTAGTTTTAAAGTAAATTTGTATTTAATAGAATTATATTAAGGTTATTTTCTGCATGCCTTAACCCAATCTATTTGCATCACAGCATTGTTAGCAAAAGAATACTATTTAATAAAATTGAAGTAAAAGAAATTTTACGTACAATAAACGTACGAAAAAAAAGTATTTAAATTAAAAAAGCCTTGAAAATCAAAAGATTAACAAGGCTTTTAGTACTGAAGACGGGACTTGAACCCGTACGTCCTAATGGACATTGGATTTTAAGTCCAACGTGTCTACCAATTCCACCACTTCAGCATTGGTATATTTTAAAAGAAAGTTTCAGAGCGAAAGACGGGATTTGAACCCGCGACCCCCACCTTGGCAAGGTGATGCTCTACCCCTGAGCTACTTTCGCAGTAATTTAATGAACGAGCAACATTGCTATTGCGGATGCAAATTTAAAATTTTTCTACTAAAACCAAAGCCTTTTAGCAAAATAAATAAAATTTATTTTACGCTTGCTTTTTCTTTACTAACATTCGCTTAATTTCATTGAGTTTCATGAGCGCTTCAACAGGCGTAAGTGTATCAATATCAATGTGTAATATTTCGTCTTTAATATTTTCCAATAATGGATCATCTAGATTAAAGAAACTCAACTGCATGTCATTTTCTATAGATTTCACTTTATCGGTAAGCTCTTCACTAGAATGAGACTTCTCTAATTTCTTTAAAATCTTGTTTGCTCGATGCAATACTTGTTGTGGCATCCCTGCCATTTTTGCTACATGAATTCCAAAACTATGGGCACTGCCGCCTTCTACAAGTTTTCTTAAAAACAAGACGTTATCTTTTAATTCTTTTACTGAAACATTGAAATTTTTTATTCTACCAAAAGTTTCTGTCATTTCATTAAGTTCATGATAATGGGTCGCAAATAATGTTTTAGCTTTTGCTGGATGTTCATGCAAATATTCGCTAATTGCCCATGCTATAGAAATACCATCATAAGTACTTGTACCTCTTCCAATCTCGTCTAACAAAACCAAACTTCTGTCTGAAATATTATTTAAAATAGATGCTGTTTCATTCATTTCAACCATAAATGTTGATTCTCCCATGGAGATATTGTCGCTTGCTCCTACACGTGTAAATATTTTATCTACCAAACCAATTCTCGCCGCTTTTGCTGGCACAAAACTTCCAATTTGAGCAAGCAATACAATAAGTGCGGTTTGACGCAAAATAGCCGATTTACCAGACATGTTTGGCCCAGTAATCATAATAATTTGTTGCGAAGTTTTATCCAAAAACACATCGTTAGCTATATAAGCTTCTCCTATAGGTAATTGTTTCTCAATAACAGGGTGTCGACCTGCTTTTATATCCAAATCATGAGATTGATCAATACTTGGGTATACATACTTATTATCTTTTGCTAATTGTGCAAAACCACATAAACAATCTAACTGCCCTATTAAATAAGCATTTTGCTGTACGGGTTTTATATACTGACTCATCCAGCCCACTAATTCTGCGAACAATTGTTGTTCTATATCTTGAATTTTATCTTCTGCACCTAAAATTTTGGCTTCGTATTCTTTAAGTTCCTCTGTAATATAACGTTCTGCATTTACCAAAGTTTGCTTACGAATCCAATCTTCAGGAACTTTATCTTTATGTGTATTACGCACTTCAATATAGTAACCAAACACATTATTTGATGCTATTTTAAGCGATGCTATACCTGTACGCTCACTTTCGCGAGCCAACATATTATCTAAATAATCTTTTCCCGATTTTGATAAGCCCCTGAGTTCATCCAACTCTAAAGAAAACCCATCAGCAATGGTTTGGCCTTTTAAAACATTTACAGGAGCATCTTCGTTTATTGTCTCTTTTATTTTTTCGCGAAGTACTTCGCAACTTTGTAGGGTATCACCAATAATTTTAAGCGATTCATTTTTACAATTTGAAGTTAACGATTTAATTGGCACAATAGCTTCTAAAGAATTTTTAAGTTGTATAACCTCTCTTGGGCTTACTTTGCCAGTAGCTATTTTAGATATTAAGCGCTCAATATCGCCAATATGCTTTATATGATTTTGAATTTTTTGAAGTGTTGTATTCTCTTTGGTTAAAAAACTCACGACTTCGTGACGCTGTTTTATTTTATCTAGGCTTTTAAGTGGTAATGCCAACCAGCGCTTTAATAACCTACCACCC
Source organism: uncultured Algibacter sp. (assembly GCA_947499935.1). Taxonomy (GTDB): domain Bacteria; phylum Bacteroidota; class Bacteroidia; order Flavobacteriales; family Flavobacteriaceae; genus CANMQH01. The sequence continues at coordinate 137,140 of CANMQH010000001.1, read as the reverse complement.
ATGGGCGAAATGGTTTTATCTATAATATTTAAAAGCGTTACAGCATTATTATTTGTAGAATTATAAAGCTCTAAATTACGTATGGTAAACTTATCCATCCATACATATTCATCTTCAGCAATTCTAGCAATAGAGGTTATATGCTGTAATTTATTATGTTGTGTTTCTCCTAAATAATGCAAAATAGAACCCGATGCAATAATACCTTCATATAAATCTTCAATACCAAAACCTTTAAGTGTTTTTGTATCAAAATGTTTAATGAGTGTTTCGTATGTATAATCGGTTTGGTACACCCAATCTTCTAGGTAAAACGTATGGAAATCGCTCCCAAAAGCATCATTAAATGTTGTTCGTTTTTGCTTAGAGATTAAGACTTCGCTAGGATTAAAATTTTGAAGTAATTTATCTATATACTCGGCATTACCTTGCGATGTTAAAAACTCGCCCGTAGAAATATCTAAAAACGAAATACCAATATATTTTTTATCAAAATGTACAGAGCACAGAAAATTATTAGATTTAGAAACTAATACCTCATCATTTAATGCTACACCTGGCGTAACCAGCTCGGTAACACCACGTTTTACTATATTTTTAGTTAACTTAGGATCTTCTAATTGGTCGCAAATAGCTACCCGCTCCCCGGCTTTTACCAGTTTTGGCAAATAGGTGTTTAAAGAATGATGCGGGAATCCAGCCAGCTCGGTTTCACTCTCGCTACCAGCACCGCGTTTTGTTAAAATAATACCTAAAATACCAGCTGTTCTTACAGCATCTTCGCCAAAAGTTTCGTAAAAATCGCCCACTCTAAATAACAAAAGCGCATCAGGATACTTTGCCTTTATGGCATTGTATTGTTTCATTAACGGAGTTTCTTTTTTTGTTTTCTGAGCCAACTTAAGTAATTTATTAATGTTATTTTTGACAAAATTGTAGCATGCAATGTACCACTAATTTCATGTTTTTTAAAGCTGACATATTAGAAGTTATCTACAATTAAAATGAGATTTTAACAATAGTTGCCATTCTGAACGACCTAAACAGTCTTACAATAAGCCGCTTTTACTTCGCTCTGAGTGACAATAAGAATATATAACGTGAGAAAACTTAAAAATAGTGAATTAAATAGATTAAGTGTTAGTGCTTTTAAAGAAGCCCAGAAAACACCAATTATAATCATACTAGATAATATTAGAAGCTTAAACAATATAGGTTCGGTTTTTAGAACGAGTGATGCCTTTTTGATAGAAAAAATATACTTATGTGGTATTACTGCTACGCCCCCACATAAAGATATTCATAAAACGGCTTTGGGAAGTACCGAAACCGTAACTTGGGAATATGCTGAAAATACTTTAGATGTAATTAATTTATTAAAATCTGAAAACATAAAAATTTGTTCGATAGAACAGGCAGAAAATGCCACTATGTTAAATGATTTTACTCCTAAACTCAACACTAAATACGCTATGGTATTTGGTAACGAGGTAAAAGGTGTAAATCAAGACGTAGTAACTAACAGTGATTTTGTTATTGAAATTCCGCAATTTGGCACAAAGCACTCTTTAAACATATCTGTAAGTTGTGGGATTGTAGTTTGGGATTTGTATAGTAAATTATCACAAATATAAATTAGGTGACAAAAAAGATAAAAAGACCTTGGCCTACAAAAGATGCAATGACTCAGATTTACGACATGAATCTTTGGGGCGGAAAAACGTCTGATTTTTATTCTGGATCAGGTTCTCATGACCCAAAAATTATAACTCCTTATATTAATAGTATAATATCCTTTTTAGAATCTCATAATAACGCATTAACCATTTGTGATTTGGGTTGTGGTGATTTTAATATTGGTAAACGTTTAATTAAATACTCCAAAAAGTATATCGCTGTAGATGTTGTAGAAGGCCTTATTAATAGAAATAAGATATTATATAAAGCTAATCATTTAGAATTTTATTGTCTGGATATTACAAAAGATGAACTTCCACAAGCAGATTGTATAATACTAAGGCAAGTTCTCCAGCATCTATCTAACAAAGACATAAAACGTATTGTAAATAAATTAGCGATTTATAAATACATTATTTTAACCGAACATATCCCTATAGGAAGTTTTACACCTAATAAAGACATAATTTCTGGACAAGGTATTAGACTGAAAAAAAATAGTGGTGTAGATATATTAAATTATCCTTTTAACTTTAAAATTAAAGCTAAAAAGCAACTTGGGGAGTATATTCTTGATAATGGAAAAGGGCGTATTGAAACAGTACTTTTTAATGTATTCTAAACATTACGGACCATAAAACATGTTATTAAGTAAACAATTTTATTACCGAAACCTTATAATTATTTAACGAGATCTTCTTCTTCCAAAAAAGCCACTCTTCATACGTTCATTATATGTTTTTGTTGCATCTGTAGCGGCATTGTTAAATCTTTTCTCCAAATCTACAACCTTTACATCGTCAGATTCCACCTCAACCTCTTCAACTAAAGCTTCTTTCTTGTCCGCTTTTATAACCTCAAAAACAACCTCTTTATTTTCTGTAACATCATTATCTTTAGTAGCAATAGTTGATGTGCTAGAATCTAAATCTTTATCATTAGCTATATAATCAATTCGGTAAGAATTGAATTCGCTTCTCTTTTGCTCTAAAATTATTATCAATTCTGCAGTTGCTTTGTGTACAAGATTCATGGGTGTAAAAATATTTATTAGAGAGGGCTTTGGTTATTCAAATTGACACTGCAAAAATAGGAAACATATTGACTTTTAAGTGTTTTTTTTGTTTAATTTTTTGTTAACACAAAAATTAACAAAACCCTTTATACATAAGACTTTTTTGTATAATATAGAATAAATAAAGTTAAACAAAATATACTTAAAATTACACTTAATCGATAAAATACATCTTTTTGTCTAAGATTTCAAATTCTTTAATTTATATTATACTCGCTTATATAAAATTACCTAGTTTTGCACCCGTTATTACAAATTTCTATGATAGATTTAAATAAATTAAAAGAAGAAACAGGTGCCAATATCGTAGTTATTGCTGATAAAGACGGAAAGATTATTGACTCTATAAATACTGAATATTCAAAAAATTTAGCATTGATGGGACAAGCTGCTTTTTCTATGTGCAACAATTTACTAAATGATATATCGAGCAGTAGCTTAGACCAATTAATAGCTAGATCTGCTGATAATTATTTTATAGTCAATAAAATTAAATCTGATAATTTAGTCTTGATAGCATCAGACAACTTATCAAGATTTGGATTGGTTCTTAAATACATGAATTCTATTAACAATAAATATTAACCCAAATTTAATTAACATTATGTCAAATTTTTTAGAACAATTTAGCCAAGACATCAAAAAAAACGTACCTGGTTATATTGCAGTAACAGTAACCGAAGTAAGCTCAGGTGTATGCTATGTATCTCACTCTGATAGTAAAGATTTTGATCCAGAAATCGCTTCTGCTTTTAACCTAGAAGTTGTAAAGGCTAAACAAAGTGCTATTAAAGAATTAGGATTAGAATCAACTATCCAGGATATTCTAATTACACTTACAGACCAAATACACATTATTGATCTTTCAGAAAATGGTGAGTATTTTATTTATTTAGCTGTTGATTCTGCTAAAGCAAATTTAGGAATGACAAGAGCGCTTCTTAAAAGATACAAGAAAAATATCGTAGCAGAGCTTTCTTAAATAGAGTACCATTACATTATAGCAAATATTCCCCTCATCAGAGATTTAATCAAAAAATTTCTTTTAAAAAAAGAAATTAAACTTTACGTTCTCTCTTAAATATCTGTAAAATCCATACACAAAATTAATTACGCCTTACACTTGTATTTTTAGTGTAAGGCGTAGTTATTTTACAAATAAATATAGATTTACTTTATAGAATACATAGGCTAATTAATAAACATATTAAGTCTTACCTAATTACCCTCTCGACTCTTTTTTTATGTTCATTATAAAACATAAAGACACATTTTTACTTTATATACTTTCATTATATAGGTTTCCTTTACCATAAAAACAAAATAATAGACATATTTTACAATAGGTGAATTTTATTAAATTATCGAATTGGTTACATATTGACTATTTATAAAACAGCATAGATTATTGTTAAAAAAGCCTCATAAGTTAATTTTGCCATATAAATGCACCTTATGACATTAGAAGAACAATTAACACAAATAAGAGAAAACGGTTTTGCAAGAATGCCGATAGCTATAGTAGAAGTATTAATTGACGGCATAAAAGAGATATCTGAAAGTGATTTAAAACAAAATGCTCTAAAAACAGGTGACAAAGCACCAGATGCTTCGTTTTTAAATACTAATGGTCAACCCACATTATTAAGTTCTTTATTAAAGAACGACTATTTAATCATAAATTTTTACAGAGGTGGATGGTGCCCATATTGCAACCTAGAGCTTAGAACATACGAAAGCTTAAAAGCAGACTTTAATAAACTAGGCGCCAATATTGTTGCCATTAGTGCCGAAAAACCAGAATTAATAGCACAAACATCGCAAAAAAACACAATTACGTTCCCTGTTTTAAGTGACGAAAATGCTCTAGTTATGAAACAATTTGGTATTGTATTTCAGCTTAACGAAAAACTAAAAAAGGAGTATACTAATTTTGGATTAGATTTAAATAACATTCATGGGAATTCTAATTTTGAACTCCCTGTACCAGCGGTATATATTATTGATAAAGCATTTAACATTGTATTTACGCATTTTGAAGCCGATTACACAACACGATTAGAACCTAAAACATTACTAAACGTCTTGAAAAAATAATATCATGAAAGATAATAATTTAAAAAAAGAAGTAGAAACTACCATTAACAAACTCATTCAAGCTGGGACTAGTTTTAACATTAATCAATTAGAGCTTTTGTATCATAAAGATTTAGATGTAACGATGGTTAATGATAATGGCGATATTATGAAAGCTAATAAAGACGCTTTTAAAAACTTATTTCAATCTAAGTTAGATAATAATGAACCACCACTAAACACATGGGCTGAGTTTAATCTTATTGAAGCAGAAGCGAACAAAGCGCATGCTATAGTAACTAGAAAAGTGAAATTAACCGACGAAGAACAAAAACTAACCTTAAGTATTGATTTAATTTTCGAAGAACAAAGGTGGCAAGTTGTGCGAGAGGTTATTTTTGCCCAACCACTTAATTAAATATTAATTAACAAATTACAAATTATGAAAACAAATAAAATCATTTATTGGATATCCACAAGTATTATGTGTCTCGTTTTTCTTTTATCGGCAGGCATGTATTTATTTAATTACGAAAGAGCCTCAGGCTTTTTTGTTCACCTAGGCTTCCCAACTTGGCTTATTTACCCATTGGCAATACTTAAAATTGCAGCAGTTATTGCCATTTTAACAAAAAAATCTAAATTTCTAAAAGAATTAGCTTATGCTGGGTTTCTTTTTGATGCTATTTTAGCACTTGCAGCTCATACCATAGCTGGAGATGGAGAAAGCATGCTTTCTGTTATAGCTGTTGTTAGCATTATTGTATCATGGATTTACGACCGCAAAGTTTTTATAGTATAAAATACCATATTAAAAATATTATTAGCACCCATAAATTAATTTTACGGGTGCTTTTTTATGCTTGTAAGTGATAAACTAAAGCAAAACTTAAAGCGTTATTATATAACAATATCATCGGTATTTAAAATTTATATTTTTTTTGAAGCGACTTAAAAACATTTTAAAATATACAGTTATAATAGCTTTAACAATTATTTTATGCCGCGGTTTTTTATATAGAAGCCTTGTTAAGTACAATAAAATTAATGTTAGAAAAAATATGGCCTTAACTAACGTTAACCTCATCAATGAGATTGACGCACAAATTAAAAATAAAATTTTAAACATTGAAGATGTTATAGATTTGAGTAACCAAATAACATCCGAAAAACTAAAATTTACCTTTAATAAAGCGCCTAGCAATCCAAATAATACTCTTATTAAAAACAGAGCCCATTGCGTAGGCTATGCTGCATTATTTAATGCCATTAGAAACCATATTTTAAAGCATCAAAACATGACAGAACATTATGAATTTACTCATCTAGTTGGCAAATTACATGTTCTAGGTTACGACATACATAATGTATTTGATAGGCCTTTTTTTAAAGATCACGATTTTAATGCTAAAAGAAACAAGATATCTGGCAAAACCATTTTTACTGACCCTAGTGTGCGTGATTATTTAAGAATTAAGCGTGTTAGATTAAAATAAACTTGTAAATACAACAACTATCACACGTCACAAATCTGCCTTAAAACCCATAGATAATCTGCCCTATTTTCAATAAAATCTTTTTCTGAAACATCAATAATTTTAATATTAAAATCGGTTTGCGATTTTAAAAAATCTAAATAACCCGTATTAATTTTTTCTAGATACTCGTTATCGATATTTTGCTCATAATCTCGTCCTCGTTTTTTTATGTTTTCTTGTAATCGCTGGGTATTTTGGTATAAATAAACATACAAATCTGGCTTTCTTAAATCTTTATACATTAAATAAAAAAGAGTTCTATAGAGTTTAAATTCATCTTCTTGAAGTGTAATTTTAGAAAAAATAAGTGATTTAAAAACATCGTAATCACTAACCATAAAATCCTTAAACAAATCTAACTGTAATACATCTTCTGAGATTTGCTGATACCTATCAGCCAAAAAAGACATCTCTAAAGTAAAAGCATACCTACTAGAATCTTTATAAAACTTAGGCAGAAATGGATTATCTGAAAACCGTTCTAAAATAAGTTTTGCATTAAAATCACGACCTATTTTATTAGTTAAGCTTGTTTTTCCGGAGCCTATATTACCTTCTATAGCAATGTAATTATATCTCGAAAAATTGAATGCTTTACTTGGGTTTTTAAGCCATATATTAATAGGTTCTAAAACAGATAAATCATTACAATTAGCCAACAAAATACCAACCTCTTCATCTAATTTTGGATGCTTAGTTTTTGGTGCAATATCATTTAGAGGTTGTAACACAAATTTTCTCTTTTCCATTTCTGGATGAGGCACTTGTAGCGTGTTAGAGTTTATAATCTGGTCTTCTGCAAAAATTATATCCAAATCTATAACACGAGCTTCATACCCAAGCGTTGTTTTTGGCGTGCGCCCTAAGTAAATCTCTATCTCTTGAAGCTTTTTAAGCACATCTTCAGGAACTAATTCACTTTCTACTACAAAACATGCATTAAAAAAATCGTCACTCTCAAAACCAAATGCAGGAGATTTATATACCTTAGAAATTAACGTTATGTTACCAATGCGCTCATAAACCACATCGAGAGCATGCTGTAAATTTTTAAATTTATCACCTTTATTACTGCCAAGTGCTATATGGTATCTTGTGAGCTTCATCATAGAAAAAGCAAAATAACTAAAACAATTTTTAATCTATTAAATTAAAACAGCTATTTATTCACAGTTAAGGTATTTAAATTTTTCTATGACTCATCTTAATTTTAAAATAAACAAAACATAAGGTGATTTTTATTATTATTTTTAAATTAGAAAAAGTCTGGATGAGTTCAATATAACGTATCATTTAAAGTTGTTCCTAACTTTCTGGGCTTTTATATCTAGAAGTTTTTATCTTTATAATCTACGCTATAATTTATTCGCCATTTATATGACATTAAAAGACAAATTAGCTGCACAACGTATTTACATACTTTTAGGAGCTTTATTTATCACCTCTCTAGTGGTTTCTAATCTTATTTTTCAAAAATTCTTTTACTGGTATCCGTTAGATATTGAAATTTTCGGAACCAAGCTTTTTGAAATTTCAGTAGGTATTTTACCATACCCCATAACGTTTTTAATTACCGACTTAATTAGCGAGATTTATGGTAAAAAACGTGCTAATGACATTGTAGTTACAGGTATTTTTGCTTCCTTATTTTCTTTACTAATTATATACACTGCCAACCATGTACCAGCTACCTCATGGTCTTATGTAAAGGATGATATGTTTAATACTGTTTTTGGCAATTCGGCTATTGCTGTTTTTGCCAGTATGCTTACCTATTTGTTTGCTCAATTTATAGATATACAAATATATCATTTCTGGAAACGCTTAACGAAAGGCAAACATTTATGGCTTAGAAATAATTTTTCAACTTGGTTTTCGCAATTTGTAGACACGTTTTCTATTACGTTTTTATTGTGTTCTTTTGGCATTATAGATTGGGCTAATTTTAAGGGTTTATTAATTAGCGGATTTTTATTTAAAGTAATCATAGCTGCTTGCGATACACCTTTTTTATATTTAGGAGTCTATTTATTTAGAAAACGATTTCATTTAAGAGTAAACCAAGAAATTAATTTGGTATGAAATTCTCGATAAAAAACATAAAATCCATAAGATTTTGGTTTGCATTCATATAATAATCTTTTAGGTTAAATTTGTAATAAACTTTTTTGTTATTTCGCTATTATAACAGCTTATTTCGTATATTAAACTAAATAGCAATTATGAAAAAAGTTTTTAAAATTATTGGCATCACCCTACTTATAATATTAGCCTTGCTTATAGCAATTCCTTTTGCTTTTCAAGGACAAATAAAAGATATGGTTAAGCGTTTTATAAACGAAAATCTAAATGCCAAGGTTGAGTTTAGTGATGTTAGCTTAAGTTTTATTAGAAATTTCCCCAATGCACACGTATCGGTAAGTGATTTGGTTATCACTAATTTTGAGCCATTTAAAGACGAGACTTTAGTTACTGCAAAAAATATTGCGTTTTCTATGTCTATTAAAGAGCTGTTTAAAACCAGTGGCGAAGAACCTATCATCATTAATTCTATAGCTGTTAACGAAACACTACTTACCCTTAAAACAGACAAATTTGGCCAAACTAATTTTGATATTGCCAAAGAAGAAAAAGAACAAACCTCTACCAAACCTGAATCTGGTAGTTTTGCCTTTGATATTGAAAATTATAGCATTAAAAACAGTGCCATAACTTATATTGACGATATTTCTAAAATGTTAATTCACCTTTCTGAATTTAACCACGAAGGTGCTGGAAAATTTACAGCAGAATCGTCTGAATTAGACACAAAAACCGAAGCTAATGTTAGCTTTACGTTAGATAGCAGCAATTATTTAAGTAATAACCCCATTAAACTAGATGCCTTAATTGGGTTAGATTTAGCCAATAGCAAATATACTTTTAAAGAAAATAAAGCTTTAATAAACCAACTCCCCATAGAGTTTAATGGCTTTGTACAGCAATTAGAAAATGGACAAAACATTGATATTACGTTTGAAAACCCAGAGTCCGATTTTAAAAATTTCTTAGCGATTATCCCAAAACAATATTCAAAAAATATTGATCAGGTAGAGACCTCTGGAGACTTTAAAATTAAAGGTATTGTAAAAGGATTAAGCTCTGATGAAACCATCCCTAAATTAGATATTAGTATTGTATCTCACAATGCTTCTTTTAAATATCCAGACTTACCAAAACGCGTAAGCAACATTATTATAAACACCATTATAAAAAATGAAACTGGACATGTTGATGATACTTATGTTGATATTAAGACACTCAATTTTAAAATTGATGAAGATGTCTTTAAATCTTCTGCGACATTAAAAAACATAACCAAAAACATGTTTGTAGATGCGCATATAGATGGCGCTTTAAATTTAGCAAATATTACAAAAGTCTATCCTATTGAATTAGAAAACACATTAACTGGGCTTTTAAAAGGAAAAATAAACACGGCTTTTGATATGAAAGCTATAGAAACCAATGCCTATGAGCGTATTAAAAACAATGGTTCTGCTAGCGTTACCGACTTTGTGTTTTCTTCTGAAGATATTGTAAATCCAATTCATATTTCACAGGCCAGCATGACCTTTAATCCAGGTACAGTCTCTCTAAATAATTTTAAAGCTAAAACAGGAGATAGCGATTTAGATGCCACAGGAACTATTAATAACTTATTAGGTTTTTTATTAAGTGACAATACTTTAAAAGGGAATTTTCAGTTAAATTCTAATCTATTTAAAGTTAGTGATTTTATGTCTGAAGATGAATCTACACCAACAGATAACAAAACGACTAACGATACCGAATCTTTAAAAATTCCAGCATTTTTAGATTGCACAATCAATGCCAACGCAAAGACAGTAATCTACGATAATTTAAATCTAAAAGACATTAAAGGGTCACTTTCTATTAAAGACCAACAGGCTAATTTAAAAGATATGACCTCTAGTATATTTGATGGCGCCTTATCCATTTCTGGAGATGTATCAACAAAAAATGAGACACCAACTTTTAATTTAAATCTTGGCGCTAATGGTTTTGATATTTCTAAATCCTTTAAAGAATTAGAATTATTGCAAAATTTAGCCCCTATTGCAAAACTATTACAAGGTAAAATTAATACCAATATTAATTTATCTGGTAACTTGGACCAAGAATTCTCTCCAGATTTAAATAGTGTTTCTGGCAAAGCACTTGCCGAATTATTAAACACCAAAATAGGCGCCACCCAAGACGGCCTTTTAAGCAAACTTGAAGGCGCACTTAGTTTTATTGAGTTTGATAAGTTGGATTTAAAAGACTTGAAAACAAAACTTAGTTTTGCTAATGGCAAAGTTAGCGTTGAGCCATTCGATTTAAAATATAAAGATATTGGCATCACGGTTTCTGGCGCTCATGGTTTTGATAAAACGTTAAATTATAGTGCTGTCCTTAATGTCCCAGCTAAATACTTAGGCAGTGAGGTTAACAGGCTTATTGGCAAAATAAATGATAGTGACGTTAACGAGCTAACAGTTCCTGTTACTGCAAATATTGGAGGCACTTATACTAATCCAAATGTTAAAACCGATTTAACAAGCGGAGTATCCAACCTAACCAAACAACTTGTTGAAATTGAAAAGCAAAAACTATTAAATAAAGGCAAAGACAAAGTTAAAAGCTTAATTGGTGATGTTATTGGAAGTAATAAATCTAAAACAGATTCTGTAAAACAAAAACAAACTGATGCTGTTAAAGATGTTCTTAGCGGTATTATTGGAGGTCAAAAAACCAAAACAGATTCTACAAAAACCAATAATACCACCAACACAGTAAAAAATGCCCTTGACGGCCTGTTTGGTAATAAAAAGAAAAAGGTTAAAGACTCTGTAAAATAGACGTAGTTTTAGGTTTTTATTAGTTTTTTAAATTAAACTTTAAATTATTAGGTTTTTTAAATAAAAAGCCCAAATTTTGCAAACTTATTATTAGGAAATTAAACACCTAAAGAATAGAATTAATTAAAAGATAATTATGTTAAAGATAATAGTTAAAGACGGCGAAAATATTGAGCGTGCTTTAAAACGTTACAAGCGTAAGCACAGAAACATTAAAGTAATGCAAAACTTAAGAGATGGACAATTCTTTACAAAACCATCTGTTAAAAGACGTCGCGAAGTTCAAAAAGCAGAATACATTCAAAATTTAAGAGATCAAGAAGAAGTTTAATTTCTTATCTTTTAAACCCACATATTATAGCCGTATACAAAACTTTTGTATACGGTTTTTTATTTCAAATATAATGACGCTACATGCTTCTTTGCGTTAAATATCTCTAATTCCTAATAGAAACTACAAAACCTAATAGACTTAAAATAACGGATTAAATTAGTTGTTTTGATAATTAATAATTTAAACAAAATCTAAAATTGTAGTTATACTTTTATTTCCTATTTCATCTAAGGAAAGTACAACTCAAATTTATGATGAATCATTTCAAAATTTATGAGATATAAATATTGATTTCTGTGTAAGTTTTTAAAGGCTTCTTCTACAAATTATTTATGATTTATGAGATATAAATATTGATTTCTGTGTAAGTTTTTAAAGGCTTCTTCTACAAATTATTTATGATTTTTGTTTATTTACTTTTAGGACTTTTAACATCTACTCTCGGAGCGCTACCGCTGGGAGCATCTAACATTGCCGTAATAAATACAACACTAAAGGAAAATGTAACCAAAGCCTTTAAAATTGCTTTAGCTGCAGGAATAGCAGAAGTTATCTTATCGTTTTGTGCATTACAATACAACATGATGCTTATAGACTTCTTTAACCATAATACATGGCTTCAAGTTATTATTATTTTTGCTTTGGGGCTTATTGGCTTATATTTATTTTTCAAAAAACATTCTGAAACTACAAAACGAATAAGACTTACGCAATCTAAATATGCTACTGGTTTTTTTTTAGGTATTTTAAACCCTCCTGTATTAATATATTGGGTTATAGCATTTAGCATAATTAATAATAAATATATTATGCTCTCATTACATTCTTCATTTGTAACGCTACTCCTATTCTTTTTGGGCGTGTATTTGGGAAAATTACTAACACTATATCTTTATAGTATATGTAGTAAATTAATTAAAAACAAAGTCAATAACACCTCTGTTATAGTTAACAAGATTACTGGCGTATTGTTGGTACTTGTAGCGTTTTTCCAAGCTGTTAAACTTTATATTTAAGCTAGGCTAAAGTTATTTTAACAACCAACCCCTCGTTAGCACGAACATTAAATACAGTATTGTCTTCAAAAATTAAGTATTGCCCTTTTACACCTACTAGTTTGCCTGTAAATTTATGTTCTTTAGTAAGGTTTAAACTTTTAGGCTTTTCGGGATATTGATTAACAGGAAACGCTAGATGTGTTTCAGTATTATTTTGTATAAAATAATCTTTGGCTTCGTCTGGTATATACTGTTTTAAACGATCACGCCACACTACCAAACTCTCATCTTCTATATCATTTTTCAACATTTTTCTCCAATTGGTCTTATCGGCTACAAAATCTTTTAAAGCAACCTCTGTAATGCCTGCCAAATATCTATTGGGTACTTCTACAATTTCTATAGCTTCGTGCGCGCCCTGATCAATCCAACGCGTTGGCACTTGGGTTTTTCTAGTTACGCCCACTTTAACATTACTAGAATTAGCTAAATAAACAATATGAGGTTGCAACTGTACTTTTTTTTCATAATCCAAATCTCTATCTTCTTTATCTAAATGTGCTGTGCTTAATTCTGGACGCATAATCCAATCTGCAGCTTGTGGTATTTGAAAAAAACATTGTTTATCAAACCCTTGCCTGTATATGGGCTTGTCTTTACCACAATTTAAACATTGATATTTAACAAACTCAATAGATAGCTTTTTACCCAATAATTGATTCATATTTAAAAAATCATTTTCAAATACTAAATAATATTGAATAGGATTAGCAAACTCAGTTATCATTTTTGTTAAAACACCATGGTAAATCATAAAAAAAAATCTTATTTTTAAAATTTTAAAGGTAAAATAAATATGCCAATACCTATAGTAAATTCTGTTGCTTCTTGGTTTTTAAAAAAGCGATTTCATCAAATTGAGCTATTTTTAAAATACCCAAACGAAGTACAAAACGAATTGCTATTAAATCTTTTAGAGATAGCAAAACATACAGAAATTGGTAAACTACACGATTTTTCTTCTATAAAAAATTATGAAACATTTGCCGAACGTATACCTATAAAAAATTATGATGGTTGGCAGGATGTTATTGAGCGCTCCCGAAGGGGTGAGTCTAATCTTTTTTGGCCAACGCCCATTAAATGGTTTGCTAAATCTAGCGGTACAACACGAGCAAAAAGTAAGTTTATACCTGTTAGCGCTGAGTCTTTAGAAGACTGCCACTACGCAGCAATGAAAGACTTATTATGTATATACCTTAACAATAACGAAAACTCACAATTATTTACAGGCAAAAGTTTACGCCTTGGGGGCAGTAAAGAACTCTATAAAGAAAATGGTACCGTATTTGGGGACCTTTCTGCTATTTTAATTGACAATATGCCGTTTTGGGCTGAATTTAGTAGTACCCCAGGAAATAAGGTCTCATTAATGAGTGATTGGGAGCATAAAATGCAAGCCATTGTAAACGAAACTATTAATGAAAACGTTACTAGCCTAGCAGGTGTACCATCATGGATGTTAGTCCTTTTAAATAATGTTTTAGAGACTACTGGAAAAAAAGATTTGCATGATGTTTGGCCTAACCTAGAAGTATATTTACACGGCGGTGTTAGCTTTACACCTTACAAAGACCAATACAAAAAAATACTTCCGAAAAAGGATTTCAAATATTACGAAATATATAATGCCTCAGAAGGGTTTTTCGCCATTCAAGACCAAAACAACTCTGATGAATTATTGCTCATGCTCGATTATGGTATTTTTTACGAATTTATTCCCATGGCCATCTATGCCACTGCACAAGAAAAAGCCATTCCGCTTAGCCAAGTAACATTAAACCAAAATTATGCTATTATTATAACCACTAATGCTGGTTTATGGCGCTACAAAATTGGAGACACCGTTAGGTTTACTTCTCTAAGCCCGTATCGGATAAAAATTTCTGGACGTACCAAACACCATATTAATGTATTTGGAGAAGAACTCATTATAGAAAATGCAGAGAATGCCTTAAAAAAAGTTTGTAAGCGTACCAAAGCTGAGATTGTAGACTATACAGCAGCTCCTATTTTTATGGAAGGCAAAGAAAAAGGTGCCCATGAGTGGCTTATAGAATTTAAAACACCTCCAAAAGACATCCTGTATTTTAATGAATTATTTGATAATGCGTTAAAAGCACTAAATTCTGATTACGAGGCTAAACGTTATAACAACATAACACTTAATAAACCTAAAATAAACGTAGCCCGTAAAAACCTTTTTTACGATTGGTTAAAACAGAATAATAAGCTAGGCGGACAACATAAAATACCTAGACTTTCCAACACTAGAGATTATCTAGAAGACTTATTGCATTTGAATAAAAAACCTTGATAAAGTACCAAAAATCGCTCTTAAAATTTAATTTAACGGTTTTTTTTGTCATTGGTCTAAGTTTTTGTTAAGTAATTGATTTTCAAAGCTATCTTTAATCTTTAATTTACCCTAATCCATTATGTCATGATAAAATCAAAGCTATATGTCTTTGCTTTGCTTATTTCAAATATTGCAATTACCCAAACTACACCAAGTTTAATTGTAGCAAATAACACCCCTACTATATACCGTAATTTTCAATCGAATCCGTCTCAAAAAAATACTATTATTGGTCCTAACGGATTTAATTTTGAGCTTTTAGATGCTGGAGCAAATTCTCGTTTTTCTGAAATAGGCTCATGCTTTTTTAAGAATAAATTAATAACTACGTCTTCTAAAAAACTAGGAGGCATAGCCAAGATTGACCCCAATACCAATGAGGCTTATAAAGATTTATTTTGTTTAGACATAAGTGAAAACGGCACTTTGAGTTCTCCGTTTTTATTTTCGAGAATTTTAAATACAAATCAAAGTGAAGATCAATTAGCATTTACTCCAAATCAAAAAACGGTATATTATACAAAAAGCACTAAAAGTAATTCGTTAGAATACAAATTATACAAAGCTGATCTTGAAGATGGGTCGCATGGTAATTGGGTTAACCATGAATTACTAAGCATTAATAGCGAAAACATTTCTATTGAGACACCTTATGTGAGCCCAAAAGGAGATCAATTATTTTTCGCTTCTAATATGCCTAATGGTCATGGTGGTTTTGATTTGTATGTTTCAAATATTAACCCTGACGGCACTTTAAGTAAACCTGTAAACTTAGGAAACACCATTAACACTAATCTGGACGATAAATATCCGTCGCTTTCTTTAGATAATAAATATCTTTATTTTGCCTCAAAAGGACATAAAAACATGGGTGGTTATGATCTTTTTATAAGTAAAATATCTAAAAATGGTTATAAATCACCAAGAAATTTAGGAAATACAATAAATACATCATACGATGACATTGCTTTTTTTCTAGCAACTAAAAACAAAGGCTACATGTCTTCTAACAGACCAAACGGTAAAGGAGGTTTTGATATTTATACAGCTTTTAATAATGAAGTTAAACAAATACTAGAAGGTCAAATTTTAGATTTAGAGACTCAAATAAAATTACCTAATGCGCTTGTTATTTTAAAAGATGATGATGGCAATGAAATAGACAGGCAATTAACTAACGAAAGTGCTGATTACAACTTTAATCTTACACCTCTAGAAACTTATACTATATCTGTAACAAAGGCTGGCTTTAAAGATTTGTCTATTACTTTTTTAGCTAACGAAGGCAAAGCAACTACCTATACCAAAAACATAGCATTACAACCTACTGAGCCTGTAATTATCGAAACAAAGAATGCATTAAGTATTGTTATAGAAAATATCTATTTTGATTTTGATAAATGGGATGTTAAAGAAGAATCTTTTATATCATTAAATAAAATAGTTAAAGTGTTAAATGAACATCCTGAAATGACGTTATCCATTGATGCACATACAGATAATGAGGGTGTTGATGCCTATAATGTAAGCTTATCTGAAAAACGCGCAGCATCTGCAGTTAAATACCTAATAAATCACGGTATTAATAAGCAAAGGCTACAATCTAAAGGTTTTGGAGAATCTAAACCTTTAATTGATTGTAAAGACCAATGTTCTAAAAAAGATTTGCAGTCTAATAGGCGTATTGAGTTTAATATTTTAAACAACAAATAACTTTAAGTTTAGCATAGTAAAAAAGGAAAATCCGTAATTGTTAACAATTACGGATTTTCCTTTTTTACTATTATAACAATATCTGCATTACAAACATTGGCTTTTATAATCAACTTAACTTTCTAGAAAAACAAAACCATTATGAAACAGCTTTAAGTTTTTTAAGCGTTGTTTTTGTCAATTTTTCTTCGGCATAAGCCTTAGTTACATTTAACTTTTTGTCTTTTCCGCTAGGCATTTCGAACATGGCATCTGTTAATATTTCTTCACATAATGATCGTAATCCTCTTGCGCCTAGTTTATATTCTATAGCTTTTCCAACAATAAACTCTAATGCACCATCAGTAATTGTAAAGTCAATGTCGTCCATAAAGAACAACTTTTTATACTGTTTAATAATGGCGTTTTTGGGTTCGGTAAGTATGGCCCTTAGTGTATCTGCATCTAAAGGATTCATGTATGTTAAAACTGGTAAACGTCCAATAATTTCAGGAATTAAACCAAAATCTTTTAAATCTTTTGGTATGATGTATTGTAACAAATGGTTTTGATCTACAACATCATCAGACATTGAGGCACTATAACCAACAGCTTGCATATTTAAACGTTTAGAGATAACACGTTCAATACCATCAAAAGCACCACCAGCAATAAATAATATATTTTCGGTGTTAACTTCTATAAATTTTTGATCTGGATGTTTACGACCTCCTTTAGGCGGAACATTAACTACCGTTCCTTCTAAAAGCTTTAATAAAGCTTGCTGCACACCTTCTCCAGAAACATCTCTTGTAATAGAAGGGTTATCGCTTTTACGTGCAATTTTATCAATCTCATCAATAAAAACAATACCTTTTTCTGCTTTTTCTAAATTATAATCTGCAGCTTGTAATAATCTTGTTAAAATACTCTCAACATCTTCTCCAACATAACCCGCCTCTGTTAAAACAGTAGCATCAACAATAGCTAATGGTACGTTTAACATCTTAGCAATGGTTTTAGCCATTAATGTCTTACCTGTACCGGTTTGCCCAACCATGATAATATTACTTTTTTGAATATCAATATCATCTTTAGTTGCTGGCTGTAATAATCTTTTGTAATGATTATAAACGGCAACAGACATCACTTTCTTTGTTGTACCTTGACCTATAATATACTCGTCTAAGAACGCTTTTATTTGTAGAGGTTTACGTAATTTTAATTCTGCAGATAAATCGCTGCTATCGCTCTGTTTAGATTCTTCAATAACAATACCATGCGCTTGCTCTATACACCGATCGCATATATGTGCATCTAATCCTGCTATTAATAAATTCGTTTCTGGTTTTTTTCTACCACAAAACGAACACTCTAGTTCTTCTTTTGCCATCTCTCCTATCTATTTTGTGAGCGAATTACCATAAAACCCCTCTACAATAATTTATTAAATTTACGAATTTTTGTTTAATTACGAACTAAAATCTCGTCAATCATGCCGTATTCTTTAGCTTTATCTGATTTCATCCAGTAGTCTCTATCACTATCTTCGTATACTTTATCGTAATCTTGACCAGAATGCTTACTAATAATCTTATAAAGTTCTTCTTTTAGAATCAAAATCTCTCTTGCCGTAATTTCTATATCACTAGCTTGACCTTGAGCACCACCTAATGGTTGATGAATCATAACTCGAGAATGCGTTAAACCACTACGTTTACCCTTTTCTCCTGCACATAACAATACAGCGCCCATAGAAGCAGCCATACCTGTACAAATTGTGGCTACATCGGGCTTAATAAACTGCATCGTATCATAAATACCTAAACCTGCATAAACACTTCCGCCTGGAGAATTGATATATATCTGTATGTCTTTATTTGCATCTGTACTTTCTAAAAACAATAATTGAGCCTGAACAATATTAGCAACTTGATCATTGATACCTGTACCCAGAAAAATAATCCTATCCATCATTAAACGTGAGAATACATCAAAAACAGCAATATTCATCTGGCGCTCTTCAATGATATTTGGCGTTAGATTTGTTGGATACATGCTACTTATGATTTTATTGTAGTATGTACTGCTAATACCTTGATCTTTTATGGCGAATTTTTCAAATTCTTTTGCGTAATCCATAGTCTATTTTATAAATTATATTGATAAAGCCCTGATTTACAATAAATATGAGCCTAAACCTAATGTGTATACATTTAATTTTTAATAAAAAGGCGCTTAAATCTACAGATTTAAGCGCCTAAATATAAGCATTTAATCTTTATTTACTTGTCGCCGTAAACTTCTTTTACAAAGTTTTCGTAACTCAATTCTTTAACTTTAATATTTGCTTTTTCTTTGTAAACAGATAATAGTTTCTGACTAATTAACTGTTCTGATATTCGTCGTGCTTCATCTTGGTTTCCTAACACGCGAGCGGCAATATCATCTAATTCTTTATCAGAAGGATTCATTTGACCAAATTGAGCCATTTGTCCTTTAATCATTTCTCTTGCATGATTTTTAATATCATCCATAGTTACTTGAACATTATTTTCTTCAATTAACTTACCTTCAATTAATTGGTAACGCAAGCTTTTTTCAGATTTTTCATATTCTTCTTTAGCCTGATCCGCATCCATTTCTTTTTCACCAGCAGTTTGCATCCATTTGGTTAAAAATTCTCCAGGTAAATCAAACTTTGTGTTTTCTACTAAATGCTCAGTAACATCATTTAAGAATTTTTGATCAGCCTGTTGCACAAATTGTTTTTCTGCATCTTCTTTTATTTTAGCCTTTAACTCCGTTGTAGATGTTACCCCGTCTTTTCCAAAAAGCTTATCAAATAACTCTTGATCTAAATCTGCTAATTCGCGTTTATTTATTTCAGTAATTGTAAAATTAACTTCAATATCTAAGTCTTTTGCATCTTCTTGACTTAATTTTAAAGCATTCATTATCTCTGCATCATCACTGTAAAGACCTTTAGTTTTTAGCGTTATAACATCGCCTACCTTAGCGCCGATAAATTGTTTTTCGGTTGATTTTCCTTTAAATTTATCTAAAGTTAATGTTACGGTATTATCTATCGCCTTGTCTTCATTAGTGTAAGCTCCTGTAATTTCGCTATCTTTTTCAATAGTATCCAGAGAAACTAATTTTCCGTATTGTTTTTGAATACGCTCAATTTGCTCATCAATCATTTTATCATCTGCAACAATATTATATTGCGTAATGGCTTTTTTACTTTTTAATTGAACATCAAATTCTGGTGCTAAACCTAACTCAAATTCAAAAGAAAAACCTTCTGCATCCCAATCTATATTATCTTGGGCTTTTGGTAATGGCTGACCTAAAACATCTAACTTCTCTTCGGTTAAATATTTATTTAGAGCATCTTGCAAAAGTTTGTTTACCTCATCTACCAATACTGCTTTTCCATATTGTTTTTTGACCATACCCATTGGCACATGCCCTTTTCTAAACCCAGGAATATTGGCTGTCTTACGATAATCTGTTAAGATTTTTTCAACTTTATCGCTATAATCTTCTTTAGCGATGTCTACTTTTACCACAGCATTTAATGCATCAACGTTTTCTCTTGTAATATTCATTTTAAATGATATAAAGCCTTAAATTAGGCATTTAACAATAAGGATTACTTTTTTAATCCTAAATTTATGTGACTAAAATTGGGATGCAAAAGTACAAATTTTTTAACCACCTAACAAAGTTTTTAATCGCTTGATTTTGAGGCTATTTTTTCTCTTTTTTTAAGAAAGACCGCAAAAGAGATTGTAGTATAGATAATAGAACACTAAACAAAATTGCCCACCATATGCTATCTACAGAAAATCCTGTAATAAACTTATCGGCTAAAAGAATAATTAATCCATTTATAACTAATAAAAACAAGCCCAAAGTAACTATGGTTACCGGAAGTGTAAAGACGACTAAAAGTGGTTTTACAAAAAGATTAAGAACAGATAAAACAAGCGCTACTATTATTGCAGACATATAACCATCTACACTAACCCCCGATAAAATATTTGCTAAAGCAAAAACAGCTACCGCGTTTAAAAGAAGTTTAATTAATACATTCATGCTATATTATGTTTTATTTAATGTATTGCTTTAATTGGTAAATAGGTCACCAAAAGGATCTTTTTCTTTTTTCTTTTTCCCATTGACCATAAAAATAATAGGTAAAGAGTAAGGAACATTTACAGCCTCACCCCATTGCATCCCAGGTATCATTTTTGGTATTTTCTTTATAACCGTTATAGCTTCTTTCTCCAAGTCTTTATGAGGCGCTCTAGCTCTTATACCTGTTACAAGACCCTGTTTATTGATTTTAAAAATAATATTTATTCGTTGACGACCTTGCAACCCTAATTTACTAGCTATATCTGTATTGAAATTTTTATTAACATGTGTTGCTATTTTTTGAGACATACATTTCCTTTTTTCCAAATTATTGAGAGATGATTCACATCCCGGATAAACAGGCACCCTTTGATAATCTCCATATGGAATTTTTGTGGGCTCTATTTGAATATTACTTTTCGATTTTTTAAGAATTCCTTCTTTAAATTTAACGGTCTCTGTATTATTTTCTGACTCATTAGAAACAACCCATTTACCATCTAACTTATCTTTTACATAAGTCCCTTCTAAAATAAGTAATCCTTTTTCGGTAAAACGTTTTTCTAAACCATGTTTTACACCTAAAACCGTACTCCCTTTTAATTCTATTTGACCATTTTTAAAATATTTCACATAATCCCCTTGTTTATATCCTGAGTAATAGTTTACCTCCCACTCTTTCTCACCAGAATCATAATATCTAACCCAGGAGCCTACCAATTGGTCATTCTTATAGTTAGTTTCTACTTTAATATTATTATTTTTAAAAAACTCATGATAAAGTCCATTTTTTACAAGAAAATCAGATTTAGATTTTCTGGATAGTTGCATTTCATAGAACAATACCCCACCTTCATAAAACCCTTTTTTAATAAAACCTTCTGTTTTTAATTTAACTGTTTTATTCTTTAACTCACCACTCTTGTAATAATTTTCTTGAACACCTGTATTCTTTCCGTTATTATAGGTGTATTTTTTTTGCAATTTTCCCGACTTATAGTAGTCTTGCCACATACCTATCTTTTTCCCCTCTCTATATTGCCCAGAAGTTTTTAATTCTCCCGATTTATAGAAACTTTCAAAAGGGCCATGTTTTTGTTTTTTTTGAGAAAACATTAAACTAGAAGATACTAAAAACAAAATTAAAATGAGATTTTTCATTTTATGAAATTAAAGGTTGTGATACGTAAAAACAATTATTCTTTAGGGTAAAACATTTCTATTTAATAAAAGGTTAAACCTAGATTCCGCTGAAAAAGCGGGATTAGTTCAACTTACAATACTGAGTGCGTCTTACAGACTTCTCAAAATTGAGTTTCACTAATAAATTCTTGAACCGCCTTATAAAACGCTTTAGGGTTTTCGGCATGCAACCAATGTCCTGCATTAGCAATAGTAACTATTTGAGCCTTTGAGAAATGATTTTTAATTATAGCTTCATCTTCATCGCCAATATATTCTGAACGGTCTCCACGCAAAAACAAAGTATCTTTACCATACTTTGCACAACCTAATAAAGCCTCTCCTACTTCGGCAACTTCATTTTTTAAGATTTCTAAATTTATACGTAATGCTAATTTACCTTTTTCTACCCAATATAGGTTTTTTAATAAAAACATACGCGTTCCTGCATCGGATACATAGTGGCTTAATGCTTTATCTGCTTCCCCTCTACTTTTAATAACATCAAAATCTAATGCACTCAACCCATCTAAAATAGCATCATGATGAACGGGATAAAATCTTGGCGAGATGTCTGCAATTAATAATTTTGAAATCAATTCTGGATATTCAGTTGCAAATAACATTGCTGTTTTACCTCCCATAGAGTGTCCTAACAATACAACATTAGATAAATTATGTGTATCACAATAATGTTTTAAATCTTCGGAAAGAGCTTCGTAATTAAACACATCGTCATGAAAACTTCGTCCGTGATTTCGTTGGTCTACTAAATGCACTTGAAATCCTAATTGACTAAATTGAGTACCTAGAGTTTTCCAGTTATCGCTCATTCCTAAAAAACCATGTAAAATTATAAATGGTTTGCCTTCGCCTATAATGTTTGAATGTAATATCATTTTTTTTCTTACGTCCTTCACAATAAAATAATTTTTTGTTTACCCTTATTTTTTGATAATGATTCTAAATTTTTATTAGATGTTAAAACTATTTATTTTAATCTCTGCAAATACATTTGAATCACATTTTCAACCCCTAAATACAAACTCTCTGCAATTAAAGCATGACCAATAGAAACTTCTAACAAATCTGGAATATTATCTTTAAAAAACTTAATATTATCTAAAGACAAGTCATGCCCTGCATTTATACCTAAGTCTAAGTTATTTGCCAATTTAGCACTATCAACATAAGGCGTTATAGCCTCTTTATTACCCAAACTGTATTGGTCCGCAAAAGCCTCAGTATACAACTCAATTCTATCTGCCCCCGTTGCTTTCGCTCCTTCAATTTGTTTTAAAATAGGGTCTACAAAAATAGACGTTCTAATATCGTTATTTTTAAATTCCTTAATAACATCTACCAAAAAACGATTGTGCTTTATTGTGTCCCACCCCGCATTACTGGTTATAGCATCAACCGCATCTGGTACCAAAGTGACCTGAGTTGGCTTTACTTTTAAAACAAGGTCTATAAAAGAATCTATAGGGTTTCCTTCAATATTATATTCGGTATAAACCTCTGGTTTTAAATCGCGAGCATCTTGATATCGTATATGTCTTTCGTCTGGTCTTGGGTGGATAGTAATACCCTCTGCACCAAAACGCTGTGCATCTTTTGCAAATTTAACTACATTAGGTACATCGCCACCTCTAGAGTTTCGTAATGTGGCTATCTTATTAATGTTAACACTTAATTTTGTCATAATTATATATGTATACAGCAAAAATACAAAGTAGAACGAGCATACATACTATTTTTTGATTAATTTGCAACTCGATTAAACAAGTAATTTAGCCTAAATTTATTTCAGAACAGTAAAACAATTGGGTTATGCTTAATAGAATCAATAAAATTAAAATTACCAATGAAACTTTCAGAATTTGTTATAAACGATATTAAGCCCCTAAATGGAAAAAACAAGGTAAGCGATTTGCAATTATTATTTAATCAACTTACATTTTCACACATTCCTGTTCAAGACGATAATGAAACATATTTAGGTTGTTTTTCTGAAACTGACGCGCATTGTTTTGATGCAGAAAAACCTCTTGGCGAATACCAACATGCTGTAGAAACTTTTTTTGTTAGAGATACAACGCTTTGGCTGGATGTCTTAGAGGCATTTGCAGTAAACTCTGCCAATATTATGCCTGTATTAAGCGAACATAATGCCTATTTGGGTTATTATGAACTTAATGATATTATTAGCTTGTTTGGAGACTCGCCTTTTTTCTCTGAGGCA
The DNA here is from genome assembly GCA_947499935.1 of uncultured Algibacter sp. Classification (GTDB taxonomy): domain Bacteria; phylum Bacteroidota; class Bacteroidia; order Flavobacteriales; family Flavobacteriaceae; genus CANMQH01. The sequence goes on along the minus strand of CANMQH010000001.1, from coordinate 112,854 downwards.
GGAGGTGTTTTGGTTGTAGAAAAAGGTATTAATGATTATTCTTTTAGTGAAATTAGCCAAATTGTAGAATCTAACGACGGTAAAATTCTTGGTGCATTTATTTCTAAAATGAGCACCGATATTGTTCAAATAACTTTAAAAATAGGAAACACAGGTCTAAATGAAATTATTCAAACCTTTCGCAGATACAGCTACAATATTGTTTCTGGACATGAAGAAGATAGTTATGTAGAAAGTTTAAAAGAACGTTCGGATTATCTTAATAAATATTTAAACATGTAATCTTAATTTTAAAATCAAATACACTATGAAGGTTGCTGTTTTTGGCCGATTTTATAATGAAACCACCTCTACATCTGTAGAAAGGCTTTTTAGCTATTTATTAGAGAAAGATATTGAGGCTTATATTGAAACAGAGTTTTTTAATATAATTTCAACACAATCACCTAATATTAAAGATTTCAATACGTTTAAAACGTTTGATATTTTAGATGCCTCATTCGATTTATTGGTTAGCATAGGCGGCGATGGCACTATATTAAGAGCCATTACCTTTGTTAAAGATATAGACATACCCATAATAGGCATCAATACGGGTCGGCTTGGTTTTTTAGCAACCATACCTGTTGAAGCTATAGAGCAAGCCATGCAAAATATTATAGATGGTAAATACAAAATATCAGAACGCAGTTTACTTTCTATAGAAACCACACCAGAGAACAAGGGTATTACATCATTAAATTTTGCTTTAAATGAAATTGCTGTTAGCAGAAAAAATACGACCTCTATGATTACTGTAGAGACGTATTTAGATGGTGAATATCTCACATCATACTGGAGCGATGGCTTAATTATCTCTACACCCACAGGATCAACTGGTTACTCATTAAGTTGTGGAGGCCCCGTAATAACGCCTAGCACAAATAGTTTTGCTATTACACCAATAGCACCTCATAATTTAAGTGCTCGACCTCTAATAATACCAGATTCTACAGAAATTGAACTAAAAGTTAATGGTCGAGAAGAAAGCCATTTGGTATCCTTAGATTCTAGAATTGCTACATTAGAAAATGGTACACTTATAAAAATAAAAAAAGCAGATTTTAAAATAAAAATGATTGATCTTTTAAATGAAAGCTTTCTAACCACGCTTCGCAAAAAACTATTATGGGGAGAAGACAAGCGCAATTAAACAATAATTTAAGATAAATTCTGTTTTACACAGATACAGTTTACTTCTAATAGTAACCGTCTAATCTTATTTATTATATTTGCAAACTTTCGAATATTTATGAGGCATTTAACCATATTGATATTAAGCATTTTAAGCATCCAATTAAGTCACGCTCAAATTAATGAGATTGGCATTTTTGTAGGTGGTAGTAATTTTATTGGAGATGTTGGAGCCACTAATTATATCTCGCCAAACCAATTAGCCATAGGCGGTTTGTATAAATGGAACAGAAGTAAAAGGCACTCTTACCGTGCTTCAATAATTTTTAGCGAACTTGAAGGTATTGATACAAATTCTGATGATCCTAGGCGAATTCAAAGAGGATTTGAATTTTCTAGCAAAGTCACAGAGCTTTCGTTAGGTATGGAATTTACATTTATAGATTTTAACTTACACTCAGGCAAAACATTAGGTACGCCTTACTTATTTTCTGGTATTACGGTTGCAAATCATGATAATCATTACTTTGAAAATGGCATCCAAACCGATGAAAACACATCGAGTTGGGCTTTTGGTATACCCATGGCCATTGGTTACAAAACTAATTTTTTAGGTAATTTTATACTAGGTCTTGAAATTGGTGCACGTTACACATTTTCAGATGAGCTAGATGGTAGCGTTCCTAGTGAAGCATCAAGACAACAGCAATTTCAATTTGGAAATATAAACAATAACGACTGGTATGTGTTTTCTGGTATCACATTAACGTATACATTTGGAGAAAACCCGTGCTATTGTGTAGATTAAAATGGATTTAAAAGAACATATACATACTAAATTTTTACCAAAACACATAGCCATTATCATGGATGGTAATGGACGTTGGGCCAAACAACAAGGTATGCTACGTGCTTTTGGGCATGAAAATGGCACAAAATCCGTAAGACAAACTGTAGAAACCTGTGCAGAACTTGGTATAGAAAATCTAACTCTTTATGCTTTCTCTACCGAAAACTGGAAAAGACCAAAACTAGAAGTACAAACTTTAATGAAGCTTTTAGTCTCTTCTTTAAAGAGAGAAATTAAGACACTGCAAGATAATAACATTAAACTCTCAGCTATTGGTAATCTTAAAACATTACCTAAAAAAGTACATAAAGAACTCTTTGAAGTTATAAACAGTACTAAACTAAATTCTAGAATGACTTTAACCCTAGCGCTTAGCTATGGTTCTAGAGAAGAAATCATAAATACCGTTAAAGAGATTAGCATTAAAGTTAAAAATAATATAATTTCGCCCGAAAATATTGAAGAATCAATTATAAATGAGCATCTTTACACGCAAAATTTACCCGATGTAGATTTGCTTATAAGAACAAGCGGGGAACAACGTATTAGTAATTTTTTGTTGTGGCAAATAGCATATGCCGAGTTATACTTTACAAGCGTATTGTGGCCAGACTTTACTAAGCAACATTTGTATGAAGCTATTATTGAATATCAAAAAAGAGAACGACGATTTGGGAAAACAAGTGAACAACTTAGTTAATATTCTATCTAAAATATCTTATTTAAAATTTTACGTAACATTACTGGTTATTACCTGTAGCTTAAGTATCCATGCCCAAGATGTATCCTACAATGATGGTAAAAAATACACTTTAGGAGAAATTAGCGTTTCTGGCAATACTGCTTTTAATGATGGTACCATTGTAACCTACTCTGGATTAAGAAAAGGCAGCGAAATAAAAATTCCTGGAGAAGCTATTAGTACAGCCATAAAGAAATTATGGGGTTCTAAATTATTTAGCGATATAGAAATTTATGTGACCAAAATTGAAGGGGATACTGCATATTTAGAGATTAGACTTTCTGATTTACCACAACTTAATGAGTTAAAGATTAACGGTATTAAAAAAGGAAAAAAAGAAAGTATTATAAAAGATAACAAGTTAAATAAAGGCGTTAAAGTAACAGAAAACTTAATTACTACAACCAAAAACTTCTTAACCAAAAAATACCAAAAGCAAGGATTTTACAACTCTAAAATACATATCAATACTATAGAAGTTAAGGACTCCATACAAACCGCGAGGGTTAATATGGTATTAAATATTGATAAAGGTGAAAAAGTAAAAATTCAAAACATAGACTTTAATGGTAACAATGTTTTGAGCGATAAAAGACTTAGAAAGTCCATGAAGGGCACTAAAAAAATTAATCGTCTTAGAATATTAAAACGCTCTAAATTTATAGATTCTACATATCAAGCAGATTTAGGTCATGTTATAGATACTTATAAAGAAAATGGTTATCGAGATGCCAGAATACTTTCGGATAGCATTATTATTAATGATGACAAAACAATATCATTGATAGTTAATGTTAATGAAGGTGAGCAATATACCTTTGGTGATATCAATTTTATAGGTAATACGGTTTACACCAACGAACAACTTAATAGATTGGTACGTATTAATAAAGGAGACACTTATAATGGTATATTGTTACAAAAAAGAATTGCAGACAACTCTAAACCAGATGCTTTTGATATAACTAATCAATATCAAAATAATGGTTATTTATTCTCAAGCATAAACCCTGTAGAAGTTAGTGCAGATAATAACGTTATAGATATTGAAATACGCATTTCTGAAGGTAAACCCGCCTATTTTAATAGTGTATCGGTTACAGGAAACGACAAAACTAATGATCATGTTATTTATAGAGAAATACGAACACGACCAGGTCAATTGTATAGTAAAGCCAATGTTGTTCGTACGGTAAGAGAACTTGGTCAGCTCGGTTTTTTTGATGCCCAGGAGATTACACCAAATTTTATTAACCCTAATCCAGCCGAAGGTACTATAGATATGGAATATTCGGTTAAAGAAACGGGGTCCAGTCAAATAGAATTGCAAGGCGGCTACGGTGGTGGTGGTTTTATAGGTACTTTAGGATTATCTTTTAATAATTTTTCTATAAAAAATATCTTCAAAAAAGAAGCTTACAAACCTATACCTTCTGGAGATGGACAAAAACTAGCGCTACGTTTACAAGCCAGTCGTTTTTTCCAAACCTATAGCTTTTCGTTTTCCGAGCCTTGGTTAGGTGGTAGACGTCCAGTACAGTTTTCTACATCTATATCACATACCAAACAGTTTTTATTTAATCCGCAAACTAGAAATGCCGATAAAAGTAGAAGCTTTAACATTACAGGTATAACCTTTGGGTTAGCAAGAAGATTATCTGTTCCTGATGATTATTTCACATTATCGCAATCTGTTAGTTATCAGCGTTACGACTTAAGTAATTACAACACGGGTCTATTTACATTTGGTGATGGATTTTCCAATAACTTATCTTACACTGTTGGTTTAACCAGAAACAATACCAATGTAGATCCTATATTCCCAACAGGTGGATCAACCTTTGGTGTTACCGCCAAACTATCTTTGCCGTATTCTTTATTTAATGGCGAAGATTACACGGCACTAAATAATGAACGTGAAGTAAATGATGCTATTAGAAGAGACGCTACAAGTACACCTAATGATATTAATAATGCAACAGACAGGATTGCAGAAATAGATCAGCAACGTTTTAATTGGTTAGAGTTTTACAAAGTAAACTTTAAAGGTACATGGTACACGCAACTTACAAAAAACTTAGTATTAAGACCTAATGTAGAATTTGGTTTCTTAGGAGCCTACAATAACGACAGAGGTATTATACCCTTTGAGCGTTTTTATTTAGGTGGTGATGGTTTAGGTAACTTCTCGTTAGATGGTAGAGAGGTTGTTCAACTTCGTGGCTATCCAAACCAATCGTTATCCGATCAAGATGGTGGTACGATATACAATAAATTCTCTTTAGAACTTCGTTATCCAATAACATTAAAAGCATCAGCCAAAATTTATGCTTTAGGTTTTCTAGAAGGTGGTGCATCTTATAATAATTTTAGAGATTTTAATCCTTTTGAAATTAAACGTTCTGCTGGATTAGGTGTTCGTATTTTTATGCCTGCATTTGGTCTATTAGGTATTGACTTTGGTCATCGTTTCGATGATATTCCGGGGCAACCAGGTTCAAGTAGAAATTGGGAAACACACTTCATAATAGGACAGCAGTTTTAAACAAAAGAATACTTTGGCACGATATTTTCTAATAACACTTTAATGATTTGCATGAGAATTAAAATTTTTAAGATTAAAATTCGTTAGTTTTGAAGATAAGATTCGAAAAGGCAGAAAAAATCATCTGTCATTTTAGAATTTATAAGCCATAAATTATAAAATATTTAAAACAGATGAAAAATAACGTTCTTTTTTTATTGACATTAATTTGTATGCTAAGCCTTTCAACACATGCGCAACGTGGTGTAAGAATTGCTTATATAGATACCGAATATATCTTAGAGAATGTACCTGAGTACCAAGAAGCCACATCACAATTAAATGATAAAGCTGAAAAATGGAAAACAGAGATTAGTTCTAAATTATCAATCATTGAGCAAAAGCGGAAAGATTTAAGCAACGAAAAGGCATTATTAACAAAAGAGCTTATTGATGAGCGCGAAGAAGATATAACTTTTGAAGAAAACGAGATATTAGATTATCAACAAAAACGCTTTGGTCCTAATGGCGATTTGTTTATTCAAAAAAAGCAATTGATGCAACCTGTACAAGATCAAATTTTTGCAGCAGTGCAAGATATGGCTGAAGGTAAAAAGTATGATTTTATTTTTGATAAATCATCTGATGCTGTTATGCTGTTTTCGGCTAAAAGATACGATTTAAGCGAGCAAATACTGAGAAGTATTACCAGAACATCTAAACGTAAACAAGCACAATCTAAAGCAGATAGAAAAGCGGCTAAAAAAGAAGACATTATTCCTGAAATAAACGAGGAATTAGAATCTAGACAAAAAGCTTTAGAAGATAAGAAAAAGGCGAGAACAAGTGCTATTGAAAAAGCAAGAAAAGAAAAACTTGCGGCAAGAGAAGCAAAAGTTAAAGCGGCTAAAGAAAGACGCCAAAAAACGTTAGAAGAGCGAGCTAACAATAAAGAGGGAAAAACAACACCAACTAATACGGCTGATGAAAATACAGCAAATGAAGCCAAACCAAGCGGAGAAACAAAAACTAGAGAACAGCTTATTGAAGAAAATAGACAGAAAAAATTAGTTGAAAGAGAAGCTAGGAGAAAAGCTTTAGAAGCAAGAAAAAAGAAAATTTTAGAAGACCGTAAAAAAGCTAAAGACACTATAAACAAAAACAATTAAATAATTAAAAACACCATTAACATTAATACTATTTAAAATGAAACAATTTAAAACTCTATTATTAGCAACTGCATTATGCCTAGGTAGCATTGGTTTTACTCAAGCACAAAGTAAAGTTGCTCATATCAATACTCAAGAATTAATCGTGTCTATGCCAGCCGCTAAAGCTGCACAAGCCGAAATAGAAACATTAGGTAAAACATACCAAACAGATATACAAAACTCTGTTACAGAACTTCAAAACTTGCAAAAGCAATACGAAGCAGAAGCAACAACAAAAACAGATGAAGAAAACCAAAAAAGGATATTAGAGTTGCAAGAAAAGCAACAACGTATCCAACAATTTAGAGCAGATGCTCAAAAAGATTTGGCTAAAAAAGAGGCTGAGTTATTTAAGCCTATCCAAGAAGCTGCTATGAAAGCTATTAACGAAGTAGCAAAAGCTCAAGGTTATAACTATGTATTAGACCGAGCTACATTAATAGTAGCTGATGGAACAGATATTTTAGCTGATGTAAAAAAGAAAATGGGTATTTAATATCTACGCTATTATTATAAATATATTAAAGCTGTCTTGCAAAAGATGGCTTTTTTATTTTTATTAATTACATTTATGCTCCTATGAGTAAACAACCTATTGGCATTTTTGATTCCGGTGTGGGCGGCACTTCTATTTGGAAAGAAATCCAAACACTATTGCCTTATGAAAACACCATCTATTTAGCAGATAGTGCCCATGCGCCTTATGGAACAAAAAGCACAGATGCTATTATTGAGTTGAGTATTAAAAATACAGAGTATTTAATAAAACAAGGCTGTAAGCTTATTGTTGTAGCTTGCAATACGGCAACAACCAATGCTATAAATACTTTAAGAAATACTTACAATATTCCATTTATAGGTATTGAACCTGCCATTAAACCAGCCGCTTTAAACACCAAAACCAATGCTGTTGGCATTCTAGCCACTAAAGGAACTTTAAGCAGTGCTTTGTTTTCTAAAACGTCTAATTTATTTGCTAATCATATAACGGTTATCGAACAGGAGGGCAATGGTATTGTAGAACTTATTGAAAACGGTAAGTTACACTCTAAAGACATGCGTTCTTTACTGGAATTATACTTAACCCCCATGATTGATGCCCATATAGATTATTTGGTATTAGGTTGTACACACTACCCATATTTAATGCCTTTACTTGTTGATTTATTACCTAGTAATGTTAAAATAATTGATTCTGGTGAGGCTGTGGCAAAACAAACCAAAAGTGTTTTAGGAAAAACTAATTTGTTAAATTCAACTTTAGAAATTGGTGAACATGCTTTTTTCACCAATGGAAACCCTAGTATTATGACATCGCTTTTAAATCCTGAATGTCATGTAGAATATCTTGATTTTTAATTGAAGTTATACCATTTCTGCATTGAAATTACTGTGAAAGAAAATGATGATTTTTTTCTTTATACGAAATAGAAAAATAAAGCATAGCCTTAGTTACGATTTCTTTTTATGCTGATGTAGAAAGGAAAAAAGGGCGTTTTATTACGGTCATTTCAATGCAGAAATGGTATTATGTACTGCGTTAGGGATTGAGGTATTGTTGAAGCTCTTTTTGTGTTGTTGCACCTATGCAACACAAAAAAGCGACTACCGAAAGCCCGACACCGACCTTAGGAGGTGTAACGCCCTAATTAATCATTAAACCAACTTGAGTACATGATATATGCTTCTGCAATTCGGTTTATTTCTCCAGAAACGAGTTCTTGACTAATATCTTTTACTTTTTTTGCCGGAACGCCTGCATAAACACTTCCTGCTTTTACATGTGTGTTTTTAGTAAGTACTGCTCCTGCGGCTATAATACTGTTACTTTCTACCACGCAATCATCCATAATAATACTGCCCATACCAACTAAAACATTGTCGTGTATAGTACAACCATGCACTAATGCATTATGACCTATAGAGACATTATTACCAATTGTAGTTGCTGACTTTTTATATGTACCATGGATAACAACCCCATCTTGAATATTGACTTTATTACCTATTTTAATATAATTTACATCGCCTCTAACTACAGTACTAAACCAGATACTGCATTGATTACCTATAGTAACGTCGCCTACAACAACAGAATTCTCGGCTATAAAACAATCTTTTGGTATGTTTGGAGACTTTCCGTTTACGGGTTTTATTATGGGCATGATTGTGATGGTTATTGGTTATTGGTTATTGGTTATTGGTTATTTAAAATAGGATAGTAAATCTGATTTTTTAGATGACGATACCATGATTTCTTTACCATTGCTTAAAACCACACTTCCTCCTTTTCCTTTTACATATTTTACTATCTCGTTAACATTAACTAAATAAGACTTATGTACACGTGCAAAATTAGAATCATGCAAAGCTTCTTCAAAATATTTTAGCGTTTTACTTACTATTTTCTTTTTGTTGGTATTGAGATAAATTTCGGTATAATTATCGTCTGCCTTACAAAATAAAATATCTGAGGTATTGATAACCTCAAACCCATTTAATTGCGGAATGGTTATTTTACCGTTTATACTATTATTAGTCTTTGGCACTAGAATTTGGTCTTGCAGAGCATCTTCCTTAGTTTTAATTTCGGTAACATAATCAACCGCTTTAATGAGTTCGTCTATAGATATAGGTTTCATTAAATAATAGCTTGCATGCGCATTTAAAGCTTCTATGGCATAATGGTTATAGGCCGTAACAAATATGGTTTCAAAATTTACATCGCCAACTTTTTCTAATAAATCAAAGGCATTGCCATAGGGCATTTCTACATCTAAAAACACCAAATCTAAATCGTTATTTCGTATTAAAACAAGTGCTTCTTCTATATTGGAGGCTTCGCCTAAAACTGATATACTGGGGCAATACTTTTTAAGATAATTTTTTAATATTTCTCTACTAGTTTCTTCGTCTTCTACTATTATAGCCGTTAGTTTCATTTAATTATCCATTTTTTTTATAATCGACTTAAATACATTCAATTTTTCTAAAATTAATAAGCATACATAAGCAAAACCTGCCATAAACAAAAACACCAAGATAGCTTGTAAATAGGTTTTTAAAGTCCACTCTAATGCTACTTTAACACGATGCATGACGCTAATTTTATATTCTGCTCTTTCTAGGAGTGAGAATTTAATGGTGCAAAATTCATTTTCTTCATCATAATTTCCTAATTGTACACCGAGTCCTTGTAACTCCTCTTCTATACTTAAAATACGATTTTCTAGCTCAATATACTCTTCAATTTTCCCGCCTTTGGATTTTAGCTCTATTAAAGATGTCCTGATTTTAAGAAGCGATTCTTTTTTAGCGTTAAGCTGTTTATATTCGTTAGTTTTATCTTTTTTGGTGATTTCTTTAGATTGAATTTTACCAATTTTAGTTAATGCTTGATATAAATCATCAAACTTTTCGGGCTGCACACCTATGATTAATTGTAGTTTTCTGTTACCTTTTTTACCACTATTTTGCTCAAATTGAATAATGGCCTCTTGGTTTTTAAGTTCTACATCTAATTGTTTTTTTTCTTTTTCAAACACTGAAGACCTGGTGTTTACAGTCGCTATTTTTTCGTATTTCTGGTCGACATCTACAAATGATTGTGCATTGTTGGCACCCGTATTAATTTTATATTTTTTAGACGCATAATTAACACGACTGCTTGAAATATCTTGAAATATTGACGTGCTTTGATTAGTAGCATGCGTTGGGTATTCTGAATATCCATAAATTAATCGAAAAATGAACAATACCAAAAAGATAATTATTAAATAAAATACACCTCTTTTAAGTCTTTTTTTTAATGGCTTTTTCATGCGTCTAGTCTTTTTTTAGTGTTACAGTTACTTTGGTACCCCTGTCGTCTTGATCTTGAAAATCATCAATAAAAACATCGACCTTATCTTTATACATATCATTTAAAATAGAGACTCTTTTTTTGATATTCCCCATACCCTTAGAGTTTTGCTTTTGTTGATTTGTAGTTTTTAAAGCTTTAGATTTTTCTCTTCCTATACCATTATCGGCTATGGTTATTAAAATTTCGTTAGATGTCTGTTGTATCATCGAGATAGCTAAAAGTCCTTTAGTAGTTTTATATCTTAATCCATGCCATACCGCATTTTCTATGTAAGGTTGGAGTAACATAGGCGGTATAACAAAATCTTTGGTGTTTATATTTTCGTCTACCGTAATGGTATAATCAAACTTATCTTTAAATCTAAAATGTTCTAACTTGGTATATAATTCTAGTAGTGTAATTTCTTTTTCCAAAGGAATAAAATCCTCTTCACTATTTTCTAATACGGCACGCATTAATAGAGAAAAATCGGTTAGATATTTGTTTGCCGTTCGCTCGTCATTGGATGCTATAAAACTATTTACAGAGTTTAATGCATTAAATATAAAATGCGGATTCATTTGACTTCTTAAACTTTTTAACGCCAGTAAATTATTGGCCAACCGTTGTTGCTTTATATATTTATACATTAAAAAAGCCGTAATAATAAGTAATAGCAGCCCACCAATTAGAGAGTAAATAATAAGTTTTTGTCGTTTAGCTTGTTCTCTGGTAAGTTCGTATTTACTTTCTGATAGTTCGCGGTCACTCTCTAAACTAGAAATTCGGTTTTGTTTGCTTACTACGTCTTTACTAAACCGTGCAGCTTGCGATATTTCTTGTTCCTTTCTAGTGTATAGTTTATCTACGAGCTCTACATAATCTTGGTAGGCTAAAAGTGCTTTATCAAACTGTCCTGCATCTCTATAAACTTCTGATAATTTACGGGTAGCATCTTTTTGTACTATTAAATCTGCTCTAATATCGGCTTCTTTTATACTTTTTTCTAAGTAAGGAATGGCATTATCAAAATCGCGTTGCGAGGCATAAGCTTTACCTATTTTATAATTTTGCTTTTGTAACGTTAAGGGGCTTTCGTTTTCGATTTCGGTATCATCAGATATTTCACTAATTGTATTAATCGCTTCTTTTCTGAGTTCAATTTCATCTGAATAATTATTATTCTCATTTTTAAAATCGGCTACCTTAATTTTTTCTTCAACAGCTCGTTTTTTATTTTGTGTATTAGCAAGCTTCATAGATTCGTTAAAAAACTCACCTGCCTTTTGCTCCTCTCCTTTAGCATTATACGTTTGTGCTATTTTGGAGTTTAAATCGGTTATTTTTGGCGTAATGATATGTTTTTTAGCCACTTTTAATCCGTCTTGATAAGATGCTATAGATTTTGAGTACGCGTTTGTTAAATAATGTACATCTCCAATACCTTCGTACAATTGAACTAACTGCCAATTTGTTAATTCATTTTTAGCAATACTTTTATAGGCTTGTAAACTTTCTTGATAGTTTTTATTTAGCTTGTAAGCTTCGGCTAATTTTAAACTAACGGTGTTGTTTTTTATGTTTTGCAAACCAATTCTATAATTTGACACTGCCAAATCATATTGTTTCCAGTGCATATATATATCGCCTAAAACCTCGTAAGCTTCACTGTTTTCTTTTACAGATTTACTTTGCGATAGTGCGTCTCCTATAAACTGAATACTCTTTTTAGCATCTTTTTTTAGATATACCTCGGCTGAATCTATTAATGATGTAAACGTTACTAAATTAAGTCTAGAACTTTTTTTTGATTTAATAGAATACTGAGAAGCTTCCTTATTAGGCTCTACCTCTACTATAATACGTTCGGCACTTAGGATGGTGTAGAAAACGGTTTCAAAATCTTTATGTCTTATAGTAAGTTCATCGCCTTTTCTGGCTTCAATTCTAAACTCCCCAAAAACATTAGTGGTTGCATATGCCCCACCATTAACTTCTATATTAACGTTTTCAATAGGCTCACGGGTATCGCTCTCTATAACAGAACCTCTAACTGTAAATTTTTCGCCTTGACTGGAAAGCAGTTCTCTATTTTGTCCATACAACATTGTTGCACTTAAAAACAAACAAATGACTCCTAAATATTTAACAATGGATTGCATCTATAATTTTAATGAGAGATAAACTTACGTACTTTACTTGGTATAATAAAATGCTAAAATTAGAATTTAATGGGCTTTGTATCATAAATAACCTTGTTTACGCAAACAAACATTAAACTCACTCAACAAACCGCTTAGTTAACTCATTCTGCTTTTTTTATTAAATACTTTGATTATAGTTTTACAGTGTAAATAAATACCTTATGAAAACTATACTTTCACTTTTTATTATCCTCCTTCTAATAAATTCAAATTCTAATTTAGAAACTGTTAATTATCCAAAAGCTAAAGTTAGTTATTCAGACTTTGAGAATTTAGTAAACGAAGTCAAAGCACATCGTAAAAAAAGACTTATCAACCTCAATGCGTTTATAGAAAAAAGTAAGGGTCGTAATACCATTATATTAGATACACGCTCAAAGGAGATGTATGACAAGAAACATCTTAAAGGTGCTGTTCATTTGAATTTTTCAGATTTCACACAAGCTAATCTTAATCGTATAATTCCAAATATTGAAACATCAGTACTCATTTACTGTAATAATAATTTTCATGGTGATGATATCTATTTTGCAACTAAAATGGTACTTCCCAAAACTATTGATAATAGTACAAAACCACTTACCCTAGCCTTAAACATACCAACATACATTAATCTTTATGGATACGGATACAAAAATGTTTATGAGCTATCTGAACTTATTACACCTTTTGACCGAAGAATTGCATACGCAGGCTCAACAATAAATCAAAAACTGTAATTATTTTTTAAAGCATAAAACCATATTATTATGAAAACACATTTTAAAACATTATTATTCTGTACTGCTTTGGCTGTATTTACATCTTGTAATGCCAACAATAAAAAACAAGATTTAGCTATAAACGATGTAAAATTAAATCATCCAGACACTAATAAACAATACATTAAAGTTGCGCTTTTATTAGATACTAGCAATAGCATGGATGGACTTATAGACCAAGCTAAAGCACAACTTTGGGACATTGTAAACGAGTTATCGTATGCCAAATGCGGGACTAATAAACCCAACTTGCAAATTGCACTTTATGAGTATGGTAATAGCAGACTAAGTAAATCTGAGGGTTACATTAGGCAAGTTTTAGCTTTTAGTGATGATTTGGATGATATCTCTAAAGAACTATTTTCACTAAATACTAATGGTGGAGACGAATACTGCGGACAGGTTATACAAAGTTCTTTAAGTGAACTCAATTGGGGTAAAAACCCTGATGATTTAAAACTTATTTTCATTGCTGGAAACGAACCTTTTAATCAAGGTGAAGTTAATTATAAAGATGCCTCTACGAATGCCAATGAAAAGGATGTTACTGTAAACACCATTTTTTGTGGTGATTATAATCAAGGTATTTCTTCACATTGGAAAGATGGAGCACAGTTAACTCATGGTGATTATATGGCTATAAATCAAAATCAAGCTACGGTTCATGTAGCATCTCCATATGATGATGATATTATTATATTAAATCAACAGTTAAATAATACATATGTTATTTATGGCGCAAGAGGTAGAGAGAAAAAAACTCAACAAGTCGCTCAAGATGCAAATGCTATAGGCTATAGTAAAGCAAATGCTGTAAATAGAGCCATTAGTAAAAGTTCGCATTTATACAAAAATAAAAGTTGGGATTTGGTTGATGCCGTAGAACAAGAAGAAGTTGCTATTGATGATGTTAAAGACAACGCACTACCCCCCGAATTAAAAGGTAAAAGTAAAACGGCCATTAAAACCTATGTTGCTAAAAAAAGTAAGGAACGAGAGGACATACAAAACAAAATTCAAGAACTTAATAATAAACGTAAAAGTTATATTGCCAAACAAAAAGCAGGAAGCACAAATAATGGACTAGAAAATGCCATGACAAAAGCTATTAAAGAACAAGCCAAGAGAAAAAAGTATACTTGGAAGTAAAAAAAAGAGGCTATCTTCTTAATAATTACTTATCAAGATAGCCTTTTACTTTGTCTTCTTTAATTTACAGCAGGGCAATTACATGCATAGCGTTCTCTTCTACAATTAAAGTTATAACCCAAAGTAATTTGATGAAAACCACCGTTTGTAAAAACAGTAGAATTGGTTTGATAGGTATAGTTATAAGCAAACATAAAGTCTTTGTAATTAGCACCTATTATAGGCGTAATTTGTTGTAATTTTTGACTATTAACATTAGAATTACTATCCAAAAACTCCGCACCATCTAAAGCTTGTCGGTAAGACAAACCACCCCAAAGCTTTCCAAACTCCATTTGTTTGTATGCTTTAGCATTTACATCTATAATAGATTCTTTGGTTGCATCCTTATACTGAAAAAGTAAGGATGGCTCAAAACTCCATGCACTACCATTTTTACCATAAACATAGCCAAGAGACATTAAATAGCGTCTTAAATTACTTGTAATTTGAATATCGTTATTAAGACCGCTATTATTAAGCACGTTTTTTACGGTACCATGCGCATAAAAATTTAAGTAATGGTAAGAGAATCCAAAATCTATATTAAAATTAGTCGTATTCTCTATGGTACCACTAATAATTGGATCGCCAGACGGTAAACCATTTAAAAACGATGTTTCATCTAACTGGTATTGAATAAAACCAGCACTTAAACCAAAAGATAACATATTTAAATCGACCTCGCTTCTTGAAAACAAAATATGATGTGCATAAGTTCCATAAGCACCTTTTTGGGAATGGAATCCATTTTTATCGGCATATACAATACCTCCCACAGCAGATTGAGAATCTCCTATTCTTCCATTAGCACTCAATGTTACAAGCTTTGGCGCATCATCTTCACCAAACCATTGTTGCCTAGCTGTTAACCTAATTTTAGCACAATTAGCAACACCAGCCATAGATGGATGAATGAGATAATAATTATCTGTTAAATAATCTGTATAAATAGGCAACCCTTCTTGAGAAGTTGCTGTATAACCAAGAAAAGAGATGGTTATAATCAGGATAATATATTTCAATTTCATATTAGTGGTTAAATTCTTGATTGATGTAAGAATTATTAACGTTTAATCTTTCTAATTATTATAAGAAAAACGTGATGAACAAAAATAGCATATATGCAGACATATAAAGCTTTCTTTTGTTATTTTTGTAGAAAAAATAGCTGAAAATGAATACTTTCAAAGTTTCTGTTCAAGAAACATCAAACAATGCCATAGTCAAATTTGAAGTAAATCAATTTATAACCAAACATCAAAGCTTTGAATTTGATAATATTGATGAGGCCAAAGCATCCCCATTAGCGCAACAATTATTCTATCTTCCTTTTGTAAAAAAAGTATATATTTCAGGTAATTTTATTGCTGTTGAACGTTATGATATCGTAGCGTGGAGCGATGTCCAAGATGAAGTTTCTCAACAAATTGAAGACTATTTAAACGATGGCGGACTTGTTGTTGAAGAAACAGCTACCCCAAAAAAAGTGCCTATTACGGTTTATGCAGAAAGCACACCAAACCCTGCCGTGATGAAATTTGTGGCTAATAAAAAAATAGTAGCTACCCTTTTTGAATTTACATCTATAGACGAGGCAAAACTATCGCCTCTTGCGACCGATTTATTTCATTTTCCGTTTGTAAAAAGTGTTTTCTTTGATGAAAACTATGTATCCATAACCAAATATGATATCGCTGAGTGGCAAGATATAACTACAGAATTACGTGAATTTATCAAACAATTTATTGAAAATGGAAAAGATATTGTATTATCTAATGCTGCAGAAACATTAAAAAAATCTGACACGCAATTAGATAATCATTATGAAACCTTAGATGATACCTCAAAAGAAATTATAAATATTTTAGAAGAATATGTAAAACCTGCTGTGGCAAGTGATGGCGGAAACATACAATTTATTGCCTACGATGCCAACACTAAAAATGTAAGTGTTATGCTCCAAGGTGCATGCAGTGGTTGCCCATCGTCTACCTATACTCTAAAAAGCGGTATAGAAAATATGCTTAAAGAAATGCTTCCAGGTAAAGTTAATATGGTAGAAGCTATTAATGGTTAAATTAACATTGGCTGTATTAAAATTCATCTAAAATCATTATCTTGTCAAGACAATTTTAAACTAAAAAAATAAAATCATGGCAGTATTAAAAGTAATTGAAATTTTATCAAACTCGGAAAAAAGTTGGGAAGACGCTACTAGAAAAGCAGTTAAGCATGCATCAAAAAGTTTAAAAAATATCCGTTCTGTATATGTACAAGACCAAAGTGCTAGTGTTAAGGATGGTGAAGTTTCAGACTTTAGAGTAAATCTTAAAATCACATTCGAGGTACAATAAAAGGAATCGACCCAAGGGTTGAGGTATTTAAACCTAGACCCACTGAAAAAGCGGGATTAGTTCAACTTACAATATTGAGTTTTACTAATAAATTCTATTTCAACCTAAAAAACACTAAGCGTTCGGTTCTCGAACGCTTTTTTTATATCAATTTTTAGCTAACTTTGGTACATGAAATATATTATTCTATTCCTTTTTACAATTCTAATCATTAGCTGTAAAGGGCAAAATGCCAAAACTATGGAACACCAATACACCAATGACCTTATTAACGAAACAAGTCCATATCTTTTACAGCATGCTCATAATCCCGTAGACTGGAACCCTTGGAACGAAAAAACTTTAGCTGAAGCTAAATCTAAAAACAAACTCATACTCATTAGTGTTGGTTACGCAGCTTGCCATTGGTGCCATGTTATGGAACACGAAAGTTTTGAGGATAGCTTGGTCGCACAAGTCATGAATAAAAATTTTGTTAATATTAAAGTCGATAGAGAAGAACGACCAGATGTGGACCAAGTATATATGAGCGCTGTACAACTCATGACAGGTAGTGGCGGTTGGCCCATGAATGTTATTGCACTTCCTGATGGTAGACCTGTTTGGGGTGGCACATATTTTAAAAAAGAGCAATGGATAGATGCTTTAAAGCAAATTTCAAAAATCTATATTGAAAAACCAGAGAAATTAAATGAATATGCCAATAAACTAGAGCAAGGCATTAAGGCTTTAGATGTTGTACAACTTAATACTAACGAACCTACTTTTGAGAAAAGCTATATAGAAGAAGCTCTAGCAAATTGGTCTAAACAATTTGACACTAATTTTGGTGGCATAAATCGTGCACCAAAGTTTATGATGCCCAATAATTATCATTTTCTTTTACGCTACGCTCATCAAAATCAAGATAAAAAGCTAAAAGACTTTGTAGACTTAACTCTAAAAAAAATGGCATATGGTGGTGTTTTTGACCAGATAGGTGGAGGGTTTTCTAGATATTCGGTAGATGACAAATGGCACGTACCTCACTTTGAAAAAATGCTTTATGATAACGGACAATTGGTTAGCCTTTATGCAGATGCTTATCTTATTACAAAAAATGAATTATATAAAGATATCGTTACAGAAACCCTCGAGTATGTAAAAAATGATATGACCACAGAACATGGTGCATTTTATTCATCACTTGATGCCGATAGTAACACACCAAATGGCGAATTAGAAGAAGGCGCCTTTTATGTTTGGACCAAATCAGAATTAAAATCTTTATTGAACGATGATTTTGAGCTCTTTTCAGAGTATTATAACATCAATAATTATGGATTTTGGGAACACGATAATTATGTATTAATTAGAAAAGATGATGATGCATCTATCATAGAAAAACATAACATAACCAAATCTATTTTAAATAATAAGAAAGCCCACTGGAAACAAACGCTTCTTAAAGTAAGAAACAAAAGAGCAAAACCAAGACTAGATGACAAGACACTAACCTCTTGGAATGCTATTATGCTAAAAGGATATATTGATGCTTACCGCGTGTTTGAAAACAAAGACTATATCGCTTCCGCTGAAAAAAACGCAACGTTTATTATAGAAAACCAATTACGAAATGATGGTGGTTTAAATCATAATTATAAAGATGGAAAAAGTTCTATTAACGGCTATCTAGAAGATTATGCAACAACCATTGATGCCTTTATAGCGCTTTATGAAAATACGTTGAATGAAAAATGGTTAACGACAGCTAGAGATTTAGCAAATTATAGCTTTGATCATTTCTTTGATAGTAGCAGCAAAATGTTTTATTTCACATCTAACGAAGATGCCTCATTAGTTTCTAGAAGTATTGAGTATCGAGACAATGTTATTCCGGCCAGCAATTCCATTATGGCTAAAAACTTGTTTAAACTATCTCATTATTTTGATAATGAGCACTTTGCTAATACAGCCATAACCATGCTTAACAACGTAAAACCAGAAATGCTAGAGTATCCATCTGGATATTCTAACTGGTACGATTTAATGCTAAATTATTCGGCTCCATATTATGAGGTCGCTATTGTAGGTTTAGATGCCAAACAAAAAATAAAACAATTAAACCAAACCTATATCCCCAACAAACTTATTGCAGGTAGCACTTCTGAAAATAATATGCCTTTGTTAGAAAATAGATATAACCCCAATGAAACCCTTATATATGTTTGCGTAAATAAAGCATGTAAGCTTCCTGTTTCTAATGTAGATAAAGCTATAAAACTCATTAAGCAATGAGCACGTTAACAATCATATTAATAGTATTTGTTGCTTTAGAACATATTTATTTCTTGATTCTAGAAATGTTTCTCTGGAGCAAACCTAAAACGATTAAAGCCTTTGGACTAAAATCCAAACAGTTTGCTATAGAAACCAAAGTACTAGCGGCCAATCAAGGATTATATAATGGTTTTTTAGCTGCAGGTTTAATATTTTCTATCTTTGAAAAAAATATTAATTCAGCACTTTTTTTTCTAATATGTGTGACTCTAGCGGGTATTTATGGGTCTTATTCCACAAAGCGAATAAAACTATTTTACGTGCAAGCCATACCTGCTATTATTGCACTAATAACTTTTACATTGTAAAAAAATAAAATTTAAAACAATTAATTAACATCAAAATACATTATGGATTTAGAAAATTTGCAAAACATCGACACAAAAAAATGGTTAGATTTAGCTATGGAGTATGGAGAAAAAATACTCATAGCTATTGTTATATGGCTTATAGGTTCGTTTATAATTAAAAAATTAATTAAAACTACTAAAACCATAATGTCTAAAAGATCTTATGATGAAAGCTTGCAAAAGTTTTTATTAAATCTTTTAGGTTGGGCTTTAAAGATTATGCTCATTATCGTTATTTTAGGAACTGTAGGCGTAGAAACCACTTCTTTTGCAGCCATTTTAGCTGCAGCTGGTTTAGCCATTGGTTTAGCACTACAAGGTTCTTTAGGGAATTTTGCTGGTGGTGTATTACTTATGATTTTTAAACCTATTAAAATTGGCGATTTAATTGAAGCCCAAGGCGAACTTGGTGTCGTTAAAGAAATTGAAATTTTTACAACAAAACTAACTGGACTTTCAAACAGAGAAATCATTATACCAAATGGATCATTATCAAACGGAAACATTATTAATTATTCTGCAGAAGGCACAAGACGTGTAGATTTAACATTTGGTGTTGGTTACGATTCTGATATTAAAAAAACAAAAGAAGTTTTAATGAGTGTTTTAACATCACACCCAAAAG
Organism: uncultured Algibacter sp.; assembly: GCA_947499935.1. Classification (GTDB taxonomy): domain Bacteria; phylum Bacteroidota; class Bacteroidia; order Flavobacteriales; family Flavobacteriaceae; genus CANMQH01. Next base: position 92,706 of record CANMQH010000001.1, on the reverse strand, counting down.
TTTTAAAAGATCCTGCTCCTACTGTAAATGTATCTGAATTAGCGGACAGCTCTATTAATTTTGCTGTAAGACCGTGGAGTACTTCTGATGATTATTGGGATGTTTACTTTGGCATTACTGAAGATGTAAAAGAAGCACTTGATAAAGCCGGTATTGAGATTCCTTATCCACATGCTGTAGAAATTCAAAAAGAAGCATAATTATAAAAAACTTAATATTATTACACCTTTCAATTTTAAAATTGAAAGGTTTTTTTATACGATTTAATTTCGCTTAATTTTGAGATTATGGCTTTTGAAACACGTCCACTTTTTATTTAGACTTAGGCTTTAAAGCCACAAAATCTTTTAAATAATATGGTTCAAAATAAGCAACATCTTCGGTATCGTTGATTTTATATTTAGTATATGCTAAAAAACTCATATCATGAGCAGAAGGTAATTTATGATCTATAAAAACAGCATTAGGATGATTAATTAGCGTTTTTGTTTTCTCTACACCATTACCAATAAAATAAACGTTTTGGTGTTCTAAATAATCAGCAAAAGAGCGTTCATCTAAAATTTGAGCTTCGGTATTTCTTATTGGGTTATGGTTTATATCGTATATCGCAGAATAAACCTCCATACGCCTGGCATCTAGCATAGAAACAATAATACCTTTATCTATATTAACTTGATGTGCCAAAGCATCTAAAGTAGGAATAGAGATTAATGGTTTATCTAAAGCAAAACATAAGCCCTTAGCTGCCGATACTCCAATGCGCAAGCCTGTATAAGACCCTGGCCCTTTACTTACTGCAATGGCATTTAAATCTTGTGATTGTATTTGTGCTTCTTTTAAAACCTCATCAATATAAACATGAAGCCGCTCGGCATGAGAGTAGTTTTTATCGTTATCTTCTTTTATAGCTATGGTCTTTCCATTTTTGGAAACTGAAACAGAGCAATTTGTAGTTGCTGTTTCTATATTAAGAATAAAAATCATTCTGGTTTATACGTCTTTATTATATCTTCAATAACTTTAGATGTCAGTTCAAAATCTTCCAAATCTGGGAAACCTTCCCAACGAACAATACCATTAGGATCAATGATTACGCAATGAGGCAAACCTTCTATTTGATATAAATTAAAGAGTGTTTTTTTAGTATCAATAGCACTATAATATGATATTACAGGTTTCTTAAGTTTTTTAACTGTACTTTTTGGTTCGTCACTAATACCTATTACGACTAAATCTTCTTTAAATTCTTGCTGAAAATCATTAAGATTTGGAATGGCTTTTTTACATGGTCCACACCAAGTTGCCCAAAAATCTATAAGCACAAATTTATTAGTAACATCGGGTTCATCAGACAGCCATTTTTCTACAACCAATACTGGGGCTTCTTTATTTAAATAGGACTTAGCCCACATTTGTTTCTCTTCTTGAGCATAAATGGTAGAAACAAATAAACCTATAATTATAATTACGATCTTTTGCATATTACAAATGTAAAAGAAATAGACATACTAAAATTAATCTGTTAGTGATTTTCCCATATAAAAATCTAAAACTTTAGTTTTAAATACAAAATCGTACTTAGCATTTATTAAAGAAGATTTGGCATTTATTAATTGTACACGAGCCTGTTCTAAATCAAAAGCCGTCATAGCACCAATATCATATCGCTCTTTAGAGTTACCAAAGGCTAATTCTTGAGATGCCAACGATTTTTTAGCAGCATCGAAAGCTCTAAAAGCTGCTTGAGCATCTGTAAACGCACGTTGTATGTTTGATTCTAAATTTAACTTAGCTTGATTAAGGTTTAGCTTACTATTTTCTTCTTGTATTTTTGATTTAGCAACAGCTGTTTTATTTTGAAATCTTGAAAAAATAGGAATATTAACATTTAAGTTAATATTATGTCCTTTAAATAAATCTAATTCTCTAAAAAAAGCTTGCTTTATAAAATCATTTTTAGATTCACTCCAAACAGAACCAAAACCGTATCCTAAACTAACAGATGGATAGTATCCAGCTTTAGATATTTCTGTTCCAAGTTTAGCGTTTTCAATATTTTTTTCTGCTACTTTAATTTCATTTCTATTTTGAAAAGCATAGTCCAAAACTGGAGATACATTTTTGTACAATAATGCTTCTGAAGGGCTTTCTATATCAATAAATTCAATAGCAAAACCATTATAAGGTACTTGTAATAATTGCGATAAAGTAAGCAATGCTAAGTTAAAATTATTTTCAGCCAAAGTTACCTGTTGAGCATCTCTACTTAAAGTGGCTTCGGCATCATAAATATTAGCTTTAGGTTGTGCGCCAGCATCAACCAGAGCTTTTACTTGCTCTAATTGTTTTTGACTAAATTTATATTGCGCAGTCGCTGTTTCTAAAGTCTCCTTGTTAAACAACACATTTAAATAAGCATTAACAACATTTAAAGAAATATCATCTTTAATTCTATTAAGTTCTAAAGCATTTGTTTCTCTGGTTAGTTTTGATTGTTTATATAAATTTAAGGTTCGAAAACCATTAAAAATATTTTGATTAACTGAAAGATTATAATTAAACGAATACGTTGTTTGATTTGTAACACGCTGATTTGTAACTGGGTCAAATCCAGAACCTATTCTGGCACCTGTTCCCAAACCGCCATTAAAACTTGGTAAAAACTGACCTTTAGCTGCAATAACATCTTGCTCGTTTAACAACAATGTATTATCGCCTTGTTTTACCGTAATATTATGCTCAAGTGCATGATTAACACACGCTTGTAAACTCCATTTTTTATCTTGTGAAAATGAGGTTATGGTAGTCATCATTAAAACAAATAAGCATACTCTTTTGGTATTGATGACGTTTAATTGCTTTAAATAACTTGACATTTCTATATTATTTTTTTTCATCTTCTTCATCTTCATTATCTTTTGATGCTTTATTCCAAACTTTAATTTTGTCGCCTTTTTTAACACCTTTTGTAATTTCTACATTTATACCATCAGACAGACCTAATTTAACCTTTTCTTTTTTAAATTTATTATCGCCTGTTTGTATTTCAACAAAAGGTTTATCGGTAATTCTATTATATTGTAACAGCGCTTCTCTAATAGCCAATACACTATCTTTATTTTCTATATCTATTTCGGCATTGGCACTATATCCAGCTCTTACATTTGTACCCGAGTCTATAGTTACATTAGCTTTTATTGTAAATTGCACAGCACCATTTTGCTCAATGCCCTTTGGAGCAACAAACGTAAGCTTGGCAGGAAACTCTTTATCATTAATAGCACCTAAAACAACTTTTATATCTTTTCCTTCTTGTACTTTGCCTACTTCAGCTTCATCTAATTTTCCTTCAAAAATCATATGACTCATATCGGCTATGGTTGCTATGGTTGTACCCGCATTAAAATTATTACTCTGTATAACCTGATCACCTTCTCTAACAGGAATTTCTAATATAGTACCAGGAATTTGTGCTATAATATTTGTATTTGCAGAACTCCCTCCAGAGATTGAACCCCGCTTTATTATTTGATAATCGTTTTGCGCTTGAGCCAACGTTTCTTTAGCTTGATTAAAGGACAATTGACTGTTTTCGTAATCTTGTTGAGATATTACGCCTTTATCAAAAAGTGCCTTATTTCTATCATACAAAACTTTGGTATTGTTATATGATAATTTGGTTGTGGCTATTCTACTTTTTGCACCTACCAAATTTTGCTCGTTTGGTACCACTCTAATCGTAGCAATTAAATCCCCTTTTTTTACAAGATCACCTTCCTCTACAAGTATTTTGTCTACAATACCAGAAATTTGAGGTTTTAGCTCAATTTCTTCTTCTGGATTTAACTTGCCTGTAGCTACTGCTTTTGTATTTATAGATGTATAAAATGGTTCTTCAACTTTATAATCTACAATATCCTTTGAGTTAGCATCCTTAAAGTACTTTAATACAAATAACAATGCTATGATAGTTACTATAACTATAATAATCTTTACTGTTTTATTCATTTGGTTATTGTTAATATTTATAATATTTTAATACTATGTACATAATTCTATCGGCTTATAAAAACTATATACAGATACTTTATTCTTCTCTTAATGCCTCTATAGGTTTTATACTAGTGGCTTTAAACGCAGGTATTAATCCTATTAAAGTGCCCAAAATTATTAATATAAGTAACGCTGTTAATACAACACCTATGGATACTGATGGGTTTATTAGAGTAGCATCATCACCTTGACCCCAAAAATGATTAATTATAATAAGTGTAAACCCTCCAAAAATAACGCCTATAATACTGGCAATTAAACTTAAAGACACTGCTTCTATAATAATTTGACTTTTAATTTCTAGTGGTGTTGCACCCAATGCGCGACGAACTCCAATTTCTTTAGTGCGCTCTTTTACAGTAATTAATAAAATATTACCAATTGAAAACACGCCCGCTATTAACGTAGCAATACCGACAAACCATGTTAAAAACTGCATACCAGTTAAAAATCCTGTGATTTTAGCATATTCATTACCTAAATTAAAGCTACCAAACGCACGCTTATCTTTAGGATGAATCTTATTTAAGTTTTTGAGTAATAGTTTAGCATCTTCCTCAATCTGCTTGATATCATATTCTGGTTTTCCCGTAATCATCATCCATCCTATTTTATCACCCTCGTTGTATATCTGCTGAAACGTAGTAAATGGAATATGCATATCTGATGTTGGTCCAACTTTAACATTACCATTTTCGAACATGCCAATAATCATAAAATTGATGGTGTTTATTTGAACAAATTCTCCAATAGGGTTTTTATCCTTTTCAAAAAGTTGTTTGTATACGTCTTCTGAAATAACAATCACTTTTTTATTATGATCTATATCATTTTGATTAATAAACCTACCATGCACAAGTTTTTTCTTTTGAACCCGATCTAATAAAGGGTAATCGCCATTTACAGTAAAACTACCTGAAAGAAAATTTCTAACAACGTCTGCTCTATTTTGATTTCTTGGTACAACAAACTCGACACCTTCAATATTTTCTTCTACCTTTTTAGCATCTGTTAAAGATAATTGCACACGCCTGCCCTCTTGAAAACCTTTAAACGGTTTGCTTGTGTTTTGCCCCCATACAAAAACACTATTCGTTGCAAAACTTCCAAATAGTTTATTAAATGAATTCTCCATGCCTCGTGCAGAACCCAATAATACAATCAATAAAAAGATTCCGAAGCCTACACCAAAAATAGTGACTATAGTTCTCAGTTTATTTTTACTGATACTATCGTAAAGTTCTTGCCATGTGTCTATATCAAATAAAAACTTTATCATATTAATCGTTTCTAAGTGCTACAATGGGTTTAATTTTTGAAGCTTTTTTAGCTGGTAAATACCCAGCAAGTGCTCCCGACAATATTAATACAATAGTGGCTCCAAACACGAGTGTTACACTAACACTGGGGTTTGTAATAAAATATTCCTTTAAGTGAGGCCCTATCCATTTTAAAACGCCAACACCAATTAATAGCCCAACATAACCCGCTATTGCAGTAACCAATATAGATTCTAATAAAATAATAGATACTATAGATTTTGGCGAAGCCCCCAGAGCTTTTCTAACACCTATTTCTTTAGTACGCTCTTTAACGATAAACACCATAATATTACTAATACCTGTAATACCTGCAATGAGCGTACCCGAACCAATAAAAAATACAATAAAGGTAAGCACGCCTGTCATCATACTTATAGCTTTAGTCCCTTCTGCCATATTTCTTACTCTAATGGCACGCTGATCGCTTTTAGCGACACTAAAGCGGTCTTTCATTGTTTTAGAGAGTAGTGTACTAAATGATAAGGCTTGATTATAATTCATTTCTGGATTATAAGTTAAGCGTATTTGATCTACATAATCATTATTTCCATAAAGGTGTTGCGCCGTAGTAATGGGCATATAGATTTGGCGTTCTTCATTATCACCACCAGCATCGGTAAAAACGCCAATAACTTTATAAGCTATCCCGTCCAAATTAACATACTTACCTAATGCCGTAGTTTTTACAAATAAATCTTCTTCTACTAATTTACCAATAACAACAACTTTAGTTTGTTTTTCTAAATCATTTTGATTGATATAACGTCCTTCTTTAATCTTGGTTTTTTCGATAAATTGATGATCAGGGTGAACCGCTCTTAAAGGATAAGTACTTTGTTCTCCCTTATATATCGCTCTAACATTTTTAAAAACCCTTGAGGTAATATACTCTACCTTATTACCGTATTCTTCTTTTATAAAATTAAAATCCTCGTTTTTAAACTGAATAAGCCTGCCTGCCTGCAATCCCTTATTAGCTTTTGTAGTTCTACCTGAACTAACGACTATAGAATTTGAAGCATCGTCGACAAAAATTTTCTTAAATGTATTTTGTAACCCGTTAGAAATACCAAAAAGAATAGTAAACAACAAAATAGCAAAGGCAACTGTAAAGCCAGACAAAAGGCTTCTAGTCCTGTTTTTGTTAATACTTTGGAAAATTTCGCGCCACAGGTCTATATCAAACATACTGCTCTGCTCTTACTTGGTTTATTTTTTTATCTTCCATAATAACACCATCTCGAAGACGAACAATACGCTTGCACATATTTGCAATATCTTCTTCATGCGTTACCATTAAAATAGTTTTTCCTTCATCATTTAATTGCTGGATAAAGGCCATAATATCGTGCGATGTTTTAGTATCTAACGCACCTGTTGGTTCATCGGCTAATAAAAGTTTAGGGTTTGCTGCCAAAGCTCTTGCAATAGCTACACGCTGCTTTTGTCCACCAGAAAGTTCTTTTGGCAAGTGTTTTGCCCAATCTTTTAAACCTACTTTCTCTAAATGAAATAACGCTAACTCTTGACGCTCTTTACGTTTCATACCTTGATAATATAAAGGCAATGCTACGTTTTCGAGCGCATTTTTATAATTTATAAGGTTAAAAGACTGAAATATAAATCCTAAAAATTTGTTTCTGTAAACAGCTGCTTTTTTTTCGGTAAGATTATTAATAGGTAAGCCGTCTAAAATATATTCGCCTGCATCGGCCTCGTCAAGCATGCCTATTATGTTTAGAAGCGTAGATTTACCTGAACCCGAAGACCCCATAATAGCTACCATTTCGCCTTCGTTAACCGATATATTAATACCTTTTAAAACGTGTAAACTCGTATCGCCTATAGGATAGGACTTATGTAATTGGTTAATTTTTAACATGTAACCTAGTATTAATTAAAAAAGCTTAACAATAAGACTTCGTATACTAGGAAATGTTACAAAAAAATTAAACTTTTTTATATTTCCTGTAAATGTAGTACCCTACGCCTGCTACAAGCACATAAGGTATGGCCATTAAGTACACTATGCCGTCATTTATACCTTCTGCGACAGTCTGGTTTTCTTCACTTTCTAAAACCGCCCTGCACATAGCACACTGAGCATTCGTTTCTAAAAAAAAGGAAAGAAAAAAAAGAAAAAAGACTATTTTATTTTTCATATTACAGATAATCATATTCCATAAAGTATTAAACATAGTACGGAGAAATCATGACATAAACAATAACTCCAGTAATAGCAACATATAACCATAACGGAAATGTGATTTTTGCTATTTTTTTATGTTTCTCTATATTATTGGTAATCGCCCTTACATACGTTATTAGCACAAACGGAATGATTATTATAGATAATAGAATATGCGTTAATAATATAAAATAATACACATATTTAATAGCACCTACTCCTCCAAATTTAGTAGAATTACTAGTCATGTGGTAGGCAACATACATGGCTAAAAACGCAACAGATAGAAAAATAGCCGTTTTCATTAACTTTTCGTGTGCTTTTCTATTGCCTTTTTTTATTTGAACAACCGCTAAGACTAACACCAAAGCCGTAATACCATTTATTGTAGCATAAATAGGTGGCAAAAAAGATAAAGGTTCTACATTAGGTATTTTAACCCCAAATAAAACAGCAACCACGACTGGGATTAAAATGGATAATACAACAATTAACTTGTTATACTTTTTTTCGTTTAATATCTCTTGTGAATTATTCATTCAATAATTTTTTGATATCGGCTTTAAGCGCAGTAATTTCTTCCTCAGCACCATCTTCATCTACCTTTTCTTCTTCAGATACTATACCCTTGTAGTAAATTATTGGGTTTCCAAAGTTGTCTTTTCTAGAACGAATAAATCCATTTTTATCTATTAAAGCAAAGTTTCCCGAATGCTCAAAACCACCAGCTACGTCTGCTTCCTCGGCTGTGTAAAGATTAAAACCTTCGTTTGATAATTTATAGATAGCCTCTTTATTTCCCGTCATTAAATGCCAATTGGGGTTAGTTACACCGTATTGATTGGCATAACGTTTTAAAACTTCGGATGTATCGTAATCTGGATTTATAGTAAACGATGCTACACCAAAATCCTCAAAATCCTTAAATGTATTCTGAATTTGAATAAGATTTCTATTCATTCTAGGGCAAATGGTTGGGCATGTTGTAAAAAAGAATTCTATAACATAAACCTTGCCTTCGTAATCTTTATTACTAATGGTTTTACCATCTTGATTAGTAAATGAAAAATCAGGCACTTTTTTAGGGGTTCCATTAATTTCAATAAATGCTAAATCTGATGTTTTAGATTTATTATCATCTACTAAATCACTTCTGCTTTCGTTTCGAGTAACATCATTATTGGAAATTCTATCCATAATTTTTGGAACAAAAATAATTCCGAAAACCAATATAATAAAGGCTATACCTATATACGAATAATTTGCTTTTTTACTCATGTCCTAATTTTTATAATCATTCAGAATCTCTAATTGCTATAACAAGCATAAGCTAATTTGTATCAGCTTTCAAATCATCTGCTCGTCTGGTATCCGAATTAAATTCACCTTTTCGTTTTTGCCTGTACTCTGTAAACAAAATACGTAAATCGTCACTCATTTTATTCTTTATCTCAGACACCTCTATACAGTTATATGAGTATAAGCCATATATGGGTTTCTTTTTCTCGAGCTCTTTATCTGTTCTATCATCAATTCTTCCTCTTTGGTTTAAATCTTTATCTATAATAAAAACACTATTGGAGGATAAGTTTTCCGGTAGGTTGGCTTGACTTTTCAAACTAAAAAAAATACGCTGAATATCACTAGGCTCTCCAAATACAAAATGCCAAAACCTTAAATCTTGGTAAGACGCTATTTCTGCTTTAAGTTTTTGCACGGTAGCCTCTGTGCCTTTTGGTGCCAAAATAACAATCTGAAATTTCTTAAATCCTTTAAACTTATCGTAAACGAGTTCTTTAAGGTTTAAAGATACGGTATTGCTTGTAGAAGGATTATCACCTAAAAAGCCAAGTACAGTAATGTGATCTTTTAAAGCAAGCTTCTTACCTTCAGTATTAGTAAAAGCATCAATATCTAAAACAGATTGTTTTACAGCATCTAGAGGCTCATAATTATGTGTTGCTGGATACAAAAACAGTAAAAATGTAACAGGAAGAAAGAATAAAATCCCTAACACAACATATCGACCAACCTTCTTATAATCCATTAATTAAACGTATTTTAATTTAAATAACTCATGTGCAAAAATAAAAAAAGACGGTCTAAAAACCGTCTTTATATCTCTATTTAACTAAATAAAACAGTTAAAAATCTCTTTTTATAAAGCCATCATCATATACTCTAAAAACATAACCACCTTCTTGTAACAATATAAACACTAAGTATATAATCAAGAAAATAGCTGTCCATACAACCATACGTCTTAAAGCTTTTACTTCATCGCGCATGTGCATAAAATCCCAAGTAATGTAATACGCTTTTACTATGGTTAAGATAATAAATATCCAGTTAAGTATTTTCATTCCTAAAAACTTAGACATTAAACTTTCTGGCTTAGCTATACCTAGGGCTACTTCAACGATTGTTATGATACTGAGGAAGATTAAAACCCCCCATATTTTTTGTGTATTCGATTTAAATTTAACTAAACCTCTAAAGATTGCTAATTTATGTTCGTGTGCCATTTTTTATGCTTTTTTTGGTTCTTTCCATTTAAGGAAAAGAAATAAAAATATTTTAATTCAATTTTATTAAACGAGGTAGAAAAACGTGAATACAAATACCCATACTAAATCTACAAAGTGCCAGTATAATCCAACTTTTTCAACCATTTCATAACTTTTTCTTTTTTCGTAAGTTCCTAAAACAACATTAAAGAAAATAATGATATTTAGTACTACACCCGAAAATACGTGAAATCCGTGAAATCCTGTGATAAAGAAAAAGAAATCTGCGAATAACGGCGAGCCATATTCGTTTACTTTAAGATTAGCACCTTCTACTACTAATTTACCATTTTCTTTTAACTGTCTTAAAGACTCAGCTCTAGTCAATACTGTTTTTCCACCTTTCTCAGTTAATGTTTGTGTTCTTATTAAAACATTTTCATGAGCTTCTAAACCTTTTACAAGTTCACCAACAGTATAGGTTGGTAATGTGCCCTCGTCTACAAACCAAAGTCCATTTTTACTTTCATGCTGTGTTCTATCATGGTGTCCTGCAACCGCTATATCACCAATAGCAACACGCTTAAAAACTTGCTCTCCATCTTTTTCTACGTATTGTCCAAACTGCAATATATTACCGCCTTTTGTTTGCACAGCACCATACTCGCCTTTAATAAATGTATTCCATTCCCAAGCTTGAGAACCTACAAATATAACACCACCTATAATGGTTAAGAACATGTAAACAGTAACTTTACCCTTGTTTAAATGATGTCCCGCATCTACAGCAAGCACCATAGTTACAGAAGACATAATTAAAACAAATGTCATAAATGCAACATAATACATGGGTGCATCTACACCATGAAAAAACGGAAAGTGAGTAAACACCTCATCGGCTATTGGCCATGCATCAATAAATTTAAATCTTGAGAATCCATAGGCTGCTAAAAAACCTGAAAATGTTAAAGCATCTGAAACGATGAAAAACCACATCATCATTTTCCCATAACTTGACTTTAAAGGCTCGTTACCACCGTCCCAAGTTTTACCTTCTGTTTCAGTATCTACAACTGCTGTACTCATATTAATGGTTGTTGTTTAAAAGTTGCACAAAAATAATCATTTTATTCATCTAATGAAACATCACTTATGTAATTTTTAAATTGGGCATAAGGTATTGTTGCAAAAGCGTGTTTAATCTACTTTACAATGTCTTTTTTTTACCCAATAAAATAAAGCAATAAATATAGGAACACCCAAAGAACACCTACAAAGTGCCAAAATGTTGCTGCTAGCTCAAAACCTAATATTTTTGTTGGGGTATACTTTTGTTTAAAATGATTATAAATTACAACCAAAATACATATTAGACCTACCAATACATGCAAAACATGAAAAAAGGCAATAAGAAATATAAAAGATGATTTTGGGTTACTAATTTCGCCTGTAAAATTATACCCCGATTTTATAAGGGCATCGAACCCCATAAATTGAAACACCACAAATAAAACACCTAAAGCTAATGTAGCCATTAGCAACATTGAGGTTAATGATCTGTTTCCGTTTTTTAATGCTTTTTTTGCCAAAATAAAAGCCACACTACTTATAATGGCAACAAATACACTTACTAAAAAAATACTTGGCAATTCTAGCTCGTTAGACCAATCTGGTCTTTTTCTGCTAATAATTACAGCACTTGTTAGGCCTGCAAACGCCATAAATAGCGAAATAAGACTAAACCAAAGCATCATCTTTTTTGCTCTTATATTCTTTTCTTCTATAGTACCTTGCGTTAAATCCATGGTTATCTTATAAATTTATCTATCACATAAACAATTTGTACTAGCGTAATGTAAGACACACTAGCTAGCATGAGCTGCTTTGCTGCTTTTTCAGTCATAAGTTTAAAAAGTCTAATCGCATAATGCAACATACCCAAACCTAGAGCAAAAACTAATATTGCTGCTACTACAGATAAATGCAACTTGCCTGTAAAACCAAATACGGGAATTATAGAAACAATTAACGTCCAGATGGTGTACATAATAGTTTGTACAGCCGTACCTTTATCTTGTTTTCCTGTAGGCAACATAAAAAATCCTCCTTTTTTATAATCTTCAAATAAAAACCATCCTATCGCCCAAAAATGTGGAAACTGCCAGAAAAACTGTAAGGCAAATAACGTTCCTGGCTCTATGCCAAAATCGTCTGTAGCAGCAACCCAACCTAACATAAATGGTATAGCTCCTGGTATAGCTCCAACAAAAACTGCAATAGGTGTTTTTGTTTTTAAAGGCGTGTACACACAGGTATATAAAAATATAGAAATAGCCCCAAACATGGCCGTTTGTTTATTTATGGTATATAAAATAATAATACCCAACAACGTAAAAACACTAGCAATTATAAATGCTGTATTTACAGACATGCGCCCTGATGGAATAGGTCTATTCTTAGTTCTATCCATCAAAACATCTAAATCCTTTTCAATAATTTGATTAAAGGCATTAGAGGCTCCTACCATAAAATAACCGCCAAAAGCCAATAAAATTAAGGTTTTAAAGTTTACAGAATCTACACCCAATAAATACCCAGCTAATGACGAGAAAACGACACTTAATGCCAAACGCATTTTAGTAATTTCTTTAAAATCTGAAATTACCGAAGGTGTTGTTAATGAAGATTTTGAATTGCTCAATACGTTATCAAATTGTTCGCTTTACTAAGCGAGTGCAAAGATACTCCATTAAAGCTTTCTTAGCAATGCTTTTTATTAGTAAATTTTGAAAGTTATTGTTGTTACCAACGACCCATAAGTTCATTAACACCTTTTATCTATACCCTCATGAACATATTAAAAGCTACCATTGCTCTTTTCTTAATAAGTTTATTTACCATGGCTGTCTCCCAAAACAAGGATGTAACCATTAAAATCCATAAACTTACCGACCAATTATATATGCTAGAAGGTCAAGGCGGTAATATTGGTATTTCTGTTGGCAACGATGGCATTTTAATGATAGATAGTCAGTTTGCCCCTTTAACGCCTAAAATTTTAGAAGCCATAAAAACCATAAGTGATAAACCTATAAAGTTTTTAGCAAATACGCATCATCATGGTGATCATACTGGTGGTAACGAAAACATTTCAAAACTAAACACCCCTATTATTGCACATGATAATGTATACAAACGCATTAAGGACAATAAAAACCAATCTGATGCCTACCTACCCGTAATCACTTTTAATAACGAAATGAGTATTTACATGAATAATGAGCAAGTGCTTATATTTCATGTAGAACATGCACATACCGATGGAGATGCGCTACTATATTTTACCAACAGTAACGTATTACACACGGGAGACACCTATTTTAATGGACGTTACCCATACATCGATTTAAATTCCGGAGGTAGTGTAAATGGTTATATAGAAGCTGCAAATCGTGCATTAATTTTAATTGACAATGATACAAAAATTATCCCCGGACACGGACAACCATCCAATAAAAAAGAATACACTTTTTTCTTAAAGATGCTAGAAACATTAAGAGACAAAGTAACTACCGAAATAGAAAATGGAAAAACAGAAGACGACGTTGCTAACAATACAGCCTTAACCAAAACTTTTGATGATTTAGGTTTTAGTTGGAATTTTATAACCTCAGAAAAAATTCGAAGAACTTTTTATTTAAGTTTAAAACAAACGAAATTAAATAATTAGGGCGTTACACCTCCTAAGGTCGGTGTCGGGCTTTACGTTACAAGTCCTCGCTCGCACACTCGCTGTGGGCTTTTCACTGCAATCCCTAACGCGAAAAATAATACTGTTTAGTTTTATTAAAAATCAAAATACCAGTTAAATAAATCGGTTCTTACGCCAAAGTTAAACCAAACCGTGTTATTTTTAAAAGTTGTATCTGTAGTGGCATCAGGATTAAAATTTCTAACGGTAATATCTGTAAAAATCTTTAAGTTAGTTGCAGAGTTAATAAGGTAACCAGCTTGTATATTACCATTAAACGTTTTTGTTTTTATCCCTTGCCCAACTTCTATACCTGTATTAAAAGGTCTATCTGCTTCTGTTCTAAAAATATCACCACCGTAATTAAAATTATCGGTATCGTTGTTAAAATCCAAGCCACGTGTTCCAAAAATCAATTTTGCATCGGCAAACCAACGCTTATAACGGTAACGCCCAATTAAAATAGCTTCGCTAAAGTTAGCACCCCATAAATGCGCCATAGATTGATTATTATGAGCATAATTAAGCACAATAGTATTATGCGAATATGTGTAAGGTCTCACTCTGTTATATTCAAACTGAAGCATTAAATTATCAATTTTAAAGGCATTAAAATATTTAACCCCCAATTGATACCCGAATTTATTTTTCCAACTCTTTTCTCCTCCTTTTACATCGCCTAGTGAAAATTCGTCCAATATAAACTGACTGTATAAATTAACATGGTCGTTCCATTTATATTTAGCCGAAGCACCCAATAATGCGTTTCCTGCGCCTTGCCCTGTTTCAAACTCAATGGCTCTATAAAATATTATAGGGTTTAGGTAATTTACATCAAAACCTCTGTCATTAGAATTTGTCCATAAAACCGACTCAAATAACCCTATATTTAACTTCTTAGAAACATTCCAACTCAAATAATGGTTAGCCATATATTTAGTTAAAAATGCTTTATCGGCAACAGCTTCTGGCCTAACATCTTTAAGCCACATCCATGTATTGGTATATTTTATTTTCCAAAACTTGGTGTTTAATTTTAAAAATGGGTGTGGACTAGCCACATCACTCAACAACAAAGAACGATATCCGTCTCCTATAAAATTTTTACCATGTCCAAATTGTACATTAAAAAATTTAGATGGCGCATACGATAAGTATGCCTCTGCAACAGGATAATCGTAAGCATCATCTTTAAAACGTTTTGCGATACCACGCCCTGGTATAATCGCTGGATCTGGCCCAAAGGCTTTTAAGCTTTCTGCGTATCGATTTACATAATCTGCAAACCGCCCTTGACTTTCAAAAATAGAAGCGTAAAAATTTAGTTTCTTACCTAGACCGCCTTGCACTAAAACCCCTCTGGTATTATTAAATGTAGAATTAAAATCGGCATCGGCATCTGTACCCGTTTGTAAATCTAAAATAGGATCTATGGTAAACCAATAATCTTTGCCTTGTAATTGCACTAGATGCTCATTCCATAATTTTTTTCCTGCCCAAGTTTCGGCTTCTTTTTCTAATGTTTTCTTTTCAGCTTTAAAATCGTAATATTTTGATACTTCTTCGTAAACAAAAGGCTTTGATGCTGTATGGCTATTTGTTCCAACAAGATTCATTTGCCTATCAAATCTAGCATAATCACTATGGGTAAATTGTATATTTAATTGACTATCAAATGCTTTGTCTTCAAAAACTTTAAGACTTGTTGTTACACTATCAAATTCTTGTTTTGCTAATGCTTCTTGTTTTGATATGGCATTTACAACAGACAAATCCTTTGTAGTAACCGCTTGATTTACCAAAGGAATTTTAATCCCTATTGTATATTGCTTATAGGTGTTTCTACCATTATATGTGGCTGGTTTTACTTGTGGAAATAATGAAAAAACACGCTTTGCCTCATCTTTTAACTCATTATATAATGCATCTGTATACATCACCTTAAATTGCCCTGTGGTATCTACCTCAAAAAGAACTACAACTTCCCCTTTATAATTTTGTTTAGAAATCTGTTCTGGAACTTTAAAATTTTTATAAATTAAATTAAACACATTCTCATCAAAACAAGCCTGCATTTTATGTATTGATATAGAATCACAATTTTGAAAAACGGGAGGTTTCTCTGTTAAAAAATGGTCTTGTGAATAAGTATGATATTGAACTAAAAATAGAAGTAGGACAATGAATTGCTTCATGTTAGCTTTGCAAGTTAATTTAAGGTTGAAAGATACCATATTTTTTTAAATTCATTGGGCTGAGAAAACATTCAAATTGAAAAAGAAAACACATTCAGTATCTTTTATAAAGCCAATAAAAAACCGCTATCTTAATAGATAACGGTTTAAAATTTACAAAATTATTAGTTCTCGTAATTATTGCACATCAAATAAAATAGGAAGTGTATAAATAACACCTACATTTTTATCACGCTGTTTTCCTGGTGTCATTTTAGGTATAAAGTTAATAACACGCAAAGCTTCTTTTTCCAATTTTGGATGTGGTGCTCTTGTTTTAACATCTGTAACATGCCCTGTTTTATCTATGGTAAACTGCACATCTATTTTTTGTCTACCAGATAAATTATTATCAACAGCAATATCTCCCCCATTAAACTTTTTTTGAATGAGTTTGGTTATTTTTTCAGACATGCACTTTTTTCTAGCAGCATTGTTTTTTTTACTTTCACAACCTGGATATATGGGTGCGTTTTGAATCATAATAAATGGGACCTTCTCGTCAAAAGTTGGTTTTTCAACAACTTGGATAGCATTTGGGCTATCAATAGGTTGAGTTGGTTGATGAGTATCTGGAGTATCTATCTCCAAAACTTTTTTAATAACATAATCGTTTTCGACTATTTTAGGCTCATCAATTAAAAGTACTTTCTTTACCTGTTGTTGCTTAACTTCAACTTTAGGCTCTACATAAACATCGAAATTTTTAATTGAAATTTCTTCAACTTCAGTTAGATGCATAACACTACTGTAGTCTTTAGGTAATGTTGTCTCAAAATTCATCTCCAACAAGCCATAAGCGGACAGTAAACACACAATTAACCCAATTTGAAAATAAAGGGTTGAGTTTTTTTGTAAATTAGCATCATGCTTTTGTGATTTTTTCACGATTTGCTCATTTTGCCGAATGAGTTCGTGAGTCTTCTTTTGATTACTCATAATAATTATAGTTTAAATGTTAATATTATGATAAAGTCTCAATAAGCATACCAAAAAAGAAATCCCGTTACAAAAATTGTAACGGGATTTTATATTTTATTTAAAAACCTCAAAACCTGAGGTTTTTACAGTAATTTATAAATTAATTTAATCTTGAACTTGAAAGATTATAGGTAATGAATATGGAACATTTACAGGCTTACCACGTTGCTTACCTGGTTTCATTTTTGGCAATAAACCAATAACACGCGCTGCTTCTTTTTCTAACCCTGGATGTGGTGCTCTTGCACGAATACCAGTAATAGATCCTGTTTTATCTATCTTAAAAATAACGTTTATACGTTGTCTACCAGATAAACCTAAGTCACCAGCTAAATCTGTATTAAACTTTTTATTTACAAACTGAGATATTTTTTTAGACATACAATCTCTTTTCTGATTGTTATTTCCTTTTTCACAACCTGGAAAAACAGGTACGTTCTCAATAACTGAAAATGGCACATCAATATCTTCTTCTACCTCTACAACTTCCACTTCTTCTACCTCAACAATTTCTGTTTCTTGATTAACCTCAGTAGATTCTATAACAGTTTCTTCTATCTCAACCTCATCTTCAACAATCTCAATAACTTCTGGTGCTGCTGGTGGCGGTGGCGGTGGCGGTGGTGTCTGTATTTGATTTGTTAATGGAATTTCTTCTTCAAACTCATCTTCCATATCGACTACACCTATATCAACAACCGATCTGTCATAAGTTTTGTGATTTATTGCAAAGTTTACTAAAAATAACATGAGCGCAAGTCCAATAGCAAAGTATAATGAGCTATTACGACCAACATTGGCTTTGGGATTTTTTTTAAGTTCCATAATTTAAATCATTTATCAAGATTGCTAAAATAACTATTTATTTGTCAAAAAAGCAAGTGTTTTAAGAGTTTTTAATGTCTGCGTTTTTATTAAACCATAATATTATGGATGCTAATAAGGCTCCCATAGTATTTGCCATCATATCATAAATATCATATGCTCTTGATACTGTGTATGCACCTTGTAACATTTCAATAATTATACCAAATATCACGGCTAAAATTACAGCATAGAAAATAGCGTGTTTTTTAACACATTTAAAAACGAGTAAAAAAGTAGCAAACCACAACAACGTTAAAACAAAGTAAGCTCCAAAATGATACACTTTATCGCTAAACGCTACACCAAGACTTGGTACTTTATGCAACGTCATTAACGATGCTACTAATAATGCTGTTGTATATAATACAGTACTTATAAATACTATTTTTTTAAGCACCTATAAGTGTATTGTAATCGTTTGCAGACATAAGACCTTCTATTTGAGAAAGGTCGGAACATTTAACTTTTATCATCCAACCAGCGCCATAAGGGTCAGAATTTACTTTTTCAGGCTCATCCTCTAAAGACTCATTAAATTCTATAATTTCTCCAGATAATGGTAAAAACAAGTCTGATACTGTTTTAACAGCCTCTACAGTTCCAAAAATCTCTTCAGCTTCTAGTGTTTCATCAAGTGTTTCTACTTCTACATAAACAATATCACCTAATTCACTCTGAGCAAAATCTGTAATGCCTATTGTTGCCACATCACCATCTATCTTAATCCACTCGTGATCTTTTGTATATTTTAATTCTGCTGGTATATTCATAATTAATTATTTAAATTATTTTGCAGCAAATGTATTTATTCAAATCCTAAATTCAAATTGTTATATGAATTAAACTTGGAATAAATTTAATTGTCAAACATTACCTATAATTATTAATTTCCAAAATTATATCGAACAGTAAACCCAGAGCGAATAGTAGTTTGCGGAAATGCTGTTGAAATAGCATAATCTGAAAACGTATAATCAAAATAGAAAATCCCCGTCAAGTTCTTACTAAAAGCATAATCTGCCGAGTATTTTACACCCCAAATAGTTTGCCCTGATGTAATTTGATTGTTTTCTAAATCTAGATATCTCACTATGGTTTTATTATCTCTAACAGAAATATCGGCTTTCATATTTAAATCACTAACAATACGTTTTTTAGGACCCGCCAATTTAGAACGGATTTTTAAGTCTTTAATTCTATATCCAAGACCTAATATATACTCGTTCCCCTGGATTTCGGTTAACAAATTATTATCAAAACTCAATGATAGTAATCTATCTTTTCTAACTTCAGCAAGTATTTTAACGGAGTTTTTCATTTCAAAATCCAATCTAACCAATGGACTAAACATCTCAGATAAATTAATATTACTTATAATACGCTCATTCTTAAAATTCCCTGATTGATCTACAGTTTCTTCTTGAAGACTAATGGGAAGACTTGGATTTGCGGCACTAAAGTCTAAATTGGTTTGAAATTGATTAATGGTATAAGCAGAACGATAACCATGCGTTACCGAAAAACGTTTAAAACGCTTTTTAAACCACTTAAACTTCATAAAGCCTGAGTATTTTATATCCCAGTTTGGTATAGGAAAACTTCTAAAAGCATTAGTACTTACTTTATTGGCATCTTGTCCAGTATAAGCTGCTAAAAATGATGGTAACAATACTTTTTGATTGTTTTTACCAAAACCTATAGGAAATCCTTCAGCATCTCTAGCAAAAGTATCATTTCTATAGAATTTTTCAGCGAGCCTGTTTGCAATTTTTAAACGATTAGACCGAAGCTCATCAAAAGGCACTGATGCAATATCGTCACTTTGACTAAAAGCTGTTTTAATTAAAATTGTTGAAATATTAAAATTACCAAACGTATTCCCCGTTAAACCATTATAAACACCATCGGTCACTCTATAATTCTCCGTGAAATTTTCAAAATACGTTCTGTTTCCAACAAGGTCTATTTTTAAATCTTTTACAGGTTCTAAACTTGCCGATATGTCTAACTGTTTTGTATTTGTTGATGTATACTGTTGATTAAATTCTTGAAATGATGTTAACCAACCTCGCCTGGCTGCCAATTGACGCACATCGCTCTGGCTACCAAATGTAAAGCCCACCGTGGGCTTTAAAGTTCCTATAAACCCTGGTGTTTGTAAATATCCTGGCAAAAATATACCATTATTTTCTGAGTATGTCGCTTGAATTCTTTTTACACTTGTTAAAAGACCAATACCTGCATTTAATAATTTGATTGTAGCCTTACTCTTTTTAGCTTTTGGAGCATCCTTTTTCTTTTTAGCTCCTGGAGGACCTGCAGCAGGTTTCGCTTTTCTAACCCTCCGTATTGGTTTTTTTACTAAACCAATATGCTTATAAAAACGGTTCATGTCTAATGAAGCACTTATGTTATGTACATTAGAATTTTGAACGGTGTTACCTAGATTTACATTTTGGGTAATTGTTGAGCCGGGATTATTTGGGTCTGCAACATCAACTTCTAAGTTTCCAAATAAATCTGAACCTTTTTGCCATTGAAAATTACCTGTGTATTGATATGTGGCATCTATAAAACTAAAGGTTGGTATTTTATTTATAGGCAGTTGGTAAGTAATACCTAAATTTTGAGTTTGCCTATTTGGATCACCAACATCCAATAGTCCATTCCAGACATCCAAACTGTCATCTTGCTCTCCAGCAATCAAATCATTATCTACAAAATAATTACGAACAATGTTATTATTGGCTGCTGTAAAATTAAACTGTAGGGAGTTTGTCAAATTATAATTTATGGCATATTGAAAATCTAGAGTATAATTTCTTCTGAATAATTCTTGAATATCTATATTTCTACTATCTGCAGAAACATCTGGATCACCTCTAAATTTCTGTCTATTAAATTGTCTGTTTATATCGGTACTCACCGTAAAACTAGTTGGCAACAGATTTAAGTTAAAATCTTTAAGTATTTTCCAGTATTTCCCAGTAAATAAAGAATCATTTTTCTTGAAAGGCTCTATGGTTACTGGATTAAAATTATGAGCATAATTAGCACCAATACGTACCGTTTTATTTACGGATTTTTCAATTTCAAAATCTCTATGCTCTACTTTATTATACGAGTAATTTAAGGTTAAATTTTCTACATCGTAAAAACGTGGTTTAGCGTCTGTTGTTCTTGTTTTTCTAACGCCTATAAAATTAATACTTTGTCGCTTGGTATAATCTTCAGATTGCTGCCTTATTTGGTCTTCTTCTTCTCTGTTTTCGGCTGCATCAAGTCTAGATTCTAATGTTAAATCCTTAAAAAACTGATCATATTTAGGTGTTATAAGTTCTTCGCCTTGCCCATAATTAAATGGCAATTGAATACCCCATTTTTTAGGTAATAATTGTCCGATATTAATATTAGTAACCACATCGTATTGCTTTACATCTTGTAAACTACGCTGACTAGGACCTTGCTCTAAAGACCCAAAACCTGTTGTACTTTGTCTACCTGTTGCAGTTATATTCATAAAGTCTGCAATATTACTATCCATACTTATTACGGCTGCCCAACCACCTTCGTTATCTAAATCCGACAAACGCAATTCGTTAAACCAAACTTGAGCACAAACATCGGCTGCTGCAGATGGGTTTTTAACCCCCACCATTAAAGTTCTTATATCTCCAAAATTTGGATTTCCTTTTATTGCTACACGTTGTCTTCCAAATTGATGAGCAGAAAATTCTCCTACGGGATTATCACTAACTGCATCACCTTCAACATTAAAAAAGGTTGCCTCTCCTGGATTAGGATTATTTGCTATAATTTTTGCTTTAATCTTTCCTAATACATCTAAGGATATATTAATTTCGTTTTCGGTAGGCCAAACTTCATTAACATCACTAGAGTTTTTATCCGATTTCCGTAAAGGAATTTCTATCTGGTAATAATTATCGGTAAAATCATTACCCATTCTAATAAAACCTACCAATCCATTATCATCTGGAAACCCCGCATTATCACCTTCTTGAGCATGTATAAACATTCTCAAACGTTTATACTGACGCATATCTATACTAATATTTTTAAAAGCACCTCTAGAATCCTCTGGCTCTAAATCGCAAACATTAGCCACTAAAGATTGTTCATTTTGGCGAACCACCGTATTATTATTAAATAATTCCTCTGGAACAACACTTGGCGGACTTACATAAGACCCTTCATTTTCAATGGTTCCAACAATACCCAAAGAAAACTCTGTGTCTTCATCTCCCAATCCTATAGGATTATCATCAAGAGTTTGCGTGTAACGTCTCCAGTCACTTCTTACCAAATCTAAAGTTCCAAATCTAAAAAATGTAGGTTCAACAAAATCTTTTAAATACATTCTTACAAAACGTATTGATCTTAAATCTGAGATGTTACCAACTGCTTTCCTAGTTTCGTTTTCTACCGGAATTCTAAACAAATACCACCTTGGATTAACCGTTTCTCCATTAGGTAATCTTCTAGCATTTCTACCACTAACCTCCTCTACATTTTTAGTATCAACAATAAAAGGGTTATTAATATTAAGCATTGCTGGTGTGATATCCAGTTCGTATTCAAAATAGCTATTAATTGTATTCATGGTATTATCACCATTAATATCCTCTGCATCTGGCTCAGTATTAGCACTTCTATTTGTAGTAGAAAATGTATCTGGTGTATTGCCTTGTACACCATTAAATCTTTTATACCTATCAAAAATATCACCATCGGCATTTAAAAAGTATGCATAATTATCGTTTGACGGGTCATCTCCAAAAGCAGTACCAAATTGAGCTATTTCTTCGGCATCATCATAACCATCATATCCAACATCTTGGTTAGTACGCTCTTCTCCAGTACTATCAAAAGTATAAACCAAAGATTGATTTTGAGGCACAACCGTACCCCAATCTGTAGTAGGCAATAAACTTACATTACCATCTTTAGGTAATCCGTTTTCGTATAATTTTCTACCATCTCTAACCACATCCTCAGAGATATTACCAAGATTGAATATTAATTTACCTCCTGTATTTGTCGTTGTTTCTTGGAACGGATCTTGTAGCCAAAACTCAATATATTCTACATTTTGTTGCTCAAAATCTGTAGAAGTTAATTCTCTTGTAATACCTGCCCAACTTTCGTTAGCAGCTTCTGTTGTACTAATACCATCTGCAGCATCAGGGTCAAGATTATAAGGTCCTCGCTCTTGCGGATAATATGCTAAATCTAACGTAAAAATTACTGAATTTTGACCTTGTACAATATCCCGCTCTGGGAAAAGTTCATTTATAAATACACGGCTAGTGTACAAACCAGATATATCTTCATCACTAATACCGTCTGGGCGTCTGCTACTGTAAAAAATAGGATCTATGGTATACCAGTTTAATAAAGCCCTATCATAACCATTAGTCATATTATTAACATCAAAAGCATCTGTACCATTAAGCTCTAATGGTCTACTTGATAGAAACCAGGATTGTTGTGATCTTAAATCTATTCCATTTTGTGATCCTTCAAAATCATCTACATACGAGGTCGCTTCGCCATTAAAATTAGTGCCTTTTGGTGCTCCGGGTGCAAGATATGCAAACTCACCTCTAACCGATAAATTAGATTCTACATCGGTATCAATATTAGGCAATTTATTGGCTAACCTAGTTAAAAAAGGGACTTTGGTAGAGTAATTTCCATTAACACCAAAAATAGTATTGTTTATAGGCTCTGAACCAAAATTTGCTTTTTGTGTAATGGGGCGTTCATTAAGGTTTAAAAGTGTTGCTCCTAATACAAAATTCTCATTAAATTTATGTTCAACATTTAAGCCTGTAAAACGTCTGGTTTGTTGTCCAAAAATAGCATTATTTTCTGTAGATACTTGAATAGGTGTATTTGATGCCTTTAATGCCTCATCTAAAATTTGAACCCGACCTAACTGATAATTCACTGTATAATCAATACCCTCGACCAAAACACGACCACCCGCAGTTACTCTTACCGAACCTCTAGGTACATTAAAAGACCCAATAGGAATACCATCGCCTCCTGTAGATTTATAACGCCCTTTTAATTTGAATTTATTTTTCTCTACTTCCTCTAGAGCCGCTGTTTTGGTACTCGAATACAGTATATCGTATACATATTTTTGTTGATCTGGATTAAATGAAGCAACGTCATTATAATTACCACCACCTAAAATATTAAAAAGATACTCTCCAAAAGGCTCTGCACTGGTAAATACTATTTTTCCATTTTGAGGTATAACGGTTATACCAGATACAAAATCGAAAAAACCATCACCTTTGGGTTGCGGATCGCCATTAAAGTTAAGTTTATCTAAATTAAAAACACGAAGTAGGGATAGGTTTTGAATTTTGTCATCTTCATTTGTAGTCCCATCCACTACAGGATTACCATTAACATCTAGTGCAAAATTATCACCTACAGGTTCAATAAAGTTTAGAGAGGAAGCTTCATTATAAAAAATATTAAGACTAAAATCGTCTTGGCTTAAATTAAATGCACCCGTGTCATATATGTTTTTCATCATTAAATCCCACACTGGCTGGTTTACATCTGTAAGACTACTTTTTAACATTTTTAAAACTAACGTTGAATTAACAACACTGGTAACATCACCTTGTGCATTGTTATTTACATCTGTAGCTTCTACACCATCATTAGCAAATTCACCTACTTGAAAAACATTGCCATTAATGGTATACTGGAACGCTACGGCTAAAACCTCATCATTATTTAATCTTTGGTTTAAAGAAATATAACCCAGTTCTGAATTTAGTGTGTATTCTTGACCTTGATTTAACTTTCTGGCATTTTCTAGTTTCGCAAAATCAATACCTTCAGAAGTATTAGCCACCTCAATACCAGCCTCTACTGTAGCTATATCTCTTATACTTTGGTTTATTTGCGAAGATGCCCCAGTACCATCAATATTTGTAGGATCATAGGCATTATTTGAATTATCAGGAAAAGGTCCAGGCGCTAAAATAGAAAGATTAGCATTTAAACTTTCGCTTTCTCCCAAATCTTGAAGCGCTACAATATTTCTAACATTATCTGTTCGGTTACTCCTATTGGTAATCCATACTTCAATTCTTGTAATTTGTAATCCTCTATTGTTTATAAACGGATAATTTTTTAAAGATTCATCATAATTATCTTTAAAATATTGTGCTAGGTAAAAGTGTCTGTTTTCATCATAATCTCTTATAAACAAATCGAATTCCTCTAACGTTCCGCCTCCTTGCGCTATTACGGTATTAGATTGTGATTTTTGTTCGGAAAACACACCTGTTACTGTTGTTTTACCAAACTGTAATTGCGCCTTAACACCAAATAAACTTTGTGCTCCTGTGATTAACGAACTATTTAAGGGCATGCTTACATTACCAACTTCTATCTTTTGTATAATATCGTCTTCTGTTGGTGTATATTCTAATTTAACAAGTTGTTGAAAATCGAAGGTAGATTGCGTATCGTAATTAGCAGTAACTTGTAAACGTGTACCAACTTTACCTAAAAGACTCAAACTGATTCGTTGATCAAAATCGAAAGTAAAATTACTTCGTTGTCTTGGTGAAAATGATGGATTATCTTGTTTTGAAAATAAAACCCCTAAATCCATTTCTACAGACCCTTGAGGAATAACTTCTATGGTATTTCCTCCAAAAATAGTTTCAAAAAAATCTGATTTTACATAAAATTCTGGGAGTAAATTTTTTCGTGCTTCTTCTGCGCCTTCTTTTTTACCATCAAAAGCATTTATTTTTTCTTTGTAATAGCTTCTTAAATTTTCTCTTGCAACAAATTCCTCATACTCTTTTGGCGTTAAGATGATAGGATATTTTATATTGTAACTCCCAATTTTCTGAGTATAAATGTACCTATTAGTTAATGGATCATAGGTGTATTTTGACTCTACACTATCTGGGTCTGGAGCTTTTATTTCTCCTAAATTAAAACCTGTTTTAACGGAATCTTGTACTACGGGTTGCTGAGACCAAGCCGATAGAGAAAACATACATAGAAAAACTAAAAATACGCCTCGGTTGCGCTTGATGTGATATCTTTTATATAGAGTATCAAGTTTAAGTTTGGTGCTATTCAAAATATATTATAAGTTTTTTAAAGCTTGCTTAATTATGGTTTCAACTTCTGCATCGGGTTGTGCCATTACAATTTTATCTACAACACGTTCAGCTTGTTTTTTAACAAAACCAAGTACTTCTAAAGCAGATAACGCTTCATCTTTATTGGTATTGCCTTTGGAAACCAAAACTTCATCAATATCATAAATCTTTAAGATTTTATCTTTTAAATCTATAATAACTCTTTGTGCGGTTTTTGCGCCAATACCCTTAATAGATTGAATTAAACCAACATCGCCAGAAGCGATACCTTCTCTAACTTGTTTTGGCGTTAAAGAAGACAACATAGTACGAGCAATACTAGAGCCTATACCACTTACTGAAATTAATAATCTAAAAATTTCACGTTCGGCAACAGATGAAAACCCATATAAGGTATGCGAATCTTCTTTTACTTGTAGATGCGTGTATAGTTTTAAATGCTCGCCATCTGGGATTTGAGAATATGTATGCAACGAAATATTAAGCATATAACCAACACCATTACAGTCAATAACAACATGGGTTGGATTTTTTTCGGTAAGTTTTCCTTGAATATGTGTTATCATGAATAATTATTAATTAACCTGCCAAAAGTAATAAAATTATTTACATAGATTTTACTTGTTTTTCTTTGCATTTTCTGCCTCCCATTTTTCTTTATGTTGCGCATCTATAACTGCAATGGCTGTCATGTTAACGATTTCATCTACGCTTGCTCCTAATTGTAAAATATGCACTGGCTTACGCATACCCATCATGATAGGACCAATAGAATCAGCTTCATTAAGTTCTTTTAACAACTTATATGTTATGTTTGCTGAATCTAAATTTGGAAAAATAAGCGCATTCACCTTTTTACCAACGAGTTTTGAAAACGGAAATCGTTCGCGAAGCATTTCATCATTTAAGGCAAAATCTGTTTGTAACTCCCCATCCACTTCCATATCTGGATAGTTTCTATGTAAAAAAGAAACCGCATCTCTTACTTTAGATGATTTCTCATTTACCGAAGACCCAAAATTAGAATACGATACCATGGCCATGACTGGGTTTAAACCAAACATTTTAATAACCTTAGAGGTCATTTGAGCAATTTTGGCAAGATCTTTAGCCGTTGGATCTATATTTATAGACGTATCACTTAAAAATAAAGGGCCGCGTTTTGTCATCATTAAATTTGTGGTTGCCGCTCTACTTACACCAGGCATCATACCAATAAGTTCTAACATTGGCTTAACCACGGTAGGGTAATTACGTGAATATCCAGAAATTAATGCATCTGCATCACCCTCATTAACCATCATCGCAGCAAAATAATTACGTTCTCGCATTAAGCGTTGTGCCGCATAAAGCGTAACACCTTTTCGCTTACGCTGCTCCCAATATACTTGAGCATACTTATTTTTACGAGGATTTTCGTCTTCACTCTTAGGATCTATAATTAAGATATCAGCTTCAAAATCCATTTCCGCCATAAGCGTTTCTATAGTTTCTTTTCTACCTAAAAGTATGGGTATAGCAATACCATCTTCGTACACAATTTGTGCTGCTTTAATAACAGCCAACTGGTCTGCTTCGGCAAAAACAACACGTTTAGGGCTTAATTTTGCTCTGTTTAACAACAACCTTACTAATTTATTATCTGACCCCAATCTCATGAGTAGGTCATCTTTATATTTTTGCCAGTCTGTAATTGGCGTTTTAGCAACACCACTATCCATAGCAGCCTTGGCTACAGCAGGCGGCACCTCAGCAATGAGTCTAGGATCAAAAGGTTTTGGTATTATGTAATCTTTACCAAAAGCCAATCGAGTTTTACCGTAAGCAATATTAACTTGTTCTGGCACAGGCTCTTTAGCTAATTTAGCAAGCGCCTTGACCGCTGCAATTTTCATGGCTTCGTTTATGTGTGACGATCTTACATCTAAAGCACCTCTAAATATAAATGGAAATCCAAGTACATTATTTACTTGATTAGGATGATCGCTTCGCCCCGTTGCCATAATAATATCTTTACGAGTGGCTATGGCAATATCATATTTAATTTCGGGATTTGGATTGGCCATAGCAAACACAATAGGATTTGCTGCCATGCTTAATAGCATATCTGGTGTTACGATATCTGCCATAGAAAGCCCGATAAAAACATCGGCATCTTTCATAGCTTCGTCTAATGTATCTATTTTTCTATGCGTTGCAAATTCTGCTTTTTGGGATGTTAAATGTGCTCTACTATCTCTAATAACACCTTTACTATCCAACATCACCATATTCTCACGCTTAACACCAAAAGATTGATACAAACGTGAGCACGAAATAGCTGCTGCACCAGCACCACTAACTACTATTTTTACCTCTTCTAGCTTTTTCCCTGCAAGCTCAACAGCATTTATTAAGGCTGCCGACGAAATGATGGCAGTACCGTGTTGATCATCGTGCATTACAGGAATATCCAATTCCTCTTTTAAGCGTCTTTCAATTTCAAACGCTTCTGGAGCTTTAATATCTTCTAGATTTATACCTCCAAAAGTGGGTGCTATATTTTTTACGGTTTCTATAAACTCATCAATATTTTCGGTATCTACCTCAATATCAAAAACATCGATATCGGCAAATATTTTAAATAGTAAGCCTTTACCTTCCATAACAGGCTTTGAAGCTTCTGGGCCAATGTTACCTAAGCCTAAAACAGCGGTTCCATTAGAGATTACCGCTACCAAATTACCTTTCGCAGTATATTTATAGATAGCCTCTTTGTCTTTTTCAATTTCTAAACACGGTGCTGCTACCCCTGGCGAATACGCTAAAGACAAATCTCTTTGTGTCGCGTATTTTTTAGTTGGTACAACTTCTATTTTTCCGGGCGTTGGCTCTGCGTGATATTTAAGGGCTTCTATGCGTTTGCTTTCTTCGCTCATGTATGGATTATTTTAACTAAGCTAACAAAGATAATAATCCTAAGAATTTAATAGCCATTGTTTGGAGAAATTGATGGTTATTTTAAAATTATGGAATGGGCTTTGCTCTAAAAAACCATTTTCCATCTTTAATTTCAAAATACATGTTATTTTTTAATGATGATATTCACGAATTAAAATGTATTAAAAGCTTTTTCTCTTAAATCATATATAAATATCTATACGGTGTATTATGTATTTAAAAGCATGTTAAAACTTTTTCATATAAATTATTAGATTTAGAAATTGTAACAAAAACTAATAGAATTAACAGCATTAAGACGTCATAATTCTTTTTTTTGTATACTTACTATTTAATTTCATATTATGAGTATTCTAAAAAACAAAACGAACAGACGTAATGCAGAAGAGTGTAAACTATTTATTCGTCCTGTTAGGGATGTTATAGAAATTATTGGTGGCAAATGGAGA
This sequence comes from uncultured Algibacter sp., assembly GCA_947499935.1. Classification (GTDB taxonomy): domain Bacteria; phylum Bacteroidota; class Bacteroidia; order Flavobacteriales; family Flavobacteriaceae; genus CANMQH01. The sequence goes on along the minus strand of CANMQH010000001.1, from coordinate 63,237 downwards.
CTACCTATTTTAACTGCGCTCTCTTTTAAAAAACACAGATTTAATGAATTACAAATTCAAGTTGATGGTATTACATCTAGAATGCTATCTAGAGAACTAAAGGATTTAGAACTAAATGGCCTTATAGAAAAAAACTCTTTACCAGAAACTACTTCTATCTCTGAATATAACCTTACTCCTTATGGCAAATCGCTAGACAACATATTAGTATCCATGAGAACATGGGGCACCAACCATAGAGAAAAAATAATGAATGTATAACATTATAATAAGAACTCGTTTTTACTTTTTATTTTCGGTTAAAACAAAAAAATAAAAACGAATTCTAAATTAGATGTTATTTACAAAACCCCATCTAATTTAATGTATTGTTGTTTATTGTATTATTAACCCCATCAATATCAATTTCTTTAGAAGTACTATCTTCTTTAGAAACTTGATTATTGGTTATTATAGAATTATTTCCTCTAAAATAAAACGGAATAATACAACAATTGTCTCCTGTATTTTCCATAATGTTATTGTTTATGGTAATCCCACTAATTTCAATAGAATGAATAACAAAATTACCACCTGTTGTTTTTATGGTATTGTCTTCTATTTTAATATTCGCATCTTGATCAACAAAGGTATCCCCTATAGTATTAATTCTTATTCCATACGAATTTCCACCAGAGCTTCTATTATCTAAAGTATTACCGATTATATTTATGTTTTTTAGAACATTATTATTATTCATTGCAAATGTTGGGTTATCACTAGTACCAATAATAGTATTTTCTAGAATATCAATATTAGAGGAACTGGTTAAACCAAAACCTGTACCATTAAAATTATTCCCTTTAAGTTCTACTCCTTTACTAAAACTAATTCTACCTATATTCTCACAATTAAAATTATTATTTTCTATAGATATCTTATAATCTATTTCGCTCTCATCGCCGTTTAGACCTTCTATAAGAAACGATCTACCCGCAGCTGTAATCCTATTATCTCTTATGGTAACATTATCAGAAAAATTATTAAATATAAAACCAAAACTCGCTTCTATATTACTTTCAAAAGTATTATTGTAAATCTCAGAGTCTTTTAGTCCACGAATTCTAATTCCACCTCTGCAATTAATCATTGTATTATCAAAAACTTTAATATCATCGTTGGAAAGCACTATAGCTTCGCTTGCTCCTCTAATTGTATTCCCAGAAATAATATTATCTTCGCTTACACTTAAAGCATGAGCGCTAAAGAACCCTCCATTAACTCCTCCACAGACATTGTTTATAACATGTACTTTGGTAGCTTCATTCCAACCAATACCTAATTCCGTATCATTATCTTCTATAAGTATATCTTTACCTCCGGAAGCTAAAAAGCCTATTCTAGCTCCCTCGCGTTCGGTATTATTTCTTATAATAACTCTTTCTACTCTTTGTCCTTGAAATGGTTCTATATCTATAGCAGCTTGTGGTGCTCTTCCTCTAGAAAATTCGGTATCTCTTCCCGATTTAATAAATTGACAACCATCAATTATAATATCTTCACCGTCTGTAATAGACAAATTATTACCTGCATTATTATTTAATATGCAGCTAGAAATAAGTACATTTTTACTTGGAAAATAATCTGTCCCATCTGGAATAGGATTACCTAGTCTTCCAATACTATTTATTGTTAAACCAGTCCAAGCAGAATTAAGCATGGTTACTCCATCTACAACAACATCTTGCCCGCCTTTTATTTCCAAAAGAATTCCTCCTGTTAAATCAGGCCCATGCTCATCTCTATCTCCGTGTAAAAACCCTCCAGAAACCTTAACATTAGTAACTTCTTGGATTAAAATTAATCCAATAGCATTTCTTTTATTTGTTGGAAATACCCTTAAATGTGTTTGATCAGACATTTTAAAATGAAAATCCGAGGGCATTTTAATCATAGCTACTTTCCCAACTGCACCTGGGTCTTCAATATCAAAAAAAGCATCCATTTGATTTACAATAAAAGTAGAAGCTCCCAAAGATTTGGTTAAATCTACCGTGTTTTGAATGGCGTCTAAATTAGAACGCGAAACACCTATGTTTACATTACCTTCTGTTAGCTCCCATCTGCTGGCTATGAAAGTAAATTCTGCATCTATAAGCTGAGCACTTCCTTCTATTCCTAATGATGAATTTAATAAACGACCATCAATTCTCCCTTCGTTAGCAAAATTTAAGGTTCCGTTAATAATATCTCCACCATCAAATTCCAAGGTTACATTTTCTGGTATATTTACTGTTTGGCCGTCTAGATCAAGTAGGCAATCTATTGTTATAACATCGCCTTGATTTAAATTAGATAAACTAAATGCGCATGGTGTTGTAGTTCTTATATCTTGTTCTTCTTCTGGAGTTAAATTTTGCGAGTCGTCATCTATGCTTTCGTTATTGCAGGATAGCATCAATGATAATGGTAGAAAAATAAGCAATCCGTTTTTTAGAAATTTTGAAATCATTTTTAGTAAAATCGGTTTTAATTGATAATGTTATTGTTGCCAATTATATCTGTTTTTTGTAATGGATTTCCAGAAAAATCTGTGTTACCCGTTAGAAAACTATTATCCCCCCTAAAGAAAATAGCTTGATTACAACAAGCATCTAAATCTATCTCAATTTTGTTATTTTCTATCTTAACCCTATTAAAGTTTACCGAATTAATAGCAAAATTATTCCCAAAAACTTTAAAACGGTTGTTTCTAACTAAGATATTAGTAGCACTGTTTATTAATGTGTTCTGGTCTACTGATCCAGACAAATGCAATCTAATAGCATTTGAACCCCGTTCTGCTCTACTTTCTATAAAATTATCTAATACTTGAATATCATCTACAGCCAAAGAATTATTAATAAAAAAAGCATTAAAATTATCTCTTGTATTGGTAATGTTATTTCCTATTACTCGTATGCGAGAAGAGCTTGTTATTCCAAAACCGGTTTTTAGAAAAGTGTTGTTTATTATATTAATACCTTTACTAAATGTTATTCTTCCTGTTTTACCACAATCAAACGTATTGTCTTCTATTACTAGAGTGCTTACCTCATCATCGTTAATACCACCTAAAGCAAAAGCCCTACCATTTTCTAGTGTTACTGTATTTCCTGTAACAAGAACATTGTCTACTCTTATCTGAGAATTAATTCCAAAACTATCTTCAACATTACTTGTAATAGTATTATTTCTTACCTGAGAATCTTTTAGGTTTGCCAATTGCATACCTACCTTACAATTTATAATTTGGTTGTCTTCTATAATAACATCATCGTTAGTGGCTCTAATTCCTGTTGGTGCATTTCTAATAACATTGTTTCTTACTACATTACCTATACTTTGCGATAGATTAAATCCATTATCATCTCCAGCTGAAACACCTCCAATAGAGGGGTTATCAATAATTCTTACATTAGATGCTCCATTCCAACCAACACCACCGTCTGTTGTATTACCAGTAATTAAAAAATCATTTCCAAAGGCTGCTAGTATAGATATGCCTTGTCCTTCTCTTACTTCATTATTTTTAATAGTTATTCGCTCTACAACTTGGCCTTGCACAGGCTCTATTACAATACCTATTCTTGGAGCTTCTCCTGTTGATTCTCCAATAGTATTTCCTACTCTAAACAATTGACAGTTTTCTACTGTAATATCTTCTCCATCTGTTATAGATAGGTTATTTGATCGATTGGAGTCAAAAAAACAATTTCTAACAATTATATTTTTACTTGGGAAATAGTCCGTACCATCGGCTATTGGATTTCCTTTTCGTCCTACGCTATTAATTGTTAGACCTGTTACAGACCCTAATGTCATTGAAACATTTTCTACTAAAATATTTTGACTTCCCTTAATATCAAATAATACGCTACCTACACGAGGTTGTATACGTTCTAGACGATCGCCTATAAGTTTACCTCCTTTAACAGAAATATTAGTAACACCCACTAATCGTATTATTTTAGAAGTAGACCTTGGATCATTAACCGAAAAAACTCTTAATACAGTTTCATCTGACATTATCAAATTAAAGTTTGAAGGTATTTCCATTACCTGAAAGTCACCTCCAGAATTAGATTCAAAAAAAGCATCCATTCTAGAGATACTAAAATTGGTTCTTTCAAAATTAGCTATTGGTGTTAATCTTTTTACAAGATCCACGGCTTCTTGAATATTTTCATGGTTTTTGAAAGCTATTTCTCCATTTATAGCGCCTTGAACAATATCCCATCTTGAAGGAATAAAAATAAAATTGTTGGCTATAACCGTTGCTTCTCCATTAATTTTTAAACTTAAATTTAAGAGTCGAGTGTCAATTTTACCATTGGCGGCAAAATTCAACGTCCCGTTAATAATATCCCCGCCGTCAAATTCTAAGGTTACATTATTGGGTATATTTACTGTTTGCCCTCCTAAATCTAGTAGGCAATCTATTGTTATAACATCGCCTTGATTTAGATTTGATAAATTAAATGCACATGGTGTTGAAGATCTATCATCTTGATCTTCTTCTGGTGGAGTTATATTTTGCGGATCGTCATCTACACTCTCGTTATTGCAAGATAATATTAGTGCAAATAACACCAACAAAGTAAATTTGTATCGTTTCATAAGTAGAATAAAATTAATTTTTTAAGGCTTAAATCAGTAATACGTTTCGAAGTTAATTTAATTATATACTTATACTACTTTACTTGTAAGTTTTTTAGGTATACCAAAGTATATCTAAATACCATTTAAATATGGAGACATTACAAAATCGAACATAGGATATTTGAACCTTAAGTGGGTGGTTTATTTTTTCGTTCGAAAAAGAATATTATTGAAATTATTCTCAGCTAATGGACGTTGCTTATAACGTGAGTTGGATATAAAACTCAATAAACAATAGTATTTATATTTCTGACAAACAGTGATTTGTCATGTCGACAGAGCGAAGACATTAGTGACGAAACATCTCAGAAAGATGAGATTCCTCCTCGTTCCTCGTTCGGAATGACACATTTCTCCTATTTGGGTTTTTAAATAGCGGATTGTCAGATAACAATATATCGAACTCACGTTTATAATGATTACGAATGAACAACCTCGACCCAAGGGTACGAGGTATCAAAACAACTTCAACTGAGAAGCATGAATTTTCTTATACTCATCTTCTTTTCCCTGATTTTTCAAATATTTCTTAATTACCTCTTCATTAGCATACTGACCAACCGTGTTAATATAATATCCAGCAGTCCAAAATTTACCTCCCCACAAAAATCTTTTTACTTCTGGATGTAATCTGAAAATTTCTCTTGCCGTCAAACTCTTGACGGCATTAATAATCTTCTTAGGTGACATCATTGGGACGCTTTGTATCAAAAAATGCACATGATTTTCATCACAACCAATCTCAACAAAATAAATCTCATAACGCAATGAAATTCCCAAACAAATCTCTTTTAAAGTTTGTGAAACTTCTTCATTCAAAACACTACGCATATATTTTATTGGATAAACCAAATGATACAACAACAAACTTTTATTATGACTCTTATGGATATGCTCACTCATTGAGCAAAAATAATTATCTTTACGCTACACCCGACGCAAGCGTCGGGGAATTCTATTGATTAAATCATTCATAAAAACGAGGTATTTATGGCTTTTGCAGACAGATTGAGCTTTGCTCGTAAACAGAAAAAAATTAGACAAGCAGACTTAGGGAAGCTTGTTGGAACTTCTGGAGATATTATAGGGAAATATGAGAGAGGAGAAAATATACCTTCAATAGACGTGGCTACAAAAATTGCAGATGCTCTTGGGGTTACTTTAGATTACCTTGTTAAAGATGCAGCTTATGAACAAATAGATAAAGAAACTTTACAACGATTAAAGGATATTCAAAAATTATCAGAAGACAGTAAAGCACATGTATTTGCATTGCTTGATACTTTTATTAAGCAATCTAAATTACAAGCGATACTATAAAACTCTCAAAATATACTCATGCAGAACGATTTATTAAGTAATTTATTAGAAGCATTAAAATTTTCTCCAAATAATATTCCTTTAAGACTTCAAGTAGCATCCTTAATGGATGAAAAAGGAGATTATATAAATTCAGAAGATCAATATTTAGAAGTATTAAGACAAGAACCTACTAATGATTTAGTAAAAACAAGATTGGCTAACTGTTATTATAATCTTGCAAAATATTCAGCATCATCTATCATTCTAGAGGATTTGTTAGAAAATGACACAAATAATACAGAATTACTTGAACTAGAATGCCAAAATCAATTGAAGCTTGAAAACTTCGAAATTGCTAAAGAATATTATTTAAAGATTATAGATATTGATGAAAACTATATTAAGGAAGAGCTTGATCAAGAATTTAGGATAAGTAAAAAACATGAAGAAAATCTAGCTCAAATAGAGAGTGATAAAGCACATTTTTTGTCAAAACCTAAAATCAACTTTTACGATATTGGAGGGATGGATAATGTAAAAGATGAAATTTCATTAAAAATAATCAAGCCTCTTGAACATCAAGATTTATATAAAGCCTATGGAAAAAAAATAGGAGGAGGAATTTTACTTTATGGTCCTCCAGGATGTGGAAAAACTTTCATAGCAAAAGCAACTGCGGGAGAAATTAATGCTAACTTTATAAATGTATCTATCAATGATATTTTGGATATGTGGATAGGTAATAGTGAAAAAAATTTACACGAAATTTTTGAACTAGCAAGAAGAAGCACACCTTGTGTAATGTTTATTGATGAAATTGATGCTCTTGGTGCAAGTAGAACTAGTACTTCCAATAATCAAACAAATAGTATAAATCAATTTTTAGCAGAACTTGACGGTATAAATTCGGATAATGAAGGGATTTTAGTTGTAGGTGCTACCAATATGTTATGGAATATTGACCCTGCATTTAAAAGACCTGGAAGGTTTGACAGGATTATTTTTGTATCACCACCAGACTTAAAAGCAAGAGAATCGATTTTTAAAATAATGCTTAATGAAAAGCCTACTGAAAAAATTGATTTTACTAAAATAGCTAAATCATCAGAAGGGTTTTCAGGAGCTGATTTAAGTGCCGCTATAGATATTGCTATAGAAAATAAATTAAAGGCATCATTTAAAGATGGTGTTGTTAAACCATTAAAAACAAAAGATATAATAAACGCCATTAAAAAAGTTGCACCTAGCACAAAGGAATGGTTTAATACTGCAAAAAACTACGCTACCTATTCAAATGAATCTGGTATTTATAATGATATACTAGATTACTTAAAAAAATAATTGTAGATGAGCAAGAATAAAAATTACAAGAGAGCTCAACAATTATTTGACATTAATAAATATGAAAAGGCAATACCTTACTTGCATAAATATTTAGCAGAAGAGCCCAATGCTTCCGATTCTGCAATTTATATGCTTGGATGGTCTTATGTGAAAACTAAGAAATATGAAAAAGCGATTGAATACGCTAAAATATTAGTAGTATCTAATATAGATGTATTTAAAGCTGTGGGGCATCACATTTTTGCAATATACTACAGCTTTAATAACAATAGAGATAAAGCTCTGATTTCTATTGATAAAGCTTTAAATATAAACCCTAATAGTACAGGTTTTTTATCTGAAAAAGCTCAAATTCACATTAATAGAGGTGAAGAAAAAATAGCTTTAGAGATCATAAAAAGCTTACTAAAAATAAGTCCAAACGATGTTACTGCTCTAAAATTAAAGAATGAAATTTATGGGGCTAAAAAATCTAAATTTAATGAAGCAAAATCTTTAACAGAAGATATTCTCAGGCTAGAACCTGATAATGCTAGCTCTTTTAAAAGCTCTGCCTTAACAATGCAACAAAATGGATTATACGAGGAAGCATATCAACTTTACACCAAATCATTATTAATTGACCCTACTGATAATGAGGTTATTTTAAACATGAATGTCGTTCATATTTATAAGTCAAATTCTATCTTTAATTTCCTTGATAAAGTCAAAATTTTCTTTTTGAAACATGGTTTTATTTTTCTAATAGTCTCAATCATAATTTGTTTTTGGAGCGCTTCAAAAGTCAATAACTATCCGACATTGATAATAGTGCCGTTATTTTTTTCTTTATTGTGTTTAATCAGTTTTAACTTATTTTCTAAAAACTTTACTACACTCTTTTTACTTTTCAAAAAACAAACGAAAAAAATACTTTTCAAAAAAAATAAAAAAATTGGATTCATCCTTTTAGTTACTTCTATCACAACATTTGTCACTACTCTATTGTTTATTACATATGGTACTAACCTCTATGCTAAACTATCTCTTTTGTCTTATACAGTCTTATTTCAGGTTTTTTTGTTGGAAAACAACAATGAATTAACCAAAACGGCAACTATATTCGCTATAATCAGTAATAGTATTGCCGTTTTATTTTATATGGCTACTTCATTTTTTAACTTTTGGGTGTACAATGCTTTTTTCTATACTTTTTTTATCATTTACATGTTTGCTTATTTTATGCACGTTGGGTTAACAACAGATGATGATGAATAAAACACCTTTACGTTGCTGTAAAAGTGTTTTCTATAAATTTAGTTGCTCTATAATAAAAAAGCTCCTACATTTATGTAAAAGCTTTTATTCTTTTTATTTCTTAATCTTTATATTGCTAACAAATGCTATCGACATCAGGAGGTGACAAAAATATCATCATGAAAATTATTGATAAAATGCTAACCACTAAAAAAGTTAAAGACTTCTTTAATAAAAATGTGGCTTCGCTTTAAAAGATAAACCGAGGCTAATGCCTCGGTTTATAATAGTTATTTTAAACAATGAGCCTTTTTAAATAATTTTATCATCTTTTACATGTTCACTAAATCTAGCTATTCATCCATTTTCAATAATAGGTTCAGCCATCAAAGATTCACTTATTTGATTGAGATTTATTTGTTCTCCCATTTCTTCATAAATTAATTTAAATTGAGGGTTTTCTGTAAAAATATTTAAAAAATCGAATATCAAATTATGGCTATTTTTCACAAAAAAATCTTTAATAATTTCTTTATCTACTTTTGCTAAACTGCTAAATGCTTCATGATATTTAGCCTTATTAGGGTTAGGCGTTCATTTAAAAATAATTTTATCTATAGCTTTATAGTTTCTATCAACAATATCACTGACAACTATTCTTCCTAATTCATCTAATATTTCTTTATTTGATTTCATTTGTTAAATTTATTAAGGATTAACACCATTCCAAGGTATATTCTTTATTTCAGAAACCCCTTGGTTTTTCAAATCTTCAAGAGCTCTTACTACCCAACCCTTAGCTACATCTTCAGGAATACCAGCTTCAACCATTGCATTTACTTCAATTCTTGCCATATCATCTACAGACATGGTTACGTTTGGATTAGCTCTTTTCCAAGCACTATATAAACTATTTTGCTTACCAGTTATGCACTATGAGCAACATCGAATTCGTCTAAAGCATTGTTTGATACACTGAATGCATCGTCAGCGTTGTAAATAGCTTCACCTTCAAACGATTTTTTTGCCATCGGATGATGCACCCTGACTTGCCTATATGTACCTGTGCCTTCATCAACAAATTTAGCCCCGGAACGTAAACTATTAATAGTATTATCAATAGCTCTAGAAAAATTATCTATTTTACCTAATAACCTTTTTACCAGTTCGTCCCCACGGGCAATAATCTCATCCCCTTTTCTAAGAACTAGCCTTCCAGCACCATCTAAAGTCGTTTTAAATCCTTTTTTTGCAGCTTTACCAGCAGCTCTTAAAACTCGCCCTAATTTACGAGAAATTATTAACGCTTTTATAAGTTTAGGCTACTATAACATGTAAAAAAACCGAAGTTGTTAAGCTTCGGTTTTTCGTTTCTTGCTTTTAGTCATTAATAATATATTCTGGAGGAACGTATTTTACTAACCATATCTTATCATTTCCAGTATAGAATTTATAACCATTATCATTTGCCAATTTTGCATCGATTTTTAAAATAATAGGAGTTTTACTTTTTCTCTTTCCTACAATAAAAGCTTCTTTAATTACCGATGATAAATGAACATATTGTCTTTCCATAGGTTTTAAGCCTTCTTTTAAAATACTATTTAAGTTGACCTCTGATGTTCCATGATATAAAATGTTAGGAGGAGTTGAACTCTCTTTATGAAAAAAACCTTTCGTAGAATGACCATATATAGCTCTAATTTTAGAGCCAATAATTTCGTGTCTTTTCTTTTCAGAAGACTCAATCATCCACTCTAAGTCTTTTATATTTAAATTATTCCATTCAGAACTTTTATTACTTAATGAATTTAATAAATCGTCAATTTCTACCCATCCTTTATTATCTAATATAAGACTGTATTTAATAGGAGCATGCCGTAAAGCTTGAGATATAATTTTACTTAATTTTTTATAATCAATCATTTAAGAGTTTCAAAATCTTTAGATGTATAATACTTAGACTTTTTTTTGCCATCAATAATCAAATAATATTTATACTCTTCATCTTTAGAATGCCAAAATAAATCGCCTATTATAGCTTCACAATTAGATTTCCCTAATATTTTCACCATATCACCATACACATATGTTGGCTCATCTAAAATTCTATTTACACCTTCAGAGCTAGCTCTGAAGGTGTTGTTCTTATTATTCAAGATAAGATAATTACCATCTATCCCAGTACATTTTGCAATAGAGACACCATCTATTTTGTCAAAATCTTCTTCATGAATCCAATGGTCTATTTCATTGTTTTTCAACCAAGGATATAGCAACCATTTTCCAACGTATCTAGTTTTATCCATTTCCCTTTTTTTAAAACGGAACAAATCCTTGAAAATCATTTGTGAAATTTTTTGAGTCAAAATTATGTCTAAAAATAGTTTCTGCTGATTCAAGAGAACTATTCAATGGTTTAAAGTGTCCTGATGCATTATCAACTTTAAAGATTTTCCCTCCTCTGAATTCAACAATTCCAGCAGCTTTCACAGTTGGATTAGAGCCTCCTATCAATGTAGGGTGTGGTGCTCTTCCATTAAAAGGAGGAATTCCAGTTGCTCGTGTACCAACAACTAATTCTCCAGATTCATCAACAACATACATAAATTTCCCATTAACAACACCTGAACTACCGTCTAATTTTAAAGTTCCTGATGGATTCTTAACCATACTTTTTACATTTTTAGCTGTCGGATTCTTTAAATATTTGCCATTTATAAGTACACCTGCTGCTTCATCTCCAGCTTTAAAAGCATTGTCAACACCAAAAGATTTACCATCTAACACTTTCAAGAACCTTTTAACAGCATCATCCCCACGAGCAATAATCTCATCCCCTTTTCTAAGAACTAACCTTCCAGCACCATCTAAAGTCGTTTTAAATCCTTTTTTTGCAGCCTTACCAGCAGCTCTTAAAACTCGCCCTAATTTACGAGAAATTATTAACGCTTTTCTAAAAATTTACCCTGCTCTAATATATAAAAACCGAAGTTGCTAAGCTTCGGTTTTAATTAGTTATGAAAAAAAATCTATTCTTTTACTCGCCAAAAATCTTCTCCCCAATTCTTATAAAACCGTGAATATCCATGAACATTTTCCATATTGGATTTATCTTCAACAAAAATCAATAATCTTGAAAACTCAAAAATATTGTCAGAAATCAAGATATAATCTTCATCTAAACCCCAATTAACTAGATATATCTTATCTTTTTTGTCATCTTTTGTTCCAATAAAAATTCCTCCACCAATACCTATATCACCTATTCGTACAAGTCCATATTCTAAAAATTCATGACTATCAACTGAATACGATTCCCAGTCATTAATTAATTCATTTTCATTAAAAAAACCTGAAAAAAAGTATTCTCCTGATATTGTCTCTAATTTTATTAAAACGCTACCACACGGAACTACGTTATTAAATTTTGTTTCTAAAAATTGATGCCTTTTCAGGTTAGAATTCCCTAGTTCAAATGATGATATGAATAATTTAAACAGAGGTACTGATGAAAAGTCGAAAATCTTTTTTAATTCTTCATAATTGCTATCTTCCCTATGACTTTTACTCTTGAAAAACTCTAATCCTTTCATTTATATATAATTATTTTAAAATGGTGAACTAAATAAACCTTTAAGACCTCTATTGATTACAGCATTTCCACCTGAATGCCTAAATGCTCCATGAACATCACTTAAAACAGGCATTAATGACTTTCCATCTTGGTGATGATGCCAAGTATAACTCTTTCCATCAATTATTACTTTAGTATTATCCTTCACTATATTTTTATCAGGAAATTTATTTTTTAACCAATTTGTTGCTTTAGTAAAATCTGTAGATGTACCATTACCAATCAAATCATCTGCTTTAAAAGTAAAATCTTTTCCTAAAGAGTGATTTTTAAAATCAGGGAATCCATTTTTATCATATTTCACACTTACTTGTCTACCCCCAACAGTTTTTGTAGAAGTAAAATCTCCTAAAACTTTTTGTCCATTCACGCTAGGCCTATCAGACGGTAACTTAAATTTATTTGAACTGTACATATCATCCAACTTGTTAAGTTGGTCTGCAGTTAAATTATCAAGCCTCCTAACTAAATCAGGATCAGCCTTATTAAGTAGCTTGCTTGCGTTAGGTAAATTTTCTAATTTTTCAATTACCCTTATTAGAGTTTTCACTGCATCATCCCCACGAGCAATTATCCTACCACCTTTTTCAAGAACTAACCTACCAGCACCATCTAAAGTCGTTTTAAATCCTTTTTTTGCAGCTTTACCAGCAGCTCTTAAAACTCGCCCTAATTTACGAGAAATTATTAACGCTTTTCTAAAAATTTTAACCCCTTTTACGGCGCCTTTTATAGCGCTTAAACCTGCAACATCTACAATTAAGCCCGCCATGGCTATAGATGCCCCAACGGCATCGTTATTATTAATAGATCTAAATAACTCTAAAACATCAGAGCCCGGTATAAAACCTATAATCAATTCGGTTATTAAAGGTGCCATAATATCTACAAAAGCACCCCACTCTTCGCTATTTTGAGGCCAAAAACTATTGTTTTGATCTAACTCTTCTGCAATATCTTTTACAGCAGCGACTTGGGCGGCTTCTTTGGCTATAATTTTTAGTCCCTCGGCATCTAGTTTTGTAAATTCTAATTGCTCAGAAAACCCATCTCGTATTATATTTTGCCCGCAATGCGCTATAGCATTGTGATGCGCTAAGTTTAAAAACGCATCTCGTGCCGCATTGGTTTGAAACAACTGTGCTACCTCTAAAGCATCTCTATCGTTTGTAAATTGTAATACTTCGGCTATTCTGTTTTCGTAATCTATATAACCAAATGCACTAGACCCTAAAGGTGGTGGGTTATTAAGTAAATCTTGCACTCCGTTATGAAATGCTTTCAAATCTTCTAAATAGGCATTTAAATTAGTTTTATCACCATGCCCACCAGAGTGGTTTATTTGTATTTTATTGCTCTCTGTAGGCTCAAAATTAAAATAGTTACTTAATACCGTATTATCTATACCCTGTGGTATAATAACACCATTTGCAGTAAGCATTTCTCTTATAATTTGCCCCTTATACTCTGGCCTGTGTACATTATCATTAAAAAGAGCCGCTAAAACGTTGTTAAAATAATTAAACGCATCTTTAACAGCTAGACTGTTTAATGATGTACCCAGTGCTAAACTTGGATTAGAAGGACTATTAAATAATGGTCTTGAGGCCGAACTATAATAGTCTTTACTTAAAGCAAAATGTCCATTACTTAAATACTGGTTTAATAAATAGTTTATACAATCGTGCGATGTTTTTGAGTAATCGTTTACTTTAAAATAGTTTTCTATCTCTGCTTCTAGGTTAGGGCGCTCTTTAATATAATCTTCGTTTCGCTCTCCTAAACCTACTATAGCAGATGCACCTAGAAAGTCCGTTTCTGTAATTTCATTTAAAGCTTCGTTTAATGCATTTTCTCTGGCACGTTTTTTTCGAGCCAACCAATAATTTGCACTCCTAGGTCTTCCTAAAATTCTTCGATTCCAGAACTCATCATGAAATATTGATAATTCTCGAGGATTTTTTCTCCATATATAACCTTCTACATAAGTCCTACGACCAAAACTACTTACAGAATGCCAAGGCACAATTGCAGGTGAGGGCCAATAATCATGACTATTAGCTAGCAGATATTGCTGCATACGATCCAGTTTCTCAAAATCGTTAGTTTGATGATTATAATGAGCTATTTGAATATTTGACAATTCATTTAAAATATCATGATTTATGTCACTTAAATTAGAAAGCTCATTATTTAATAGATTTTGTATTTTTAACTCTTGATCTAAACGCCATTGGTTATCTGTAAACTCATTGACTTCCTGCAATCTTAAATTATTGATTTGATTGATAGATGTTATATCGTTTAAAACCTCACCATTTATTTTTAAATTTAAATGCTTGTATTTAGAGTTATTAATATTACCCGAATTAATCTCGCCTGCCCTAAGATCTAAAAGCTTTATGTTTTTTAAACATCGTCTTCTTATAGCTTTTTTTGTTTTTACTTTATTATTATACTCTGGTTTTAAAGAAAACGCTTCTGTTCTAACAGTAGGCATCTCAAAAGCTTTAAAAAATGTTTTTTGAGCATCTTCAAAATTAGAAAAACTAGTTTCTAATTGCTTTTCAATTTCTTTTTGTAGTAAATGTTTTTGAGTTGATACCCATTTATTAAAATTCCGCTCAGCCGCTAATTGTGAGGCTTCATGATTTCTGAGCGCAGAAAGTGCTGGATCGAATGTAAAAACAAAATTAGGACTCTCACCACTTTCATTACAACATCCAGCATTTAAACCTTTTAGTACTTTATTAGTTCCCGGATCTTCAAAGTCTCCTTTTTTAATAGGGCCGCTTGGTGTTGGTGTCGCTGGCGTTGGTGTTGTTGGCGTTGGTGTAGGCCCAATAGGGTTTGGCACATCAAATATTTGCCTTTGCTGTGCAGAAACCGATGTTAATGTAGCTATACATAGTATTAGCGTAATTATATATAAATATGATTTTTTCATGTTCTATACGATCTTTATTTTTTGATAATTAATTTGGTGTTCTTAACCCCATTAACAAATATGGTTATGGTGTTTGCGCCTTTTTTTAATTTAGCACCATCAAAATGGTACACATAATCTCCTTTTTGCTGTTGTTTGCCTTGCTCTACAATATGTTGCTTTGTACCATGTAAATCTGCAACTTGAATGTTTACAAAACCTGGGTTTTCTAATGTGTACCCTATATAAAAATCTTTTTCAAACGGGTTTGGGTATAGTTTTATAAAACTATCCTTTTGATCACTTAACGCTAATGCTGCATCTTGAGATAGGCTTTTACCATTTTCTGTCTCGTCTATTTGTTTGGTTAAGATGAGTGCAAAATCGTTACCTGGCTCTTCCATTTCTGCCGTATAACTGCTTAAAAATGCTGTTAAATATGTTTTATCATTATACGCTTTAAGTGTTGTATTACTAGATAAGATTTGATAGTCTATATTTTGCTCTTTTTCTCCACTAAAATAGAGTCGTTTTAAAGGAATATTTAAATCATTAAAAAACAACATATTATCGTTGTTTTCTGCATTGCCCGTTATGGCTTTACCATTAAAAACACAGGTGTAATTTGTAGTTTCGGAAGCTTCATCATAATGCAGTGTAAAGGTTATGGGCAATTCTTGCTCAATGTGCTTGCCAGACCAATCTAATTGCATGAGGCTCCCAGACCAAGTCCCTGTTAAACTCGCTGGTGTATACGCTATAGTTGTAGCAAACGCTTCTTTTAATATATTATAATAGTCTGCCTGATTTTTATGAGTCGCGTTTTCTCCTTTTAAATGAAACTCCATACAATCTAGCATCACTTCGCTATTTTTTATAGTATTATTTTTTAGCAATGCCATACCCTTTTCTTTATTTTGTGTAACTCCATAACCAAAATAATAACTTACGCTTAACCAGTGTTTTGCCATAGGATGATTGGTTTTTTCAAACCATCTTACAGCCCTAGCATAGTTTTGGTTTATCTCACCTAAACCTTTATAAAACATATATCCTACACCATAAGCGCCTTTAGCATCGCCTAAATCGTGCGCTTTTTTGTACCATCTTTTTGCTTTTCTATAGTCTATTTCGCATCCTAAACCGTATTTGTAGAAGTCACCCAAATCTGAACAAGCTAAAGCGTAATCTTGGTTTGCTGCTTTTTTTACTAATTGAAATCCTATGTTATGTTTTTCGGCATTATTGCTATACACATGTAAACGCCCTAACAATAATTGTGCATAAGGGTTTTGCTTACGAGCGCAATCTCTTAAAAGCGAAACTGCTTTTATAGAATCTTTTTTTTCTATAGTAGAAGATTTTAAATACGTAATCGCCTGACTTACATTAAGACTACAGTCTATTGCATTGTCTTGAGCATTGGCTTTTATACCAAAAAACAAGCTGCATATTAAAAAATACAAAACAGTTTTTTTCATACTAATAATTTTTTTAAGAAATAATATTGAATTTTAAGTTGGCAAAACTAATACGATTAATTTTAACCAAACTGCGGGAAACCCGTAATTGGACATGAAAACATGTTAGATTCTGTAAGGTGTTAAACTATTAGGTAAACGTTCTTTTTTGAAATCTTATTCTTTCAAAAAATTAATATTCCTTTTTAAACCAGAATATTTAGTACGTTTTACTGCAGATTTTTGGAAGACTTTTTTAAAGACATCTTCTGTTATGTCTTCCCAATCTTTTTTGGTCATGGATAACAATTCTGGATGTGGATTAAATAAGGGTTCATTATGAGGTTTAGAAAATCGATTCCAAGGACATACATCTTGGCAAACATCGCAACCAAACATCCAATCGTCCATTTTACCTTTAAATGCTGTGGGCATATTTTCTTTTAATTCTATAGTAAGGTATGAAATACACTTACTGCCATCTACCACGTAGGGCTCTACAATAGCCTCCGTTGGGCAGGCATCAATGCATGCCGTACAGGTACCACAATGATCAGTTGTTGCACTATCGTATTCTAAATCTAAATCTATAATAAGTTCTGCAATAAAATAAAACGACCCTACCTGTTGGGTTAATAAATTACTATGCTTACCTATCCAACCTAGTCCAGATTTTGCAGCCCATGCTTTATCTAAAACCGGAGCCGAATCTACAAAAGCTCTTCCACTTACTTCACCTATTTCATTTTGGATACAATGCATAAGTGCTTTAAGTTTTGATTTTATGACATGATGATAATCATGTCCATAAGCATATTTAGACATCTTAAAGGCATTCTCATTTTGAATTTCTTCTGGATAATAATTAAGCAACAATGAAATCACACTTTTAGAATCTTCAACTAATTTTGTGGGGTCTAAACGCATATCAAAATGGTTTTCCATGTATTGCATTTGACCATTCATATTTTTATTTAGCCATGTCTCTAAACGCGGTGCTTCTTCCTCTAAAAATTGTGCTTTACTTATACCACAAGATAAAAACCCAAGACGTTTTGCTTCGGTTTTAATAAGGTTAGTATATTTAATTTTATTATTAATCATAATGATTATTGCAACTTAACTCAATATAGGCTATACTTAACATATTTACTTAAAGATTAACAAAATTAAGACTACACATTTACTTAGCCTAACACTTTACAAGCATTTAATTGTAAAGATATTCTATAATCTAACAAAACCATTGGAATTTAAAAAACAGACAACATACATTATTTACTGTTTTAATACATAAAGTGGGTTTATAAAATATTTGATTCTAATTTAAATAAAAGGTATTAAACTCCAGAGCAAACTCTAAATCTCATAAAAAGAATCGCCCCAAAGGTCGAGGCATTAAATCTAGCTCCCGCTGAAAAATGGAATCAGTGCAACATACAATATTGAGTACTTTTAACAAACTGCTAAACATTGAGTGTTACTAATAAAAAATGCCGAGGTTAAATAACCTCGGCATTTTAGACTTTATAAAAATACTTAATAAAACTAGTTAATCACCATTTTTTTGATGGTTACATCACCTTTAGACTCGATTTTTACTAAATAAATTCCACTAGGTATTCTAGCTAGGCTAAAGAGCGTAATTTCACCTTTTGCTAATTCAGATACCAATTGTTTACCATTTAAGGTAATAATTGAAATTTTCGCACCTTGTGGAGACACTATATTTACTTGATTCTTAGCTGGGTTAGGGTATAATTTTACTTTACTATTTAAAATAGATTCCCCTACACTTTTTGAACTTGTTGAGCAACTACCTACTAACTCCCATTGATTACGAGAACAATCAGAACTACCTCCAGGCGTACATTTACCTGTACTTTTCTTTAGTTCATAAATATTATTAGCCCTCGTAACTCTAGTGCCTATGGTGTAGGTCATAGACTTTACCCATGCACTTAAACTAGAGCAATCTGTACCTCCAGTGCTAGGAGGTGGCGTACCTCCACCTGGCGTCGTTGTTGTACAATCGCTTACAAAAACATAACCTGCACATGTATCGGGTGTACCGCATTGAGGTCTTGCTCTACTCCAACGAACTCTCCATATTTTACTATCATAAAACACGCTATCATTTCGTCTATATGTTGTTCCATTTACCCATGCATCTACACCACAAGTACTGCCAGTTGGTGGTGGTGTTGGATCAGGATCAGGTGTTGGATCGGGGTCTGGTGTTGGGTCTGGGTTACCTCCTCCTGTAGGCACTAAACCAGCAGATCCAGGAGGAACTGGAATTGTTATTAATCTTGTTTGACCAGGATTAGCACCTACTGTTATTGTAACATCATCTGAAAAATTACCATCTGCAGTAATGACTCTAAACGTAGCCGTCCCTTCCTTTAAAGTTGTTACAATACCTGTTTTAGAATCTATTCTTGCAACATCCATTCCCGAAACGCTGTAAAATGTAAATTCTTTATTAGCAGCATTTTTAGGTGTAATTACAGGAGTTATCATAGTATTTCCACCCACTCGTATTGGAACTTCAGAAACTTTTAAATCAACGCCATTTACTGCTACTGGGGTTGGTGCTCCTCCGTTTTCTTCAAATACTTTTACATAAAGAACCTCCATAGTTTGAGGGAAAAAAGTAGCTGCTTTATCTAATTCACTCTGTGGAGGCAAAACAAATCTATTACTACAAAATTGCGTATAAGGAGCTCTTATACCTAATGACAAAGTAATTCTCATAGGGTTTGCAGCATCTGTTTGCCATAAGGTATTTGGCTTTCTTCCTATTTCTTTTCCGTTTACATACCAAATAATTTCTTGCTTAGTTACTCTACATCCATAAACATTAATATCTCTTGGTTCAAATTCATTTGTTTCATTTCTTAAAGCAGCAGTGTTTTGTTTTGGTCGCCACCATCTTCTATCTGGTCCAGCTCCTAAAGTTAAACCTCCATTATTTAAAAGTGGTACAAATGCTCCAACTGGTGTATTCAATGAATTATCAAACCCATGCTTTACAGAAGCTGTAGTAATGGCATGTAAATTATGGTCCATTATCTTTCTTGTTGATGCACTTTGCCCTTCTTGAGTCATTTCTACAATATCAATCTCTTGATATTGTACTTTTCCTACTGAAGGATTACTTTTAATAGTACTATACAGCCAAAATGCAGGAGAAACCCCAGGGAAACCGTCACTTCCTTTTATAGCTGCTTCATAATACCCGTAAACAAAACCAGGTACTGTACTTCTTAACATCCCTGATGAAAATCTCACAGGTGCTGTTGTAGCTGATGGTGTTCCGCTGTTACATGCACTAGAAACTCTTCTTGCAGGAAAGCCTGAAGCGTTGTATTTTGCTGTAATAAATAAAGAACCATCACGCTCTTCCATATTTTCCTTATTTCTCCAAACCCAGCTTTGTACATCTTCTGGTGTTTTTGCCCAGCGTCTTGTATCATACTTATACGCTGGATCAGGAAAACTGGTTGCTTTAAAAAGATCAGATCGATCCCATCTAATTTTCCATGTTAGACTGGAATCATCAGCATCTCCAAAAGGTCGCCCTCTCATTTCTGCACTATCTTCATCAAATCCTTGTCCGTAAAGACTTGATACCATACATGCAATCATCAAAATTGATGATAAAAATAATTTTTTCATTTTTTAAGTTTTTAGTTATTGAATTATTAGTCGCACTGTAAATATATATAAAAGACTACACGGTAACGCTAAATCATCAAAAACAATATGTATTTTCTTTAATATTGTAGGAATTCTTAAAAATGACACCTATTTGGTATTAAATATTTTACATATTTACAGTATCATTGATTATACCTAATTATTTTTACATCACTCTTAATATTTGTTAAACACCTTTTGTTTTAATTACCTTATTAATTATACAAATATTTATAAAGTACTAAAAATCAATTATATACGATATTTTCATACAAGACCCAGAGCTTCTAGATCAAATAGATTAGATTCAATTACGAATTTATCTGAATGTTTATAGATTAAAATTTATGATAACTGGTAAGAATAATGCTAAGCCAAGATTTATGTAGTCTTAAGCTTAATGCAATTAATAATGAAGAGTCAATATTAATGCTTTGTTATTTTCTACAGTATGAAATATGATTGACAAGAAGTCTCAGCATTATATCTTCAAACAAATAGATATTTATTATGCCTAGAAGTCAATTAATAGATACCTGAAACATGCTACAACAGTGCTATTTCAATCTTTATACTACTGAAAAAGTTAGTTTGAAGTATAGATATCTTACAATTTAGAATTTTATTGATACGTTAATATTAAAACAATCCACCTTGAATATTTGCTTTTACTTTTCCTAAATGTTTGTAGGCTTGTTCGGTAACTTCTCGACCTCTTGGTGTACGCATAATAAAACCTTGTTGTATTAAAAAAGGCTCGTAAACTTCTTCTATAGTTTCTGGACTTTCGCTAACCGCTGTTGCAATTGTAGAAATACCTACAGGCCCACCTTTAAATTTATCAATAATGGTCGATAAAATTTTATTATCCATTTCATCCAACCCATAAGCATCAACATTAAGCGCTTCTAAAGCATATTTAGCTATTTTTATATCGATACTGCCATTACCTTTAATTTGTGCAAAATCGCGAACCCTACGTAATAGAGCGTTAGCTATACGAGGTGTACCTCGACTTCTACCAGCTATTTCAATAGCAGCTTCCATAGAAATAGGAACATCTAAGATGGTTGCACTACGCTGTACGATGGTTGATAATAAATCTGTTTTATAATATTGTAATCTACTTTGTATACCAAAACGAGCACGCATTGGCGCTGTTAATAAGCCAGAGCGCGTTGTTGCCCCTACTAACGTAAATGGATTTAAGTTAATTTGAACCGTACGTGCATTTGGCCCAGACTCAATCATGATATCGATTTTATAATCTTCCATGGCAGAATACAAATACTCTTCTACAATGGGGCTTAGTCTATGGATTTCATCTATAAACAACACATCACGTTCGTCTAAATTGGTAAGTAGTCCTGCTAAATCGCCTGGTTTATCTAAAACAGGCCCCGAAGTGACTTTAATACCCACGCTTAACTCATTGGCTAAAATATGTGCCAAAGTTGTTTTCCCTAATCCTGGTGGGCCATGAAATAATGTGTGATCTAATGCCTCGCTTCGTAAATTAGCGGCCTGAACAAATATTTGAAGATTTTCTAAAACTTGATCTTGACCTGCAAAATCATCAAATTCTAAAGGTCTTAACTTTTTTTCTACATCTAATTCTTCTGGAGAAAAATTATTATCTGTTGGATCTAGGTTTTCGTTCATATCACAGACCCTTAGACTGCGCTCAGGGAGACATTTCGGTTCAATTTAAAATAATAATATTGCTGCTTTAATTTTCTTTATCTAAGCTAAACTTAAATTCTAGAGCAACAATAATAGCAAATATAAACAAAAAGCCTTTCAATCCTGATAGCTATCAGGAGGAAAGGCTTTTATATTTTATAATGACATTATTGCTATTATATAAGTTTATTATTTCAAAATAGTAAACTCACAACGTCTGTTAATATCATATTCTTCATCATCACAAATACCTTCTTTTACGCATTTATTAAGGGGTTGCATTTCGCCATAACCAATACTTTTTAATCGGTTTCTAGCTATGCCTTGGCTTACTAAATATTCTAGTGTTGACGCTGCACGACTTTTTGATAACTCTAAATTATATTGGTCTGGTCCTCTGGCGTCTGTATGCGCTGAGACTTCAACTTCCATAGACGGGTATTTTTTCATTAAATCTACCAACACATTTAACGTTACTGCTGCGTCTTCTCGGATATTAGATTTATCAAAATCAAAATAAATTTTATCTAGCTTAACTTGTACTTCACCTTTTTCGTTTTCTTTAATACGCTCTTCGGCATCTGCAAACGATTCTAAAGACAAATAAATATTATGCTGAACTTTACCTTTACTATCGGTTGAAAACTCTACATCTTGAGGAATGTATGCTTTTCGAGTACCTCTAACCTTGTATTTTTTATTAGGTTCTATTTTAAAAATATAATGGGCATCATCACCAACTATAGTGTCTTGAATGACTGTATTAGACTCGTCAAACAAGGTTACCAATGCCCCTTTTAATAATGCTTTGCTGTTTAAGTCTTGAACAAGACCTTCTACTAGATATTTTGTTAAAGGATTCTCTTCTCTGCCAAAACCGTATAATTTATCATAACCCGTTCTGTTAGAAGATAAATATCCTATGTTTTGTTTCTCTTTAACCACATAAGCAAAATCATCTAAATTACTATTTATTGTGCTTCCTAAGTTAACAGGCGTGTCAAAACCTTTATTAACCATATTACTCCTAAAAACATCTAACCCACCATAACCTTGATGACCAATAGATGAGAAATAAAGCACATTATATTCACTTATAAAAGGAAATTGTTCTCTGTGTTTTGTATTAATTGTTGGTCCTAAATTTTCTGGTTCACCATACGTATTATCATCGTTTATAGCTACTTTATAAATATCGAAACTACCCAACGTACCTGGCATATCACTAGCAAAATACAGTGTTTTTTCATCTTTACTTAGTGCAGGATGTTCTGTACTGTAACTGTTAGATGTAAATGGTAATGCTTTAACGTTTGTCCATGTTCCATCCACCAACTCGGCTTTGTATATTTTAACATGCGCAATTTTAATGGCATCGGTTTTTTTACGAGTTTCATTTGTTCTATTAAAATACATGGTTTTACCATCTTTAGTAAAAACAGCACTACTTTCATGTGAACTTGTGTTTATAGCATCAGAAAATGGTACTACATTTTTTAGGGTATTATTAGATAACGTAGCACTATACAAATCTAAATAAGGTAGTTTATTCCATGAATATGATGGATTTTCGGTATTTCTAGCCGATGCAAAAGCTACTTTTTTATCACCATAAAATGATAACCCAAAATCATTATTAGCCCCTTTATTATCAACTTGTTCTAATTTAAAAGTGTGCGGCGTTGTTTTTTCTAAAACCTCAATAAACGCATTCGTATTTACTGTTTTGTTATAATACCGCCCTAAGTGCTTATCTGCTTCTTTATATTCTTTAACACCTTTTAAAGCTTGTGCATATCTAAAATGATACTCGATATCTAGAGAATCTCCATAGTTTATAAATAATTCTCTATATGTTTTAATTGCTTTTTGAAGACTTGAGTTATAATAATAACTATCTGCTAAATTTTGAAGCACTTCTTGATTACGATCTTTGGTTTCGTATAGCTCTACAGCATCTTTATAAGCTTTCATTTCAAAAAGCTTATTAGCACGCTTTAAATTTCCTTTTTGCGCCATGGCCATTCCACTAACTAATAAAAGGCCTGCAAATATGTATAAATGTTTTTTCATGTTTTCCTTATTATGCATTTAGAAGAATCTTGGTGAGCGGTCGTAACCACCTTTTAGTCCAAATAAATCGATATCGAATAAAATGAATATTTCGTGAGACCCAGAGTTAAAATCGCCTAAATTAGTGGTTGTATAATCGTAAGCATATCCAATTCTTAAATCTCGTGTTATTCTAAAATTAACCAGTGCACTAACGGCATCCCCTAAACGGTAGCCTAAACCTGCCTCTAATTTTTCATTAAATAAAACATTAGCAGTTATATCTAAAGCTAGCGGGGCTCCTTTTACTGATTTTGCCATAAATGCAGGCTTAAGTTTTAAATTTTTATCAAGATTAAAAACATAACCTCCTGTAAAGAAATAGTGTACATTTTGAACACCCGTTGCTTTAACACCATTTTCGTTTTCTAAATGTTTGGTCGTCAACATATTTGGAGCCGATATTCCTAAATAATAATTATCTCTAAAAAAGAAGGCTCCAATACCTAGGTTTGGAAATATTTGACTAACGTTTTCATTAAATGCAACATCTGTAGCCGTACCACCAGATTGCAATTGAAATCCGTTAAAATCTGTATTAAAAAAGGTAGCTCCTGCCTTAATACCAAACGATATTTTACTTTCTATACCTACGGGTAATACATAAGCAAAATCGGCATATACATTATTCTCTTTTACGACATCTCCAATATTATCGTTAGTAAACGAAATACCTAATTCTATTTTTTCATTAATTGGTGTATGTGCAAAAAAGCTACCTGTTTTTGGTGCACCATCTATACCAACCCATTGTGTACGGTATAAACCACCCAAATTTAAAATACCTTCTTCTGCTGTTGCATAAGCTGGGTTAATAACACTCATATTATACATGTACTGTGTAAACTGAGGATCTTGTTGTGCATAACTTTGTAATGACATAAGCGTCAAACTTAACAAAGCAGCTATTTTATGATATATATTTAATGTTTTCATGGTCTTAAATTTTATAGTATCTATAAATTATCTGCTTAAATATAAGCGCCCTTGTTTTGGTTTATTTTTACCATCATTAAAATTGAAAATATAGAAATATACACCCACTGGCAAATCGCCTTTAAGTAAGGTTCTTGGCTGATTTGATGTTCCATCAAAAGGCGGTGTATCTGCTGTTCCTTTATAAACAATATTTCCATATCGGTTATAAATCTCAATTTGATAATCTGGATAGATAATATCTAAATTGTCTATATTAAACGTATCGTTTTTACGATCTCCATTTGGAGAAAAGCCATCTGGCAGAAACAATTCGCCACAATCTGTTAAATCTGGTGTATATTCTAAACGTATACTACTTTCGCAACCGGTAACCGCATCAAATAAAGCGATATAATACGTTGTTCTAGATATTAAAGCTGTATCACTTGAAAGAATTAAACCATTGGTTTCTTCGTCATAAAAACGAATATTATCTAAAATTTCATCATATTCTGTAATATTTGATAAAATATCTGCTAAGGTTGGATTATCATTAACACAAAAGGCTATTGAATCATCTCTTAATGTTGGTGTATCTGCATCGTTAATGGTTACATTAACAAGCACACTTGTTGACGATTCGCAACCAGAAATATTGGTTTGTGTCGCGTAATAATCTTCTCCATCTTCTAGAGCATCATCATCATTTAATGGCAAAGTTAAAGCCATGTCTTCATACCAATTTACTGTTCCAGTAATATTAACACTATCTGCTAAATCGGCAACTATTGGATTATCAATTAAACAAAACGATGGATTAGATTCTATAACCCCAACCGCTGGCGTATCGTTAATCGTTATGGTTATCTGAGCTTCAGCATTTGGAGAACATGGTGCTATAGCTATAACTGTATATGTATACACTCCATCTGAATCTAAAGCTGGATCAAACACTCCTGTGCTGCTCGCTAAAGCGGGGGACCAAGTGCCTCCTGTTTGAGCATCTGTTCCTAGTAATGTAAATAAATCTACAGCATCATCTCCGGCACAAAACGTAACCGAACTGCCCATCCCTGCATTTGGTGCTGGGGTAATTATTACCATAATTTCGCTACTAAACGTACCGCAAGCATTAGTAAACGAATACGTATAAAGTCCTGCAGTATCTGTAAGTGGATTAAAAACACCTGTAGTGCTATCTAAAGCTGGAGACCATATACCTCCTACATCTGCACCTCCCAATAACGGGAACAAATCGGTAGTTCCATTATTACTACATGTATTTAAACTATTACTAGTTCCTGGATTAAATGGCGCATCTACAGTTACCGAAATGGTAATACTCGCATCTGCACATGGTGGTGCTGACACTGCATAAGTAAATTGATAGTTTCCTGCTACAAAACCATTAACATCAAACATTGTCCCATCTATTACTACAGTACCTGTTGTATCTGTTCCTTGATACCAAGTTCCACCCGTATCTTGTGAGCCGTCTAATCCGTCATTTAAGTTTATAGTAGTATTGTTACATACTAATAAAGGTGTTGTTGCTAAATCTCCTGCGTTTGGCAGTGGCACAATGTCAACATTGACTTGAGTTCTTACAGAAGATTCGCAACTGGTTGTATTATTAGTTTGTGTTGCAAAATAGTCTTGACTATCAACCAATATTACTGTATCAGCTAAAGGTGTACCTCCCGTAGCATCTTCATACCATTGGATGTTTGTTCCTGTAGCCACTAAATCTGCTACTGTTGCCGAATCACAAAACGTTTGTATTACATTTGCTGTTGGCGCAGGTGTATCATTAATAATAATGCTTACTGTAACATCTACATCATCACAACTACCAATAGCGTTAACATTATATGTAAAGTTATAAGTGCCTTCTAATAGACCATCTAATGTTACTGTATTTGCAGATAAAGCGCCTGTGGCATCATCATCTGTCCAAATACCTGTTTGGTCTTCATCGGTTAGTAAATCAAATAAATTATAGGTTTGTCCTGTAGTTATATCTCCTATACAAAATGCTTCTGGAGCATTTGCTGTTCCAGATTCTGGTGCATCATCTATAGTTATGGTAACCGTTGTACTATTGCTACAATTGTTAGCATCTGTAATGCTGTATGTAAAATTGAAACTTCCAATCGCTAATCCTGTTAAATCTACATTGTTACCGCTTAATGTTCCTGTGGCATCATCATCTGCCCATGTTCCTCCTGTATCTTCTCCTGTTAATTGATTAAACAAATTTAAAGATGTACTTCCTGCCAAATCATTTTCACAAAATATAGCTGGGGTTGGAGTTCCTGTATTTGGAGCAGGATTAATTATAATGCTTACCGTAACATCTACATCATCACAACTACCAATAGCGTTAACATTATAAGTAAAGTTATAAGTCCCTGCTGTAAGACCATCTAATGTTACTGTATTTGCAGATAAAGCGCCTGTGCCATCATCATCTGTCCAAATACCTGTTTGGTCTTCATCGGTTAATAAATCAAATAAATTATAGGTTTGTCCTGTAGTTATATCTCCTATACAAAATGCTTCTGGAGTATTTGCTGTTCCAGATTCTGGTGCATCATCTATAGTTATGGTAACCGTTGTACTATTGCTACAATTGTTAGCATCTGTAATGCTGTATGTAAAATTGAAACTTCCAATCGCTAATCCTGTTAAATCTACATTGTTACCGCTTAATGTTCCTGTGGCATCATCATCTGTCCATGTTCCTCCTGTATCTTCTCCAGTTAATTGATTAAACAAATCTAAAGGTGTACTTCCTGCCAAATCATTTTCACAAAATATAGCTGGGGTTGGAGTTCCTGTATTTGGAGCAAGATTAATTATAATGCTTACCGTAACATCTACATCATCACAACTACCAATAGCATTTACATTATATGTAAAGTTATAAGTCCCTGCTAATAGACCATCTAATGTTACTGTATTTGCAGATAAAGCGCCTGTGCCATCATCATCTGTCCAAATACCTGTTTGGTCTTCATCGGTTAATAAATCAAATAAATTATAGGTTTGTCCTGTTGTTATGTCTCCTATACAAAATGCTTCTGGGGTATTTGCTGTTCCAGATTCTGGTGCATCGTCTATAGTTATGGTAACCGTTGTACTATTGCTACAATTGTTAGCATCTGTAATGCTGTATGTAAAATTGAAACTTCCAGTCGCTAACCCTGTTAAATCTACATTGTTACCGCTTAATGTTCCTGTCGCATCATCATCTGTCCATGTTCCTCCTGCATCTACGGGAGGATTTAATAATGTAAATAAATCGAATGATGTATTACCAAGTGCTGCATCATTTTCACAAAATGGCGCAGGGTTATTTGCAGAACCTGTGTTTGGAATAGGATTAATAATAACTTGCACGGTAACTAACGCATCATCGCAAGCCCCAATCGCAGCAACTTCGTATGTAAAATCGTAAGTACCAACTACTAGAGAAGATAAATCTGTAGGGTTTATAATGGTTGCTCCAGTGTTATCTATTCCCGAATACCAGATACCCGTTTGATCTTCACCATCTAATAAGGTAAATAAATCAAAATTTGAAGGTGCTATACCTTGACAAAACTCTGGAAAGGTAGCCACTGGTGTTCCAGATTCTGGCGATTCTAAGACTGTTATAGTAATAACCTCTATATCAAAACAAATACCATTGTCTACCGTATAATTAAAACGATATGGACTATCTGTTGATGTAAAACTCGAAATATCTATAGGGTTGCTTACTATAACATTATTAGCATCTCTCCAAGTCCCTAAATTATTATCTTGCGACCCATCTAAAGCATCAAATAAATCGAATGGCGAACTTGTAGATAAGTCACGTTCACAAAATGATTGATTTACTGCCACGCCAGCATTTGGGTCTTCCAAAACTGTTACTTCTACTGTAGTAGAATTTTCTGGACATGGATTAGGCATTACATTTTGTGTATAAGTAAAACTATACACTCCAGATACTAGTCCATTTAAATCTATTGGCGATGTTACTACAGGATCTGTGCTTGTAGCACCTCTTGTCCATTGCCCACCCGGATCTTCGTTTTCTAATAAAGAAAATAAATCAAAATTTGAGGGTAGTAAAGACTCACAAAATGAAGATTGTACTCCTGTTGCTACAGTTCCTGGACTTAATGTTGCAAAAACATTTATAGTTACTGTAGAACTACCGTCTGGACATACACCAGTTGTTGGTACTGTATATGTAAAAACATATGTTCCAGCTGTTAAAGTAGAAATATTTATTGTTCCTAAATTACCATTAGATATTGGTAACGGTCCAGTCCATGAACCCGTTGTATCTGGAGAACCTCCTAATTCGTCAAACAAATTTATATCTGTAGTTGGTAAACTATCATCACAAAATTGCAAACTGGACAAAGTCCCTGCATCTACGGGTGTATTTATTGTTACAGTCACGGCTACAGGGTCGCTATTACAGCTAATACCATTTACCTGTACATAATATGTTCTGCCATTCACTAATGCAGTTGATGGATTAAGTGCAGGAAAAACAGGGTTACCAGAACCATTTAACCTAGCATACCAATTAAAACTTTCGGTTGTACCAGGATCTAAATTTGCAATTGTAGGGTTCGCATCTGAGCAAAACATTTGTGGGTTTGTAGGTGTTGGCGGATCAGGCGCATCAATAACAATAATTCTTGCTGTTTCAACTTGACTTTCACAACCAAGAGCATCAATAAATACGATTAGATAATTTACTATGTTATCAATAGCTTCTGTAGGATTAACTTGATCAGTTAAATTTATGTCTCTATAAATCGCGGCACTACCTCCTGCCGGAGTATTAGGTTGTAAAATCTCGTCTATATATGTTTGGAAAATTGGATTTTCGTTACTACAATAAACCCTATCGAGATTTTGTCCTGTAGCATCAACTTGAAAGTCAACATTTATTGACATTCTAGTCACGCAACTTCCCGAATTATCATCAGCATAATACGTTCCCTCTTGAACGAACGTATTAGCATCAAACGGTGTACCTCCTGTAGCCGTATCATACCATACAATACCA
Organism: uncultured Algibacter sp.; assembly: GCA_947499935.1. Taxonomy (GTDB): domain Bacteria; phylum Bacteroidota; class Bacteroidia; order Flavobacteriales; family Flavobacteriaceae; genus CANMQH01. The sequence continues at coordinate 33,160 of CANMQH010000001.1, read as the reverse complement.
TCACCTTCATCATTAGCAAAAGTATTTAAATCATTAAAGGTAAATCCAGACGCATCACAAATTGGCGGTGGATTAGAATTGGTAATTGTGGGGCATTGTGCAGAAGCAGATAATGCAGACACTAAAAACCATAAAATATAGAAGACAAATAGCGGTGTCTTTCTAAACGTTAATTTAGCTTTCATAATCGAAAAATTAAAATGTGTTAGTTTATATGTTAATAAGTGATTATAATAGCAATCACACTTATTAACATGTTATTCACAATTTTGCGCAAATTAACTGATTTATTTGTATTTCAACGAAAAAATATAATAATTTTACATTTCATCGATAAAACCTAGTGATTTGCTCACTTTTTCTTTGAAATTTTACGGTAAATCCATAAAATAAAATAAGAAATAAGCTACATTTTTATGTAAAAAAGATGAGAACTAAGGAGTTATGAACAATAATTTTGTTATTTGATATTAAAAATTAACAAAAAACCCACCTAAATTAAAAGGTGGGTTTTAAGATAATAATATTTTATTATTTAATGTTGAAGTTCTTCTTCACCATCTTTTAATGGTACGTTTTGAGGAACAAAATCTGCATCATGACCTGGTTTACTATAATCATATGCCCAACGATGTACATGTGGAATTTCTCCTGGCCAGTTACCGTGTATATTTTCAACTGGTGTTGTCCATTCTAAAGTTGTAGATTTCCAAGGGTTCTGAACAGATTTCTTACCATAGAAAATACTGCTAAAGAAATTATATAAATATATGATTTGAACAACGCCTCCAATTAAAGCAAATATTGTTATAACAACATTAACATTGGCTAAGTCATCAAATAACGGGAAATTACTGTTGGTATAATAACGACGTGGTAAACCAGCCATTCCTATAAAATGCATTGGGAAGAATACACCATAAGCACAAACTGCAGTTACCCAAAAATGAATATAACCTAGGTTTTTATTCATCATTCTACCAAACATTTTAGGATACCAATGATATATACCAGCAAACATACCATATAATGCAGATATCCCCATTACTAAGTGAAAGTGAGCTACAACAAAATAAGTATCATGTACATTTATATCTAAAGCACTATCACCTAATATAATTCCTGTTAAACCTCCTGTAATAAATGTTGATACAAAAGCAATAGAGAATAACATGGCAGGATTCATCTGTAAATTACCTTTCCAGAGCGTTGTTATCCAGTTAAATGCTTTTACTGCCGATGGTATAGCAATTAATAACGTTGTGAATGTAAATACGGAACCTAGAAATGGATTCATTCCTGAGATAAACATATGGTGTCCCCACACAATGGTTGATAAAAATGCTATAGCTAATATGGATGCAATCATGGCACGATAACCAAAAATAGGTTTACGTGAACTGGATGCCATAATTTCGGATACTAGACCCATTGCAGGTAAAATAACGATATAAACTTCTGGATGTCCTAAAAACCAAAATAAGTGTTCGAATAATACCGGAGAACCACCTTGATAATGTAAAACTTCGCCTTGTATAAATATATCTGACAAGAAAAATGATGTGCCAAAACTTCTATCCATTATTAATAATAGCGCAGCAGATAATAATACTGGGAACGATACAACCCCTATAACAGCAGTTATAAAAAATGTCCAAATAGTTAATGGTAGTCTAGTCATTGACATACCCTTGGTACGTAAGTTAATAACTGTAACGATGTAATTAAGAGACCCCAATAACGATTGTGCTATAAATAAAGCCATGGAAACTAACCACAAGGTCATTCCTAATCCAGATCCACCTTGAGCCAAAGGTATTGCGCTTAATGGCGGGTATATGGTCCAACCAGCTGCGGCTGGCCCAGCTTCAACAAATAATGAAACCAGCATGATAACACTAGATAAAAAGAATAACCAAAAAGATACCATATTCAAAAAGCCTGAAGCCATATCTCTTGCTCCAATTTGTAATGGTATTAATAAGTTACTAAATGTCCCACTTAAACCCGCAGTTAAAACAAAAAATACCATAATAGTACCATGAATAGTAACTAAAGCTAAATATATGTCGGCATCCATAACGCCGTCTGGTGCCCAACTACCTAATAATGCTTCGAATAAAACGTTTGGCTCTTCTGGCCAAGCAATTTGTATTCTCATCATCATAGACATTAAAACCCCAATAATTCCCATGATAGTACCTGTAATCAGATACTGTTTAGCAATCATTTTATGATCTTGACTAAATATATATTTAGTCATAAAGGTTTCCTTATGATGATGTCCGTGGTCGTCTTCGTGAACGTGAATATCTGCGTGTGCTGACATAATCTTATATCGTATTTGTCTTTTTAATTATTTTTTAATAAAGAATTTTTAAATTTCTTTTGTTCTTTCATCCAAGCATTATACTCTTCTTGAGTTTCAACAACAATTTTCATCTGCATGTTGTAGTGAGACTTACCACAAATTTTATTACAAAGCAATAAGTAATCAAATTCATAGCGCTCCAAAGCATCTTCGCCTTTAGCGACTAATTTTTTGCTTTTCTCAACTCTAATTTTATTAATTCTAAGTACTTTATCTTGCATTTGTTGTGTTTCTCGCATATCAACAGTAGTTACTGTTGGCGTGAAACCAAATTGGGTAATCATGCCTGGAACACAATTCATTTGAGCTCTAAAATGAGGCATATAAGCTGAATGCAATACATCTTGTGAGCGCATTTTAAACAATACTGGCCTACCAACAGGCAAGTGCAACTCAGTAGTAATAACATCGTCTTGAGCATTAGGGTCAGATTCATCTAAACCTAAAATGTTTGCACGGTCAATATCTATTAAACGCACATTGGCTAATCCTAATGTATTATCTGCTCCACCATACCTAGCTTTCCAGTTAAACTGTTGCGCATATAACTCAACAATAAGAGGATCATCACTTTCATCAACACCCATGATGTTAATCCAAGAGTTTAATCCATATATAATTAAACCAGCTAATACTATGACTGGAATAATAGTCCAAACGGCTTCTAACTTATTATTATCTGCAAAGAAAAGTGCTTTTTTACCTTTTTCCCCCTTGTACTTAAATGCAAAATAGTGCAATAAAAATTGGGTAATGGTCTGAACAGTAAAGATTACCACCATGGTAATAATCATTAAATTATCTATAGTTGGACCATGTGCTGAAGCTGAATTTGACATTAAAGGCAAATCACCATATTTCACAAAACATACAATGGTAATGATGTAAATGAAAGCCAAAAAGCCCATCATTAAATAACCATTAATGGTATTGTCCTTATCGGTGGCAACGCCTGCGGTTTCATCATTTTGGTTTTTAGCTTGAGCTAAATCAAAAATCTTTACCATTTGCCATATGGCAACTAAAATAAATACTAAAACTATAATTGTTAATAAAGCAGTCATTGGTATCGTTCGTCTTTATTTAAATCTTAATTAATAATGAAAATCTTCACTTTCTTTTCTAAAAGGATATCCTTTTACAAGTAGTGGTGCCTTTGTTAAAGCTGTAAATACTATAAAAATAAATAGACCCGCAAAAAGTAATATTGACCCTATTTCTGGCACTCCTATAAACCATCTATCTCCTACTGTAGCTGGCATAATCATATTGAAGATATCAATATAATGTCCAAATAAAATAACTAAACCTGCCATAACAACAAACCAAGGGATACGTTTGTAATCAGCATTCATTAGCATTAATATAGGGAACACAAAGTTCATAACCACCATACCTAAAAATGGTAATTTGTAGTCTTGAAAACGTGTTACAAAATAAGTGACTTCTTCTGGAATATTTGAATACCAAATAAGCATAAATTGAGAGAACCATAAGTATGTCCAGAAAATACTAAAAGCAAACATAAACTTGGCAACATCATGTAAATGATTTTCGTTTACAAACTCTAACTGTCCTTTAGATTTTAAATATATTGTAATTAATGCTATAACTGTAATACCACTAACAAACATACTTGCAAAGACGTACCAACCAAATAATGTTGAGAACCAGTGAGGATCTACACTCATTATCCAATCCCAAGACATCATAGACTCTGTATAAATAAAGAACACTAAAAATGCGGCCGATATACGAAATGATTTTTTAAAGTAACTTTTATCTTCTGCTGTATCTTGAGCAATAGAAAATTTACGAGAGAAATGACGGTATGCTGCCCAACCTGCTATAAATATTAAACCTCTAATAATAAAGCCACCAATGTTTAACCAGCTTGTTTTTCCTTGTATCAATTTATCTTCTGCAACAACTTCTGGATCCATCCATATAAACAAATTATTGTGGCCTATAAAGTGTGATGCAGCTGCAATACCTAAAACAATTAAAGCGCCAGGTAACAAATAAGCAGTAATCCCTTCCATAACTCTAAATAATACTGGAGACCAACCTGCTTGCGATGCTATTTGAATTGCATAAAAGGCTAAAACACCTAATGCAATCATCATAAAGAAAAATGCAGCAACATATAAAGCAGACCAAGGTCTATTTGCTATTTGATGTTGAACATGTTTAACATGCTTTTCATGTTGGTTTATGTTATCATGAGCTGTTTCAGCATGCCCACCACCGTGATGTGATTCTTCTGCAAGTAAGTGCTCAACTTCTTCAAAAGATTTATGAGATGTCATAAAACCATATCCAACGCCTAATACTCCTAAAATGATTAGAGCAATGGAAAATGTCTTTAATTTATTTGAAAATGTATACATATCTATAATAATCTTATCAATCTTACTTTTCTAAATCAGCTTTTAGTTTTAAAACATATGCCACAACTTGCCAACGTTCTTGTTCGTTTAATTGATTAGCATAAGAACCCATAGCATTTTTACCATAATATATAGTATGATAAATACTACCCTCGTTAATAGCTCTTCCTGCATCGTCATAACTAGGTATGCCTAAAATCTTTTCACGCTTGACTAAGTTACCTTTTCCATCCCCTCTAACACCATGACATATGGCACAATAAATTGAATATAAAGGGCTTCCTTTTTCATAATCTACTTGTATAGAATCTAAAGGGCTTTTAAGCGTTTCTTTAGCTAAATCATAACCCGCTTGAGAATTTTCTATGTCAAAAGGAATAAATCCTCTTGGAATAGAGCCTTCGGCAGGTAATTGAGCCTCAACACCATTTGGAAATGCAGCTTCGCCATATGTTTCATAACCAGCAGATTCATACATGTTAGGCATAAATTGGTAATTACGCGCTGTATCTTTTTTACAAGATACGGCAACTAAAACGACTGCTATTGCTAATATTTTAATTAAGCTTTTCATTTGTAAACTTATATTGTTTTTTTAATCAAATATAATTCGCTAAACATTTTTGTTTCAAAAAAATTAAAACCGTTATGCGCACTACATATAGTTATTAATGGGCTTTATCAACTATATTAATTTCTACTGCTCCTGTATCTGCAAGTAAGTCTTTTAACTCATTTTCATTTCCATGTACAGCAATTTCCATTAAAAAGTGGTCATCTGTTGTTCTTGGATCAGGATTTTCAGCATCTTTAAATGGCCACATTCTACTTCTTAAATAAAACGTTATAACCATTAAATGCGCTGCAAAAAACACTGTAAGTTCAAACATAATTGGTACAAAAGCCGGCATGTTTTGTATATAACTAAAACTTGGTTTTCCTCCAATGTTTTGAGGCCAATCTTCAATCATTATAAAATTCATCATAACTATGGCAACGGTTAAACCTACCAAACCATACATAAATGCTGTAATAGCAATTCGTGTTGGTGCTAATCCCATAGCTTTGTCTAGTCCGTGAACAGGAAAAGGTGTATATATCTCTTCGATATGATGCTTTTCTGTCTTTACCTTTTTAACGGCAGACATTAATACATCATCATCGGTATAAATAGCGTGAATAACTTTTGAAGCTTCCATTGACTATATTTAGTTTATTAAATTTTTAGCTTGTCCTGACCAATCATCACGCTCAGCTCTTCCTGGGAAAGAACCTGTAATGGAGTCTAACAAATCGTATTCGTTTTTAGTCATTTTACTAACTTGAAGGAACGTATAAATACCTATACTATTTAATACTTCTTCCATTTTAGGTCCAATACCGTTTACTTTCTTTAAATCGTCAGCCGTTTGAGTATTTTTATCAAAAGAACCAATACTATCTAATAGGCTATTTACTTTTTCAGAATCATCCGTACTTACAGTTGGTTTTGCTTCTGGCGTAATTGCATTTCTGGTGTTTTCTAATTTAACGTTAGAAGTTCTAGAATCTGCTCCAGTACCTACTAAACTATCACCTCGTTCTCTTATGTTTTTGTAACGCTCACCCGATGATTTTAAAATCGTCTTAACTTCCGCCTGTGCAATCACAGGGAATGTTCGTGAGTATAATAAAAATAATACAAAGAAGAATCCAATGGTTCCAATAAATATCCCAATATCTACAAACGTAGGTGAAAACATAGTCCATGATGATGGTAAGTAATCTCTGTGTAATGATGTTACGATAATAACAAAACGCTCAAACCACATTCCTACATTTACAACAATAGAGATAAAGAATGAAAACATAATACTTGTTCTCAATTTCTTAAACCACATAAATTGTGGCGAGAATACATTACAAGACATCATCATCCAATACGCCCAAGCATAAGGTCCCGTTGCTCTATTTAAAAATGCATATTGTTCGTATTCTACACCAGAATACCATGCAATAAACAACTCTGTAATATAGGCTACCCCAACTATAGAACCCGTAATCATAATTACGATATTCATTAATTCTATATGTTGTACGGTAATATAATCTTCAAGGTTACACACTTTTCTCATAATAATAAGAAGCGTGTTTACCATGGCAAATCCTGAGAATACTGCACCAGCAACAAAGTATGGTGGAAATATTGTGGTATGCCAACCCGGAATAACCGATGTTGCGAAATCAAACGATACAATAGTGTGTACAGAAAGTACTAATGGTGTTGCTAAACCTGCAAGTACCAATGATACTTCTTCAAAACGTTGCCAATCTTTTGCTCTACCAGACCATCCAAAACTTAATAAAGCATATATTTTCTTTTGGAAAGGTTTAATTGCTCTATCACGTAGCATAGCAAAATCAGGTAATAAACCAGTCCACCAGAATACTAATGATACCGATAAGTATGTTGAAATTGCAAATACATCCCAAAGTAAAGGCGAGTTAAAGTTTACCCATAGCGAACCAAATTGGTTTGGAATTGGTAATACCCAATAGCCTAACCAAGGACGACCCATGTGAATAATTGGAAATAATCCTGCTTGAACAACAGAGAAAATAGTCATCGCTTCTGCAGAACGGTTAATGGCCATTCTCCATTTTTGACGGAATAATAATAGTACCGCAGAGATTAATGTTCCTGCATGACCAATACCTACCCACCAAACAAAGTTAGTAATATCCCAAGCCCAACCTACGGTCTTGTTCAAACCCCAAGTTCCAATACCTGTTGATACGGTATATAAAATACATCCAATACCCCAAAGGAAAGCCACAAGTGCTATAGAGAAAACTATCCACCATTGCTTATTTGCTTTTCCTTCTACAGGTTTAGCCACATCTACAGTAACGTCGTGATATGATTTTTCTCCTGTAACTAAAGGTCTTCTAATAGGTGCTTCGTAATGAGACGCCATAATTATATAATTGATTCTTTAATTAAATTTATGCTTCGGTTGTATTTCTCACTTTGGTATGGTACTGCACATTAGGCTTAGTACCAACACTTTCTAATAAGTGATACATACGATCATCTTTTAAAAGTTTTGCAACTTTACTATCTTTATCATTAATATCTCCAAAAGACATTGCGCCGCTGCTACATGCTGCAGAACAAGCTGTTTGAAATTCACCATCTTTAATAACACGTCCATCACGCTTTGCATCAAGAATTGTTTTTTGTGTTTTTTGAATACACATAGAACATTTTTCCATGACACCACGAGAACGCACTACCACATCTGGATTTAAAACCATGCGTCCTAAATCATCATTCATATGATAATCGAACTCATCATTTCCGTTATATAAGAACCAGTTAAAACGACGGACTTTATAAGGACAGTTGTTAGCACAATATCTAGTACCTACACAACGGTTATAGGCCATATGGTTTTGACCTTGACGACCATGAGACGTTGCAGCCACAGGACATACTGTTTCACAAGGTGCGTGATTACAATGCTGACACATAACAGGTTGGAATGCAACTTGCGGATTAGCAGAAGCATCTTCCATTTCACCAAATCCACCTAAAGAACCATTGTCTCCAAATAAACCTGAAAATCCATCTTTTTTATTATTATCATCATCAAAAGTTTCATCAGATGAATAATATCTATCAATACGTAACCAATGCATATCACGGCTACGGCGTACTTCACTTTTACCAACTACAGGTACGTTATTTTCAGCATGACAAGCAATAACACAAGCCCCACATCCTGTACAAGCATTTAAATCGATTGATAAGTTGAAGTGATGCCCAATTGAACGATCAAACTCATCCCATAAATCTACTTCTGGAGAAGTAACTGGAGTTTCTTCATGGTTTAAAGATACTGTTGGAATAGCATTCCAATGTTTCTTATCTTTAGTATTAAAAATCTCTAAAGTTGTTTCTTTAATAATATCACCACGCCCCATTAGGGTATTGTGTAATTGTACTGAAGCAAATTCATGTTCTCCTGCAACAGGCTCTATAGTTACACTTTGAACCGTATTAAAGTTTTGATACAAAGCATAGGCATTTACACCCGTTTGCATCTCTTCTTTTAATCCTAATGTTTTTCCATAACCTAATGCTAAACCTACAGATCCTTTTGCCTGTCCTGGTTGTATCATTACAGGAACTTTTATAGGTTCCTTACCATTAATAGAAACGTTAGCATAACTGCCGTTTAATCCACCATTTGCTACATGCTTATTAATTAAACCTTTTTCATCGGCATCCGCCTTAGAAATCGTTAGATAATTATCCCAAGACACACGTGTTATAGGGTCAGGAAATTCTTGCAACCATGGGTTATTGGCCTGTTGACCATCTCCCATACCTACTTTAGCATATAATGTTAATTCTAAACTTCCATTTGATTTTGCAGAAGAAGCTAAAGCCCTAGCTGCATTTCCTGAAGGTTCTTCTACTGACTCTTCAGCATCTTCTGTCGTGATATTTTCAATTTCAGTAGCAATTGTGCCAACAAAAACACCATCATGCAGCGCTTTATTGAAAGAACCTCCACCTAAAATTCCAGTTCCCCAAGCATCTTTAATATAATCATGATAAGAAACATCGTTTCCTATCCATTTTAATAAAGCATCTTGAAATTGTCTAGTATCAAATAAAGGACGAATTGTTGGTTGCGTTAATGCATAATGCCCTTTTTTAATTTCTACATCGCCCCAAGATTCTAAATAATGTGGCGCTGCTGCAATGTATTGTGTTTCAGAAGATGTCTCGTCTGCTTTCATTGAAAACGCAACAGATAACTCTACCTTCTTTAATCCTTCAGCAAAATCTGAAGCATTTGGCAATGTGTATATTGGGTTTACACCGCTCATGATAAGCGCAGCCACACGACCAGCTTTCATATCTGCAACTAACTTAGCTACAGTTTTATCATTACCCTGTCTTGTTTTTATAGGCGTTTCTTTGTTAAATGCTTTACTACCTAAGGCTTCATTAATTTCTAAAGCCACTGTTTGAGCATTAACATCTTGAATACCTGTAACTACTAAACCACTACTTCCAGCCTTTTTTAATTGCGTTGCTGCTTTTTTAACGGCGTCTTCAATATGAGCTGGTAATGTAACAGAAATAGCAGACCCAACAACATAGCTATACAATTTAGCTAAAGCTAATTTTTGTTGTGTTGGTGTTAATGGCACACGCTTATCTGCGTTAGCACCGGTAAGCGACATATTAGATTCAAACTGAATGTGTCTTGACATTTTACCATGATCAGGAACTCTGTTTTTAGAGTATCCAGAATCAAAACCTCCACCTTGCCAATCTCCTAAGAAATCTGCACCGATAGAAACAATAGTCATGGCTTTTGTAAAGTCATAATTTGCTAATCCGCGTTCTCCATACTTAGCTTGATAAGCATCTAATGCAGCAGATTCAGAAATCGCATCATACTCAACATGACTTACGTTACCATATTTTTCTGAAAATTCAGATATAAGTTTATTAGTGGAAGGGCTAGCAAATGTTTGTGTTAACAACACGATGTTTTTATTTGCCGCCGCTATATTTGTTAATTTTTTATTAGTCTCAGCATCAAAATCACTCCAAGAGATAGACCCTCCACCCTTACGCTTAGGACCTTGCACTCTCAAACTATCATACAAACCTAAAACAGAAGCATTTACTCTAGCATTAGCACTGCCATTAGCAGTTGCCATAGTATTGTTTTCTATTTTTATTGGACGACCTTCACGAGTTCTTACTAAAACACTGGCAAAATCATATCCATCAGCAATTGTTGTTGCATAATAATTAGCAACACCAGGAATAATTTCTGTTGGCTGTACTACATAAGGAATAGATTTTTTAACAGGACCTTCACAAGCTGCTAAAGAAGCTGCTGCGGTACTAAACCCTACGTATTTTAAGAAATCGCGACGTGTTGTTGATGTAGCCTCTAATGTTTCTTTATCACCTAAAAATTCATCAGTAGGAATCTCATTAACAAACTCGTTTTGTTTTAGCGTCTCAACAATAGAGCTATTTTCGTTTAGCTCTTCAACACTTTTCCAGTATTTCTTGTTTGATGACATATTGTTTACTAGTTATTAGTTGTTAGTTATTAGTTATTAGTATCGCTCTAAAACTAAAACTTATACTTTTTATTTGTTATTTAAAATTTTCCGATTTCGCGAAAAAGAAAAACTATATTATTAATAGTGACACTTACCACATTCTAGCCCACCCATTTGAGCAGCTGTTAACTCTTCTACACCATATTTTTTGGATAATTCTTCGTGTATTTTTGTATAGTAAGCATTGTCTTTTACATTAATGTTGGTTTCTCTATGGCAATTAATACACCAACCCATAGTTAATGGCGCATGTTGGTACATGACCTCCATTTCTTCAACAGGTCCATGACATGTTTGACATTCTACACCTGCCACAGTTACGTGTTGTGAGTGATTAAAGTATGCAAAGTCTGGTAAATTATGAATACGCACCCATTTTACTGGTTGAGTTTCACCTGTATATTTTTGCTCGGCATCATCCCATCCTACGGCTTTATATAGCTTTTTAATTTCACCATCGTAAAATTCTTTAGAGTATTCTTCTGTAGCTGTTTCTGGTGATACTTCATAAATTGATTTATGACAGTTCATACAAACGTTTAACGAAGGAATTCCAGAATGCTTACTAACTCTAGCTGAAGAGTGACAATATTTACAATCTATACCATTATCCCCAGCATGTATTCTGTGTGAGTAATGAATAGGTTGTACTGGTTGATATCCTTGATCAACACCAATTTGTGATAAATAACCATAAACAAAATACGCGCTCGATAACAAAAAGAATATAGCTACAACAATCATTAAAAACTGATTTTGAACAAACGCTTTCCATAATGGTGTTCTTTTAGAACCTTCTTCAACCTCTATATTTTGAGCAGAAGCAAAACGACGTAATGTTTTATTTACCAAAAACAAGCCTAAAGCTAACAATGCAAATAACACGGCTAAGGCTCCTAAAATAATTTCGTTTGTAACACCACTAGAATCTGTTGTTGTTTGACCAGTTGGGACAAGTCCTGGCGTTTGAGCAGGTGCTTCTTTTTCTTTGGCAGTATACGCTAATATATTATCAATATCTTCATTAGATAATTGAGGGAATGCTGTCATAGCAGCACCGCCATATTCATTATAAATTTTGTTAGCGTAAGCATCTCCAGATTTGATAACACCCGAACTATTTTTTATCCAAGCATAAATCCAATCTTTAGTTAAACCTTGTTCTTCCAACAATCTAGTCTCTACATTACGTAATGCAGGACCGGTCATTTTCTTGTCTAACTTATGACAAGCAGCACAGTTGGCATTAAATAATGATTTTCCTTTTGCAGAATCTCCTTCTTGAGCAGAAAGCGTTGTTGTTAATGCTAGTAAAAAAACTAAGCTTAAACGAAAAAAGTTTTTACTTAATTTACGGTGAATCACCTGTCTCATATTATTGGTTAAATTAACTTCTAAACTTTGGTATGATTTTTTCATTATTCAAAATAAGAATACAGCTAAAAAATCTCCTGCAAAAGTAATATTAAAAGTCCATTTTAGAAATGTTAGGGAACTGTTAATTGATAATTTAGAGGGATTCTAAATAATAAAAAGTACTACATTTAAGTTAATAACGTATACTTTTAACATATACATTTGTATAAAATTTTCAAAAAATGAACACATTAAATTTTAAGTTAACATTTTTAAGTCTTTTTTGTTTGATGATAACATCTGCTAAATGTTTTTCACAATCTGGAAATGTGACCATTAACCAAGATAAACATATTGCTGTTTTATTAGATATTAAAAAAGAGCTCAATAAAAATGTAGCAGACCCAGAACGATATAAAATACAATTATATTCTGGAAATCGCTCTGGAGCCCAAAATGCTAAAGCAAAATTTAGTAACAGTTTTAGTGACTCACAACCATCTATGCAATACGAAACTCCAAATTTTAAAGTTTGGGTAGGAAATTACAGAACTCGTTTGGAGGCAGACAGAGCATTAAAAAGAATTAAAAGAAAATTTCCTAGTGCTTTTATTTTTAAGCCAAAGAAAAATTAACTTCTTATTCCAATTACAACTTAAAATAAGCTTAATAAAACACCCTTTTTCCTTTAGACAAGATATCATTTTGTTTTAAAACGTGAGTTCGATATATTGTTATCTGACAATCCGTTATTTAAAAATAAAAATAGGAGAAATGTGTCATTCTGAACGAGGAACGAAGAAGAATCTCATCTTTCTGAGATGTCTCGTCGCTCATGTCTTCGCTCTATCGACATGACAAATCTCTGTTTGTTAGAAATATAAATGCTATTGTTTATTAAGTTTTATATCGAACTCACGTTTAGAGTAATTTCAAATACAAAATGAGATAAGATACATTAAAAACAAAAAAAAAAGGGTTGAACTCAATTGGTTCAACCCTTTTTTACTTTATTATGATTTGAAGTTATTACTTCAGCGTTTTCTTAACCTCAACCTCATGGAATGCTTCTATAATATCGCCTTCCTTTATATCGTTATAATTTTTAATTTGCATACCACAATCGTAACCTTTAGTCACTTCTTTAGCATCATCCTTAAATCGTTTTAATGACGCTAATTCTCCTGTGTAAACAACAACACCGTCTCTTATTAATCTAATTCCAGACGATCTCATTATTTTACCATTGGTAACCATACAACCTGCAATGGTTCCAATTTTAGAAACTTTAAACATTTCTCTTATTTCTGCGGTACCTGTAATCTCTTCTTTAAGTTCTGGAGACAACATGCCTTCCATAGCATCTTTAAGATCATTTATGGCATCGTAGATAATAGAGTATGTTCTGATATCAATTTCTTCTTTATCAGCAATTGACCTTGCATTTCCAACTGGACGCACATTAAATCCAACAATAATAGCATCGGAAGCAGACGCTAACAATACATCACTTTCGGTTATGGCACCTACACCTTTGTGCAAGATATTTACTTGAATTTCTTCAGTAGATAATTTCTGGAAAGAATCTGTTAATGCTTCTACAGAACCATCCACATCACCTTTAAGAATGATATTTAATTCTTGGAAATCTCCAAGTGCTATACGACGACCAATTTCATCTAACGTTATATGACGTTGTGTTCTAACAGATTGCTCACGTTGTAATTGAGCGCGTTTAGAAGCAATTTGTTTCGCTTCTCTTTCATCTTCAAACATGTTAAACTTATCACCTGCTTGTGGTGCACCATCTAAACCTAGTACAGATACTGGTGTTGATGGTCCAGCAGCAGTAATATCATTACCACGTTCATCATGCATAGCTTTTACTTTACCACTATGCTGACCTGCTAATATATAGTCTCCAACACGTAAAGTTCCTGCTTGTACCAATACTGTAGACACATAACCACGACCTTTATCTAAAAAGGCTTCTACAACCGTACCTACGGCTGGTTTATCAGGATTTGCTTGAAGTTCTAATAACTCAGCTTCTAATAATACTTTTTCTAATAATTCTTTAACACCTGTTCCTACTTTAGCTGAAATATCGTGAGATTGTATTTTACCTCCCCAATCTTCAACCAATAGGTTCATTTGAGCTAAGCCATCTTTAATCTTTTCTGGATTAGCATCTGGCTTATCAATTTTATTTATAGCAAAAACAATAGGAACCCCAGCAGCTTGTGCATGCGATATAGCCTCTTTTGTTTGTGGCATAATATCATCGTCTGCAGCTGCAACAATAATAGCAATATCTGTAACTTGAGCACCACGAGCACGCATGGCCGTAAAGGCTTCGTGACCTGGTGTATCTAAAAATGCTATTTTTTGACCACCTTCTAACTCTACGCCGTAGGCACCAATATGTTGCGTTATACCACCAGATTCTCCGGCTATTACATTTTCTTCTCTAATATAATCTAAAAGTGATGTTTTACCATGATCTACATGCCCCATAACCGTAACGATTGGCGCACGTGGTTTTAAATCTTCTGGTTTATCTTCAACTTCTTCAATAGATTCTTCAATATCTGCTGTTATAAAGTCTACTTGATAACCAAATTCATCGGCTACAATAGATAGTGTTTCGGCATCTAGACGCTGGTTCATAGTTACCATCATACCTAAAGACATACACGCAGATATAATTTGCGTAACGCTAACATCCATCATTGTAGCAACCTCACTTGCAGTAACAAATTCTGTAACTTTTAAGATTTTGCTTTCTGCTGCTTCTATTTGCTGATCAATCTCAGTTTGTTCTCTATGCTGATCTCTTTTATCTCTTCTATACTTAGCCCCTTTTCCTTTGTTGGATTTACCTTGAAGTTTTTCTAGAGTTTCGCGTACTTGTTTTTTAACATCCTCTTCGCTAGGCTCTTCTTTTACAGTAGTTCGACGCGCTTGCCCTGGCTTTCCTTTAAATCTATCATTTCCGCCAGGTCTGTTGCCTCCTCTATTATCTTGAGCACCACCAACTTTACTAATACGGCGACGTTTTCTTTTATTTGCTGACCCAGCGTCTGATGATTTTGCATCAGGCTTTTTGTCTTCTTTTTTCTTTTTAGGCTTGTTAAATTGTGATAAATCTATTTTGCTACCAGCAATTTTTGGTCCTGTAAGTTTTTTATATTGTGTTTTTACTTTTTCGTCAGGGATAACAATTTCTCCATCAACAATAATGGGAGCTTCAGTTGATTTTTTTGAAACTTCTTCTGTTTTTTCTACAGGAGCTTCTACAACTTTTTCTGGTGTTATTGTTGGCTTTTTTTCCTCTTTGGCTTTGGGCTTAACAACATCTGCTTTAACAGGAGCATCCTCTTTAACTGCTTTTTTGACCTTAACGACCTCTTCTTTAACAGCAACTTTCTTATCCTCAACTACAGCTTCTGCTTTTTCTGGCGCTTTAGCTTTAATTTCTGGTTTTTTAGGATTTAAATCAATCTTACCAACTTTTTTAGGCCCCGAAAGTGTTTTAGTAGCCTTAACAACCTCTTCTTGTTCGGCTTTATCTATGGCTTCTTGCGCTTTTTGCTTAACTTCTAATTCTTTTTCACGCTTGGCACGTAAATCTTCTTTTTCTTTTAGCTTAGCTTCTCCTACTGCTTGTGACTTGACCTTTTTATTTGCGTCGGTTTCAAATTCATCAGAAAGAATTTTATATGTTTCTTCAGAAATTTTTGTAGTGGGACGCTTCTCTATATCGACACCTTTAGAGTCCAAAAACTCTACGGCACGGTCTAGAGAGATGTTAAGCTCACGTAATACTTTATTTAATCTAATTGTTTCAGCCATAAATCGCCTTATATAATACTCAAATATATGTTATATCCTTTGGTTATTGAAATTTGGTTATCATTTCAACTCATAATTGGATATTAATCTTCAAATTCTTCTTTAAGAATTCTAATAACGTCATTAATTGTTTCTTCTTCTAAATCGGTTCTTTTAACCAAATCATTAACTTCTTGTTCTAAAATACTTTTAGCAGTATCTAGCCCAGCTTTACTAAACTCATCAATAATCCATCCTTCTATCTCATCAGAAAATTCTCTTAACTCTACATCTTCTTCTGCACCTTCTCTAAACACATCAATTTCATAACCTGTTAATTGACCAGCTAAACGAATGTTATGTCCGCCTCTACCAATAGCTTTACTAACCTCTTCTGGCTTTAAAATAACCTCAGCACGCTTAGTCTCTTCATTTAACTTTATAGAGGTTACACGAGCAGGACTTAATGCTCTTGTAATAAACAATTGCAAATTACTTGTGTAATTGATAACATCAATATTTTCGTTTCCTAACTCACGAACAATACCGTGGATTCTAGAACCTTTCATACCAACACAAGCCCCTACTGGGTCTATTCTATCATCATAAGAATCTACAGCTACTTTTGCTTTTTCGCCAGGAATTCTTACCACATGTTTAATGGTTATTAAACCATCAAAAACTTCTGGTATTTCTTGCTCAAATAATTTTTCTAAAAATACTGGGGAACTTCTAGACATAATTATTGTTGGTTTAGCGCCTTTAAGCTCTACACTATCAATAACTCCTCTAACATTATCGCCTTTTCTAAAAAAATCTGAAGGTATTTGCTTGTCTTTTGGTAAAACAATCTCATTACCTTCATCATCTAACAAAATTACGGCTCTGTGTCGTATATGGTGTACTTCTGCCGTATATATCTCGCCAACTAAATCCTTAAATTGTTTGTAAATGATTGTATTATCGTGCTCATGAATCTTAGAGATCAGGTTTTGACGTAATGCTAAAATAGCGCGTCTACCAAGATCTATAAGCTTTACTTCTTCTGAAACATCTTCACCAACTTCAAAATCTGGTTCTATTTTACGAGCTTCGGTTAACGAAATTTCTTGGTTAGGTTCCTCTACTTCGCCATCTGCTACAACAATTCTATTTCTCCAAATTTCTAAATCGCCTTTATCTGGATTAACAATAATATCAAAATTATCATCATCACCATATTTCTTTTTTAAGGCACTTCTAAATACATCTTCTAAAATTGCCATTAACGTAACTCTGTCAATTAGCTTATCGTCCTTGAATTCTGAAAAAGATTCAATTAACGCGACATTTTCCATAACTCTTTAAATTAAAATTTAATCATAACTTTTGCTTCTACAATATTTCCGTAAGAGATATTGGCCTCTTTTTTTACAGTAACCTTGCCTTTTCCTATAGGTTTTGGCTCTCTAACTTTCCATTCTAACATAATACCTTCTTCGGTAGCTTTGGTAAGTTTGCCCTCTATTTCATCTGTGGCCGTTTTTACTTTTAGCGTTCTTTCTAGGTTTTTTTTAAATTGTCTGTTGTGCACTAACGGTGTTGTTGCTCCTGCAGACATAACCTCTAAAGAAAAATCGTATTCTTCTCTATCTAAATTATGCTCAATGGCTCTGCTAATAAACATACAGTCTTCTACCAAAACACCATGGTCGCCGTCTACAATTACTTTTATGTGGTTATCGCCTTGTATTGAAAAATCTATAAGAAATAAATCCTGTCTTTCAACTAACGCATTATCAAGTAACTCTGTAACTTTATTTTTAAACATTTTTAGTATAAAAAGAGGGGACTTTCCGTCCCCTCATATCTTTAATTCCGCCTTTCAACGATGCAAATATATAATATTTTATTGATTTTTAAAGGAAAAATTCATAAATTTAGGATTAAACCAACATACCGAACTATGAAAAAAATACTTGTACCCACAGATTTTTCAGATCAAGCAGAAAATGCTTTAAAAGTAGCGGCTCAACTGGCTAAAAAACACCAGTGCGAAATTTATTTATTGCATATTCTTGAAATCCCACTTCATCAAGTTGATGCTCTAAATACATATAGTGATATGCCCGAGGCTGTCTTTTTTATGAAACTAGCACACAAAAAGTTTGAAAAGCTAAAAAACAAAACTTACCTAAAAGATATTGTTATACACGAAACTGTAGATTTTCATGAAATTTTTAAAGGCATTTATCATGTCTGTAAAAAACATGATATCGATTTAATTATAATGGGGTCTAATGGCGCTAGCGGCCTAAAAGAAATGCTTATTGGTAGTAATACTGAAAAAGTGGTACGCACATCTGACACACCTGTACTTGTTATTAAGAAAGAACATGAGGTGTTTGATGTAAAAAAACTAGTTTTTGCTTCGGATTTTAATGATGAAAATAAAGCAACCTACAATAAGGCTATTACGTTTGCTAATACATTTGACGCAGATCTACATTTACTTATGGTAAATACACCAAATAGTTTTTCTACCACAGCCTATGCTAAACAACGCATGAAAGCATTTGTTAAATCTGATGGTTTTGCGAATTTTAGTCTTAATATTTATAACGACCATACGATTGAAAAAGGCATTATGCATTTTTCTGAATCTATTAATGCCGATTTAATTTGCATGAGCACGCATGGCAGGCAAGGTATTTCGCATTTTTTTAATGGTAGTATTAGTGAAGATTTAGTAAACCACGCCAAACGCCCAGTAATGACTTTTAAAATTTAAATGACACATTATGTTTTAAAACATCAATCTAAACGCAACCTTTTTAGTTTAATAACATCTTAATAAAAACTTTAAAGCATAGATTTATACATGAAACATTATTTAAGACTATTGTTAGCGCTACTGATTATAGGTTGCTCATCTGATGATGATACAACAACTACAAAATCAAACCCTAATTTAATTGGCACATGGAAACTTATTGAACAATTGCAAGATCCTGGTGATGGAAACGGAACTTTTAAAGCCGTTACAAGCGATAGAACCTTTACTTTTAATACAGAAAACACTGTTGTCGTTAATGGAAATATTTGTTTTATGCGTGTAGATGTAGGTGATGAAATATCTGCAACTTATAACATGGACGCTAATGATGCTTCCTCTGGAAAAATACTTACTGGGACTATTTGTAACACCTCCGGCTTTAATCTCAATTACACCATTGAAGGTCAGTTTTTAATTGTGTCTTACCCTTGTATAGAAGCCTGTGCTCAAAAATTTGAGAAACTATAGATTATTTAGAATTTTACAACAAAATCTAAAATAACAAAATCATCTGAAAATAATTTTCAGATGATTTTGTTATTTAATCCTGACTCTAAACAACTTACGATATTAAAAGTTATCGAATAAAAAAATCCCAATCAAATTAATGATCGGGATTTGCAATTTGTGTTGGCCCACTAGGTCTCGAACCTAGACTCTTCAGTACCAAAAACTGACGTGTTACCAGTTACACCATAGGCCAATGTGTAATTGAGGATGCAAATTTAGTATAAAGTTTTATTTCCACAAGCATTTTCTAAAAAATAATACTTAAAATTTAACGTTTGCTTTATATTCTTAATAAACCCTAAGTGAATTTGGCTATTTATGTTCGCATAATCAAGCACATATGTTAAGACAAGCTAAATAGTTATGCGACATTTCATATTTATTGTTAAATTCGCCAAAGCAAACAAATTAAAGATATACATGGCACATTTCAATTTTAAAAAATGGAATACTATTTTAGGATGGTTCTCTTTTTTAATTGCATTAATAACATATAGTTTAACCGTTGAACCCACCGTAAGCTTCTGGGATGCTGGCGAGTATATTTTAACATCATCTAAATTACAAGTTGGACACCCTCCTGGAGCGCCACTATTTCAAATGTTAGGTGCTTTTTTCTCCATATTTACTTTTGGAAACGATGCATTGATTGGTTGGATGATGAATATGATGAGCGCCGTATCTAGTGCTTTCACCATTCTCTTTATGTTTTGGACCATTACCTTGTTGCTTAAAAAGATTGTCATACACACTAATTCTAATAAAGAAGACCTAAGTAAACACAACTACATAGCTATTTTAGGTAGTGGTTTAGTTGGTAGTTTAGCCTTTACGTTTACAGATTCGTTTTGGTTTAATGCTGTAGAAACCGAGGTTTATGCTATGGCAACTTTAATTATGTCTGTACTGTTCTGGCTTGGATTACGCTGGGAGCAAGACATGGATAAACCTAGGGGTAACCGTTGGCTTATTTTAATTGCTTTTATTATTGGACTTTCATTTGGTGTCCATTTTATGGGATTATTAACCGTACCAGCCATTGGACTTATCTATTACTTTAAAAACTACAAGACCGTTACTATTAAAAATTTTATAATTGCTAATGTTGCCTCGGTAGCTGTTTTATTATTTATTTTTAAATTATTAGCCCCTAACATTCTTAAAATATTTAGTGTTTTCGAAATCTTTTTTGTTAACACTATAGGCTTACCATTTAATTCTGGGTCTATAATTGCAGGTATAGCGTTAGTAGCTATTATATTTTATGCATTAAAATATACACGCCAAAAACAATATGTACATTTAAATACCAGCATACTTTGTTTAACATTTGTAATTATTGGATTTTCTACATGGTTGTTAATACCCATACGCGCCAATGCTAATGTGGTTATAAACGAAAACAATCCTTCTAGTGCTAGAGAATTATTAGCCTATTATAATTTAGAGCAATATCCAGAAACACATTTGTTTTATGGTCCACAGTTTACAGACCAATATGCGTATTTAGATGAAAACGAGCCTTATGTTGATGATAAACCTAAATATGAAAAAGACGAAAAGAAAGGCGAATATGTAGTTGTTAACAACTATAAAGGCGCCAAACAAAATTACAATTCTAAACATGCGTCTTTTTTTCCACGTATGTGGAGTGCTGAGCATGCCGAAAATTATATGATGTTTTCTGGCTATTTAGACTTTAAGCTAAAACCTAATTTACATGATGGCTTTTATAGAGGTGCTATTAATGCAGGTGTTGATTCCGAGCAAGCTAATGCTTATGCTATTGATGCCGTAACTAAGCGTACTGCCGAATTTACAGAATTTAAAAAACAAGTCATTCAAGGTAATGTAGATTATGAAGATTACAATACGTTTTTAAAACAGAATAAAGACGATATTGAAATTCAAAAACCATCATTAGCAAGTAATATCTCTTATATGTTTGAGTACCAGTTGGGCTATATGTACTGGCGTTACTTTATGTGGAATTTTACAGGAAGACAAGACGATATTCAAGGCCGTTATGATAATCATGGCAACTGGATAAGCGGTATAAAACCTCTAGACGAATGGCATCTAGGTCTTTCTCAAAACAATTTACCTAGTGATGTTAAAAACAATAAAGCCAGAAATACATATTACTTCTTGCCTTTAATACTTGGCCTTATTGGTTTTTTCTTCTTATTTAATAAAGACAAAAAAATATTTTGGGTCATGCTTGTATTTTTTCTCTTTACAGGAATTGCCATACAAGTATATACCAATGTCCGCCCTTTTGAACCCAGAGAACGTGATTACTCTGTAGTAGGTTCCTTTTACGTATTTGCGCTATGGATTGGTTTTGGGGTTTATGGGATATTTGAAGCGCTCAAAAAATATATCCCTAAACAATTAGCGGCTCCAATGATTACCGTTGTGTGTCTAATTTTAGTACCCAGCATTCTAGCTGCAAACAATTGGGATGATCATGATAGATCAGACAAATATACAGCTAGAGCTATGGCCAGAATGTATTTAGATTCTTGTGCAGAAAATGCTATTTTATTTACTATTGGTGATAATGATACGTTTGCACTTTGGTATGCCCAAGAAATTGAAGGCTACAGAACCGATGTTCGTGTAGTCAATACCAGTTTATTTCAAACCGATTGGTATATTGACCAAATGAAGCGTAAAGCTTATGAAAGCGACCCTATCCCCTCTCAGTTAACGCACGATTTATATAAATTAGGCACTAACGATTACATTATAATACAGCAGACTATTAAAGATACATTACCTGTTAAACAATTTTTAGATTTTGTAGGTAGTGATAACCCAAAAACAAAATATAAATATGTACTAGAACGACAAGGCGTAGACTTATCTAAGGTTAGAAGTCAAGACTTAAACGCAACGTACATGCCTACGCCACATTTACGCATTCCTGTAAATAAAACAAATGCCTTAAAATCTGGCATTGTTAAGACTAAAGATGCCGACAAAATAGTACCTTATATAGACATTAATGTTAGAGGTGGTGCGCTATACAAAAACAGATTATTAATGTTAGATATTGTAGCCAACAACCAATGGAATCGCCCTATATACTTTACTGGCGGTAGTTTTGGTGATGATGATTACCTCTGGATGAAAGATTATTTGCAATTGGATGGTATGTGCTACAAACTCGTACCTATTAAAACAGCTGTAAATAAAGCTAACCCGTTTGATATGGGTCGTGTAGACAGCGAATTAATGTATGAGAAAGTAAAAAAATGGGAATGGGGTAATAGCGGTAGCCCAGACATTTATCATGATGTTGAAACACGAAAAAACTCTATAACGTATCGTGGTAATTTAGCCCGTTTAACCGAGCAATTAATTAATGAAGATAAGCTTGATAAAGCTGAAGAAATAGCAGACATAGCTATGGATAACATGCCTGTTGAGCACTTTGGCTATTACACACTTTTAGAACCCTACATAAGCGCTTATTATGCCGTGGACAATAAAGAAAAAGCGCAACGATTATTTAAAGATGTCTCTAAAAAATATCAAGAAAGCCTTAGCTATTACAGTAGCTTAGAAAAAGAAGAGCAAGAACAGTATTTTCAAGACATATATACAGATATACAACGCTACAAAGGCTTGGTTGATGTGTTAATAGAATATGATATTAAGTTTGCAGAAACTGAAGGTGATATATTCAATAATTATTTGAGAGCTTTTAAGCATTTTTATGGAAGTTCTCCAGATGAAGACGAAATAAGAACTGAAAAAGACATCCCTGTTGACAGTGGCACACCTATAGACACGGCAAACTAATCGGGGTTAAAATATGGGGTTAGCACCAGTTAAAACACCTGTGATAGTGAAATGGATGTTCTCAAATTATATTTGGGACATCCCAACGGCTGATAAAATTATCTATTTAACTTTTGATGATGGACCTACCCTAAAAATTACCAACTGGACATTAGATGTTCTTAAAGCATACAATGCCAAAGCTACCTTTTTTTGTATTGGTGATAATGTCAATAATCATCCAGAGATTTTTAAAACTATTTTAAGCGAAGGGCATGCTATTGGTAATCATACCCAAAACCATGTTAAGGGTTGGAAAACCAAGACTAAAGACTATTTAAAAAATACAGCTAAGGCTCAAGATATTATAGATTCGCATATTGAAGCATTTAAAATCCAAAACCCTGAAATAACAAACCCCAAAAATCTTGTATGTAATCTTTTTAGACCACCCTATGGTCAAATCACCCCAAAACAAGGTAAAAAACTCATTACTCAGGGTTTTAATATTATTATGTGGGATGTCATCTCTTTTGATTGGGAGCATGATATTAGCCGAGAAACGTGTTTAAAAAACGTTATTAACAAAACTACCAAAGGCAGTATTGTTGTTTTTCATGATAGTGTAAAAGCTTCAAACAATATGCAGTATGCGCTTCCTAAAGTGCTAGAATATTTTACTAAAAAAGGCTATGTTTTTAAAGCTATAACTGCTTAAAAATACTTTTGAATAATAGCTATAAGCGTATTTGCATCTTGTTCTCCGCTTTGGCGCCATTTCATTTCACCATCCTTATAAATAATTAACGTTGGCAATGTTTTAACCCTTAAGGCCTCTGCTAATTCTTTATTTTTATCAACATCAATTTTTATTACTTTAACTTTATCACCTAAAGCAGCTGCTACATCTCTTAATGTGAGGTGCATAGTTTCAGACTCGTTTTTCCAATCGGTATAAAAATCTAGTAAAACAGGAATATCTACATCTATTAATTGTCCAAATTTTGACATATGTTGTTGTTTATTAGTCAAATATACTTATACAAACCTAAGCATTTTTTTCATATTACAAATAGCATGCACTCAAATATGCAAACTCGCTTTACATTCTTATAAATTATATTTTAGAACATTAATCTATCTATTTTATACATTAACCGATTCTTTCTTAAGTTCTATAACTGTTATTTCTGGCCATATACCTACACGACCAGGGTAGGCATGGTAGCCAAACCCTCTATTTACATTAATATATTGGTTATCGGACTTATACAATCCTGCCCATTGTTTGTATACATATTGTACAGGACTCCATTTAAAGAAACCTGGGATTTCAATTCCGAATTGCAAACCATGCGTGTGTCCACTTAAAGTTAAATGAAAATTCTCTTTATGAGGTTTAACTTCATATTCCCAATGCGATGGATCGTGACTCATTAGTATTTTAAAATCATCACTCGATATATCTTTTATGGCCACATCTAAATCTCCTGCTTTCTTAAAAGATTTACCCCAATTCTCAACCCCTATTAAAGCTAAACGTTCTCCATTTTTTTCAATAAATCTACTTTCGTTTAAAAGTAATTTAAAATCTATTTTTTGATGAATATCTTTTATAGCTTTAAAATTATCTTCTTTAGCTTGTTCGCTTGACCAGGTCGCATATTCTCCATAATCATGATTCCCTAGAACGGAATACTTTCCAAATTTCGGGGTTTTTATACGCTTAAATGTATCAATCCAAGGCGTCATTTCATCAGCCTTAGTATTTACAATATCTCCTGTAAACAAAATAAGATCTGTCTCCTGTTTGTTAATCAAATCTATGGCATATTCTATCTTTTCTTTATTATCAAAACTACCAGAATGTATATCACTTATTTGAGTAATCTTAAAACCATCAAAAGCATCAGGTAAATCTGCATAACTCAGTTTATACTTTAACACCTTGTAATTATACTTTCCAACAAATATACCGTATAGTAAAGAGGCAAAAGGTATGGCTGCTAAACCTAGAGCCAATTGGCTTATAAAACGCCTTCTGGACGGCAAATACGTTTTGGATTTACCCGAAAAGAAATTATTTGAAACATAATTATACCCTCCTACAAAAAGACGTACAATATCTTCAGCAAACATGATAAAAAATAAAACTACTTTAGGAACAAAGACCAATAAAAACAGCCCCATAGCCAGTAATGTTTGTTTAGTTTGCCCTACACTACGGTCATAATTTAAAAAAACATATAAGAAAAAGCCATAAACAGATATGGATATTAGAACATAGAGACCAAAGACCCATCGATTTTTAATGACTGTTTTTACAGATTGGTATGCATATACGTCTAAAATACCGAATATGAGTATAAAAATTATCCAACGAAGCATCTTTTTTATATCAAAGATAAGTGTATTGATAAGTAATAAAGAATATCTGGATTTATATTTAACTAATCATTAAGATAAAACTAAGTCTTTTATTAATCTTAAGAGTTTTTGCGCTTCTTAATATAGTTTTTTACATGTAGTAAATTCAAACCTAGAAGGAAACCATTATAAATTCCGTTTTAAACCTAACTTTTTGTAGTTTTGATTTTCTTTCAAAACAAAAAATATGTCCGATCAAAAACGCCTTTTTCTAGTTGATGCTTTTGCATTAATTTTTCGTGGTTATTACGCCTTTATAAAGAACCCAAGAATTAACTCTAAAGGCGAAGACACTTCTGCCATTATGGGCTTTATGAACTCTTTATTAGATGTTATAAAGCGCGAACGCCCCGATCACCTTGCTGTTTGTTTTGATAAAGGTGGTAGTGCAGACCGTGTGGAAATGTATAAAGAATATAAGGCCAATAGAGACGAAACACCAGAAGGTATAAAAACGGCAATACCGCATATATATAATATCCTTAAAGCCATGCACATTCCCATTATGGTTAAAGAAGGCTTTGAAGCCGATGATGTTATAGGAACGCTTTCTCGACAAGCAGAAAAAGAAGGTTACAAAACCTTTATGGTAACACCCGATAAAGATTTCGCCCAGTTGGTTACCGAAAATACGTTTATGTATAGACCCGTTTTTGGTGGTGGATACGAAACTTGGGGTATCCCAGAAGTACAGAAAAAATTTGAAGTTACAGACCCTATGCAAGTTATTGATTTTTTAGGCATGATGGGCGACTCTAGTGATAATATACCCGGGTTACCTGGTGTTGGCGAAAAAACAGCTAAAAAGTTTTTAGCGCAATATGGTAGTATGGAAAACCTATTAGCCAATACCCATGAGCTTAAAGGTAAAATGAAAGAAAAAATTGAAGCTAATGGCGAACTAGGCATGCTCTCAAAAAAATTAGCAACCATTATGTTAGATGTGCCCGTAACTTTTAATGCTAAAGATTTTGAATTAGACCAACCCGATATCCCTAAAGTAACCGAAATTTTTCAGGAATTAGAATTTAGACGCTTAACGGATAATTTTTTAAAAACGTTTGCATTAGAATCAGACAAAACACAAAAAGAAGACACAAAACAGAAACCTTCACCAAAAACCAAGCAAACACAAAACGATGCGGGTGCTGGCGCTGGTCAATTTTCATTATTTGGGGCAGACCCATCTGTAGAAACAGATGGAGATATCACTACAGAACACACAAGGCAAAGTACCGAAAATACGTCACATTTTTACCAAAGCATAGCACCTGGTATGGCAACCAAATTGTTCATTAAAAATTTAATGAATCAATCTAGTGTTTGTTTTGATACTGAAACTACAGGTTTAAACCCACTAACGGCCCAATTGGTAGGCATCGCATTTTCTTGGGAAACTGGCAAGGGATTTTATCTCCCTTTTCCGGAAAGTAAAGAAGAAGCTCAAGCTTTAATAGAGTTGCTACGCCCATTTTTTGAAAGTGAAACTATTGAAAAAATAGGTCAGAATTTAAAATACGATATTAAAGTTTTAGCAAAATATAATGTCCAAGTAAAAGGCAAGTTATTTGATACTATGTTGGCCCATTATCTTATAAACCCAGATATGCGCCATAATATGGAAGTCTTGGCAGAAACGTATTTAAACTACACGCCTATTTCTATTGAAACCTTAATTGGTAAAAAAGGAAAGAACCAATTATCTATGCGCGATGTTCCTTTAGAAAAGCAAACCGAATATGCTGTTGAAGATGCCGACATCACATTACAATTAAAAGAACATTTTGAGAAAGAATTGGGTGATGCCAATACTCAAAAATTATTTGACGAGATAGAAGTTCCACTACTTCGTGTTTTAGCCGCTATGGAGCTGGAAGGTATTAATTTAGATGAAACATTCTTAAATGCTTTATCTCATGACCTAAATAACGATATTTTAAATCTTGAAAAAAGTATTTATGAAGCGGCTGGAGAGGAATTTAATATCGCTTCTCCAAAACAACTTGGTATTATTCTATTTGAAAAGTTAAAACTTGTAGATAAGCCTAAAAAAACCAAAACAGGACAATACGCCACTGGAGAAGACATTTTAAGCTATCTAGCCAAAGACCATGAAATTATTCAACAAATACTAGATTTTCGTGGTTTATCTAAACTAAAAAGCACTTATGTTGATGCGCTTCCAAATCAGGTAGAACCACTAACAAAACGTGTACATACCGATTATATGCAAACTGTTGCTGCCACAGGACGATTAAGTAGCAACAACCCTAATCTTCAAAACATACCCATACGTACTGAACGAGGTAGACAAGTTAGAAAAGCCTTTATACCGCGCAATGAAGACTACACGTTATTGGCTGCCGATTACTCGCAGATTGAACTTCGTATCATTGCCGCATTAAGCGAAGAAGAAACTATGATTTCTGCGTTTAAAAACGGAGAAGACATTCATGCATCTACCGCATCTAAAGTATTTAATATTGCTCTAGACCAAGTAACTCGAGAACAACGAAGTCATGCAAAAACAGTAAATTTTGGTATTATTTATGGCGTTTCAGCTTTTGGGTTAAGCAATCAAACCAATTTATCTAGGGCAGAGTCTAAAGCATTAATAGACACGTACTACGCCACATATCCAAAACTTAGAAACTACATAAGTAAACAAGTCGATTTTGCACGAGATCATGGTTATGTACAAACCGTTTTAGGGCGTCGCCGTTATTTAAAAGATATAAATTCTAGAAATGCCGTAGTACGTGGTGCCGCAGAGCGAAATGCCGTTAATGCACCTATACAGGGTAGCGCTGCCGACATTATCAAAATAGCCATGATTAATATCTATAACAAACTCCAAGCAGGCCATTATAAAACTAAAATGCTTTTACAAGTGCATGATGAATTGGTTTTTGATGTTTACAAACCCGAGTTAGAAACTATTAAAACACTTGTTAAAACCGAAATGGAAAACGCCTATACACTAGAAGTCCCATTGGATGTGGATTTAGATATTGGAGACAATTGGTTGGAGGCGCATTAATGCGTTAAAAATAACTTTGTGTAACCAAAATTGATATTTTTTTTTGATTCTAAAAAAGTATATCAATATCCCACAAAACAAAAAAGCATCCCAATCTTCTATAAAGAAAAAAGGAAAGCTTTCCATTGGATTACCAAATTACTTTGGCAAACTACTTTCCCGAATTTACTTCGGGAACAACACAACCTCGTTATAATTGCCAAAAAAAGCCCTAATTTCTCAGAGCTTTATTTTTGCAATTTTTAGCGGTCTGGACGGGACTCGAACCCGCGACCTTCGCCGTGACAGGGCGACATTCTAACCAACTGAACTACCAGACCGTTGCTCTATTGCGGTTGCAAATATACACGCCTTTTTTAATATCTCAAACGTTTTTGCAACTTTTTTCATTAAAATATATAAAATACTTTTTATTAATTAATCTTAAAAACGGCCTTTAAAACAAAGATGCTTTTCTTCTTTTAAATTTAAACGAATTTTTGTCGTTCTATCATATAGGTTGTCAATATGTTATTAAAGTTTTTATTAATATCGGCTTCTACATATTTGATTTTATATTGAGCACATTTCAATTTTAAAGTATCAAAATAATTATTTACAGATTTGTTATAATTCTCTTTTATAGAATCTGCATACAAATTAATATGCTCTCCTGTCTCTACATCAATAAAACGTTTAGGCTTATTATCAAAATCAAATATTAATTCTTTTGCTTTGTCAAACACATGAAATAAAATGACTTCGTGTTTATTATATTTTAAATGTTGAAGCGCCTCAAAAAGCTTTGTTTCGTCTTCTGAGGTTTGAAACATATCAGTAAACAAAAATATCATAGATCGTCTATGAATTTTTTCTGCAATTTCATGTAAGTATTTATAAGTTTCTGTTTGCTTATTTATAGGTTTAGAAATAGCAGCTTCACTTAAATGATTTAGTAACATTTGATGGTGACGTTCGCTCCCTTTCTCTGGCGCATAATAATCGTAAGCATCACTATAAATACTTAATCCAACAGCATCACGTTGCTTTTTTAAAATATGCATTAAACTTGCAGAAGCTAATACAGAAAAACCTATTTTATTTAAATTATTTATAGAAAACGAATCTGTTTTTGGAAAGTGCATCGAGCTACTATTGTCTATAATAATATGGCACCGAAGATTGGTTTCATCATCATATCGTTTGGTATAAAGCTTATCTGTTTTAGCAAACAATTTCCAATCTATGTGGCGCGTGCTTTCTCCTGGGTTATAAATTTTATGTTCCGCAAATTCCGCAGAAAAGCCATGAAACGGACTTTTATGCATTCCAGCAATAAAACCCTCGACCACTTGCTTAGCAAGTAATTCAAGGTTTTTAAATCCTTCTGTTTTATTTAGTTCGTTTTGTAAGTTCATTTTTTTAAGACACTAGACGAATTAATACTAGAATTAAGTTATCAAATAAATCCCAAACTAGTGTCTACGCTTATCTGTACTACCCCTTTTTCTATATCACAGCATCAACAATACCATAAGCTACAGATTCCTCTGCCCCCATCCAATGATCACGATTAAAATCTTTCATGACCTTATCGTAATCCTGCCCACAGTTATCTGCTAAAATTTTAGCACTTAACTCTTTTGTCTTTAATATCTCCTGAGCCGTAATTTCAATATCACTAGCTTGTCCTCGTGCACCACCACTAGGTTGGTGAATCATAACCCTAGCATGCGGCTGGATAAAACGTTTACCCTTAGCACCTACTGATAATAATATAGACCCCATAGAAGCTGCTAAACCAGTACAAATTGTAGATACATCACTATTTAAAGACTTTATACAATCGTACATAGCAAAGCCAGAAGTTACATACCCGCCTGGACTATTAATGTATAAATGAATATCTTTTGTTTCTAAAGCATCTAAATAGAGTAATCTATCGATAACGTGTTTTGCAGATTTATCGTCTACCTGCCCCCATAGAAATACTTTACGTGATTCTATTAATTTACTATCAATAGCATCTTGGACTTTTATTTGTTTACTCATCTTATTTTAAATTTTTAACTAAAATAAAAAAAGGTTCACCATTACGGCAAACCTTTTCAATTTTCTTTTATTTATTTACTACAAAAGCCCGTCTATAGCATCTGTATATGCGTTCTTTGCAGAAACACCAACTTGTTTTCCAACAACTTCTCCATTGTGAAAAAGCAATACTGTTGGTATGTTACGTACACCATACTTGGCAGCAAATTCTTGATTAGCATCAACATCTATTTTACCAATAACGGCTTTACCATCATATTCTTCACTAATTTGATCTATGATAGGTCCAACCATTCTGCAAGGTCCGCACCAAGCTGCCCAAAAATCCACTAATACAGGTTTATCACTTTTTAACACCGTTTCTTCAAACGTTGCATCTGTTATTTCTAATGCCATAATATTTATATTTTAAATAGGTTTTTAATTCGTTTTAATCACACAAAATTAGTCAAAAAATACTCTAGAACTTACAAGGTAACAATTTGTTTTGTTTATGACAATATTAGTTAATATTATTTAAAAACCATGTAATATACTATTTATAGACCATTATAGAGGAGTTTAACACTTTGTACAACTATACTATATGATACTAAAAAAATAATTCATATAAATTTAAATCTCTTGTATTTTAATATATATTGCAACATTTTACAATAAATACTCCAAACAAAATCTCTATGAAAAAAACAATTACACTCGTTTTAACATTAATAACTTATGCTATTTCATTTTCGCAAAGTGCTAATTTAGACAGAGAATATTTTAATGTCTCCTATGTGATATTGCCCTCTAAGCCTGTGTTGGACAATAGTAAAAGAACATTTTCTTCCAACAAAAGAGCTATAGCACTTTCAGGATTTTCAAGAGTTAAAGAAAATGGCACTTTAGATATTAATTATAGTTTTAATGGCACTAGCGTTGGTGAAGTAAAGATTAATAAAACTAAACACGAAAAGAAAGATGATAACGGCAATGTTACTTCTACTACCTACACATACAATGTAAATATACCATATACATCTTCGGCTAGCTTATCTGTTAGCAATTCTGATGTTATTGATAATGGATACCAACAAGATTATTCTGAAAAAGACAACTATACTAGTAACTCTTTTTCGAGTTACAGGGATGCCCAAAACCATTACAATAATAATCGTTATAATATAAAAAACAAATATGCTTCTAAACACAAAAAAAGTATTCTAAGCAGAATTAACGGTACTCTAAATAGTAAGTATGGTTATGTTCCAAGAAATGAAAGTAATGAAAATTTTTGGATTCTAGGAAGTAAAAAACACCCAGAGTACAAAAACCACATGGAAGCTTTTGAAACCTTAAAAGTCATCTTCGCTAAAATGAAGTATGATCAGCCTATTGAAGATTTAAAAGCAGAAACACAACCTGTAATAGACTATTTTAATAGTTTAATACCTAAATACGTCGGAACTAAGAAAAAAATGGCCAAAGTAAGGTATGCTAGTTATTATAATATTGCAAAGATTTATTATTATCTTGAAATGCCTGAAAAAGCTAAAGAATATGGCCAAAAAATAATTGATAATGGTTACGATAAATCTGATGGTAAGCATTTTATTCGCATATCTAATAATTTAATAGAGAAGTTTAAAATTAATAAAACTAATACAAGACATTTTGAGGTGATAACGGAAGATCTCTCTAATGTTGTTGAAGAAGAACCTGAAAATCAAAACGGATACCAAAATGCTTCAAATTCTAAATTAGAATTAGTAAAAGCTTATTTAATATCTAAAGCAGGAGATACTACTCTGGTAGATATGGAAACTAAAGATATTGATAAAATAGCATACAAAATAAGAACAGTTAGGTACGATAATAATAAATCTCCGGTTGGCACAGAAGTAAAAAGCGCCAAAGATTTTAATGAAGTCCTTTTTGTTGATGGCACGCACTATAAAAATGTAAAGTTTAAAGAATCTTCTATAAAAGGTGATGATGTTGATGCCGCAAAAATGTTATTGGGTGGAGCGAAGGAAAAACTTTGTAAAATACTCTTTGAATCGGACAAAATAGATCTATATCTTTTTAATAACGAAGAAACTGTGATTTACACTCCTAATGACAGTAAAAAAGGTAAGTCGACATTGTCTACCGCTTTTGTCTTTGGATTTAAAAAGAAACTCGTTAAACTAGCTGAAGGATGTCCAACTTTAGCTGAAAAAGCACAAAATAAAGCGTTTAAAAATACACCTGAGGACTTATTGCTATTTTGTAAAGAATTAAATTCTTGCAAATAAAAAATAAGACATTATAAGATAAAGGTGCAACTAGATAGACGTCTAGTTGCACCTTTTTTTATTGTATTAGTCCAAGTTTATTTATATATAATATTCATAACCCGTTGGGTGTAATTAGGTAATTTCTATTTTAATGTTGTTTATTGGTCTATCGAAGATAAATTTATTGATGTA